>CAWJOG010000015.1:0-128663 GCA_963844435.1 Vicinamibacterales bacterium | reverse complement strand
ATCGGCAAACGGCTGATAGCGCTGCTGGCGGTTCCCCTGATGGGACTGCTGGCGCTCGGCATCCTTGCCCACTTTCAGCTGTCGACCATCGAGGAGCGTAGCCGATTCGTCGCGGAATCCCAGCTCGCCAGCGTCGCCCTGCTTGGAAACATTGCCCGCCGGTTTGCTGAAATTCGCGTCAACCTGCGCAGCTTCCTGCTCGCCACGGACCAGCGTCACCGATCCGCAGCCCGGGACGCTTTCGACGAAGACGACCAGACGCTGACCAGGCTCCTTCAGCAATTCAACGACTCGTTCGTCACCGATGAGCGCAACCGCCGGCTGCTGGGCGACTTCCGCACGTTGAGCCAACAGTACATCCGCGAAGCCAAACACGTGATGGCGCTGGCCGAGGCTGGCCGACACGACGATGCGCTCCAGTATTTCGACGCGACGATTGGTCCGTTGGGCATCAGCCTGAGTACAGCGACGAGCGAGTGGATTGAGTACAACAGAGATGTTGGAAGCCGCGCCGCTCGCGCCGCCCTGGACGCCATCGAGCAGACGCGAACGCAGATAATCGCCGCCGACCTCATCGCTTTGCTGGTGGCGGGACTGCTCGGCGTGGTGACCTTCCGTCGGCTGGTGAACCCGATTCAGGCGCTCGAGCGATCGGTGAAAACCATCGCGGCAGGGGATTACACGGAATCCGTTCCGTTTACCGGCGCCAGCGACGAGACGGGCAGCCTGGCCCGATCGATAGAGGTGCTCAAGCAGGGCGCCGCGGCGATCGATGAGCAGCGGTGGGTCAAGTCGAGCGCCTCCGGCGTTGTCGGAGAGTTGCAGGGAACGAACTCACTGGAGACGTTCGGACAGCGCCTGCTGTCCGGCCTGGTGCCGCTGCTCGGAGGCGGTGTTGGCGGGTTCTACGTCTTCGACGAGAAATCGCGTCTGCTCTCGCGCGCCGGCGCGTACGGGCTCGCAGTCGATGCGCAATCCGCAGCCACCTTCGGCCTCGGCGAGGGCCTGGTGGGACAGTGCGCTCGCGACGGCAGATCGGTCACGCTCACCAATCTTCCGCCCGACTATCTGCGCATCGCCTCGGGCGTCGGGGCCGCCGCCCCGGTGCACGTCCTCGCATCACCGCTGCTCTCGAAAGACACATTGCTCGGCGTGGTCGAGACGGCGACCTTCCATCCGCTCGACTCGCGCGAGCGCGCCCTGCTCGGCGAGCTGATGCCGCTGGTGGCGATGAGCCTCGAAGTGCTGCAGCGCAGTCTGCGTACGCAGGAGCTGCTTGGTCAAACACAGGAGCAGGCCCGCCAGCTCGGAGAGCAGACCGACCAGCTGCACATCAGCGAGCAGCGCACGCGACTCATCCTGGATTCCACGGACGAGGGGATGTACGGGATGTCGCCGGAAGGAGTCATCACCTTCGTCAACGCCGCGGCGTGCCGGCTGCTGGGTTACACGACGGAGGACATGATCGGACAACAGGCGCACGCGCTGATCCACCACCATCGTGCGGATGGAAGCGTGTATCCGGCGGAGGAATGTCCGATGCGCATCGCGTGTCGCGGGGGTGAAGCGCGGCGGGTGGATGACGAATTCCTGTGGCGCAAGAACGGCGAGGGCTTTCCGGTCGAGTACGGCACCACGCCGATCATTCAGGATGGTGCGGTGCTCGGGGCGGTGGTCAGCTTCACTGACATTACGAGCCGCAAGGAGGCCGACGATCGCCTGCGTGAAACCGAGCGGTACTTCCGCAGCGTGCTCGAGCTCGCGCCGGACGGGTTGATGGTGGTCGATGCACAGGGCGTCATCCGCCTGGCCAACGCGCGTTGCGAACAGCTGTTCGGCTTCACCCGAGAGCAGCTCGTAGGCCAGCCCGTGGAGATGCTCGTTCCGCCCGACGTGCGTCCGGGACATGCCGGGTTGCGGCACGCCTTCCAGCGTTCGCCGGTAGCCCGTGAGATGGGTTCCGATCGTGAGCTTCGAGGCCTTCGGCAGGACAAGTCGGAGTTCCCGATCGAGATCGGGCTGAGTCCGCTGCCGGCCCGCGGAGATGAAGGGATGCACGTCGCCGTGTCAATCCGCGACGTCACCGAGCGCAAGGCTCAGGAGACAGCGCTGAAACTCGCAAAGGCCAAGGCGGAAGAGGCGACCGCGACCAAGTCCCTGTTCCTGGCGAACATGAGCCACGAGATCCGGACGCCAATGAACGCGATTCTCAACATGACCGGGCTCGCGCTGGAGGCCGACCTTCCCCCGAAGCCGCATCAATTCATCACCGTGGCTCACTCGTCAGCCAGGAACCTGTTGGGGATCCTCAACGACATTCTCGATTTCTCGAAAATCGAAGCCGACAAGCTGGAGCTCGAGCATGCGCCCTTCAGCCTGCGAGAAGTGCTCGAGGAAGTGACCGAGACGTTCCGTTCCGTTGTGATCCAGAAGCACGTCGAGCTCATCACCCACGCGCTGCCGACGGTTCCCGACTGCTTCCGGGGCGACGCGCTGCGAGTCCGGCAGGTATTGAACAACCTGATAAGCAACGCGTTCAAGTTCACGCATCAGGGCGAGGTGCTCGTCAAAGCCGAGACCATCACTGAGGCCGGTAAAGAGCCGTCGGGCGACGAAGTGCTCTTGCGCATCGCCGTGCAGGACACCGGTATCGGGATTTCTCCCGAACAGCAGGCCAGACTGTTCCAGTCGTTCACGCAGGCCGACACGTCAACCACTCGAAAGTACGGGGGCACGGGACTCGGCCTCGTGATCAGCCGGAGGCTGGCGCGCCTGATGGGAGGCGACCTGACCATCGAGAGTACGCCGGGCAAGGGCTCCACGTTCATCTTTACGGCGCGGCTCGCCGTCGAGACCCAGCCAGTGGCGGCTCCCCGTGTGCCTCCGGCCGCCGTCACCGAGCGGTCTGTACTCATCATCGAAGACACGGAGAGCAGCCGCGAGCTGCTGGAGACGCTCCTGCGCGGCTGGTCGATCCCGCCAGTATCGGTCGGCACCGCGGAAGAGGGACTGGCGTTGCTGGAGCGCCGCAACCGGCCGGGAGCGAGCGACCCATTCGGCCTCGTCGTCCTCGACTGGCTGCTGCCCGGTATGAACGGGCTCGACGCCGCTGCCCTCATCCGCGCGCGCGAGGAGACGCGGACGCTCCCGATCGTGCTCATCAGCGCGTATGCCGGGAAGGAGGAGGAGGCACGCTGCGCCGCGCTCGGCGTCAACGTGTTCCTGCCGAAGCCGATCACGGCCTCCTCGCTGTTCGACGCCGTCGTGCAGGCGCAGGGTGCGCGCGTGCATGTGTCGCGCCGGGCGCTCGACACCGCGCTGACGCGCGAGTTCGATACGCGCGTGCTGCTGGCGGAAGACAACGAGGCGAATCAGATGGTGGCCGAGGAGATCCTGTCACGGCTGGGGGTCGAGCTCGACATCGCGGCTGACGGGCGTGAAGCGGTGGAGATGGTCCGCGCCACGCCTGACAGGTACACCGCTGTGCTCATGGACATGCAGATGCCCGAGATGGACGGGCTCGCGGCGACGCGGGAATTACGGCGAAGCGGCTGTACACTCCCGATCATCGCGATGACGGCGAACGCGATGAAATCGGACCTGGAGGCGTGCCTCGCTGCCGGGATGAACGATCACGTGACGAAGCCGATCGAGCGAAAGGCGCTCCTGCAGTCGTTGCGACGCTGGCTGCCGCAAGGGCAGAAAACGGCGGAGGACGGCCATGGTCTATCCGGGCTGGCCGCAGGCTCACCATCGCCACCGGCCGAGGGGATCGTGGCGGACGTCGGGGCCGTCGAGGGTATCGACGTCGCGGGATCGTTGCGTCGGCTCGGCCTCGAGTACGAGACGTTGAAGCGGATGCTCATCCGGTTCGCCGATACTCAGAGTCCTACGCTGGACGCGCTGCGTTCGGCCGTGGCCGCCGGCGACGCCGCCGCGGCGGCCAAACATGCGCACGCCATCGCCGGGGCATCGGGCAATCTCGGCGCCGACGCACTCTGGGCCGCCGCCAAGGCGCTCGAGCGCGCGGGCCGCGAGGGTGGTGGTGACCAGCTCGCACGACTGCTTGCGGAACTGGAAAGCCGGGCTGCGGTGGTCTTCCGGTCCATCGATGGACTGCGCGGGGTCCCCCCGCCGGCCGCGGCTGAGTCCGGACAGCTGACGATCTCGGGAGAGGCTCGCGCGGTCCTGGAACGCCTGCAGGCCGCGCTCGGCGACTTCGACTTGACGGCTGCGAGCGGCGCGCTTGCCGATCTCGACCGCGTCGGGATGCCGGGCAGCGCCGGCGATCTGGTTGGCCTCCGCAACCACATCGACAGCTACGAGTACCGAGGAGGCGCAGGTGCTGGTCACGGGGCTGCTCGAACGGGTCGGTAGCAGGGCATCGTGATCGATCGGAAGCCACACCTGGTCGCGCCGCTGACTGCGGCGGCGCTCATCGCGCAGCAGGTTGGCGCAAACGCCATCCGCGACGGGCTGTTCCTGTCGCTCTTCACGGTTCAGAGCCTTCCCTATTTCATCGCGGCTGCCGCCGTGCTCGCGATCGTCGCCGCGCACCTCTCGGGACGGCTGCTGACCACGCTGGGCCCGGCGCGCGCGGTTCCCGCGCTCGTTGCGGCAAACGCGGCATTGTTCCTGGTCGAGTGGCTGCTTCTCGGCTCGCAAGCGCGGGCGGCGGCGGTGCTCCTCTACCTGCATTCCAGCGTGCTGGGCGGGATTGCGATCTCCGCTTTCTGGTCTCTGCTCAACGAGCGGTTCGACCCTCATTCGGCGAAGCCGCTGATGGCGCGTGTGGCAGGGGCGGCGACGTTCGGAGGTTTCGTCGGCGGCGTGAGCGCCGAGCGCGTGGCGGCCTTGCTGCCGGAGGGCGCGCTTCTCCTGCTGCTCGCTCTCGTCGGCGCGGCCTGCGTCGCCGGCGTCATGGCCGTCGGAAAGGGAGCGCCTGCTCGCCGAACGTCCGGCGCGGATGCGCCGGACCGCGCCGGAGCGTGGGCTCAGCTTCGGCGGCAGCCGCTGCTGCGAAATCTTGCCCTTGTCATTGCGCTCGCCGCGATGGTCGGGGCGCTCACCGACTATCTTCTCAAAGCCGAGGCGGTCGCCTATTTCGGCCGGGGCCCCCAGCTGGTGCGATTCTTCGGCCTGTTCTACTCGGGCACTGGTCTGGCGGCGGTGCTGATCCAGGCCTCGCTCGGCCGATTCGTGCTGGCACGTCTCGGTCTGGGAGGTTCGGTGGCGAGCCACCCGGCCGTCGTGGCAACAGCCACCCTTCTCGGCTTCGTGCTGCCGTCTCCGTGGCGCGGCATTCTCCCTCGCGGTTGCGACGTCGTCGTGCGCAACTCGACCTTCCGCGCCGGCTACGAGCTGCTCTACACACCATTGGCGGCGTCCGCCAAGCGGTCGGTGAAGTCGCTCATCGATGTCGCGGTCGATTGCGCTGGAAAGGGCGGGGGCGCACTGCTCATCCTCCTGCTCGCGCCTCTTGCTCCGTCACACTTGTTGGCGTTGGTGAATCTCGCCGCGGGGGTGGTAGCCGCCGGAGAGTTCTTCGTGGCGCGCCGACTCCGCGCAGGATACGTGAGCGCTCTCGAAGGAGGCCTTCGACGCCAGCATGGGGAACTGGAGCAGGCGGTCGAGTACCTCGATGGCCGATTTCACCGTCGCCGGAAGCATGACGGGTCTCGATCGGTCAGCGGTTCTGCGAGCGCTCGGATCTGCACAGACCGTTCAACCGCCGGACTCGACCTCCGATCCGGTTGTCGCTGCCCTCGTCGAGCTGCGTTCAGGGGATCTCTTGCGGATTGGCGCCGCCCTGCGCAACCTGCCGCGCGATCCGCTCATTATCGGTGCGCTCGTGCCGCTCCTCGCGAGGGATAACCTGGTCAAGATGATCGTGTCTGCGCTGGCAACGTTCGGCGGACGGGCGGCAGGCGAAATGGTCTCCGTGCTGCTCGATCCAGCGACGTCTGACGTGGTCCGTCGACGGTTGCCGATTGCCCTCAAATCATGCCCGTCGACTATCGCGAGGGACGGCCTCAGCGCTGGTCTCGAGTCAGCGGAGTTCGAGATCAGGCTGCGCTGCGGCCGCGCGCTCCTTGCACTCACAGATGAACACCCGGCACTCCAGGAGCCTTTCCCGCACGCTGTGGCGCTCGCGGAGCGTGAACTCGGTCGCGGCGGTGAGGTGGCGCTGGTCAGGGAACACGTCTTCAATCTCCTCGCTCTCGCGCTGGAGCGCGAGCCGGTGCAGATCGCAGCCCGCGCATTCGCGACCGACGACGTGTACGTGAGAGGTACCGCGCTCGAGTACCCTCGAAACGGTATTGCCCGTGCCCCTGTTCTCGGCGTTTCAACCGGTGCTGACGGCGACCGGTCCGCCCCCGGCTCGCCGCCGCAAGCCGGCCGACGCCCGCGCAGAGCTGATTCGCGCGGGCGCCACCATGACCGTGAGCCTGGACGAGCTACGGCGCCAGCTCGAAATCACCGCCCGCGAAGAAACCTGACCAGAGGTCCGCCTTGAACACAACACCAGCTCCGCCCGTTGACGATGCCGACCGCATCCTGCTGGTTGACGACGACCCGACGAATCTCGACGTCCTGCGCCACACGCTCGACGGTCGAGGCTACCGGCTGTTCGTGACGCGCAGCGGCGAGAGTGCGATCGAGGTCGCGCGCCGGGTACAGCCACTGCTGATCATGCTCGACATCGTGATGCCGGGAATCGACGGCTACGAGACGTGCCGGCGCCTCAAGGAGGACCCGAACACCCGCGAGGCGGCCGTGATCTTCCTGTCGTCGCTGGACGAAACCAAGGACAAGGTGCGCGGACTCCAAGTGGGCGCGGTCGACTTCGTATCCAAGCCGTTTCAGCGTGACGAAGTAATTGCGCGCGTCAACACCCACCTCACCGTTCAGCGGCTGCGTCGCCAGCTCGAGACGAGGAACGCGGAGCTCACCCGCGAGCTGGCGGTTGCGCAGGAACTCCTCACGGACGCGCGGCGTCGAGTGGAAGGGCCGCTGCTCGGTGACAGTCCCGCGATTCGCGCGCTGCGCGAATCGATGGCCCGCTATGCCACCGACGCGGACCTCGTGCTGCTGACAGGCCCGCAAGGTGCGGGTCACGAGGCGGCGGCCCGCGCCATTCACCACGCGTCCGGGCGCGGCCAGCAGGCCTTCATCCACGTCAATTGCGCGATGCTCACGCCGGGGCAGGATCCCGGTATCCTGAGTCCGCCGCGGGCATCATCGGGCGCGAGCGCGGGCCCGCCGCTCACGCTGTTGGAGCTGGCCACTCGAGGCACGCTGTACCTCGAACAGATCGACCGGCTCGCCGTCGATCTGCAGGGGCGGCTCGCCGAGGTGCTGGAGGGCGTCGAGGCGTCACGTGAACGCGCCGCGCCGGCCGTTCCCGACGTCCGCTTCATCGTCTACACCTCGGTGCCGCTCGCGACGCCGAGTGGGTTCCATCCAAAGCTGTTGTCGCTGCTCGAACGCAGGCAGCTGAGAGTGCCCTCGCTCGCGGAGCGTCCGGAGGACGTCGCGGAGATCGCGCTCTTCTTCCTTCGCCGGCACGCGCGCCGGATTGGCGCCGTGGTGGAGACGATTTCCGAGCAGTCGACGAAGCGCTTGCGCAAGTACCGCTGGCCCGGGGACGTGCGCGAGCTTCAGAGCCTGATCGAACGCTCCGTGACGTTTGCACGGGACGCGGTCCTGGAGATTGACGCGGCACTGCTCGACGAGGGTATGCCGCTCGGCCACTATCGGCTTCTGGAAAAACTGGGCGAGGGGGGCATGGGCGAGGTGTGGCGCGCCCGGCATCAACTGCTGGCGCGGCCGTGTGCGATCAAATTGATTCGCCCGGAACTGCTCGGCGATACCAAACGAGAGGCCGCGACGGAGCGCTTCCGTCTCGAGGCCCGGACGATTGCGCGCCTGACCTCTCCGAACACGGTTCGCCTCTACGATTTCGGTGTCAGTGAGACGGGCGGTTTCTACTTCGTCATGGAACTGCTCACCGGGATGGACGTCGCGTCGGTGGTCGAGCGTTTCGGCCCACTGCCGCCGGAGCGCGTGGTGACCCTGCTGCGTCAGGCCTGCCGTTCTCTCGCGGAGGCGCACGGAGAAGGGGTCCTTCACCGGGATATCAAGCCCCACAACCTGTTTCTCTGCCGGCTCGGTCTCGAATTCGACGTCCTGAAGGTCCTTGATTTCGGACTGGTGAAAACCCTCGATGACAGGACGGTGCAGGTCACCGCAGAAGGCGTGCTGACGGGAACACCCGCCTACATGCCGCCCGAGCGCGTGCTCGGTGGCACGGCTGACGAGCGTTCCGACCTCTATTCGCTTGGTTGTGTTGCGTATTGGATGCTGACTGGCCGGACGGTCTTCACCGGCGATCCGATGGCGGTCATGATCCATCATGCTCGTACGGCTCCCGCGCCGCCGTCGAAAATCGTGGCTCACGCCCTTCCGGCCGGTCTGGAGGAGATCGTCCTCGCGTGCCTGGACAAGGCGCCGCAGAATCGCCCGGCATCGGCGGTCGAGCTCTGGCGCCGTCTGGGGGACGTCGCGCTGACGGCTGCGTGGAGTCCCGAGCGGGCGGAACTCTGGTGGCGCGAGCATCTTCCGGAGTTCTCCCGGCCCTCGCGCAGCACTGACTCCACTGGCGAAATCAGGCTTCCACCGGGACAATGACACGCCACACTGGCCAGCAAGGTTGTCCGGCCCTGCTCCACGAGTAGCGCCCTCGCGCGCTCCCGCAGCAGCGGCAGCACCACGCCCTACTCGTTGCTGCGACGCGGCTCGCTGTCGAGACGCCACGACGGCGACGCCGACGGCGTCGGCACGGCCTGACGCGCGCGCCGCGCTTCCTGCACGTCGGCGGCGAACTCGTCGACCTGATCGCGGACGGCGTTGCGCACGCTTTCGTTCACCGCCGACCGCGGCGCCAGGATGATCTGCCCGGTGTACCAGGTCTTGGCGCGGATCGACGAGGTCGCCATCGCCTCGAGGAAGACGTCCTGCACCTGCGCCGACGAGACGTCGATGGCGCACTGGGTCGTGGTCGTCGCACAGCACCGAGATCTGGAAGTAGAGCGCCGGCATCGACCCGGACGAGTGCACGCGCAGGCCGTTGCGCAGCAGCTGCGACTCGGCGTCGGTCTGGATGATCTCGCGGGTCAGCGCCAGCGTTTCGGCGTCCGGCGTCATGTCGTCGACCATGACGCTGATCTCCTCGAGGCGCTCGAGCGGGATCAGGCGGCGCTCGCCGGCAGCGGCTGCGGCGGGACGAGGTGCCGCGGCGATCATGGTCACCGCGAGGGCGACGACCAGGGCGCGGAACCAGAAGGGGAGCCGATCGGCAGCGCAGCGCATATCGCCGTGTGCGGCTGCAAGCGGGGTGCCACGCACACAACATGAGAACCGCGGAAAACCGCCATTTTTTGGCCATCGGGCGTCGGTGATCCGCTGCCCAAAGTCAGCCCATCCGTGAACATCCACTGCCCCTCGGACTGCGCCTCCGACGGTGCTTCGCGCCTGCGGCCCATTACAATGCTGGTCGCCGCCCCGCGTGAGGCGCCGCCGCGCGTGAGAGCGCGGCCGCCAACCAGCAACGTCCCGCCTGAAATGCCCCTGTTCACCCTGGATTCCGTCTCCGTCGCCTTCGGTCACCTGCCGCTCCTCGATCGCGTCGCCTTCCAGGTCGACCCCGGGGAGCGGGTCGCGGTCATCGGCCGCAACGGCACCGGCAAGTCGACGCTGCTCAAGATCGTCGCCGGCGCGATCCCGCCGGATGCCGGCACTGTCTGGCGCCAGCCCGGCGTGGTCGTCTCGCGCCTCGAGCAGGACGTGCCGCTCGCGACCACGAAGCCGGTGTTCGATGTCGTCGCCGAGGGCCTCGGCGAGCTGAGCGAGGTGGTCACCGCGTACCACCACGCGGCGCACGACGTCGCGCACGACGCCACGCCCGCGGCCCTCGAACGCCTCGGCCGGCTGCAGCACGAGCTCGACGAGCGGGACGGCTGGCGGGTGGAGGAGCGCGTCGAGATGGTCCTCGATCGCCTCGGCCTGCCGCGCGACGTGCCCGTCGACACGCTGTCCGGCGGCTGGCGCCGGCGCGTGCTGCTGGCCCGCGCGCTCGTCGCCCAGCCCGACGTCCTCGTCCTCGACGAGCCGACCAACCATCTCGACATCGACGCGATCGCGTGGCTCGAAGCGTGGCTCCTCGAGTATCCCGGCGCGCTCGTCTTCGTCACCCACGATCGCGTGTTCCTCGAGCGCATCGCGACGCGGATCGTCGAGCTCGATCGCGGGCGCCTGACGTCGTGGCCCGGCGACTACGCGACGTTCGTGCGCAAGAAGGACGAGTGGCTCGAGAACGAGCGCCTGCAGCAGGCGAAGTTCGACAAGAAGCTGGCCGAAGAGGAAGTGTGGCTGCGCCAGGGGATCAAGGCGCGGCGGACGCGCAACGAGGGCCGCGTCAAGGCGCTCGAGGCGATGCGCCAGGAGCGCGCCGAGCGGCGCGAGCGGCTCGGATCGGTGCGCCTGTCGGCGGAGCGCGCCGACGCGCCGGGGAAGATGGTGTTCGAGGCCGAGGACGTGTCGAAGGCCTACGGCGGCACCGCCGTCGTCCGTGACCTGGCGCTGCGCGTGCAGCGCGGCGACCGCATCGGCCTGGTCGGCCCGAACGGCGCCGGCAAGACGACGCTGCTGCGGATGCTGCTCGGCGACGTCGCGCCCGACACGGGCGAGGTGCGCCGCGGCGCCAACGTCCAGGTCGCCTATTACGATCAGCAGCGCGAGCAGCTCGATCCCGAGCGCACCGTGTTCGACACGGTCGGCGACGGCAACGACACCGTGACCGTCAACGGCGGCCTCGAAGCACGTCCACGGCTACCTGCGCGACTTCCTGTTCTCGCCGGAGCGGGCGCGGTCGCCCGTCAAGGCCCTGTCCGGCGGCGAGCGCAACCGGCTGCTGCTGGCGCGGCTCTTCACCAAGCCGGCCAACGTGCTCGTCCTCGACGAGCCGACCAACGACCTCGATCTCGAGACGCTGGAGCTGCTCGAAGCGGAACTGGTGGCGTGGACGGGCACGCTCCTGATCGTCAGCCACGATCGGCGCTTCCTCGACAACGTCGTCACCAGCATCCTCGTCTTCGAGGGCGAGGGCCGGGTCGAGGAGTACGTCGGCGGCTACGCCGACTGGGAACGCTATCGCATCGCAATCGGCGCGCCGACCTCGCTCGCCGCGTCGGTGGCGTCGAAGGCAGCCGCGCCGACTTCTCCGGCGGTGCCGGTCGCGCCGATCGCGCCATCGGCGTCGACTGCCGCACCGGCGCCAGCGACCGCGCGAGCGAAGCTCTCGTTCAAGGAGCAGCGCGAGCTGACGGCGCTGCCCGGCGTGATCGAAGCCCTCGAAGCCGAGCGCCAGGCGCTGCGCCTCCGCACCGCCGGGCCCGAGTTCTACAAGGAGTCCGCCGCCGCAATCCGCGTGGCGCTCGCCCGACTCGAGGCGATCGATCCCGAACTGGCCGCGGCCTACGATCGCTGGCACGCGCTCGACGCGCGCGCCTGATCCAGCAGCCCGCAGTGGAAGTCCCGCTGCATTCGACGGGCGCCTCGACCGTCTCCGTGCTCGGGCGGCACTTTCACCACTGGCTGCTAGACTTGCACCCCATGCGGGGACTTCGACTTCTGGCGGTCACCGGCGCGCTGCTGTGCGGCGTCGCGGGGCTCGCCGCGTTACAGCAGGCGGCGCAGCCCGCGCAGGTCAACACCGACAACCCGGCGTGGACGACGCCGGTCGCGCCCTTCAAGCTGGTCGGCCCGATCCACTACGTCGGAACCAAGGATCTCGGTGCCTACCTGATCGCGACGCCGGCCGGACACATCCTGATCGACGGCGCCGTGCCGAGCATGGCGGGCGAGATCGAGAAGTCGATTCGTGCTCTCGGCTTCAAGGCCGAGGAGATCAGGATCCTGCTGACGACGCAGGCGCACTTCGATCACGTCGGCACACTGGCGCACTTCAAGGCGCTGAGCCACGCCAGCGTCCGCATCATGCAGGGCGACGAAGGCCTCATCGCGGACGGCGGCGCCTCCGACTACCTGCTCGGCAAGCGCCCCGAGGCGCACTTCAAGCCGGTGAAGGTGGACGTCGTGCTGAAGGACGGCGACGTCCTGACACTCGGCGGCGCCTCGCTGACCGCGCTGCGCACGCCAGGTCACACGCCGGGCTGTGCCACCTATACGATGAGCGTGACCGACGGCGGCCGGACTTATGCCGTGGTGTTCCCGGGCAGCACGACGGTGAACCCCGGGACGCGGCTGGTGAAGGACCCGTCCTACCCGGGCATCGCCGACGACTTCCGCCGTACCTTCGAGCGGCTGGCGTCGCTGAAGCCGGACATCTTCCTCGCCGCGCACGCCAGCTTCTTCGACCTCGAGGCCAAGCGCGCCCGCATGAAGACCGAGGGCGTCGAGGCGTTCGTCGATCGCGACGGCTACCGCCGGCTGCACGCGGAGAAGCGCGAGGCCTTCGAGGCGGTGATCAAGGAACAGAGCCGCTAGCGTTCGCGGACGACTCCGGAGTCGTCTGGACGCGTGTGAGAGGTCAGGGCGCCGGGATGGTCGGCAGCAGCACGGTGAAGCGGCTGCCCTGACGCGGCGCGCTCTCCACGGTGATCGTCCCGCCGTGCTGCGAGACGATCCCGAAGGCGGTGGGCAGGCCGAGCCCGGTGCCGCCCTTCGCGCGCGGCCCGCGGGCGGCGCCCTCGGCGGACGCGCTCCCGCCCGCGCCGGCCACGGCGCCAGGTCCCGCTCCCGCGCCAACCGTCGCCATCGCTCCGATGTTCGTCTTGGTCGTGAAGAACGGCTCGAACAGGCGGGCCTGGACCGACGCGTCCATGCCGATGCCGGTGTCCGAGACTTCGATTGCGGCGCTGGCCGCGGAGGGCACCGGGGCGCCGCCGCTCGAGGCGCCGGCCCGCGTCACCGCGACGCGGACGTGTCCGCCCCCGGCCACGGCATCGGCGGCATTGGCGACCAGGTTCTGCACGACGCGTTCGAGCGCTCCGGCGTCGCCGCGGATCCACACGGGCCCGTCCGGCGCCACGACCTCGAGGCGCGCCGTCGCCGGCATCAGCGCCGAGAGGCGCGTCGTCAGGCCCGTCACGAACTTCGCCAGATCGAGCCGCTTGAGGACGACCGGCTCTGCCCGACCCGCCGTGAGCAGTTCCCTGGACAGCCGCGCCGCGCTCATCACCACCTCGCCGATGTCGGTGAGCGCGGCGCGCGCCTCGCCGTCCTTCCCGGCCAGGCCCTGATCGACGTGGCAGAGGATCGTGGTGAGGCAGTTGTTGAAGTCGTGGGCGAGGCCGCTCGCCAGACGTCCGATCGAGTCGAGCCGCTCGGCGCGCTCGAGGCGGTCGGCCAGCTGCCGGCGCTCGCGGACGTCCATCGCCCGCGCCACCAGGCCCGCCACCGAGCCGGCGCTGCACTGCTCGAGCACCGCCCACTGGCGGGGGACGCCGGTCTGCTCGTGGCACACCACGCCGACGAGGCGTCCGTCGCGGCGGATCGGCGCGTCGAGCATCGACACGACGCCGTGCGGCACCAGGTACGATTCGGCCAGTTCGCTGGTCCGTGGATCGCGCTGCGCGTCGTCGGCTGCCAGCGTGAGCGAGGACTCGAGTGTCGCCAGGTAGCGCGGGCACGACGACACCGGCCGCGGCCGCTCGTGCGTCCGCGTGGTGCGCACGAACAGGTCGAGGCAGACGATGGCCTTGCGATCGTCGGTGAACTCCCACACGCTGACGCGCTCGACTTCGAGCAGGTCGGCGGCGCGCTCGATGATCCGCTGGATGGCCTCGTCGAAGTTCCAGAAGTCGGAGCGCAGCAGCTCCAGGTAGGTCTGCTGGTGGCGCACCAGCCGATCCAGGAATTCGCGGCGCTCGCCTTCGGTGCGCCTGGCCGTGTCGGGCAGCGACAGCACGCCGCGGATGCGGCGTCCGAGCTGCTCGCTCGACGACTCCGTCGACCAGTTGCCGGTGCCGCCCCAGCGGAACACGACGGGCAGCTCGGGCCGCGTCCGCTGGATCTCGTCGAGGCCGCTGCGCCACGCCGGCGAGCTGAGGGGCACGTCGACGACGATCAGGTCGATGGTCGAGCCAGCCACGGCGCGCGCCAGGTCTTCACCCGGGGTCAGCGCCAGCAGCTGGCAGGGGATGCCTTCGTCGGCCAGTTCCGCCTTGAGCAGGAACGAGTCGTTGGGACTCTCCCCCAGGTGGAGTACCTGTGCTGTGCGCGCCATCGAAAGCTTCGCTGTGGGCATGGGTCCACCAGTGCCTGGGGTGACTTCAGCTTAGCCGAGGTTGGGCTGGCGCGACACGTCGCGGCTAGCGGGCCTGACCGACACGATGGCGCCTGGGTATCCACTGCGGCAGGTGCCCGGCCAGGACCTCGACGAGCACCGAGCCCGGCGTCGGCTTGTGCACGATGTCGGTGAAGCCCTGATCGCGCAGCAAGGCCGGCGTCAGGTCGTCGCCGCCGCCGGTCACGGCAATCACCGGCCCGTCGTAGCCTGCCTTGCGCAGGTGCGCCGGCGACGGCCAGGCCGTTCATCCCCGGCAGGCCGAGATCGAGCAGCACGGCGTCGGGCCGCCGCGCCGCCATCGAGGCGAGGGCGTCCTCGCCCGTCGACGCCATGACGGCCTCGGCTCCGGCCCGATCGAGGACCACCGACAGCAGCTGGCGGATGTCCGGGGAATCGTCGCAGACGAGAATCGCCGGCTTCCAGTCCGTGGGCACGGGAGCGGCTGCGGCAGTCGCGGCGGGTGCGGCGGTTTCCGGGATCGACGCTGATGTCGTCGACGATCCCTCCGCGGATGCGACGGCAGCCGGCTCGGTGAGCGGCGCGACCTGGCGTCGCCGGCACGGTCAGCAGGAAGCGGGTGCCGGCGCCCGGCGTCGTCGAGGCGAGGATCAGATCGCCGCCCATCAGCCGCGCCAGCCGCCGCGACACGCTCAGCCCGAGCCCGGATCCACCGGCCCGCGCCGCTGCCGGACTGCCGAACTCGAACTCCTCGAAGACGCGGTCGCAGGCCTCGGGGGCGATGCCCGATCCGGTGTCCTCGACGCCGACCGTGAGCACGTCGGGGCGCCAGGCGATGTCGACGCGGATGTGGCCGCGCTCGGTGAACTTCGCGGCGTTGGCGACGAGGTTGAGCACGATCTGGCGGACGCGCAGCTCGTCGATCATCAGCCGCTCGGGGACCTCCGGATCGACCGAGTGTCAGGACCTCGACGCCTTCGCTCCGCGGCAGGCCGTCGATCGTCGCGACGACGTCGCGGACGACCTGGCGCACCGACGCCGGCTGCGGATCGGAGGCGACGTGCCCCGTCGCCAGCCGCGCGTCGTCGAGCAGGTTGTTGACCAGCCGCAGCAGGTGGGTGCTGTTGCGGACGATGACCTGCGCGTATTCGCGGCGTTCGTTCGACGGCGAGCCCTCCTGGCCGAGCAGCCGGCCGAAGCCGAGGATGGCCGAGAGCGGCGTGCGCAGCTCGTGCGCGACGTGGTTGACGAAGCGCGTCTTCAGATCGGTGGCGCGCTCGGCCGCCAGGCGTTCGGCGACGAGCCGCTGGCGCTCGCGTCGCAGCCGGACCAGCTCCTGCATGCCGAGCGCGCCGGTCGCGCCCAGCGCGGCGACCAGCGGCGTGACCAGGGCGGTGCGCTGATGAAGCGTCACCAGCAGCGCCACGGCGATCGCGGCGATGGCGATCCAGGCCACCGGCACCGCCAGCAGCAGCCGCGCCGGCGACTCGCGCCGCGCTGCGTCGATCGCGAACGGCACCGCGAACGCGACGAGGAACAGCAGAAGATCCCAGCGCCACGTGGCCGGGCGCAGCACCCGCTCCTGCGCCAGCAGCACCGCCGAGAGGCGCGCGAAGTCGACGCCGGCGATCCGCCCGCGCGGCGTCTGGATCGAGTAGTCGAGCATCAGCGCGCTCGCGCCGACGAAGACGCGGCGATCGCGGACGAGGGCGGCGAGCGCCGGATCGGCGCCGGTGGTCAGCGCGGCCCGGGCCAGGCGATCGAACCGGATCGTCGTCAACCCGTCGAGGGTCCGCGGATACCACAGCTCGGCGCGGCCTTGCTCGTCGATCGGGAAGGTGCGGTCGCCGAGGCGCAGCGTGCCGCCGCCGGCCGACGGCGTCCAGTCGAGGCTGGGGATCGTCGCCGCGTCGGCTCGTCGCGCCACCGCCGCCAGTCCGATTGCCGGCAGGATCGCGTTGCCGGCGCGGTGCAGCAGCGCCACGCGGCGGACGACCCCGTCCTCGTCGGGCTGCACGGTGACGACGCCGACGCCGCCGGCGCGGCGCAACTCGGGCCGCGGCGCCGTGACGTCGGCCCAGGTCGTGGCCGGGACATCGGCCGGCACGCGCCAGCCGAGGCCGGCCATCGAGGTCGCGGTGGCGGAGTCGGCGGTCAGCGCGAACGGCACCGTGGCCGCGGCGATGACCGCGCCCGGCGCGCGATCGAGCGCGGCGCTCAACTGCGCGTCGCCGGCGCGCGGCTCCGCGTAGAGCACGTCGAGGACGATGCCGCGGGCGCGGTGGATCCTGAGGTAGTCGACGACGTGCGCCCAGACGTCCCGACCGTAGGGCCACGAGCCGGCCAGCGGCGTCAGCTCGGCCAGCGTGCGATCGTCCACGTCGAAGACGATGGATCCGCCGGCGGCGTCGGCCAGGGCCGGCGCGACCAGGCCGGCGGCGAGATCGCCGAGCCACCGATCCAGGTGGCGCGCGACCGGCGTCGTGCCGACCGTCGCCGCGACGGCGAGGCCCGCGAAGACCGGCCCGAGACGATCGCGCCACCAGTTGATCCGGCATCAGCTCGCCACCAGGAAGGCGGCGATCACCGCGATCGGCTCGACGAGCCACCACCACGATCGGGTCCGGATCGGCGCGACGTCGAACGCCTGCACCGGGCCGAACGGCCCTTCCGTGCCCTCGGCGTTGACGATGGCGATGCGGACGCCGTAGCTGCCCGGCGGCGGCCGCGGTGTCGACAGCGTCGGCGCCTCGACGCGGGTGTCGACGAGGGGGCTGTCGAACGCGGCGTCGCGGGCGAGCTGGACGCGATAGCGATCGCCGGCCAGGCCGGCGGCCCAGCGCAGCGCGAGCGTCGTCTTGCCGGCGGCGTCGGCGCTGGCGGCGGGCCCGGCCGGCGGCATCGCCTTCAGCGTGAAAGCGAGGGCATCGTTCCACGGCCCGAGATCGGGCGTGCCGTCGGCCCGGACCGCACGCGAGCGGACGCGCCACGTGTAGCGCCCGGGCGCCAGCGATGTTTCGAGTCGCGCCTCGACGAGACCGTCCCGCAACACGACCGGCGCGGCGCCGGCGTCAGCGGCCAGTGACGTCGGGAGAGGGTTGCGAATCTCGACATCGAAGGCGGTGGCGGCGGCGGGTCGCGTCCAGGCGAACGCGGCCCGGTCGCCGTACAGCACGGCGTCGAGCGCGGGCGCCTGCGCGATCGGCGGCTCGGGCCGCGCATCGACCTCGATACGCGTGTCCGCGTTGGCGCCTTCCAGGCCGTCCGCGTCGATGGCCCGGACCACCACGCGATAGAGGCCGTCGATGATGTCGGGCCAGCTCGCCTCGGGCCCGGTCACCACGCGATCGTCGATCAGGGGATCGGCGGCGCTGGCGACCGGCGTGCCGGTGCGCAGCTCGGCGCGGTAGCGCGTTGCGCCGGCGACGGCGGTCCATCGCACGCGGGCGGGCAACCGCTGCTGCAGGGCGGCCGCGTCGATCCCGGGCGCGGGCAGCAGCGCGCGGGGCGGCATCAACGGCGCGCCGTCCCGGGCCACCGTGCCGAAGCCGGCGGTGACGTCGAGCGCTTCGGCCGCACGCGCCACGCCGACGTGTCCATCGGTCACCTCCGTCGTCGCGGCGGTGCCGCCGTCGTCGACGCCGAGCCGGAACGTCGTGCCGCGGACCGCGGTGGTGACGACCGGCGTGCGGATCTCGTAGCGCTGGCCGGGGGCGCGTCCCGGCGGCACGGTGTTCTGGATTCGCCCGCGCCGCAGATCGATTCCGGTGCGGGTCACGTCGGCGGCGGGAACGCGGCGCAGCACGTCGAACCCCACGTCGGCGCGTTCGCCGATCGTGATCGTCGCGCCGGTCGTGAGGCGCAGCCCGGCGGCCTCGCCGGCCTGCGTCGTCAGGCGGGCGCCCTCGCCGATCATCGCGCCGATCAGGGCCACCGCGTTGGTGCCGTCGACGAGCCGGATCCGCGGCCCGCCCCGCACCCAGAGCACCTCGGCGCTGGCCGGGATGGTGCGCAGCAGATCGATCGGGATGCGCAGCGTCCGGCCGGGCTTGAGCCGGCGCGGATTCCGGACGCGGTTGAGGCGTTGCAGCAGCGTCCAGCGGCGCGGCTCGGCCAGGAGCGTGCGAGACAACGCGATGAGCGTGTCGCGCGGTGCGATGGTATGGACGTAGAGGTCGCTCGCAGGTGCGGGTGCAGGCGCTGGCTGGGCCGCCGCCTGCGTCCCCCACCCCAACCCGACGAGGAGCGCAGCGATCGGCAACCGCACAGCGGACCGGACCTCCCTGCGCGCCTCGCCGCGCGCGGCTCCACAATAGCAGATGGCCGAAGGGTCCATACTTGACGGGTGAGGCACCTCCTGGCCGTCGCCATCGCTCCGTGGACGCGGCCCTCGCGCCGGCTCATGCTCGTCGCGGCTGTGCTGGCCAGCGCGACCGTCGCCGGGCCGTCACTCGCGGCCCTTGCCCCGCCGCCGCTGGCGCCGACGCTCGTCCGCCACCTGCAGGCCGAGGGATTTTCCGCCGCGGATCTCACGGCGATCGCCGACGGCACCGCGGTGGCCCGCGGCGTGCCGCGCGCGGAGCGCGACGAGGCCGGCGCGATCGGGGTGGTTCGCATCAACCTGTCACCCGATGCCTTCCTGGCCAGATTCCGCGACATCGTCCGCTTCGAGCGCGGCGGCGGCGTCGAGTCGGTGGGGCGCTTCAGCACCCCGGCCGTCGATGGCCGATCTCGACGGTTACGTGACTGCCGGCCGAGGACGCCCTCGACCTGCAGGATTGCGCCCTCGACGACTGCAGCGTCAACCTCTCCGCCGTGCAGATCCAGCGCTTCCTCGCTGTCGATGGGCGCGGCCCCGGCGGACGGGCGCGCCTGACCGTCGTCGCCCGGCGGGCCCTCGTCGAATACGTCGCCGACTACCAACGCCGCGGCAACGAGGCGCTGGCGGTCTACCGCGATCGCGAGCCGGCCTTTCATCTCCGCGAGGCGAGTGCCCGGCTGCTGCGCCAGGCGACCGAGCTGCAGCGCGCCGCGCCGGCGATCGCCGGGTATTTCGATCGCTATCCGGCGGTCCCGCTCCCGCCTGGCGCCGAGGAATTCTTCTACTGGTCGGTGATGTCGTTCGGCATGAAGCCGATCACGCGCGCCAACCACGTCGTGCTGATGCCGTCGACGACCGATGGCCTGGCCGGCTTCATCGCGGCGTCGCGCACGATCTACGCCTCGCACTACTTCCGCGACGGCCTCGAAGTGAAGCACGTCATTCCGGTGTCGCCGGAGCGTACCGCCTTCTATCTGCTCAGCGTCAACCGCTCGCACAGCGAATCGCTCACCGGCGTGAAGGGGCTGCTGCTCGGCGGCAGGATCCGCAGCTCGGCGCGCAGCGGGGTCGAGCGCCACGTGCTGCACGTGAAGAGTCAGGCCGAGCGCCAAGCTCCATGAGACAGGGCGGGGCCGCGGCGCGATGGCTCGTCGCGCTGGTCACCTGGGCGTCGGCGTTCACTGGCATCGGCGACGCGACGGGACAAGGCGATCCCGAGGGGGCGCGCTTGTATGCCCGCGCCTGCGCGGCGTGCCACGGCGCCGACGGCCGCGGCGTGGCGCCGGCCCGCACCGGTCTCCCGCTGCCGGTGCCCGACTTCACCGATTGCGCCTACCAGACGCGCGAGCCCGATGCCGACTGGATCGCCATCGCCCACAGTGGCGGTCCGGTCCGCGCCTTCGATCGGCGGATGCCGGCGTTCGGTGACGCTCTGTCGGAGACGCAGCTGGCGGCGATCGTCCACCACCTTCGCAGCTTCTGCCGCGACGCGCGTCCGTGGCCGCCTGGTGAGCTGAACCTGCCGCGCGCCTTCCACACCGAGAAGGCGTACCCGGAAGACGAGGCGATCCTCGCCGTTTCGGTGTCGACCGACGGCGATGCGCTCGATCACGAACTGATCTACGAGCGCCGCATCGGCACGCGCAGCCAGATCGAGCTGGCGCTGCCGGTGCCGGCGCATCGCACCGACAGCGGCGCCTGGACCGGCGGCGCCGGCGATCTGGCGATCGCGTTCAAACGCGCGCTTCACCACGACGGCGCGCGCGGCCGGATCGTCGCGGCGGCCGCCGAGCTGCGGCTGCCGACCGGTCGATCCGAGGACGGCCTCGGCGCCGGCACCGCCCGGATCGAGCCCTTCGTGTCCGCGGGGCAGCTCTTCGGCGATGCGTTCTTCGTGCAGGGACAGGCTGGTGTCGAGGTGCCGTTCGACGGCGATCAGGCCGAGAGCGAGGTGTTCTGGCGCGTCGCCGCGGGCACCACGATCGCGCAGGATGATGGCCGCGGGCGCAGCTGGTCGCCGATGATCGAAGTGCTCGCGGCGCGTGAGCTCGAGCATGGCGCCCGCATCGCGTGGGACGTCGCGCCGCAACTGCAGGTGACGCTCAGCCGCCGGCAGCACGTGATGCTGTCGGTCGGCGTGCGCGTGCCGGTGAGCGCGCGCGCCGGGCGATCGCCGGCGGTGTTGTCGTACCTGCTGTGGGACTGGTACGACGGGGGGCTCTTCACTGGATGGTGAGAGCGGTCAGCGGATGGTGAGATGGGCATCGGCGATCGTGGGTGTCGTGCTGCTCGGGGCGGCGGCGCGGACGTCGTCGAGTCCCGAGGCCGGGCCGCAGGCTCCGCCGACGTCGCCGTCGTCGTTCGCCGTCGGCGCGGACTGCCTCGCCTGCCACAACGGGTTGACCACGCCGTCGGGCGAGGACGTCTCGATCGGCGCGGCCTGGCAGGCGTCGATGATGGCGCACTCGGCGCGCGACCCGTACTGGCAGGCTGCCGTGCGCCGCGAGATCATCGATCATCCCGAGCGCGCCGCCGAGATCCAGCAGGAGTGCGCCGCGTGTCACATGCCGATGGCGGCACGGATCGGCCCCGTCGACGTGTTCGCGCTGCTGGCGGCCCCTCCGTCGACGTCGACTTCGACGGCAGGTGACGCCGCCGTCCGGCCGGCGCTGGCGCGCGACGGTGTGTCCTGCACCGTCTGCCACCAGATGCAGCCTGAGGGTCTGGGCACGCCGGCCACGATCAACGGCCGATTCCGCGTCGCCGAGGGCGCCGAGCGGCCGATCTTCGGCCCGCACGCGATCGAACCTGGGCTCGCGCGCGTGATGCACTCGTCATCGCGCTTCCGGCCGGCCGAAGGCCGGCACGTCCAGTCGTCGGCGTTGTGCGCGTCCTGCCACACGCTGACGACGCATGCGCTCGGCGCCGGTGGCGCGGTCGTCGGCTCGCTGCCCGAGCAGATGCCGTACGCGGAGTGGCAGCGCAGCGTCTACGCCGGCGGCGCGTCGGCTCGTCGCGCGAGTTGCGGACGTGCCAGGACTGCCACATGCCGGCGGTCGCCGAGCCGACGCCGATCGCCAGCGTCCTCGGCGAGCCGCGGCCGGACCTGTCGCGGCACACCTTCGTCGGCGCCAACGCCTTCATGCTGCGGATGCTCGATCGCCACCGTGACGCGCTCGGCGTCGAGGCGCCGTCGCCGGCGCTCGCCGACGCCGCGCGCCGCGCCGAGCGCCTCCTGACGACGTCGACGGCGACGATCGAGATCGGCCTGGTCCGCGAGGAGGGCGACACGGTGATCGTCGACGTGACGGTGTCGAACCTCGCCGGCCACAAGCTGCCGACCGGCTACCCGTCGCGGCGGGTGTGGATCGAGTTCACGGCGACCGACGCCGCCGGCCGGGTGGTGTTTTCGTCCGGCGCCCTCTCGCCAGACGGGCGCATCGCCGGCAACGACGCCGACGCGAGCCCGACCGGCATCGAGCCGCACCACGACGAGATCGCGCGCGCCGAGGACGTCCAGATCTACGAAGCGACGATGGTCGACGCCGCCGGCGTGGCGACGACGGGCCTGCTGTCCGGCGTCCGATACACCAAGGACAACCGCCTGCTGCCGCGCGGCTTCGATCCGGCGGGCGCGCCGGCGGACATCGCGGTGCGCGGGGAGGCCTCCGCCGACCCGACCTTTACCGGCGGCAGCGATCGCGTCCGCTATCGCGTCGCGGGCCTTGGCCGACTCGGCCGCTTCGGGCGCGGCTCGTTCCGGCTCGAGGCCGTGCTGCGCTATCAGCCGATCGCGTACCGCTGGGCCCGCAACCTCGCCGCCTACGACGCACCGGAGACGCGGCGCTTCGTCGGGTTCTACGACGCCGCGGCGGGGGAGTCGGCCACGGTCCTGGCCCGCGCGAACGTCGCCGTCGACATCGATTGAGTTGATCGACTGGTCAAACCAGTCGTAGCATCGGCCGTCCCGCGTGATGCGGTTTCGAGAGGTGAGTGCCGATGAGTGTCCGCGCAACCCGTCGTGAGGTCTTGAAGGTCGGTGGAGCGGCTGCCGCGTCGATGGCGGTGTCGTCCCTGTTGGAGCGCGTGTCGGCGGCGGGCGTGCTCGCGCCGGCGTGGAAGAACCTGCCGATCGGCACGCAGGCGTGGTGCGTGCGCAAGCAGCTGGCCACCGACATCCCCGGCACGCTGGCGATGGTCTCGAAGGCCGGCTTCGAGCTGCTGGAGCTCGAGAACGCCTTCGGCAAGAGCGGCGCCGAGTGGAAGGCGGCGCTCGATGCCGCGAAGCTGAAGCCGGCCGGGTTCCACCACACGCTCGCGGAGCTGTTCCCCGACAAGCTGAACGCGACCATCGAATTCAACCAGGCGCTCGGCAACCAGAACCTGATCATCCGGTCGCTGCCACCGGCGGTCTATAACTCCGTCGATATGCTCAAGCAGACGACCGATGTGATCAACGGCGTCGCCGAGAAGCTGAAGCCGCACAAGCTGCGCGTCGGGTACCACAACCACACGACCGACTTCAATCGCCTCGACGGCGAGTACCTGGTGGAACCGCTTCGCCGACCTGACCGGCAAGGACGTCGTGCTGCAGTTCGACACCGGCAACGCGTCGGAGAAGGAAGGCGTCGACGTCGTCGAGATCCTGAAGCGCAACCCCGGCCGCGTGAAGTCGATGCACATCAAGCCGTTCTCGAAAGCGTCGCCCAACGCCTTCATCGGCGCCGACGAGCTGCCGTGGCCGGCGATCATGACGGCGGCGGAGACCGTGGCCGGCGTCGAGCTCTACATCATCGAGTACGAGAAGGACACGGGCCGGCCGCCGATCGACGATCTGAAGCCGAACCTGGAAGCCTTCAAGAAGCTGCGCACCTGAGATCCGCGCCGCCCGCGTGCGGACGCCGCGACGCGCCCAGCGTCGCGCATAGCAGTCCGCACGCCCGAAGGGCGGCCCGCGAGCGGTCCTGAGGGGACCGCTCGCCAACAATTACTGCCAGCTGCCGTACATCGGGTTCGGGATCACGAAGAACCGTGACCCGAACTCGGCGAACGCGCTGTCGCCGGTGCCGCGGATCGCCTGCGACAGCTTGGGGAAGTCCTGGATGTTGTCGCCGACGAACGCCACCACGGTCAGCGGCGGCAGCGTCGAAGGCAGCAGGCCGCTCCGCACCGCCTCGAAGCGCGGGTTCTTGTCGGACGGCCCGGTGCGGCACAGCATGATGTCGTAGGCCAGGCCGCGCGCGTCGAACACCGCCTTGGTGTCGCCGCACACCGGCTCGCGGCGATTGGTGACGATCGCGATCTTCCCGCCGAGCGCGCGCACACGGGCCAGGAAGGCGGCCGCGCCGGGCAGCGCCGTCGCCTCGCGCCGCTTGACCCACGCGCTCCACGCGTCCTCGTCGTGCGGCCGGCCGGCGCGCTCGATCTGATACGTCAGATTGCTGATCACCGTCTCGTCGGCGTCGAGGACGACGCCCCAGCTGCCGGCGGCACGGCCGGCCGCGGCGCGCTCGACGTGATCCTCGGCCATCAGGTAGGCCTGTCGGACGGCGGCTTCGTACTCCGCCGCCTGGCGCACCCAGCGGATCTCCAGGTGGTCGCCGGTCTGTGACGCCGCGGACGTGGGTGGCGCATCGGCCGGCGGTGCGGGCGCACCCATCGGGGCTTGCGCGGTGGCGCCCGGGGGCGGAGGCGGCGGGGCGACCTTCGGCGGCGGCGCGGCGCCGCGGCAGCCGAGCGAGGACGAGCAGGAGCGACGGCGAGGGCGACGGAGGCGGACGGCGGCGGCACGCGCGTGCAGCTCACGGTCACGGCCCGCGGCGGGCCGTGAGAGGCCCGCCGCCACTTACACAGGGCCATGCCGCTCATCGATCAGGTGACGAAGGACATGGCCCAGGCGATGAAGGCCCACGACCAGGCTCGCCTCGCGCCGCTGCGCATGCTGAAGGCCGCGATCATGAACCGCGAGGTCGAGAAGGGCCGCGGCCTCGAGCCGACCGAGGACATGCAGGTCGTGCAGCAGCAGGTCAAACAGCGCAAGGACTCGATCGAGCTGTTCGAACAGGGCGGCCGCCACGAGCTGGTGGCCAAGGAGCGCGCCGAGATCGCCGTGCTCGAGACCTACCTGCCGGCGGCCGTGCCCGACGAGGAGATTGCCGCCGCGATTGCCGCCGCCAAGGCGGAAACCGGCGCCTCGTCGCCCAAGGACATGGGCAAGGTGATGAAGCTGCTCACCGCGAAGTTCGCCGGCCGCCCCGTGGACGGCAAGGCCCTCAGCGAGCGCGTCCGCCAGTCGCTCTCGTAGCCGTCCGTGTCGTAGACTGTTGCCGGCTGACCCCCTGCAGCCGACTTGCAATCCCCGGGAACACTCGACGCTGGATCACCCATGCGAATCGCCAGGGCGCTCGTCCTCTGCCTGCTGCCGTCGCTCGCGTCGGCGCAACCCGTCCAGGTCCTCCACGCGTTCGGGGTTTCACCCGCCGCACCGTCCGGCGCGCTCATCGAGGCGCCAGACGGCAGCTTCTACGGCACGGCCGCGGCCGGCATCTATCGGCGCGCGCCCGACGGTCAGGTGACGCTCGTCGCCCGGGTGGGCGGCGCCGTTGACGCGCTGCGGCGCGGCAGCGATGGCGCGCTCTACGGCGTCACGAAGTACGGCGGGCCGAATGCGGTGGGCACGGTCTTCCGCTTCGACCCCGTCACCGGCGACCTGCGCACGCTGCATGCGTTCACCGATGGCAACGACGGCGGGAGGCCGTTCGGCAGCCTCGTCGAAGTGGGCGGACAGCTCTACGGCGTCACGACCTCCGGCGGGCCTGCGATCGCCCCCAGCACCCCGAGCGGGACGATCTTCCGCGTCGATCCGTCCACGGGCGCGTTCACCGTGCTGCACGCGTTCAATTACCTCGGCGCGACACCGGCCTCGTCCCCGTGGGGACCGCTGGCCCTGGGGCCGGACGGCATGCTGTATGGGACGACGCGCTTCGGCGGCTCCGAGGAGGCCGGGACCATCTACCGGCTGAACCCCGCCACCGGCGCGTTCACCATCGTCCACGCGATGACCAGAGCGGAAGGCATCGGTCCGGTGGGACCGCTGCTGCTCGACAGCGACGGCGCCTTCTATGGATCGGCGTACGCCGGCGGCAACAGCACCGGGGCCGGCACGATCTTCCGCTTCGATCCCGTGACGAGCCAACTGCAGCAGCTGTACTCGCTCACGTCTGCTACCGACGGGTCATTACCCGGACCGCTGGCGAAGGCTTCCGACGGCCATTTGTATGGCACCACCGACAACGGCCCGGTGCCGCAGGGCAGTCCGCGCACGCCGACGCTCTTCCGCTTGCGCCGCACGCCCGCGGTCAGCTTCGAGACGCTCCGCACCTTCGATCCGCCGACCACTGGGCGCGGGGAGAAGGTGCAACTGGTGCTCGGGACCGATGCCCGGCTCTACGGCTACGCCCAGACCGACGGACCGACCGGTACCGGGACGATCTATCGCTTCGATCCGCTGGCCGGCGGACCACCGTCCGACCCGCTGTCCTTTACGGTGCTCCACACGTTTCCGCCCGAAGCCTCGTCGCCGACGCGCCCCGCCTTGTCCGCGGACGGCTTCCTGTATGGCACCACGCGGTTCGGCGGCGCGACCGGGCGCGGTCGCGTCTATCGCCTGAGCCGGGAGACCGGCGCCGTCACGCTGCTCGGCACGCTGCCGGGCGGACCGGCGCAGACGGCCTGCGTGGAACTCTCCGCTGGTCGCGGGGCCGGACGGGCTGCTCTATGGCACGTCCCATTCGGAGACCGACACCGTCAATGAGAACCGCATCGTCCGCGTCGATCCGGCGACCGGTGCGGCGTCGGCCGCGCACGAGCGCACCGATCCGAAGTTTCCGTCCGTGCTACTATTCGTCTGGACCGCTGGCGCGTCTGTCCGGGGCGCTCTATGGACTTCGCCACGAGGGCGCCGGCCGGCACGTCTTCCGCTTCGACCCGCAGACGAACGCGGTCGCCGACGTCGCGTCCACGCCGGCGGGCGGCAGCTGGTCGCCGACGTCGTTGCTCGCGGCAACCGACGGTCAGCTCTACCTGACCTCGGTCTTCGCGGTGCCGGTCGGTCTCCACACCTTCCGGTACGACGCGTCAGCTGCGGCGGGTGAACCTCGCCGCGGGCACGGTGGACCTGGTGGCGGAACTGGGCAACGTGGTTCATCGTCAGCCGTCCGGTCCAGGGGCCGGGCGCCACCGTCTACGTCGGCGCCAGCACCGGCTTCGATCCGACCGTGCTGCTGGTCGATCTCCAGACGAACCAGGTGCGGCCGGTGTGTACGATCGCATCGGAGGGCTACGTCGAGACGCTGTCGGTCGCGTCCGATGGCACGCTCTTCGGCACGTTGTCGCTGCGCCGGCAGGCGCGCTTCCACTGCAATCCCGCGACAGGAGCGACCACCGTCGAATTCCAGTCGCCGGAGATCGGCCGCGTGGCCGAGCCGTTCACGACGGTGCCGATCGACGGGCTGAGCTATGGCGCGGCCTGGGCCGGCGGGCCGGCCGATGGCGGCACGCTGTTCCGGCTGGCGCCGACCGCGCACGCCGCCGGCGCTCGATTCCGACACGGACGGCCTCTCGAACATCTGGGAGTCGGCCTACGGCCTCGATCCGTTTTCGTCCGCGGGCGATGCCGGCGCCACCGGCGATCCCGACCACGACGGCCGCACCAACGCCCAGGAGCTTGCCGACGGCACGCATCCGCGCGGCACGGTCACGCGCTACTTCGCCGAGGGCGCGACCGGCGCGTTCTTCCACACGCGGTTCGATCTCGGCAACGCGCAGCAGGCCACGCCCGCGATCGTCCACGTCCGCTTCCTCACCGACGCCGGTGTGACGGCCGCGCGTGGACGTGACCGTACCGCCGTCGTCGCACGTCTCGCTCGATCCGTCGACGCTGCCCGGCCTCGCCCACGCGACGTTCTCGACGATCGTCGAAGCGGACGCCATGATCGCCGTCGACCGGACCATGACCTGGGACGCGACGGGCTACGGCAGCCACCTCGAGACGGGCGCTGGTCGCGCCCGCGACGACGTGGTACTTCGCCGAAGGATCGACGTCGGGCGACTTCTGGCTCTTCTACCTGCTGCAGAACCCGCAGGCCACCGCCGTGACCGCCACGGTGCGCTTCCTGCGACCGTCCGGCGCGCCGATCGAACGGACCTACACGCTGCCGCCGCACAGCCGCACGACGATCCCCGTCGACTTCGCCGGACCCGAGCTCGCGAACACGGACGTCTCGGCGGTGATCACCGCGACGGCGCCGATCGTCGCCGAACGCGCGATGTACCTGAGCCGGCCCGGCCAGCCGTTCGCGCGCCGGCCACGAGAGCGCCGGTGTCACCGCGCCGGCCCTCGAGTGGTTCCTTGCCGAGGGCGCGACCGGCGCGTTCTTCGACCTGTTCGTGCTGATCGCCAATCCGGGCCCGACCGACGCCGCCGTCTCGGTCGATACCTCCTGGTCGGCGGCGGCTCGCTCACCAAGACGTACACCGTGGCCGGCGAATTCGCGCACGACCATCTGGGTGGACGACGAGCAGCTGCCGGCGGGCACGGGGCAGAAGCCGCTCGCCAACGTCGCGGTCTCGATGACCGTGCGATCGACCAACAGCGTGCCGATCATCGTCGAGCGCGCGATGTGGTGGCCCGGTCCGGCCCTGACCGCGAACTACTGGTACGAAGCGCACAACTCACCCGGCGCGACGACCACGGCGACGCGTTGGATCACGGGCGGTGGCGAAGCCGGCGGCCCGGACGACGCCGAGACCTACGTGCTGATCGCCAATACGACGACGACGCCCGGGCGGGCCCGGGTGACGCTGATGCTGGACTCGGGGCCGGGTCCGCGGCGGGAATACGACCTGCCCGCGAAGAGCCGCACCAACGTGCCCATCGACCGTGACTTCACGTCGGCGACGCGCTTCGCGATCGTCGTCGAGTCGCTGGGCGTTCCGCCGGTGCCAATCGTGGTCGAGCGCGCGACCTACAGCAGTCCTGGCGGGGTGACGTGGGCGAGCGGGGGCAACGCGCTGGCCTCGCCGCTGCCGTGAGCCGTCAGGGCAGCGGCACGCCGTACTTCGCGGCGTAGGGCTCGAGCGCCGGCATCGCCGTCGGCGGCAGCGGCACGCCGGCGCGAAGATGGTGCCGGCGGCGGGAGAGCGCGCCCTCGCCGGGCAGCCGCACCGGCGGCCGTCCCGGCGCGACCGGCGTGGTGCGGCACAACTCGGCGAGGTAGGCCGCCTCGCGCACGAAGCTGTCGCGGCCGCCGAACGCGTCCGGATCGAGCACCTGCAGGAACACCGACGCCTGCCAGCCGGTCGGATGCTGCGAGCGGCCGTAGCCGGCGAGGCCCGACGTCAGTGCCTCGACCATCAGCCCCAGGCCGAAGCCCTTGTGCCCCAGATCGAGGCCGCCGAGCGGCAGCAGCGCGCCGCCGGCGTCGCCGCCGATCGCCGACGGATCGTCGGTGGCGTTGCCGTCGCGGTCGACCAGCCACGGCCCCGGCAGGCGGCCACCTTCGGCCTTCACCCGCTTGACCATCGCGTTGGTCGACGTCGACATGCTGACGTCGATCAGCACCGGATCGGCATGACCGGGGCCGACCACCGAAGGATCGGGCCCGGTGGGGAAGCCCATCGCCAGCGGGTTCGGTGTGATGCGCGAGACGACGCCGCCGTGCGGCGCGACGCCGGCGCCCGCCGGATCGGACGTGAGCAGCAGGCCGACGAGCCCGGCGTCGGTGATCGACTTCAGGTAGGCCTGCAGGCAGCCGATGTGGTGGCTGCGGCGCATCACGACGGTGACCACCGGATGCGCGAGGATGCGCGACCGCGTCTCGGCGATGGCCTTGCGCACCAGCCAGGGGCCGGGCAGCCTGTGGCCGTCCCAGGCCAGCGCCGCGCCCATGTCGCTGACGACTTCGGGCTCGCCGGTCTTCGCCATCGAGCCCTGCTCGATCTCCTTCAGGTAGAGCGCGAGCATGTCGAGCCCGTGCGTCGTGTGGCCGAGGAGATCGCCCTCGACCAGGATCTCGGCGACGGCGCGCGCCCGCTCGGCTGGCAGGCCGGCGGCTTCGAGCAGCGCGATGGCGAACAGCACGAGCGCGTCCGGGCGGTAGCGGCGCGCGTCGACGGGAGGCAGCGTCTCAGTCATCGCTTCGGGCCTCGCTCAGGCATCGGCAATCACGAAACGCCGCGCCTTCATCTCGAAGCGCGGGAGGACGTTGGCGGCGACCGGGTGCACGGCGACGGTCAGGCCGAGCGCTTCCTTCAGTCCCCGCGCCACGGCCTGTGCGATGCCCTCACCGTCGGCGCCTGGCCTCACTTCGATCTCGACGGTGAGGTGGAGCATCGCGCTCTCGCGCGCGACGGTGGCGCGGAACTCGGTGACGTCGGCCTGCGCCCGGACCACGGCATCGACCGCGGTCGGATAGACGTTGACGCCACGGATGGTCACCATGTCATCGGCGCGAGTGAGGATGCCGCCGTCGAGCCACAGGTAAGCCGGCCCGGTGGGGCACGGCGCAGTGCGGGCGCGGACGATGTCCCCCGTACGGTAGCGGATCACGGGGCTCGCCGTCCGTCCGAGATTGGTCAGGACCAGCTCACCGAGCTCGCCGTCCGGCACCGGCCCGCCCTGCGCGTCCAGCACCTCGGCGATGAACTCGGCCTCGTTCACGTAGAGGCCGCCGGGCCGATCCCAGTCCTCGAACGCGACCGGGCCGACCTCGGTGAGGCCGTAGTGATCGATGACGCGGGCGCCCCAGGCGCGCTCGATGCGGGCGCGCACCGCCGGCACGCTGCCGCCCGTCTCCCCGGCGACGATGATCGTCCGCACGCCGCTCGCCCGCAGCGGACGGCGGGTCGCATCGGTCTCGGCGACCTCGGCCAGGCGCAGCGCGTAGGTCGGCGTGCACAAGAGCACGCCCGGCCGCACGGCGTCGATCAGGGCGAGACGCTGATGGCTGGTCATGCCGCCGCCCGGCACGCAGTGCGCGCCGATCTGACAGCCCGCCTCGAACGCGGTCCAGAAGCCGAGGAACGGCCCGAACGAGAACGCGAACAGCACCCGATCGCCGGGCTGGACGCGGGCCGCGGCGAACACCGATTTCCAGCAGTCGAGCGCCCACTGCCAGCTGGCGTTGGTGTCGAGCCAGCGCAGCGGACGCCCGGTGGTCGACGAGGTCTGGTGATAGCGCGTGTAGGCCTCGATCGGCTCGGTGTGCGCGCTGCCCCAGGGCGCATGCGCGTCCTGGTCGGCGATCAGCTCCGCCTTGGTCGTGAACGGCAGCCCGCGGACGCCGTCGCTCGCGATGGCGCGTACCGGGTCGATGCCCGCCGCGGCGAACTTGCGCGTGTAGAAGGCGTTGCGTCCGGCCAGCGCGTCGACCAGCGCCGCGAGGCGCCCCGCCTGCCGCGCGGCCAGGGCGGCGCGCGCCGATGTCCAGGCTGCCGGGGTCATGCGACGGGCGCGCGGAAGAGCGACGCGATCGGCTCCGGGATCGGGACGGCGCGCATGGTATGGTCGGCCGCCCGCTCGACGCAGACGATCGTCATGCCGCCTTCCGCGACCACCTCGCCGCGGCACTCGACGCGGCAGGCATAGCGCAGGCTGCGCGTCGTGACCTGATCGACGCGGAGGTGCACCTCGAACTCGTCCTCGAAGCGCAGCGGGCGCTTGTAGTCGAACGACGCGGCGACGCGCGGCCAGCCGTGCGTCGGCGCCGCCGGGAAGATCGAGAGGCCGTTCTCGCGCCACAGCGCGTGCTCGGCCTCCTCCATGTAGCGGAAGAACGTGCTGAAGTGGACGATGCCGGCGGCATCCGTCTCGTAGAAGTGGACCCGGCGGCGGAGGACGAGCGCGTGTGGCACGAGCGTGTTCCAGCGACGGCTAGTGCACGCCTTCGGGCTTGGTCATCACGTTGGCCTTGGCCGGCGCGGCCTGCGCGGACGGCCCGGCGTGCCACGGCGCGATCTCCTGCTTGTCGGGCCCGGCGAGCGCGTCCATCGGCCCCCAGACGCGATCGGCCGCGTCGGTGAACAGGTCGCCGATCAGCAGATCGGTGATCGCGCCGCGCAGCTCGGGGTGGCGGCGGATGAAGGTGCCGAAGTTGAAGCCGTTGTAGTACTCGCACACCAGCCGGCGCATGCGGTCGATGCCCTGGTTGAACATCGGCGCCCAGGCCCCGAGGACGGCCTTCGAGGTGTCGCCCTTCTCGAGCGCCCCGTGGATCGCGTCGGCGGCGAGCTCGCCCGACTTCAGCGCCAGCATCACGCCCGACGAGTAGAGCGGATCGAGGAAGCCGAAGGCGTCGCCGACCATGACCCAGCCGTCGCCGGCCAGCTCGCGCGAGCGATACGTATAGTCGCGGGTCGCGAAGTAGCCGGTGATCCGCTTCGCGTTGGCGACGCGGTGCTTGATGTACGGCGTCTGCTCGACCTCTTCGAGGTAGGTCTGCTCGAGCCCGCCGCGGTTCTTGAAGATGTCCTCGAACGGCCGGACGATGCCGCAGCTGAGGCGATCGCCGTGCAGCGGGATGTTCCACCACCAGCCCCGCTTGTCGGGCGTCTGCACGACCAGCGTGGCGCCGTCGTCGCGGTTGTCGTCCTTCGCCGCGCCCTCGTAGTAGGTCCAGATCGCGCCCTTGTTGAGGAGCGGATCCCAGATGCGCAGCCCGTGCCGGTTCATCAGCAGCGCCGCCTGGCCGCTGGCGTCGACGACGACCGGCGCCCGCACCTCACGGCGCGTGCCATCGGGCTCCTGGATCTTCACGCCGACGGCGCGCTCGCCCTCGAAGAGCACCTCGAGCACGTGCACGCCCTCGCGGGCGTCGACGCCGTGCGCGCGCGCGTTCTCGAGCAGCATCTGGTCGAACTCGCCGCGCTCGACCTGCCACGTCTGCGAGCACTCGTGCGGCTTGTTGTCCCAGAAGTAGAAGGGCGCCGACAGCTTGCCGTTGGCGCTGACGAACTGCACGCTGCGCTTCTGGACGAAGTGGCTGCCCTTCATCTTGTCCAGCATGTTGAGCCGCTTCAGCACCCAGTAGGTCTCGGGGATGAGCGACTCGCCGATGTGGAAGCGCGGGAAGGTCTCGCGCTCGAACAGCTGGACGCGGCGCCCGTGCTGGGCGAGCAGCGTCGAGACGGTGGAACCGGCCGGTCCGCCGCCGATGACGACGACGTCGGGAGACGAGGAGGGCACTGCAGTCATGATCTGTTCTAGACGAGCGGGAGCACTTCGACGATGTCGCCGATGACGCGGTCGTCGAGCAGCACCTCGGTGCGCCGGCCGTACAGCGTGCGCGGCTCGCGCATCCAGAAGACGCCCATCATCTCGGGGTTCGGCTCGACCGCGAAGAACTCGCGCGGCACACTCGTGAAATCGACGCCGCCGTCGCGCAGGATGCGCCCCAGCGGCACCTGGTTGCGGCGGATCTCCGCCTGGACCTTGCGCGGCAGCGCCGCGAGCTTCATGCGGATCGCGCCCATCTCGACCGGCCGGCCGGAATACTCCTGCGCGAGGAGCACGCGGCGGTAGTACCACGGTCCGCTGATGAACGTGGACAGCGGGCGCAGCACGACGCGGCCGCCGAAGTGCGCCTCGAGCGTCAGCGTCATGTCGCGCTGGTGCACGAGCAGCGAGCGATACGGCTGCGGGATCTTCTCCGGCGCGATCGGCGTCGCCGCGGGCGGCTCCAGGCCGGCCCGCGTGTAGGCGAGATCGAGCGGGTGGAGCGGGCTCGGCACGGTTCGGCGGGTGGACGTCGCGGCCCGCGCCGGGCGGGTCGCTCGCAGGGCGCTCGCGGCCATCAGGTGTAGCGGATCCCCGTGTGCTGGGGCAGGAAGAAGCGGTGCAGCAGCACGTCGACGCGGAGCAGCGCCTGCCGCGTCAGCGCGATGCGGTCCGGGCCGAGCGCGGTGAGGTAGCCCTCGCGCTGCAACGAGGCGAGCGGCGCCGCGAACCGATCGAGGACGTCGACGCCGTACTTGCCGGCGAAGTAGGAGGGCGCGACCGCGCCCTTCTTGAGCTGCAGCACGAACTCGCGGATCAGGCGCTCGTCGGCGCTGGGCCGGTAGGCCCGCGCCAGCGGCGGCGCGCCGGCCTCGATGCCGGCGGCGTAGGTCTCCCACGAATCCAGGTTCTGCAGGTGGACGCCGTTGACGTGGCCGAACGAGGCGACGCCGAGGCCGGCGAGGTCGGCGCCCTGCCAGAGGCGATCGCGGTAGACGAAGCGGGCCTTGGCCGGATCCTTGACCACCGTGTAGGCGCTGCCGACGTGATAGCCGGCGCGCTCGAGGCGCGAGAACGCCTCGTCGACCCAGCGCCGCTTGGTGTCCCAGCCGGCGACGGTCTCCTCGAACTGGCCGAGGTGCTTCAGCTTGTCGCGGCTGATGGTGGTGTTGAAGGGCAGCTCCATCTGGTAGATGGTGATGCTGTCCGGCTCGAGCTCCAGCACGCGGTCGACGGCCGCCGACCACTTGGCGTCGGTCTCGCCGAGCATGCCGGCGATCAGGTCGATGTTGATCTGCGGGAAGCCGAGGCCGCGGGCGAAGGCGTAGGCGCGGGCGATCTCCGCCGAGCGGTGGGCGCGGCCGTTCAGCTCGAGGATGTGATCGTCGAAGTGCTCGACGCCGAGGCTGAGGCGCGTCACGCCGATGTCGCGGATCACCGAGAGCTTCGGCTTCGGTCAGCGTGCCCGGCTCGCACTCGAAGGTCACTTCCTCGGCGCGATCCCACGGCGTCGCCGCCTTGAGGCGCGAGACCAGGCCGCCCAGCTGCGTGGTCGAGAGGAAGGACGGCGTGCCGCCGCCGAAGTAGACGAAGTCGAGCGTCCGGCCGGCGATCGCCGGCAGCGCCGCGTAGAGCTCCCACTCGCGGGCGATCAGATCGAGGTAGGTGTTGACCTCCTCGGCGTTCTTCCCGGTGTAGACGCGGAAGTAGCAGAAGTGGCAGCGCTTCCGGCAGAACGGGATGTGCAGGTAGAGCCCGAGCGGCGTGCCCGCCACCGGGGCGCGGTGCAGCGCGGGCAGCCCCTCGGTCGCCACCGCTTCCGGCGTCCAGACGGAGAACGGCGGGTAGTTGGCGACGAAATAGCTGCCGACTTCTGTTTCGGGGGTGGTGACGTCGCTCATGGCAGGGGGGCCGACCCCCTCCCAAGACTACGCTACCGCACCCCGAAATGCTTCATGATCGCGTCGCGCATCAGGTCCGGCGGCAGCAGCCCCTGGGCCAGGATCGCGTCGTGGAACGCCTTCTGGTCGAACTTCGGGCCGAGCGCCTTCTCGACCGCGGCGCGGAGCTCGAGCAGCCGCGTGTAGCCGTAGAAATACGAGGTGGCCTGGCCGGGGCCGCGGAAGGTGTAGCGGTCGACTTCCTGGCGGACCATCGCCGGCGACAGCACGACCTGCTCGCTCAGGACCTTGCCCGCCTGCTCCGGCGTGATCGTGCCCTGCTGCAGCTCCGGATCGAGGAAGGCGCGGGCGGCGCGCATCAGCCGGTGCTGCAGCGAGATCAGCCGGCCCTCGGCCGACATGAACGGCTGCACGATGCGTTCGGCGTAGAGGCCCCACCCTTCGACGTTGGTGCTGTTGAACGAGAACAGCACCCGCGCCGTCGACACGCCGGCCTCGACGATGCCGGCGAACTGCATCTCGTGGCCTGGCCGCGCCTCGTGCGCGGTCAGCGTCCACGACGCTGCCTCGAAGGTGAAGTCGTCGCTCTTGAGCGTCGTGCCGTCGGTCGACGGCACGTTCAGCGGCAGGACGAACTCGCCCTGCTCGCCGGTGTTGCCGACCAGGCGCGGCGGCCGCATGTTGGGCGCCGGCGAGGCGGCGGTCTCGGCCGCCGAGGCCAGGCGGATCCGGGCCGGCCGCGACGGCAGCGTCACCAGCTTCTCGCGGGTGATGATCGTCTCGAGGTCCTTCAGGCGCGCCTGGTAGTGGGGCAGGATGGCCTCGCCGACCAGCTGCTGCTTCTTCAGCTCGCGGATCACGTCGCGGTAATCGGTGACGGTCCAGCCCTTGGCCTTGGCCACTTCGGGGGCGAGCGCCGTCATCTCCTTCTGGATCGCGTCGAAGGCCTCGTGCGCCATCTTCGTCAGCTGCGCCGGCGGGATGTCGACGCCGTACTGGCGGAGGTTGCGCGCGTAGACCTCGGGCGGCAGGCGGAAGTCGGTCCGCGCCCTGGGCAGGATGGTCTCGCGCACGAAGGCGTCGTAGGCGGCGAGCTGCGACTTGAGCAGCGCGAAGTCCGCCTCGTAGCCTTTGAGGCCGAACTTCTCGAACAGCGCCGGAATGCCGTCGGTGAACGCGGCGCTGTCGGCCAGCCCGCGCTCGACCGCGGCCTTCGCCGGGAAGAGCAGCCCCGGGTCGTTCATGCGCGCACGGATGTCCGCCTCGACGAGCTTCGCGCGCGAGGCGCCCGGGTCGCCGGCGCCGGCATACTTCCTGAGCCGCACCAGCGCCGCCTTGCGACGCTCGGGCGGCATCTGATCGTCGAGCAGGGGACGGAGACCGCCGAACACGCTGCCGGCGACGTTCGAGTAGGGGATGAAGTACTTCTGCGCGATCGCGAAGCCGTCGAGGGTGTCCTCGGCGTCCTTCACCATGATCGCGAGGTCCTGCTTCACCTGCGGGTCGGTCTCGGCCGCGAGCTTCGTGCGGAGCGTCGCGAGCGCGGTCTCGACCTCTTTCTTCGCCCGATCGCGGAAGCCCGGCGTCAGGTCGGTGATCGCCTCGTCGTAGCCGTCCAAGCCCGACTGGCCGGCGCTCTCGGGCGACAGCTTCGCCTGCGCCTCGAGCCAGACCTTGGCGAGCTCGTTGCTCTTCGTCACCCACGCCGGGACGGCGCGTGGCGCCGCGGCCACGGTCGCCGGCGGCGCGGCAGGCGTCTGCGCCAGTGATGATGCCGGCGCGAGCGCGAGGGAACCGGCCAGCGTGAGCACGAGGGGACGGCGGCGGAGGCTCTGTCGGCGCGTCATGCCGACAGCATAGCCGCAGTGCCGCGGAGCCCGTCACCCGAAGGTGAGCGTGTCGAACACGCGCTTCTCCATTTCGTCCGTCTTCTTCTCGTCGAAGGCGTGCTTCTTGAGGAAGTCGTCGCTGATCGTGATGCCGAGGCCGGGGCCTTCGATCGGCGGGATCGAGCCCCGATCCCCGCGCAGCCCGCCCGGAATGATCTCGTTGAAGACGGCCTCGTCGGGCTCGAAGAACTCGAGGATGAGGAAGTTCGGGATCGAGACGCAGGCGTGGATCGAGGCGACCGTGCAGATCGGCCCGTTCGGGTTGTGCGGCGCGACCGGGATGTAATACGTGTCGGCCATCGCCGCGATCTTCTTGAACTCGGTGATGCCGCCGGTGCGGGCGATGTCGGGCTGGATGATCCGCACCGCCTGCTTCTCGAGCAGCTCGCGGAAGCCGTGCCGGCCGAAGATGCGCTCGCCGGTGGCGAGCGGCGCGTCGACGACGCGCTGCACCTCGACCATCGCGTCGATGTTCTCGGGCGGCACCGCCTCCTCGTAGAAGAACAGGCGGAAGCCCTGGATGGCGCGGATGATCTCGATCGTCGACTTGGTGTTCCAGCGCGCGTGCACGTCGATGGCGATGTCGTAGTCCGGGCCGCCCGCCTCGCGGATCGCCTTGACCAGCGCCACCGCGTCGCGCAGCTGCGCCTGGGTCACTTCGCGGCTGATCGGCGAGCCCGAAAACGGGTCGAACTTGCAGCCGGTGTAACCCTTGGCGACGAGCTCCTTCGTCCGCGCCGCGTAGGACGCCGGGCTCTTCTCGACGCCCTCCGTCCAGCCGTTGGCGTAGACGCGCAGGCGTTGCTGCACCTTGCCGCCGAGGAGCTGGTAGACCGGCACGCCGAGCTTCTTGCCGACGATGTCGTAGAGCGCGATGTCGATCGCGCTGATGGCGGCGAGCACGACGCCGCCCATGCCGTTGTAGTAGAGGAACCGGTACATCCGGTGCCAGAGCTGCTCGATGTTCCAGGCGCTCTCGCCGACGACGATCGTGCTCAGGTTGCGGATCGCCGCGGCGATCGGCTGCACGCCGGGGAAGTTGGTGCCTTCGCCCCAGCCGACCACGCCGTCGGTGGTCTCGACGCGGCAGAAGAGCCACGGCCCGTAGCCGCGGATGCCGGTGAGCAGCACCGCCTCGCACTTGGCGATCTTCAGGCCCTTCGGGTCGGCTGAACCTTGCGCCCAGAGCGGCCGCGTGCCGGCGGCGAGCACGCCGCTGGTGAGGCCGAGTGTGGTGTGGCGCAGGAACGAGCGGCGGCCCGAGCCGCCGGCGATGGTGTGCATGGTGTCGACTCCCGGTGGCGGCATCTTATCCGGAGTGGCGCGAGAACATCGGGACCTCCAGGGCAGCGCGCGGCGACGAAAATTCTATCGCGTGGCGGCGGCGAGGAGGTCGACGACTTCGCGGTCGTCCGTCTGCGTGAAATCGACGTACCAAGCGCCCACTGCGTAGAACGGCGCCGGCGTGGCGACCGCGATCACCTCGTGCGCGACGGTGCCGAGCCGATCGCAGGCCTCGCGCGAGGCGACCGGCACGGCGACGACGAGGCGCGCGGCGCCGCGCGCGGCGAGGGTGCGGCACGCGGCCTCCATCGAGGCGCCCGTGGCGAGCCCGTCGTCGACGACGATCGCGACCCGGCCGTCTACCGCGACGCCGGGCCGACCGCCGCGATATGCGGCGAGCCGTCGATCCAGCTCGGGGCGTTCCTGGACGGTGGCGCGATCGATCGCGTCCGGGCCGAGGCCGAGCCCGCGCATGACGTCCTCGTTGATGAGCGCGACGCCATCCTCGGCGATGGCGCCGATGGCCAGCTCCGGCTGATCGGGCGCGCCGAGCTTGCGCACCAGCAGCACGTCCAGCGGCGCCCCGAGCGCCCGCGCCACTTCCGCCGCGACCGGCACGCCGCCGCGGGCAAGGCCGAAGACGACCACGTCGTCGCGGTGGGCGTAGGGGGTGAGCCGGGCGGCCAGCGCGCGCCCGGCCTCGGGGCGATCGGCGAAACGCATGTGACGCTACGGGAGAGCCGGCAGGCTCGCCGGTGGCGGCGCCGGCTTGGCGGACCGCAGCGTCCGATGGGGCACGACCAGCACGGCGCAGGGCGCCTGGCGGACGATCTTGTCGGCCACGCTGCCGAGCAGGAACCGCCGCACCAGCCCATGCCCGTGCGAGCCGAGCACGACCACGTCGGCGTGGTGCGCCTCGGCGTAGCGCACGATCTCGTTGGCCGGGGCGCCGACCACGACGGTCGTGGTCACGTGCGACGGATCGAGGGCATGGCTGACGGCCAACGCCGTCAGCTGCTTGATCGCGGCGTCGGTCCATGCCTGCTCGACAGGGCGCAGATCCACCGGCAACGGCTCATCCGTCCAGAGCGGCGGCACCGCGCCGGGGACGACGTGCAGCAGGTGGATATGGCCACCGGCTTCGGCCGGCGCCAGCCCAAGCGCCGCCTCCAGCGCATCGGGCGTGGAGTCGCTGAAGTCGACGGCGACGACGATGGTATGGAAGCGGGACATGGTACGCACTCCCCGGCGCACGACTCTGCACGACGCGTGCCCGTTGCCGCCATCCTACCGTCACGATCGCCGGCCGCCGATCGGGAGAATGTCCCGACGGCTGCGAAGATTTCCGCACTCGTCACGCGGTCCCGTTCACGGAATGCCCGTGCTGCGCGCCGGCGGTCGTGGCAGAGGCGTTGCAGAGGGCCGTGATCGACGCGTGGCTCGACCGCCACGCCTCGCCCCTCGAAAGGATCTCGACATGGGAGCTGTCTCCCCAGCCATCGCACGCCAGTCCGCACCCCCGCTCGAGCACCTCCTTCGTGCCATTGCCGGCGAGTACCGCGAGATGCCCGGCATGCGCCTGACGCTGGCCCAGTTCGGCCGCTTGTGGAACCTCGATGCCTCGGAGTGCGAGGAGGTCGTGCGTGAGCTGATCGCACGGGGCGATCTGTCGGAAGACGACGAAGGCCGCATCGGCTGCCGCTGCGATGTGATGTGACCGCCATGGCTGCCTCCGTCGTCCTCGTCGATCGCGACCCGCTGTATGCGTGGTTCGTCACCGAGGCGCTCCTCGCCGGGAACACCGCGGTGACCTGGTTCCGCGACGCGGCGTCGGCGGTGGCCCAGGTGCCGCAGCTTCCGGCGCCCGCGCTGCTGCTGGTCGATGGCGTCACCTGGCTCACGGCGTCGCGCGGCGCCGCGCAGGCGGCGGAGGCGTGGCCGCATGCGGTCCTGATTGGCTGGGATCCGCGCTCCGCGCCGCCGGCCGGCTTCGTCGCGCTCGACGACAAGCCGGACGACGCCGGCGATCTGCGTGCGCTCGTCGCGGCGCTGTCGTCGGCACCAGCGACCCACGCCGTGGAGACGTCCGCCAACGGTGCGGGATAGTCCGCACCCGGGAGGGCCACCATCATGCGCGCTCATTGCATCCTCTGCCCGGTCGACTTCTCGGATCCGTCGCGGCGCGCGCTGCACTATGCCGCGGCCCTGGCGTCACGCGAGGGCGCGGTGCTGCATGTGCTCTACGTCGTGCCGGCGGCCATACCGCTGCCGGTGCCGATCCTGATGCTGGCGGCCCGGCCCGCCGTGGGCGACGTCCACGCCGGCGCGGCCGAGGCCCTCGATGCGTTCGTCGCGCGCGCGGCGCTGCCGCGGCGGCCGATCACGATTGTGCGGGACGGCTCGCCGGTCGACGCCATCCTGGCCTGCGCCGCCGAGCTCGCCGCCGACCTGATTGTGCTCGGCTCGCACGGCCGGGACGGTCTCGGGCACCTCCTCTTCGGCTCGACCGCGGAGCGCGTGCTGCACAAGGCGCCGTGTCCGACGCTGGTGGTGCCGCTGCACGCCGAGGAGCCCGCGTCGGCCGACGGCGTCCGCTTCACGCGGCTCGTCTGCGCGGTGGACTTCTCGCCGGCGTCGACGCGTGCCTTCGGCCTGGCGCTGTCGATGGCCCAGGATCACGGCGCCGAACTGACGGTGCTCCATGTCGTCGAAGCGGTGGCCGAGGACGAGCTCGACGACGCGCCGCCCGCCGCTGTCCGGGCGCGCGTCGACGCGCTGACGCGCACCGCGCGCCGACGGCTGCACGACGCGGTGCCGCGCGACGCCCATGCCCGGTGCCCGATCCACGAGGTGGTGCGCTACGGACGGGCGGCGCACGCGATTCCGCGCGAAGCCGTGGAGCGCGACGCCGACCTCATCGTGCTCGGGGCGCACGGCCATCGCGGGCTCGGCCTGCTCGGGATTGGCTCGACCACGCACGCGGTGGTGTGCCGCGCCACCTGCCCGGTGCTCACGACGCGCCCGTAAGGGCTGGCCGCCGGAACGACTCCGGAGTCTTCTCCTGATCAGGAGACGACTCCGGAGTCGTCTCCTGATCCGGAGACTCTTACGGCAGTGGCGTCCCCAACGCCGCGGTGCCCGCGGCCCAGACGATGCCGCCGGCATTCGAGTACATCGCGCGCTCCACGACGATGTCGGGTCCGTCGCTTTCGATCAGCGTCCCGAAGTTCTGCGAGACCGAGGTCAGGGAACTGGCTCATGGCGACGCTCACGCGGCTGTGGGCCGGGAGCGGCACCGTGGTCACGACCCGCGGTGTGAAGCTGCTGTTCGGCAGCGTCGTCAGCGTCGCGGTCCCGGCGACGCTGGACGGGTTGGCGATCAGGACATACGTATCGGCCTGACCTGCGGAGCCGACGTACCCGGCTGCCAGCGCCCACCGGCGGCTGGCGGACACCGTGCCCACGGACAGGTGTCCCTCCTGCCACTGGCCGTTGCCCGGCCACCACATCGATCGCTCCACGACGATGGTCCCGCCATCGACGGTCTCGACGATCGCGGAGACGGGTGTGTCGAGCAGGCGCGGATCCTCGCCGTCGACCGAGATCGTGAGGCGGCTCTCCGCGGCGACGTCGTATTCGCGCACGACCGGTTGGCCGGCGGGCAGCAGGTAGCTGACCCGCACGCGTGTCGGCTGGGGGTTGGGGTTGGCGATCAGGTAGTAGAGGTCGAAGAAGGCGCCGGTCGCGCCCTCGGCCAGGAACCACCGCGGGTGCGCGCTCGCGACGGAGGCCCCGGCGTGGCCCGCGCCGAACACCTGGGCGGGGTTGATGGTGTCCATGTACATCGCGCGCTCGACCAGGATCGGAACGCTCGACACGATCCGGGCCGAGACGTCCGTCGCCGCGAGCGCCGGGATGGCGTTCACGGCGATCGTGAGCCGCGATCCGGGCGGTATGACGTACGGCAGCGTGATCGGCGGCGCAGGCGCCGGGCGCAGGTACGTGATCGTGACGTTCGCCTGGGCCTGCTGCGAGTTCTGCAGCAGATAGAACAGCGCGAACCTGCCGTGCGTCGCGCCCTCCGCGAGGAAGTGCGTGGTCGACGGCGCGTCCATCGCGGTCTCGGCGTGGCTGCCGTAGCCGCCGCCCCAGGTCATGGTCCTGTCGACCACCAGCGGCTGCTCGGACTCGATGACCGTCGAGAACGACGACGCCCTCCGCCCGTCGACGTCGACGACCTGGCTCTCGCGGGCCCCGACGTGGATCATCTCGGACCACGTCTCCCCGTCGTCGCCCTGGTGGCGCAGCACCACGGCGGCGCCGACGGTCCCCGGATTGGCCAGGGCGATCCGCGTCTGGAAGAAGGCGTTGGCGGCGCCCTCGGCGAGATACCGCGCCCGCGTGCCGGCGGGATGGCTGCCGCGCTGGAACTCGGCAAGCGTAGAGAGGCCGTCGGCGTCCGGATCGGCCAGCCGCGTCGCCCGGCAACGCGGGATCCAGCCCGAAGAACGTCTCCCACGTCGTCGGCAGGCCGTCGGCGTCGGGATCGCGATCGAGGACGTAGACGTCGAAGGCGTCGTCGGTGTCATCGGGCGTCAGCGGCTGCGGCGTCGACAGCACGACGTAGCGGCCGTTGGCGGCGGTTCCGCCGATGGAGACGAAGCGGGGGGGCTCGACGCGTCCGCCCCCCACGCCGTACCCGAGATTTTCGCTCTGCCCGGTGACGGTATCGAAGAGATCGACGGAGCCCGAAAGGGCCGACGCGAAGAGCCTCGCACTGCGACGTCAGCCGACGGCCATCCCAGCCGCCGGGGCCGGGCGCGCCGAAGGTCGACCGGTCGAGCAGGAGATCGTAGACCCAGCCGGCGTTGAACCGCAGCTGCTGAGAGTCCCCACCGCGGCCCGATGGCCTCCATGCCGATCGCCACGCTGTGTCCGTCAGGGGCGACGTGCAGCGCCGAGACGTCGATGCGGGCTTCCTGCACCCAAGTGAGCCTCGCAGGGACACCCGGGATCCGCCGCGTCGTGCCCCGGACGCGATCCGCCAGGAACGGACGCGTGCACGCCGGCGGCGAGTTGATACAGACCACCGGGTCGGGCTCGGCGCTGAGCAGGGTCGCGGCCGACGCGAAGGCCACCACGGCGCCGTCGTCGCTGAGGGACGGCAGGAGGCTATCCAGCTCGCCCTGCCCCCCGGTGCTCGACACGCTGACGCGCGTCAGCGTCCCGGTCTGTCGATCCAGGAGGAAGACGTCGGAGGCGCCGTTGGTGTCGCCGGCGACGAGGTTCGTCGCCGCCGAGTCGAAGGCGACCCACCGGCCATCGCTGCTGATGCGCGGGTGGCCGCTCGGTCCGTCCGCGCTGCCGCCGCCCGGGGCCTCGCTGAGCCGGATCGTCTGGTTCGCCTGGCGATCCCGCAGGTAGATGTCGGCGCAGTTGCCGGGCGTGGTCTCGGGAGCCATCGTGCAGAGGACGGTGTCGCCCGGCACGAGCGGGGCGCGCGACGTGAACACGACGAACCGCCCGTCGCCGCTGATGTCGATCTCGCGCTGGCCGAAGTCCTCGAACGACGTCGCCGGCGTGGCCCCGCTCTGGCCGCTGCGCTCGAGGCCGTCCCCCGCGAGGCTCACGCGGGTCGTGGTGTCCGCTGCCAGGTCACGGACGAAGACGTCGGTGGAGGCGTTCGTGTCGCCCGCCACCAGGTTCGTCGCGTCCGACACGAAGACCACGAAGCGGCCATCGCGCGAGAGGGCCGCCGGGCCGTGCCTGCCGTCAGGCTGCCCGCTCGTCGCGACCGTCACCCGGGTGTGCTGTGCGGCGGCGGGCGCCGCCAGCACCGTCAACGCGAGGCATCGCGCGGCTGTCGTGAACCAGGGCATGGCGCTCCCACACTTCGGCGGTCGGGTGCGCCAGTCTAGCGCACCCCCACTCGGCTGAGGGGAAGGCGTCGTGATCGTCGCGATCCTGCGAGAGAATCCCGGGGTGACAGCCCGGCCCCTCTTCATCGGCGGCACCTCGTCGAACGCGGGCAAGAGCTGGATGACGACCGCGATCTGCGCGTGGCTGCACGGTCGCGGTGTCCGCGTCGCGCCGTTCAAGGCGCAGACGATGTCGAACCATTCCTACCCGTGTCGCGGCGGCGGCGAGATCGGGCGGGCGCAGGTGGCGCAGGCCGAGGCGTGCGGGCTCGAGCCGGAGCCGGCGATGAACCCGATCCTGCTGAAGCCGAACGGCAACGGCACCAGCCAGGTCGTGCTCCACGGGCGGGTGTGGAAGACGCTGGCGCCGCGCGACTACTACGCCGCCTTCGACGTGCTGATCGGTGAGGTCCTCGCCGCCTACGCCGATCTGGCGCGACGCTTCGACGTGATCGTGATCGAAGGCGCCGGCAGCGTCAGCGAGTTGAACCTGCGCGCGCACGATCTGGTGAACCTCGGGCTCGTCACCCGGCTTGGCGCGCCGTGGGTGCTGGTCGCGGACATCGAGCGCGGCGGGGTGATCGCGTCGGTGGCCGGCACGGTGGCGCTGCTCACGCCGGACGAGCGGCGCGCTGTTCCGCGGCTTCCTGATCAACAAGTTCCGCGGCGACCGGACGCTGTTCGACGACGGCCGCGCCTTCCTCGAGCAGCACACCGGAGCGCCCTGCCTGGGCGTGTTCCCCTTCGCCGAGGACGTCCGCGTCGACGCCGAAGACAGCCTGGCCGTCGATCGCCGCTCGCGCCGGGCGGCGCCGGAGGGCGCGGCCATCGCGATCGTGCAGCTGCCGCGGACGTCGAACGCCACCGACTTCCGCCTCCTGGACTGGGCGGACTGGCTGACGGCGCCGCCGCCGGACGGACACCGCTACGACTTCGTGGTGCTGCCCGGCACCAAGGACACGCTCGGCGACCTCGCCTGGCTCCAGCGGCAGGGCCTGGCCGCGTGGGTGCGCGCCCAGCACGCTGCCGGCGCCACCGTCGTCGGCGTGTGCGGCGGCTATCAGATGCTCGGCGAGACGATTGCCGATCCCGACGCGGTCGAATCGACCGGCGGCGTCGCCGACGGGCTCGGCCTGCTGCCGGTGCGGACCGTGCTCGCGGCGGAGAAGCGCACCCGCGTGGTGCGGGCGACGACCGCAGGCGGGGCGTCATGCCCGGCCTACGAGATCCACATGGGCGTGACCACGGTGCCGGCTGAGGTCGCACCCTTCGCGGTGCTCGACGACGGCTCGCGCGACGGCGCCCGCGCCGCCCGGGCGATCGGCACCTACCTGCACGGCGCCTTCGAGGATGCGTCGGTCTGCGCCGAGGTGTTCGGCGTGGCGGTCGCGCCGGCCGCGTCCAAGTCGGCCGAGCACGCGGCGCTGGCGCGGTGGTTCAACGCTTCCGTCGAGCGGCCCGAGGCCTGGCTCCTCTAGCCGGCGCCGCTGGCGCTCCGACCGGCAGCCGCACTGTCTCCTTCGCCGTCCCCAGCACGATCGTCGTCCGCGTCCGCGCGATCCCGAGGCGTCCCTTCAGCTCGTCGGCCAGGACCGATTCCAATTCGCCGAGGCTGCGGGCCCGCACCTTGAGCAGGAAGTCGTCGTCGCCGGCGACGTGATGGCACTCCTGGATCAGCGGGTGCGCCCGCACGCCGTCGAGGAAGGCACGGCGCGCGCCCTGCCGCTCCAGCGTCACGGCCACGAAGGCCAGCACGGGGAAGCCGGCCGTCGCGGGGTCGAGCACCGCCGTGAAGCCACGGAGGAGGCCGCCGTCGATCAGCTTCCGGACGCGCTCCGCGGCGGCGGGCGCCGAAAGCCCCAGCGCCGTCCCGAGGTCCGCCCAGCTCGCGCGCCCGTCCTGTTGCAGCGCGTCCATGGCTTTTGAATCGATTGCATCAAGCATGAAATTCATTGTAATCGAAGTTATTGACGCAATTTGGCGTACGGATCAACAATCAAGAGATGCGTTACGCCTTTGCCGAGACTGCTGAAACCATGGCTGCTTTCGTCGACGCCTGGCATGCTGGCCGGGTGACCCGGGCCGAGTGGACGCACGGCGCCCATGTCGCCGTCTGCGCCTGGTACGCCGTCGGGCGCGACCCCGAGGCGACGTTCGTCACCATGAAGGCCGGCATCCTCGAGTTCGCCCGCGCCTGCGGCATCGTCCACACGCCGACCAGCGGCTACCACGAGACGCTGACGCGCTTCTGGACGCTGGTCATCGTCGCGCACGTGCAGGCGAGCGGCGCCACCAGCCGGTGGGACGCGGTCCGCGTGGCGCTCGATCGTTTCGGGGAGGATCGCGATCTGCCGCGGCGGTGCTACAGCTTCGACGTCGTCGGGGATGTGCGAGCGCGGGCCGAGTGGGTGCCGCCCGATCGGACCGTCGACGGACTGCCGGAGGCGGTCAGCGCTTCTTCGCGAGCCTGCGCGTGACGGCCGGCTTCGGCCGTCGCGGCCTTGCGCCTTGGCCGCAACCATCGCCACGGCCGCGGCGACGCGCCGTTCCCGCGTCTCGGGCTTCTTCGCGCCCTCGATCGCCTCGACGTGCTCGCGCTGATGGGTGTAGCTGGACGCCTTCCAGGCGTCGAGGGCGCCCGGCACGGCTTTCAGCGCGCGCAGCAGATCCGCCGGGGCGGCAACCGCGCGCGGCGCGGTGTCGAGGCCGACCTGCACCTTCACCGTCTCACCACCTTCGAGGCCGGCGGCCTTGCGGTGGCTCTCCCGCAGCGCCACGCAGATCGGGCCGCCCATCGCCACGACCCGGCTGCGGAACGTGTAGCCGGCGATCGTCACGACGACCGGCGCGCGCACCGTGCCGAAGACGGCCTTGGGGTCGAACGGCAGCAGGACGTAGCAGCTCGGGCCGTCGCGGACGACCTTGGCGGAGAACGTCTGCACGGACGGGGACGCGGGGCTGGGCATCGGGTCAGTTCTCTCCCCGAGACGGCGGCGCCGCCCCGGTCTGACCAGGCGCCGTCTGACGGGCACAGGCGGAGCAGATGCACGTGCGGTCGCGCGCCTCGTCGGGGATCCGCTCCAATGCCGCCGGGGGAATCGCCGCGGTGAAGCACCAGCAGGTGTCGGCCCCCGCGGCGAGGCCGCAGTCGTTCGGGCCGCCGCACAGCGGGCAGATGTCCTGGGACGGAGGAAGCGGCGGCGGGATTCGGGCACGGCGGGAGTGTAGCAGCCGCCGGCCGTGACTGGCTCCCGGTAGGGGTGTCAGCTTGGCGGCGAGCGGTCCGCTATTTCGCGAGCTTGAAGGCCACGTCCATCGTCGCGACGACGGCGACGGGAGCGCCGCCCTTCAGGGCTGGCGTGAAACGCCAGGCGCGCGCGCAGGTCGATCGCCGCGCTCGCGAGATCGGGGTGCGGCGTGACGACGACGCGAAGGTCACCGAGCCGGCCGTCGGCCTCGATCACGAACTCGAGCCTGACCGTGCCCTCGACCCGTTCGCTCATCGCCGATTGGGGGTAGGTCGGCCGCTCCGAGTGCGTGGCCTGGGGCTTCGTGATGCCGGGCGCGCCGGCGGCTGGCAGTCCGCGCGTGCCGTCCACCACGGGGTCCGCGCTCGCGATCCGCACGCCGCGCAGCTCGAGCCCGCCCGTGCCGGTCGCCTCGAAGGCCACGAACCCGGAGAACGCATTGGCGCGACTCGGCGACGCTCACCACCATTCCGTCGAGGCTGACGCTCAGCGTCTCGCGCTCGGCGCGCACCTCACAGGCCACCCATCCGCCGTTGGCGGATGGCGTACGAGGCCCGGTGTACGTGCCCGCCCGCATCTTCGTGCCGTCGGCCCTGAGCCGGCCGCGGGGGCGCCGGCCCGACGTCTCCCCGCCCAAGGCCACGCGATAGCCGTAGTCGAGCGGCCCGTCCGGTGCGCCGCGCGCCCGGAGCAGCAGCTCGGCGCCCGCTCCAGCCGCGGCGAGCCGGTACTCGAAGCGCAGGACGAAGTCCGCGAAGGTCGCCTGCGTCCGGATCGTGCCGGCGGTCAACAGAAGAGTGTCCGGCGTCGCCCGGCTCACGACGCCCGAGCCCACCGGCACCCACTCGCGGATCGGCTCGAAGTCGGCATCCGCCTGCGCGGACGCGGAGCCCGGAGATCCCAGGGCGACGCTGAGCGCCATCGGGCAGGATGAGCCGGAGCATGCGGCGAGCATACCCCGGCTCGGAGGGGGTCTCAGGCTTCGTGGCCGTCGACGGTGTGAGGCTTCGCGGCGCGGCGGCGGGCCCGGCGGCCGGCGCCCCAGAGGCGCATCCGGTCCAGATACAGGTAGACGACCGGCGTCGTGTAGAGCGTCAGCACCTGGCTGATGAAGAGCCCGCCGACGATGGCGATGCCGAGCGGCCGGCGCAGCTCGGCGCCTTCGCCCTGGAACAGCATCAGCGGCAGCGCGCCGAGCATCGCCGACAGCGTCGTCATCAGGATCGGGCGGAGGCGAAGCAGGCACGCCTCGCGGATGGCGTCGTAGGGCGGCAGATCCTTCTCGCGTTCGAGCTGCAGCGCCACGTCGATCATCAGGATGGCGTTCTTCATCACCACGCCGACCAGCAGGAAGACGCCGAGCATCGCCACCAGGCTGAACTCGGTGTTGAGCAGCTGCAGCGCCAGCAGCGCGCCGACGCCGGCCGAGGGCAGCGTCGACAGGATCGTCAGCGGGTGCACGTAGCTCTCGTAGAGGACGCCCAGCACGATGTAGACGATGAGCAGCGTGGCGAGAAGGGCGACTGGCTGGTTGCCCTGCGCCTGCTGGAACAGGCGGCTGTTGCCCTGCATGCTCCCCTGGATCGAGGACGGCATCGCCAGGAGCGCGACGGCGCGATCGATTGCCGCGGTGGCCTGGCTCATGCTCACGCCGGGCGTCAGCTCGAACGAGATCGACGTCGACGCGAACTGCTGGAAGTGGTTGACGCGATCGCGCGCCACGGTCCGCTCGTAGCTGCTGAACGCCGACAGCGGCACTGTCTGGCCGCCGGCGACGACGCGGAGCCGGTCGAGGGCCTCCGGGCCCTGCGCGAACCCGGGGGCGACCTCCATCACGACGCGGTACTGGTTCAGGGCGTTGTAGATCGTCGACACCTGGCGCTGGCCGAAGGCGTTGTTGAGCGCGTTGGTCACGTCGGTCATGCCGACGCCGAGCTGCCGCGCCGTGGTCCGGTCGACGTTCAGCGTGACCTGCTGGCTGGTAATCAGCTCGTCCTCGATCCCGGTCAGCTCCGGCAGGTCGGCCAGCGCCGTCCGGACCTTCGCACCCCAGACCCGCAGCAGGGCATTGTCGTCGGCGAGCAGCGTGTAGCTGTACTGCGCGCTGCCGCCGCCCCCGCCGCCGAAGCGGATGTCCTGATCGGGGTTGAGGAACATGCGGGCGCCGGCCAGCTTCGGCAGCGTCATCCGGATGCGGTTGGCCACTTCCTGCGCCGACGCCTTGCGCTCGTTGAGCGGCTTGAGCCGGACGAAGGTCTGCGCGTTGTTGACGCCGCGGCCGCCGCCGATGAACCCGGCCACGCTCTGGACCGCCGGGTCGGCGAGGATGTGCTTGCGGTACACCTCGATCTTCGGCTGCATCACCTGGAACGACGTGCCGTCGTCGCCGCGGATGAAGCCGCTGAGCTGGCCGGTGTCCTGGTTGGGCAGGAAGCTCTTCGGCGCGACGATGTAGAGCTGGACGTTCAGCGCCATCACGCCGAGCAGCAGGCAGATGACCAGCGGCGCGTGCTTGAGCGACCACACCAGGGTGCGGTCGTAGCCGCGGAGCAGCGCGCCGAAGGCGGAATCAGTGGCGCGCTTCCACAGGCTCGGCCGCTCGTGCGCCGGCTTGAGCCAGCGGCCGCACAGCATCGGCGTCAGCGTCAGCGACACGCACAGCGAAATCAGGATCGCCGCGATCAGCGTGATCGAGAACTCGCGGAACAGCTTCTCGACGATGCCGCCCATGAAGAGCATCGAGGCGAAGACGGCGACGATCGCCAGGTTCATCGACAGCAGCGTCGAGCCGACTTCGCTGGCGCCGATGAGCGCCGCCTCGAGCGGCGGAACGCCCTTCTCGACGTGCCGGGAGATGTTCTCGAGCACGACGATGGCGTCGTCGACGACCAGGCCGGTGGCGACGATCAGCGCCATCAGCGACAGGTTGTTCAGCGAGAAGCCCCACAGGTACATCACCGAGAAGGCGCCGACGAGCGAGACCGGCACGGCGGCGACCGGGATGATGGCGGCGCGGACGTTGGCCAGGAACAGCAGCACCACGACGATGACGAGGGCGACGGCGATCAGCAGGGACCGCTCCGCCTCGAGCAGCGTGGCGCGGATGGCCGGCGAGCGGTCGCTGGCCACGTGCAGCTCGACGCCGCCCGGCAGGAAGGCGCGCAGGGCCGGCATCTCGGCGGTGATCGCGTCGACCGTCGCGATGATGTTGGCGTTGGGCTGGCGGCTGATGATCAGCAGCACCGCCGGGTCGGTGTTGAAGTAGCCGCTGTTGAAGCGGTCCTCGACGCCGTCGGTGACCTTGGCGATGTCCGACAGCCGGACCGGGGCGCCGTTGCGGTAGGTGACGATGAGCGGCTCGTACTGCTTCGCCTTCGTCAGCTGGTCGCTGGCCTGGATCTGCCAGAAGCGCTGGTCGTCCTCGATCCCGCCCTTGGGCCGCAGCAGGTTGGCCTGCGAAATCGAGCGCCGGACCTCGTCCAGCGCGATGCCGTACTGCATCAGGGCGTAGGGCTGCAGCTCGACGCGGACCGCCGGCAGCGATCCGCCGCCGACGGTGACGTCGCCGACGCCGGTGACCTGCGCCACCTTCTGCGCCAGCACCGTCGAGGCGAGGTCGTACATCTCGCTGGTCGTGCGCGTCTTCGACGTCAGCGCCAGGATCATGATCGGCGCCTGCGACGGGTTGATCTTGCGGTACTGCGGCATGCCCGGCAGGGCGCTCGGCAGCAGCGAGCGGCTGGCGTTGATGGCCGCCTGGACCTCGCGCGCGGCGACGTTGATGTCCTTGCCGAGGTCGAACATCACGTTGATGCGCGCCGACCCCTGCGAGCTGTTCGAGGACAGCTCGCTGACCCCGGCGATGGTGCCGAGCGCCCGCTCGAGCGGCGTCGCTACGGTCGAAGCCATCGTCTCGGGGCTGGCCCCGGGCAGGTTGGCTGCGACGAAGATCACCGGGAAGTCGATCTGCGGCAGCGGCGACACCGGCAGCAGCGTGAACGCCACCGCGCCGGCGAGGACCACCGACAGGTTGAGCAGCGTGGTCGCGACCGGCCGCCTGATGAACGAAGAAGAGAGGCTCATGGCGACAGGGCTAGGCCGTGGCGTCTTCGGCGACGAGCTTCGGCTGCGGGGCCGTCGACCAGCGGCGGCCCAGGCGGTCGAAGAACAGGTAGATGACCGGCGTCGTGAACAGGGTCAGCACCTGGCTGACGAGCAGGCCGCCGACCATCACGAGGCCGAGCGGCTGGCGCAGCTCGGCGCCCGAGCCGGTCGAGAACATCAGCGGCAGCGCGCCGAACAGCGCGGCCAGCGTCGTCATCAGGATCGGGCGGAAGCGCAGCAGCGCCGCCTGGTAGATCGCGTCCACCGGCGCCATCCCGTCGTTGCGCTCGGCGTCGAGGGCGAAGTCGATCATCATGATCGCGTTCTTCTTGACGATGCCGATGAGCAGGATGATGCCGATGACGGCGATCAGGCTCAGGTCGGTGCCGACCAGCTTCAGCGCCAGCAGCGCGCCGACACCGGCGGAGGGCAGCGTCGAGAGGATCGTGATCGGGTGGATGTAGCTCTCGTAGAGCACGCCCAGCACGATGTACATCGTGACGATCGCCGCCAGGATCAGGATCAGCGTGCTGTCGAGCGAGGAGCGGAACGCTTCCGCGGCGCCCTGGAAGCGCATCTGCAGGCTGGCCGGCATCCCGCAGCTCGTGCTGCGCCGCCTCGATGGCCGCGACGGCCTCGCCGAGCGACGCGCCCGGCGTCAGGTTGAAGGACACCGTCGCCGCCGGGAACTGCCCGGCGTGGTTGATCACGAGCGCGGTTTCGCGCTCGACGATCGTGGCGATGCTCGAGAGCGGAATCTGCATGCTCGTCGAGCCGCTGCCCTGGACGCCGGCGGTCCCGCCCTGGGCCGTGCCGGACGCGGCGACGTGAATCTGGCCGAGCGAGTCCGGACCGAGCTGGTAGCGGGGCGACGCCTCGAGCACCACCCGGTACTGGTTGGCCTGGGTGTAGATGGTCGAGATCAGGCGCTGGCCGAAGGCGTCGTACAAGGCGTCGTCGATGGCCGAGACGCTCACGCCGAGCCGGCTGGCGGCATCGCGGTCGATGTCGACAAAGGCCTGCAGGCCCTTGTTCTGCAGATCGCTGGCGACGTCGCTGATCTGCGGCACCGTCTTCAGTCGCTCGACCAGCTTCGGCACCCACTCGCCGAGCCGCTCGGCGTTCGGGTCCTCCATGATGAACTGGAACTGCGTGCGGCTGACGCGATCCTCGATGGTCAGGTCCTGCACCGGCTGGAAGTAGACGGTGATGCCCGGCACCCTGGCGACGTTCTGACGCAGCCGCTGGATCACGTCGGTGGCGCTCAGCGAGCGCTGCTCGATCGATTTCAGCGTGACCAGCATGCGGCCGCTGTTCAGCGTGGCGTTGCCGCCGTCGATGCCGATGAACGACGACAGGCCGTGCACGTCCGGGTCCTGCAGGATGGCGCGGGCCGCGGCCTGCTGGCGCTCGGCCATCGCCGCGAACGACACCGACTGCGGCGCCTCGGTGATCACCTGGATGGCGCCGGTGTCCTGCACCGGGAAGAAGCCTTTCGGCACGTCGAGGTAGAGCACCACGGTCAGGGCCATCGTCGCGACGGCCACGAGCAGCGTCGCCGGCTGGTGGTTCAGGACGACGCGGAGCAGCCGGCCGTACCAGGCGATGATCCCGTCGAGGACCGCGCCGGACTTCCGGTAGAACCAGCCCTGCTCGTAGTGGTGCTCCGGCTTCAGGAGGCGCGCCGCCATCATCGGCGTCAGCGTCAGCGAGACGACCAGCGAGATCAGGATCGAGACCGCCAGCGTGATCGCGAACTCGCGGAACAGGCGGCCGACGACGTCGGCCATGAACAGCAGCGGGATGAGCACCGCGATCAGCGAGATCGTGAGCGAGACCAGCGTGAACCCGATCTCCTGCGCGCCCTTGAGCGCGGCCTGGAACGGCGTCTCGCCCAGCTCCAGGTGCCGGGCGATGTTCTCGACCATGACGATGGCGTCGTCGACGACGAACCCGGTGGCGATGGTCAGCGCCATCAGCGTCAGGTTGTTGATCGAGAACCCGGCCAGGTACATCACGCCGAAGGTGCCGACCAGCGACAGCGGCACGACGATGCTCGGGATGATCGTCGCCGGGATGTTGCGCAGGAACAGGAACGTGACCAGCACGACGAGGCCGATGGCGAAGATCAGCTCGTGCTGGACGTCCTCGACCGAGGCGCGGATCGTCTCGGTGCGGTCGCTGAGGACCGCCACCTGGAGGGTCGACGGCAGGCTCGCGGTGAGCTGCGGCAGCAGCTCCTTGATGCGGTCGACGACCTCGATGACGTTGGCGCCGGGCTGGCGCTGGACGTTGATGAGGACCGCCGGCAGCTCGTTGGCCCACGCCGACAGGCGGCGGTTCTCGGCGCCGTCGACGATGTCGGCGACGTCGCGCAGGCGGATCGGCGCGCCCTGGCGGTAGGCGACGATCAGATCCTTGTAGGCCTCGGGCGAGCGCAGCTGATCGTTGGCGTCGAGCGTGAACGAGCGCTGCGGGCCGTCGAAGCTGCCCTTCGGCTGGTTCACGTTGGCGGCGGAGATGACCGCGCGGATGTTCTGCAGGTTGAGCCCGTTCGACGCGAGCGCCTGCGGGTTGGCCTGGATGCGCACCGCGGGCCGCTGGCCGCCGGCGATGCTGACCAGGCCGACGCCGGGCAGCTGCGACAGCTTCTGCGCCACGCGGGTGTCGACCAGGTCGTAAATCTGCGGCAGCGGCACCGTGCCCGACGTCACCGCCAGGGTCAGCACCGGCGTGTCGGCCGGGTTGACCTTGTTGTAGACCGGCGGCTGCGGCAGGTCGTTCGGCAGCAGGCTGTTGGCGGCGTTCATCGCCGCCTGCACTTCCTGCTCGGCGACGCTGAGCGGCTTCGCGAGCTCGAAGCGCAGCGTGATCACCGACGCGCCGCCCGAGCTCGTCGACGACATCTGCGCCAGGCCCGGCAGCTGGCCGAACTGCCGCTCGAGCGGCGCCGTCACCGAGCTCGTCATCACCTCCGGGCTGGCGCCGGGATAGAAGGTGATGATGCGGATCGTCGGGTAGTCGACCTGCGGCAGCGCCGAGACCGGCAGCAGCCGGTACGCCAGGATGCCCGACAGCAGCAGCGCCGCCATCAGCAGCGCGGTCGCGACTGGCCGGAGGATGAACGGCCGTGAGAGGTTCATGACCGCGGCGGCCGCCCGCCGCCCTGACCCGTCGCCGCCCTGCCGCCGGGCCGGCGGCGGCCGCCCTCCGGACCGCCCTGGCCAGGAGCTCCCTGGCCTGGAGCAGCGCCCGGAGCGCGCCCGGTGCGCCACCGGCGCGGCCCTGGGCGCGCCTGGAGCCTGACCGCCGCCCGGTGCACCGGGCGCGGCGCCCGGCCGCCCGGACCGCCTGGGCCGCGGCGGCGGCCGGTCGGCGGACCTGCCGGTGCGCCGCCTTCGGGGACGATTTCGACCTTGGCGCCTTCGGTCAGCTGGTCGACGCCTTCGAGCACGACCTGCGCCTGCGGCGCCAGGCCGTTCGTCACCGCGACGCGCTCGCCTTCGGTCGGCCCAAGCGTGACGCGCTGGATCGAGACGGTCGGCTCCTGGCCGGGCTTGACGACGTAGACGAACTCGCCGAAGGCCGCGCGCTGCACCGCCGCGGCCGGGATGATGGTCGCGTTCTGGAGCGTCCGCACCCGCAGGCGGATGTTGACGAACTGGTTCGGGAACAGCGACTCGTCGCCGTTCTCGAAGGTCGCCCGCAGCTTGATGGTGCCGGTCGCCGTGTCGATCTGGTTGTCGACGGTCTGCAGCGCGCCCGTCGCCAGCTTGACGGCGTCAGCGCGATCCCAGGCCTCCACCGACAGTTTCCGGTCGGCGCGCATCGCCTCGAGGACCGGCGGCAGCTCGGTCTCGGGCACCGTGAAGATCACCGAGATCGGCCGCATCTGGGTGATGACCACGAGGCCGTTCTGGTCGCCGCTCCGCACCATGTTGCCGGCGTCGACCTGGCGCAGCCCGAGCCGGCCGTCGATCGGCGCCACGATGCGTGCGTAGTTCAGGTTGAGGCGCGCGCTCGCGACCTGCGCCTCGCTGGACTGGATGGCGCCGTTCAGCTGACGGACCTGCGCTTCCTGGCCGACCACCTGCTGCGCCGTGATCAACTGCTCCTGCTGCAGCTTCTGGTAGCGCTCGAGGTCGGTCTGCGCGTTCTTCAGCCGCGCCTGGTTCTCTTCCAGCGCGCCCTGCGCCTGCGCCAGCTGCACCTCATAGGGACGCGTATCGATCTCGGCCAGTACCTGGCCCTTCGCCACGCGCTGGCCTTCGGTGAAGTTCACCTTGACCAGCTCGCCGTCGAGGCGCGTGCGCACCGTCACGGTGTTGATCGGCGTCACCGTGCCCAGCGCGCGCAGGTAGACGTCGAGGTTCGCCGTCGTCGCCGGGACGACCCGGACCGGCACCACCTGACCGCGCCCGAAGCCGCCCCGCCGAAGCCGCGACCGCCCGGCCCGCCGAAACCCGGTCCGCCGCCGCGCGCCCCTGCTGCTGGCTGCTCTCGGCCGGCGCGCCGGTGCCGAAGCGATAGACGGCGTAGCCGCCGGCGCCGAGGAGGAGGAAGCCGACGATCCACAGCTTCCAGCGGGATTTCGGAGGGGCTTCGGTGGCGGGCGTTTCGACAGTCGTATTCATGTGGGGGTGCTGGGCGGACGGACAGAAGAACCTACGCCGCCGGCCCATCCAATTGTTGCTCGGTCCGGCCCGCGTGGCCAGCTGTGCAACCCCACATTTTACGACGCCTTAACAAATTCCTCGGGTTTTACGAGGGCTTAACAAAATTCGACGCGAGCGCCGCGACGACGCCCGGTGTCAATCCATGTGCGCCGCATCCGCGGCCGCCGCTGCGCGCGTCTCAGAAGGTCGGGACGGCGTCGGGTTCGGAGGTATGGTCTGGCGCGCTGTTGGCGTCCAGCCAGGCCATGAGGTGGGAGAGGCTGGCGGTGGCCACGCCGATGCTCGTGTCGGCGGCGCCGTAATAGACATGCAGCGTGTCGCCATCGGAGCCGAGGGTGGTGCCGCACGGGAAGACGACGTTGTCGACGTCGCCCCGGAGCTCGTAGGGCGCCTCGGGCCCGAAGACCCACGACTCGCCGCGTTGCAGGCACCGCTCGGGATGCTTGAGGTCGAGCAGCGCCAGGCCGACCCGGTAGAGCGCCCCGGCCGCGTTGCGGCGCACGCCGTGGTACAGCATCAGCCACCCGCGCGGCGTCTCGATCAGCGGCGGCGACAGGCCGATCTTGTTGGCGTCCCACCAGCCGCCCCGCCGGGCCTTGAGCACCAGGCGATGCCCGCCCCAGTTGCGGAGGTCGGGCGAGTACGACATCCAGATGTGCGCGCCGCCGTCGGCGATCGGGCGGTGCAGCAGCGCGAAGCTGCCGTCGATGCGCCGCGGCAGCAGCGCCGCGTCCTTGTCGTCCGGCTGCATGACGAGCCCGCAGCGATCGAACGTGCGGAAGTCCGAGGTCAGGGCCAGCGCCACGCCGGGCCCGCCCCTGCCGAAGGCGGTGTAGGCCACCGCGTAGCGGCCCAGCTCCTCGACGTAGGTGATGCGCGGATCCTCGACGCCCCACAGCTCCTCGGGGTGGTTCGCCGGATCGGGCAGGAACGTCGGGGCCGGGTCGATCACCCAGCCATCGAGGCCGTTGGCCGATCGCGCGGCGCAGAGGTGCGAGAGACCCCGGCGATCTTCGACCCGGCAGAGCAGCAGCGTCGTGCCGTCGGCCAGCTTCGTGGCTGCCGGGTTGAACACCGAGTGGGCCGGATACGGCCACCGGTCGGCGCTCAGGATCGGGTTGCGCGGATCGCGGTGGAACAGCGTCTCGAAGCCGGCGCCCCTATCCACGCGCCCGCCCGACCGGCCGATCGAGGCCGCGCACGTCGACCAGCGCCAGCAGGAAGGCCAGCGTCGACTCGGCGCCCTGGTTCTCGTTGGCCCGTTCCGCGTGCAGGCCGTCGCGGCACCCGCCCGTCGAGGGATCGTAGAGCCAGCGATTGAGATGATTCTGGCCGAGGAACCAGTCGAAGGCCGATCGCGCGTGTGTCGCCCAGAGCGGGTCGCGGGTCACGCGCTCGGCCTCGAGACACGCGGCGACGGTCGTCGCCGCTTCGATCGGCTGCTGATCGAACCGCGCCGCCTCACCGCCGCGGGTCGCGAACCCGTTGGTCCCGATCGGGGCGAAGCGGCCGTCTGCCGCCCGTTGGACGCTGACGAGCCACGCCAGCGCGCGCACGCCGGCGGTGACCAGGTCGGCCCGGCCCATCCTCGCGCCGGAGGCGATGAGCGCATGCGGCAGCTGCGCGTTGGCGTAGGTCAGTTCGGCCTCGAACCAGGGCCACTCCGCCGACTGGGTCCGCGCGTAGACGTCGTGCAGCCGATCCACGAGGTGGCTGCGCACGTCCTCGACCCGCCGATCGCCTTCGTAGGCGTGCAGGTAGTCGTCGATGCCGAGCAGCGTCGTGGCCCACGCGCGCGGGCTGGTGAAGTGGGTCGTGGCCGGCAGGGCGGCGTGGAACAGCTCGTTCGCCAACTCGGCGCCCGGACCCGTGGCCCGCCCGATGACGGTGCCGAGGGCCTGGACGGCGTGGCCGTGGCTGTCCTCCGAGCCGAGCGGCTCGGCCCACGCACGGCCGTAGGTCATGAAGTTGCGGAACCGGGCCTGCACCGGGTCGAACGCGGCGTGCACGAACGCGAGGTACCGCGTCGACAGGGCGCGCACCGCGTCCCGGTTCTCGGTGCCGGCCTCGTCCATGCGCGCCATCAGCAGCAGCCCCCGGGCGTTGTCGTCGAGACAGTAGCCTTCGGAGTAGCGGGGCACGCAGAAGGTCGCGTGCTGCAGCAGCCCCGTGTCATCGGTCAGGGCGCGCAGATGCCGCAGATCCAGCGGCGGCAGGCTGCCGACGCGCCGGGCCAGCGTCGCCGCCTGGAAGGTCACCCGCGCGTCGCTGGCCTGCTCGCGAACGGCGCGCGCGAAGCTCTGGTGGTAGAGCCTGGCGACGGCGGGCCACTGCATGCTGCGGCCGTGGCTGGCGGCGCGGCTGCGGAGCGCGTCGCGCCGTTCGTCGTCGGCCAGGAGATCGCGGACGGCGATGCTGATCGCATCGGCATCGCGATACGGCACCAGTACGCCCCGGTCGTCCGACAGCATCTCGCGCGCGTAGACGTACGGCGTCGAGATGACGGCGCGGCCGGATCCCACCGCGTAGGCCAGCGTGCCCGAGGTGCTCTGTTCGGGATTCAGGTAGGGCGTGACGTAGACATCGGCGGCGCCGAGGAACTCGTTCAGCTCGTCCTGTTCGACGAAGCGGTCGTGGAACATCACGTGCTCGTCGACGCCGAGCTGTCGCGCCCGCGCTTCGAGCATCAGACGATAGGCCTCGCCCTGGGCATCCTTCACGTGCGGATGGGTGGCGCCCAGCACGATGTAGACCGCGGACGGACAGCTCGCCACGATCGCCGGCAGCGCGTCGATCACGTACTCGATGCCCTTGTCCGGCGAGAGCAGCCCGAACGTCAGCAGGACCATCCGTCCCTCGACGCCGAGGCGACGCTTGCTCTCGAGCCTGGCCGGCACCTCGGGGATGCCGTGCGGAATGACGTCGATGCGGTCCGGCGCGATGCTGTAGACGTCTGCCAGCGTGCTGGCGCCGAGGCTGCTCATCACCACCAGCCGCTGGGAGATTTCGGCGATCTCGTCGATCACGCGGCGCTGCGGCAGGCTCGGCCGGGCGAGGATGGTGTGGAGGGTCGTGACGATCGGCATCCGCAGCTCGCGCAGGAGGGGCAGCAGCAGGCCCCCGGACCGCCCGCCGAAGATGCCGAACTCGTGCTGCACGGACACCAGGTCGACGCCGTTGACGTTGAGATAGTCAGCGGCCCGACGGTACGACGCCGCGTCGGCTTCGGCGATCTCGAATCGCACACGGCCCGGATAGGCGTGCTGCCGGCCCGGATCGTTCATCGCCACCACGAAGCAGTCGATCCCCGGCGACGCCTCGGCGAGGGCGCTGCTGAGATGGGTGGTGAAGGTGGCGATCCCGCACTGCCGCGGCAGGTGGTTGCCAATCACGCCGATGCGGCGGATCAGGGCGTCGGCGGGATGGCTGCTGGCGTCGATGCGGGCCGGCTCGACCGGCGACGCGAGGGTGCTGAGGTCGTGCATCGTACTCCTGGGATGTGCGGGCCCTGCGAGCCGGCGATGGGCGTGTTGCCGGCTGCGACGCTCACGGCGTCACTTCGGCGTCACGGGGGCGCGACGTCGGCGTGGTATTGCCGCGGAGCCACCAATAGACGTGCCGGCCGACGATGAACACGACGGTGGCGAGCGCGAGGGCCATGAAGACGGGGATGAGCAAGCCCGCCAGCAGCAGCCATCCGAAGTCCTTGAGGTAGGTCACGGCAGTTCCTTGCGGGCGGGGGATCATCCGCCGCACCGGACATCATGACCACGCCGCGTCGCCGCGTCTGTTCACTTCGCGACAGCGGCCGTCACCAAACGCGCCTTTGGACTCGCTTTTGGGCCGGGCAAGAGTCATGCTAGAGATGCCAGCGGCGCCGGGAGCAGCTCCGCCGGCTCCAGATGCCCACAAAGCGATCGAAATCGACCGCGTCGACCCGCGTTCCCGACGCGGTGGATTGGAGTGGAATCGCCACGCACCGGGTCGAGCACGCCGAAGGCGCTTGCGTGTTCGCGCAGGGTGACGCCGCGTCCAGCGTCATGTTCGTCGAGAGCGGCAGCGTTCGGCTCTCGGTGCTGTCGCCGGCAGGGAAGGAAGCGGTCGTGGCCGTCCTGGGCCCGCGGACCTTCTTCGGAGAAGGGTGCCTGGCGGGCCAGCCGTCGCGGATGGCGACCGCCACGGCGATGGGGACATCGGCGGTGCTGGTCGTCGACAAGACCGAGATGGCCAGGCAGCTTCACGACCGGCCGGCGTTTTCCGACCGATTCCTGGTCCACATGCTGGCGCGCAACATCCGCGTGGAGGAGGACCTTGTCGATCAGCTCTTCAACTCCAGCGAGAAGCGGCTGGCGCGGACCCTGCTGCTGCTGGCGCGCTACGGCGAGCCGCAGCCGGCGACGGTGACGATGCCCCAGCTGTCGCAGGAGCTGCTGGCCGAGATGGTCGGTACGACCCGCTCGCGGGTCAACTTCTTCATGAACAAGTTCCGGAAGCTGGGGTTCATCGAGTACGACGCCGTCAGCCTGAAGGTCCACAGCTCGCTGTTGAGCATCATGCTCCACGACTGAGCTGGCCGCGGCCCTGGCCTTGCCCGGCCGCCCGCCCGGGCCCGCGGGTGTGCAATAGGACACACGTCGCTTGCCGGCCGGTGAACTACGCTGTGGCATGCGAATTGACACGATGAAAGCGAGCCTGGCCAGCGCCTGGGTTCTCGCTCTGGGCGCCCTCTCGCTTTCCGGCGTTGTGCCTTCCGGGACGGGCCGCGCGTCGCTCCTCGGTTTCGGGCTCATTCCGGTGGTCATGATGTGGTGGTTCTGGAACCCGCCCACGGCGACCCTGTCGGAGAGCATCAGCAAGGCTCGCGAGTAGCCCACCCATGTCGATCCCCACATCCAGAGTCAAGCCGCCGGTCACGTTCCCGGCCATGGGCGACCGCGTCCAGCACGAGCAGTACGGCGCCGGCACGGTGACGCTGCTCGACGTCTACCACACCGTGATCGATTTCGACGGCCACGGCCTCCGCCGGTTCGTGACCAACCGCATCGTGGTGGAGCGCACCGACGATCCGGGGCCGACGCCCAGCGAGCGCCGGGCCATCGTGGCGCGGCGGGCCAAGGAGGAGCGCGCGCGGGTCAAAGCCGCGGCCCTCGTCGAGAAGGTGCCCGTCCCGTCGCGCCGTCGCCGCGCCAAGCCCGATCCCGAGGACGCGCCCGCGCCCGCCGTCGAGACGCCCGTCGAGACGCCCGCGTGAGGCGCCACGGCGCCGCCATCAGGCGCCGGGCGTGACGCCGAGCACGATGTCGAAGCGTGCCTGCAGCTCGCCGACGGTCGACTGGGGCAGCGGGGCGAAGGGGACGATCACGCTCTGGCGCGCCCGCTCGTCGCGGATCCCGCGCAGCACGCCGTCCCGGGCGTTGCCCGGATCGCCGTCGATGTAGCACTGCGTCGTCAGCGCTTCCTTGCCGGCGCGCGCGATGCGGAAGTGGATGTGCGGCGTCCGGCCCGGGTACGGCACCGGCTTGATGGTGCGGAAGTAGTACTCGCCGGTCGTCCCGGTGAGGAAGCGGCCGAAGCCCTGGAAGTTGCCGTCGCGGCTGCCGCTGCGATCGCTGCCGGGATGCAGGTAGACGCCGTGCGCGTCGCACTGCCAGATCTCGACGACGGCGTTGCGCACCGGCTCGCCGCGCGCGTCGAGGAGGCGTCCGGTCAGGTGGGTGATCACCCCGTCGGCCGGCGTCAGCGCGGCGTTCACCACGATGAGATCGTTGTCGGTGTCGAGCGGCAGGCGGCTCGGATAGAACGGCCCTTCGGTCTGGCGCGGCGTCAGCGCCAGCTGCTCGGCCAGGACGCCGGGCGCGTAGAGCAGGCCGCCGCCCGCGACGGCCAGGGTCGAGAGGAAGTGGCGCCGCGTCCGAGCCGGGATCAGGACGATCATCAGGATCTCCTCGCGAGGGTCGAAGGCGACCCATCCGAAACCGTTGCGATCAGGATACGCCGGCCGAAGCGCGGCTGCTCCACCGCACGTCGTGCCACACCCGTGGACCGAGAAAGACGAGCGCCGTCATCAGCTCGAGGCGGCCAAGCCACATCGCCAGCATGAGGACGACCTTGCTGACGCCGGTCAGGCCGGCGTAGCTGCCCATCGGCCCGATGGCGCCGAACCCGGGGCCGCCGTTGGCGAGCGCGCCGATGGCCCCGGTCACGCCGATCGTGATGTCGCCTTCGGCCGCCGTCACGAGGGCGGCGCAGACCACGAAGGCCAGCAGATAGAAGAGAAAGAACACCAGCACCGACCGCATCACCGGTTCCGGCACGACGCGTCCGCTCAGCTTCACCGGCAGCACCGCGCGGGGATGGAGCGTGCGGCGCAGCTCCTGCAGCGCGTAGCGCGCAGATGAGCAGCACGCGGACGATCTTGAGGCCGCCGGCGGCCGACCCGGCGCAGCCTCCCATGAACATCAGCGCGAGCAGCAGGGCCCGCGATCGATCGTCCCAGGTGGCGTAGTCGGCCGTGGCGAAGCCCGTGCTGGTGATCACCGACACGACCTGGAACGTCGCCAGCCGCAGCGCCTCGGCCACGCGGTGGCCGCCGTCGGTCACCAGGAAGCCGGTGACCGCGGCGCTCGCCAGCACCACGATGGCGATGTAGGCGACGAGCTCCTCGTCGCGGAAGATCCGCGTCGATCGCGTGAGGATGGCCCGGTAGTGAAGGGCGAAGTTGGCTCCGGCCAGGAACATGAAGAACGTGACCGTCCATTCCACGGCGGGCCGCTGATAGCCCATGACCGACTGCGGGTGGGGGGAGAAGCCACCGGCGGCGACCGTGGCGAAGGCGTGGACGATCGCGTCGTACGGAGGCAGCCCGGCGACGAGCAGCGCGACCATCGCCACCGCCGTCAGGGCGGTGTAGACCCACCACAGCGCCGCCGCCGTCTTGCGGATCTGCGGCGTCAGCGCGTCGTCCGTCGGCCCCGACGCCTCGGCGAAGAACAGGTCACGCCCGCCGATCGCCAGCTTGGGCAGCACCGCGACGAAGAGCGTGATGACGCCCATGCCGCCCAGCCAGTGGCTCAGGGCGCGCCAGAAGTGGATGGCGCGGCCGTAGCGCGAGAAGTCGGTGAGCACGGTGGCGCCGGTGGTCGTCAGCCCGGACATCGATTCGAAGAGCGCGTCGATGGGCATGAGCCCGACGAACAGATAGGGCAGCGCGCCGGCGAGGCCCAGGGCCAGGTAGGTGAAGGCGACCACGGCGAGCGCGTCGGGCCGCCGCAGGTCCAGCGGCGCCTCGCCGACCCGGTGGAGCAGCAGGCCGACCCCGGTACTCGCCGCGGCACTGACGACGAACGCGAGGACCTCGGTACGGTTCGCGTCGAACACCGCGACGACGGCCGGCACCAGCAGCGCCAGTCCGAACCATCGCAGGATGGCGCCGATGAGGAAGGCGACGCGGGCCAGGACCATCAGAGCGATCAGGTCGCGACGGGCGGGCTGAACTGGCGGCGCAGCGCCTCGGCGTTGGGGCTCGTCGTCACGACGAGCAGGCGGTCGCCGCCGCGGACCGACTCGTCGCCGCCGGGCACGACGACGGCGTCGTCGCGCAGCACCGCGCCGACGATGGCGCCGCGCAGCCCGCCCATCGTTCGCAGCGGCGTTGGCGGGAAGCCCGCCGGCACCGGCACCTCGATCACCTGCGCCTGCCCGTCTTCGAGCACGGCGAGCAGGCTCCACGGGCCGCCCTCGACGTGGTGCGCGATCGCCGCGATCGCGGCGCCTCGCGCCGACAGGGCGACGTCGACGCCCATCCGCTCGAAGAGGCGGAGGTTCGCCTGCCGGGTGACCCGCGAGATGACGCGCCGCACGCCCAGCTGCCGCGCCAGCAGCGACGTGAGGAGATTGCGCTCGTCGCAGTCGACGACCGAGACCACCACGTCGCTGCGGCCGATGTCCTCGGCCTGCAGCAGTTCCACGTCGGTGCCGTCGCCGTTCAGGATCATGGCCCGGCGCAGCCGCGCAGCAATCGCCTCGCCGCGCGCGGGATTGCGCTCGATGACGCAGACGTCGACGTCGGGGTTGGTCTCGAGCCGCTGCGCCAGCAGCAGGCCGACGTCGCCACCGCCGATGATCGTCACCCGCTGGCGGGTGGGCGCCTTGGCGTGGTGGAACAGCGTCCGCACGTCGGCGACGGCGGAGGCCAGCCCCATCACGAAGACCTTGTCGCCGGCTTCGAGCCGCGTCGCGCCGTCCGGGATGAGGACGCGATCGTGGCGCCGCACCGCCACGATCAGCACGCCGCGGGGCAGGTGCACGCTCGACAGCGGCGCCGTGAGCAGGCGGGACCCGGCGTCGAGGCGGTATTCGAGCAGCGCCACGCGGCCCTGCGCGAACGTCTCGGCGTCGAGGGCGCCCGGCACCGCGACGATGCGGCTCGATGTTCTCGGCGAGCTCGCCTTCCGGCCACACGACGCGGTCGACGCCGACGTGCTCGCGCAGCAGGTCGCGGCCGCCGAACGGCTGCAGCAGGTCGTCGCGCGAGGTCAGGCAGATCGTCTTGGCGGAGCCGAGCCGCCTGGCGATGAGCGCGGCGAGGACGTTGACTTCGTCCATGCCGGTGGCGGCGACCAGGAAGTCGCAGGTGGGGACGCCGGCCTGCCGCAGGACGTCGGGGTTGGTGCCGTTGCCGACGATGACCTGGACGTCGAGGGCGGCGAAGCGGTCGGCGATTGCCGCGACGTGATCGATGACGACCACGTCGTGGCGCGGCGCCAGCGCCCGACTGAGCCCGAGCCCGATTTCCCCGCCGCCGACGATGACGATGTGCATGCCGCTGACGGCCGGCGGCCCGAGGCCGCCGGCATCCCGCGGCAGGATACCCCTAGAATCCGCCGATCCGCCACGACGAGAGCCACGAGAACAGCCCGAGCGGCGGCTCGTAGCCGGCGAGGTCCCGGGGAGACGCGTGATAGGCGTGCAGCACCCCCGGCAGGAGGACGTAGCCGTTGGGCACCGTGACCGGGTTGGTGATGGGCGTGTCCGCCGCCGGCGGATCGACGATGCAGCGCGTCGGGTCGTCGAGGACGCAGCGCGCGAAGCTGCCGGCGAAGTTGACGTAGACGTCGAACTGCTCGCCGGCCCCCGTCTGCGTCACCGAGTAGTCGTTGTCGTTGCCGGCGACGATCACGTGGCCGCCGCCGTGGAGCCGCGGCCCGATCGCCAGGCCCTCCCACTTCTCCGCCCGGTTGCCGTTCGGGAGCAGCGTGGTCGCCGCGAGATCGATGAACACGTCGGCGTCGCTCTTCTGCACGGGCGTGATGCCCACCGCCGCGAGATCGCCGTCGTCGGGCAGCACGAGCGCAGAGACGTCGGTGGCCCCGTCGATGTCGATCTTGTAGACGCGCTTGCTGCCGACCACGCCGAGAAGAGGGATCGGCCTCGACCCGCTGCGGGCGCTCCGGACGGATTGAGCCGCGCCGGCCTCAGTTCTTCGGGCAGCGGTCGCCGAGCGCCGTGAACGCCTCGACGACCAGCGTCGGATCGGGCGGCGCGGTGTCGGGGCCGCTCACCTGCTCGGCACTCGCGCCGATCGAGATGGTCGTCTTGTCGGCGACCTTGACCTTGCGGCGCGCGTCGAGGCGATCGCCTGGGCCGAGGTCGAGATCGCCGGTGACTTCGACGTAGTCCCCGCCCTGGTCTTTCAGGACGTTGAGCATCGAGCGCGATCCCTCGAGGCGCACGCGCCGGACGCCGGACAGGTCGCTGCTGTCGTGCTCGAGGATGCGGAGCCAGCGGCCCTCCAGGCAGCCGCGGACGGTGACCGGATCGCGGGTCGGCGACGCCGGCCCCCCGGCAGTTGGAGCCACCGGAGGCTGCTGGACGGCGATCGCGATGGCCATCGCGATCGACAGGGCGGCAATCGAACCGGGCATGAGGACTCCGCGTGGACGCAGTGCTGGCGACCACAGGATACGTCGACCCGAATGGACGAGCCAGTCTGGGCCGCCATCTTGCAGTAGCTCTTGCCGGCCGGGGTGCAAGCCCCGAATCCGGAGGGAATGTGACGATGGCGACGACTCAGAATTGGAACCGCCGCGGCCTTGCTGGGCCGCTCTGCACCATCATGATCATGGCCGTCATGGGCCTCGCCGCGCTGTGGCTGGCTCGGCCGGTGGCGGCGCGCGATGCGCAAACGGCGCCGACCGTGACGGCGGACGCGCGCGAAGAGATCGAGCAGGCGACGGCCGCGCTGCGCCGGGTCGTCTCGGCCAAGACCATTCCCGCCGCGGTGGCCGACAAGGCCCTCGGCGTGGCGGTCTTCGGCAACCTCGTCAAGGGTGCGTTCATCGTCGGCGGGTCCGGCGGCGACGGCGTCTTCATGCGCAAGACGGCAAGCGGCTGGAGCGCTCCCGCGTTCGTGAACATGGCCGGAGCCAGCGTCGGCGCGCAAATCGGCGCGGCGAAGACCGACGCCGTCTTCTTCTTCATGGATCAGGCGTCGCTCGACGCCCTGGCCGGCGGCCGCCTCGAGTTCGGTACCTCGGTCACGGCCGTGGCCGGGCCGGCCAGCGCGACCGCGGAGACGCTGTCGACGTCGACGGTCAACAAGGTCCTCGTCTACTCGAAGCAGGAAGGCCTGTTTGCCGGCGCCTCGGCCAACGGGGCGACGATCCAGTTCGACAACGAAGAGAACAAGGCCGTCTACGGCGCGGCGGCGTCCGATCTGATCAGCGGCAAGGTCGACACGCCGAAGGGCCTCGAAGGCCTGGCGCAGGCGCTGAAGGCGTCAATCAAGCCGGCGGGCAGCAACTAACTAACCAGACCGTTTCAGGCTCCCCAGCCTGCAGGGAGGGTCGGCGTCCCCGGATGCCGGCTCCTCCCTGTTCCCCGGGCGTTCACTCCCATGGCTGACGAGATTGGCGCCGCTGACGATGTCCAGGGCGGCCTCACCGACGCGGAGAAGCGGGAGAACGTCATCCGCTGCGCGTTCGGCTGCGACCCGTCGCGCTACGACGCCTTCGTCCAGGCGGTGCGCGACGTCGTTCCTCCGGGCACGACCGTCGTGCTGCGCGGCAGCGCCGTCACCGGCCGGCGATGGAACGACGGCGCCCCCTTCGATGCCGACGGCCCGGGCACCAGCGACCTCGACCTGACCCTGGTCGGGGCCGACGTCATCGGCCTGTTCTCCCTGACCGGGTTCTTCGTCCCCGGCATCCACTCGCGCCCGCTCAGCGACGAGGATCCCGACATCGCACCCTCGCTCGTGCCGCTGCGCGCGGAGTTGATGGCGATGGTCGGCCGTCCGGTCAACATCCAGGCGTCGCGGGACGTCGTCATCGCGTTTCGCGGCCACCTGCTCGATCAACCCTACCTGACGCTGCTCGAGAAGCCGGACACGCTGACGCTGCTCGATCGGACGGACGCGACGTGACGCTCCGGCTGCTGTCCTACAACATCCGCCACGGCGGCGTCGGCCGCGTCGAGGCGATTGCCGCGGTCATCCGCGGCTGCGCGCCGGACGTGGTGGTGCTGCAGGAGGCGACGCGGCCGGACGTCGTGCGGGCGCTCGCCGGCGAGACCGGCCTGCCGCAGCACGGGTCGCACCGGGGCCAGTCGCTCGGGTTCCTGTCGCGAGTGGGGATCGCGAAGTCGGTGTGGCGCCGGCCGCTCCTGTCGCGGCACGCGTTCCTCGACCTGACGCTCGAGGCCCACGACGTCCACATCGTCGGCGTCCACCTGAGCGCCGTGCACGCGGCCTGGACCGAGCGCCGCCGCCTGATCGAGCTGGCGTCGCTGCTGCGGGCGGTCAAGGCGCGGCAGCACGGGTTCCACATCCTCGCCGGCGACTTCAACACGCTCGCGCCTGGCGAATCGCTCGACGTGCAGCGGCTGCCGGCGCGCCTGCGTCCGCTGGTCTGGCTGAGCGGCGGCTCGATCCGCTGGAAGACGATCGCGGCGGTGCTGGCGGCCGGCTATGCCGACGTCTGGCGCGCGCTCCATCCCGAGGGCGAGGGCTCCACGTTCCCGACCTGGGGCCGGCATCTGCGGCTGGACTATGTGTTCGCGCCGGCGACGGCCGCGGCGCGCGTGGTCCGCTGCGACGTGGTCACCGTGCCGGACACCATCCGCGCCTCGGACCACCATCCGCTCGTCGCCGAGATCGACCTCGCGACGGCTGCCGCGGTGTGAGCCGCTACTGGCGGCTGGCCCTCAGTCGCAGCGTCCGCTGATCCTCGAGGTACGGCGCCAGCCGCGGATCGTTCGGGCCCAGCGCCTCGACCAGGATGCCGATGGCGCGGTCGCAGGTCTCGGCCGCCCTCACCCTGTCGCCCTTGGCGTCCCATACCAGGGCGAGGTTGTTGAGCGCGTAGCCGACGTGCAGGTGCGCCGGCCCGAGCACGGCCGTCAGGACTTCGACGGCGCGCGACGTGGCGGCGAACGCGCCCTCGATGTTCTTCTGCTGCTGGAGAATGCGGCCGAGGTTGTCGAGCACGACGCCGAGCGCTTCCGAGGGCCCCCGCGGCTCCAGCAATCGGATCGCCCGCTCGTAGTGCGCGATGGCCGCCTGCTCGTTGCCGAGCCGCCGCTCGATCATGCCCAGGTTGATCAGGAACTCGCCAACCTCGGCGTGGCCGGTGCCAAAGGCACGCTCCTCGGCGGCGACCGCGGCTTCCGCCGCCTGGCGGGCCTCGTTCAGGCGGCCCGCTCCGACCAGCCCGATGGCCCGTTCGTTCAACCTCGTCGCCTCCTGGGCCGCGGCGCGCGCGGCTGGATCGGTGGGCAGCGGGCTGCGGGTCGATGTCAAGGTCGTGGTGTCGCCTCCGGCTGGCGCCGGTTCGCGCAACGCCAGGCGCCGCCGGAGGTACTCGAGATGCGGCGCAGTCAGCTCGAAGGTCGCCTGCGGGATGGTGACGGCCACCCGGGTCGCCGCGGCGAGCGCGTCGGCCGTGCCTTCGGCGAACACGGTGGCGAGGGCGTCGACGCAGCCGCCATCGGCCGGCTGCCGCGACAGCAGCGCGCCCTGCTTGGAGATCTTCCGGTCGCCATCGATCACGAACACGATCGGGAACGCGCGGGGCGTCGTGCAGGTCTCGAGGATGCCGATGAAGAGGACGGCATGGCTGGCCGGCTGGCCGTCCCCCTTGGGCGGGAGCGGCATCACCGAGAAGGTCCACACTTCGGCGGCGTCGTTCGGGGTCAGGCTGATGCCGTTCTCGTTCTCCTGCGGCGCCGCGGCGGCCGTCGGGGCCACCGGGGGTGTCTGGACGACGCTGGGCGGACCAGCGCTCGCCGGGGCGGCCATCGAAGCGAGAAGCGCCAGAGGAAGTAATGTGCGCATGTCGATCTCAACGCCGCCGGGGCTCGAACTGAACGGCAGTGACGTCAGCAGGCTGGCTTGCGCAGCTTGAACGCCACCGAGTACGGTCGGGTCTGGCAGTTGGCGAGTTGGCGCGGGCTCTCGGCCAGCGCATGACGGCCTGGCGCGATCCGCGGCTCCTCGAAGTCGACGACATCGAACCCCGCACCGCGAAAAGCTTTCCAGTAGTCCGAGAGCGGCCGGTGGAAGTAGACGAAGTGCGACGTGAAGTGCTTCCACGGCGGATCGATGCAGGGGCGCGGCTGGAAGTAGGGGAACGGCCAGTGATAGGCGATGCCGCCGCGGGAGGGGACTGCCGTCCGCCCTTGCGGGAAGCACGGGTGCGAGAAGATCAGCACGGCGATGCCGTCCGGACGCAGCACGCGGTTGAACGCCGCGACCATCGCCGTCAGGTCGGGCACGTCCATGACGACGTAGTTGGCGACGACGGCGTCGAACGCTCCATCGTCGATGGTGGCGAGCGTGGTGCACGAGTCGACGCGGACGTCGCACCCCGGGTTCGCGTCGCGCGCCAGCGCGATCATGCGCGCCGAGACGTCGATGCCGGTGACCAGGGCGCCGCGTTGCGCGAGCTGCCGCGTCAGGTAGCCGGTGCCGCAGCCGGCGTCGAGCACGCAGCGACCCGCGACGTCACCGAGGAAGGCCCAGAGCACGGGGTCCGAGTTGAGCCGGCGGTTGGCGTCGCCATCGTCGCCGATCTGGATGTGCCAGTCGTCGGCGAGCCGATCCCACAGCTCACGGATGTCGTTTTCGTCGGGGCCGCGTCGCGGGGTGTCCATGCACCCATTGTCGTCCGGACCACGCCAGGGCGGGTCAGCCGCGGTCCCAGAACGGCGGCGGTTCGATCCCGAGCGCGCGCAGGTACACGTAGCCCTGACCCCGATGATGAATCTCGTTGTCGATCCAGTAGAGCAGCAGCCCGTAGATCACGCCCTCGGTACTGGCCGAAGGCCTTGTCGACGTCTTCGAACCGCGCCGGTGGGATGCCTGGCCACAGCGCGTCGATGCGCGCGGTGGTCGCATCCCATCGCTCCAGGAGCGCCGCGCGGGTGTCGGGGCGGGGACCTGGCACGTGATGCTCCAGGCCGCGCTCGACGTGCCAGTCACCGGTGGCGATGCCCTCGATGCCCGCGCTGGCCATCGAGATCAGCTCGAAGGCCATCGCGCCGAAGGGGCGCATGCCGCCGAGCGAGAAGTGGAACAGCGCGTCTTCCGGAAACGCCTCGATCATCCGCCGCGTGAGCCGGCGATGACCCTGCCAGTGCTCGTGCAGGAACCCGGTGTCGATGCGGATGGCGGTCGATGGCGTGGTCACGGCGATCTCCAGTGAGGCGTCACGCCTCGAGGACCCGAATGCGGTGCGCTTCGCTGTCGCCGACGTAGAGCACACCGCCGGGGCCGGCGCACACGCCGTGCGGGCGCGCCAGCGCGCACCGCCTCGGATCGCCGTCCGGGCCGTCGCCGCGCGTCCCCGTGCCGAGCACGGTGGCGATGACGCTGGTGTCCAGATCGATGCGCCGGATCGCGTGGTTCTCGGTATCGACGACGTAGAGGCCGCGGCCGCTGATGGCGAGGCCCTTCGGGCCGCCGAGCGTGGCCAGGCGCGCCGGCCCGCCGTCGCCGGTGTAGCCCTGCGCGCCGGTGCCGGCGAGGTGATGGATGGTGCCGCGCGGCGTGATGCGATGGATGGCGTTGCCTTCACGCAACGCCAGGTAGATCGTGCCGTCGTCGCCGACGGCGACCGCGCGCGGTCCGTCGAGCGGCGCACCGGCCAGCGGCGCGCCATCCGGCGTCGGCCGGCGCTCGCCGGTGCCGCCGATCGTCGCGATCGTGCCGGTCCCGAGATCGACGGCGCGCAGGCGATGGTTGCCGACGTCGCAGATCAGCAGCCGCCCGTCCGGCGCGATCGCCACGCTGTGGGGCTGGCGCAGCGCGGCGCCCGCGGCGGGACCGCCGTCGCCCGAGAAGCCGGGCGTGCCGGTGCCGGCCAGCGTCGAGAGCCGGCCGGTGCCGGCGTCCACCTTGCGAACGACGTGGCTGTCCCGCTCGGCGATGTACAGGTGCCCGAGCCGGTCGAACGCGATCTCGTGGGGCATGTTCAGCGCGCCCGCCGTGGCCGGCCCGCCGTCGCCCGCGTAGCCGCGCTGGCCGCTGCCGGCGACGTCGCGCGTCCGACGCGTCGCCAGATCGAGCCGCCGGATCCGCTGGTTGTCCAGATCGCAGAAGTACAGCGCGCCGTCCGGGCCGATGGCCACGCCGTACGGATTGTTCACCTCGCGGTCCGAGTGACCGGGTGCGCCGGTGCCGATCAGCGTGGAAACGACGGGCGCGGCGAGCGCCCGGGCCGGCAGAAGCGGCACGAGCGCGGCAGCCAGGGCCTCGCGGCGGGTCATGGCAGGCGCAGCCACGCGCGGATCACTTCGCCTGGCGGAGCAGCTCGTCGACCAGCGCGGCGACGCGCCGCTGGATCGCCGCGTCGGCCCCCGCGAAGTCCTCGCCCGGCCCGGGCACCTCGTCCCACTGCCGCAGCGTCCCGGCCCGGACGGGGAGCCCGCCAACGTCGCAGCCGAGCGAGATCACGATGTCCGCCGACGCGAGATCCGTTGGCGTCACGCGCTGCGGCGTCGTTACCGGGACGCGATAGCCGTTCTTCGTCAGGTGCTCGGCGACCTTTGGGCTCACGCCGGGATCGGGCTCGGTGCCACGGGCGTCGACGCGCACGTTCAAGCCCTTCTCCCTGGCCAGCCGCTCGAAATAGGCGGAGGCCAGCACGCTCTTGCCGGCGCCGTGCGGGCACATGAAGAGGACATGCTTCGTCTGCGCTGCCGTCGACGTCGGCGCCTGGGTATAGGCGGCGCGGATCGGTCCGGCCATCCGCGGCGACGCCCCGTAAGCCGGCGCGAGCTCGGCCTGCAGCGTGGTCACCGTCTCGTCGAGGGTCTTGCCGGCCTTCTTCAGTTCGGCCGCGCGCTGCTGGACCGTGCTGACGAAGCGCTTCGTGTCGGCCATGATCGACGCGTCGCCCATCGCGCCATGGCTCGGCACGACGCGCGCGGGCGCCAGCGCCGTCAGGCGATCCTGGCTGGCGATCCACTGCGACAGGCTGGCGCCGGCGCCCACCGACGGCAGCAGCTTCATGGCGACGTCGCCGGAGAAGAGCACCTTGTCCGGCTCGACGAATGTGGCCGTGTCGCCGCGCGTGTGATTGAAGCCCATGGCCAGGAACCGCACCGTGACGCCGCCGAGGTCGAGCGTGTGCTCCTTCTCGAAGGTGACGTCGGCCTTGCGGAACTCGGCGCCCTGCAGCAGCTCGGCGTGGAGCGGCGAGAAGCCGGCGAAGCGCTTCGCCATCTCGAGGCCCGTCGCGGCGATCTCGTCGACCTGATCCTTCGAGCGGATCACCTTCGTCGTCGCCGGGAAGCCGCCGGCGCCGAGGTCGTGCTCGGGGTGCACGTGCGTCGTCACGAGATACAGCTCGGTGTTCCGGCTGACCTTTCGCGACCTCCCGCATCACCGCCGCGCCGTTGCGGGCGCCGAGGCCGGTGTCGATCACCAGCGTGGCGCGCGAGCCGACGACGATGCCGACGTTCGGCACCAGCGGCACGCTGTTGTCGGGGATCACGTAGACGTGCGCGGAGATCTTCTCCGTCACGCCCTCGCGGATCAGCGGCGGCACCGGCGCCGCAGCGGGCGCTTGCGCCGGAGCAGGCGCGGGCTGCGGCCGCGCCGCGGTCGTCGTCGTTCCCACGATTGCCGCGAGCGCGGCGACCGCCATCACCGAACGCGGTGTCTTCATGGCGATTCTCAGTTCGTGGACTTGCCGCTCGCGTCCAGCCGGACGACCTCGCCCAGCTTCAGCTCGCGGATGCCGGCCTCGACCTTCTCGAGATCGCCGATGACGAGCCAGACGATCTCGTCGGGCCGGATGAAGACGCGCGCGGCGTCGGCGAGGGCCTTCTCGTCGAGCGCCCGCACGTTCTTCGCGTAGTTGGCGTAGTAGTCGTCGGGATAGCCGAGGCTGACGATGTCGATGGCCGCCCGCTCGAGGGCGTCGAGGCTGTCGAAGCGGCCGGGCAGCCCGAGCGTCTGGTTCCGCATGATGCTCTGGAACTCCTCGCCAGCCAGCGGGCGCTCGCCGGCCACGCCGCGCAGCTCCTTCGCCACTTCGACCATCGCTTCCTTCGTCTTGTCCGACTGCACCGGCGCCACCACGTAGAACGGCCGCGGCCCGCGCGAGGCCGGCATCGCCGCCTGGGTGCCGTAGCTCCAGTGCTTGTCGAGCCGCAGGTTGCGGTTCAGGCGCGACGTCGCCATGCCGCCGAAGTTGCGCAGCACCGTCTCGATCGCCAGGTCCTGCGGCAGCCCGCCGCGCTCGCTGACGTGGGCGGCCACGATCACCGACTGCGGCGCGTCCGGCTGGTCGATCAGGTAGACCTTGCCGCCGGCGCTGCGCGCGACCGTGCCGATGGACTTCTTCGGCGCCTCGCCGCCGGCCCAGCCGCCGAACGCCTTGGCGAGGGCCGGCTCGAGCTGCGCCATCGTCACGTCGCCGGTGACGATCAGCGTGCTGCCGTTCGGCGTGAACCACGTCCGGTGCCAGCGCAGCAGATCGTCGCGGGTGATCGCACTCGACCGTCGATTCGTCGCCGGTCCCGGTGAACGGGTTGGCGTAGGCGTGCGACGTGCCGTAGAGCAGCCGCGGCACGACCCGCAGCGCCACGGTCCGCGGATCGGCCTTCTCCTGGCCGATCTGCGCGATCTGCCGGCGCTTCTCGAGCGCGACCAGATCCGCCGGGAACACCGGGTTCAGCACGACGTCGGCCATGAGCTGCAGCGACGGCGCGAGGTTGGCCGGCAGCGCCTGCAGCCGCACGAACGACAGGTCGAGCGAGCTGCGCGTCGTGATGCGGGCGCCGAGCGCGTCGAGCTCGTCGACCACGCGGAAGGCGTCGCGCGTCGACGTGCCGTCGTCGAGCAGGTTGAGCGCGAGCGCGGCCAGGCCGGCCTTGGCCGGGTTCGTCCGCGGCGTAGCCGGCATCGACGGCGAGCGCGACGTTGACGATCGGCGTCGCGTGCCGCTCGAGCAGGACGACGGACAGGCCGTTCTTCAGCGTCGTCCGCTGGACGGCGGGGAAGCCCACCGCCGGGGCCTCGCCGAGCGGCGGCACGACCTTGCGGTCCAGGGTGGTTTCGCCGGGGGCGAGCTTCGGGAAGGGCCGGACCACCATCGTGTAGTGCGGGGCGTCGAGCCAGCGCACCGCCGCGGCCTTCACCTGCGCCGGGGTGGCGGTGGCCATGCGCTCGAGGCGATCGAGGTAGGCCTCGCTGTTGCCGCCGAACGTCAGGCTCTCGGCCAGGACGTCGGCGCGGCCGCCGAACCCGCCCAGCGCTTCGATGCCGCGGACGAAGTTCGGCGAGCGTGCGGCTCTGGGCCCGCTGCAGCTCCGCGGCCGTCGGCCCCTCGGCGAGGAAGGACCGGACCACGGCGTCGATCTCCTTCTCGACCACCGCCGGATCGACGCCGGGCTTGAGCAGCGCCTGCACGTCGAAGGTGCTGGCGATCTCGCTGCGATCCGTGCCGACGTTGACCTGCGTCGCCAGGTTCTTCTCGTAGACCAGCCGCCGATCGAGCCGCGCGCTCTTCGAGCCGCTCAGCACGCTGGCCGCCAGCGCCAGCAGGTCGAGATCGGCGTCGCGCCAGCCGGGCGCGTGATAGGCGCGATACACCAGCGCCTGCGGCACGCGATCCTGGGCTTCTTCGCGGACGTTGCGCTCGAAGCGCGGGATCCACTGCTCGGCGCGGCGCAGCGGCGGCCCCGGCGGGATCCCGTTGAAGTACTTCTTCACCAGCTCGAGCGCGCGCTCGGGGGTGATGTCGCCGGCCAGCGACAGCACGCAGTTGTCCGGGCCGTAGTAGGTGCGGTACCACTCCTTGACGTCCTCGAGCGACGCCGCGTCGAGGTCCGCCATGCTGCCGATGGTCGACCAGCTGTAGGGATGCGCGGCGGGGTAGAGCGTCTCGCTCACCCGCGAGAAGGCCTTCGCGTACGGCTGGTTCTCGCCCTGGCGCTTCTCGTTCTGCACCACGCCGCGCTCGCGCTCCAGGCTCTCCTTCGTGATCCGGGCGGCGAGGAACCCCATGCGGTCGGCCTCGAGGAAGAGCGTCCGCTCGAGCGCCGACACCGGCACGTTCTCGAAGAAGTTCGTCCGATCGGTGCTGGTGGTGCCGTTGCGGTTGTTGGCGCCGAGGTCGTCCATGGCCTCGCGGAACCCGCTCGGATGGTGCTCGCTGCCGTTGAAGAAGAAGTGCTCGAACAGGTGGGCGAAGCCGGTCTTGCCGCGCTGCTCGTTGCGCGAGCCGACGTGGTACCAGAGGTTCACCGCGACGACCGGCGCCGAGTGATCCTCGTGGACGATGAGCCGCAGCCCGTTGTCGAGCGTGAACTGCTTGTGCGCGATCCGGTAGCGGTCGCGCGAGAACGGCGTGCGGGGTGCCGCGGCCGAGGCGGGCCTGGGCCGGCGCACGCCTTCGGCACCGGTCGCGGAGCCTCGACCTGAGCCAGCGTCGTCGCGCCGGCGGCGACGACCAGGAACACCAGCGTGGTGCGGACGCGCATCGTGCCACCTCGGGAGGGAGCGAGGGAATCTCGATCGGCCGGATAGTAGCACCGCGGCGTTGGGCGCCGCACCGGGTCAGGTACGTCCAGCCGACCGACGCGACGACGCCGACGTCGTTCGTATTCGCGGACGGATTGGGTGGCCGGCTGTCGTAGGTGTTGAACAGGGTCAACGCGAGGAAGAAGTCCTTCCAGATCTCGCGCTTGGCGCCCGCGTCGAGCTGCAGCCGCCGCCGGCCAGGGTCGCTCAGGCTCGGGTAATACGCCAGGCTGAGGTCGAGGTTCGTTCGCGGCCGATCGTAGGTGTAGTACGACCCCTGGAGCGCGACGAGCGCCTCGACGTTCTGAGTCCGTTCGACGTCCACGCCCTGCTCGTCGTTGAACACGAGTCCGGCGCCGACCCCGAGCTGCCCGCGATTGCTGTTGACGAGGCGCGGCCCGATCGCCGCGCCGGCCTGCGATCGCAGTTCCAGGCCGAGGCTCTTGTTGGTCTCGAACCGGCCCGCCGTCGAGATGAACCAGCGCTGCCACGGGTAGCGCAGGTACGAGGCTTCGAGCGAGCCGCGGTCGTCGCTCTCGGAATCCTCGTCCGTGCGCGTCTGGGTCAGGGAGAGGGTCAGGCGCGCGCGCGCCGCAGGGGTGCGATAGTACGTGTCCCAGTTGACGTTGAGCTGGGAGACGCCGCTCGAGCGCGTGTAGCTGTAGCCGACGTCGAAGCTGCCATCGAGCTTCCGCCAGAAGCTGCTGCCGATCTGCCGGATGATGGTGACTTCCGCCATGTCGACGGAGACGCTCTCGGCCTCTCCGACGACCGTGAGCGTCCGGCTCGCCGCCGGGCCGAGGCTGCCCAGGATCCGTTGCCCGTCCTGGGTCACCACTTCGACCGCGCGCGTGGCTTGCACGGTGGCGACCTTGTCCCACTCCAGGTAGAGCGTGCCGGCATCGTCCGTCTTGAACTCGAGCCGGCCGCGATCGAGCCGGACGACTTCGCCGGTGATCCGATCGCCGTTGGGGAGCGTGACGACGTCGGTGCGGCCCTGGGCCGCGGCATGTCCGCTCATCACGAGGATGGCGAGGATCACACCGCTGGCCCGGGCCGCCCATGTCGCGCTGCTCGCCATCGGCACTCCATGGGCACCCGGCTCGCGCCAGCGGTGCGATCGATCGCGATTACTTCTTGGCGGCGACGGCGTAGGGGTTGCCGCCGAGGGCGTTCGAGATCTCCGTCATCGCCCGCTGGGCGCGGACGCTGTTGCCCGCGTCGTCGAGCGGCGGCGACACCACGGCGATGCCGAACTTGCCCGGGGACACGGCGATGAGGCCGCCGCCGACGCCGCTCTTGGCGGGCAGGCCGGTGTGATACAGCCACTTCCCCGAGTCGTCGTAGAGCCCGGCGGTCGCCATCACGGCGAGCACCCCTGGCACCTTGGCGCCGTCCATCACCTGCTTGTTCGTGACCGGATTCTTCCCGCCGAACGCCAGCGTGCCGGCCATGACCGCCAGGTCCTTGGCGTTGACGCCGATCGAGCACTGCCGCGTGTAGAGGTCGACGGCCTGCTGCCAGTTGGCCTTGATGTAGCCGTAGGCGAGCATGAGCGCGCCGATGGCCTGGTTGCGCTGGTTGCTGTCCGACTCCGACTTGTAGACGTCCTGCAGCACGGTCAGCTCGCGTCCGGCGGCGTCGTTGTGGAAGCCGATGATCTTCGCCCAGACCGCGTCGGCGCTGGCGCCGGTGACCATGCTGGTCGCCGAGATCGCGCCGGGGTTCACCAGCGCGTTCATCTCCGGCGACCCGGTGCCGACCACCACTTTGACGCCCTCGATGGCGATGATCGAGTTGAAGCGCGCGCCGGTGGCGTCGACGCCGATGCGCTTCTCGATCGATTCCAGCCCCTGCTCCTGGATCACCTGGGCCATCGTGAAGACCTTCGAGATCGACTGGATCGACACCTCGGTCTTGACGTCGCCCGCGGTGTAGACCTTGCCGTCGGCGGTGACCACGGCGATGCCGAACAGGTTCGGATCGACCTTGGCGAGCGCCGGGATGTAGTCGGCGTTCTTGCCTTCCTTCAGGTCCTTGAACTTCTTGTAGGCCGCGTCGACGACGGCCTGCACGTTGGTCGCGGCCTGCGCGTCGAGCGACGGGACCGAGTGGGCGACGAGCGCGAGCGCGAGCACGCCCGCGCCGATGGCGGCGCGGGCCGCGGACTGGTTGGATCGAAGCATCATTACCCTCCGAGCTTCCACGAGAAGTTGTATTTGAAGGCGAACTGCGCCTTGACGCCGTCGGCCTCGAAGCCGTCCGAGAAGTTCACGCGCCGGCCCCACTGCAATTCGCCGCCGACCATGACCGCCGGGAACGGGGTAGTAGAGCAGGTTGCCCGACACGTAGTGCCCGTCCTTGAAGGAATCCGGCGCCTGCCCATTGGTGTTGTCGTTGTACTGGCTGGAATAGCCGAGCGAGGAGCGTGAACTTCTCGCTCCAGGAGTGGTCGATGTAGGCGACCAGGCCGGTGATCGGAATCGGCTCGCCTTCGAAGGGCCGCGTGAGGTTCTGCTGCCTGTCGACGATCCCGATGTCGACGGGCGAGTCGTTCATGTAGTTCTGGATGCCTTCGCCGAACACGTACTGGAGCCGGATGGTGGAGGCGCCCCCCAGCTTCCAGATGCTGCTCAGATTCACGCCCCAGCCCACGGCGTCGCCCGACAGGTCGAGCCCGTCGTCGAGGACGTCGTCCCAGGCGATCTTGCGGAACATGCCGCCCACGCGCGCGTGGCCCCAGCCGCCCGAATACTTGTAGGCGCCGCTGATGTCAGGGGCGGGGGTTCGCGACGAAATGCCGTCCAGCTCGACGCGGTCGTTGTAGATGCCCTGGTCGCCGCTGGCGCCGGGCCGCTCGAGCGCGAACATCAGCTGGTGCCGGCCGTTGTCGACCGCCGTGTAGCGGAACTGCACGTTGCGGAAGAGCACCATGCCGGTCGGGCCCCAGTATTCGACCGTGTTCGGGAACACGTCCGGATCCATGAAGGGGCTCCACGTCTGGCCGGCGAGGAAGTGCCCGAGCTCGCCGTAGGCGTGACGCAGCCGGAACGTGGTCTGGCCTTCGTCGACGCCGGTGCCGAACAGCTCGAACTCGAACACCGTCTTGAGGGTGACGCCGTCCATCGGGGTCGGGCTCGACGATTTGACGCCGAAGCGGCTCTGGCGCACGCCGGCGAAGGTGTTGCCGTCCTCGCCGTACTGCTTGTCGAAGGACGGCAGCTTCGTCAGGCGCAGCGTGTCGGACCAGTTCGGATTGATCCGCGCGCCGAAATCCTGGCCGATGTCGAGCATGGCGAAGCCGTAGATCTCGAAGGTGGGCTTGGCCTCGGGTGTGGCCTGGGCAGCGGTGGTCGCGCTGCCCGCGGCGGCGCTCGCGGCGCCGGTGATGGGGGCGGTGCCGTAGTTCTGGGCGCGCGCGGTCGCGGGGCCCGCAGCGATCAGCAGTGCCGTCGCCAGCCAGAACGAACCGATGGCGCGGTCCGTCGATCGTCGTCGCATGATGGTTACTCCTTACCTGACGCGCGGTTCATCGCGCGTGGGCCTGTTCCCACGCGCGGACCCGCCGCCGTCCTTCGTCGAAGAGGCGTTCGTAGTTGCCCGTGCGCACCTTGCGGCTCGCCTCGGGCGTGAGTCGGCTCCATACCGGCGCCCACAGGTCGAACACGGCGAAATACGCCGCGGCGCTGCCGGGGGCCACCGTGTCGGTGCCGAAGAGGAAGCGGTCGGGGTACTCGTTGAGGACCCGCGAGACGCGTGCGATCGATTCCGGCGACGCGACGGCGTACTTGGCGACCTCGTCCCACGAGATGTCGAAGCTCACGTGGGCGAACGCCGGATCCTTCAGCATCGTCTCGACGATCTCGAGCTGGGTGTCCGAGCGCTCCGCGGCCTCCGCGGAGACCTTCACGGGATGGACGATCCGGCCCAGGCCGACGTGCGCCCAGATGATCGTGGCCTTCGGGTGGCGCTTGAGCAGGCTCTTCATCTGCGCCAGATACGCCGGCTCGGCGTCGGTCTTGGCGAAGGGCATGTCGATGTCGTTGTGCAGGATCACGACGAGCCCGGCCTCGGCGGCGAACTCGAGGATGCGATCGAGCGCGGGATTGGTGAGGCTGGCCGTCTCGCCGGCGATCTTCGACGAGACGAACTCCTTGTGGATGCTGAACTCGCCGATGCCGCTGAAGACGCCGGGGAACGTGGTCAGCACGCGGCGGATGTGGTCGACGCCGTACATGTCGGCCGGGTTGAACCCGGTGATCATCGGGTCGAACCGCGCCTGCTCCGCGGGCGTCAGCGCGCGATACACGCTGGCGATGTAGGCGTCGGTGAAGGAGTAGTAGTAGAGCGGCGCGTCGGTCTGCAGGTAATAGGTCGGCGCGAAGTCCCCGGAGTTCCCGTGCGACCACTGCTGCTGCAGCGGAATGCCGAACAGCGTCGAGCGGCCGACGCGGGTGCCCATGATGGCGAGGAACCGGCGGACGTCGATGCCCTGCTGGATGTAGTTGGTGAGATGGAAGTGCGAATCGTGGAAGGCCGTCGCCGCTGCGGGCGGCTGCGCCGCCTGTCCGGCCGCCAGCTGCACGGTCGCGACCGCGGACGCCAGCAGGATCGGCACGACGAGTGCACCCGGCATGAGCGTCGAACGGAAGGGAAGTCGGCGGGGCATGGTCAACTCCTCGATCAGAAGTTCATCTCGAGGTTGAGGTGGAACACCGGGCCCTTGGAGCCGACGGCGTAGGGATACGCGGTGTAACCGACGGGGGAGCCGTCGACGTACATCCACTCGCCATTGAAGCGGATGCCGCGCTCCTTCATCGGGTACCAGTTCGCCCCGCCGCGCACCTCCCACGGATCTCCGTGGTCGCCGAAGATCTGGGAGGTGCCGAAATAGAGCTGCAGGGTCTTGGGCACGACCATGGCCGATGCCTGCAGCTGGTAGCCGTTGTCGCTGATGTCGGGGATGCCGCCGGTGTTGAGGCCGGTGTAGTTGCTCAACCAGCGCCAGTAGTACTCGCCCTCGAGGGACAGGCCCTTGTACTTGACGCCTGCGTCGAGGCTCGACATCCGCCAGTCCAACTCGTTGATCGTGATGCCGGGGCCGAACAGATCCGGCGTGAAGATGACGCTGCCGTCCGTCAGTCGGATCTGGCTGTTCTCGATCCCCTCGGTTCCCGGCTGGCTCTGCTTCTCTTCGCGGCTGTGGCTCCAGTGGAAGCCGATTCGGGTCGCGACCTGCTGGTGATCGTCGTAGTCGCCGAACGTGCCCCACAGGCCGAACTCGCCCGTGGTCGGGAGCCACTGGACCGAGTACGACTGCGTGTCGAACTTGTTATCGATCTGCGCCGCGCTCACCCCGAGCGTGCTCAGGTTGTTGGCGAACATCACGTTGTACTTGAGCGTCGTGTGGAGCTCGCCCTTGACCCACACGCCGGAGGTGTACGACCCGCGGAAGAACTCGTCGGCGATCAGGCGATCGTCCACGCCGAGCCAGTAGGGGAACTGGCCTTCGGTGCTCCGCACGGTCGGCAGCGAGGTGATGCCGACCCCGACGTTCACGTGGCGGTTGAAGCCCCACGTCAGGTTGCCCGCGCCCACGACCTGCGCCGGGTCGCCCTGCGACGCGTTCGAGGACCAGACATAGAGGTAGTAGCGCATCTTCGGGGTGAGGAACCATCCCGAGAACGGCGCGAAGAACTTCTGCAGCTGGACGTCCTGGCGCAGCGGGATGGTCTTCGTGTTGCCGAACGCGTCTGTGTACTCCTCGTCGAGGTTCCGCTGATTGAGGTACCGGCCGTAGCTGAAAAGACGGAAGTAGACCTGCCCCTTGTCGGTGTCGACGAGCAGGAAGCCGACGTTCGGGACATGAAACGGGGCCTTCTGTTTGGTCGGTTCCGCTTCGGCCACCGCGCCGGTGGCGAAGTCGGCGCTGCAGCCATCCGACACCCAGACGCTGGCCTGGTCGTAGCCCCAGGTCCTGCCGAGCAGACAGGCCGAGTCGCCCCTCGACCGCAGCAGCACGACCCCGGCCGAGGTGTTCGCCGGGCACGAAGTGCGGCTCCCTGGCTTCGACTCGCAGGAGATCGTACCTGGCGCCTGCGCGGCGGCCGCGGGGACGGTGGCCGATGGCCCGGCGGCTCGCGTCCTGGGCGTGTGCGCCCCGGACGCCGATGGCCGCCATGAACAGGACAAGGACTGCCGTGGAACGATGAACCCGAAGGTGGTGCCGGCCGTGGTGCGCGGTGCCCGGGGACAGGGGGGTGGGGGTCGCCATTGCCACGCACCCCTTGAGCACATCGAGTGCCACACCCCGTGCGGCGGCGCGTTCTGCCTGAAAACTGCTGGCAAAGACAGGGATCGCCCCTACCTCAGCTGGGGCGGACCGGCGCGGTCCAACCTCCGCTAATCCGGAGGATCTCCGGTATCAGCGGAGCGCTGGGCGTGCACCGTTGCGCCGGAGGACAGCGGCGTTGCGTCGAGAGCGACGCCGCCGCGGACCCGCTTACGCGCCGACGACGCCCTCTCCCGCCACCTGCTCCAGCACGATACGGGTCTGCAGGCGCGCTCGCTCGGTCTCCAGGACGTCCTTCGGGCCGATGCGCCCGAAGAAGTCGAGCAGCGGCGCGACGAGGCCCGTCCACCCGGTCTGGTGAATCGCCCCGAGTCCGGCGCCGTTGTCGCCGTGGAAGTACTCGTGGAAGAGGATCAGGTCACGCCAGTGCGGATCGTCCTGGAACTTGGTCGTGCCGCCGTAGATCGCCCGGCGTCCGTCGCCGTCGCGCAGGAACGCCGCGGTCAGCCGGCGGGAGAGTTCCTTGGCCACGTCGAACAGCGTCATGTACTTGCCCGATCCGGTCGGACACTCCACCGTGAACTCGTCGCCGTAGAAGGCGTACATGTTGAGGAGGGCCCGCACGATCAGCACGTTGACCGGCATCCACACCGGGCCGCGCCAATTGGAGTTCCCGCCGAACATGCCGGTGTCCGATTCGGCCGGCAGGTAGCCGACCATGAAGTCCTGTCCGCCGGCCCTGAACCGGTACGGATGATCGAGGTGGTAGCGCGAGAGCGAGCGGATGCCGTAGGGCCCGAAGAACTCCTGCTCGTCCAGCATGTAGCCGAGGACCCTCTTCAGCTTCGTCTTGTTGAGGATCGACAGCAGCCGCCGGTTCTTGTAGCCGACGAACCCTTCATCGGTCGGCGCGACGGCCGCGGCGAGCTCCGGGTGACGGTTCCGGGCCAGCGTCGATCAGCTCCATCAGCTTCGGATTGTTCTTGACGACGTCGGCTTCGAAGACCGTCGACGCGCAGAGGGGCAGCAGGCCGACCAGCGACCGCACCTTCAGGCGCTGGGCCTGGCCGTCCGGCAGCCGGAGCACGTCGTAGAAGAACCCGTCCTCCTCGTCCCACATCTCGTCGTGCTGATCGCCCATGCGGTCCATCGCCTGGGCGATGAAGGTGAAGTGCTGCACGAACCGGAAGGCGATCTCCTCGTACATCTTGTCGTAGTCGCAGAGGATGAGCGCCATCTCCAGCATGCACTGGCAGTAGAAAGCCATCCACGCGGTGCCGTCCGCCTGTTCGAGCGTGCCGCCGGTGGGCAGCGGCGCGCTGCGATCGAAGATGCCGATGTTGTCGAGGCCGAGGAACCCGCCGCCGAAGAGGTTCTTGCCGGACGGATCCTTGCGGTTGACCCACCAGTTGAAGTTCAGCATCAGCCCCTGGAACGAGCGCTCCAGGAACCGCAGGTCGGCCCGTCCGAGGGTCCGCTCCATCTTGTACAGATAGAGCGTGGCCCAGGCGTGCACCGGCGGGTTCACGTCGCTGAAGTTCCACTCGTAGGCGGGGATCTGCCCGTTCGGATGGAAGTACATGCTGCGCAGCATCAGCAGCAGCTGCTCCTTCGCGAAATCGAAATCGACGAGCGCGAGGGCGATGGTGTGGAAGGCGAGGTCCCACGCCGCGTACCACGGGTACTCCCACTTGTCCGGCATCGAGATGATGTCGGCGTTGAGCATGTGGAACCAGTCGGTGTTCCGCACGCCGCCGCGGATGGCGCCGCGCAGCGGGTGGCTGCGATGCTCGCTGAGCCACTGATCCAGATCGAAGTTGTAGAACTGCTTGCCCCACATCATCCCGGCCAGCGCCTGGCGATGGACGCGGCGCTGGTCCTCGTCCAGGGAGGCCGGCGTGATCCGCTGTGTAGAACTCGTCGGCGTCGGCGAGCCGGCTGGCAACGACCTGGTCGAAGTCGCTGAACGCGCCCGCCGACGGAGCGGCGGAGAGGCGCACGCGGATGGTCCGGCTGCCGCCGGCTGGCACGTCGAGCGCGTAGTGCGCCGCCGCCTTGGTGCCCACGTGCGTCGGGATTCACCGCCTCACGGTTGCCGGCCACGACGTAGCTGTGGAACGCATCCTTCACGTACGGGGAGACGTTGTGGCCGTTCCACAAGCGCTCCATGTTGGTGTCGTTCTCGGTGAAGAGCAGCTCCGGATCGCCGTCGCATGACAGCCGGTAGCTGCCGACGTCGGGATGCGAGGCCTCGATGATGCCGGGCGCGGCCCCCCGCAGGGCGGGCTTCGGGCCGGGCAGGCCCCAGGACCAGGTGTTGCGGAACCAGAGGGTCGGCAGGACGCGAAGCCGCGCCGCCTCCGGCCCGCGGTTGTGGACGGTGATCCGGACCAGGACGTCCTCGGGCCCGCCCTTCGCGTACTCGACCTCGACGTCGAAGTAGCGGTCGTCGTCGAAGATGCCGGTGTCGAGCAGCTCGTACTCGAGCTCGTCCCGCGAGCGCCGCCGGTTCGTCTCGACGAGGTCCGCGTACGGGAATTCCCGCTGCGGGTACTTGTAGAGGAACTTCATGTACGAGTGCGTCGGCGTGCTGTCGACGTAGAAGTAGTACTCCTTGACGTCCTCGCCGTGATTGCCCTCGTTGTTGGTGAGCCCGAACAGGCGCTCCTTGAGCAGGGGATCCCGTTCGTTCCACAACGCCAGCGCGAAGCACAGGCGCTGCGTGTCGTCGCAGATCCCGCCGAGGCCGTCCTCGCCCCAGCGGTAGGCGCGGGACCGCGACTGGTCGTGGGAGAAATGCCCCCACGCATCCCCGTTGTCGCTGTAGTCCTCGCGGACCGTGCCCCACTGGCGTTCACTGAGGTAGGGCCCCCACTTCTTCCAGGGGATGCCGCGCTCGCGCGCGTCGTTCAACCGGGTCTGTTCTTGGACGTCGACGATGGGGGGAGTCGGCATGGGGAGCGTCTCGAGTCTGCTGCGGTCGCACGGCCCTCACGTGAGGGTCCATCCGGAAGTGCACAACAAATGCCGCGCCGGATCCGCGCACGCGGTGCCGGACTGCCGCACATTCCGCGGTCGAGCGCGCGATGTTGCTTGGACCGGCGTCGCTGACGGCTCCGATATCCCGGAGTTTCTCCGGTTCGGGAGGTCCTCTCGGGGGTCAGGGCAGTTCGTGTCCGACCTGCCTGAGCATGCGGCTCAGGACCGCGAAGGAGACGCCCGTGGACCAGCCGCACATCAGGATGCCGGTGAGGGCCTCGATGCCGCCGACCAGCCGCCATTCCTCAGGCAGCACCACGTCGCCGTACCCGGTGGTCGTGTAGGTCACGGCGCTGAAATACGTCGCCAGCGTCAGGTCCGGGATGGCGCCGCTCAGCCGGTAGTACACCGCCCAGGCAACGATCTCGATCAGGTGCAGGAGGATCGACCAGCCCGCGATGGCGGTGAAGAGGCGCGTCCATCCCCAGAACGAATGGGGATCGCGGCGAAACCACCGCAGGGCGGCGGTGAGGCCCGCGACGTGGATCGCGATGCACGCCGCCATCAGGCATCCGCCAACGAGCAGCTTCCAGATCATGCGTCCGCCGCGCCGATGCTCAATACGCCGTCAGGCCTTCGCGGTGGAAGATCGACAGCGTCCGCTCGATGACCTCGGTCGACGGCGGCTCGACGTCTCCGAGCGCGTAGGTGAGGCCCAGCTGCTTCCACTTGTAACGACCCATCTGGTGGAAGGGGAGGACGTCGACGCGCTCGACGTTGCCGAGCCCGGCGGCGAATCGCGCGATCTGGGTGACCTCTTCAGGGTCGTCCGAGAGTCCAGGCACGAGCACGAAACGCACCCAGATCGGGTGCTTGCGATCGGCGAGACGGCGCGCGAACTCCAGCGTCGGCCCGTTCTCCATGCCGGTGAGACGCTTGTGCCGCTCGGAATCCCAGCCCTTGAGATCGAGGAGCACGAGGCTGATCTTGTCGAGGTCGTCGTCGCCCAGGCGGTGCCCGTAGTAGCCGTTGGAGTCGAGCGCCGTGTGGATCCCCATGTCGTGCGCCGCGGTCAGGACCTTGACCACGAACCGGTGCTGCATGAGCGGCTCGCCGCCGCTGATCGTCAAGCCGCCGTTCATGGCCTTGAGCCCGTGGCGGTACTTGCCCAGCTGCTCGGTCGCTCTCGCCACCGTGACCGGGATGCCGTTGCTCATCGCCCACGTGTCGGGGTTGTGGCAATACAGACATCGCCACATGCAGCCCGCCGTCCAGGCGACGACCCGGATGCCCGGGCCGTCCACCGCGGAGCCCGTGGTGAAGGAATGGAGGAAGCCCATGTCGCCGGTCGCGAGCGCGGTGCGCACGTCCGACTCCGGAACGCCCTTGCCGAGGTCGACGCGGAGCTCGTAAGGGCTCTTCGCCTCGAGGGCGGGTTCCGCCCCCGGTGCCGGCAAGGCGCGCGACTCAGGCACGAGGTGCCCCATGGAACGTGCGGTTGATGACGTCCATCTGCTGCTCGCGGGTGAGCCGCACGAAGTTGACGGCGTATCCCGACACCCGGATGGTGAGCGACGGGTACTTCTCCGGGTGTTCCATGGCGTCCACGAGCGTGTCGCGGTTCAGCACGTTGACGTTCATGTGGTAGCCGGTGCTGCCGAAGAACGCGTCCAGGATGCTGGTGAGGTTCGTGATGCGGTCGGCCTCGACGCGCCCCAGGCCCGTGGGCACCAGCGATGCCGTGAGTGAGATGCCGTCGGCGGCGTCGCGATAGGGAATCTTGGCGACCGACGCCGCGGCCGCATGGATGCCATGGCTGTCGCGGCCGTGCATCGGGTTGGCGCCCGGCGCGAACGGCTCGCCGCGCCGGCGCCCGTCCGGGGTGTGGCCGGTCGCCTTGCCGTAGACGACGTTCGAGGTGATCGTGAGCACCGACTGGGTGTGGACCGCGTCGCGATAGGTCGGGTGCTGCCGCAGCTTGTGCATGAAGGTGCTGACGAGCCAGACGGCGAGCTGATCCACCCGGTTGTCGTTGTTGCCGAACACGGGGAACTCGCCCTCGACCTGGTAGTCGGTGACGAGACCCGTCTCGTCGCGCACGACGCGCACCTTGGCGTGCTTGATCGCCGAGAGGCTGTCCGCCACGACCGACAGGCCGGCGATGCCGAACGCCATCGTCCGCATCGGCGCGTAGTCGTGCAGCGCCATCTCGACGCGCTCGTAGGCGTACTTGTCGTGCATGTAGTGGATGATGTTCATCGCGTTGACGTAGACCTTGGCGAGCCAGTCCATGGTCTTGTCGAAGCGACCGAGCACGTCGTCGAAATCGAGGTAGTCGCCCTGCACCGGCGTCGTCGCCGGCGCCACCTGGTCGCCGCTGATCTCGTCGCGTCCGCCGTTGATCGCGTAGAGCAGGCACTTGGCGAGATTCGCCCGCGCGCCGAAGAACTGCATCTGCTTGCCGACCACCATGGGCGAGACGCAGCAGGCGATGGCGCCGTCGTCGCCCCAGGCGCTGCGCATGATCTCGTCGCTCTCGAACTGCAGCGAGCTGGTGTCGATCGCCACCTTGGCGGAGAATCGCCGGAACCCCATCGGCAGGCGCGGCGAGTACCAGATCGTGAGGTTCGGCTCGGGGGCGGGACCGAGGTTGTAGAGCGTCTGCAGGATGCGGAAGCTGTTCTTCGTGACGAGCGCGCGGCCGTCGTCGCCCATGCCGGCGATCGACTCGGTGACCCAGGTGGGATCGCCGGCGAACAGATCGTCGTACTCCGGCGTCCGCAGGAAGCGGACGATACGCAGCTTGATGACGAAGTCGTCGACGATCTCCTGCGCCTGCGACTCGGTGAGCGTGCCGGCCGCGAGATCGCGCTCGAAGTAGACGTCGAGGAACGTCGTGGTCCGGCCGAGCGACATCGCCGCGCCGTTCTGCTCCTTCACGCCGGCCAGGTAGCCGAAGTACAGCCACTGCACGGCCTCCCGGGCGTTCGCGGCCGGCCGCGAGATGTCGAACCCGTAGTTGGCCGCCATCTTCTGCAGCTCTTTGAGGGCGCGGAGCTGCTCGGAGAGCTCTTCGCGATCGCGGATGATCGCGTCGGTCGAGTGGTGGGCGTCGAGCGCGATGCGCTCCTTCTGCTTGTGCTCGAGCAGCCGCGCCACGCCGTAGAGGGCGACGCGGCGATAGTCGCCGATGATCCGGCCGCGGCCGTAGGCGTCGGGCAGGCCGGTCAGGATGTGGGAGCTCCGGCAGCGCCGCACGTCCGCCGTGTAGGCGTCGAAGACGCCCTCGTTGTGGGTCTTGCGGTACTTCGTGAACGCCTCGGCCACGTGCGGGTCGGCCTCGAAGTTGTAGGCCTTCAGCGCGTTGGCCACCATCCGGTAGCCGCCGTTCGGCATGATCGCGCGCTTGAGCGGCGCGTCGGTCTGCAGGCCGACGATGATCTCGTTGTCGCGATCGATGTAGCCGGGGGCGTGCGCCGTGATCGAGCTGGGAATCTGGGAGACGTCGAGGACGCCCTTCTTCCGCTCCTCGAGGAACAGCGCCTCGAGCGTTCGCCAGATGCCGAGCGTGCGCTCGGTCGCCGGCGCCAGGAACGACTCGTCACCTTCGTAGAGCGTGTAGTTCTGCTGGATGAAGTCGCGAACGTTGATCTCGGCCTGCCAGAGGCCCTTTCGAAACCCCTGCCAGGGCGAGGCGGTGTCTGCGGTCGTCGATACCGATGCGGTCCCAGCCATGTTCGTGCTTCCTTACTGACCGCGCGCTTGGAGTGTGGCGTCGACCAGTCCCAGTAGCCGGCCCGTGTGGCGCGCGATCATCAATTCTTCGTTGGTCGGGATCACCCACGCCGACACCGGACTGCTGGCACGGGAGATCCGGGTGGCGTGGATCGCGTTCGCGTCGGGATCGACCTCGATGCCGAGCCAGGCCGAGGCCTCGCAGATCCGCTGGCGGATGGCCGACGAGTTCTCGCCGATGCCGGCGGTGAAGACCAGGCCGTCGAGACCGCCGAGGACGGCGGTGAGGGCGCCGATCTCCCTGGCGACGCGATAGACGAAATAGTCGACCGCCAGCTTGGCCTCGGGCCGGGTGTTGAGGGCCAGGTCGCGCATGTCGTTGCTGATCCCGGAGATGGCGAGCAGGCCGGACTTCTTGTAGAGGAGCGTCTCGACGTCCGCGGCGGACAGGCCCAGGCCCTGGAACAGATAGAGGACCACGCCTGGATCGAGCGCGCCGGGCCGCGTGCCCATGCACAGCCCGTCGAGCGCGGTGAACCCGAGCGTGCTGTCGATGCTCTTGCCGTTCTTCAGCGCGCAGAGACTCGCTCCGCTGCCGAGGTGGGCGACGATCACCCGCCCGCCGGCGATGTCCGGGGCGGTGTGGGGCAGCACCGATGCGATGTACTCGTAGGACAGGCCATGGAAGCCATAGCGCTGCACGTCGTCGCCGACCACGGCGCGCGGCAGCGGCACCAGCTGGGCGACGGCCGGCTGCCCGCGATGGAAGCTGGTGTCGAAGCAGGCCACCTGCGGCACGTCGGGCAGCCGCTCGGTCACCGCGTCGATGGCGGCGAGGTTGTGCGGCTGATGGAGCGGGGCGAGCGGCGTCAGCTTGCGCAGCTCGTCGAGGACCTCCGGCGTCACGATCGTCGGCCCGGCGAAGTTCGGGCCACCGTGGACGACGCGATGCCCGACGCCGAGCACGCGGGAGCCGCCGTAACGCTCGCGCAGCCAGGAGGCCAGCGCGTCGAGCGCGGCGCGGCCGTCGCGGACGCTCGCGTCGAGCTGGGTGTCGATCAGGCGCTCGCCCGCGTAGCCCTTGACGGAGAACCGCGGCGTCGTGCCGATGCCATCGACCTGCCCGCGCGCTTCGAGGCGCCACGGGTCGCCGTCCGGCCGCCGCCGGTAGACGCAGAACTTCAGGCTCGAGGAGCCAGCGTTGAGGACGAGGGCGAAGTCGTCCATCACGCAGCTCCCGACGCGGCGCGGACGCCGGTGGCCACGCGAGCCTGGCGCCGGGCATGGGCGGCGATCACGGCGACCGCGCAGCTCGCGATCTTCGACCGCACGGTGTCGGCGCGGCTGGTGAGGATGATGGGCACGCGGGCGCCGAGCACGAGGCCGGCGCTGTCGGCGTTCGCGAGGAAGCTGAGCTGCTTGGCCAGCATGTTGCCCGCCTCGAGGTCCGGCGCGAGCAGGATGTCCGGATCGCCGGCCACCTCCGACTCGATCCCTTTCACCCGGGCGGCCTCCTTGCTGATCGCGTTGTCGAAGGCCAGCGGCCCGTCGAGCAGGCCGCCCTTGATCTGTCCGCGGTCGGCCATCTTGCACAGGCACGCCGCGTCGATCGTCGCCGGCATCTTGGACGTGACCGTCTCGACGGCGGCGAGAATCGCGACCTTCGGCCGCTTCACGTCGAACGAGATCGCGAGGTCGATCGCGTTCTGGCAGATGTCGGCCTTGTCTTCCAGCGCCGGCGTGATGTTGATCGCCGCGTCGGTCACGATGAGGACCTTGTGATAGGTCGGCACGTCCATGACGAAGACGTGGCTGATGCGCCGGCCGATGCGCAGGCCGGTCTCCTTCGCCACCACCGCGCTCAACAGCTCGTCGGTGTGCAGGCTCCCTTTCATCAGCAGCTCGGCCTCGCCGGAGCGGACCAGAGCGACCGCCTTCGCGGCCGCCGCATGACTGTGCGGGGCATCCACGATCCGGCACTGGCCGAGGTCGATGCCGTGCTTGGCGGCGAGCGCCTCGATGGTGGCCGCCGGGCCGACGAGGATCGGCGCGATCAGGCCGTTCGCGCCCGCTTCGACGGCTGCCGCGAGCGCGGAGTGCTCGCACGGGTGCGCGACCGCCGTCGGCACGGCCTCAAGGCTTCGACACCGCTCCAGCAGCGCCTCGTACTTGCCCGTCCCTGTCTTTGCCGGTCCTGTTGCCTGTGTCATGGTCCCTCTCTCGCGGCTCCGGGATGGCGCGGCGAACCGCGGTGCCCGTTTCTTTCAGTAACAGAGTGAGGACGATCGCCAGTACGACGCCGTACAGCAGTAGGGAGAACGTGGTCTGGTAGTGCTCGAGCGTCATCCGTTCGGCCCCCCCGCTGACGTCCACCAGAATCCAGGCGAACACGGGACCGAGCAGGGCGCTGAAGGTGAAATTCAGGAAATTGACGACGCCGGTGGCGGTGCCGCTCGCCTCGGGCGGGTTCGCTTCCTTGATGACGGTGTACGGGAGCATCGCCGCTCCCGACGCGATGCCGGCGACGATGCCGAGCACGTACGGCGGCAGGACGTTGGCGGGGCCGTACAGGATCGCCACGAGACATGCCAGCAGGACGACGGCTCCGCCCAGGATGACGGGCTTGCGCCGGCCGAGGCGATCGGACATGGCGCCCAGCAGCGGACAGCCGATGATCCAGCCAAGGGGCACCGACGCCGAGCGCAGCACCGCGGTGGCGTAGTCGAAGTCGCGGCCCTCCTGCAGGTAGCGCACGCCCCAGGTCATGTCGAAGATCGTCGTCGGGATGAACAGCAGGCCCGCGATCACGCCGCACAGGATCGATTGCGGGTTGCGGAAGACGAGGCCGAGGGTGCGGCCGGCGCTCTTCAGCCATTGGTCGTCACGCGCCTTGGGCGCCGGCTCGGGGAGCAGCCGGTACAGCGCGACGCTGATGCCCAGGATGATCACGCCCATGCCGACCCAGAACGCCTGCCACGGCACGCCCGCGCCAATCATCGGGCCGACCACGAACTGGCCGGCGGAGCCGCCCGCCATGCCGAACATCTGCGTTGCGCCGATGAGCGTCGCTGCGCGCGACGGCGGGAAGTGCGTCATCGCGATGTAGGCGGCGCCCACCAGCGCGAACACGCCGCCCGCGCCCTGCAGGAGGCGGCCGACGCTGGCGAGCTGGGGGTTGCCCGTGGCGAAGAGCAGCGCGCCGATGCCGACCGCCGCCGCGCCGAGGGGCACGACCTTGCGCGGCCCGAGCCGGTCCATGCCGACCCCGGCGACGAGGCTGAACGGCGAATAGCCGTAGTAGAAGAGCCCGACCAGCGAGGCGACGCCCATCGCGTTCAGGCCGAACGCGGTCCCGAGCTCCGGCATCATCACCGAGGGCGCCGAGCGGAGGCTGTACTGAAAGAAGTAGTACACCGCCGTGATCAGCCACGCGATCGTTACTGCACTCAGGCGGTTGCTCATGCGACACGTCTCCCGGCCCGGCCTCGGGCGGAAGCGACGACTGAAAAGCAAGGCACGTACCCCCGGACGCCGCCGCACGGCGGCGCCGGGAAACGCTCGTTTTCGGCATCTGCTGCCGAAAACGCCCAGATGGAGCGGCCCCGGGCGCCTCCGCCCGGACGGAGATCGTCCGGAATTCCAGAGTGCTTCCGGGATCAGAGCGGGTCAGAGCGGGTTTTCAATCTGCTTGTGGCAGTACTCGCAGTCGCCGCTGATGGTCGAGCCATCACTGGCTTTGTGCGAGTCGTCGTGGCAGCGGAAGCAGCCGTTCGAGGTCATGTGGCCGCGGTTGTCCGGGTAGCTGCCCCACGTCACTTTCATCGTCGGGAACACGCTGCGGCGGTACAGGCCCTGAAGGGCGTTCACCGTGTGCGTGAGCGCCTGCTGATCGGCGGGGGAGCTCTTGGCGGCGTAGAGGGTGCGCAGGCCCTGGCCGATCTGCTCCGCTCCCGCGTCCGAGCTGGGATACGACGCCTTCATCAGCTTGACCGATTCGCGGCGCACGAACGGGAGCTGCCGGCTCACCCAGGTCCTCGCGATGTAGCGGTCGACGGCCTGTTCCGCCGTCGGCGCGATCGGGTGCCCGACCGTGTTGTGACAGTCGATGCAGTCCATCGTCTTGCGCTGGCCGTCGCGGATCAGCTGATCGGTCGCGTCCTCGGTCCGGAACTCCTTCACCACGCCGCGGGCGTCGGTGAGCTTCACGTAGGGAATCGTCTGCAGCCCGTGGTCGGTGGCCACGTACTCGACGCGCGTCTTCGGATCGGCGTGCCAGTGGATCGCGCGGCCGGACGACGACGGCCTTCCCACGTGCAGCTGGAGCACCGTCATGGTCTCCGTGCTCGCTTCATCGTCGGCGTACTCGCGAATCACGCGGAGGCGATCGCCGACGATCCGTCCAGGATTGTGGCAGCCCTGGCACGTCAGGGCCTGGGCGCCGGGCGGCATCTCGGCGCCCGGCGGGATGGGTCTCGGAAAGGCGCCGGTCACCACGTGCAGGAGCTGCCGCGTGCCGTTGGCCTTGGCGTACACGAACCCCCGCACGCCCTCCCCGATGTGGCAATCGACGCACGCCACCTGCCGGTGCGTCGCCGCCTGCCAGGCGGTGAACTGCGGCGTCATCGGTGTGTGGCACACCTGGCCGCAGAACGGCGGCGACTCCATCCAGTGCAGGCTGCTGTAGCCGGCGAGGAGGAGGATGACGACGTTGACGGCGGTGAGCGCGGTGAACAGCAGCGCCCGGCGGCGGACTTCGGGCCGCCGGAAGTCGAGGATGGGCCAGTCGGCCGCGCTCGTCGGGTCGCGCCGAATCCGTCGCCGCTGCAGCCACATGCCCAGCGGCATCAACAGCAGCCCGAAGAAGAAGAGCCCGGGGATGGCGACGAAGACCACCAGGCCCGCGTACGGGTTGCGGTGGAACAGGCCCGTCAGCAGCGCGATCATCAGGGCGGCGAAGGTCACGGCGCACACCGTGGCCATCAGCGCCCCGACCACCGTCAGCGGGTGCCGGAGAAGCGCGCTCTTCGTCACCGGGGAGCTACTTCAGGCTGGCGAGGTAGGCGACCATCGCGTCGACGTCGGCGGCCGGCAGGCTGGCGTACTTGTTCGGCATCGGCGGCTTCTTGGTCGACTTGGTCTTCGCCGTCATCTCGGTCGGATTCACGATCCACTGCTTGATGTCGGCTGCCGACAGCTTGGCCCCGACACCGTCGAGCGGGCTCGACGCCTTGCCCTTGCCGGCGATGGCATGACAGACGCTGCACTTCTGCGCGGCGTAGACCTCCGCGCCTTTTGCGGCGTCCTGCGCGGCGGCGTGGCTGGGGCCGGCGAGGACGAAGGCGAACGCGAGCGCGGGGAGAGGCAGCAACTGCCTCGTGAGCGTGTTCAGCATAGGAACTCCCATGACGTCAGCGGGATCGGCATCGACTACCAGATGTAACGCAGACCGAACGTGAAGGCGTTCGCGGTGTACGGGCGATAGACGTAGCCCAGGACGAGCGAGCTGGGCTGGACGATGCCGTTCACCACGCTCGGGTCGAACGCGAAATCGTAAACCCGGAACGGCTCGTAGAGGTAGGAGAAAGTCGCCGACAGCTTGTCGTTCAGCCGGTGCCTCACGTCGAGGTGGAGCTGCTGGAGCTTGTTGAACACCTCCGGCAGCTGCGACGGCGCCGGCAGCGGGCCGCCGGGCACGGTCGTGTAGAGGTAGTCGCCGCGCGCGTCGCTGATGTCGTAGGCCAGCCGCGCTTCGGTGTTGCGGCCGATCCGCGGCGGGGTCGCGTAGATCGAGAAGTAGTTCACGCGCTCGGTCGAGTCCGTCGTCCAGTCGCGGAGCGGATCCATTTCCTGTCCCGGGCTCGCGGAGCGCGACTGCTGCAGGCCGTCGTAGTTCTCGTAGGTGTAGGAGGCGCCCGCGCCGAAGCCGTTCGGCTGCTTGAAGTCGGCGGAGAGCGTGAACAGGTTGAACGACGACTCCTGCAGCCCGAAGTAGCTGTCGTCGTACTCGTCCTGGCCCACCCCCGCCGACACGCTGAAGATCCACAGGTCGTTCGGCACGATGTCGACCTGGCCGGTGAACCGGTTGCGGCTCCGGTTCGCGATGTCGTAGTGCCGCAGCGCGGGCTGCTCGCCGATCTGGGTGAGCAGGGCCTCGTCCAGGCCGTCCCCCTTCTTGTCGGCTGTTTCGTACTGGGCCCGGAACGTGAGCCACTGCGTTCCCGTCGCGTCCGCCGTGAGCCGCAGGACGTCTTCGCCAGTGCTTTCGAAGATGCGGAAATCGTAGCCGCCGGAGTTGTGCGTGTAGCCGGCCGTGAGGGCGACCCGCGACAGGCCGCTCCACGTCGCGTCGGCGTCGAACGTCGTGCGGCTGTGCGCGTAGGGTTCCGGCCCGCCGGTGGACGACACCTTCACCGACGTGTCGTAGTTGATGAACTCGGGGATGGCGGCGTGCGGGGTCTCGTTTTCGTAGCCGTAGTGGCGCAGCCGCGCGCTGAACCGCCAGTCCGTCGACGGGCGGGACACGAGACTCAGGTTGGTCGAGAACACCTGGGCGCTGCCTTCGGTGGTGGCCCGGGGCAGCGGGATCTGCCGCAGCGTCGGGTTGATCGTGAAGGGCTGCAGCGGTTCGTCGTTGTCCCACATGCCGAGCGAGATGAAGCCGCTGACCTGCGTGCGGCGCCCCAGCTTCGTGTAGCCGGCGCCGCTCACGGTGTTGCGCCGAGTTCGAGGGCCAGAGCGCCATGCGCCCCCGGCCGGGCGCGCTGGTCGAGTCTTCGCAGCCGGAGCGGGCTGTCCCACACCAGGGTGTCGTCCATGTTGTCGAACCACGAGCCGTTGTAGGCGACGCGCAGCATGCTGCGCTGGTTGCTCCACTCGGCGCCGAGGTTGAAGTCGTTGGCGCGCGAGTCGTAGGGCAGCGCCACCTCGACGTCGTTGCTGAACCCGAAGCTGGCGCCCCAGGGCAGCTCGCCCGAGTGCTTCTGCGTCGTGTAGGCGGCGGTCAGGTCCAGCTGCTTGGTCGGGCTGAACTTGAAATTCAACGCGCCGATGTCACGCCGTTCCTGCAGGTCGAACTGCGTGGCCAGCGGCACGTAGGCATTGAGGTTCGTCTGCGCGCGCTGGATCGCGAGCTGCGTCGCGTCGTCGAGGCCGAGCGGGCTGCCCGACATCGTGTACGGCGTCCGGGTGTCGACGCTGTAGAACTGCGGGATCTGATCCCACAGGCCCGAGATGGATAGCCAGCCCGGGGCGCTCGTAGCTGCCGGCGAAGCGCTGATCGCGCCAGCCGACGTTGTCCGCGGCGCCCGTGAACACCCACGCACCGTCCGTGCCCTCGCGGGTATACCGGACGCGGTGGAGGAGCATGCCGTCCCTGAGATCCTGGTAGCGCTGGAAGCGCGCCGGATCGCCGACGACGCTGCTCAACCGGCCGCTGATCTCGAACTGGCGCGGCGCCTCGTCGAACAGGCTGCGCGTGGCGCCTCGGCGTCGGCCGCGGGCCGCTGCCGGCTGTTCCGCCGGCGCGTCCGGCGCCGGCTGCCCGGGCGCTGCCGGCGGCGTGGCCGGCGGCTTCTGGGCAGGCGTCTGGGCGCAGGCGCCGGGGTGGGCGTCTGCGCCCGCACGGTCGTGTTCACGGCGAGCCCGAGCCCGCAGACGAGATGTACCAGCACGAGCGGCGCATATGGGACTCCCGGCGCTATCGCATGTAGAACTGGCCCGACGGGTGGTTCGAGCCGTGGATGTTCGAGTGGCAGTTCACGCACGACCGGCCGAACATGCGATTGCTCTTGTTCGTCGTGATCGCCGCGTTGTCGTAGATCGACGAGGGATGCCGGGTCGCGACGTGGCATCGCTGGCAGAGCATCGGCATGCGCACCGCCAGCATGCGATCGTTCGACGACCCGTGCGGGTCGTGGCACGTCGCGCAGTTCTCGCGGACCGGCGCGTGCTCCCACAGCATCGGCCCGCGCATCTCCGTGTGGCAGCTGATGCAGCTCTCGGCGACGGAGCTGCCGACCTTGAGCGCCTTGACGTTGTTGATGGAGCCGTGCGGGTTGTGGCACGTCGCGCAGCCCATCTTGCCCTCGCGCACCGGCATGTGCGCGACCGCGCGCTCCGTCTTGGCGACCTGGACGCGATGGCACGTCGCGCACAGCCCGGTGGGCGTTGGCCGCGACCAGCTGGCTCTTCTGCGATTTCGGGCTGTGCACGCTGTGGCAGGTGGCGCACGACAGGTTCCGCGACTCGTGCATGCTGCCCGTCCAGCCGGCGTGCGGGCCGCGGTTGTGGCACGTCGTGCACGTCTCGCTGATCTCCGCCGGCTTCATCGCGGCGATCTTCTTGATGTGCCCCTTCGGCTCCGTCTCGGAGTCCACGTGCGCCTGCCCGGGCCCGTGGCAGCTCTCGCAGCCGAGGGCCGCGGCGGGGGAGCGCGGATGGCCGGCCTGGCCGTGCGCCGTCCCCTTGAGCGACGCGACCTGCGGCTCGTGGCACAGCTCGCAGGTGTCGCTGCCCGCGTAGCCGGCGGGCAGCGGGCCCGCCGGCTGGGCGGCCGGCGTCTCGGCGGGTGGCTTCTCGGTCGCCGGTTTCTCAGTGGCCGGCTTCTGTGCCGCCGGCTGCGCCGGGGCGCCCGCTGTTGGCGCCGGCGCAGCCTGGAACTCGGACGACGCACCGGCGCCGATGGCGCCGGTGGTGCGACCGGTCACGGCGGCAATCAGCAGGCAGATCGCTGCGAGACACAGACAGCTGACCCACCGTGAACCTCCCCCGAATCGCTGACGTACCGAACCGCTAGCAGAGCACCACGGAGACGGCCAGGCCGCCTTCCGACGTCTCCTTGTACTTGGTGTTCATCTCCTTCGCTGTCAACGCCATCGCGTTCACGGTCGTGTCGAAGTCGAGGCGGCGGTTCGTCGGGATCTCGTTGCTCGCGATCATGAAGCCGGTCCAGGCCTTGACCGCGCCGAACGCGCAGCGCTCGATGCAGGGGACCTGCACGAAGCCGGCGACCGGATCGCACGTCATCCCGAGGTGATGCTGGAGCGACGATTCCGCCGCGTTCGCGACCACCTGGTGCGGGAAGTCGTGAGCCTGGGAGATGAACGCCGCGCCCATCGCCGACGCCACGCCGATCTCGGCCTGACAGCCGCCCTCGGCGCCCGACAGCGTCGCGTTGTGCTTGCAGAGATACCCGACCGCTGCGGCGGCGAGCATGCCTTCGCGAATCTTCTCCTGCGGCAGCTTGCGGCCGCCCTCACCGACGGCGTAGACCAGCGCCGGCATGACGCCCGCGGATCCACCGGTGGGCGCCGTCACCACGAGATGGCCGCGCGCGTTCTCCTCCGACCCCGCCAGCGCGTAGGCCGAGACGACGCCGACGCCGCGCTGGGTCTCGTACTTGTCGTCCATTGCGCGGGCGTAGACGTCGCCGGCCTTGGTCTTGAGCTTGATCGGACCGGGCAGCGTCGCCGACGGCGCCTTCAGCCCCGACTTGACGATGTTGACCATCGCCGTCGTGATCTTGTCGACGAAGGCGTTGATCTCCGCCTCGCTCTTGCCCGAGACGGCCACTTCGTTCGCCATCACGAGCTGCGCGATCGAGAGCTTGTTCTTCTCGGCGTGACCCTGAAGCTCCGCCATCGTCGAATAAGGGTACTTCGGCTGTCCCTTCTTCGGAGGCTGATAGCCCTTCCACTCGATGAACCCGCCGCCGACGGAGTAGTACTCCAGCTCGTACAGCACCTGGTCCCCGCCCATCAGCTTGCATGTCATCGTATTGGGGTGGGGAAAATTCCCCTTCGGTGCGTCGTAGATGACGTCCTTCAGCGACAGCGTCAGCGTCTTGTCCCCCAGCTTCAGGGGGAAGCTCTGATCCGGCTTGGCGGCCAGGCTGTCGAGGAACTCGGGCTCGACCGTCGCCGGTTCCTTGCCGATCACGCCGGCGAGCGCCGCGCGCTCGGTGCCGTGGCCCTTGCCGGTGGCGCTGAGGCTGCCGAACAGGTGGACCTTCAGGCCGGTGACCTTGGCCAGCGTGTCGGCGGGCAGCTTGGTGCAGCGCTGGTAGAAGTCGTAGGTGATCCGCATCGGACCGATCGTGTGCGAGCTCGAGGGGCCCGGTCCCACCTTGTAGAACTCGTCGAGGGTAGTGATGATCGGCACCTTCGCCTTCTTCACGACATCGAGCTCCGCTGCGAGCGGGACGGCGGGTGGCGTCGCCGCGGGCGCTGGGGCGGTCGCGGCCGGGGCCCCCGCCTCGGGCGTCGCGGGCTTGCAGCCATTCAGCACGGCGACGGAGCCCACGAGGGCGCTGCGCATGAGGAAGGCCCTGCGATCGACGCCGGGTGGGGTCTCGAGCGGCATCAGGTTCGGATCCGGAAGGATGGGCGTGTCCTGATCGTCGGACTTCGTGCTCATGAGCATTCCTCTCTAAAGGCGTGGCGCGTGGGAAACCTGCTGGTGCAACAGCAAAGCACGTACCCCCGCAGGCGGGGGCCGTGCAGGCTTGTCGATGCCCGGATTTCAGGGCTTTTCGGCGGTCGTCGCGAGTTCGTCGCACGGTAAATCCGCCCGGGCGCCTCCGTCCCGCCGGAGGCTGTCCCGGATTCCGGAGACCCGCCGGAGCCGGCCAGCTCCGCTGGCCGGCCTGTCAGACGCGGCGCCGGCGCCTGACCTGCAGCTGCGCCACCGAGCGGACGAGGGAGGCGTTGACGGACGCGACTTCCTCGTCGGACAGCTTTTCGCGGAGCCTGGCCTCGGCTCGCTGGCGTGCTTCCTCGGCCTTGGCTTCGTCAATCCGCTCCGAGGGAATCGCCATGTCGGTCACGATTGCGACTTTTTTCGCAGTGACCTCCACGAGCGCCTTCCCCGACGGCCAGGAAGGTCTCGACGCCGTTCCGGTTCACGATGATCTCGCCGGGGATGATCATCGTGATCAGCGGGACGTGCTGGGGGTACACGCCCATCTGACCCTCGGAGCCCGGGAAGGTGACCATGTCGACGTCTTCCGAGAAGACGACGGCCTGCGGCGTGACGATTTCGAGCCTGAGCGTCTCGGCCATGTGCAATCCGTCCGTGTCAGCCCTGGCGGATCTCCTCGATGCCGCCCTTCATGTAGAAGTTGCCTTCGGGGACGTCGTCGTGGAGGCCGTCGAGGATTTCCTTGAAGCCGCGCACGGTGTCCGCGACCGGCACCTGCCGGCCTTCGCGGCCGGTGAACACCTGCGCCGAGCTGAACGGCTGGCTCAGGAAGCGCTGGATCTTGCGGGCCCGGTAGACGGTGACCTTGTCGTCGGGCGACAGCTCGTCCATCCCCAGGATGGCGATGATGTCCTGCAGATCCTTGAACCGCTGCAGCACGCGCTGGACGCGGCGGGCGACGTCGTAATGTTCCTCGCCGACGACATCGGGCGCCAGCGCGCGCGACGTCGAGGCGAGCGGATCCACGGCCGGATAGATGCCCAGCTCGGCGATCGAGCGCTCGAGCACGATGGTCGCGTCGAGGTGGGCGAACGTCGTCGCCGGCGCCGGGTCGGTCAGGTCGTCGGCCGGCACGTAGACGGCCTGGAACGACGTGATCGACCCCTTCTTGGTGGACGTGATGCGTTCCTGCAGGCCGCCCATCTCGGCGGCGAGCGTCGGCTGGTAGCCGACGGCGCTCGCGGTCCGTCCGAGCAGCGCCGAGACCTCCGAGCCCGCCTGCGAGAAGCGGAAGATGTTGTCGATGAAGAGCAGGACGTCCTGGCCCCGTTCGTCGCGGAAGTACTCGGTGATGGCCAGGCCGCTGAGCGCCACGCGCAGCCGCGCGCCGGGCGGCTCGTTCATCTGGCCATAGACGAGCGCGATCTTGGACGCGCCCAGGTTCTTCTGGTCGATGACGCCGGCCGTCGACATCTCGTGATAGAGGTCGTTGCCTTCCCGGGTGCGTTCGCCCACGCCGGCGAAGACCGACACGCCGCCGTGGAGCTTGGCGATGTTGTTGATCAGCTCCATGATCACCACGGTCTTGCCGACGCCGGCGCCGCCGAACGCGCCGATCTTGCCGCCCTTGAGGAACGGGCAGATCAGGTCGATGACCTTGATGCCGGTGGTGAGCAATTCGGGCGACGTCGACTGATCGATGAGGGGTGGCGGCGGCCGATGAATGGGGTAGCGCTTCTCGGCGACGACCGGACCCCGCTCGTCGATCGCGTTGCCCACCACGTCGAACACACGGCCCATCACGCCGTCGCCGACGGGCATCGAGATGGGCTGCCCGCTGTCGGTGACGTCGACGCCGCGCTTGATGCCCTCGGTGCCCGACATCGAAATCGTGCGGACGGTGTTGTCGCCGAGGTGCTGCTGCACTTCGAGGGTCAGCGTCACCGGCTGGCCCTCCACCTTGTAGGCGACGGTCAGCGCGTTGTAGATCGACGGCAGGGCGCCGGGAAATTCGACGTCGACGACCGGACCGACGACCTGAACGACCTTGCCGATGCTCATGACTCCCGCCTCTTCGCCGTGTTCACCGGGCCGACGCGACGTCAGCCCGCCTGCCCGCCGGCAATCTCCAGCAGTTCCCTGGTGATGTTGCCCTGCCGCAGCTTGTTGTATTCGAGCGAGAGCTCCTTGATCAGGCTCTCCGCGCTGTCGGTTGCGTTCTTCATCGACACCATGCGGGCGCTCTGCTCGCTCGCCTTGGCGCTCAACATCACGTAGTAGATGTAGATGTTCAGGTAGCGGCCGAGCAGGTAGGCGAGCAGCGCCTCGGCGTTCGGCTCGAACACGACGTCGGCCGCCTCCTCGGTGATCGCCTCGTCGGCGACCGCGCCCGGGATCTTCAGCCCGGTGATCGCGCCGACCGGCAGGTACTCGATGGAGATGGGCTCCTGGGTCAGCGTGTTGACGAACCGGGTGGCGACGACCTGCACCTGATCGACCTCGCCCTTCAGGAACAGGTCCTGCGCGAACGAGGAGATCGCCCTGGCTTCGGCGAACGTCGGCGTATCGCCGTAGGCGAACTCCGCCGCCAGCTTGCGGCGGGAGCGGGCGATGAACTGCGCCGCCTTGCGGCCGGCGGTGATGTAGACGGTCGACTCCGTCGGGAACTGCGCCGCCACGCGGAAGACGTTGGTGTTGAGCGAGCCGCAGAGGCCCTTGTCGGCGGCGATCAGGATGACCGCGCGCGTGCGCACCGGGCGCACCTGCAGCAGCGGATGCTGGAAGTTGGCGGACCGCAGGGTCGCGCTGCGCTGGATGCGATACAGCAGGCGCGAGAACGGCGCCGCGGCAGTGGCGGCCAGCTGCGCCTTCCGCATCTTCGACGCGGCGACCATCTGCATCGCCCGGGTGATCTGGGCGGTGGAGCTGATCGAGCGGATGCGCCGGCGGAGATCGCGGGGCGAGGCCATCGCTACGCTCTCCAGGTCTGCTTGAACTGATCGGCCGCGGCCTTCAAGTCCGCCGTCAGTCTCCTTGCTGAGCGCCTTCTCTCCCTGACGATGGTCGCGAGCATTTCCGGCTTGCGGGTGACCAGGAAGTCGGCCCACGCGGCCTGGAACTCCTTGACCCGCTCGACCGGGACGTCGTCGAAGTAGCCGTTCTGGATCGCCCAGATCACGCCGACCTGGACGTCGACCGGGACCGGGCTGTACTGGGGCTGCTTGAACAGCTCGACGATGCGCTTGCCGCGATCGATCTTGCCCTGCGTCGTCGCGTCCAGCTCCGATCCGAACTGCGCGAACGCGGCCAGCTCGCGAAACTGCGCCAGATCGCCTTTCAGCTGTCCGGCCACCTGCTTCATGGCCTTGAGCTGCGCCGCGGAGCCGACCCGCGACACCGAGATGCCCACCGAGATGGCCGGGCGCACGCCCTGGTAGAACAGGTCGGTCTCGAGGAAGATCTGGCCGTCGGTGATCGAGATGACGTTGGTCGGGATGTAGGCCGACACGTCGCCGGCCTGCGTCTCGATGATCGGCAGCGCCGTCAGCGAGCCGTCGCCGTACTGCTCGCCGACGCGCGCGGCGCGCTCGAGCAGCCGGCTGTGCAGGTAGAACACGTCGCCCGGGTAGGCTTCGCGGCCCGACGGCCGCTTCAGCACCAGCGACACCTGGCGATAGGCGACCGCGTGCTTGGACAGATCGTCGTAGACGATGAGCGCGTCCTTGCCGTTGTCCATGAACCATTCGCCCATGGCGGCGCCGGCGAAGGGCGCGAGGTACTGGCTGGTGGCCGAGTCGGATGCCCCCGCAACCAGGATGGTCGTGTACGGCATCGCCCCGGCCTCTTCCAGCACCGCGACGATGCGGGCGACCGTGGACTGCTTCTGGCCGATGGCGACGTAGATCGAGTAGAGCGGCCGGTAGGTCGCGTCGCCGGCCGCTTCGGCCGCCTTGTTGAGCCGCGCCTGGCTGATGATCGTGTCGACCGCGATCGTGGTCTTGCCCGTCGACCGATCGCCGATGATCAGCTCGCGCTGGCCGCGGCCGATCGGGATCATGGCGTCGATGGCCATGATGCCGCTCTGCACCGGCTGACTGATCGGGCGCCGCTTGATGACGCCAGGGGCCAGCTTCTCGACCGGATAGGTCGTGGTGCCCTGGATCGGCCCCTTGCCGTCGAGCGGCTCGCCGAGCGTGTCCACGACGCGGCCCAGCAACCCCATGCCGACGGGCACCTGCAGCAGCTTGCCGGTGGCGCGGACCTCGCCGCCCTCTTCGAGCTTCGTGTAGTCGCCGAGGATGATGACGCCGACTTCGGCCTCCTCGAGGTTGAGGGCCAGCCCCGTGATGCCGTTGCCGAAGTCGAGCATCTCGTTGAGCATGACGTCATCGAGGCCCTCGACCTTGGCGACGCCGTCGCCGATCTCGCGGATCACCCCGACCGTCTGCCTGGCGGTCGCGGTCCTGGCTTCCGCGATTTCCGCCTCTATTTCCTTGACGAGATCAGCCATGGTGGATTGCCTCGACAGTCACCCGAGCTACAAGCGTGATTCGATGGCGGCCAGTCGTGCGCGCACGCTGCCGTCGTAGACGTCGCTGCCGACCCTGATGCGCATCCCGCCGATCAGGTCGGGGCTCGTCTCGAACGAGGTCGCCAGTCCCGATCCGTAGAGGCGCGCCAGGCTCGCCTGCACCTCGTCGCGCAGATCGTCGGGCAGGCTCGTCGCGGTTTCGACGACGGCCCGGTGACGGTCGCGATCGAGCTTCACCATGCGGCGGAGGCTCGAGAGCACGGCGATGGAGCCCCGGCGCCTGGAGGCGCCGAGCCGCTTCGCCACCTGACGGACACGGCTCTCGTCCAGTCGCCCGTCGATCTGGCACAGGCGATAGAGGCGTCGCGCGGCGCGGATGGTGCGCCTGTTGCCTTTCATCGCATCATCCCAGCTGCCGGGCGGTTTCCTCGGAGAGGCGCCGCTGATCGTCGGAGGTCAGGATCTTGCCGGTGACGCTCGCGGTCGTGCGGAGCACCAGCTGACCGACCTCGCGTTTCAGCTCGGCGAGCATCCGGGCGCGCTCGCGCTCGGACGTCTCCTGGGCGCGGACCAGGATCTGGTCGGCGGCGGCTGCCGCCTTCTGCGTCTCCTCGGTGCGCACCCGCGCCGCCGCGGCGCGGGCCTCCTCGATCAGCTGCTTGCCGTAGGCGTCGGCCTTCGCCAGCACGTCGCGCCGCTCGATCTCGATGCGCGCGAGCTCCGCCTCGATCTTCTTGGCGTTGGCGAGGCCGCTGGCGATCTGCTGCCGCCGCGCCTCGAGCATCGTCAGGATCGGCTTGTAGGCGAGCAGGTAGAGCACGGCGCAGACGATGCCGAAGCTGACGATCTGCGCCAGCAGGTGCGGCCAGGCGACGCCGAACCTGCTGGCGATGCCCTCGGCCTCGGCGCCGTGGTCGGCGACGGCCTGGAATGCCAGTGCAAACATCATGGTGAGCTCCGTTGGTCCCCGCGCCCGGGCGAGGGGCAGGGCATCCGGTTACTGCACCAGGAACAGCGCGTAGAACACGATGGCTTCCGCGAAGGCGATGGCGAGGATCGACTGCACCATGATCTTCGTGGACGACCCGGGATTGCGTCCCACGGCCGTCGATGCGCCCATCCCGATCAATCCCACGCCTATGGCCGCTCCCAGAGCCGCCAGGCCGACATGCAAGCTTCCGGTCATCGTCGTTGTCCTTTCGCTGTCTCGCCGGCGTCACGAGGTGAGGTCACGTCACCGGAGTTGTCGAACGTTCAGGCATGCGCGTCTGGCCGCGCGGGCTCGTCGTGGTGGCAGATCAGCGCGGTGAACACGGCCGTCAGCAGCATGAAGACCAGCGCCTGGACCAGGCCCACCAGCAGCTCCATGAAGTAGAACGGGATCGGCAGCAGCCAGCCCAGGCCAGGGACGATGGTCGACATCGTCTCGAGCATCGTCTCGCCCGCGAAGACGTTGCCGTACAGCCGGAAGCTCAGAGAAATGGGGCGGAAGAGGATGGAGATGATCTCCAGGCAGCCGGCCGCGAAGAACACGACGATCATCAGGACCTTCAGGAAACCCGTCGTGTCGCCCTTCGGCGCGAAGAGCTCCTTGGCGATGCCGGCCGGCCCCGTCTCACGGAGGGCCCAGTAGATCCAGCAGGCGAAGAACACCAGCGCCATCGCCAGCGTCAGGTTGAGATCCGCGTTCGCGCCGCGGAAGAGCGGCTGCTGCACCACGAAGCCGTGCGCGCCGTCATGACCCCACCCGATCGTGCCGACGCCCGGCAAGAGGCTGATCCAGTTCGCCGCGAGGATGAAGATGAAGACCGTGCCGAAGAACCAGAAGGTCCGTTCGACCAGGTGGTGCCCGATCATGCTCTCGAGGAGCCCGTAGAGGCTCTCGACGAGCCACTCCAGAAGATTCTGGGGACCGCTCGGAACCTCCGTCATCTTCCGCGTCGCGACCTGCGCGAAGACGATCAGGGCGAGCGCCACGATCCACGTGACGACCATCGAGTTCGTGATCGGGAAGCCGAAAGGGCGGGCGAGCTCGACGGCCTTCTGCGGCAGGCCGTGCGACACCGGTTCGGCGATGAGCGCGATGAACATGTGAGGCCGGCGCGTCCACAGCACGGCCCATGCCAAGCGACGGACCGTCGCGTGCCGCGCGTGGCGGGCCGGGAATCACACTCGCGAACAGGTGCCTCGCGTGCCGCGGGCCAATCCCCGTAGGCCGGCGAGCCCTCCGGCATGTCGGGCGTGCTCCGCAGTGCCGGAGGCCTGTCGCGCTGGCTACGGCGGCGACGCAGCCGCGATACTTGCCCTGTCCTGCATTCATGCGCGTAGAACCGGGCTTTGGCCGATGGTACGTGTGCTGCAATCGCTCACCGTCGATCGCGTTTCCCAGGAGACCATTCCCATGCGTGTTCGACAGCTGATCCTCTGCGGCGTCCTGGCTTGCACCGTCTCCGTGGCGACGACGTCGGCCGCGAACGGACAGCAGGCCGAAACCTTCACAGCCACCGCGACCGTGAAGACGGCCGGAGGCGCGTCGGCCACCGCGCCGGTGACGATCAGCGTCGACGCGGGCCATGCCCCAGGCGGAAGCCGATGGGCTGGCCGCCGCGTTCAAGAGCGGCGGAGTGGCCGGCCTGCGCAAGGCCCTGACGGGGGTCGCGCCCACGGGCTCGGTGACGCTCGGCAACGGCAAGCCGACCCCGACGCGAATCACGATCGAGCGTGCCACCGACAAGGGCCGGTTGCTCACGATCGTCAGCGACACCCCGATCCTCTTCCTCGGCGCCGGCGTCCCGGAGGCCAAATCGAAGGCGGGCTACGACTTTTCCGTGGTCGACATCGAGGTCGACGCGAAGGGGAACGGTGCCGGCACGCTCGCGCCGGCGGCGAAGATCACCCTGAAGAACGGCGCGTTCGTCGTCGAGGACTTCGCCTCGGAGCTGGTGAAGCTGACGGCGGTGAGCAAAGCGAAGTAGCTGGCCATCGACGCCGCTTCGACGGGCGTCCCGGTCCTGAATCCGGAGGGCACGATCGTGCTGGTCAACCGTGAGGCGGAGCGACAGTTCGGCTACCGGCGCGACGGGCTTCTCGACGTGCTCCCGCCGGACGCCGTGCCGGCCGTGCACGCCGTGCCGCAGGACGCGTCCGGCGGGGGGCTGGGCCCCGACGCGATCGGACCCACGCTCGAGGTCGTCGCCCGCCACAAGGACGACCCGGAGACGCCGGGCGAGATCAGGGTGCGCCCCCTGCGGACGGCTGAAGGTGCCTTCGTGCTGACCCCGGTGGCGCACCCGTCCGAACAGGGCTCGGCCGACTGGCAGCAGACACTCCAGGAGCAGCTCGAGTTCGAGCGGTTCGTCGCCGAGCTGTCCGGTCAGTTCATCAACGTTCCGGTCGAGCAGTTCGCGGACGCCACCCGCGAGGGCCTGCGCCGCGTCTGCGAGCACGTCAACCTCGATCGCAGCGTCTGCTACACGATCGACGCGGGCGGCGTGCCGGCGGAGTTCGCGACCTGGGTGAGCCCCGGCGTCCCTTCGCCGACACCGGCGCCGACCCGCTTCCCCTGGGCGATCGAGCGGGTCCGGGCCGGCCTGACGGTGGCGTTCTCCAATCTCGCCGACGTGCCCGACGCCGTCGATCGCGAGTCGTATGAGGCGATGGGCGTGAAGTCGGCCGTCAAGATGCCGCTGTGGACGGAGGGCCGCGTCGCCGGTGCGGTCGGCTTCCACGTGGTGCGGGCCGAGCGGATGTGGACCCCGTCGGTCACGCATCGGCTCGCGGTGATCGCCAGCGTGTTCGGCGAAATCCTCGCCCGACAGCGGCGCGACGAGGAAGTCTGGGCCGGCGCCCGCGAAGCGAAACGGCTGAAAGAGCAGCTGCAGATCGAGAACGTCTACCTGCGGAAGGAGACGCGCGAGCGGCTGGGCCAGACGCGCGTGGTCGGGCGGAGCGCGGCCATGGTCCGGGTCCTCGAGCAGATCGATCAGGTCGCGGCGACGGACGCGACGGTGCTCCTGCTGGGGGAAACCGGCACCGGCAAGGAGCTCTTCGCCACCGAGATCCACGAGCGCGGGCCGCGGCAGGGGCGCGCGATGGTGCGCGTGAACTGTGCCGCGATTCCGGCGACGCTCATCGAGAGCGAGCTGTTCGGCCGCGAAAAGGGCGCCTTCACCGGCGCGCTGGCGCGGCAGGTGGGCCGGTTCGAGCTGGCCAACCATTCCACCATCTTCCTCGACGAGATCGGCGACCTGCCGCTCGACGTGCAGGTGAAGCTGCTGCGGGTCCTGGAGGCGCGACAGATCGAGCGTCTCGGCAGCCCGCGGCCGATCGCCGTCGACACGCGCATCATCGCGGCGACGCACCGGGATCTCGAGCAGCTCATCGGCGAGAACGCGTTCCGGGAGGATCTCTACTACCGCCTGAACGTGTTCCCGATCCAGGTGCCGCCCCTGCGTGAGCGCGTCCAGGACATTCCGCTGCTCGTCTGGCGCTTCGTCGAGGAGTTCTCGAAGGCGTTCGGCAAGCGGGTCGACTCGATCGACAAGGACAACCTCGCCGCGCTGCAGCGCTATTCGTGGCCCGGCAACATCCGCGAGCTCCGCAACGTCGTGGAGCGCGCGATGATCGTGGCGACGACGCCGCGCCTGACGATTCCCCTGCCCCTGGCGTCGGCGGCATCCGCGAAACGGAGCTCGCGGCTGGTCGACGTCGAGAAGGAGCACATCCGCGGCGTGCTGGAAAGCACCGCCTGGCGTGTGCGCGGCGTGGGCGGCGCGGCCGAGCGGCTCGGATTGAAGCCGACGACGCTCGAGACGCGGATGGCGAAGCTCGGCGTGAGACGGCCGGGCCACGCCTAGTGGCGTCGAGGTGCCGCGGCCGCCTTCCATGCCTGGCTCCGGTATGCCGTGGACCCTCTGCGATACCGGGCCATCGGCGCTCGAGGCCAGGGGCCGGCGCGGACGGGCGTTCGCGTGCAACCCGTTTGTTCCGGGGCAGTAAGTCGGGGTGGGGCTGGGCGTGATCAATGTGGAACGACTGGTGCTAGAGCACGGATCATGGTGCGGCTGACGGTTGCGCTGAACGCCGCATCGACGCGCGGGGCGCAGGAGCTCCTCGACGCGTTGCGCTTCCTGGGCATCGGGACGCGGCTGGAGCAGGGCTGTCTCGTCTGCTCGTGCTGGGTCGATCCCGATGCGACGGTGCGCTACGTCGAAGAATGGTCCACCGAAGCCGACATGCGCCGCCGCGTGCGCTCGGAGCCGTTCACGTCGCTGCTCGCGGTGGTCGAGTCGGTGCAGGAGCCCGTGGTGCAGTTCGACTTCGTCACCACGACGCGAGGGCTCGACTACGTCGCGGAGGTCCGCGACGGCCGGCAGGTGACCTGATGCCGGCCGGCCCGGTCCGGGCTCCGGGACGCGTGCGACCGAGGAGAAGTGGGGCATGAACAGGCTGATCATCGTCATCGGCGCGATGGTCGTCGCCGGCGGGTCTCTCCGGGCGATTCCGCACGCCCCGGCGCCCCCGCAAGCCCCGACCTCGCAGAAGCCGGCCTCACAGAAGCAGGCAACGCAGAAGGCGGGGCCGGCGGCCAAGCCGGTCGCGCCGGCGGAGCTCGATCGCCTCCTCGCGCCCGTCGCGCTCTACCCGGATCAGCTGCTGGGGCAGATTCTCCTGTGCTCGCAGAACCCGGGGAAGGTGGGTGCGGTGGCCGAATGGCTGGCCAGCCAGTCGCTCAAGGGCAGCGCGCTGCAGGATGCCGCCGTGAAGTCGGGCTTCGAGCCACACTTCGTAGCGCTCGTCGTGTTCCCGGACGTCGTCAACAGCATGGCGAGCTCGCTCGATCGGACGACGAAGCTCGGCCAGGCCTTCACCGCGGATCGCAGCGCCGTCTTCGCCAGCATCCAGCGTCTGCGCACGAAGGCGCAGAACGTCGGGACGCTGAAGGACCACCCCGCAGCAGGACGTCTCGACCAAGGCGACGTCGACGGGCGAGGTGATCGTCATCGAGCCGGCCAACCCGCAGGTCGTCTACGTGCCGCAATACAACCCGGAAGTCGTCTACACCCAGCCCGCCTCCACGACCGTCGTGATCCAGGAAGAGGACGACGACGACTATGCCGAGGCCGTGGCCGCCGGCATGATCGGGTTCACCGCCGGCGTCGCGATCGGCGCCGCCGTCAACAACAACTACTACTACGGCGGGTACGGCTATCGCGGCGGCTTCTACATGCACAACGACGGGTGGGACGACTACTACGACCACCGCGAAGATGCCCGCGACGACTGGCAGGACCATCGGGAGGACATCTACGAGGATCGCGGCGACGTCGCCCGCGAGACGCAGGAGCAGCGCACCGAACGGGCGCAGAACGCGCAGGAACAGCGGACGGAGCGGACGCAGACCCGGCAGGAGAACCCCCAGACGCAGGCCCAGCGCGACCAGCGGCGCACCGACGCCCAGGCGAAGGCGGGGGAAGCCAGGAGCACCGGGGCGACGAGCCAGGAAGCCCGCGGGTTCAGCGGCGATGGCGCGCAGACACGCGAACGGAGCGGCGACCGCAGCGGGACGAAGTCCGACGCGTTCTCCGGCTACTCGAGCGGGAAGTCGGAGCGGGCGGCGAGCTCCCGCGGCGAGAAGAGCCGGAGCAGCTCGGGCGGATCGCGCGGAGGCGGCGGCGGATCGCGCGGCGGGGGCGGCGGGGGCGGAGGGGGCCGACGCCGATGACGAGCCCAAGAGCCCGGGCCATCGTCCTGGCGTGCCTGTGCGCGGTGCTGGCGCCGGCGCTGTCGTGCACGTCCAGCACGCCGAAGGAGCCCACGTTCTCGACGCCCGAAGACGCCGTGCGGAAGCTCGGGGCGGCCGTGAAGGACAAGAACCCCGAGGCGGTGCTCGCCATCTTCGGACCCGACGGCAAGGACCTCGTCGACGTGTCCGATCCGACCGCCGCGCGCCTCAGGCGCCAGGTGTTCAAGGTGGCGCTGGCCGAAGGCTGGCGCCTCGAGGACGGCGGGGCCGATCGCCGGACGCTGGTCATCGGCAACGAGGCCTGGCCCTTCCCGGTGCCGTTGGTGAAAGGCGCCGACGGCTGGCGATTCGACACGGCCGCGGGGAAGGAAGAAGTGCTCGCGCGTCGGATCGGACGCAACGAGCTGGCCGCGATCCTGGTCTGCCGGACCTATGTCCGCGCGCAGCGCCTCTACGCGCGCACCGGCCACGATGGCAAGCCGGCCGGCGTCTATGCGAAGACCCTGGCCAGCGATCCGGGCCGCCAGAACGGGCTCTACTGGCCGGCCGTTCGCGGCCAGCGGCGCAGTCCGCTGGGCGACCTGGTGGCGCAGGCGGCGGCGGAACGCCGCGCGGCGGCGGCCGCCGGCCAGCCGCCGTCGCCCTTCCACGGGTACTACTTCCGGGTCCTGACCGCGCAGGGACCGGCGGCGCCGGGCGGTGCCAGCGACTACGTCGCCGGCGGTGAGCTGTCGCGCGGCTTCGCGCTCGTCGCGTGGCCGGCGCGCTACGACGAAACCGGCGTCATGACCTTCGTCGTCAACCAGGACGGCGTCGTGCGCGAGCGGGATCTCGGACCTGCCGCCGACGGCGCCGGAACCTCCGTGTCCCTCTACGATCCAGACACCTCCTGGACCGCCGTGCCCTGACCGATGCCATGGCGTTCCCGGCGTAGACTCGCGCGTCTGTCGGGAGCCTGGGTCGTGGCGGCGGTGCTCTCGGTGCCGGCGGCCTGGGCCCAGACGGCGCCCGATGCGGCCGTCGACGCCTCCTGCCGCGGCACCGGCGCCGGCGCCGACGGACCCGCTGGGGCGCGACACGCCCCGAGGCACGGTGCTGGGATTCCTGAACGCCGGCAAGGACGCCAAGGCCGAGATCGCCACCCAGTACCTGCGCACGGAACTGAAGGGCGCCGATGCGGCCGCGCTCAGCCACCAGCTGTTCGTCGTGCTCGATGCGCGCCTGCCCGCGAAGCTCGCGAAGCTCAGCGACGTACCCGAGGGTTCGCGCGCGAATCCGCTGAAGGTCAACGAGGAAGTCGTCGGCACGGTCGAGCGCGCCGGAGGCCCCCTGGACGTCGTCGTCGAGCGCGTGGAGCAGCCCAAGGGGCCGGCCATCTGGCTGTTCTCGGCCGAGACGCTCAAGGCGGTCCCCGACCTGTACGACGAGGTCAGCGGCGGCTGGGGCAACACGGGCGTCGGCCAGTTGCTCAACAGCACGCGGCTGCGACGGGCCCGCCACTTCGAGTGGCTGGCCGTCCTGCTGTGTCTGCCGCTGTTCTACTTCGCCACGGTGCTGCTGAACACGCTCCTGACGCCGCTGGTCAGACACGTGTGGCAGCGCGCCTTCCCGGAGTCCGACTTCATCCGCAGGGTCCTGCCCGCGCCGATCCGGCTGCTGGTCGCGGCGCTGGCCCTGCGGTGGTTCCTGTCCAGCGTGTCACTGTCGCTGTTCGTGCGGCAGGCTGGAGCCACCGCCGCCAACCTCATCCTCATCGCGGCCCTGGCGTGGCTGCTGATCCAGCTGAACGGCGAAGTCGAACGGTATGCGCGCCGACGCCTCCCCGGGTTGAACGCGGGCGCCGGCATCGCGCTGGTGCGTCTCGTGCGCAGGTTTGCCGACATCGTGGTCGTCATCCTCGCGCTCCTCGCCACCCTGCGGATCTTCGCCATCGACCCGACGCCGGCCCTGGCCGGCCTCGGCGTCGGCGGCATCGCGATCGCGCTGGCCGCCCAGAAGACGCTGGAGAACGTGATCGCCGGTATGTCGCTGATCGTCGATCAGGCCGTGCGCGTCGGCGACACCCTGAAGATGGGCGACGTCGTCGGCACCGTCGACCACATCGGCCTGCGGTCGACCCGGATCCGGACGCTCGACCGGACCGTCGTGAGCGTCCCCAACAGCCAGATCGCGAACGTGACGCTCGAGACGCATGTCGGCGCGCGACAAGTTCTGGTTCCATCCGATCATCGGCCTGCGCTACGAGACCACGCCGCAGCAGCTCCGCGACATCATCGACGGCATCAGGCAGATGATCACCGGCAATCCGGCGATCGAGCAGAAGTCGGTGCGGGTCCGGTTCCTCCGCCTGGGGTCGTACTCGCTGGACGTCGAGGTGGTCGGGTACGTGCTCGCGCGCGACTGGGATCACTTTCTCGAGGTGCAGGAGCAGCTGCTGTTCGCGGTGACCGATCTCGTCAGCCGGGTCGGCGCGGAGATGGCCTTCCCCTCCCAGACCATGTACATGGCAAACGCCGGCGAGCCGCCGGCCGCCGCCGCCCGTGCGATGCCGGCGCACTGACGCGCCGGCGCGAGCGCGGGCTCGCAGAATGGAGACATCCCGAACATGCGCGCTCAGAGGCTCACACTGGCTGCCCTGTCGTTCGTCCTGCTGACGTCACCGCTGGTGCGGTCGCAGGCCCCGCTCCCGCGCCCGCGGCTCCGGAGACCTATACCGCGACGCTGCAGGTCAAGGGGCAGGCGACGGCCTCGACGACGGTTCGCATCGACCTCCAGCGCTACTCGGCAGACCGCGATCGCGAGCCGGTCGAGAAGGGCTTGAAGTTCGGCGGGTATCCGGCGTTCCTCGCGGCGCTGCGGAAGGCCCGGAAGGTCGGCACCGTGTCCACCAGCGACAAGACGTGGACGATCCGGTGGGCGAGTGCCAAGCCGACGCCGGGCGGACGCAAGATCGTGCTGATCACCGATCAGCCGATGTACTTCCTCGGCGGCGGCGCCACGGACGCGAAGCCGCGCGCCGGCTACGAGATCGGCGTGATCCAGATGGAAGTCGACGAGGCCGGGAACGGCACGGGCTCCGTGGCGGCGGCCGCCAAGGTCAAGCCCGGTGAGGATGGCGTGGTCGTCGACGACTACGGAGACCAGCGCATCGAGATCGCGAAGGTCGTGCGCGAAAAGCGCTGAACGCGCCGAACGTCAGCGCGTGAGCGGCGCCGGCCCCGTCAGCGCTGGCGGAACCGGCGTCAGCGGGCGGCGGGGTAGCGGGCGCCGCCTGCCGGCTGCGAGCGGCGCCTCGAAGCTGCCGCCGAGCGCCAGGTGCAGGTTCACCCGCTGCACGCGCTGTTCGGACTGCGCGCGGATGAGCGCCGACTGCGTGGAGTTGAGCGCGAGCTGCCGCTGCGTCACGAACCGCAGATCCGTGCTGCCGACCTGGAACTGGCGCTGCACGATCTCGAGCGCCCGCTGGCTGTCGGACAGGGTCCGCGCGAGGATTCGCTCGCGATCGCGCGCCGCAAGCTCCGCGGACAGCGCATTCTCGACCTCGCCGAAGGCGCGCAGGCCGACGCTGGCGTAGGCCGCGACCGCCTGCTTCTGCTCCACGGTCCGGATCTCGACCTGGGTCTTGAGCGCGCCGCCCTTGTAGATGGGCGCGACCAGGCCGGCGCCGAAGTTCCAGATCGGATTGTCCGAATCCTTGAGCACGATCAGCTCGCTCGAGATGGAGCTCACGCCGACCGTGAGCGAGATCTTCGGCAGGCGGGCGGCCTTCGCCTCGCCAATCCGGTTGAAGGCGGCGGCGACGCGCCGCTCGGCGGCGATCACGTCGGGCCGGCGCTCGAGGAGCTCGGACGGCAGCCCGGCCGGCATCGTCTCGGGCGCCGTCGGCAGCGTGGTCGCGAGGGTCAGCGCCGCGGCCGGGTAACGCCCGGCCAGGATCTCCAGCGCCCGGATGGCCTGTTCGCGCGACAGCTCGATCTGGCGCAGGGCGTCCTCGTAGGTGCCCAGCGACGAGCGCGCGACGAACACGTCTTCCTCGTTGCCGACGCCGATGCGCGCGCGATCCTCGGCCAGGCGCACCAGCGCCTGGTTGTCCCGCAGGGCGCCGCGCGCGATCTCGGCCTGCAGGCCGGCCTCGATCGCCAGGAACCAGCTCCGGGCCACGAGCGCGGCGATCGACTGGCGCGCGTACTCGAAATCGGCCGCGGCCGCGAGAGCATCGGCCCTGGCTGCGGCGCGACCGTACCTGACGCGTCCCCACAGGTCCAGCTCCCACGACGCGTTGAGCACGGCGCCCGAGAGGCCGGAGCCGTCGCCGGACATCTTGCCGCCGCCCTTGGCAACGAGGTCGACGGACGGGTAGAGCGAGGCGCCGGCGAGCTTGGCGTAGAGGAGGGCCTGCTCGACGCGCGCCGCGCCCACGCGCAGGTCCGCGTTGTGCAGGATGGCATCGGCCACGAGGGCGCTGAGCTGGTCGTCGTGGAACCCGGCGAGCCAGTTGTCGCTCATGGTGCCGGTCGTCAGCGCCACCGCCGTCCACTGCGGCGGCACCTTGGCGACCGTGAGGGCCTGCGCCTTGATCGTCTCGTGACTTGGCGGCGACTTCAAGGCACAGCCCGCCGCGGCGAGCAGCGCGCACGCCGTGAGCGCGCACCGAACGACTCCGGAGTCGATGGCCCGAACGACTCCGGAGTCGATCTTCACTCCGGAGTCGTTCGCAGGGGCTGCGAAGCCGATCCGGGCGCGTCCGTTGGGGCGAGGATGTCGAGACATCACATCAATGCAGGCTGATGTGGTGCTTGATGATGAGGTAGTCGAAGTACGACGCCACCCGCAGCAGCACCTTGCGGATGATGTGCACCAGCGTGAGATGCTCGGTGTAGATGGCCGACGAGCCGCGCGCGCCGGCGGCAAGGAACAGCCCGGCATCAGGCTTGCCGACGACGAGCTTCACGGGAAAGCGGCCGGGCGGCGGGACGAACGTGGTGCGCGGCAGATCGCCGGACGCCTCGAGCTGTCCCTGGCCCTGGGCCCAGATGATCGAATCGACGTGGGCCTTGATGATCCGGCCCGGATACGTGTCCAGCGTAATCTCCGCCTCGTTGCCGGGCTCGACCTGGTGCAGCTCGTTCTGCTGGAACAGGGCGAAGATCTGGTACTCCTCGTCGACGAACGTCATCACCTCGTTGAACGGCATCCCGGACACGAAGAAGCCGGGGCGGAGCATCACGTTCACCATCGTGCCGTTGCCGGGCGCGAGCATCGTCGTCTGCGTCAGTTCCCACTGGGCGTTGGCGAGCGTGGCGCGCGTGTTCTCGACCTGGGCCTCCGCGACCTTGACCTGTGCGTAGGCGGTGGCGAGCTGCGCCTTGACCTCCGCCACGCTGGCGAGGTCGCCGCCGATGCGCCCCGACAGCTTCTCGCGCGCTTCGGCTTCCGCCGCGCGGGCGGACGCCAGCTGGGCGGTCAGCTCGTTCACGCTCGTCTCGGCCTGTTCGAGGTCGAAGCGATTGCCGGCGCCGGTGGACACGAGCTCGGTGTTCTGCGCGACGCGCTTTCGCATCAGGGCGAGGGACGCGTTCGTCGCGGCGACCTTCTCGTTGGCCTGCTTCAGCTGCTCGCCGAGCTGGCGCTCGCCCGAGTGCGCGTTGGTCAATTTCGCCTGCACCTCGGCGAGGCGCTGCCGATCGGCGCCGACCTTGGCCTCATCGGAGACCAGTTTCGCCTCGAGCGAGTTCACTTCGTTCTGGTAGGGCGTCGGATCGATCTTGAAGAGGACGTCGCCCTTCTTCACCTTGCGGTTGTTCTCGACCGGCACCTCGATGACGCGCCCCCTGACCTGCGAGACGATCGGGACGACGTACTTGACCACCCGGACGTCGGTGGTCGTCGGCGCGAAGATGTTCAGGAGCAGCATGAGCGCGGCGAGGGCCACCACCGGGAAGATCGCCACCGCGACCTTCCACGGCGTGGTCCAGGGCAGCAGCTTCAGCTTGATGAAGATCAGCCAGACGAAGAAGCAGTAGATGCCGAGCAGCAGGATTTCCATCTAGCGGTTCCCCTCGCTCGCGAACTTGCCTTCGAGCACTTCGAGGTCGCTCCGCAGGGCCGACAGTTCGGAGGCCGGCACACGACCCTCCAGCCGCGCCAGCCGCTCACGGAGGCTCGCCACAGCGGTCGCGTCTTCGTCCGGCGCGTCCTCGTCCGCCTCGTGCCCTTCGGCATCGGGGTGCTTGTCGGTGCCGTAGGCCATCTTGTACATGACCGGCTTCGAGTAGGCCCAGACCCAGGCGATGGGCCACAGCAGCCCGCCGAAGACCAGCGACAGCAGGCACAACGTGCGAATCGCCTCGAACTGCGGATGGTGCCGCTTGTGGGCGATCTGCTCGGGCAGGATGTGCACCAGCCAGAAGACCGCGATGAGGACGACCGGGACGACGAAGATCACCACGAGGGCGATGATCCCGGCGAGCGTGTCCTCCGCCTCGGGCGAGAGGAACGAGGCCTCGGCCAGGTGCGGGACGCCCAGCAGCAGGGCGAGCGCGAGCGGCACGGAGCTTGGACGAGCGGCCCGCCGTATCGCGCGGCGCAGGACTTCCACGGTGTGAGAAGGGACCATGGCTATTTGATCTGACGGGTCGATGCACGACGCACGGCCGACTGGAACGTGCGGCTGTTGATGTCGCTTCGACAAGAGCACGGGCCGTGCCATCACCACGCGACCGCCGGCCCGTCGATAAATGAATGATCCGCCGTGTGAAGCGGTCCCCGGTGGCCCGAGGCGCGGAGCGCAGCCCCCTGCGATATCGGGGCGACTCCGGAATGCCGGAGACGGCGCTCACCGCCGGACGTTGACTGCGGCGCTCAACTGGAAGTTCAGCCGGGTTTCGGCCGGAAGCTGGAGGTGCTCCTCGCCCTGGGACGCCACGGCGGCGCCGGTCACGCCGCCGACGACGGCGCCGATCGCGGCCCCTTCGCCGCCGCCGGCGATGCCGCCGACGATGGCGCCCAGGCCGGCGCCGCCGCCGACCTTGCGGCCCGTCTTCTTGCCCTCACCCTTGCCCTTGCTCTGGTTGTAGCTGCTGGACACCGGGTAGACGAAGCCGCCGAACCCGATGGCGTTCAGCTTCAAGGTGACCTTGTCGCTGCCCTTCATCTTTCCTGACTGCTCCACGTGGATGGCCTCGAGGACCGCCGACGCGCCGCGGGGGATGAGGATCGACCCGTCGACCATCACCGGGATCGTCGACCACGGCCTTGAACGTCATCCCCGCCCTGGAGGAATCGACGTCGATCCCCTCGGTGAGCCGCACGTTCACGCCGGTGCCCGCGGGCACCGTCGCCATCTTCGGCGCCGCTGGCTTCGGGGCCGCCGCCGGCGCTGCGGCCGGGGCCGGGGCGGGGGCCGGGGGCTTCCGGGGCGTGAACTCGACGCCGACCGCCTCGGTCAGCGGGATCTCCGAAACCTGGCCGCTCTGGAGGAGGACGCGCACGGCCTTGCTGTCGCCGCCCATGTACAGGCCCTCGACCACCTTGCCCGATTTCAGCTTGACCTTGTCCGCCGAGAGCGGCACGCCCGCGCCCAGCACCAGCAGCAGCGCCAAGGCCATCCACCGCGTACGTCGAGTGTTCATGGGTGCTCCGTCACGTCACTTGACGATGGGCAGGGCGGCCGAGATCTGCAGATCGATGATCAGCTGCAGCTGGTGCTCGACCTGCAGGAACCGCAGGCTCGTACGCGGCGTCAGCGCCTTGGCGAACCGTTCGTGGTACTTCGTCTTCACCGCGTGCCGCTTCGCTTCCAGGTCGAGCGCCCGCGTCGCGAGCGTCTGCGCGACGGCGTCGGTCATCGTCGAATAGCTCTTCGCGTATTCCGCGATGAGGGCGACGCGCTCGTCGCCGAGCGCCGCCATTTCGGCCTCGTACTCGCGATGGATCGGCCAGAAGACCTTGTCCTCGGCCTCCGTGAAGGCCATGACCTCGGTGAGGATGGCCACCTTCTGCGCGCGCACGTCGCTGCGGAGCAGCTCCGCATACGCGGTGAGGTTGAGCGATCTCGCGTCCCGCTCATCGAGCGTCGAGGGCTGCGGGGCCTGGGACGTCTGTCCGGACGTGCCCAGGCCGCTCATCGCGAGCAGCACGAGGGTGGCCGCCGTTCGTCGCATCACGTCGGTGACTCCTGAGAGTGCGCGCGACCGCCTAGCTCTGGTTCGGCGGATAGTTCTTGAAGATCTTCTTCACCGCGTTGGTGATGCTCTTGTCGCGCTTCTCGGGCTTGGCCTGCATGTCGACTTCCTTGGTGCCCATCCCGCGCCAGGCGAGCTGACCCTTCTTGGCGTCCGCGATGTCGATGACGAGCGTGCCCATCAGGATGTCGCGCACCTGCGTCGTCGTGGTGCCACCGGCCCAGCCGCCGCCCCAGCCCCAGCCGTACGGGCCGTAGCCGCCGCCATAGCCGGAGCTGAACGTGGAGATGTCCTTCTGCTTGTCGAAGGAGGTGTGGTAGACGACGAAGACGTCCGGGTTCGCGTCGGCCTTCGTGAGGCCCTTGGCGGCGAGCTCCTGCTCGATCGCCGCCACGATGCGATCGTCGATGAGCGGCTGCCCGACCTTGGTCCCGTCCTTGAGCGCAAACGTCTTGAAGGCCGCGAAGTTGGCGGACTTCTCGTAGTCGTAACTGACCTTCTGCGCATAAAGCATGGCCGGCGACAGAACCAGGGCCACGGCGATCACGAGTCTCTTCAACATACGGCGTTCCTTTTCGATTGACAGTCTTCGGCCTTCGAGCTGGCGCAGGCAGGGGTGCAATTGTCGAGCCGTGCGGCGCGCGCGACAGGTGCCCGCGAATCGCAGTCGTCGTGAAAACCCACATTGCGTGCCGGTACGGGATTACGGAGGATCTCCGCCCGCCCGGAGGCGCGTGCCCGGTCCGCAGGCGCCGGCTGCCCATCGGGGCTGGGTGAATCGGCCAAAAACGCGCGTTCCCGCCCCGGCGGCGCCTCCGGCCGGGCCGGCATGGTCCCTGCTGTATTGCGGTCATGCGGCGCCAGCCATGCCGATGACCGTGCGCCACGAGCGCGACAACGTCTACCGCGTCGAGGTGCACGGGCTCCTCCGCAGCCAGCGAGTTCGAGCAGTGCCAGGGCGTGCTCCGGGCCGAGATGCGACCGGATCGGTCCCGTCCGGCTGCTGTTCGTCCTCGACGCCTTCGAGGGCTGGGAGCCGCACGACGACTGGCGCGACCTGTCGTTCTACGTCAGCCACGGCGCCGCGATCGAGCGGATCGCCATCGTCGGCGACGAGCGGTGGAGAAGCGAATCGCTGATGTTCGCGAGCGCGGATCTGCGGAACGGCGCCCGTCGAGTTCTTTTCGCCGGAGCAGCTCACCGGCGCGCGCGACTGGCTGTCGGCCTGAACAGCCACCAAAGGACGAGTGATGAAGCCTGCCAACCCTCTACGATCCGGAGTCGCCCTGCTGGCGGCCCTGACCCTTTTCGTCAATCCCGCCGTACCGCTGGTCGCCGCCGCCATGGCGCCTGGCCAGGCGACCGCGAAGCCGGCGCCCGCGGCAGCGGGCGCGACGATCGCCGTCGACACGGCGGTCGACGGCGGCTGGCCACGTGTCTACGATCTGCCGAGCTGGCGGCACGATCCTCCTGTATCAGCCGCAGATCGCCACCTGGGACAAGCAGACGCACATGGTGGCCTACAGCGCGGTGTCGCTTCGAGCCAACGGCGCCGAGAAGCCGGTACTGGGCTCGATCAAGCTCGAAGCCGACACCAGGGTGGCGCTCGACGAGCGCCTCGTCAACTTCCAGAACCTGAAGATCACCGAGGCCAATTTCAAGGAGCTGGCCAAGGAGCGCGTTGCGGAAATCGTGGCGCAGATTACCAAGGCCTTCCCGAACGAGGAGCGGGTGATCGCGCTCGATCGCATTCTCGTGAACGTCGACAAGAGCAACATCGTGCCGAAGACCGTCGTGGGGATCAAAGCCGATCCGCCGACGATCTTCTTCAGCAAGACCGCGGCGGTGATCGTCAACCTGGACGGGGAGCCCATCTGGAGCCCGATCAAGGAGAACGATCTCAAGTACGCCGTCAACACCAACTGGGATCTGTTCCAGCACGTGCCGACGGCCACCTACTACCTGCGGAACGACACCAGCTGGCTGAAGACGCTCGACCTCGCCAAGGGCCCCTGGGCGCCTGCCGGCGCGCTGCCGGCCAGCTTCGCCAAGCTCCCGGCCGAGGAGAACTGGAAGGACGTCAAGGCGAACCTGCCCGGCAAGGCGCTCGCCGCCGGCGCTGTGCCGAAGGTCTTCGTCAGCAACACGCCGGCCGAGCTCCTGCTGCTCGCCGGCGAGCCGAAGTATGCGGCCGTGACGGGCACCGGTCTCCTGTGGGTGAGCAACACGGAGAGCGACGTGTTCCGGATGGGCAAGGCCGGGCCGGTCTACTACATCGTCGCCGGCCGATGGTTCTCGGCGCCCGACTTCGCCGGGCCGTGGACGTTCGCCACGCCGTCGCTGCCGGCCGACTTCAAGAAGATCCCGCTCGAGCACGAGCGGTCGCGCGTGCTGGCGTCGGTGCCCGGCACCGATCAGGCCGCCGAGGCGGTGCTCCTGGCGCAGATCCCGCAGACCGCGCGCGTCAACAAGAAGGAGCTCAAGGCGCCCGAGGTGGCCTACCAGGACGAGCCGAAGTTCGCGCCGATCGAATCGACCACCGTGCAGCGCGCGGTGAACACCGACAAGGACGTCTTCTACGTCGGCAACGCCTACTACATGTGCAACCAGGGCGTGTGGTTCACGGGCACGAGCGCCACGGGGCCCTGGACGGTGGCGAACTCGGTGCCGCAGGAGATCTACCAGATCCCCGCCAGCGACCCCGCGCATCACGTCACCTACGTGACGGTCGAAGACGACGACGACAACGACGAGTGGGTCACGTTCGCGGCCGCGGCCGGCTACACGGGGATGATGATGGCCTGGGGCTGCGCGGTCTGGGGATCGGGCTGGTACTACCCGCCGTACTACGGCTACGGCGGCTACTACCCGTACTACTACGGGCACTTTCCGACCTACGGCTATTCCGCCTGGTACAACCCGCGCACCGGCGCCTACGGACGCAGCGCCGCGGTCTATGGACCGTACGGCGGCGCCGGCGTCGGCGCGCGCTACAACCCGCGCACGGGCACCTACGCGCGCGGCGCGGCGGCCTACGGACCGTATGGCGCCCGTGGCGTGGCCAGCGCCTACAATCCGCGCACCGGCGCCTACGGGACGACCCGTCAGGGATCGAACGTCTACGGCAGCTGGGGATCGACCGCCGTCCAGCGCGGCGACGACTGGGCCAAGACCAACCGCTACACGAACAATCGGACCGGCAACACCACGCGCACGATCAGGACCGACGAGGGCGGGGCGGTGACGAGGCGCGGCGACAACGGCGGACGGGTCGCGGTTGGCGATGGCGGCAACGTCTACGCGGGCAAGGACGGGAACGTCTACCGCCGCGAGGACGGCACCTGGCAGAAGCACGAGAACGGCGGCTGGTCGGACACCGACCGCCAGCCGAGCGGCGAGAGGCCGACGCCCAACACGACGGACCGCGATCGTGCCGGCACGGTGGATCGCAGCACCTACGATCAGCTCGATCGCGATTCGGCCGCACGCCGCGAGGGGGCGGAGCGTACCCGTGACTACGGCACCTATCAGAGCAGCGGCGGATCGCGGGGCGGCGGGAGCAGCTACCGGGGCGGCAGCGGCGGCTATGGCGGCGGCGGTGGCAGCCGGGGCGGCGGCGGTGGCCGCGGCGGTGGTGGCGGCAGGCGGCGCTGAGACACGTGTGACCGATCGTTCCGGGCGTCGGGGCTCTCCACGAGCCCCGACCCACTCCCGGGCCCGTTGACATCTCTCGAGCGCCTGTCGGTGGAGCACGTCGCGCAAAGAGCCACTCATGAGATGGAAGGTTGGAATTGCGGGGCAGCATACGGTCCTTCACCAGCTCGCGATCGTCGTCTCCAACGACGACATGCGGCTCGAGGTGCGCGACGACGTAGCGGTCCTCAGCGGAGCCAGGCTGGACGCCCTGGACGACATCGCCAGCGTGCAGCGCGAAGCCGAGCGCATCGTCACGATCATGTCGGCCTTCGCCCGGCTGCTGCTCGGCGTCGGCGATTCGCTGCGCGTGGTAGACGTGGCCGAGGTGCCGGCGCCTGATCCCGGCGACGCGATCGCCGATCCGTCGGCGTCGCCCTCGTTCACGGGCGCTGGCGCCGGTACGTCCAATCATCACCCCGCCGCGGATGCGTGGCCGCGATCCTCGCTGTTGCAGTCGCTGCGGCTGGTGCTCTCGAACCCGGCGATGGAGCAGGCCCTCAGCCTGCGCGACACGAGCCGGCTCGATGGCAGCCGGCTGTCCCAGATCTGCCGGATCGTCGAAGCCGCCGCCGGCCGGTCGGCCGTCGCCCGCTTCTCCGGGATGTCGCAGACGGCGCTGCAGCGGCTGCACGCGGCCGCAAACAGCGGGGCAGCCGAAGGCGACGACGCGGCGGCGGGTGTCGCGCCGGCGGAAGGCACGCCGGAGCGGATGACCCTGACCGAAGCGCGCAGTCTCGTCGACCGCCTGCTCATGGCGTGGGTCGGCTCGGCCGCGCGGCACACGCCTGGCCTTCAGGCCCGATAAGTCGTCGCGCAGGGCGCTAACTTTTCAAGGCAGGCTGAGAAAGGAAAAGTCCGCTGCCGGACGGCAGCGGACTCGTTGCGTGCGTGGGCGTTCGTGACCGCTCAGAAGCGGAAGCCGAACGTGAACTGGAGGAACTGCCCGTTCGCTTCGCGTTCCGCGGTCACCCCGGGGAGGGGCTGCACCGGTCCGGTCGTCGGGACTGTCGGGCCCCAGATGTAGTGATACCGCAGCTCGGTGTAGAACGTCCCGAAGTTGACGCCGCCGCCGACGTCCATGCCGAAGTCGGTCGAGCTGCGCTCGCCGATGACGTCCTCCACGGGGACGATCTGGCCGGGATAGCACACGTACCAGAACGGATCGCAGAAGCCCGGTGCGAAGCCGAGTTCTTCCGTCGTGACCTGGACGGGACGATAGTAGACGCCACCCCCGATCAGGCCGTACGGCCGTACGCCGCTCCCTTCCGGTCGCTGGAAGACGGCGCTCACCGTGAAGTACTGCATGTTCATTTCGGCGGAGAGCTCGTTCGGCACCGTGACGTCATCGAGCGGAGTGGGAACGGGAAAGAGGAGCCGAGATGCGCTTCTCTCCCAGCCCGTTGAAGCTGTAGAGGCCCTCGATGGCGACCGCCCGCGAGACGTTCACCTGGACGCCGAAGTTGAAGTTGTAGCCGTCGCCCAGGTGATCGCGAACCTCCGAGTTGGGCGCGGTGAAGCCTCCGCCGAGGCTGAAGTCGACCCGATCCTCCTGAGCCTGCGCCGTCATCGGGCAGACCGTGAGAAGACCCGCCGCTAGAATGAATCCCGTTGTGTACCGCATTGTGCAGTTCCCCTTTCGTGGCTCGACAAAGAGCAGGGCTATGCCAGCGCACGTCGAGACACGCGGAGTGCTGCGGAAAGCGCGCGAATTCATGCAGCTACGGCGGCGGCGGCGACGGATATGCTTGAGGTTCGGCCGGAGATCCTCCGCATTAGCGTAGGGACGATGAGGGGACGAGCCTCCGGTCGAGCTGGCGTCGCGTCATTAGCCGCGGCCGCCAATAGCCGCGCTGGCGGCGATCGAATCCGGGTGAGCAGGGTTCTTGCAGTCGGACGGCGGCGTGAAACCAATGGATCTGTGTCGAGTTGCGGCCACGGTCGCCGTCGCCGTGCTGCTGGTCGAAGGCTTCCACGCGGACGAGCCGAAGCTGCACTCGGTGTGGCAGCTGCGCGACGGATCGCAGCTGAACTTCACCGGGCAGAAGGTCGCGGCCCTCGTGATCACCGACGATCTGTCCCTCCAAATGTCCGGCGAAGAGGCGCTGGCGCGGGAGCTGTACAGCCGAAGCGTGACGGGCGTGGCGACCTACCGCATCGCCCCGCGCGAAGAGCTGAAGACCGCGGCCAAGGCCAGGACCTGGTTCGAGAAGGCCGGCGTCGCCGGCGTCGTGGTGCTGCGCCCGGTGGCGGTGGAACGGGAGAAGACCTATTCCCCGGTGGTGTGGGCGTCGGGGTACTGACCAGTCGGTACTGGGGCTTCTACGACTACGGCTGGATGAACGTCGGTGCGGTGAGGGCGACCGGCACGCGCACGACGGTGATCGTCGAGATGCTCGTCTTCGACCTGCGACGCGACAAGCTCGTCTGGGCCGCGACGAGCGAGACCAGGGATCAGACGAACCTGCAGGAGTTCATCGGCGAGCTGGTCAGCGCCGCCGTGAAGGAAATGCAGAAGGCGAAGTTCGTCGGCTGATCGACGCGACGCGTCACGCCATCGTCACGCGCGGTTCGCCGCGCCTACACACACGATCGATAGAGTGCGCCACCTCACCCGGTCCGGCGCGACACCGGGCGCCGTGAGGACGGGCGCCCTCTGAGCGTCGGCGTCCGTGCAGGTCGGCCCGTGACGACGGGCCGGCCTCTGCTCAGCGCACGGTGGCCGGCGGCGGCCACGGGGTCGGCGGGTTCGCACGGACCTCCGCCACGTCGCCCGGCTTGATGCCCGCGGCGTAGTTGCCGAAGTTCTGTCGCAGGTAGGTCAGGAGCTGCGCGACCTGCTCGTCGGTCAGGAAGCCGTTGGCTGGCATCACGCCGTTGAACGTCTGTCCCTCGACCTGGATCTCGCCCTGCAGGCCGTGGAGCACGACGGCGATCAGGCGCTTCGGATCGCCGGAGACCCACCGTGTCGAGGCGACCGGCGGGAAGCGCGAGCCATCGCCCTTCCCGTCGCCCTGATGGCAGGCGATGCAATAGGTCTGGTAGACCTTGGCCCCGGCGTCGAGCACCTCGCGTCCGAGCACGTCGTTCTGCTCGTGCGGGTTGCGCAGATGCGCCTGCCCGGTCTTCCGCGTCTCCATGCGTGCCAGCTGCGGCGCGCCGAAGGCGCGGCGATCCCCCTTGAACATGACCCGCCAGATCTTGCCCTTCACGCTGTCGCTGACGTAGAGCGATCCGTCGGGCCCTTGCGCGAGACCCATCGGCCGCGCCGCCGCGTCGCTCGTGTTGGGGATCGGATCGACGCCGGCGAAGTTGTCGGCGAACACTTCCCACGGACCGCTCGGCGCGCCGTTGGCGAACGGGACGAACGCGACGACGTAGCCGCCCTGCGAGTAGGGCATGCGGATCGTCGAGCCGTGGAAGGCGATGAAGGCGCCGTGGCGATAGCGATCGGGGAACTGATCGCCGTCGTAGAACAGCAGGTCGTTCGGCGCGTAGTGGCCGGGGAACCCCAGCACCGGACCGGTCAGCTTGTCGCCATCGCCGATCTTGTGGCCGTCGCCGCCGTACTCCGGGTTCAGCTTCTTCTTCCCTTCCAACTGGTCGTAGTAGTAGTACGGCCAGCCGCCGTCGAACCCGTCGGTGACCTTGAAGAACTCCTCGGACGGCAGCACCGCGCTCTGCCAGCGGGTGAAGTAGCGCGACCAGGTCCGGTAGAGATCGTCGCGTCCGTGCTGCAGCGCGTAGAGCTCGCCGACGTGCGGGTTCCACGACATCGCCACGAGGCTGCGGATCCCGGTCGCGTAGCGGCGCCCGTCCTGCTCGGTCTGATTGAGCCGGCTGTCGCTGAACTCCCAGACGCCGCCCTGCCATTCCAGCTCGGGGCAGGGCTGGCGTCCCGGCGACTCCGGCCGGCGATTCTGCTCCTGGCACGTGTCGCCAGGGGCCCCGAACGGCACGAACATGTGTCCCTTGCCGTCGAAGGCGATCGGCTTGGCGATGTGCTCGTAGGAGCGCAGGGTCTTCTTGTAGTCGTGCCGGAGCACGGTTTCGACCGGCCTCGACGGCACCAGCTGCCCTGGCGCTGAGCCGCTGCCGGTAGACCTCGCCGGCGGTGGTGAAGTAGATGTGCCCGGCGTGGAGGCGCAGCGCCGTGCCGTAGTCGCCGGTGTCGGTGTAGTCGCCGAACAACTGCACCTCGTCGGCGCGGCCGTCGCCCGTCGTGTCGCGCAGCGCGACGAGGCCCTTTGGGTTGGGGACACGCAGCTTGACGTAGACGATGCCGTCGTCGGTGACGGCGAGGTGGCGCGCGCGGCCGACGCCGTCGTGGACGACCACGGCCTCGAAGCCGTCGGGCAGCGCGAGGCCGCCGTTGTCCGGGCTGCCCGGAGGCAAGGGCGGCTTGCCGCAGCCTTTGCCTCCGCTGGTGGCGAGGAGGAGGGTGAGTGCCGCGACGTGCGGCACGCCAATGGTGGGGCGAAGCACGGGGCGATTCTCTCACGCTCCCGGTGAGCCGCCGCTCTTGCGCCAGGTCACGGGCTCTCGGTATCGTGTCCGTCCCGTGCGCCTCGCCTCATGGATGGTCGCCGTCGCGCTGCTGGCCCCGCAGACCCCGGCCGTCCGCACGATCGCCGCGCCCGACGGCGATGGATCGGTGCGGCCCGGCATCGACGTGTTCCTGGAGCACCTGCCGGCCGATCTCCGCGGCAAGCGGGTCGGGCTGATCACCAACCACAGCGCGATCGATCGCGCCGGCGTGTCGGACATCGACCTGATCGCGCGCCATCCCGATCTGCGGCTGGTCGCGCTCCTCGCGCCCGAGCACGGCATCCGTGGGGAGGCCGACGCCGGAGCGAAGATCGGCGACGAGGTCGACTCGAAGACCGGCATCCCGGTCTACTCGCTCTACCGTGCCGAGGATCGCGGCCCGACGCCGGCGATGCTGAAAGACGTCGACGTGCTCGTCTACGACCTGCAGGAGGTGGGCGGCCGCACCTGGACGTACGTGTCGACGATGGCGCTGTCGATGCAGGCGGCCGTGAAGCGCGGCATTCCCTTCGTCGTGCTCGATCGCCCGAACCCGATCGGGGGCGAGATCGTGGAAGGCGCGCGTCTCGATCCGGCTTTCAAGTCGTTCGTCGGGATGTATCCGATCCCGGCGCGGCACGGCATGACGGTGGGCGAGCTGGCCGCGCTGTTCAACCGGCAGCAGGGCATCGGGGCGGATTTGATCGTCGTGAAGGCGGCGAACTGGCGGCGATCGCAGTGGCGGGACGATACCGGCCTGCCGTGGGCGAACCCGTCACCGAACCTGCGGTCGCTCGCCGCACTCATCAGCTATCCGGGCACCGTCTACTTCGAGGGCACCAACCTCACGGAAGGCCGCGGCACCGACCGGCCGTTCGAGCAGATCGGCGCCGCGTGGCTGCGCGCGCCCGAGATCGTGGACGCGATGAACGCCCTGCGGCCGCCCGGCGTGCGGTTCGAAGCCATCACCATGCCGGTCGCGACGTCCGCCGCGAAGTTCGCCGGCGAGACGATTCCCGGCATCCGCTTCGTCGTGACCGACCGGCAGGCCTATCGGCCGGTTCGCACCGCGCTGCTGCTCATCGACACGATCAAGCGGCGCCAGCCGGATCGAGTTCGCGTGGGGGCCGTCGATCGATCGGCTGACCGGCTCGGACAAGGTCCGACGGGCGATCGACGACGGCCGGCTGGCGGCGCTCCTGGAGGAATGGGACCGCGATGCCGCGGAGTTCGTGCGGATCCGCGAGCCCTTCCTGCTGTATCGCTGATCCTCAGAGCGTCTTCATGTCGAGGACGAACCGGTACTTGACGTCGCCCTTGACCATGCGCTCGTAGGCGGAATTGACCTCCTGCACCGGGATCAGCTCGATGTCCGAGACGATGTTCTTCTCGGCGCAGCGAACCGATTCGCTGTTGCTTGGGAGCAGAAGTGCCTCGCGATCCGGCAGAGCCGGCGGCGACCGACCAACGACGGAGCCGATGCGTTAGCCCGACTCCTAGGCTCCGGTCATCAAACTCGCCGGGCGATGCGATGGGGTGGAGTGGACAGGCGCGTCGCGTCGACGCACGGTCGTGCTTGGAGCCGAAGTGGCTT
>CAWJOG010000014.1:0-97623 GCA_963844435.1 Vicinamibacterales bacterium | reverse complement strand
CCGTCGCCACGGCGCACTGGCCGACCTTGGCGGGCGGCGCCGCCTTGGACCAGAACTCGAACACCCGCACCGTGTGGCGGATCCGCTCGGCGCGGATGACCCTCCACGAGCCGAGGAAGGAACCGTCGCTGGCGGCCGCGAAGCGATCCCACTCGACGGATCGATCGAGCCGATCGTGCGCTCGTGCAGCACGATGGACGGGTCTGCATCGATCGCACGCCGAATCGCCGAGCCGGTTTCCATCCGGCCGGCATGATTTCACCGGTTCGGGAGCCGATCAATGCGGAAGCTCCACTGTCCAGGGGCAGCCGTCGAGAACGGCCGAGGTGGATGCGGAATCGACCCCGGCGCGCATCGGCACGCGGTCGGCTCAGTTCTCCTCGTCGGGCTTCGGCTTGTCCTTCGCCTTGTCCTTCGCCGGCTTGTCCTTGCCCTGTTCCAGATCGAGCTTGGGCAGGCCGAGTCCCTCGAGACGGCGGAGCTGATCCAGATCGATCGCGCCGACGATGTTGACGACGGTGAAGCGCCGCGGCTCGGTGGCGAGGATGCCGAGCCCGCCGACCTTCGAGCCGTCGATCCAGAAGTAGACGTCGACGTCGGCGTTGGTCCTTCTTGCTGCGGACGCCGACCATCCGCGACCAGCCGGGCGCGGACGAGCTGCCGGCGGATCGTCTCGACCTCGGCCGGGCCGAAGGCGCCGTCGGCGCCGAACTCGTAGCTGCGCACGTAGATGCCCTTGAGCCCCGACATCATCGCCTTGACCTGGGCTTCGTCGGTGTCGCCGTCGTCCATGAAGCGCGCGGCGAGGGCGAGCAGGCTGGTGTCGAGCGACACGTCGACGGTTTCCGAGGCCGCCGCCGCCAGCTTCTCCAGCCCGGCGAGCCGCATGCGCGGGCCCGGGGTCTGCGCGGCCAGGCCGCCGCCCAGCACGGCCGACATCACCGGCACGAGCCAGACGGTCAGCGCGACGGTCCACAATCCCTTGATCCTCATGACGCCTACTCCTGGCTCCGCTCGATGGCGCGGTGCACGACGTTCAACTTCTCGCCGGTCAGCCGCAGCGCCTGCAGCAGCTGTTCGTGGGCGGCGCGGGCCCGCGCATCCTCCGCCCGGGCCGCCTGCCACTGCATGCCGGCAACGGTGAGGGCGACGGTCGCCGCGAGCGGCAGCAGCGCGCGCCAGACGACCGTGCGGCCCGTCCGCGTCGACGCGGTGCCCGGCCGCGCCGCGGCGGCGTCCCCGGTGATGGCGGCAATCACGCGGCCGGCGAAGGCCGGGCCCGGATCGTCCGCTTCCATGGCGCGCTCGAGCGCGCGGTCGATGTCCATGACGTCCTCTGTCCTGCTGTCCATGGCGTGCTACCCGTGGCGGACGCGGGCGCACCGGGCGCGCAGCACCGCGAGCGACCGTTTCAAGTGGCTCTTCACCGTGTTGAGCGGCATGTCGAGCGTCTCGGCGATCTCGACCGGCCCGAGCTCGCGCTGATACCGCAGCACCACGACGGCGCGGGCCGTGGCCGGCAGCGCGGCGACCTGGCCGCGGAGCCACGACACGAGCATCGGATCGCGCTCCGGCACGGCGGCGGTGACGGGCTCGGCGACCGTGTCGAGCGGCGTCACCGGGCGGCGCTTGCGCTCCCGCACGGCGTCGATGGCGCGGTGCGTCACGACCCGCCGCAGCCAGCTCGCCAGGTGCGCGTCCGACTCGATCGTCGCGAGATGGCGGTGGAGCTGCACGAACACGTCCTGGGCCAGATCCTCGGCCGCGGCGCGATCGGCGAGCATCCGGCAGGCGATCCCGAACACGAGCCGCTGGTGATGGCGCACCAGGTCGGCGAAGGCGTCCAGGTCACCGGCCCGGGCCCGGGCGAGCCGGCGATCCCGGGCGTCGGCGCCCGGATCGGGCCGCTGCTCGGACCGGGCGGCCTCGGACCGGACGGCCTCGGGCCGGGCGGTTCGGTCATCCACGGCGTCGAGCCCCGCTGGTGCGGTCGCCGCCCGGGAGCGGGCCAGCGTCAAAGTCGCCATCTCCCTGCTTATTACGCAAAGACCCCCCGCAAAGGGTGCACGGTCCAGTCGATTTGCCCGTCCGGCCGGTCGGGCGGCCCTGAAGGGCTTTGACGGGCTAGAGCCGGAGGAGGATGCCGGAGGCGGGCCGATTCGTCGCGGTGGCAATGGCCCGGGCGTAGAGCCGGACCTGGCCGAGGTAGGCGTCCAGCGCCTCGCCGGGGTCGGCGTCGGTCTTGAAGTCGACGACCACCCAGCCGGCGTCGGTCTCGAACGCGGCGTCCACGACGCCCTCGACGATGGCGCCGGTGGGCTCGGCAAGCGCGACCGGCACCTCGCGCCGCAGCGCCGCGCGGCTGGCGGCGTCGCGCAGCGGTGTGAACGCGGCGTGGGCCAGCGCGCCGCTCACGACGCGCGCCGCCGCATCGGTCTCCGAGGGATCCGCGGCCAGGACGCGCGCCTGCTGCGCGGCGATGGCCGCTACCGTCGCCGGCAGGGCGTCCAGGGGCACGAGCGCGAGCACGGCGTGGACCAGCGCGCCGAACCGGACGCCGCCGGCGGCGATCCCCTCCGGCCGCGGGATCGCCTCGACCCGAACGTCTCCCGATGCTGCTCCCGATGTTTCTCCCGGTGTTACTCCCGATGTTTCTGCGGGAGGCTTCAAAACGTTGGCAGATTCTGCGAGCTGGGCGGCGCGGGCGCGGACGGTGACGACGCGGCGTGTGGCGCGACTGCCCTGCTCGACCGCTGCCTCGCGGGCGACCTTCCAGCCGTGGAACGCGTCAAGCCCGGCGTCCACGACGCCGGGCTCGGCGTCCTTGGCGATCAGCTCCTCGCGGCGCAGGCCGAACGACGGCTGTCGATCGAGATCGAGCCGCGCCGGATCCCACCAAGTCACGGCGTGCGGCTCGTCGCCCTCGAAGCCGTGGATGCCCGGCTGCACGCTCGTGAACGGGATCGTGTCGGCGCGGTCGAGCGTCGTGTCGTTGCCGAAGCCGACGGCCCACCGGTCGCGGCGCGCCTCCCGGCGGCGATCCTCCGGCGGGTACAACGCCGCGTTCAGCGGCTCGACCCAGCCCGGACACGGCAGATCGCCCGTCGCGCACACCACCAGCAGGTCGCGGGCGCGCGTCGCGGCGACGTACGCGACGCGGACCCCTTCTGCCTGCGTCGCGCGCGACCTCGAGCGCCTCGTGCTCGCGCAGCTCCGCCGGCGCCCAGCCGGCCAGGGTCACCGCGCAGCGGCGGCCGTCGCGTGTCCACCCAGCGGCGACGCGGTGCTCCGCGACAGGTCGGCAGTCGATGTCCACGAGCACGACGACCGGGAACTCGAGGCCCTTCGCCTTGTGCACGGTCATCAGCCGGACGCCCGTCGCTGCCCTCCTCGAGGATCGGCGCCTCTGCGGCGCGCGTCTCCGCGGCCTCGTCGCGCAGCCGCTCGACGAAGCCGCGGAACGACAGCCCGCCTGCCGCTTCGTACTGCCGCGCCAGCTCGCCGACGTACTGGACGTTGGCGAGCGCCTGCTCGCCCGACGGCCGCAGCGCGAAACGCGCGTGCGCGCGCGATGCCTCGAGCAGCCGCGCGATCGTCGTCAGGCACGGGCCGCTGGTTGCGCCGGACGTGCAGGTCGCGCAGCAGCGTCGAGCGCCGCGGCGACCTCGCGCAGCGGCTCGGGCGCGTCGGGCGCCAGTTCCAGCGGCTGGAACGGCCGGAAGTACCGCGCGCGCGCGCGGTACGCGAGCAGCGCTCGTCGCCGAACGCGAACAGCGCGCCGCGCAGCGTCCCGAACACCGACAGCTCGTCGTCGGGCCACTCGATCGCAGCGAGCGCCGTGCGCATCGTCTCGACCTCCTCGCGCTCGTGGAACGCTCTTGCCGCCGACCAGCAGGTGCGGCAGGCCGCGCGCCTCGAGCGCCTGCACGTACGGCCGCGTGACGTCGACCGTCCCATCCTTCGTCCAGCGTGTCGAAACGCCGGAACAGCAGGCAGACGTCGCGGGCCTGGATCGGCGCGACGCTCCGCGGGCCGCTCGCGGTCGGTCACCGTCCAGCCGCTGTCGCGCACCAGCCAGTCGATGAAGGCGGCGACGGCGTCGGGTTGCGCTCGCGGCGATCGACGGCTTCGTCGGCCGGCCCCGCCAGATCCGTCGGCCTTCGGCACCGGCAGCGCCACGACCGCGGGCTGGCCCGTCTGGGATCGGCCGCACCGCCGCCAGCGGCACGTAGTGCGCCTGCAGCGGCGCGGCGATCGCCGGTCATCCGCGGCGCGAAGGCGGCGTTGACGGCGTGCTGGATCGTCGGGCACGGCGCGGAAGCTGCTGCGCAGCGCCACGCAGCGCCGCCCCGTGGCGCCGGAGCTGCTCGCGCACCGCCTCGTAAATGCCGACGTCGGCGCGCCGGAAGCGATAGATCGACTGCTTGGGGTCGCCGACGACGAACAGCTTGCCCGGCGCGGGTCGGACGGCGCGCCAGTCGCGTCACGGCCGGATCGTCCGCGGCGAGCAGCAGCAGAATCTCGGCCTGCAGCGGATCGGTGTCCTGGAACTCGTCGACGAACAGGTGCGTGAACCGCTGCTGGAATGCCGCGCGCACGTCGCGGCGGTCGCGCACCACGTCGCGCGCGCGCACGAGCAGGTCGAGGAAGTCGAGCGCGCCGACGCGCGCCTTGGCGTCTTCGTAGGCGGCGACGGCGGTCGACAGCTCGTCGTGCAGGCGCGCGGCGAGATCGGCGTCGGCGTCGCGGTGGAACTCCTTGATGCGCGCGGCGAGCACCTGGTGCGCGGTCGAGCACCTGCTGGCGCGGCACGCCCTTGGCGAAAGGTGCCGTGCGGCGGCCGCCCGATCCGCGGCTCCATGAACGCCACGAGTCGAGGCTGACGAGCTGCGCTTCGAGTCCGTCGTGGTCGCGCGGCCGCACCTGCTCGGAGAGCCGCGGCTCTCGCCGGCCAGACGGCGCGCGGATTCGGTGTCCTGATAGAGCGCGTCCTGACTGTCCGCGCAGGCCGCGCGTCAGCGCGCGCGAACGTCGACGACCTCGGCGACCAGCGCGTCGACGCGCGCCGACCGATCGAAGCCGCCGCGGCGCCACGGCGCGGTGAAGTCGCGCCAGTCGGCCAGCGTCCATGCGGCCCGCTCGAGCCGGCCGATCGGCCCGTCGTCGTCGAACTGCGCCGCCGCAGCGCGCGGCGCACGCCTGGCGGCGGCGCCTCGAGGCGCGCCTGCAGCCAGTCGCGAAACACGCCGCCGAACAGCGCGCTGCGCCTGCGGCTCGGTCGAGCATCGCAAAGCTGCGGATCGACGCACGCCTCGACCGGCCGCTCGCGCAGCAGGTCGGCGCAGAACGTGTGGATCGTGCTGACGTGCGCCTGCTCGAGGTTCGCCAGCGCCGCGGCGAGCGCGGCCGCGTCCTGTGGCCGCCCGGCCTCGGCGGCGTCCTGCCGGCGCGTCTCGAGCTTCGGCGCGCAGCCGCAGCTTCAGCTCGCCGGCGGCCTTCTCGGTGAACGTCACCGCGACGAGCCGGTCGACGGTCGTCCGCCCGGACGCGAGCACGTTGACGATGCGATCCACGAGCACCGTCGTCTTGCCGGTGCCGGCCGCCGCCTCGACGGCGAAGGTCTCGTCGAGCGAGGTGCGGATGCGCTCGCGCTCGACCGCGTCGGCGAGGCCGATCATGGCATCCCCCGCAGTGCCTCGAGGTCCTCGAGCACGCCCTGGTTGGGCCCCTTGCGCCGGGCGCGCTCCTCTTCCAGCGGCCCGCAGACGGCGCGGAAGTCGCACCAGCCGCACGCGCCCTCGCGCGGCGCCTGCGGCAGCGCGCCCCGCTCCACCGCGCGATCGATGATCTCCAGCACCTCGATTCCGGCCCGTCGGTGCTCGTCGCGGAGCGACACCGGTGCTCGGTGAACCCGCCGGCCGTGGTCGCGAACCAGAGCCGCGCGCTCGACACCGGCACGCCGAGCAGCTGCTCGGCCACGAGGCTGTAGACGATCGGCTGCAGCGTGCCGCCGCCGCCGACGACGAGGCCGCGCGTCGTGCGGTTGCGGCCGGTCTTGTGGTCGGTGACGCGCAGGCTGCCGAGCGCGCCGTGCTGCTCGATCAGATCGATCGCGCCGCGGATGGCGAAGCGCCCGTCGATGCACCACCGGCGTCGGGCACGCTCGCCGCATCGTGCGCGCCGTCGATCGGCAGGCCGAAGCTCAGCTCGAAGTACCGCGGCACCCATTCGGCACTGCCGGCCGCGAGCTGCGTCAGCCACAGGCGCAGGTCGCCGTGCATCGCGCGATCTCGTCGTCCCAGACGCGCTCGATCGCCGGCGCGAGGCGATCGTGATGGCGCGCGAAGATCCGCGTCGCGGCGTCGCGCAGGATCGCATGCGCCTCGCCCAGGCGGTCGGCGGGCAGCGGCAGCAGTCCCTGGGCGCGCAGCGCCGCGCAGCACGTCGCGCTGGATCTCGTGGAAGAGCGCGCCCCGCGTGAGCGGATCGAGCTGGACGATCGCCTCCGGCTGCTCGAGCGGCTCGAAGCGGTAGATCGCGCCGAGCAGGAACTGATACGGGCAGGCCGCGAAGCGCTGGAGCGCCGACACCGAATAGGCCGCGGTTCGGTCAGCCGCTGGCCGGCGAGCTGCGCCTTGACCGCCGCGTTGCCCCCGATCAGGCCGTCCCACGTCGACCACGACCGCTTCCATCGCGCCCACCGCGTCCGCAGCGAACGCGCCAGCGCGCGCGTTCTGCACCAGCAGGTAGTGCGCCGCTCCCTTCGCCGGATCGTCGCCGAGCGCTGCAGGAGCGCGGCCGAGCATGGCCAGGTCGTGCTCCCAGACGTCGATCGCCGACGCCGGGTCGTCGGGCGCCGGCCACGCCAGCCAGGCGCCGGTCGCGCTGCGCCGTGTCGCGCTCGAACTTCTCGTGGTTCGGGACCATCCCGGCGAGCGCGCGCATGACGTCGAGCGCGTAGAACGACGGCACGCGCGGCCGCGCCTGCGCCGACGTCGATGCGCGGATACGAGAGCCAGCAGCGCTCCGTCGCCGCGCCGACGGCGAGGCGGAGCAGCAGGCGCTCGGCGGCGACGCGATCGTCTTCCGTCGCCAAGCATGGGATCGAGCGCGCGGCGCAGCCGCGTCGAGCAGCAACGGATCCTGGCGGCTGCGCTGCGGAAACATGCGCTCCGCGAGGCCGGCGACGAACACGACGCGGAACGTGCGGCCGCGCAGCGCGTCCGGCGTGGCGACGAAGACGCGGCCGAAGCGCGACTTCGGCGGCTCGCGATCGAGCTGTCGACAGGCGCGGCAGCAGCACGCGACGCACCTCGGCGAGCGTCAGCGGGCCGACCGCGGCCATCGGCCGCAGATCCGCCAGCAGTTCGAGCACGCGCGCCGGATGGCGCAGCGCGCGCGGCGCGAGCGCGGCCAGGCGCTCGAGCCAATCGCCCCAGGGCGCCTGCGCGGGCAGCGCCGCCAGGTCGTCGATCAGCGGCAGCGCGAAGCTGGAGCAGATCGTCGAGGGCGTCGAGGTCGCGCTCGAATCGCCGCGGCCTTCGCGGCGCCAGGCTCGTCCGACGCGAGCTTCGCGCGAGGCGGAGCGCCAGTTCCTCGCGCAGGCCGCCGAGCCGTCGCCGCCAACGCGCGGCACGGCCCGTCGGTCCGACCTCGGAGGCGACCGCCGCGTCGACGAGCAGCGACTCCCAGCGCCACGGCGCGCGGACGTCCGTCCGCTCGGGCGGCGCGGCCGGTGCCGGGGCCAGCGGAGTTGTCGAGCAGCGCCAGCAGCGACATCTGGCCGCGCACGAGCGCCTCGTCGGTCGAGACCACGAGCGGCGGCGGCTCGGGGTCGGGACGGCCGGCCGCGTCGCGCCGCGGCACCTGGCCGAGGGACAGGTACTCGGCGAAGCGGCGCGCCGAGAGGTTGTCCGCGGCGCAGGCGAGCAGCGCCAGGAAGGCCCGGCCGGTCGGATCCGGGCGTCGCGTGCCGCGCGAGAACCACGCGGGCACCTTGGCCCGCTCGAGCGCCTGCTCGAGCGGGCCCCAGTAGGTTTCGGGCGCGCGAACCACGAGCGCCACCTCGTCGAACGCCACGCCACGCGCCGCCTCGTCGAGGATCCGGCGCGCGACCTCGACGGCCTCGCGGGCTTCCCCCGGCGCCGAGAAGAACTGGACGCCGTCGTCGGCGTCGCCCAGCGGCGCGACCGGCGCGAAGAGGAAACGCCGGACACGAGCGAGCGCGCTGACACCCGGATCGCCGGCGGCGTCGTCGGGCTTCGTGACGGACGCGGCCAGCGGCAGCAACGCGATCGTGCGGTCGTCCCCGGCCGGTACCGTCGCCAGCGCCGCGGAGGCTCGCGCCGCCAGGGCGGCGACGAAATCGCGCTCCGCGGCCGTCGTGAGCGGCACGTCGAGCAGGACGACCGGCCCGGCCCCAGGCCGCCCGCGTCGCCCGCCCGCAGCCGGGCGGTGGCCGTGCCCAGCAGCGCGGCGCGATCGGCGAGCCCGCCGTCCTCGAGCAGCGCCGCATACCGGGCGCCGAGACTCGCCAGGTCCGGTCCGGCGGCGTCGAGGCTGCTCAGGCGCTCCGGCGAGACACCGGCCTCGCGCAGTTCCCCCAGCGTCTCGGCGAGCGACCGCGGCAGGCCGGGGCTGTCGGCGATCGGCGCGAGGTACGCCAGCGTCCCGGCCCCCGCGGCGTCGAAGAGGGCGCGGGTGGCGAGCGCGTCGGCGGCCAGGGCGGTCGCCGGCGTCACGCCCCGGGCCGCCAGCGTGGCCGTGGCGATTCGCGAGGCGAGCTGGCCGAGCGTGAAGCGGTGCAGGCCGAAGGTCGCGCCGCGGGTGACGGCGACGCCGCGGCAGAAGTCGTCGGCAGCCTCGCGGGTGGCGCCCACGACCAGGACCTCGGTGGCGGCCGGGCAGTCGGCGACGAAGGCGGCCGCCGCCTCGAGCCGCACGCGGGCCGACGCCGACACGACCGCGAGAGTTGCCACAGTTCCGTTACACTACCGCAGAAAAATGCCGGTCCAGGTGGGCGCGGCGGCCAGAAAACGGTGGGGTGACGTGGAGTCCGAGCCGCGACCAGCAGCCAGCAAGCCGGCGGTGCACCCACCGGATCCTCCGATCCCTCTCCTCGCCGAGGCGCCGGCCGTCGTCACCGGCCGCGCGTCCGACTGGTGGGCGTCGCTGAACGACGAGCAGCTGCTCGACGTCCGGATGTGCGACCTGCACGTCACCATCGAAGGCAGCAAGCTGGTCGCGCGCATCGCGCAGCTGCACGCCGAGCTCGAAAACCGCAAGCTCGCATTCGAGCCCCACTACTGGCTATCGGACGAGTGGTTCACGCCCGACGGCGTCAGCGGCATCGCCATCCCGTTCTATCTCGCGCATCCGCGGCTCGAGCAGCTCGAGGAGCGCCAGATGCTCGAGGTCGAGGGCGGCACACACGACTGGTGCATGAAGATCCTGCGCCACGAGGCCGGCCACGCCATCGACAACGCCTACCAGCTGCAGCGCCGCCGCAAGCGGCTCAAGCTGTTCGGCCTCGTCGACGGCGGAGTACCCGGAGTACTACACGCCCAAACCGTACAGCAAGAGCTTCGTCCTGCACCTCGATTCCTGGTACGCGCAGAGCCATCCCGACGAGGACTTCGCCGAGACGTTCGCGGTGTGGCTCAACCCGCACTCGCAGTGGCGCGAGCGCTACGCCGACTGGCCGGCGCTGAAGAAGCTCGAGTACATGGACGAGCTGATGCACGACCTCGCCGGGCATCCGCCCCGCCGGGTGTCGCGCCGCAAGCTGGAGCCGCTGCCCAGCCTGAAGAAGACGCTGCGGCAGCACTACGACCGCAAGCGCGCGCACTACGGCTACGAGTACCCGAACTTCTACGACCGCGATCTGCGCCGGCTGTTCACCGAGGCGGCCGACGGCGCCCAAGGGCAGCCCGCCGGCCACGCGTTTCCTCGGCCGCATCCGCAAGGACGTGTGCCGCCGCGTCGCGCGCTGGACCGGCGAGTACCACTACACCATCGACCGCGTCTTCGAGGACATGATCACGCGCTGCCGCGAGCTCAACCTGCGGCTGATCGAAGCCCCGGAGGAGGCGACGCTCGAGTTCACGATCCTGCTGACCGTCCAGACCATGAACTACCTGCACAGCGGCCGGCACCGGGTGGCGCTATGAGGAAGCTCCGCGTCCTCGCGCTGATGCACGACTATCTCGTCCCGCCGAAGGACGTGAACGGCATCGACTCTGAGCGCCGCCAAATGGAAGATGGAGTTCGACGTCACCCACACGCTCGAGCTGATGGGCCACGAAGTCCGCGCGCTCGGCCTCGGCGGCGACCTCGGCGTCATCACCGAAGCGGTCAAGACCTGGAAGCCGCACATCGTCTTCAACCTGATGGAGAACTTCGAGGGCATCGCGATGTTCGACCAGAACGTCGTCAGCCACCTCGAGCTGCTGCGCGTGCCCTACACCGGCTGCAATCCGCGCGGCCTGATGCTGGCGCGCGACAAGGCGCTGTCGAAGACGCTGCTCGCGTACCACCGCCTGCCGGTGCCCGAGTTCACGGTGTTCCGCGTCGGGCGCGCGGTGCAGCGGCCGAAGCGGCTGCAGTTCCCGGTGATCGTCAAGTCGCTGACCCAGGAATCGTCGATCGGCATCTCGCAGGCCTCGGTCGTCGAGGACGAGGCGAAGCTGCTCGAGCGCGTCCGCTTCATCCACCACAAGGTCGGCACCGACGCCATCGTCGAGCGCTACGTCGATGGGCGCGAGCTCTACGTCGGCGTCATCGGCAACCTGAAGCTCCAGGTCTTCCCGGTCTGGGAGCTGAAGTTCGACAAGATGCCCGAGCACAGCTACCGCATCGCGACCGAGCGGGTGAAGTGGAGCGATGCCTACCAGAAGAAGCACGGCATCACCACGGTCGCGGCCGGCGACCTGCCCGAGGAGCTGGCGAGCAGCGTCGGGCAGATCTGCCGCCGCGTCTACCGGACGCTCGATCTCAGCGGCTACGCGCGCATCGATCTGCGGCTCGACGCCGAGGGCCGCGTCTACGTGCTCGAAGCCAACCCGAACCCGCAGCTCGCCTACGGCGAGGACTTCGCCGAGTCGGCGCACCACGCCGGCGTCAGCTACGAGACGCTGCTGCAGAACATCCTGACGACGGGCCTGTCGTGGCGCCCGGAGCGGCAGAACTTCGCCTGATTCAGCCGACGTACTTGTCTTTGAGGATGGCCAGGTGGTGCCGCTCGTGGCCGACGATGACGTAGCCGATCGCACGGGCCGTCGTCGGGTTCTGGTTCACCGCGCCGACGCGATCGAGCGACGCCTCGTCCAGGTGCCGGAACAGGTGGATCGACGACTGGCGGACGCACTTGAACTCGTCGAGCAGGCTGCTCCACGTCCGCGACCCGTGTCCCGACGTATTGGCGTAATCGTCCTGCTCGAACGGCGGGAACGACGTCTGGTCGCCGCGGGCGACGCCGAGGGCGCGATACTGCATCACCCGCTCGGTGTCGGCCATGTGGCCGAGCACTTCCTTGATCGTCCATTTGTCCGGCGCGTAGCGCGACTCGACCTGGGCCTCGGACAGGCCGCGGTACCAGGCCATCGTCTCGTCGAGTTGTCGCGCCATGGTCTCGGCGAGGTCGTCGACGTCCTCGACGAGGCGGATGTAGCGATCGAACCAGCCGGCGTATTCGGTGGGTGCGGGTCGGCGTGCCATGGCGCAGTATAGCCAACTGGCGCGCGCCCGCAGTCGGCAGCGGTCAGCGCCGCACAAACAGGATAAGATACGGGTCATGCCTGCTGCGCATCAGTCGCGCCGGGCCGGTGGCGCGCTGCGCTTCTGGCTGTTCGGCCTCTATCTGGCCTGCTACCTGGCCTTCACGATCCTCACCGCGTTCAACCGGCCGCTGATGGCCTCGGCGCCCTTCGGCGGCGCCAACCTCGCCGTCCTCTCCGGCTTCGGCCTGATCGGCGCCGCGCTGGCGCTCGCCCTCCTCTACTGGTGGCTGTGCCGCGACGGCCGCGCCGCAGCGGCCCCGGGCGCCCCGGCAGCGAAGGCGGGGCGATGATCTACGCCCCGTCCCCGCTCGCCATCGGCGTCTTCGTCACCTTCATCCTCATCGTCATCGGCCTCTCGGCGTGGCTCGGCCGCCGCGCCACGTCGGCGGCCGGCTATTACGCCGCGCACGGCGAGATCCACTGGTTCGTCAACGGCATCGCCTTCGCCGGCGACTACCTGTCCGCGGCGTCGTTCCTCGGCATCTGCGGGATGATCGCCTTCTACGGCTACGACGGCTTCCTCTATTCGATCGGCTACCTCGCCGGCTGGATCGTCGCGCTGTTCGTCGTCGCCGAGCCGCTCAAGCGGATGGGGCGCTTCACCTTCGCCGACGCCCTCGACAGCCGCTACCACTCGCGCAGCATCAAGCTGGCGGCGGCCATCAGCACGCTGGTCGTCAGCCTCTTCTACCTGATTCCGCAGATGGTCGGCGCCGGCGCGCTGATCACGCCGCTGCTCGGCCTGCCGCACGTCGTCGGCGTGCTGCTGGTCGGCGTCGTCGTCACCACCATCGTCGTCACCGCCGGCATGGTGTCGACGACCTGGGTGCAGTTCATCAAGGGCTCGCTGCTGGTGCTGTTCTGCTTCGTGCTGACGATCCTGATCCTGCGGCGCGGGCTGATCGTCAACGGCGGCGCGGCCGAATCGCCGTTCGCGGCCCGGCCGGCGGCCGAGATCCTGGCGCGGCCCGGCATCGAGGTGCTGCCGAAGGCCGGCGCCTGGGCCGGCAAGCCGTACACGCGGCTGCAGGATCGCGCGTCCGGACGCGTCGAGGTGTGGCGCGAGGAGACCCGCGACGGCGTCGCCTGGCTCACCGAGACGCAGCGCGTCACGGTGACGCCGGCGGGCGCCCGTCTGGTCGACGGCGTGCCGCAGGGCAAGGGCGAGGGCCAGCGCGACCTGCGGCCGGTCGGCCACGTCGTGTCGCTCAACGGCGCGGATCCCGGCGCGACGTCGAGCGGTCCGCTCGGGTCCGGCCGGCTTCCTGGGCTCGCTCAGCCAGGCGTCGATCCAGCTGTGGGGCTCGGAGCGCGTCGTCGAGGACGACGGCGCGGCCACCACGGTCTACTACCAGAAGGTCACCCGCGGCGACGACCTGATGGTCGCCGGCGCGAGCCCGACGTTCGCCGGCGTGCGCAGCGCCAAGCTGTTCGACAAGCTCGACTTCCTGTCGCTGATGCTGGCCCTCTTCGGCGGCACCGCGTCGCTGCCGCACATCCTGATCCGCTACTACACGGTCAAGGACGAATCGGCGGTGCGCAAGAGCACCGTCGTCGGCATCGCCGCCATCGGCTTCTTCTACGTGCTGACGCTGTTCCTCGGCTTCGGCGCGATGACCAGCGGCGCGCTCGACGTCACCAACACCAACATGGCGGCGCCGCTGCTGGCCAAGAGCTTCAGCCCGCTGCTGTTCGCGATCATCTCGGCGATCGCGTTCACCACCGTGCTCGGCACGGTCAGCGGCCTGATCATCGCGGCCAGCGGCGCGGTCGCGCACGACCTGCTCACCAACGTCTTCCGCTTTCGGCTGGACGACCACGACATGGTCCGCGCCGGCAAGATCGTCGCGGTGGTCGTCGGCGTGATCGCGATGGTCCTCGGCATCCTCTTCGAGCGGATGAACGTGACCTTCCTGGTCGGCTGGGCCTTCAACATCGCCGCGTCGGCCAACCTGCCGGCGCTGGTCATGGCGCTCTTCTGGAAGCGGGCGACGCAGCAGGGCATCGCCGCCGCGATCCTGGTCGGCATGGTCTCGTCGCTCGGGTGGATCCTGCTGAGCGCGCAGGCGTTCCGCGACGTCTACGGCCTGCCGGCGGCGAACGCGCTGGTGCCCTTCAGCCAGCCGGCGATCGTCACCCTGCCGCTCGGCTTCCTGGTCCTCGTCGTGGTGTCGCTGCTGACGCCCCGGCAGGAGGATCGTCCGACCTAGCCCGTTTCGATTATTGACGGGCGCCGCGGGCGGAACGACACTCGACCCACCTGTGCCGCACATCAGCCTGCCCGAGGGCCTCCCGGGGATCGTCGGTGCGTTCGCCTTCCGGCCCGAGACGGCGCGGCCGATGCGCGAGCTCGCCGAAGTGCTGCTGCGCGGCCCGAACACGCTGACCAGCGCCGAGCGCGAGACCATCGCCGCCTTCGTCTCGTCGCGCAACGACTGTCACTTCTGTCACGCCAGCCATCGCGCCGCCGCGGCGCACCACAGCGGCGGGGACTACGCCGTCGTCGATGCCGTCACGCGCGACCACCAGTCGGCGCCCGTGTCGGCGAAGCTCAAGGCGCTGCTGACGATCGCCGGCCGGGTCCAGGAAAGCGGGCGGCTGGTGACGGACGCGGACGTGGCGGCGGCCCGCGCCGAGGGCGCAACCGACGTCGAAATCCACGACACCGTCCTCATCGCCGCGGCGTTCTCGATGTTCAACCGCTACGTCGACGGCCTGGCCACGGTCACGCCGGTCGGGGACGAGCTCTACGACCCGATGGGCCGGCGCATGGCGTCCGAAGGCTACGTCCGCAAATGAGCAGCTACCTGCCCGGCATCGTCGCGGCCGCCAAGCCCGGCACCTACAAGACGCTCGTCGACGGCGCCACGCGGGCCGGCCTCGATTACTCGAAGATCTGGGACCTCTTCGCGTTCCAGCCCGAGACCAACGAACACCTGAGCCGCTTCAGCCACGGCGTGCTGCGCCAGCCGGCGACCATCAGCGCCGGGCTGCGCGAGCTGATCGCGGCCTACACGTCGTACCAGAACGCGTGCCGCTTCTGCACGATGGCCCACGCGGCCGCGGCCAGCGAGCTGCTCGGCAGCGAGGCGCTGGTCTGGACGGCGCTGCGCGATCTCGAGCACAGCGCGCTCGATGACCGGCACAAGGCGCTGCTCCGCTTCGTCGGCAAGATGACCCGCGACCTGCCGGCCGTCTGGCGCGACGACGTCGCCGGCCTCCAGGCGATGGGCTGGGACGACGAGGCGATCTACTACACGATCACCACCTGCGCGCTCTTCAACTTCTACAACCGCTGGATCACGGCGACCGGCGTCCCCGAGATGTCGGAGGAGGCGCATCGCCAGCAGGGCAAGGGCCTGGCGGCGCGCGGCTACGTCCGCGACTGACGCGAGGAGCACCGATGGCCGCACATCCCCCTTCCCGACGGCCTGCCCGGCATCCGCGGCCCGATGGCCTTCCGGCCCGAGACCGCGAAGCCGCTGAACGAGCTCGCCAACATCCTGCTGCACGGCCCGCACTCGCTGACGCCGGGCGAGCGCGAGCTGATCGCCACCTACGTGTCGTCGGAGAACGACTGCCGGTTCTGCCAGACCGTGCACGGCGCGTTCGCCGCCTACTACCACGGCGGCGACGAGGCGCTGGTTCAGCAGGTCAAGACCGATCCGGAGCGCGCCGCGGTGACGCCGAAGTTGAAGGCGCTCCTGAACATCGCCGGCAAGACCGCCGAGAGCGGCAAGCTGGTGACCGCAGAGGACATCGCGCGCGCCCGCCAGGAAGGCGCGACGGACCTCGAGATCCACGACACGGTCCTGATCGCCGCCTTCTTCTGCCTGTGCAACCGCTACGTGGACGGGCTGGCGACCGACATGCCCGACTCGCCCGAGTACTACCGCGAGCGCGCCCCGCTGGTGGCCCAGTTCGGCTACACGATGTCGACCTCGGCGCCCGACCGCGCCGGGCGGCCGTTGACGGGCGCCGCCATGGCCGACGAGCGGAGCGGCCGCCCCGGGGCGGCGGCGCTCGACGAGCACAGCATCCGCTACGAAGGCTGGGGAGTCGCCGCGGCGGCGGCCCTCGGCATGTTCGTCAGCTTCGCCTCGGTCCTCGTCTACACCTTCGGCATCTTCCTCAAGCCGATTGCCGAGACGTTCGCCTGGTCGCGCGAGTCGGTCTCGGCGGCGTTCGGCTTCGCGGCCATGACCGCCGCCGTGTGCGCGCCGATCACCGGCATGCTGCTCAACCGGTTCGGGCCGCGCCGGGTCATCGTGCCGAGCCTCATCGTGTTCGGGGCCGCCTACGCCTCGCTCTCGCTGCTGACGCCGCGGCTCGCGCACCTCTACGCGCTCTTCGTCGTCTTCGGCCTGATCGCCATGGGCACCTCGCAGGTCGCCTATTCGCGGGCGATCTCGACGTGGTTCCAGGCGCGCCTCGGCGCCGCGCTGGCCTTCGGCATGTGCGGCAGCGCGCTCGGGGCCATGGTGCTGCCGCCGATCGCGCAGCGCCTGATCGACGCCATCGGCTGGCGGGCGGCCGCGACCACCATCGGCGTCGCCATCGTCGCCATCGGCGTGCCGACCGTGCTCGCGTTCGTCCGCGAGCGCCCGGGCACGCGCACCGCCGACGGCCGTGGCCAGCTCACCGGCGCGACCGTGGCCGAGGGCCTGCGCTCCTACACGTTCTGGATCATCGTCGTCGTCCTGTTCGCCATCTCGATCGCCCAGAACGGCGCCATCACGCACCTGTCTGCGCTGCTCACCGATCGCGGCATTCCGCCGGAACGGGCCGCGATCGCGGTGTCGGCGATCGGCGGCTCCGCGCTGCTCGGGCGGCTGGCGACCGGATGGCTGATCGACCGGTTCTTCGCGCCGCTGGTGTCGTTCGTGCTGCTCGTGATGGCCGCGCTCGGCACCTTCCTGCTCTCGAGCGCCGGCTCGCTGCCGGCTGGCGTCACTCGCCGCCATCCTGATCGGCTTCAGCATGGGCGGCGAGGCCGACGTCGTTCCGTATCTGGTGGCGCGCTACTTCGGCCTGCGATCGTTCTCCGTGCTCTACGCGCTCACCTGGACCGCCTATGCGATCGCCGGCGCGATCGGGCCGGTGCTGATGGGCCAGGCGTTCGACGCGACCGGCTCGTACGTCACGCTGCTGGTCTGGCTGGCCGGCGGGACGCTGGTCATCGCGCCGCTGATGCTCCTGCTCCCGCGCTACGCCACGGCCGAGCCCGTCGCGCACGCCTGAAGGCCGCGTTACGATGCAGGCCGATGCGCCTGCTCGATCCCTCGCCGTCGTCGCCCTCGGCCTGTTCGTCGCGCGTCCGGCCGCCGCCCAGGATCTCAGCCGCCACTTCCAGGGCATCGAGGGCACGTTCGTGCTGCTCGACGGACAGACCGGCGCGTTCACGCGCTGGAACGCGGCTCGCGCCGACCAGCGCTTCGCGCCGTGCTCGACGTTCAAGATCCCGAACACCGCGATCCTGCTGGAGACCGGCGCGGCCACCGATCCCGAGTTCGTCGTGAAGTACGACCCGGCGTTGAAGGCGTCTCGGGAAGCGTGGCGGAAGGATCACACGCTGCGCTCCGCCTATCGCGACTCGGTGCTCTGGTACTACCACGCGCTCTCGAAGAAGGCCGGCCTGCCGGCCGAAGCGCGCCTGGTGACGCAGTTCGGCTACGGCAACGCCGACACCAGCGGCGGCGTCGCCGGCGAGCGTCCCTACTGGATCGACGGCTCGCTGCGCATCTCGGCGAACGAGCAGGTCGCGTTCCTGAAGCGGCTGCACGAGAACCGCCTCGGGCTGTCGGAGCGGACGACGCGGCTGACCAAGGAGATCATGATCGCCGAGCAGCGGCCCGCAGGGCATCCTGCGGGCCAAGACCGGCGCCTGCCTCGGCCGGCGACGGCGAGGTCGCGCTCTGGTACGTCGGTTACGTCGAGAAGCCGGCCGGCGTCTGGTACTTCGCGCTCGAGCTCGGCGACAAGGAATACGATCCGCTGATGGCGCAGCGCGTCCCCAAGGCGCGCGCGATCCTCGCCGACCTCGGCGTCTTCCCGGCGCCGCGCGGAGGCACGCCGATGATCGAAGGCCCGCGCGATCAGCCCTGGCTCACGTCTGGCGCCGGCTGGAAGACGCTGGTCGAGGCCTGCGCCTCGGCCCGCAGCTACGATGCGCTGCTCCATCCGTCGAACCTGCCCTCGGGGTTCTTCGACCTGAGCACCGGCATCGCCGGCGAGTACCTGCAGAAGTGGCGCAACTACCGCGTCCGCGTCGCGGTGCTCTGCCCGCCGGGCGCCGTCGCGGTCAGCTCGCGGTTCCCCGAGATGGTCGCCGAGGAGTCGCGCAAAGGCTACTTCCGCATCTTCGAGACGCGCGAGCCGGCGGTCGAGTGGCTCGAAGTAATCGGCGACGAGGCCGGCGGCGGCTAGGCGCCGAAGCCGGCTCCGTGGCTGCCTGGATCGGTTACCGGGTGACGGTCCCTTCGATGAGGCCGTGCGGCTCATCGGTCGGCACGAAGATCTCGTTGCGGTTCTCGAGGCCGACGCGCGCGAGATCGACCGGCAGGTGATGTTTGTTGGGCATGACGAGATGAATCGACGTGACGTCTTCGACGCTCTCGATCACCGCCTGCCCCATCGCATGGAGCGTGTGCTGCACGGAGGCGCTGTGATGCTCCGCGAACGACTCCAAGAGCGTCTTGTGAACCGCCCGCCAGGCGGTGTCGAAGCTCACGTCGAGGTCGCGGTAGCGCCATGTGGCCGTCAGCGACGTGGCGAGAATCCGGTCGTGCGTCTCCGGGAGGGTCGTGTACTCGTCGCGCGGAAAGCCGGCGAACGCCGAGTGCGAGGACTTCAGGATCACGAGATCGGCCACGCCCGCTTCGACGGTCATCAGGTGACGATCGGCGTCGATCGTCGACGTCCGCGTTTCCGGGCCCTGCCGCACGAACGCCTGGCCGTACTCGCGATCGCCGGAAGCAATGCGGCCCCACGCGTGTTCGGTGATGTCGATTCGCACGCGCTCGAGGCGCGGGTTGCGATCCAGGAAATGCCGCGCGAGCAGGAGGCCGAACGACTCGGCATCACGAACGCGCTCGGTCGCGGCGAGCGCGTACACGGTGTTCTTCATCGTGTCGGTCGGCAGCACCGCGCTGTTGTCGCCGGCGGTGTACGGACTCGTCGTAGTCGCCCTGGAACCGGATGGCGATCGTCAGATCGCACAGCTCGTGCCGATCGGTCCGGCGCGTGAGCTGCACGAGCCGGACCCGCGACTTGCCGTAGGCCGTGTCTCGCAGCATCGATGGCTCCCTGGGATGGCGCGACGCGCTTCGGCTGGCTGCTAGCTGTCGAACGGCAGGAGCAGGTTCTGGCCGTCGCCGGCGCCGAGGATCTCGCGGATGCGGCGGGCCAGCGCGGCGAGGGCGAACGGCTTCTGCAGGAACTCGACGCCCGGCTCGAGGACGCCCTGACGGACGATCGCGTCGTCGGTGTAGCCGGAGACGAACAGCACCTTGATGTGCGGCCGCTCGATGCGCAGGCGCTGCACCAGGGCCGGGCCGCCCATGATCGGCATCACCACGTCGCTGACGACGAGGTCGATCGTGCCGGCGTAGGCGCGGGCGACCTCGAGCGCCTCCTCGCCGTGCGACGCCTGCAGCACGCGATAGCCGAGCATCTCGAGCGACTCGACGGAGATCGCGCGGACCATCGGCTCGTCCTCGACGACCAGGACGGTTTCGTGGCCGGCCACGCTGCCCGAGGCCTGATCGGCGGGCGTGTCGCTGACCGCCGCTTCACCGGTCCGCGGCAGGAAGATCTTGAACGTCGAGCCGCGGCCGTACTCGCTGTAGACCCAGATGTGGCCGCCGTTCTGCTTGACGATGCCGTAGCAGGTGGCGAGGCCGAGGCCGGTGCCGCGCCCCGGCGGCTTGGTCGTGAAGAACGGCTCGAACAGGTGCCGCGACACGTCCTCGGTCATGCCCATGCCGGTGTCGCTCACCGCCAGCATCACGTAGTGCCCCGGCGGCGACGCCCTGATGCTGCCGGGCGTAGCTCTCGTCCAGATCGACGTTGCGCGACTCGATGGTCAGCACGCCGCCGTTGGGCATGGCGTCGCGGGCGTTGATGACCAGGTTCATCAGCACCTGCTCGAACTGCGCGGGGTCGAGGCGGACGCTGCCGAGATCGCGCGCGGTGACGATGCGCAGCTCGACGTCCTCGCCGATGACGCGGCGCAGCAGGTCCTGCATCTGCACGACCAGCGCGTCGAGATCGACCACGCGCGGCTCGGTGATCTGCCGGCGCGCGAAGCCGAGGAGCTGCCGGGTCAGGGACGCGCCGCGCTCGGCGGCGTGGCGGATGCTGCCGAAGTACTCGTGCGCCGGGTTGTCGCGTTCGAGCTTGGTGCCGGCCATCTCGATGTAGCCGAGGACGGCCGTCAGGAGGTTGTTGAAGTCGTGGGCCACGCCGCCGGCGAGGCGGCCGATGCCCTCCATCTTCTGGGCCTGCAGGAACTGCGACTCGAGCCGCTTGCGCTCGGTGATGTCCTGCATGACGCCGAGCATGCGGACCGGCTCGCCGCGATCGTCGGTGTAGGCCTGCCCCTGGGCGGCCACCCACCGCGCCTCGTGGTGCGTCGTGTGCGGGTTGGCGAAGGCATCGTCGCCGATCACCCGGAACTCGATGTCGAGCGGCAGGCCCTGGGCGATGGCGTGCCGCACCGCGTCGTTCAGGCCGGAGCGGTCCTCGGGATGGACCAGCTCGAGGAAGACCTCGAAGCGAAGCGGCTCACTGCCCTGCACCACGTTGAAGACGCGGGCGGCATGGCCGCCCCAGCGGACGGCGTCGTGCTTCAGGTCCAGGTCCCAGGTGCCGATCTGGCCGCCGTCGAGCGCCATGCGGAGGCGCTCCTCGCTGTCGCGCAGGGCCTGCTCGGACTCCTTGCGCGCGGTGATGTCGAGCATCGCCCCGATCATCCGGCGCGGGCGGCCTTCCGCGCCGCGCACGACGTAGCCGCGGGCGTAGACGTGGGCGAAGGTGCCGTCGCCGCGGCGGAACCGGTATTCGTCCGACCACAGCTCCTGGCGCAGGCGATCGTCGAGCGTGCGCCAGATCCGCGCCTGATCGTCGGGGTGGATGGTCTGCCGCCACCACTCGACCCGCGCCGTGTCGGCGTTGATCGGGTGCCCGAACTGCGTCCGCAGTCCGTCGTTCCACCACACCGTGTCGGTGGTGAAATCCCAGTCCCAGACCGCTTCGTGGGTGGCGCGCCCGAAGAACGCCAGCCGCTCGTCGCTCTGGCGGACGATCTCGCGCAGCTGGCCGCGCAGGCCGGCCACTTCCCTTTCGTAGTCCTCGATGATGCGGCGAAGACGGTCTTGCTCGGCGAGGGAAGCTTCCCCAGCCAGGGCTCGCGAGGTCCGCCGGGCGGAGGACGTGATGCGTTCGGCCATTCAGGCGCGGAAATGGCTCAGCCGGAAGCCGGTTCGATTATGGGGGCTCTGCCGACCGGCCTGCAAGCACAATCGGGACTTGCAGTTGCGGGTGCCGCGCTTGTGCCGGCCGGCCGTTCGCTACTACACTCAGGCTTCCTTGCGGTGGTGCCCCTCACGCACCGCCGCGGCGGCCCTCCGAGTGGCGGCTGCAGGTCAGGTGGCGCGGGCGCGCCGCCGGCGCTGCTCGCTGGGTTCGCGTTTTCCGGGGCGACGCGCCCCGTTTGAGAGACCTACTTGGCCGAAACCAAACTGAAGATTGCGGTCTTCATCGATTTCGACAACATCGAAATCGGCGTGAAGACCACCCTCGGCTCCCACTTCGACGCGGGAGCCGTGCTCGAAGCCATCAAGGAACGCGGCGACGTCGTCACCAAGATCGCCTACGGCGACTGGACCCGGGCCGGCGACTACAGCCGGTCGCTGACGCAGCACGCGATCCACATGGTGCAGCGCAACCTCACGCCCGGCGGCGACAAGAACGGCGCCGACATCAACCTCGCCCTCGACGCGCTGGAGATGGCGTTCACCCACAGCCACATCAACACCTTCGTGATCGTCAGCGGCGACAGCGACTTCATGGCGCTGGTCGAGAAGCTGAAGCAGTACGATCGCAAGGTGCTGGTGGTCGGCGGCCGCGCCTTCACCAGCCAGATCCTGCAGAAGAACTGCCACGAGTTCATCGCCTACGAGAACCTCGTCGGACGCCGCGCCGGCCCGCGCGGCCGGCCGCAGCAGGACACGCCGCTGACCGGCGCCGTCACGCTGGTTCGCCGCGCCCTGAAGGTGCTGACGGATCGCGAAGTGTCGCCGCAGCTCGGCGTCCTCAAGAGCACGCTCCTCCAGCTCGATCCGACGTTCTCCGAGCGCGAGTACGGCGCCAGCACGTTCCGCGATCTCGTCCAGCGGCTCGATCGCGCCGGCTACGTCACGCTGAAGGGCACCGACCGCAACCTCTACGTCGAGCTGCGCGAAGGGACCGACGGCGCGCCGGCGCCGCGCGAGTCGGAGCCGGCCGCGGCCATCGCCGCCATGCCCGAGTCGATGCCGGAGCGGGTCACGGAACCTGCCGCTGTGGAACCGGCCCCGGCGCCGGTGGCATCGCGCCGCGAGGAGCCGATCGAGCCGGACAGCCAGCTCGCCATCCTGCCGCCGCCGCTGCTGGCGTCCGAACCGGACCTCGACGAGCTCGACGCTGCCGCCTACGCCGCCGCGCACGGCATGCCGCCGCCGAACCGGGGACGCCGCGACGGACGCGATGGACGGGATGGCCGCGCCAACCGCGATGAGCGCGGCGGACGCGATGGGCGCGACGGCCGCAACCGCGATGGCGGGCGTGGCCAGGGCGCCCCAGCCCGGTCAGGGCGGTGCGCCGCCCCCGGTCGCCGATCCGGCGCTCCAGGCCGACGGCTACCGGGCGATGGAGCGCGTGTTCCTGAAGCCGGGCGCCGTGACGCGCTGGCCGCTCTACCTGCGCCAGGCCAAGGCGGTGCTCCGCGCCGGTGACGAGGGCTTCGACGAGCGGAAGTACGGCTTCGCCGGCCTCGTCGAGGCGCTGCGCTTCGGCCAGCGCGAGGGGCTGTTCCGCCTCGATCGCGATCGTCAGGGCGTCCTGCGCGTCTACCCCGGCCAGCTGCTGCAGCGGGCCGAGGGCGGCGGCGTGATGGCGAGCGCGGACGGCGCGCCGGCGCATCGCGAGCCGGTCATGGCCGCGGCCGCCGCGCCGGCCTCGCCGGTCGACGAGGCGCTGGAGCGCCGAGCCGATCGAGGAAACGGCGGCTGCGGCGTCGAGCGGCGCGGACGAGGCGCCGGCGCCAGCCGCCAAGGCGGCGAAGCGTCGCGCCGGGGCCGCGAAGAAGCCCGCGGCGGCCAAGAAGGCCGCGCCCAAGGGCCGCGTCGCCAAGGCCCCGGCCGCGCGCAAGCGCACCGCGAAGAAGGCCAACGCCTAGTACGCAGATTCCGCGTCGTTCTCGAGGTGCTCCCGAAGGACCATCGGGAGCACCATCGGGAGGTGCATCGGGAGCCGGGTTTACCGGCTCGGGCTGGGATCGCGCTCGACGACGGTGGCGAGCTCGTACTTCACGGTCACGGGCGCGGACATCGTCACCGGCACCACCTGGCGGCGCTCTTCGTCCTTGTAGCGCATCACGAACTCAGCCGTCCCGAGCGGGACCTGCAGCGCGGCGTTCGGCAGCGTGCCCATGTTCTCGCCGTTGATCGACAGCTCGGTCCCTTCGGGCGCTTCGACGGTCACCGGCGTCCTCGGCACCACCGACACTGACGTCGTCGCCCCGGGCCGCACGCGGACCTCGACCGAGCCGCGGTAGCCGAGCGACTCGTTGACGAGCTCGAGGTTGTGCTTGCCGGGCTTCAGCATCAGCTTCTCGATCTCCGTCGAGCCCACCAGCTTGCCATCGAGCAGGATGTCGAGCTGCACCGGTGACAGCACCGACGCCCAGCCGGCGTAGACCGGCACGTCGAGCTCGGTCGTCTGGCCCGCTTCCACCATCAGCATCGTGCTGACGGAGCCCTTCTCGCCCTCGACCGTGACTTCGTGCTTGCCGGGCAGGAGGTCGCTGACGATGAGGGGCGTGCTTGCCCATCAGGCGCCCGTCGATCGACACCTTGGAGCCCGCCGGCGTCGACGAGATCGAGGCCTGCCCGCTCGTGAAGCCGTTGCCCCACGTGAGCCGCTGCTCGGTCTGCACGCCGGCCGAGATCTCGACCGGCACGACGCGGGTGCCGGTGCCGTAGCGCAGCTCGATGGTATGGCGGCCGGGCGCGAGTGCCTTGGCGAACGGCGTCTTGCCCAGGACCAGGCCGTCGACGGCGATCTGGATGCCGGCCGGCTTCGTGTGGACGACCAGCCAGCCCTCCTGCTCCGGCGTCACGTACCACCAGGCGGTGGCGAACGCCACGCCTTCGAGCAGCGCGACGAGGAGCGATGCGGCCAGCGTCCGCGCCCAGTTGACGCGGAAGGAACGCTGCGGCGCGACCGTCGGTCCGGGCGTCACGGCGCGGGACTCGGGCTCCGGTGCGGACTCGGTCCGCTGCGGCGCGCGGTGCATCCACGTGTCCGGCTGCGGCTTGAACGGCAGGATCGACGCCGACGGTTCGGCGGGGTCCGACGCGAGGGCCTCGGTGATCACCGGCGCCATCGGGGTCACCAGAGTCGACGGCGGGTCGGCGGCTGGTTCGGGCTCCGGGTCGGCAACGGACGCGCCCTCGGCGGAATTGGCGCCTCGCGCCCAGGCTGGCAGGACCTCGACGGCCTGGCCCGGCTGCCACTGGACCATCGGCGCGGCCGGCGCCTCGGTCACCGCCGCGAACGTGGCGGGAGCCGGGGCGGACGTCTCGTCCGACGAGGGCAGCGGCTGCACCGCGCTCGCCTCTTCGGGCGTGCGGCCGGCCGGGCGCTTCTTCCGGCGGCGGCCGCGCGGCCCGTTCTCGGCGGCGAGCTCGGCGGCTTCACGCGCGGCACGCTCGGCCGCCTCGCGGGCGGCGGCGTCCCTCGCCGCCTGTTCGGCGGCGGCGCGAGCCTGGCGTTCGGCTTCCATGAGCGTGGCGGCTTCGCGCGCGGCGCGCTCCGCGGCATGACGCTCGGCGGCGTGGCGCTCGGCGCGTTCGGCGGCGGCGCGGGCCTCGCGCTCGGCGGCGGCCCGGGCCTCCCGCTCGGATTCGGCGCGGGCAGCGTGCTCGCGCGCAGCCCGTTCGGCCTGGGTGCGCGCGATGCGTTCCTGCTCGGCGGCTTCGGCGTACTCGCGGGCGGCGCGTTCGGCCGCGACGCGGCCGGCGGTTTCGAACTCACCGCGGGCGTCGGCGTGCTGCGCCGCGAGATCGGCGAGGGCGCGCTGCGACGCCTCGCGGGCCGCCTGTTCGGCCGCCTGGCGGGCGGCGCGCTCGGTATCGGCCCGCTCGGCCGCCTCACGGACGGCCTGCTCGGCGGCCTGCAGCGCGATGCGGTGCCCGGCCTCGCGCTCCGCCGCTTCGAGGACGGCCTGCTCGGCCAGGTCGCGCGCAAGCTTGTGGGCGGCTTCGCGCTCGCCGGCCTCGCGGGCGGCGCGCTCGGCGGCGGCCCGTTCGGTCGCTTCGCGGGCGGCCCGCTCCTTCGCTTCGCGCGCGACCCGCTCCGCGGCCTCGCGTTCGGCGGCTTCCCGCTCGGCACGCTGGGCCGCTTCGTGCGCGGCCCGCTCCGCCGCGGCGCGCTCCGCGGCTTCATGCGCAGCCAGTTCGGCCGCCTGGCGGGCGGCCCGCTCGGCAGCGGCGCGCTCGGCCGCTTCCTTGAGGGCCCGCTCCGCGGCACGCGCCTCGCGTTCGGCCAGTTCCCGCGCCTGGCGCTCGGCCGCTTCGCGCGCTTCCGATTCCCGCTGGGCGCGCTCCGCGCGCTCGGCGGCTTCCCGTTCGGCGCGGTCCGCGCGCTGCGCGGCCTCGCGCGCCGCCTGCTCGGCGGCGGCACGATCGGCAGCTTCCTTCTGCGCGCGCTCGGCGTGGGCGCGTGCCTCGCGCTCGGCCTGCTCGCGAGCCTGGCGCTCCGCGGCCTCGCGGGCGTCGCGCTCGCGCGCGTCCTGATCGCGGCGCGCCTGGGCGGCCTGCTCCGCCGCGTCGCGCTCGGCCTGCTCGCGGGCCCGGCGCTCGGCGTGGTCCGCCGCATCCCGCTCGAGACGCTGGCGGGCCTCGCGCTCGGCGCCCTCGCGGGCCGCGGCGTCGCGGGCGGCGCGCTCGGCGGCCTCCCGCTCGGTGGCTTCCCGCGTGGCGCGCAGCGACGCTTCCTGCGCCTGCCGCTCGGCTTCGTGCCTCGCGCCCCGCTCGACCGCTTCGCGCTCGGAGGCGGCGCGCGCATGACGCTCGGCCGCGGCACGGTCTGCCGCTTCCCGCGCCACCTGTTCGGCGGCGTCACGCGCCACCTGCTCCGCAAGCGCGCGTCCTTCGCGCTCGGCCTTTTCGCGCGTCTCGGCGTCCTGCCGTGCGCGTTCCGCCGCCTCACGGGCGAGGCGTTCGCTGTCGTCGACCGGCTTGGCCACGACGTGGGTAGCCGCGTCGTCGTAGACCGCGTTCGCGGTCTGCTCGAGGGCCGAGACGTCGCCCGACGCGGCGTTCATCTCGTCCTGCAGCGCCTGAAGGGCGTCGATCTGGTCGCCCTTGCGGCGGCCTGGCTTCCCGGCCTCGGTCGCCGCGGGCCGTGCCTTCGCATCCGGCTCGGCCTTCGCGTCGGTCCTGGCCTTGGTGTCCGCTTTGGTGTCCGCCTTGGTCTCCGTCTTCGTCGTCCGGGCCTTGGCCGGCGGCTTGATCTCGACGGCTTCCGTGGCGGCCGGTGGCGGATCGGCCGCAGCGCGTCGCCGCGGCGCGATCGTCACCTGCATCTGCATCGCCGACAGCGCCGAGTCGACGTCGGCGGTGGATTTCGACGGTCCGCCCTTCTCGGCGACGGCGACGGCCGGCTGCGCCCTGGCGATCAGCTCGTCGTAGCGGAGGAAGAACCCCTTCAGCGCGGCCGCGGTCGGCGAATAGCGAGCGCCGGCGACGACAGCCTCGAAGGCGTCCTGCGCTTCCTTGATCGAGTTGAACGTCTGCGCCTCGTCGACGCCGGTGGCGCGTTCGAGCCAGCGGCGCAGCTCGGGGCCGATCGGCCGCGACCCGATGCGCGACGAGGTCTCCTTGATGCTGAAGATCAGGCGCTTGACCTGGCCCGGGTACTCGTCGTCGGCGAGCGGACGGCCGAGCAGCAGGCCGAGCGCGACCAGCCCAATCTGGACGACGTCCATCTTCTCGTCGAAGAGGGCGCGGTTCGTCGCCGGCGAGGCGATGCGGAACTGCTCCCACAGCTTCTTGCGGGGGAGGTTCATCCGCATCAGCGCGGCGCCGAGGCCGTGATCGACGATCACCAGCCGCTGCTGCGAGGTATAGACCAGGCGCTCCAGCGCGATGGCGCCGTGGGTGACCTTGCGCGAGTCGTGCAGGATGCCGATCGCCGGCAGCAGGTCGCGGACGATCTGGAGGGCGACGTCGCACTCGATCGTCAGCGGGAGCCTGGCGAGCGACTCGAGGACGGTCGACAGGCGGTGTCCGTCGAGCGCGTCGTAGGCGATGACGAGCGGCTTGAGGCCGGTCTTGGCGCGGTCGACGCTGCGGAGGCGGACGTAGCGGGCGTGGCGGAAGTTGATGAGGCGGCCGACGCGATCCCGGATCGCGGATTCCTGGTTGGCGAGCTCCGGCACCAGCTCCAGGTGTTCGACCGGGTCCCCGCCCGTATCGGCGACGCGCACGCGTGTGCCGAGCCCGTCCTGGAACATCGGGGTGGCAGCGGCGCGGTCGCTCGATGCAGGCAGTCGGCTCATAGCGTCTCTACGGATGTTCGCCGGGCGCGCCCCGCACGGGGCTGCCCTGGACGCCGTTGCCGGCGCCGCACGGCCCGATGTTGCAAGCCGCGAACCAGCCTCGTCTGACTGGACTCCAAGCAGGAATCGACACCATTTCACGTCATCCACATGGTCAAAAAGTGTCGTACCCCAATGGCCGGGACGAGATGTGTTGAGGTGCGCACGAAAACGTAAAGGCCGCGTGACCGCGCAGGAACCGGGAAGGCGGCCCGCCGCGCCGGAGCCGTTGGCGAAGGCGGGTGAAGCGCGTGTGAACCGTGTAGACTTGGTCGTTCCACCGTTCGAGCCTTAGAGACTCATGCCTTACCGCGCCTGGTTCCGCTGCATCGCCGGTTGCTCCGGCGAGCATCCCCTGACGAAGCCGCTGTACCGCTGCCCGACCTGCGGCGATCTCCTCGAGGTCGCGCACGATGTGGCCGCGCTGAAGGACCGCGCGCCGTCCGCCTGGATGCGGCTGTTCGACGATCGCTACAAGCGCACCACGTGGCCGTACGGCTCGGCGGTCTGGGGCAAGAAGGAGTGGGTGCTCCCGAGCCTCCCCGACGAGTGCATCGTGTCGATGGACGAGGGCGGCACGAACATGCTGTGGGCCGAGCGCTTCGGCCGCTCGATCGGCGTCGACGATCTGTGGATCAAGCAGTGCGGCAACTCGCACACCGGATCGTTCAAGGACCTCGGCATGACGGTGCTCGTCTCGGTGGTGCGGCAGATCCTCGCTGAAGGCACCAGCATCCGCGCCGTGGCCTGCGCCTCGACCGGCGACACCTCGGCGTCGCTCGCCGCCTACTGCGCCGCCGCCGGCATCCCCGCGATCGTGATCCTGCCGCGCGGCAAGGTCTCGGTCGCGCAGCTGCTGCAGCCGCTCGCCAACGGCGCCATGGTGCTGTCGCTCGACACCGACTTCGACGGCTGCATGCGCATCGTCCAGCGCCTCGCCGACGAAGGGCTGGTCTACCTCGCCAACTCGATGAACAGCCTGCGGCTCGAAGGCCAGAAGACGGTGGCCATCGAGATCGTGCAGCAGTGGGACTGGAAGGTGCCCGACGTCGTGGTCATCCCGGGCGGCAACCTGGGCAACGTCAGCGCGCTCGGCGCCGGCTTCGACATGATGCGCGAGCTGGGGCTCATCACCAAGAGGCCGCGCATCGTCGTCGCGCAGGCGGCGCGCGCCAACCCGCTCTATCTCGCCTACCAGAACAACTGGACGTTCGAGCCCGTCGCGGCGCAGCCGACGCTGGCCTCGGCGATCCAGATCGGCAACCCGGTGTCGGTGAAGAAGGCGATCCGGACGCTGCAGCGCTACGACGGCATCGTCGAGCAGGCGACCGAAGCCGAGCTCGCCAACGCCTCGGCCGCCGCCGATCTGCACCGGCATGTTCAATTGCCCGCACACCGGCGTCGCGCTCGCCGTGCTCACCAAGCTGGTCGCCCGCGGCGACGATCCGCCGGGCCGATCGCGTCGTCGTGATCTCGACCGCCAACGGCCTGAAGTTCACCGACTTCAAGCTGCAGTACCACCAGAGCCAGCTCGAGGGTGTCGACCTCGACGCATGCCCGCCGGCCGATCGAGCTGCCCAACGACTACGACGCCGTCATCCGCGCGATCGAGCAGCCGGCGCTGGTCTGATCCGCCTTCCCGACCGGGCCGTCGCCGGGGCTGTCGAATATGGCGCCCCGGCTTCGACTACCGATCGGAGGTGCCGTGAAGAAGATCCTGAAACGCGCGCTCGTCGGGCTCGGCTGCGTCCTGCTCCTGCCCATCCTGCTGTTCGGCTTCCTGTTCGCCACGCGTGAGCCGCCCGACGGGCCGCGGGTCGCGGCAGGCGATGGCGTCGTCGGTGTCGAGACCGGCGGCGCCTACGCCTGGATCGTGCGGACCCAGCACGGCGCCGTCCTCGTCGACGCCGGCATGGACGCGTCGGGGGCGGCGATCCTCGGCGAGCTGCAGGCTCAGGGCCTCTCCGCCGGCGACGTCCGCGCGGTGCTGATCACCCACGGCCACCCGGATCACGTCGCCGCCGCCACCCGGTTCCCGGCCGCGACCGTGTTCGTCGGTGCGGCCGACGCGGCCATGATCCGCGGCGACCGCAGCCACTACGCGCCGTTCGGCACCATCGTCGGCGCGCTGCTGCCGCTGCCGCCGGCGCCGCCCGCGATGACCGAGCTCCGCGGCGGTGAGGCGCTGGAGTTCGATGGGATCCACTTCACGGCCGTCGCGACGCCGGGCCATTCGCCGGGCAGCATGATGTACCTGCACGGGCCGCTGCTCTTCACCGGCGACTCGCTGATGCGCAAAGGGCGACGGCGTGACGACCGTCGGCTGGCTGTTCTCGGAGGATCCGGCGCGCAACCTCGCCGCCCTTCCCGCGCTGAAGGACCTGCCCTTCGACACCATCGCCGATGGACACGCCGGCGTCGCGCGCGATGCGGACCGCCGGCTGTCGCGATTGCTCGAGTCGCGTTGACGCGGGCGCCGCTACGGCGCCTTGGACGCCGAGGTAGGCGGCGAGCGCCACCATGTCCTCGACCGTGAGGTTGGCGACGACGGGCTTCATCAACGCCGCCGCTGCACCGTTGCGTGAACCGGTCTGGAATTCATAGAGCTGTCGCACCGCGTAGCTCGGCGACCGGCCGACGATCGGCGGGATCCCCGCCAACCCCTTCAGGTCGGGGCCATGGCAGATCGCGCAGCGGTCCGTCTTGCCGGGGACGCCGGCGGCGAGCGCCTCGCCGCGCGCGACGCTCCCCGGCGGCACGTAGGCGATGAAGCGCGCGTGCGTGTCGCGGTTCTCGAACTGCTCGAGGTTCTCGGGCACTTCGATCACGCGCTGGCCGATCGGCTCGCGGGCGCCGGTCTTCGCATCCGCCAGGAACCAGCCGGCGACCACCGTCACCGGCACGTCCGCGGTCTCGACCACGCGGACGTTCTGGCGCGGCGTCCGCGCCGCGAAGTAGGCGGCCGCCTCCTGCACCTCGTCGTCGCCGATGGCCTTCGACAGCGCGATCATGTTCTTCTGCGGCGCCCGTTCTGGCATCGCCGTCGTGCGCGCGCCGCTCTTGTAGTCGGCCATCTGCTGGACGATGTAGGCGGCCGGCAGGCCGGCGATGTTGGCGTTCTCGGGCCCGCCCGGTCCGTCAGCACGATGGCAGACGCCGCAGGCGAACACGGCCGGCTTGCGGCCCTGCGCCACGATCGGGGGCAGCAGCGGGTGGTCGCCGGGATGCCACACCGGCGCGGCGAAGAGGTCGCGCAGTTGCGTCACCGTGTAGCCGGCGGTGCTGTCCGGCACGCGCCGGAGCCGGCCGTCGTCGACGCGCGGCTTGAAGTCCGGGCGGGTTGACGGGATACGCCCAGCTCGGCGGATCGTCCGCGGACGGCACCGCGCCGGCGACGGCAAGGCAAGCGGCGATCAGGACCAGGCGGCGGAGCGCGTGCGTCATGCGCGGTGGGGTACCGCCGCATCCTCTCACAGTTCTCCGGGGCCGTCCCCGACGTTGTAGCCAGTGACGATGCACGACACCACGGCGACCTCCGCCTCCCCGTTCGACTGCGCCGCCTGCGGCGCGCATGGCACGTGGCACCCCGGCCGGCAAGCCGTCGTCTGCCCGGCGTGCGACACGACGATCGACGACGCGCCCACCGACGGCGGCCCCGTCGCCGCGTTCGAGTTCCTGCCGCTGCTCCGCGATCGGCCGGACAGCGGACGCGACTGGCAGCCCGGCGCCACGCGTGTGCGCTGCTCCGCCTGCGCCGCCCTGATGGAGTATCCGGCGTACCTCGCCGGCAAGGCGTGCGACGCCTGCGGCTCGCCAACCCTCGTGCCCTGCGATGCGACGGGGGCGCCGGTGCATCCGTCGGGCGTCGTGCCGTTCGCGATCGGGGCGGGCGACGCCCGCGAGCGGTTCGACGCCTGGCTCGACGCGAAGCGCACCTTCGGCCTGCGACGGAACGGCTTCGCGGTGGACACGGTGCGCGCGGTCTACCTTCCGTGCTGGATGTTCAGCGCGCGCGCACGCGTGCCGTGGCGCGGCGAGACCCAGAAGAAGAACCGGAAGGGCGAATACGAGCCGTACCCCATCGACGGCGTCGTGGACAGGCGTTCGACGACCTGCTGGTGCCGGCGTCCGGCTCCGCGCCGAACGAGCAGCTGCAGAAGATCGAGCCGTTCCCGGTGGAGGATTCTGCGCGTGTACGACGAGCGCTACCTCGCCGGCTACGAGGTCGAGGTCTACGGCGTCAATCTCTGGGACGCGTGGGACGCCGCGGACGTCCGGATGCAGCAGGAGGTCGACACCGCTCTCAGACGGGACGCGAAGCTGCCCCAGTCGGCCCTCGAAACCTGGCCGGAGTGGAGCGGCCACCGTTGCCGCCATGTCCTCGTGCCGGTGTACGGGATCGACGACGTGTACCGCGGCGCCCGCTATCGCGCGCTGGTCAACGGCCGGACGGGCCAGACCGCCGGCCGCCTCCCCAGGGACGTGCTCGCCATCGCCGCCGGCATCCTGATCCTGCTGGCGATCCTGGCGGCGCTGGTCGCGGGAGGCGTCGCCCTCCTGAAGGCAGTATTCTAGGGACGCATGCCGAAATTCGTCATCGAGCGCATCGTCCCGGGGATCGCCGACTGGTCGGAGACACAGATCCGCGACGCGTCGCTGAAGTCCCTGAGCGCCCTGGCCGACCTCGGGCCGGACATCCAGTGGATCCACAGCTTCGTGACCGACGACAAGATGTACTGCGTGGTACTACGCCCCGGACGAGAGCCTGATCATCGCCCACGGGCGCCTGAGCGGCTTCCCGGTCGATCGTGTCGCCGCGGTCCGGCGCCTGCTCGATCCGTCCAACTATCAGTAGCCGGCGGCCCGCAGCGCGGCTTGCCGCGCCAGGGCGATGGCCCGGTCGAGCGGCAGCGACGCGCCGGCGCTGCGTCGCGCGCAGGCGCCGGCGTCGTCGAGCGCCCACAGTTCGGCGATGTGGCAGTCGACCCTCGTCCCTTGATGGAGCGCGCCGGGGGCGAAGGCGCCGCTCGCTCGCCGCACCGCCGCCGCCGCTCCGGCGAGCGTCAGCGCCCGATCGCGGTCGCCATCGACGAGCGCGGCACAGGCGAAGGCCTCGAGCGCGATGGCGATGCCGAGCCGCTGATTGAGGCCCTCGAACGTGTCGAGCGCCTCGCCGAACCGCGCGTGCGCGGTCGCGGTATCGCCTTCTTCACAGGCGAGCTGGCCGAGATCGATCGCTGACCGCGCCACGCCCATGGTGTCGCCGAGGGCGCGGAACAGGTCGGCGCCGCGCTGGTACTGGACGCGCGCGTCGGCCGGATCGCCGGCCGATCGCGCGACGTCGCCGAGGTGGTTGAGCGACCAGGCCTGGCCGATGGTGTGGCCGGCCTGCTCCGAACAGGTCATGTGCCTCCTCGAGTGCCACCCGGGCATCCGCATAGTGGCCTTGCCGGCGGCGCACGTCGGCAAGGTTGCTCAGGGCGGTCGCCACGGCGGAACGATCGCCGAGCTGCCGGCAGATGCTCACGCTCTCGTCGAGGCAGGCGCGGGCACCCTCGTAGTCCCCGATGAACCGGTGGTTGACGCCGAGGTTGTTCAACTGCTCGACCACGCCGCGCAGGTCGCCGAGCTCCCGGTAGATCGACAGCGCCTCCTGCTCGGCCTTCGTCGCCTCGAGCACCGGCGCGAGCAGGCTGCCCCTGGCGATGGCGGTCGCCCGGGCCCTGGTGCGCGCCGCCAGTCCCGGCAGCCGCAGCAGCGCCTGGAAGCAGGCGAAGCCTTCGAGGCGATGGTCGTGCCGATCCCAGTAGTCGGACAGGGCCAGGGCCAGCCGCAGCGCCCATTCGGCGTCGTGGGTGGCGATCAGGTGATCGAACGCGGCGCGGTGATTGTCGTGCTCACGATGGCAGCGCGCCAGCCACTCGTCGCGCTGCGCGGCAGTGATCGATCCCAGGCCTTCCTCGGCGAGCACCAGGCAGTAGGCGGCGTGGGCGCGCCGCGTCACCGGATGCTCGCCGCTCGCGTCGAGCTGCTCCAGCGTGTACTCGCGCACGGTCTCGAGCATTGCGAAGCGCAGCTCGTCCGGCGCCGCGTCGACTTCGTGGATCAGGCTCTTGTCGACGAGCGACGACATCCCGTCGAGGACCGACAGACCCTGGTCCTGGCGCGGATTGCACACCGCCTCGGCGGCCTCGAGGGTGCAGGAGCCGGCGAACACCGCGAGACGGCGGAACAGGCGCCTCTCGCCGTCGGTCAGCAGCTCGTGGCTCCAGTCGATCGCGTGGCGCAGCGTCTGCTGGCGCACCGGCAGGTCGGGCCCGCCGCCGGTGAGCAATGTCAGCCGCCGCTCGAGGCGCGCGAGCATCTGCGCCGGCGACAGGATGCGGATCCGCGCCGCCGCCAGCTCGATGGCCAGCGGCAGGCCGTCGAGGCGGGCGCAGATCTCCGCGATGGGGGCGGCGTTGTCGGCCGTCAGCGCGAAGGCCGGCTGCCGCGCCAGGGCCTGGCGGACGAAGAGCGCGACGGCCGGATTGCGCGCCAGCGCGTCGAGCGGCGGCAGCCGCGCCATGTCCGGCACCGGCAGCGGCCGCACCGGGATGCACTGCTCGCCGGACACGTGCAGGACGGCCTGGCTGGTCACGAGCAGCGTCAGCGCGGTCGTCGACTCGATCAGGTCGACGAGCAGCGGCGCCGCCGCGAGGAGCTGCTCGAAGTTGTCGAGGACGAGCAGCGTGCGCTCGCGCACCGTGGCCCGGACGTGGGCCCGCAGCGCCTCGGCGACCGATCCGCGTTCGATACGGGACAGCCCGAGCGCCTGGGCCAGGGTCGGCGCGACGCCGGCGGCATCGGCCAGCGAGCCGAGGCTGACGAACGAGACGCCGCCGGGAAAATCGGCGGCGGCCTCGGCCGCGACCTGCAGCGCCAGCCGCGTCTTGCCGCTCCCGCCCGGCCCGGCCAGCGTCAACACGCGGGCGCTCCCCGCGCGCAGGGCGCCGAGAATCGCGGCCACTTCGACGTCGCGCCCGATCAGCGTCGTGCGCGGGACGGGCAGCGGCGCGGCTGGTGCGGCGCGTGCCTCGCCGCGCGGCGGCCACGTCCAGTCCGGTCCGGGGGCGGCCGCGTCCGAGGGCGCCGCCAGCGGCACCTCCCGGAAGCGCGGCAGGTAGCTGCCGGTCGGCACGTGGATCACGATCCCGTCCGGGTGCCCCGCGACGGCGTAGTAGTGCTCCAGTTTCGACCGGAGACGCCGCGCCTGGACCCGCACGATGGTGTCGGCGCGCGGATCGAAGCCCTCGCCGCGGCCGAAGACCTCGACGCCAATGGCGTATTCCTTCAGCGCGTCGGCCCGGCCCGCCAGCGTCTCGTCGACGACGTAGGCGAGGAAGCGGCGCAGGCTGTGCGCCTTCGAGAAGCTTTCGCTGTCGAGGATGCGGCGGGCGTGTGCCCGCACGCGCTCCGTGTCGAGGGGCGCCTGTGGAAGCTGCTCAGGCTCTGTCACGGACCACCCTCATCCCCCGCTCCCACAACGTGCCGCCGCGGCGAGGCGAACGGTCTCGTCACCATGTCACGGTGACGTCACCCCTGTTCTCTCCCGCCCGGGTCGGGCGGCCGCGAGAATACCGCATCGAACGCCCCAACATGCGAAAGAGACAGGTGCGATGGAGACGATGATGACGAAGACGCAACGTGCGATGTGGTTCGGGCTGGCGGCGGCCCTCTCGTGTGGATCGGTCAGTCCGGCAGCCGCGGGCCAGGAGCAGGTCCAGGGGACGGGGCTGGTCCAGGTGGTGCAGCGCGCGACGGAGCGCTACCGCGATCCCGCCGAGGCGGATGCGGCGGGCTGGAAGTCGACCAACGCCTGCGTGAGCAGCGCCGATGAAGGGGCGATGGGCGTGCACTTCGTCAAGGGGGAGATCCTGTTCGACGGCAAGTTCAACCCGGAGGAGCCTGAGGCGTTGATCTACGAGGTCACCGACCGCCGGGCGCGCCTGGTCGGCGCGGAATTCATCATCACCGCCGCCGAGTGGGACGCCAACAACGCGGCGCCGCCGGTGATCCTGGGCCAGCAGACGAACCTCGTGGGCAGCCCCAACCGTTTCGGCCTGCCCGCGTTCTACGAGCTGCACGTCTGGGCCTTCCGGAACAACACCAAGGGCACTTACGTGGACTTCAACCCGGCCGTCTCGTGCGCCGGCTTCGAAGCCCAGCCCAGTCACGTGCACGGCCAGCCGTAGGCCGCGCCTTTTCCCGAGGACACTCCCATGACTGTTCCTGCTCGCGTGGTCGACACGCAGACGTTGACGGCCGCCGTGAAGGGCACTCTCGTGCAGCCCGGCGATTCCACCTACGACGCCGTGCGCGTCATCTGGAACGCGATGATCGATCGCCGGCCGGCGGTCATCGTGCGCTGCGCCGACGCCGCGGACGTGGCGGCGGCGATCGGTTTCGCCCGCGAGCGGGGACTCGAGATCTCGATCCGCGGCGGCGGCCACAACATCGCCGGCACGTCCGTGTCCGACGGCGGCGTGATGATCGACCTGTCGCAGATGCGGCAGGTCCGCGTCGACGCCGCGGCGCGGCGGGCCTACGTCGAGCCCGGCGCCCTCCTCGCCGACGTCGATCGGGCCACGCTCGAGCACGGCCTGGCGACGCCGCTCGGCATCAACTCGACGACCGGTGTCGCCGGGCTGACGCTGGGTGGCGGCTTCGGCTGGCTGACGCGGACACACGGGATGACCGTCGACAACCTGGTGTCGGCGGACGTCGTCGGCGCCGACGGCACGATGCGCCGCGCCAGCGCCACCGAGAACCCCGACCTGTTCTGGGCGCTGCGCGGCGGCGGCGGCAACTTCGGCGTCGTCACGCAGTTCGAGTTCGCGCTGCACCCGATCCCGCCGCAGGTGGTGGCCGGACTGCTCGTGTTCCCGATGGCGCACGCCGGCGAGATCCTGCGGCAGTACCGGACCTTCGTCGAGCGGGCGCCCGAGTCGCTGAACGTCTGGGCGGTGCTCCGCAAGGCGCCACCGCTGCCCTTCCTGCCCGCCGAGGTCCACGGGCAGGGCGTCGTCGTCCTGGCCGTCTTCTCCGCCGGTGATCCCGTCGAGGCGGCGGCCCAGATCGACGTGCTGCGAGCGGTTTGCCCCGCTGCTCGGCGAACACGTCGGGCCCGGCGCCGTACGGCGGCTGGCAGCAGGCCTTCGATCCGCTGCTCGCGCCCGGCGCGCGCAACTACTGGAAGTCGCACAACTTCACCGAGTTGGGCGACGGCGCCATCGCGGCGCTCGCCACCTACGCGGGACAGCTGCCGTCCGACCAGAGCGAGATCTTCGTCGCGCTGGTGTCCGGGGCCGCCAACCGCGTGCCGGCCGACGCCACGGCCTATGTCGGGCGCGATACCCGCCTGGTGGTGAACGTGCACGCGCGCTGGGAGGACGCCGGCGCCGATGCCGCCTGCATCAGCTGGGCACGCGCGTTCTACGCGGCGTCACAGCCGTTCGCGTCGGGTGGGGCCTACGTCAACTTCATGACCGCGGACGAGGCCGCGCGCGTCCCGTCGGCCTACGGCGTCAACTACGCGCGGCTCGTCGAGATGAAGCGCCGCTTCGATCCCGACAACGTGTTCCACGTGAACCAGAACATCGCGCCCTAGCTGGTGTGCGCTTCCCATGAGGCACACCATTTGCCGGAGGAACACCGCCTTGCGAAGCACGATCTTCGTTGCACTCGCTGCGATCGCCGGCTGTGGCAGCGGCATGGCACCAACAGCACCGTCGACAGTCTCGCTCGTCGGATCTGTCATGGCTCAAGATGGCGCGAGGCTCGTCGGCGCGACCGTTCGCATCGGCGACGGCTTGAACACCGGAAGGTCCACCCTGACGAACAGCAGCGGTGAGTACCGCCTCGACGACTTGGCTGCCGGCACCGGGAGTGTCAGTGCCGTCGCTGACGGCTTCGATTCCGTGATCACCAGCAGATACATCGATGGCGCGAAACCGCTGGACTTCACGCTCCGCACGAGCGTGCCATGGAGCCAGGCGGGGACCGGCAGCGCTGTCGTCGACATGCCCAGGCACATCAGGGCGGTCCATGTGATCGGCAGCTACACAGGTGTCAGGTCCAACTTCATCGTTCGTGTCGGCCAGTGTGTGATTATCGAGGATCAGCTCGGCACGGGCGCGAGTCGGACCATGAGTGAGGGGACCTACCCTGTGACCCCAGCGTTGACGCCCTCCAGCGGTATCGTCGAGATCATCGTCTCGTCGATTCGCCAGACGTCTCATGGTCCATCACAGAGGACCGAATCGCGAGCGGAGGGCTCTGTTTTGGATATTGAGTCGGGTTTGAAGCGGCGCTTCGACCCGGACAACGTGTTCCACGTGAACCAGAACATCGCGCCGTAAACCTCCGGGGGTATCCGCACGTCTTAAGCTGGGCAGACACCTTCCCGGAGGACGGCGCGATGACTGACGCTCGCTACGCGTTTCGACAACTGCGCGCCCATCCGGCGTTCGCGGCGGTGGCCGTGGCCACCCTCGCCGTCGGAATCGGCTCGGCCGCGGCGATGTTCGGCCTCATCCAGGGCGTGCTGCTGTCGCCGCCGCCCTATGCCGAGCCCGACCGGCTCGTGCTCGTGTCGCCGGCGCGCGTCGACGGCCAGCCCTACGACCGCGGCGCGACCGTTGGCCAGTGGCTGGCGTGGCGAGAGACTCGCAGCCTGCAGCGCACCGCGCTGTACGGCTGGACGTTCAACTTCCTCGTCCGCGCCGACGGCAGCCGCTCGCTCGGCGGCATGGTGGTCACGCGCGACTACTTCGACGTCCTGGGTGTCCGACCGCTGGTCGGCCGCACCTTCACGGAGGCCGAGGCGAGCCGGCCCGGCGTGGCGGGCCAGCCCGGCGCGCCACCGACGGCGATCCTCCTGGGTCACGACCTGTGGCAGCGCGAGTTCGGCGGCGATCCGGGGATCGTCGGCAAGGCGGTGACGCTCAGCCGGATGCCCGCGCCGCTCCCGGTCGTCGGCGTCATGCCGCCGGGCCTGCGCTTCCTGCCCGATCCGCGCGCCGCCGCCGAGCCCAACTACGACCTCGACGCCAAGGTCGACTTCTGGCTGGCGATGACGATCGACGAGACGACCGCCACGCGTGGCGCCGGCGAACGTGATCGCGCGCCTGCGGGACGGGGCGACCGCCGCCGACGCGCAGGCCGAGGTGGCCGCGAGGTCTGCGGCGGTGGCCGCGGCCGATCCGCGGCTCGCCGGCCTGACCGCGACGGCTCGCCCTGTGCGTGCCGTGCTCAACGCCGACGGCGAGCGCCTGCTGGTGCCGCTCTTCGGCGCCGTCGGCCTGCTCTTCCTCATCGCCTGCGCCAACGTCAGCGGCCTGCTGCTCGCGCGGGGCCTGCAGCGCCAGCAGGAATACGCGACGCGCGCGGCGATGGGCGCCGGCCGGGCGCGGCTGTTCCGCCTCGTGCTGATCGAGGCGATCGCCCTGTCGATGACGGCGGCGCTGCTCGGCGCCGGCCTGGCCTGGGCGATCGTCGCGGTGCTGCGCGCCATCGGCGGCCACGCCGTCCCTCGGGCCGATGCCGTGGCCGTCGGCTGGCCGGTCCTGCTCTTCGGCGCCCTTGCCGCGCTCGCGGCTGGCATCGGCGCCGGGCTGCTGCCGGCGCTGCGCGCCTCGTGGGGCGATCGCTTCACCCTGCTCAAGGGATCGCGCACGACGGCCGGCCGCGTCGAGCGGCGGCTCCTGGCCGGCGTGGCCGTCGTCCAGGTGGTGCTCACCGTCTCCCTCCTGGCCGGCGCGGCGTTGCTCGTGCGCACCGCCCAGAAGCTCGATGGCGTCCGCCCCGGCTACGACACCGAGCGGATCCTGGCGATGACGGTCACGCACGTCGGCGATCGCGCCCAGGGACGCGCCTTCCACGAGCAGGGGCTCGAGCGGGTCGCGGCCGTTCCCGGCGTCCGCCACGCCGCCTTCGCCTGGGGCCTGCCGCTCACAGGCAACAGCTGGCCGGCCGAGCTCGAAGTGGTCGGCCGGGCCAGCGGCTCGTCGGCGATCGTCGATCGCATCAGCCTGCCGGTGCGATCCGTGACCGAGGACTACTTCGCGGTCATGGGCATGCGGCTGGCCGAGGGCCGGGCGTTCTCCCGCAGCGACAACGGTGACGCGCCGCGCGTCGGGATCGTCAACGCCGCGTTCGTCCGGAAGCACCTGGGATCGGCACCGGCGATCGGGCAGCAGCTCCGCTTCCCGGGCAACGACAAGCCGACGACGATCGTCGGCGTCCTCGCCGACACGCGGACCGAGCGGCTGCGCGAGGCGCCGGAGCCGGAGCTGTACCAGCCGTTCTGGCAGAGCGGCGCCTTCTCGAAGCACCTCGTCCTGCGGACGACCGGCGATCCGCTGCTCGTGGCCCCGCAGGTCCGCGATGCGCTGCGCGCCATCCAGCCGACGGTCGCCGTGGAACGCGTGACGACGATGGCCGAGATCCGACGGCAGTCCACCGCTGCGCAGACGTTCGCGCTGCGGTTGCTGGCCGGCTTCGCGGTAGTCGCGACGCTGCTGGCCGCGGTCGGCCTCTACGGCGTGCTGTCGTTGTCGGTGGGTGCGCGGACGAAGGAACTGGCGGTGCGGCAGGCGATCGGGGCGCGCCGGCACCAGGTGATCGGCCTGGTGCTCTCGGAAGGCGCGCGGCTGGTGGCCATCGGGGTTACCTGCGGGATCGCCGGCGCGCTGCTGGTGGGGCGCCTGCTCGACGCGCTGCTGTTCGGCGTCGCCGCCTCGGATCCGGTGTCGCTGGTGACGGCGGCGCTCGGGTTCGCGGGCGTCGCCGCCCTCGCCTGCCTGGTGCCCGCATGGCGGGCCGGCACCGCCGACGTGTTGGCGGCGCTCCGGCAGGACTAGCCGGCCCGCCGACCTACGATATAGTCCCGGCCATGGCCGCCCGCCGCTTCGACCCCGACGACTACCTACCGCTGACCACGCCGATGTTCCAGGTGCTCGTCGCCCTCGCGGACGGCGAGAAGCACGGCTACGCGGTCATCAAGGAGGTGCGCCGGCGGACCGATGGCAAGGTGGAGCTCACCGCGGGCACGCTGTATGGCGTCATCAAGCGCTTCGTCGACGAGCGCTTGATCCTCGAGAGCGAGGAGCGTCCCTATCCGGCGCTCGACCACGAGCGGCAGCGTTACCTCCGCCTGTCGGCCAACGGCCGTGCCGTGGCATCGGCAGAAGCCCGCCGGATGGAGGAGGCGGTCCGCCACGCCCGCGCGAAGAAGCTCCTCAGCCCGCGCACCACGTGAGGTCCGTCTATGTCGATTGAACTGCGCGTCTTCCGCCGCCTCGTCCGCCTGATGTTCCCCGAGGAGTTCCGCGGCGGCTATGAAGCGGAGATGGCCCGCACCTACCGGGCGCAGCGTCGCGAGGCCGCTGAGCATGGCCCGCTGAGCGTGCTGCGGCTCTGGATTCGAGACGCTGGCCGACCTGGCGCGGACCGCGCCCCGGCAGCACCTGGAGTGCCTGCGACAGGACCTCCGCGGCGCCGCCCGGCAGATGGCGGCGCAGCCCGCCTCCGCGTTCGCGGCGGCCCTGGTGCTCGCCCTCGGCATCGCCTCGACAACGGCCGTCTTCAGCCTCGTCGATGCCGCGCTCCTGCGTCCCGTGCCGTTCGACGCGCCGGACCGGCTCGTCGCGATCCGCGAACAGACGCCCCAGGACGTGGCGCCGTGGGAGCTGTCCTACACGGCGTACCTGGATCTCCGTCGCGATGCCCGTTCGTTCGAGCAGGTCGCCGCCTACATGCGGAACGGCGTGCTCCTCGGCGGACCCGACCCGCGTCGACCGGGCGATCCTCGTCTCGCCGAACCTCCTCCAGACGCTTCGGGTGCGTCCGGTGGCCGGCCGCAGTTTCAATCCGGATGAAGACGTGCCAAACGGCCCGGCCGTGGTGCTCATCGGCGACGCGCTCGCCCGCGAGCGCTTCGACGGCAAAGCAGGCGATCGGTCGATCTATCCCCGTCGACGGCCGTGCATCGACCGTCGTGGGCGTGCTGCCCTCCGAGCTTCGCTTCCCCGACCGCGACGTCGAACTCTGGCTGCCGATGTCCGCTCGCGAATGAGCCGTGGTTGCGCGACCGTTCGGTACATGTCGCACTCGTGGTCGCGCGACTGCGTCCGGGCGCCACCGTCGTCACCGCCTCGGCGGAGCTGACCGCCTGGATGGCCGCGCAACAGGCCCGCGAGCCGCGCGCCTATCCCGGCCATCCGCTGACCGTGCGGACTCTCGCCGATCTCATGAGCGCCTCGGTCAGGCCGGCACTGACGGCCCTGTGCGGCGCCGTGCTGCTGCTCCTGATCGTGACGTCCAGCGGCGTCGGCCTGCTGCTCCTGGCACGCGCGGCCGCGCGTGCGCAGGAAGCCGCTATCCGTCTGTCGCTGTGCGCGACTCGCGGCCCGCTGGCGCGTCAGTTCGTCACCGAAGTCCGGTGCCTGGTCGTCTCCGCGACGCTCGCTGGCATCGGCGCCGCACACGCCCTGCTCGCGTTCCTGGTCCGCGGCCTGGACGGCGCGCTGCCGCCGCTCGTCGTGCCCTCTATCAACGGTGCGGCGCTGGCGACGGCGGTGCTCGCCGCCGGCGGCGCCGCATGCTTCTGCGCGATGGCACCCACGGTCGCGGCGTTGTCGCCGGTGAAGGCATCGGTCATCCGCGCTCACCGGAGCGGACTCCGGCTGATCGTCTTCCAGGTCGCGCTGTCTACCGTGCTGGTCATCATGACGGCGCTGCTGGCGCGCAGCCTCTATCGCGTGCTGCGCGTCGATCTCGGCCTCCGTACCGACCACCTCCTGCTGATGCGGGTGAGCGCCCCGCCGGACGCTTACCAGGGCCCGGGCGAGATGCCGCGACTGTTCTACGCGCTGTCCGCGCGAGTTCGCCGGCCCGGCGATGCTACGCCGGGCTACGCCGCCGGTGCGTACTGGTCGAGGCCGGCCCAGGTCTCCGGGTCCTGCATCAGCAGCGTCGTGAAATAGAGCCGCACGTCCTCGGCCGGATAGGCGGCGACGATCGCCTTGGCCGCCTTCTCGAGCGTCGCGGGCTCGGGCTTCGGCACGTCGTCGGTGTCGATCAGCCCGTCCTCGTGCTTGATGCCGAGACCGTCGAGGAAGGCGCCCATCATCTGCCGCTGCGTGGCGAGGTGGTAGGTCACGAGGAGGCGCGCCGCGACGCCTTCCGAAACCTGCGCCAGCTTGAGCAGGTGCGTCGTCTTGCGTTCGGGCGCCATGCCCTCGACCGACTTGTAGCGGAAGTTCAGCTTCTTCGACAGCAGCAGCATCACCTCCGTCTGTTCGGCCACCGACTCGTCGTCGGCCCAGAACGCTTCGGCCGCGGCCTGCCGCTGCGCGTCGGTCATCGCCTTCCAGAGCGCCGCCGGGCGCCGTTCGATCTCGGGTGTGGTCATCGTCGTCACCGGGTCAGCTTGCGGTACTTGATGCGGTGCGGCTGGTCGGCCGCCGCCCCCAGGCGGCGCCTCCGGTCCGCCTCGTAGTCCTGGTAGTTGCCCTCGAACCACACCACCTCGGAATCGCCCTCGAAGGCGAGGATGTGCGTCGCGATGCGATCGAGGAACCAGCGGTCGTGGCTGATCACGACGGCGCAGCCGGCGAACTCGAGGAGCGCGTCCTCGAGGGCGCGCAGCGTATCGACGTCGAGGTCGTTGGTCGGCTCGTCGAGCAGCAGCAGGTTCGAGCCGCGTCGCAGCAGCTTGGCCAGGTGGACGCGATTGCGTTCGCCGCCGGAGAGCATCCCGGTCTTCTTCTGCTGGTCGCGGCCCTTGAAGTTGAACCACGAGACGTAGGCGCGCGACGACACCGTCTTCTTGCCCAGCTCGATCTCTTCACCGCCGCCGGTGATCTCGTCGAACACCGTCTTGCCCGGATCGAGCTCGCGGCCCTGATCGACGTAGCCGAGCTGCACCGTCTCGCCGAGGCGCAGCGAGCCGCTGTCCGGCTGCTCGAGCCCGGTGATCATCTTGAACAGCGTGGTCTTGCCGGCGCCGTTCGGGCCGATGACGCCGACGATGCCGCCCTTCGGCAGGTGGAAGTTCAGGCCGTCGATCAGCAGCGTGTCGCCGAACCCCTTGCGCAGGTCCTTGGCCTCGACGACGACGTCGCCGAGGCGCGGGCCCGGCGCGATGTAGATCTCGACCTTGTCGATCTTCTGCTGCGCGTCCTCGTTGAGCAGCTGCTCGTAGGCGTTGAGGCGGGCCTTGCCCTTGGCCTGGCGGGCCCGCGGCGACAGGCGGATCCACTCCAGCTCGCGCTGCAGCGTGCGCTGGCGCCGGCTCTCGGACTTCTCCTCGAGCGCCAGCCGCTGCTGCTTCTGCTCGAGCCACGACGAGTAGTTGCCTTCCCACGGAATGCCGCTGCCGCGATCGAGCTCGAGGATCCAGCCGGCCACGTTGTCGAGGAAGTAGCGATCGTGCGTCACCGCGACGACGGTGCCCGGGTAGTCCTTGAGGTGCTTCTCGAGCCAGGCCACCGACTCGGCGTCGAGGTGGTTGGTCGGCTCGTCGAGGAGCAGCAGATCGGGCTGCTTCAGCAGCAGGCGGCACAGCGCGACGCGGCGGCGCTCGCCGCCGGAGAGCTGCGTCACCGGCGTGTCGGGCGGCGGGCAGCGCAGCGCGTCCATCGCGAACTCGAGCTGCGAGTCGAGGTCCCAGGCGTTCAGCGCGTCGATGCGATCCTGGACCTTGCCCTGCTCCTCGAGGACCTTGTCCATCTCCTCGGGCGACAGGTCCTCGCCGAACTTCGCGTTGATCTCGTCGAAGCGGACGAGGAGCGCGCGCGTCGCGGCGACGCCCTCGTCCACGATCTCGCGGACCGTCTTCGACGGATCGAGCGTCGGCTCCTGCGGCAGGTAGCCGGCTGTGCTGCCCTGGGCGAGGAAGGCTTCGCCGAGGAACTCGGTGTCCTGCCCCGCCATGATCTTGCAGCAGCGAGCTCTTGCCGGCGCCGTTCAGGCCGAGCACGCCGATCTTGGCGGCGGGCAGGAACGAGAGCCAGATGTCCTTGAGGACGACGTGGTCGGGGGGATGGACCTTCCCCAACCCTTTCATGACGTAGATGAACTGCGGCATTTGTTTGGTTTGGCGACCTCGCCCTCAGCTCGGTCGCGAGCAGCCTCTGAGCCGCGTCGTTGAGCCGACGGCGCTAGGCGCGCCGCCGGCAGCCGCGGCCGGCTGCATTCTAGTCTCCGTCCAACAGGTTGCCGAGGCCGCCGAGCACGGATCCCTCTTCGCGCCGGCCAGCGCCGGTGACGCCGGGGATGGCCTTGGCGATGCGATCGGCCAGGCGGCTGAACGGCAGCGACTGCAGCCAGCACGTGGCCGGGACCGGTGAGCGTGGCGAAGAACAGGCCCTCACCGCCGAAGAGCGCCGTCTTCACGCCACCGACCATCTGGATGTCGTAGTTGACCGACGGCTGCATCGCGACCAGGCAGCCGGTGTCGACGCGCAGCGTCTCGCCCGGCTTGAGCTGCAGCTCGTGCAGCATGCCGCCGGCGTGGACGAAGGCGAGGCCGTCGCCCTGCAGCCGCTGCATGATGAAGCCCTCGCCGCCGAACAGGCCGGCGCCGATCTTCCTCTGGAACGCGATGCCGACCGAGATGCCCTTGGCGGCCGCGAGGAACGAGTCCTTCTGGCAGATCAGCTCGCCGCCGAGCGTCTTGAGATCCATCGCCAGGATGCGGCCCGGGTAGGGCGCGGCGAAGGCGACGTGGGCGATGGCGCCGCCGGTGTTGGTGAACACCGTCATGAACAGCGACTCACCGGTGAGCAGTCGCTTGCCGGCGCCGAGCAGCGCGCCCATGAACCCGGGCTTCTGCGTGCCGCTGCCGTCGCCGAAGATGGTCTCCATCTCGATGCCCGGCGTCATGTACATCATGCCGCCCGCTTCGGCCACGACGCTCTCGCGCGGGTCGAGCTCGACGTCGACGAACTGCAGATCCTCGCCGTAGATCTTGTAGGCGATCTCGTGCGCGCGCTGGCCGCCGGGCGGCGGCGGGGGCGGCGTGGCGAACCCGCTGGCGGCGGCGCCGGCCAGCTCCGGCACCTGGCCGAGCGGCGTCCACTGGCTCATCCCGGCGGTGAACACCAGCGTCGCCCGGTCGATCTGCCCGGCGCGCAGCCGCGCCATCACGTCGTCCTGCGTGAACGGCCCGGCTTGCGCGCCGTTCACCACGAGATACCACTGCCCTGCGGCCACTCTGCCCCTCCTCGACTCGACACGCGGTGAGCCTGTCGGCTCCCGGATCGCGCATAGGCGATCGGTGCGGCGACGCGATCCCGCGTCCGCCCGCGCCTCGCGGACCCAACATCATACCCGGAGGCCCGAGATGCGGTTCGGCCCATTCACGCGTCGGCCCGTCGCTGGCGCTCCTCCCCGCCTTCGCGACGCCCACCGTGGCTGGCGGCCAGGCCACCGATGACGGCTCCGCGCCGTCCCGACGCGCGGCGGCGTCGAGATCGGCGGCGGGCTCGAGCTGATGGTCGCGTATCCCGACTGTCGGCGGCCAGGTCTCGGTCCCGCGAGCCGGGTCCGCATTCGAAGTGGCCGCGACGCATGCCCTGGATGATCGAGGACGACGACACCCGGCCTCGTCGCAGGTGCAGTTCCGCGTCCCGTTCCGCCCGCCCCGCCTGGAAGCCGGCGCAGCCTGCTGATCGGCGTGACCCGGGTGTCCGCACGAAAGAGAGACCCGTTCGACAGCGGCTTCTGGGGCAGCGAGGCCACGGTGTCTTCCCGCACGCCGGCGTCAGCCTGCAATGGCCGATGGGCCGCACGCCGACTTCCGCTTCGACGCCCAGGGCCTGTTCACGTTCGACGGCGAGCTGCCCCTGGTCGCGCGGGCCATTCGACGGCGTTCGTGGTCTGGCACCGGCGAACGGAGTCGCGTCTGACCGGAGTCACTGCGAACTGGTCGCGGCTCCTGCCGTCGCCGGAACCCATGAAGAGCGGCCTTCGTTCAGCCGGTAGGCGCACACCTTGCGGCCGCCGACCGCCAGCCGCGGATAGCCGGCGGTCAGCCGGCGGCGCAGCGGCACGAGCCCCGCGTCGGCAGCTTGCTCGCGCCGCTCGTCGAGCGTCGTTCGACGTCGGCGCCAGCTCCGCGTCCGGGCCCGCCGCCGCAATGCAGGCACGCCAGGCAGCATGAACAGCCGCACATCCGCGGCGGCCGACGGGTCGCGCGCCAGCACGGCATCGACGTAGCTGGTCGTCATCAGCGCGGACAACGCCGGGTCCGACCAGCCGTGGTAGAGCAGCAGCTTGCCGCCCCGGCCGCGGAACGCCGACAGGTCCGGATCCATCGGTGACAGCGTCGCCTGCAGCAGCTGGGTGTCCGCCGTGAAGGTCGAGAGCCGTCGAACGCGCTACTTCGACTCACGCGGAGCGGATCCTGCTCTCACAAGTAGCGACAGGAAGTCGATCGCCGAAGCCGTATGCCGAGGCTCGGCCGGCCCGGCCCGGCGACGTTGCTCTGGCCGACCAGCCCGGTCCCCAGCCGCCGCGCGCGATCCCTTCGGCCCGGTGGGGCAAGCCGACGTGATACCGGCTTCCCCGTGCAGGATCGGCCCTCTTCTCGGTCCCGATGGTCTCGATCGGCGGCGATCTCCTCCCGCGACAGGCAGCCATCGGCGTTGCCGCCCGGGCACGCGAGCCCTGCAGATCGGATCGTGCACGTGGTCGGATCGCCCAGCACGCCGTCGGCGAGGCCGTCGGCGGCATCGCACTTCGCCAGCACCGCCTTCTGCAGCGCCTGTTGGTCCGCGGTCGAGACCGTCGGCGTGCTCACCTGCGCCGGGTCGGGTACATCGCGCGCGGCGCCGTCAGGAAGTTCGCGATGACATCCGCGGATCTCCGTGCGCCGGCGATCCGCGTCCCCGGCGAGATCGCGCTCGAAGTCTTCCGGGTAGCGCTGGGCCGACATCAGCGCCGCGGCCCTGGCGTCCGCCGTTCGAGCAGCCGGCGAAATACGACTTGTCGGCGGCGCGGCCATAGCGCGCCTGCACCACGGCCTTGGCGGTGGCAGTGACGCGGTGGATCGCGGCATGGCCGTAGTTGACGACGCGCTCCATCTGGCCGAGGGCCCAGCTCCCGTCGGTGGAGCCGCCCGGGCCGACGTGGCCGGTGTCGGTCCCGGCGACCGCATAGCCCTTCTCGAGCGCCCCCAGCCCGAGCGCCTGGCTTTCGACGCGGCCGGCGTAGCCGCCCTGGCCGCCCATGACGAACTTGCCGTTCCAGGTGGTGGGCAGCCACACGAGAGACAGTGGATTTCCTTGCCGATGACGCCGTCGACCTTGCAGAGCACGACCGGCGTGGCGACAGGCGCGGCCGCCGTGATCCGGACATCGGGCGCGCTGAAGCCCGTCATCGCCTCGCACGCGAGCTGCGCGTCGGCCGGTGCGGCGCCGCCGGCGACCAGCCCGAAGGCCCCTGACGCGCGGCGAAGGAACGGCGAATCATCGCGATAGAATGCTTCGAAGCCCATGGCCCTGCGGCGCATTCTGCATCTCGACATGGACGCATTCTACGCGTCGGTCGAGCAGCGCGACGACCCGAGCCTGCGCGGCAAGCCGGTCGCCGTCGGCGGACGCGTCGGCGAGCGCGGCGTGGTCGCGGCAGCCAGCTATGAGGCCCGCGCCTTCGGCGTCCGATCGGCGATGTCGATGTCGGCGGCGCTGCGCAACTGTCCGCAGCTCGTCGTGGTGCGCCCGGACATGTCGAAGTACCAGCGCGTGTCGAGGACGGTCTTCGAGCTGTTCCGCGCCGTCACGCCGCTGGTCGAGCCGCTGTCGATGGACGAGGCGTACCTCGACGTCACCGAGAACGCCTGGAACGAGCCGCTCGGCGTGAACGTGGCGCGGCGGCTCAAGCAGCAGGTGCGCGAGGCGACGCAGCTCACGATCTCCGCCGGCGTCGCCCCGAACAAGTTCCTCGCCAAGATCGCCTCGGGCTGGAAGAAGCCGGACGGGCTCACGGTCATCGCCCCGGAGCGCATGGAGGACTTCCTCCAGAAGCTGCCCGTCGACGCGCTGTGGGGCGTCGGGCCGAAGACCGCGGCGCGGCTGCGCGCCGCCGGCATCGAGCGGCTCGTCGACGTCCGCAGCCAGGACGAAGCCGCGCTCATCGCGCTCGTCGGCAGCATGGCCGGCTGGCTGCGAGCCCTGGCCAACGGCGTCGACGAGCGCCGCGTCGAGCCGCATCGCGAGACCAAGTCGAGCGGCTCGGAGCGCACCTACACCGAAGACCTGAGCGACTTCGGCACGATCCAGTCGGAGGTCGCCAAGATGGCCGAAGGCGCGGCGCGCTGGCTCGAGAAGCGCGACACGCTGGCGCGGACCGTGACGCTGAAGATGCGCTACAAGGACTTCCGCACCATCACCCGCGCCCACTCGGCGCCGCCGACGCGCGACGCGTCGTCGATCATCGATCGCGCGGTGCGGCTGGTCGACAAGACCGACGCCGGGCGCACGCCGGTGCGCCTGATCGGCGTCAGCGTCAGCGGGCTCGGCGCCGAGGACGAGCCGCCCCCCGAGCCGCCGGGAGATCCGCGCCTGCCGTTCGAGGTGTGACGAACGACTCCGGAGTCGTCGGGTGTCAGGAGCCCGGACCGACCGGCACCGGCGGCAGCTTCGGGCCCGCCGCGTCGGCCAGATCCTCGCCCGGATTGACGAAGCGATCCTGCTCCCAGGCGTACTGGCGATCGTGGAGCTGCTTGTAGCGCCCGCCGAGCTGGACCAGCTCGCGGTGCGAGCCGCGCTCGACGATCTCGCCTGCTTCGAGCACGAGGATCTGGTCCGCGCTGCGGATCGTGGACAGCCGGTGCGCGATGACGAACGTCGTGCGCCCCCGCCGCAGCGTGCGCAGCGCGTCCTGGATCTTGTGCTCGCTCTCGCTGTCGAGGCTCGACGTCGCCTCGTCCAGGATCAGGATGCGCGGGTCGGCGAGGATGGCGCGCGCGATCGCCACGCGCTGCCGCTGTCCGCCCGACAGGCGCACGCCGCGCTCGCCGACGACGGTGTCGTACTTGTCGGCGAACTCCTCGACGAACTCGTCGCAGTAGGCGATCCGCGCCGCTTCCTTCACCTCGTCCATCGACGCGTGCGGCTTGCCGTAGCGGATGTTCTCGGTGATGGTGCCGTCGAACAGGAAGTTGTCCTGCAGCACGATGCCGAGGTGCGAGCGGTAGCTGGCCAGCTTCAGGTCGTCGAGGTCGTGGCCGTCGATGCGGATGGTGCCCTTGATCGGCCGGTTGAAGGCCATGACCAGGCTGACCAGCGTGCTCTTGCCGGAGCCGCTCGAGCCGACCAGCGCGGTGGTCGAGCCGGCCGGCGCCGCGAACGTGATGCCCTTCAGCACCGGCACGCCGGGGTTGTACTCGAACCACACGTGGTCGAAGGCGACCTCGCCGTGCAGCGTGTCGAGCGCCGCCTTGGACGCGTCCTCGGCGTCCTCGGCCAGCGTCTGCTTCACCTCGCGGATGCGATCGAGGCCGGCGAAGGCCTCGGTGATCTGCGTGCCGATCGAGGCCATCTGCACGACGGGCGCGGCCATCATGCCGGTGAAGAACAGGTACATCACGAAGTCGCCGATGGTCATCGTCCGCGCCAGGATGGCGTTGCCGCCGATCAGGATCATCACGACGCCGATGATCCCGACGATGACGGTGGACATCGCCGTCGTCATCGAGACGCCGGTCATCGACTGGGTGACGTTGCGCAGCAGCTTGTGGACGCCCTGCGCGAACACGATCTGCTCGCGCTTCTCGGCCGTGTAGGCCTTGACGACGCGGATGCCGCCGAGCGCCTGGGTCAGCCGGCCGGTGACCTCGGCGTTGATCTTGCCGCGCTCGCGGAACAGCGGGCGCAGCTTCTTGAAGGCGTAGCCCATCACGCCGCCGAAGGCGCCGAGGATGATCAGCGTGATCAGCGTCAGGTGCCAGTTCAGGTAGAAGAGGACGCCGAGCGACAGGACGGCGGTGACGATGCTCCCGGTGAGCTGCACCAGGCCGGTGCCGACGAGGTTGCGGATGCCTTCCGCGTCGCTCATCACGCGCGAGATCAGGACGCCGGACTGCGTCTTGTCGAAGTAGCGCACCGGCAGGTGCGTGATGTGCTCGTGGACGGCGCGCCGCATCTCGGTGATCGCCGCCTGCGCCGCGATGCCGAGGAGCTGCGACAGCGCGTACGACGTCACCGCCTGCACCAGCGTCGCGGCGCCGGTGACGAGCGCGATCGGCATCAGCAGCTCGGTCCGGCCCTTGGTGAGGACGTCGTCGATCAGGTATTTCGACGAGGCCGGCAGCACGAGACCGCTCAGCCGGTTGATCAGCATCACGGCCAGGCCGAGCGCGAGACGGCCGCGGCGCGCCCACACGAGGACGCTCGCTTCCTGCCACGCTTCGGACCAGCGGATCTTCTTCTTGCCGTCCTTGCCGTCCTTGCCGTCCTTCGCGTCGTTCGCCTCGGCGGGCGGCTTTGGTGTTGCCGACGATCGCTCGCCGGCCAGCTTCCCTGGTATCGCCGTCCTAGTTAGATCGTGCCTTGCCACGACCCGCAGTATGGCACTGTTTTCCCATGCGATCCGCCGTGGTAGGCTGCGATTCATGCGTCTCGCTCTTCCAGTGATCCTCGCCGTCACCCTGCTCGCGCCCACCGCGGCCGTCGCGCAACCGACGCGACAGGTGCCGGTCGACAGCCTGATCTATGACCTGCGCAATCCGGACCCCGTCCGCCGCCGCGAGGCCGTCGTCCTCATCGGCCAGAACAAGGTGCAGCGCGCGGTCCCGGACGTCGTCGCCATCGCCGGCGATCCGGATGCGTCGGTCCGCCGCGCCATCGTCGCGACGCTGCAGGCGCTCGACGACATCCGCGCGCTGCCCGGCCTGGTCGCGCTGACCAGCGACCCCGAGAAGGACATCCGCGAGTCGGCCGTCACGGGCGTGACCCGGCTCTACCTGCCCCGCGAGAGCGGCATCGGCCCGTCGCTGACGCGGGTCGTCAACTTCTTCAACCCCAACGCGGACGAATGGGCCGACGTGGTCATCGAGCCCGATCTCGCCGTCGACCCGACGGTGGTGCCGGCGCTGCAGGCGCGCCTCCAGGACCCGACCGACAGCATCCGCATCAAAGCGGCCCGCTCCATCGGCATCCTGCGCGGCCGCACCGCGGTGCCGATGCTGATCCTCGTGATGAAGGAGGATTGCAACCCGAGCGTGCGGTTCGAGGCGATCCGGGCCCTCGGCAAGATCGGCGACACCGCGGCCGCCAAGGACGTGCTGCCGTTCACGCTCTCGACCGAATCGAAGCTGCGGACGGAGGCGGCGCTGACCCTCGGCCGCCTGCACGACCGGGCCGCGCTGCCCGAGCTGACCCGGCTGTTCATGAAGGAAGCGGCGCTGCAGAAGCGCCAGGCGGACGCCTCCGTTCCGCGCCGCGCTGATGGAGGCGATCGCGCTGATCGCCGACCCGTCCTCGAAGGAGCTGTTCACCCGCCAGCGCGCCCACGATGACGCCGCGGTCCGCCTCCACGCCTACGCCGGCCTGGCCCGCGTCGGCGACGCGTCGCTGACGACGGCCGTGTCGCAGGAGCGCCTGTCCGAGACCGACGTGCAGGTGCAGACCGCGCAGGCGTTCGCGCTCTACCGCTTCGGCCGCAAGGAATACCTCGAGGAAGTCGTCAAGGCCCTCGGGTCGCGCCGGACGTCGGCCCGCGCCCGCGAGTACCTGCTCGAGCTGCGCCAGGACGAGGTCGCCGACCTCGGGGCGCTGTCGCGCCTCGAGGACGCCGGGCTGCGCGAGTCGATCGCCGAGATCCTCGGCCTCATCGGCGACGACCGGGCCCGCCCCGTCCTGCAGGAGCTGACCCGCGACACGCGCGGCCAGGTCGCCCCGCTGGCCACCCAGGCGCTCGAGCGCATCGCCGCGCGCAGCGGCGGCAGCAGCGCGCCGCCGCCCCAGTAGGCGGCTGGCTGGCTACGGCGCCGGCGGCACCAGCCGCACCCGCGTGATCTCCACGCGCGTCACCGGCTCCTCGCCGTTCAGCGGCACCTTGGCCAGCGCCTCGACGACCGGCATGCCGTCGACGACGCGGCCGAACACCGTGTATTTGTTGTCGAGCGACGACGCCTTGCCCAGGCAGATGAAGAACGACGTCTGGGCGCTCGCCGGATCGTCGCCGCGGGCCATCGACAGGATGCCCGCCTCGTGCGGCGTCGGGTTGAACTCCGGCGGCAGGTTGACCACGAACGGGCGCTGCTTCTGCGTCAGCGGCGCCTTGCGGCTCGTCAGCGCGCCGGTCTGCACGACGAAGCCGGGCACGACGCGGTGGAACGCCGTGCCGTCGTAGACGCCGAGCCTGGACAGGCGCAGGAAGTTGCGGACGTGGCCGGGCGCGCGATCCGGGAAGAACTCCACCGTGACCTCGCCCATCGTCGTCTCGAGCACGGCGCGATACGCCGGCGAGCTGCGCCGCCGTCTCCGTCTCGAACGGCGTCGGCTCGGGCGGCGGCGTGTCGCGGATCCGCACCGTCGCGATCTCGACGCGGTCGGTGATCAGCCCGTTGGCGTCGGCCGGCATCTCGGAGATCTGCTGCGCGATCTCGAGGCCCTCGACGACGCGCCCGAACACCGTGAACTGGCCGTCGAGGGTCGGCTGATCCGAGACGCAGACGAAGAACTGCGCGCCGGCGCTGTCCGGCTGGCCCGGCCGCAGCACCGCGGAGACCGCGCCGCGCACGTGCTTGAGATCGTTGGCGCGGAACTTCAGCACGCCGAGGCCGCCGGTCCCGTACTGCGCCTTCTTCGACGGATCCTTCGACAGCGGATCGCCGCCCTGGATCAGGCCGCGCAGGATGGCGCGATGGAAGGTGGTGCCGTCGTAGGCGCGCTCCTCGGCCAGCTTCATCAGGTAGCCGACGTGGTCGGGCGCGGCGTCGGGCAGCAGCTCGATCACGATGTCGCCGAGGCTGGTCGTGACCACCGCCTGCTTGTTCCGCATCTTCTCGACGGGCAGCGTCGCCGTGTAGACGCGCGGCGCGCCGGCCGCCGGACGGCGCGTCTGCGCTGCCGCCGGCAGGACGGCAGCCAGGCTCGCCGACAGCACGAGCGCGATCGGGGAGACCAGAAATCGCATGCCGGTCATGTTAACGCGTCACTTCGTGCGCGAAGCGACGCCCCGTACTGGCGATCGTGGAGCTGCTTGTAGCGCCCGCCGAGCTGGACCAGCTCGCGGTGCGAGCCGCGCTCGACGATCTCGCCTGCTTCGAGCACGAGGATCTGGTCCGCGCTGCGGATCGTGGACAGCCGGTGCGCGATGACGAACGTCGTGCGCCCCCGCCGCAGCGTGCGCAGCGCGTCCTGGATCTTGTGCTCGCTCTCGCTGTCGAGGCTCGACGTCGCTTCGTCCAGGATCAGGATGCGCGGGTCGGCAAGGATGGCGCGTGCGATCGCCACGCGCTGCCGCTGTCCGCCCGACAGGCGCACGCCGCGCTCGCCGACGACGGTGTCGTACTTGTCGGCGAACTCCTCGACGAACTCGTCGCAGTACGCGATCCGCGCCGCTTCCTTCACCTCGTCCATCGACGCGGCCGGCTTGCCGTAGCGGATGTTCTCGGCGACGGTGCCGTCGAAGAGGAAGTTGTCCTGCAGCACGATGCCGAGGTGCGAACGGTAACTCGCCAGCTTCAGCTCGTCGAGGTCCTGGCCGTCGATGCGGATGGTGCCCCTGAACGGCCGGTTGAAGGCCATGACCAGGCTGACCAGCGTGCTCTTGCCGGAGCCGCTCGATCCGACCAGCGCGGTCGTCGACCCGGCCGGCGCCGTGAACGTGATGCCCTTCAGCACCGGCACGCCCGGGTTGTACTCGAACCACACGTGGTCGAACGCGACCTCGCCGTGCAGCGTGTCGAGCGCCGCCTTGGACGCGTCCTCGGCGTCCTCGGCCAGCGTTTGCTTCACCTCGCGGATGCGGTCGAGGCCGGCGAAGGCCTCGGTGATCTGCGTGCCGATCGAGGCCATCTGCACGACGGGCGCGGCCATCATGCCGGTGAAGAACAGGTACATCACGAAGTCGCCGATGGTCATCGTCCGCGCGAGGATGGCGTTGCCGCCGATCAGGATCATCATGACGCCGATGATCCCGACGATGACGGTCGACAGCGCCGTCGTCACCGAGACGCCGGTCATCGACTGGGTGACGTTGCGCAGCAGCTTGTGGACGCCCTGCGCGAACACGATCTGCTCGCGCTTCTCGGCCGTGTAGGCCTTGACGACGCGGATGCCGCCGAGCGCCTCGGTCAGCCGGCCGGTCACTTCGGCGTTGATCTTGCCGCGCTCCCGGAACAGCGGGCGCAGCTTCTTGAAGGCGTAGCCCATCACCCCGCCGAACGCGCCGAGGATGATCAGCGTGATCAGCGTCAAGTGCCAGTTCAGGTAGAAGAGGATGCCGAGCGACAGGACGGCGGTGACGATGCTCCCGGTGAGCTGCACCAGGCCGGTGCCGACGAGGTTGCGGATGCCCTCCGCGTCCGTCATCACCCTCGAGATCAGGACACCCGACTGCGTCTTGTCGAAGTAGCGCACCGGCAGGTGCGTGATGTGCTCGTGGACGGCGCGCCGCATCTCGGTGATCGCCGCCTGCGCCGCGATACCGAGGAGCTGCGACAGCGCGTACGACGTCACCGCCTGCACCAGCGTTGCGGCGCCGGTGACGAGCGCGATCGGCATCAGCAGCTCGGTCCGGCCCTTGGTGAGGACGTCGTCGATCAGGTATTTCGACGAGGCCGGCAGCACGAGACCGCTCAGCCGGTTGATCAGCATCACGGCCAGGCCGAGCGCGAGACGGCCGCGGCGCGCCCACACGAGGACGCTCGCTTCCTGCCACGCTTCGGACCAGCGGATCTTCTTCTTGCCGTCCTTGCTGTCCTTCGCGGTCGGTCGCCTCGTCGGGCGGTTTTGGTGTTGCCGACGATCGCTCGCCGGCCAGCTTCCCGGGTATCGCCGTCCTCGTCAGATCGTGCCTGGCCACGACCCGCAGTATGGCACTGTTTTCCCGTGCGATCCGCCGTGGTAGGCTGCGATTCATGCGTTTCGCTCTTCCCACGATCCTCGCCGTCACTCTTGCTCGCGCCCACCGTGGCCGTCGCGCAACCGACGCGACAGGTGCCGGTCGACAGCCTGATCTATGACCTGCGCAACCCGGACCCCATCCGCCGCCGCGAGGCCGTCGTCCTCATCGGCCAGAACAAGGTGCAGCGCGCGGTCCCGGACGTCGTCGCCATCGCCGGCGATCCGGACGCGTCGGTCCGCCGCGCCATCGTCGCGACGCTGCAGGTGCTCGACGACATCCGTGCGCTGCCCGGCCTGGTCGCGCTGACCAGCGACCCCGAGAAGGACATCCGCGAGTCGGCCGTCACCGGCGTGACCCGGCTCTACCTGCCCCGCGAGAGCGGCATCGGCCCGTCGCTGACGCGGGTCGTCAACTTCTTCAACCCCAACGCGGACGAATGGGCCGACGTGGTCATCGAGCCCGATCTCGCCGTCGACCCGTCGGTGGTGCCGGCGCTGCAGGCGCGCCTCCAGGACCCGAGCGACAGCATCCGCATCAAGGCGGCCCGCTCCATCGGCATCCTGCGCGGCCGCGCCGCGGTGCCGATGCTGGTCCTCGTGATGAAGGAGGATCGCAACTCGAGCGTGCGGTTCGAGGCGATCCGGGCCCTCGGCAAGATCGGCGACACCGCGGCCGCCAAGGACGTGCTGCCGTTCACGCTCTCGACCGAATCGAAGCTGCGGACGGAGGCGGCGCTGACCGTCGGCCGCCTGCACGACCGGGCCGCGCTGCCCGAGCTGACCCGGCTGTTCATGAAGGAAGCGGCGCTGCAGAAGCGCCAGGCGGACCCTCCGTTCCGCGCCGCGCTGATGGAGGCGATCGCGTTGATCGCCGACCCGTCCTCGAAGGAGCTGTTCACCCGCCAGCGCGCCCACGATGACGCCGCGGTCCGCCTCCACGCCTACGCCGGCCTGGCCCGCGTCGGCGACGCGTCGCTGACGACAGCGGTGTCGCAGGAGCGCCTGTCGGAGACCGACGTGCAGGTGCAGACCGCGCAGGCGTTCGCGCTCTACCGCTTCGGCCGCAAGGAGTACCTCGAGGAAGTCGTCAAGGCCCTCGGCTCGCGCCGGACGTCGGCCCGCGCCCGCGAGTACCTGCTCGAGCTGCGCCAGGACGAGGTCGCCGACCTCGGGGCGCTGTCGCGCCTCGAGGACGCCGGGCTGCGCGAGTCGATCGCCGAGATCCTCGGCCTCATCGGCGACGACCGGGCCCGCCCCGTCCTGGAGGAGCTGACCCGTGACACGCGCGGCCAGGTCGCCCCGCTGGCCACCCAGGCGCTCGAGCGGATCGCGGCGCGCAGCGGCGGCAGCAGCACGCCGCCGCCGCAGTAGGGTCTTACGGCGCCGGCGGCACGATCCGGACCCGCGTGATCTCGACGCGCGTCACCGGCGCTGTGCTGGTCTGGCGACCGGGCGCCTCACGCCCGGTCGCGGGCAGCTCGGTAGCCGCGGCGCTGAGACGGCGGCGCTGGGCGCGCCGCCGTCAGCCGCGGCGCTGCCGTCGCCGGTCTGACGCGTCATGGCGCGGGCGGCACGATCCGCACCCGCGTGATCTCGACGCGCGTCACCGGCTCCTCGCCGTTCAGCGGGACCTTGGCCAGCGCCTCGACGACGGGCATGCCGTCCAGGACGCGGCCGAACACCGTGTACTTGTTGTCGAGCGACGACGCCTTGCCCAGACAGATGAAGAACGACGTCTGGGCGCTTGCCGGATCGTCGCCGCGGGCCATCGACAGGATGCCCGCCTCGTGCGGCGTCGGGTTGAACTCCGGCGGCAGGTTGACCACGAACGGGCGCTGCTTCTGCGTCAGGGGCGCCTTGCGGCTCGTCAGGGCGCCGGTCTGCACGACGAAGCCGGGCACGACGCGGTGGAACGCCGTGCCGTCGTAGACGCCGAGCCTGGACAGGCGCAAGAAGTTGCGGACGTGGCCGGGCGCCCGATCCGGGAAGAACTCCACCGTGACCTCGCCCATCGTCGTCTCGAGCACGGCGCGATAGCCGGCGAGCTGCGCCGCCGTCTCCGTCTCGAACGGCGTCGGCTCGGGCGGCGGCGTGTCGCGGATCCGCACCGTCGCGATCTCGACACGGTCGGTGATCAGGCCGTTGGCGTCAGCCGCCATCTCGGAGATCTGCTGCGCGACCTCGAGGCCCTCGACGACCCGTCCGAACACCGTGAACTGGCCGTCGAGGGTGGGCTGATCCGAGACGCAGACGAAGAACTGCGCGCCGGCGCTGTCCGGCTGGCCCGGCCGCAGCACCGCGGAGACTGCGCCCCGCACGTGCTTGAGATCGTTGGCGCGGAACTTCAGCACGCCGAGGCCGCCGGTCCCGTACTGCGCCTTCTTCGAGGGGTCCTTCGAGAGCGGATCGCCACCCTGGATCAGGCCGCGCAGGATCGCGCGATGGAAGGTGGTGCCGTCGTAGCCACGCTCCTCGGCCAGTTTCATCACGTAGCCGACGTGGTCGGGCGCGGCGTCGGCCAGCAGCTCGATCACGATGTCGCCGAGGCTGGTCGTGACCACCGCCTGCCTGTTCCGCATCTTCTCGACCGGCAGCGTCGCCGTGTAGACACGCGGTGCGCCCGCCGCCGGCCGGCGCGTCTGCGCCGCCGCGGGTGCGACGGCAGCCACACTCGCCGCGAGCACGAGCGCGATCGGGGAGACCAGAAATCGCATGCCGGTCATGGTAACGCGCCCGTGACCGCGCGTGAGGCGCGCGGTCACCAACGAGCAACGTGCTTGACGCGGACGGGTAGTGGGAGTGAAGTAGGGCCGTGGCTCTGACCCGCCGTGCCTCCCGCGACGCCGCCCTCGTCGAGCTCCAGCGGCTGCATGCCGCGATCCTCGCGTCGCGGGCCCAACGCGGCGTGGGACCGGACGCGGTCCCCGCCACCGAGGCGCCCAGCCGTGAAGCGGTCGCGGCGCAGGAGCTGACGCGGCGGCTGCAGGCCGGCACGGACGCCCCGGCCCACGACGTCGCCGAGCCGGCGCCACGCTCGCACCGCCGCTGGTGGCTGGCCGTCGGCGCCGTGGCGATCGTGGCGGGGGCCTGGGCGGCGCTGACGCTCCCCCAGCGGGGCGAAGTCGCGACCGAAGCGGGCAGGTCCGCGGCTGGGGCCGGCCCCGCCTCCGCGCCCGCGGCCGCGCCGCCGCCGGCGGCCGCTCCCGCCGAACCGGTCAAGGCGATCCGCGTGACGCTCGAGACGATCCGCCCGGTGTGGCTCCGCATCATCGTCGACGGCGCCCGCGCGTTCGAAGGCGAGCTGCCGGCCGGCGAGAAGCTGGCAGTCGAAGGCGATCGCGCCGTGGTGGTCCGCGCCGGCGACGCCGGCGGCGTCCGCACGACGCTGAACGCCGCCGATCGCGGTCCGCTCGGCAGGGACGGCTGGCCGCTCACGGTGTCGATCACGCCGGACGGCATCCGGCCGCTGACCCCGACGCGGCCTGAGCCTTAGTCGCAGCCGCAGGACCAGCCGCGGGGCGTCCCGTTTCCGCGGCGCGCTGGTCGTCGGAGAAGTGGCCATCGCGACGGTGCTCCTGATCGCCGCCGGGTTGCTCATTCACAGTTTCAGCCGGCTCTCGACCGTCGACCGCGGCTACCAGGCGTCGAACACGCTGGTATTCCAACTCGTGTTCCCGCCCGGACACGAGGTCGCCCGCCAGAGCGACACGATCGAGACGATCCTGTCGCGGCTGCGCGCGGCACCCGGCGTGGCGGCCGCGGGGTTCGCCCGCCATGGCGTGCTGATTGGCGAACGGATCACCCTCGGGACCTTCGTACCGGAGGGACGGACGCCGGCTGAGATGGGCACCCGACCGATGCCGGCGGTGCGCCCGGTGAGCGCGAGTTATCTCACCGCGGTGGGCGCGCACCTGCAGCAGGGGCGCGACCTCCATCCGGGAGATGCCGGCGCTGTCCCCGGGATCGTAATCACCCGCGGGACCAGCCGCATCTTCGGGCCCGGCGGGCAGGTTGGGCGGTTCGTCGACTGGCATTGGAAGGCGGCGCGCGTCCGCCTGCAGATCGTCGGGGTGATCGACGACGTTCGCAACGAACGGCCGGACGCCGAGCCTACTCCAGAGGTGTTCATCGACTATCGCACCATGCTGAGAGTGCAGGAACGGCTCGGGGAAGCGCCGCTCTGGCAGCGCGAGCGAGCGCTGGGCCTGCTTTCGTTCGCGGTGCGCACCCGCGACGACCCCGACCACGCGGCAGCGCTCGTGACACGAGTCGTCCGCGAGACGGATGCCAGTGCGGGCATCGACGCGATCCTGCCACTCGAGCGCCTGGTGGCCAGTTCGGTCGCGAGGCCGCGGTTCCATGCGGTCCTTCTCGCGGTCTTCGCAGGCATCGCCGCCGTGCTCGCCGCGATTGGGATCTACGGGGTGCTGGCGTACGCCGTCGAGCAACGGACACGGGAGATTGGCGTGCGCATGGCGCTCGGCGCGCAGCGTCGCCAGGTGCTCGCGCTCGTGCTGCGGCGCGGGCTGGCGTTGACGCTGGCTGGACTGATACTCGGCGCCGTCGCGGCCGCCGGCGCCGCGCGCGTCCTCGAGAGCCTGCTGTTCGGCGTCACGCCAGTCGACGGAACAACCTACGCCAGCGTGCTGCTGCTTTTCTTCCTGGTGGCACTGCTGGCGGCATACGTGCCGGCCCGCCGCGCCACGCGTGTCGATCCGCTGGTGGCCTTGAGCGCGGAATGAAGCCGCTTACGTCCCGGCCGTCTGCGTGAGGCCGGCCGCGCGCGCGAAGGCGCGCAGCTTGGTCTGCACCAGCCGCATGTTGTGCGGCCCCATGCGCAGCATGTGCTTCTGCGCCGGCGACAGCTCCTCGAGCTCGGGGTCGGCGTACTGGAACGTCACCGTGGTCGCCTTCAGCATCACGTCGCCTTCCTGCACCGGGACGTCGACGAGCCGGCCGAGCGCACGCGCCAGCCGATCGTCGAAGGGCAGGTTGACGTAGCCGAGCTCGTCGAAGGCCTGCTGCATCAGCGGCCGCAGCCGGCGGTAGGCGCGCGCCGCGCCCTCCGGATCGATGGCGTCGACGGCGTTGGCGAGGGCGTTGTAGCGGTCGTAGCTTGCCGGATCGATGCGCAGCGTGCTGCCGGCGCCGAGCGTCTGGAACTTGCCCTGTGGCGCCGCCGGCTTGAGCTCGTTGCCGGGGCTGGACCCGACCGCAATCTTGTCGACCGACACGACGAAGGATCGAATGAGATTGCCCGAGGCGAGCCAGGTGGCCCACTCGGGCTTCTGCGACAGCTGGCGAATCAGCGCCCGCACGAAGTCGTCGCTGGCGTCGAGCGGCGGCACCGGACCGAACCCCTCGGGAACCCCGGCACGGGCGGCGGCGGCGCGGGCGGCCTGGGTCGCGTCGGTGGACGCGCCCCGGTTCCACCAGCCGCGGCCGTAGAAGCCGAGCGCGACGGCGACGACCAGCAGGACCAGCATCACCACGCCGGTGAGCATGCCGCTCCTGCCGCGGCGCGGGGTGTGGATCGGCGCCGGCGCTTCGCGGAGCACCAGCTCGGGGCCGTCGGACGGATCGTCGTCGAGGCGCATGTCCCTCCCCGATCCTACACCTCAACTGGAGTGCTATACATCATCGGGTGGCACCGTGAACGCCCGGTTCGTCGCCGGCTCCACCATGACCGAGACCACGGCATGGACCACCGCCAGGCCGAAGAACACCGAGGCCGTGGCGGCGTGCGTGTCGAGCAGGACGAAGGCCGAGGCCGCCAGCGCGCCCACGAACGAGAGGTTCGTCGCCAGCAGCCAGGGCCGCGCCACCCGCCGCTCGCGCGCCAGCGCGCCCACCCGGTAGCGGGCCACGAACCACAGGTGGAGGCGGACGCTCACCCCGGCCGCCACCGAGAACAGGAGGATCAGGCGCAAGGCCAGTCGCAGCGACTTCGGCTCGATGTCGCGCCACAGCATCCACGCCGGCACCAGCACCAGGGTGAAGAAGGCGGCGATCGACGCCTGGTGGACCACCCACCACTGCTTCTGGACGCGCAGGTCGTGCGACCCCGGATGGACGGGGCGCCGCTCGAGGGCGCGCCGGACGGCAACGGCGTCAGCGCCGGGGCCGGCAGCGCGCGCAGCGCCTCGGCCAGCTCGCGGCCGTCGGCAAAGCGCGCCTCGGGGGACTTCGCGAGCGCCCGCGCCACGACGGCGACGGCGGCCGGCGGCAGCATCGATCGCGTCTCGAGCGGCGGCGGATCCTCGGCGACGATGCGGGCGAGCACGTCGCCGGCGGCGACCATGCCGGCCGCATCCGCGGCGCCGCCGCTGCTCATGCCGGCGCCAAACGGGTGGACGCCGGTCGCGAGCTCGTAGAGCAGCACGCCGACGGCGAAGACGTCGGTGCGGGCGTCGAGCGCCTGGCCGCGGATCTGCTCGGGCGCCATGTAGCCGGGCGTCCCCACCAGCGCGCCGGCCTGGGTGATCGTCGGCGTCATGCCGGTGGCGAGCGGCGTCGTCTCGCGGGCCAGGCCGAAGTCGAGCACCTTGATCGCCCCGGCATCGGTGCGCATCACGTTCTCGGGCTTGAGATCGCGATGCACCAGGCCCTGCGCGTGGGCGGCGCCGATCGCCTCGGCGATCGCGATCGCCACCAGCCGCCAGCGTCCGTACGGCAGCGGCCCGTCGGCCAGCTCGTCGCGGAGCGTGCGGCCCTGCAGGTACTCGGTGATCAGGTAGCAGTCGTCGCCGTCCTCCTCGAGGGCGTAGACGGTGGCGATGCCTGGATGCGCCAGCGATGCGGCCGCCCGCGCCTCGCGCTGCAGCCGGGCCCGGCCGATCGCATCGGTGCCGCCGCGGCTGACGGCCTTGAGGGCGACCGCGCGCCCGAGCCGCGTGTCGCGGGCGAGGTACACGACGCCCATGCCGCCGCGGCCGATCTCGCGCTCGATTTCATAGGGTCCGATGATGCGGCCGACCAGCGGGGGCGCGGGCGGCGCCGCCGTCGTCTCGGTAAACGCCACCGCGGGGGCCTCGAGGAAGGTGCCGTCGCTCTCGTGCGCGGCGATCAGCGCCAGCACCTCGCGCGCGATGGCGGGGTCCGAGGTCTCGCCGGCCAGCCAGGACACCCGGTCGGCCGGAGGACGGGCCAGGCCTTCGTGGAAGAGGGCGTTGACCCGCGCCCACTGCTCGCGGGTCACGCCCCGCCCAGCTCCTTCTTCAGCCAGGCGCGCGCCACCATCCACGATCGCTTGACGGTGGCTGGCGAGACGCCGAGCACGTCGGCCGTCTCCTCGATCGTCAGGCCACCGAAGTAGCGCAGCTCGACGAGCCGCGCCTGATCCGGATCGCGCTCGGCGAGCCGCGCCAGCGCCTGATCGAGCACTTCGACGTCGACCGCGGCCTCGGGGGCGGCCGCGGTGCCTTCGTTCAGCGTCATGCGGGCCCAGGCGCCGCCGCGCTTGATGGCGCCGCGCGCCCGCGCCCGCTCGACCAGGATCTGCCGCATCGCGTTGGCGGCGATGGCGCAGAAGTGGGCGCGGTTCTGCCAGTGGACGTTGCGGTCGCGCATCAGGCGCAGGTAGGCCTCGTGCACCAGGCCGGTCGCCTGCAGCGTCTGCCCCGGGCGCTCGCGGCGGACGTAGGCGCCGGCGACGCGCCGCAGCTCGGCATAGACGAGCGGCAGCAGCGCGTCGAGCGCTTCCGCCTTGCCGGCGCGCGCGTCCTCGATCAGCGCCGTCACCCGTGCCGGATCGGCGGCCTGGTCGCTCACGCGGCGTCGAGCCCCAGGCGCACCACGCGCGCGAGCTCGTCCGGGGGAAAGGGCTTGCGCAGGAGGACGGACCCGGCCGGAAGCGCGGCGTGCCCGGCGCGCAGATCGATGTGTCCGGACATGAAGACGACGCGCAGCCCCGGCCGCAGCTTGGTGGCGCGCTGCGCCAGGTGCATGCCGCTCATCTCGGGCAGCACGACGTCAGTGAGCAGCAGGTTGAAGGTCGGCGCCGCCTTGGCCACCAGCTCGAGCGCCTCGGTGGGCGTCTCGGCGACCGTGGTCTGGTAGCCGAAACGTGACAGCGCGTCGCTGACGTAGCGGCGGACCGACGGTTCGTCCTCCACGACCAGCACGCGCTCGGTGCCGGTGGCGGCAGGGATCCGATCGGGCGAGGCCGGGAGACCGAGCGACACCGAGGCGGAACGCGGCAGGAGCGCGGTCATCGTGGTGCCGACGCCCAGCTCGCTGCGCACGCGCATGAAGCCGCCGCTCTGGGCCACGCTGCCGTAGGCCGTGGCCAGGCCGAGGCCGGTGCCGCTGCCCTTCGGCTTGGTGGTGAAGAACGGCTCGAAGGCCCGGGCCATCACCTCGCTCGACATGCCGCAGCCGGTGTCCTCGACCGAGACCCACACGTACTCGCCGTCCTGGTCGAGGCGCTCGCGCTCGGCTTCCGCCTCCGCGATCATCCGCGTGCCGGTGCGGATCGTGATGCGCCCGCCGGGCGGGGTCGCGTCGCGCGCGTTCAGGACCAGGTTCATCACCACCTGCTCCATCTGCGAGCGATCGGCGACGACGAGCGGCATCGGACGCGTCGTCGCGACGTCGAACGCCAGGTGATCGCCGACCAGCCGCCGCAGCATCTCGGCGAGGCCTTCGACCACGCGGTTCAGATCGATCTCGGTCGGCTCGATCGTCTGCCGCCCGCCGTAGGCGAGGAGCTGGCGGGCCAGGCGCGCGGCGAGCTCCGCGGTGCGGCGCACCGAGTCGATCGGCGCGCGGGCCGGATGATCCGCTTCGAACTGCTGCTCGAGCGTGGACGTGCAGCTCAGGATCCCCGTGAGCAGGTTGTTGAAGTCGTGGGCGATGCCGCCGGCGAGGCGGCCAAGGCTTTCTGTGCGCTCGGCCTGCAGCAGGCGGGCCTGGCTCTCGCGCAGCGCGCCGGAGACGCGGGCGCGCTCGATGGCGTGCATGACGGCCCGGCGCAACTGCGGCGCGGTGGTCTCGCCCTTGACCAGGAAGTCGGCGGCGCCGAGGCGCAACGCCTCGGTGTCCTGCCCGCCTTCGCCGTACTCGGCGAGCAGCACGATCGGCGCGTGGCAGCCCGCCTCGATGGCCTGCCGCAGCACGTCAAGGCCGCTGGCGTCGCCGAGCGTCACGTCGATCAGGTAGGCGTCGTAGCCGCCGCGCGCCGTGTGGCGCAGCGCCTCGGCCGACGACGACACCCAGTCGACCACGACCTCGGTGTCCTCCGCGTCGCGGAGCATCGACTGCGTCTGGACGGCCTTGGTCTCGTCGTCCTCGGCGAGAAGTACGCGCATCGCGGCCATGGAATCAGCCTCCATCTTAGCCCCGAATACGGGCGCCGAAGCGGCCGGGCTACACTGAAGCGTGACCGAGGATCGGCTGCGCGCCCTGGGCTGGGACGACACGTTCGCGGAGGCGTTCGCGCCGTACGCCGACCGTTCCGTGCCCGGCCGGGTCACGCTCGAGCACCAGAAGATCTACCGGGTCAGCACCGCGGACGGCGAGATCCTGGCGCGGGTCCGGGGGCGCCTGCGACACCTGGCCGACCGTCGCGACCGCTTCCCCGCCGTCGGCGACTGGGTGGCCGTCTTGGCGGGGTCGGGCGCCGACGACGAGGGCGCCATCGAGGCCCTCCTCCCCCGCCGCAGCCGGTTCTCGCGCAAAGTCGCCGGCGAAACCACCGAGGAACAGGTCGTCGCCGCCAACATCGACACGGTCTTCCTGGTCAGCGGCCTCGACCACGACTTCAACTTGCGGCGCATCGAGCGCTACCTCACGACCGCCTGGAACGGCGGCGCGCGGCCGGTCATCGTGCTGAACAAGGCCGATCTGGTCGTCGACATCGGCCACATGCTGCGGCAGGTCGAGGGGGTGGCATCGGGAGCGCCCATCCACGTGATGAGCTCGAAGCGCGGCGAGGGCATCGACGCGCTCTACGCTTATCTCGGACCAGGCCAGACCGGCGCCTTCCTGGGGTCGTCTGGGGTCGGGAAGTCCACGCTGATCAACCGCCTGCGCGGCGACGATCGTCAACGGACCGCAGAGGTGCGGGTGTCCGACTCGCGCGGCCGCCACACCACGACGAATCGCGAGCTGCTCGAGCTGCCCGGCGGCGGCCTCCTCATCGACACGCCGGGGATGCGCGAGATGCAGCTCTGGGAAGGCAGCCTCGAGGACGCCTTCGCCGACATCCACGCCCTCGCCGCCGGCTGCCACTTCCGCGATTGCCGGCACACCACCGAGCCGCGCTGCGCCGTCGCCACCGCGGCCGAGAACGGCGTCCTCGATCCCGCCCGCCTCGTCTCCTTCCGGCAGCTGCAGCGTGAGCTCGATGCCCAGGCCCGACGCCAGGACGAGTTGCTGATGCTGCAGGACAAGAAGAAGAACAAGGTCCTGCACAAGGCGATGAAGCACATCAAGTTCCGGCCGTAAGCGGCCGGGACGACTCCGGAGTCCGCAACCCGGGACTCCGGAGTCGTCACACATACCTTGAACTTCGACACATCGATCGCGTATGTGTAGAAGCACGAGGTGTGACCGATGCCGATTCTCCGCCGCGCCCGCGCCAAGGGCGCCGACGCCGATGACGTCCGATCCGACCTGCCGCAGGGCACGCTCGATCTCCTGATCCTGAAGGTGCTGGCGCCCGAGCCGCTGCACGGCTACGCCATCGCGCAACGCCTGCAGCAGGTGTCGCGCGACGTGGTGCAGGTGCAGCAGGGCACGCTCTACCCGGCGCTGCACCGCCTCGAACAGCGCGGCTATCTGAGCGCGTCCTGGAAGGCCTCCGACACCGGGCGCGACGCCAAGTTCTACAAGCTGACGAAGCAGGGCCAGGCGCAGCTCGAGAGCGGCACCGCGAGCTGGGAACGACTGGCTGCCGCCGTCGGCCTGATCCTCCGCCTGGAAGGCGGGCGGCCATGACCTGGTTCGGACGCTTCCGCCGGCGCACCGCGCTCGATCGCGATCTCGATCGCGAGCTGCAGGATCATCTCGAGCGCCGCACCCAGGCGCTGATGGCCGCCGGCCTGACGCCGGCGCAGGCCCGCCGGCAGGCCGCGATCGAGAGCGGCGGCGCCGAACAGGTGAAGGAAGCCGTGCGCGACGTCCGCGGCACGCGCTGGGCGCACGACTTCGCGCAGGACGTCCGCTACGGCATCCGCATCACTCCGCAAGAGCCCGGGCCTGGTGGTCGCGGCGCTGCTGTCGATGGGACTCGGCATCGGCGCCAACACCGCCATCTTCTCGCTCGTCGACGCGCTCCTGCTGCGGGCGCTGCCGGTCGAACGTCCCGGCGAGCTGGTCGTCGTCGCCCCTGGCAGCATGACCAACCCGATCTGGGAAGCGCTGCGGGATCGGATGGCCGGGCGCGTTGCCGGTGCCCTCGCCTGGTCCGACGAACGACTCGACCTCTCGAACGGCGGCGAGACCGACCCGGTCGAAGCGCTCATGGTGAGCGGCCGCTTCTTCGAGACGCTCGGCGTCCGCCCGGCCCTTGGCCGGCTGCTGACGGCGGACGACGATCGGCGGGGCGGCGGCCCTGACGGCCCGACGCTCGTCATCAGCGAGCGCTTCTGGGAGCGCCGCTTCCAACGCGACCCCGGCGTCGTCGGCCGCTCGCTGGCGGTGAGCGGCGTGCCGTTCACGATCGTCGGCGTCGTCCCGGCCCGGTTCCTCGGCCCCACCGTCGGCCGCACGTTCGACGTCGCGGCGCCGATCGGGACGATCGACCTGGTGCGCCCGGGCGGCCGGCAGAGCGCGCTCGACGGCCGCTCGACGTGGTGGCTCAACATCATGCTCCGCCGCCAGCCGGACCAATCGATTGACGCCGTCGCAGCGGCGCTGCGCGGCGTGCAGCCGCAGATCCGCGAGACGACGCTGCCCGACTGGCCGGCCGAGATGCTGGCGCGGCACTATCTCGCCGAGCCGCTCCGGCTGGAGCCAGCCGCGACCGGCCTGTCCGAGCTGCGCCGGAACTACCGCGAGCCGCTGCTGGTGCTGGTCGGGATCGTCGCGCTCGTCCTGCTCGTCGCCTGCGCCAATGTCGCCAACCTGCTGCTGGCGCGCGCCGCGGCGCGGCGCCACGAGCTGGCGGCGCGTCTGGCCCTCGGCGCTTCGCAGGGCCGCCTGGTCCGGCAGCTCCTGACCGAGAGCCTGCTCCTCGCCGTGCCGGGCGCCATCGCCGGCCTGCTGCTCGCGGTCTGGGGCGCGCGCTTCCTGGTCACCCAGATCGGCACCGCCGACGAGCCGGTGGCGCTCATGCTGCCGGTCGACTGGCGGCTCTTCGGGTTCATGGTGGCGCTGTCGGTCGTGACCGCGGTCGGCTTCGGCCTCGTCCCGGCGTGGCGGGCGCGGCGGCTCGACGCCGCCGAGGCGGTCGCGCACACCAGCCACAGCCGCACGACCCGGCGGGGCGCGGTCTCCGGCCCGCTCGTGGTCGGCCAGATCGCGCTCTCGCTCGTGCTCGTCGTCGCCGCCGGCCTCTTCGGCCGCACGTTCTCGACGCTGGCGTCGCGCGACATCGGCTTCCAGCCGGAGGGCCTGCAGGTCGCCTTCGTCGGGGCCGGCCGCCTGACGCCGGAGCGCCGCGCCCGGCTCTACGCCGAGCTGCAGCAGGCGGCGACCGCCGTGCCGGGCGTGCAGTCAGCCGCGGTCTCGATGATCGGGCCCCTCAGCGGCATGGGCTGGAACAGCGCCGCCGAGGTCGCGGGCGAGCCGCGCCGGCCCGGCCGCGAGGCGATGACCTACCTCAACGCCGTGACGCCACGCTGGTTCGCGACCTTCGGCACCCGGCTGATCGCCGGGCGCGACTTCGAGGTCCGCGACGACGCCGGGCCGCCGGTCGCGATGGTCAACGATGCCTTCGCGCGCCACTTCTTCGGCGCGCGGCCGCCCGTCGGGCAGCGCGTCCGCTACGAGACCGGCCCCGGCGAGATGGCCGAGGTCGAGATCGTCGGCGTCGTCGAGAACGCCGCCTATCGCGGCCTGCGCGAGACGTTTCCGCCGACGATGTACCGGCCGGCGGCGCAGGTCACCGATCCGCCGCCCTTCATGAACCTGACGGTGCGGACGGCCGCGGGCGGCGCGCCCGGTCTGCAGCCGGCGCTGACGCGCGCCATCCGCGGCGTCGAGCCGGGGCTGACCGTGACCTATCGCGCGCTGGCCGACCGCATCCACGATCAGCTGACCGAGGTCCGCACGATCGCGCTGCTGTCCGGGTTCTTCGGCGCGCTCGCGCTGATCCTGGCGGCGATCGGGCTGTACGGCGTCACGTCCTACGGCGTCAACGAGCGCCGGCGCGAGATCGGGATCCGCCTCACGCTCGGCGCCGGGCGCGCCGCCGCGGAGCGCTTCGTGCTCGGGCGCGTGGCGCGGCTGGTGGCGATGGGCGTCGCTCTCGGTCTCGCCGCCAGCGTCGCGCTGTCGCCGGTCGTGCGCACGCTGCTCTACGAGCTCGAGCCGCGCGATCCGGCCACGATCGCGATCGCCGCCGTCGTGCTCACGATCGTCGGCCTGCTCGCCGGCTGGCTGCCGGCGAGGCGCGCGGCGCGCATCGATCCGGCGCAGGTGCTGAGAGAGGGCTGACGCGTAGCGAGTCGCCAGCCAGCCCGCCGCCCGCGTGCGGACGCCGCGACGCGCCCAGCGTCGCGAACAGCAGTCCGCACGTCCAAAGGGCGGCCCGCGGGCGCGCGTGAGAGCGCGGCCGCATCAAAGCGGCTGCCGGCGAGGCGCGCGGCGCGCATCGACCCGGCGCAAGTGCTGAGAGAGGGCTAGCCGCGCGTGGAGTCGACCGACCAAACAAGGAGCCTCAGCGTCCAACCAACCGTCACTGACCGGAGGTGAACGTGCTGAGTGTCATCGCAACCCTAGGCGTAACGTCGCTGCTCTGGGCGGCGATCGCCGTTCAAGTGAGCGGCGCGTGGACGCTGACGTTCGATCCCGACTTCAGCGGCACGCGCGGCACGAACGCTGAATGCACACTCACCCAGAAGGATGAAGCGCTGACCGGAACGTGCGGCAGTTCCGCGCCCCTTACCGGCGAGATCAAGGGGACGGCTGTTCGCTTCCAGATGACGACGGGGCTCAAGAACGAGTACACCGTCACATTCGAGGGCGTGCTCGATCAGTCGGCGGCGACGATAACCGGCTCATGGAATCTCGTCGACGAGGCCGGCAAGCGTGACGGCAAGTTCACGTTGAAGAAGCACTGACGCTGGCCGACGCTAGCCGCGCGACGCGGCCAGCCACACGATGAAGTCGGAGGCGGCGGCACGCCGCCGTGCCGCCGGAGCAGCTTCGCGCATTGCGCCCGATGTCCGTGGGCGTGCATGCACGCCTGGACGAGGGCCTGCGCCACCGAACACGAGCCGCCCGGAATCAGCGGGTTCACCAGTACGCGGGCGAGATCGTCCTCGGTGGCGGCCGCGAGCCAGGCCTCTTCCAAGGCTTGCGTGCCCGCATATCGATCGACGAGCGCGTCGAACGACTCGCTCGGACGGGCCTCGTCGTCGTGGACGAACGGGCGCTCCAGGATCGCGAGCGCCCAGAACCGGTCGGCGATCAGGACGTGGTGGAGCAGGTCCCAGAGCTCGCGGTCGGCTGGCGCCGCTCCGTTCCCTCGCACGGCCTCCAGCAACGCCGCGTTCGCGTGCCCCTTGTGAGCGACCAGGTCGCGCAGCATCGCCAGCATGCGCGCATGCTAGCAGCTGCGCGAGCACCCCGCCGCCGCGTGCGGCGCCAGCAATCAGTGGACGCCGTGGCCCGAATGCAGCTTGCCGGGATCGGCGCCGAGGCGCCGGATCGCCTGCTCCCACATCGTCGCCGCCGGCGTCTCGAAGACGATCGACGCGTCGACGTCGGAGATCAGCCACGCCGAGGCGGCGAGCTCGGCATCGAGCTGCCCCGGTCCCCAGCCGGCGTAGCCGGTGAGGACGCGCGTGCGCGGCGGCGCCGTCTCGATCAGCCGGCGCAGCAGCAGCGGCGAGGTCGAGAGGTACACGCCGTCGGCGACCGACACCGCCTCGCTCTCGGCCGGTTCGCTGCCCATCAGAATCCAGCCGCGCTGCGGCTCGACGGGACCGCCCGCCCACAGCGCCAGGCCGCCGTCACGTGACGGCGGCGGCAGCAGCCGCACCGCCTGGCTCGCGCTGGTGTCGGTCGGTCGGTTGATCACGAGGCCGAACGCGCCATCGGTGTTGTGCTCGCACAGCAGCACGACCGTCCGGTGGAAGTTCGGATCAACCAGCTGCGGCATCGAGAGGAGGAGCGCCGGCGCGATGCCGGGCCGCACGGCGTGGGCCATGCCTCATTGTACGCTGCGCGGCTGCTCATCCATCGCGGCGGCGACGCCCGCGCGCGAGCGCTGCGTCGACGACTGGCGCGCCGAGCGAGGGCCGCGCGTCGTCGGGCACGTCGTCGAGCGCCGCACGCGTCTCGTGATCGGTCGCATTGCCGAGGGCGATCGCGAGGTTGCGGCGCAGGCTCGCCAGCGGCGCGCGCATCATCGCGCTGCCAGTGAGCGCTTCGGCGAGCTCAGCGTCGGATTTCCGCCACAGGTCGACGAGCCGCGGCGCGTCCAGGGCCGGGCGCGGCATCCACTGCGGCGCGCTCGAGACCAGCGGCGCCTGGTTCCAGGGGCATACGTCCTGGCAGATGTCGCAGCCGTACACGTAGGCGCCGGCGGCGTCGGCGTGCGCGTCGGGGATGACCTTCTTCTGCTCGATGGTCAGGTACGACAGGCAGCGCCGCGCGTCGAGGACGTAGGGCTCGACGATGGCGCCGGTCGGGCACGCCTCGATGCATTTCGTGCACGTCCCGCAGTGATCGGTCGCCGGAGGATCGGGATCGAGCGGCAGGCTGCACAGAATCGTCGACAGGAAGATCCACGAGCCGCGCTTCGCGCTGATCACGCACGTGTGCTTGCCAATCCAGCCGATGCCGGCGTGCTGCGCGTAGACCCGCTCCTGGATCGGGCCGGTGTCGACGTAGACCATCGCCTCGAAGGGATCGGGATGCGTCTTGCGCATCCACAGCCAGAGCGCGTTCAGGCGCTGCAGCACGACCTCGTGGTAGTCGTCGCCCCAGGCATAGCGCGCGATCCGCGCCACGCCGGGATCGGCGATCTCGGTCGAGTACGGCCGCGGCGTGTTGTAGTTGGTGGCGGTCACGATGACCGACTGCGCCGACGGGAGGATGTGGCGCACGTCGCCGCGGACGCGGCGCGTCCGGCCGATGTAGCTCATGTCGCCCGAGTAGCCGCGCTTCAGCCACTCGGCCAGGAAGGTCAGCTCTGGAAACGACTCGGGCCGGCAGATGCCGCAAAGGTCGAAGCCCAGGCTGAGCGCCTGGGCCTTGACCATCTCCGCGGTGAGGGCGGACATGCCCTCAGTATGGCAGCCGGGCCGCGCGCTATGCGCGCTTGGCCAGCTGGCGGGCGACGTACGGGAGGATGCCGCCGTGGCTGAACGCCACGTATTCCTCGGGCGTGTCGATGCGCACGTTGGTGGTGAACCCGCGCGCGGTGCCGTCCGGGGCCGTCGCCGTGACCGCAAGCGTGCCGCGCGGCACGATGCCACCCTTCACGCCGATGATGGTGATCTCCTCGCGTCCGGTGAGCCCCAGCGAGGCGACGCTCTCGCCCGGCAGGAACTGCAGCGGCAGGACGCCCATGTTCACCAGGTTGCTGCGGTGGATGCGCTCGAAGCTCTCCGCGATCACCACCCGCACGCCGAGGAGCTTGGTGCCCTTGGCCGCCCAGTCGCGCGACGAGCCCGAGCCGTACTCCTTGCCGGCGAGGATCACGAGCGGCGTGCCCTCGCGCTGGTACTGCATCGCGGCGTCGTAGATCGACATCTGCGCGCCGTCCGGCAGGTGCAGCGTGACGCCGCCTTCGATCCCCGGCACGAGCAGGTTCCTGAGCCGGATGTTGGCGAAGGTGCCGCGCACCATCACCTCGTGGTTGCCGCGCCGGGCGCCGTAGGAGTTGAAGTCGGACGGCCCGACGCCGTTGGCGATCAGGTACTGCCCCGCCGGGCTGTCCTTCTTGATCGATCCGGCCGGCGAGATGTGATCGGTGGTGACGCTGTCGCCGAGCACGGCAAGGACGCGCGCCTCCATGATGTCGGTCAGCGGCGCCGGCTCGGCCGTCAGGTCGTCGAAGAACGGCGCCTTGCGGATGTAGGTCGAGTCGTCGGTCCAGGCGAAGCGCTCGCCTTCCGGCGTCGGCAGCGCGCGCCACCGATCGTCGCCCTTGAACACGTCGGCGTACTTCTCGGTGAACAGGTCGCTGCCCACCGCCGCCAGCATCGACGCCTGGATCTCGGCCTCGCTCGGCCAGATGTCCTTGAGGAACACCTTCGTGCCGTCCTGGTCCGTGCCGAGCGGCTCGGTCGTGAGGTCGACCGTCATCTTGCCGGCGAGCGCGTAGGCGACGACCAGCGGCGGCGACGCCAGGTAGTTGGCCCGGACCTGCGGCTGGATGCGGCCTTCGAAGTTGCGGTTGCCGCTGAGGACCGAGGCGACGATCAGGTTCTTCTCCTCGATGATCGCCGAGACCTCGTCCGGCAGCGGCCCGCTGTTGCCGATGCAGGTGGTGCAGCCGTAGCCGACGAGGTCGAAGCCGAGGGCCTCGAGCGGCGTCATCAGGCCGGCCTTCTGCGAGGTAGGCGGTGACGACCTGCGAGCCGGGCGCGAGCGAGGTCTTCACCCACGGCTTGCTGGTCAGGCCGCGCTCGACCGCCTTCTTGGCCAGCAGTCCGGCGCCGATCATCACGCTCGGGTTCGACGTGTTGGTGCAGCTGGTGATCGCGGCGACGACGACGGCGCCGTGATCGACCTGGTCGGCCCATTCGGGCAGCGCCGTCGCGACGGCGGTCGCCGCGGCGGCCGGCTTGGCCGCGCCCTTCTTCAGCGCCGCCTGCATCTCGGTCGACGCGGTCGCGAACTTCGACTTGGCGTCCTTCAGCGTGACGCGATCCTGCGGCCGGCGCGGCCCGGCGAGGCAGGGCACGATCGCCGCCGAGATCCACGTCGATCACCGTGGCGTAGGTCGCTTCCGGCGTCTGGTCGGTGCGGAACAGGCCCTGTGCCTTGGTGTACGCCTCGACCAGCGCGATGTCGGCCGCCGGGCGGCCGGTCAGGCGCAGGTAATCGAGCGTCATCGCGTCGATCGGGAAGATGGCGATGGTCGCGCCGTATTCCGGGCGCCATGTTGCCGAGGGTGGCGCGGTCGGCGACGGTCAGCGACGCCATGCCCGGCCCGAAGAACTCGACGAACTTGCCGACGACGCCCTGCTTGCGCAGGCGCTCGGTCACGGTCAGCACGAGGTCGGTGGCGGTCGCGCCCTCGGGCAGCCGGCCCTTCAGCCGCACGCCCAGGACCTCGGGGATCAGCATCGAGATCGGCTGGCCGAGCATCGCGGCCTCCGCTTCGATGCCGCCGACGCCCCAGCCGACGACGCCGAGGCCATTGACCATCGTCGTGTGCGAGTCGGTGCCGACCAGCGTGTCCGGAAACGCCTGCAGGACCCCGTCGCGCGTCTCGCGGCAGACGACGCGGGCGAGGTACTCGATGTTCACCTGATGGACGATGCCGGTCTCGGGCGGAACGACGCGGAAGTTGCTGAACGCGCCCTGGCCCCAGCGCAGGAAGATGTAGCGCTCGCGGTTGCGCTGATATTCGAGCTGGCTGTTCAGCTCGAAGGCCGTCGACTGGCCGAAGTAGTCGACCTGCACCGAGTGGTCGATGACGAGCTCGACGGACTGCAGCGGGTTGACGTGCTTCGGGTCGCCGCCGAGCGCGGCGACGCCGTCGCGCATCGTCGCGAGATCGACCACGGCGGGGACGCCCGTGAAGTCCTGCAGCAGGACCCGCGCCGGCGAGAACGCGATCTCGCGCTCGGTGTGCTTCGCCGGGTTCCAGCTGGCCAGCGCGGCGATGTCGTCCTTCTTCACGAAGGCGCCGTCCTCCATGCGGAGGAGGTTCTCGAGCAGGATGCGCAGCGAGTACGGCAGCCTGGCGACCTGCGGGAAGCCGGCCTTCTCGAGGGCGGGCAGGCTGACGTATTCGACCGCGCCGCTGGGGGTCTGGAGCGTGGTCCGTGCACCGAAGGAGTTGAGCCTGGTCATCGCAATCGGAAATGCTATCACCGCGACCGCGCGGTCCGTGGCATGACCTCGTATAATCGACCGGATTCCCTGAGGAGATAGCTGCCCGATGCCTGTCCGCTTCGCTCCAGACGCCACGTTCCCCCGGCAACTCGTCGTCGAGGCAGACGTGCCGTCGGACCGCCTCGCCGATCCGGCGGCGGTGCTGGCTGCGCAGCTGACCGCGCTGCTCGCCGACGAGGCGGACGCGCTCTTCGGCAAGCGCATCGCCATCGGCGCCGGCAGCCGCGGCATCGACCGCATCCCCGAGGTCATCCGCACCGTGGTGACGGTGCTGAAGGCGAAGGGCGCGCTGCCCTTCATCGTCCCGGTGATGGGCAACCACGGCGGCGCCACCGCCGAAGGCCAGGCCGGCATCCTCGAAGGCCTCGGCATCACCGAGGCCACGGTCGGCGCGCCGGTCCGGCCGCGAATGGACACGCGGCTCGTCGCCAGCACGCCGGCAGGTACGCCGGTCTACGTCTCGGAAGAGGCGATGGCCGCCGATGGCGTGATCCTGGTCAACCGCATCAAGCCGCACACCGACTTCGAGAGCACGCGCCTCGGCAGCGGCATCCTGAAGATGGCGGCCATCGGCCTCGGGCGATCGGAAGGCGCGGCCGCGTGCCACCGCGCCGCCGGCCGCCTCGGCTTCGAGGCCGTGCTGCCCGCGGTCGCCAAGGTCGCGCTGGCCCACGTGAAGCTGGTCGCGGCGGTCGGCATCGTCGAGGACGGCCTCCACCAGCTCGCCCGCGTCGAGGCCATCGCACCGGAGGCGATTCGCCGATCGCGAAGCGGCGCTCCTCGCCGAGGCGCGCGCCCTCATGCCCGCCCTGCCCTTCCCGCGCATCGACGTCCTGGTCATCGACGCGATGGGCAAGGACATCTCCGGCGCCGGCATGGACACCAACATCATCGGCCGCGGCGTCGACGGGCGGCCGTTCGCCACGCGCCGCTCCGACGTCGGCGCCATCTGGGTCCGCAGCCTGACGCCGGCCAGCCACGGCAACGCCATCGGCATCGGCCTCGCCGACGTCGCCTCGAAGTCGCTCGTCGACTCGATCGACCCCGACAGCATTTTCGTCAACGCCCTCTCGTCGATGACGCCGGGCACCGCCAAGACGCCGATGTACTTCGGCACCGACCGCGAGTGCCTCAAGGCCGCGGTGCGCTTCTCGGGCAGCGACGCGGAGACCGCCGGCATCGTCCGCATCAAGAGCACGCTGGCGCTCGATCGCTTCGTCGTGTCGGAGACCTACCGCGACGAGATCGCCGGGCGCAGCGACCTGCGCATTGTGGCCGACGCGGCGCCGCTGACCTTCGACGGCGCCGGCAACTTCGCGAGCTCGGACGATCCGCTGGCGGCGGCCGCGCACTGAAATCCGGCTCAGGGCCCGCGCAACCGTCAGACGTCGCCGCTCTACTTCCGGCCGAGCACGTCGACCGCCGCACGCACGGACTGCGCGAGCTTCGCTGTCGGCCCCGTGCCGTAGTAATGCAAGAAGATGACCGACGGCGACACCTCGGTCATGTGATGGTGGATGGCAACGACGTTGATGCCGTTTGCCCGAAGCGACTTCAGGACTGGCGTTACTTCAGCCTCCAGCATCGCCACGTCACCGGCGACCATGGCGTCCGCATCGGTCCCAGCAAACGCGGCCCACGTGTTCAGGCCCATCCGAGCGTTGATGACGGCCCCGTGCTCCTGCACTTTCAAGTCAGGCCGTCCAATGGTGATTTTGTAGACGGGGCCGGTCTGTTCGCCCTGGTGTCCGATTGCGGTCGCGAGGGCGGCAGTGTCGAGTGTGGCCGCCGCAGGCGCGCCTGGCGAGGGGGCCGGCGGCTTGGGGATCAGGTCGAGCGCCGGTCTCACGCGCGTCGTGAGGTCCGCTGCGGTGCCCATCCCGTGCAAGTGCAAGTAGTAGATGCGTGGCTGCTCCCAGAAGAAATGGTTGTGCAGGGCGGTGACGTCGAGGCCGTTGGTGAGGATTGCGGACATGACCGGGTTGACCTCATCCTCGGTCAGCACCAGGTCACCCATCAGCACGTCGTGACCACCTCCGCCCTTGGTCAAGGCAATCCACCCGCCGAATCCGAATGGCGTCGGGGCCGGCCGTCCCTGGATCGTGACCTTCAGATCCGCTCGAGGCACGTTGACCTTCAGGACGCCGTCCTTGAAGTCGCCGGGCCGCTGCAACGTGTCGAGGACGGCCTTGTAGTCCGCCGGCATGTCCTGCGCGTGCGCTGAGCCTGCCACGACCAGCGCCGCACCCACGACCCACGCGCCGATTGTCAGCCTTGCCATGATCGCTCCTGTTCGAGAGTTGCGCCGAGAGCAGCCGGAACCCGCGCTTCAGAGGGCCGGCCAAACCGATCGTAGAGAATCGGCACGACCACCATGTTCAGCGCCGTCGAGCTGAACAGCCCGAACATGATGACCATCGCCATCGGCGCCTGAATCTCGCTGCCCGGCTCGCCGGCCGACAGGGCGATGGGCACCAGCGCCAGCCCCGCGGCAAGCGCCGTCATCAGGATGGGGATCAGCCGCTCGGTGGCGCCTCTGATCACCGATTCGCGGAAATCGGTGACGCCCTCGACCTCGCGCAGGTGCCGGATGTGCGAGACCAGCATGATGCCGTTGCGCGTGGCGATGCCGAACAGCGTGATGAACCCCACGATCGAGGCGACCGACAGGACGCCACCGGCGAGGTAGACGCCGATGACGCCGCCGATGAGCGCCAGCGGCAGGTTCAGCATGATCAGCGTGGCATCCCTGGCCGAACCGAAGGCCGTCGAGAGGATGAAGAAGATCGCCACGACCACGCCGAGCGAGAGCCAGAGCAGCTGACGCGACGCCTGCGCCTCGTTCTCGAACTGCCCGCCGTATTCCACGTGATACCCCTGCGGCAGCTTCACCCGCTGCGCCACACGAGCCTGGATGTCGTTCACGACGCCGCGGAGATCACGTCCGGCGACGTTGCTCTGCACGACGATCCGACGCTGCACGTTCTCGCGCATCACGAAGTTCGGGCCGCGATCCTCGCGCAGCGGTGGCGACCGACGCCAGCGGCACCTGACGTCCGTCAGGCGTCTGGATCGACGTGCTGCCGACGCCATCGAGCAGCGGAGCCGGTCGATCCGCATAGCGCACGACGAGCGGAAATGCCACCTGCCCTTCGAGCACCTGCCCAACGGGCTTGCCAACCCTGGCCGTCTGCACCGCTTCAGCCACGGCACCGGTCGTCAGCCCCTGTCGGGATGCGGCGGCAGCGTCTACCTGCACCCTCAGCGTCGGGATGTCCATCTGGGACTCCGTCGCCAGGTCGACTACGCCAGGCACCTGCGCCATCTCCGCCTGCACCTGGCTCGCCAGCTGTCGCAGCGTCGGCAGGTCGTCGCCGAAGATCTTGACGGCGATGTTGGCCCGCGTCCCTGACAGCATGTGGTCGATGCGATGTGAAATGGGCTGCCCGATCGTGACGTTCGTGCCGGGCAGCAGCGACACCTTCTCACGGAGCTCAACGAGGACCGCCTCGCGGCTGCGATTCTTCATCGTCAGGCGCACGTCGATCTCCGCCGATTCGACGCCCTGCACATGCTCGTCCAGCTCGGCGCGACCGGTCCGTCTCGCCGTGGACGCGACCTCCGGAACGCTCCGCAGCAGACGCTCGAGGGCGTTCCCCAGCGCGTTCGAATCGGCCAGGCTCGTTCCCGGAATGGTCACTGCGCTGACCGTCAACGCGCCCTCGTTGAACTCCGGGAGGAACGAGCGGCCGGCAAGCGCGATGCCCGCCATCGCCGCGACCAGCAGCGCGACGGCCGTCCCGACGACCAGCCGCCAGTACCGGAACGCGTGGCCCAGCCAGCGTTCATAGGCCGCCTTGGCTCGCCGTGTCAGCGCGGGCTCCTCGCCGGCCGCGATCAGCGTCGAGCGTGGCAGCCACCACGACGCGAGCACCGGCGTCACCGTCAGGGCCACGACCAGGGACGCCGTGAGGGCCACCACATAGCCGAAGCCCAGTGGCCGGAGGAGCCGGCCCTCCACGCTGCTCAACATGAACAGCGGCAGGAACACCAGCCCGACGATCACCGTCGCGAACACGATGGAATGGCGGATTTCCGCGCTGGCACGATAGACGACGTCGATCGCGCTCAGCCGCTGCCCCTCAGGCTTCGTGGCATTCTCGCGGAGGCGCCTGACCACGTTCTCGACGTCGATGATCGCGTCGTCCACCAGCTCACCGATGGCGATGGCCAGGCCGCCCAGGGTCATGCTGTTGAGCGTCAGCCCGAGGCGATCCATGCCGATCACCGCGGCGACCAGCGACAGCGGCAGCGCGAGCAACGTGATGAACGCCGCGCGCGCGTTCATCAGGAAGACCACGACCACGACGACGACCAGGGCGGCGCCTTCGAGGAAGGCCTTGAACAGGTTGTGGAGTGACTGCTCGATGAAGTCGGCCTGGCGGAACAGATCGCGGTGGATGCGCATGCCAGGCGGCAGACTCCGCTGGATGTCGTCCAGCGCGAGCTCGATGCGCCGCGTCAGCTCGAGCGTGTTCACGCCGGGCTGCTTCTGGATGCCGAGAATGACGGCCGCGTGGGCGTTGTGCGACCCCGCTCCGCGCGTGATCCCCGCGCCCTCGCGCACGGCACCGACGTCGCGGACGAGCGTCGGCACGGCCCCGGTGGTCTTCACCGGCACGGCGCCGATGGCGGCGACATCGCCGAGCCGCCCCACCGCGCGAACGAGGTATTCCTGCCCCTGCGCGACCTGAAATCCCGCGGTCGCGTTCTGGTTGGCCCTGGTCAACGCATCCACGACATCGTCGATGGAGACGCCGTGCGCCGCCAGCCGCATCGGGTCGACGAGCACTTCGGTACTGCTTGCGCTCGCCGCCCGTGGCGATGACCTGCGACACGCCGGGGACGGCCAGCAGACGTCGCCGGACCATGACCTCGGCGGTCGTGCGCACGTCCAGCGGCGAGTGGCGGTCCGATTCCAGGTCGACGAACAGGACTTCGCCCATGATCGACGATACGGGAGCCAGGAACGGCGGCTCGACGCCAGGTGGCAACGAGCCTGAAACCAGCGTGAGCTTCTCGGCGACGGTCTGCCGCGCCCGTTGAATCGGCTCGCCCCAGTCGAACTCGACCCACACGACGGCCACACCCACTGCGGTCGCGGAACGAACCCGGCGCACGCCGCCCGCGCCGTTCAGCGCGGACTCGATCGGCAGCGTCACGAGCGCTTCGATCTCGAGTGGATCCATGCCCGGCGCTTCGGCCAGGATGGTGACCGTCGGCGCGGTCAGATCGGGCAGGACGTCCAGCGGAATGCGGGACGCCGTCCACCCACCCCACACGAGGAACGCCGCGGCCAGGACGATCACCACCGGCCGATGGCTGAGAGACCAGCGAATCAGGGCGTCGATCATCGCCGGCCTCGCTCAGTGCACATGGCCGTGGGCCGGGACGGACGTCGAGAGCGACGCCAGGCGAACGAGATACGCGCCGGTGGTGACGACACGCTCGCCAGCCGTCACGCCCTCGACGATCTGCACCAGGTCGCCGCTGCGCGCGCCGACTGTTCACCGCTCGCCGCTCGAAGGTCTCGCCTTCGCGCTGGACGAACACGATCGGCCGGCCGGCGTCGTCGACGATGGCTGCGGCGGGCACGACCGGCCTGGCCGCGGTTTCAGCCATCAGCAGATGGAGCGAGGTCCCCTGGCCCACCGCGAGCCGGGTGGCGCGGTTGTCGAAGGCAAAGGTCACGGCCAGCGTGCGCGTCGTCGGATCGAGGACGCCCCCTATGGACAGCGGCCGGCCGACGGGAACACGCGAGGGCTCGCCTGGCACGTCGATCTCGCCGGCGTGAGCCTAGCCGGGCTCGCGCCACGTCGGCCTCGGGCACCTCGCCGACGACATGCAGCTGACCAACGTCGACGACCCTGAACAGCACGGTGCCGGCAGCGACGTTCGCGCCGGTCGCCGCGTCGCGGTGCGCGATCACCCCGGTCAGCGGCGATCGCACGACGAACGCCCCGCCGGTGTCCGCAGACGCACCGGTACGCGCCGCGTCGAACTGAGCCAGGCTGGCCTCGGCGGCCGCGAGTCGGGCCTTGGACTGCTCCTCGGCGGCTCGAGCCTCGTCCAACCGCTTGGCCGGTGCGGCACCAGCCTGGGTCAGGCGCTCCGCTCGCTCCCGATCCCGCGTGGCCAGACCCAGCGCCGATTCCGCCTCGGCGCGGGCACGCCGCAGCTGCGGCAGATCGGCCGGGCTCGCTCGCGGGCGGCAGGAGCCGGGCCAGCACCTGTCCCTCCGTCACCGCGGCGCCAAGCGGAGCGTCGTCGGCCGAGACGAGCCGGCCATCGATCGGCGCGAGCACGTCCGCCGCGCCGCCCGGTCGCGCCGTGATGCGCGCCGGCACGCGGAGCGAATCCCGAACCGTGCCGGTGGTCACCACCGCCGTGCCGAAGTCCAGGCTCCACTGCTGTTCCTTGAGAAAGCTGATGCCTGGGGCTCCTTCCGGTTCGGCCGGAACCGCTTTGGCGGCATCCACGGTCGGATGAACGGTCACGCCGTCGATGCGGTGCACATCGATCAGGCCTCGAGCCTTCAGTTCGATCACGAGCGTACGCGTCCCCGCTCGCGTGGGACGCACGTCGACGCCGAAGATGCCTGGCCGCGACGGCGCGTCGGTCGCGAACACTTCCACGGGCCCGCCGCCCTCGAGCCTCACTTCGACGCGCCCGTCGAGCAGCGGCTTGGACGTGTCCAGCCGCGTGAGGTGGATCGCGAAGCGGGACGTCTCACCGCGCACGAGGGGCGGGTATTCGGCAAAGAGCTCGGTCGCTGCCGTCCACCGCGTGACACTCAGCGCCTCGAGCTGCGGCGTCTCCGCCGGCGCCGGTGTCGTGCTGCCGCACGCGGAGGCCAACAGGCCGGAGGCCACCAGCATGGCGATCGGGAACAGTCCGACACGTGTCACGGCCACAGCTCGCCTCCAACTGCGCGTTCCAACGCGACCTGAGCCAGGCGCACCTCGAGTCGCACGTCGATGTCGCGGATCCTGGAACGCGCGGCGGCTCGCAACGCGTCGAGCAACGCCACGATGTTGATGTCCCCCTCGCGGTAGGCGACGTCCGCCATCTCGACGAGGTCGTCCGCAGAAGATGGCGGAGAGGTGGGCGGCAGGAGCTCCTGCCGGACCCTGAGCACGGCCGCAGCCCCCGCGATCTCCGCGCGGATGCGCTGCTCGATCGCCAGGCGCTCCGCTTCGATGCGGCGGGCCTCGGCGTCCCAGCGGGCGCCTTCGCGCCCGCCGGTGTCGAACAGCGGAATCGACACCGAGACGCCGAACAGTCCACCCCGCTGGCGTTCGCCGTTGTCGTCGGCGCGCTTGACTCCGCCGGTCAGCGTCGGCTGCGGCCCTCGCATCGCGTGCGCGACGGCCGTTTCGCCGCGGGCGCGCTCGGCCGCGAATCGGAGCGCGCGCAGCTCGGCCCGTGTCGAGGTCGCCTGCGTGACCAGGACCGCTTCATCGGACACGGCGCGGGACACGACCAACGGCTCGGCCAGCTCCGGGAGGTTCGCGCCGGCGGGCAGCAGACCGGCCAGTTCGGCGCGCGCTTCGGCGACGGCTACGCGTGCATCCGCGGCGTCGCGGCGTGCCTCCGCCAGTTCGTGCTCCGCCCGCACGCGATCGAACCGCGAGCCTTCACCTTCCCGCTCCCGCGTGCGCAGCATCTCGATCAGTTGCGCCACGCGAGCCGTTTCGATCTCGCTGACACCGACCTTCGCCTGCGCCGCCAGCAGGCGCGCGGCGGCGCTCGCCGCCTCGGCTCGCAGGCCCCAGAGGCGAGCGTCCCGTTCCGCTTCAGCGGACTGGACGGCCGCGACGCCGGCTCGCGACAAGGCATCGCGGATCCCGAACAGCGGCAGGGATTGCTCCACCTGGAAGAACTCGGTGAAGCCCGCTCCCTCGCGGCTGTACGCAACAGCCGGATTGGGCCACGCGCGGCGCGCAGCCTGCTCACGGCTGACGACTTCCGTTTCCGCCCGGATGGCGACCGCCCGCGGCCCTTCGCGCACGATCAGGTCCACCACGTCCTGGGCGCGCTGCGCATGCGCGGCGGACCAGGGGGTGAGGCTGAGTGCGCACGCCGCGAGCCCCGCACGGAGCGGCGCTCGGCTCGGCATGACGACGATCCTCGATGTACGGACGAACACACGACCGGCAGGAGGCCGGCCAGGATCAGGCGGGGTGGGAGGGAGGCGGCGCGCGAAGCGGCGAGTCGGTCAGTCCCGGCGGACTGTGGACCCGAACTTCGTCGCGAGCCTCGAGTGGGGGCGCCGAAACCTCGCCGACCAGGAACGGCGCCACTGGCGAGGCGGCGATGTGAACACATCAGGGTTGTCGGAGCCGCGGCGACGGCCCTGAGCGACAGGACGTGCGCGTCCGGCTCGCACGGAGCGACGCGCGCTCCGGTCGAAGACCCGGCCGGCGCGTGATGGTCGATGGCGCTGTGCCCGTGGCCGTGGAACGCCGGGCCGTGCTGGTGGGTCGGATGGTCGTGATCGGCGTAGACGTGGACGTGCAACAGCGGCAACGACTCGTTGCCCACCAGCAGCGCCGCGCACGCCAGAACCGTGATCAGCCGGCCCACGTGTCGCGAGTCTATCTCAGGTCGAGCACACTCCAACTCAGCGCCAAGATCACGCCGAGACGCCTCGAGACGACGCGCGACGATCCGCGGCAGCCACCCGGCGTAGAGCACAGGCCGCCCGACATCTGGAGCCGACGAAAGACGCAACGCACGCGGAAACTCCAGGAGGAAGTGGGCCGGCCCTGCGCAGGCGCCACGATCCCGAAGTAGCCGCAGTCGGACGAAGGTGACAGGAATCGAGGCCGGTGCGGCTAGGGCACGAGGACCGCCTCCACCTCGCCGCGGAGCGCGCTGACCAGCCACATGCGCGTCGCCTTCTTCAGCTCGGACACGGCGATCCGCCGTTCGCCGACGTTGCCTTCGTCGACGAGGCGGCCGCGCGCGATGCCGGGCAGCAGGCCGCACGTCCGCGGCGGCGTCCAGCGCTCCCCGCCGATCTCGACGACGACGTTGGCGATGGTCGCCTCGGTGACCTCGCCCTTGGTGTTCCACAGGATGACGTCGTCGACGTCGGGCCGGGCGGCCTGCGCCCGCGCATACGCGTCGCGCCGCGTCGTCTTGTGGCAGAGGAAGGGATCGCAGGGATCGACCGGCGTCCGGGCCAGCGCGACGCGGCGTTTGGGGCCGTACGGCACGAACGGCAGGATCTCGACGGCGATGCTCCCGCCCGGGAGCAGCCGGATGCGGCCGCGGCTCAAGCCGAACGGCGCCGGCTCCTTGCGCACCGCCGCTTCCACGGCGTGGCGATCCCATCGGAACCCGAAGTAGCGCGCCGACTCGCCCATCCGATCCAGGTGCTCGGTCAGGTACTGCCACGCCCCGTTGTCGACAAGGACCGTCTCGATCAGCTCGAAGTCGCGCTGCGCGGCGGGCGGCACCCGGACCACCGCCGGCGCCCCCGGCAGCGGCAGCGCGTCGACGAACGCGCCCTTCAGCAGGCACTCGTCGTATTCGTCGTTGGCCTTCGAATCGGCGACGATGCCGGCACCGATGCCCAGCGAGGCGTCGCCGGTCTCGCGATCGACGACCAGCGTGCGGATGGCCACCGAGAACACCGCGTCACCGCCGGGCCGCACCAGGCCGATCGCGCCGGTGTAGACGCCGCGCGGCTCCGGCTCGAGGGCGGCGATGATCTCCATGGTGCTGATCTTCGGGGCGCCGGTCACCGACCCGCACGGAAAGAGGGCGCGCATGAGATCGACGACGCCAACCGTGGCCTCCGGCGGCAACTGCGCCTCGATCGTCGAGGTCAGCTGCCACACGGTCGGATAGTGCTCCGCCGTGAACAGCGCCGGGACGCGCACCGACCCGGTCGCGGCCAGCCGGCCGAGATCGTTGCGCAGCAGGTCGACGATCATCACGTTCTCGGCGCGCGCCTTCTCGCTCTTCACCAGCGCGTCACGCCGCGCGAGATCCTCGTCGAGCCAGCGTCCGCGCGGGCACGTGCCCTTCATCGGCCGGGCCTCGAGCCGGCGGCCGCGCCGCTCGACGAACAGCTCCGGCGACGCGCTCAGGACGACGTAGTCGCCCACGTCGAGCCGCGCGCCATAGCCGGCCTCGTGCGCCGCACAGAGCGCGTCGACCCAGGCGTCGAGGTCGCCCGACTCGATCGGGCCGGCGCCCTCGCGCTCCAGCGCGAAGGTGTAGTTCACCTGATAGGTGTCGCCGGCCGCGATGAACGCGGCGACGCGCGCGATGGCGGCGGTGAAGCCTTCCCGCGTCAGCGAGGGCGTCCACGGGGCCGGGACGACCGCGGCCGCGGGGACGCGGGCGGCGGCGTGTGGCGGCTCGTGCGGCGGCCGGCGGATCACCGTCGCATCGTCGAAGACCGCGACCCACGCCAGGGGCAGGCCCAGCTCGCCGTCGTCGCGGATCGCCGACGCCATCGCCGGGTCGAACGCCGCCGCCGCTTCGTAGGCGATCATCACCGCCGCCCACTGGCCGCGCGCGGCGGCGCGGTCGGCTTCGGCGAGCACGGCGACGACGTCGGCCACGCGCGTGGCGACGTGGACGGCCCGCGGCGCGTCCAGATCCACCGTGCCGCCCTCCGGCGTCCAGGTCGGACGCGAAGAATCGCCGCTCGTGAATCGGACGCGTGGCCTCACGTCGCCACGCTATACCGACGCCCAACAACGTTACAATCCGACCTTATGTCGACCCGAGTCCGTCCCCGCGACGACGAATTCCAGATGCCCAGTTTCCGGCTGGATGGCCAGGTGGCGCTCGTGACCGGCGGCAGCCGCGGCCTCGGCCTCGGCGTGGCGCTCGCGCTCGCCAGCCACGGCGCGGACATCGCGCTCGCCGCGCGCACCGCGTCCACGCTCGAAGGCGCCGCGGAGCTGATCCGCAGGCACGGCCGCCGCGCCATCACCATCGAGGCCGACGTGTCGAACGTGGAACAGGTGAAGGCGATGGTGGCGAAGACCCAGGAAGGCCTCGGTCGCCTCGACATCCTGGTGAACGGCGCCGGCATCAACATCCGCCGGCCGGCCGACACCTTCACCGAGGCCGACTACGACCACCTGATGGACGTGAACCTGAAGAGCGCGTTCTTCACGTCGATCGAGGCCGGCCGCGTGATGCGCAGCCAGAAGCACGGGCGCATCATCAACATCGGATCGCTCACCTTCGAGTTCGCGGTGCCGAACGTGACGCTCTACGCGATGAGCAAGGGCGGCATGAAGCAGCTCACCAAGCAGCTCGCGCTCGAGTGGGCCAGGGACGGCGTGACCGTCAACGCCATCGCGCCCGGCCGCTTCTGGACGGCGCTCACCGACGCGGTCTTCTCAGTGCCCGACCTCTACGACAGCGCGGTCAGCGTGATCCCGCTCGGCCGCCCCGGCCTCTCGACCGACCTGGCCGGCGCGGCGGTGCTCCTGGCCTCAGCGGCGGGCAGCTACATCACCGGGCAGACCATCTACATCGACGGCGGCTGGCTCGTGAACAGCGGCGTGCGCGCCTAGCAGCTTTCGCGGGACGGGAATCCACCACGGCGCGGTCGCGATGATCGCGCCGGCGGTGGACAGCCCGACGAAGCCCACCCGGTCGAGCAGCACGCCGGCCAGCAGCCCGGCCATCGCGCTCGTCGTCCAGACCAGCCCGTCGGCGACACCCTGCAGACGCGTCTGCGCCGCCGAGCGCACGCCGCGCGTCAACGACGCGCTGCCGGCGACGAAGTCGAGGTTCCAACCGAGGCCGAGCAGGCCGAGCGCGACCAGCACGGCGGTCGGATGTGCCTGCAGCGTCGCCGCGATGACGCAGGCGACCGTCAGGAGCACGGTGCCGATGGCGATCATGGTGCGCGGGCCGAACCGATCGGCGAGGCGGCCAGTCAGCGGCGCGGCCGCGTACATGCCGAACGTGTGCGTGGAGATGACGATGCCGATCGCCGGCAGCGTGGCGCCGTGATGGTGCATGTGCAGCGGCGTCATCGTCATCACCAGCACCATCGCCACCTGCCCGCACAGCATCGCCGTCAGGCCGAGCCACGCATCGCCGCCGGCCAGCAGCGCCCGCACCGACGCGGGTGACGCCACGGCGCCCGCCTCCGGTGGCGCGGCGTGATCGTCGACCACGGGCATGGCCCACGTCGCGGCGGCGGCGATCAGCATCATGCCCGCGGCGGACAGGTACGGGCCGATCAGGTTGTCCATGCCGGCGCTCTGGGCGCCGCGGCTCGCCAGCTCGATGAGCGACGGCCCGACCACCGCGCCGATCGTCGCCGCCCACACGATCCAGCCGATGACGGTGCCGCGCTGCGCGGCCGGATAGAGCGCGGCGGCGCTGTAGCGCGCGATGCGGTTGGCGCCGTAGCCGACGCCGAACACCAGCGTCGTGGCGACGAAGATCCAGAACTGGTGCGCGCCGATGGCGACCGCCGCCGCGATCGCCGCACCCGTGGCGAGGAGGTAGCCGCCGAGCATCGCCCGGCGGCTGGCGCCGGTTCCGCGGCCGCGCATCAGCAGCGACGATCCGATCGCCGTGCCGAGCACGGTGACCGCAGAGGGCACGCCGACGAGCGCGGCGTCGACGTGCAGCGCTTCCGCGATCAGCGCGTTCACGGTGTACGACATCAGGTAGCCGGTGGTCGACAGACCGGCGCCGGCGAAGATGGCCGCCACCGCCCGCCTGCGCTGGCCGTCGGCCAGCTTCGGCGCGGCAAGCCCGCCGGGTGCGGGGTCGTCCATGGTCAGAGCACCTGCCGCAGCGCGGCGACCAGCGGATCGACGCCCTCGCTCGACGACACGTACGCGCGCAGCCGGCCGGCCGGATCGATCACGTAGAGCAACGTCGGATGCGACACGGTGTAGGCGGTGCCGGGCGGCGCCGGATCCCGCTCGTAGCCGCCGCCGTAGCGGGCGATCACCTCGTGCAGCTGGGCGTGCGTGCCGGTGACGCCGATCGGCGCGAGCCGGCCCGCCGTCGTCCCGACGAGATTCTGGAGATAGCGCTCGAGCGACGCCGGCGTGTCGCGCTCCGGATCGACGCTGACGAAAATCGGGCGGACGCGCGCCGCCTGCGCCGGGTCCAGCCGGGCGACCGCGCCCTTCACCAGCCCCATCGCACGCGGGCAGAAGTCGGGGCACGACGCATAGCCGAAGAAGAGCACGACCGCCGACCCGCGGGCGTCGGCGAGCGCATACGGCGTGCCGCCCGGCCCGGTCAGCGTGAAGTCGCCGCCAGGCGGCAGCGCCGGCACCGCCGGGGGCGTCCCCGGGCCGGCCGATCCGCCGGGCAGCACGCGTCCGGCGGCGCCGTCGTCGGCCGGCTTCGTGCAGGCCGTCGCGACGACGATCGCGGCACCGAGGAGGAGCGCCGCAACTCGCGCCTTCACGAGCGGGCGGCTCGCGCGGGCCCGTCGGCGCGGTCGAGCAACGTGAGGATGGCGGAGTTGTCGAGCGTGCCTCGTCCTTCGCTGACCAGGGTGCCGAGCAGCTCGGCGACGCGCGCCGTGGTCGGCAGCGTCACACCCATCGCCTTGGCTTCCTCGAGGACGATCTTCAGGTCCTTGTAGTGGTGCGCCGCCTTGAAGCCGGGCGCGAAGTCGCCGGCGGCCATGCGCGCGCCGCGGACCTCCATCGCGCGGGTCGCGGCGACGCCGCCCTGCAGCACGCGGATCATGATCTCGGGATCGACGCCGGCGGCGCGGCCGAACACGATCGCCTCGGAGATCGCGTTCAGCACCAGCGCGCCGACGATCTGGTTGCACGCCTTCACCAGCTGGCCGGCGCCGGCCGGCCCGCACAGCGTCAGCGTCTTGCCCATCGCCTCGAACACCGGCCGGGCGCGCTCGAAGTCCTCGGGCGTGCCGCCGACCATGATCGACAGCGTGCCGGCCTTGGCGCCGACGTCGCCGCCGCTGACCGGCGCGTCGAGCATGCGGAAGCCCTTCGCCGCGACGGTCTCGTGGATCCGGCGCACGGCGGCGGGCGCGATCGTGCTCATGTCGATCAGCAGCGTCCCCGGCTTCGCGGCGGTGCAGACGCCGTTCGGGCCGAGCAGCACCGCTTCGACGTCCGGCGAGTCCGGCACCATCGTGACGACCACGTCGCTGGCCCGGCCGACCTCCGCCGGCGAGGCGGCCGCCGTCGCGCCTTCGGCGGCGAGCGCGTCCATGGCCGGCCGGCTGCGGTTGAACACCGTGACGGCGAAGCCGGCCTTCAGCAGGTTCGAGGCCATGGGCTTGCCCATCAGGCCGAGTCCGATTACTCCAACGGTCTGCATGCGTGGCGTCACTCCCGGGACGAAGGCGCGCTGAGGCGCGCGAAGACCGCGGCCACCTGGCTGAAGCGCGAAGGGGCCCAGCCGGCCGCGAAGGTGTGTTGAAAGCGGGCCAGGCGATCGGCGGACGCGCCGCGCGGAAGGGCGGCGCGGAAGGCCTTCCACTCCGTGCGCAGCTGCCGGATCTCGCCGGCGCTGGCGTCGGCGAGGAACGCGTCGGCGGCGGCCGCGGGGCTGCCGTAGACGTCGTGGACGTCCTGGTTCAGGTAGGCGTCGCAGAACGCCTCGATGGCCGGGAACCGCTGGCGCGCCGCGGCGGCGCGGGACCGGCTCGTCACCCGCGTCCGTGTCGAACGGGCGGCGGCGCGCGGCGTCTTCTTCGACACGCTCATCGTGCGACCTCGGGATACGACGTCAGCACGCAGAACGCGCTCGCGCGAGACGTCCCAGCGCAGCACGACGACGGCCTGGAAGCAGCCGTCGGGCGCGACTCTTGCCGCGCTGCCACGACCGGCCGATCGGCTGCGGCCCGGGTGACGTGTAGCGCAGCGCCAGGTTCGGCCGCGATCCGCGCCGCGCCGACCACGTCTCGATGCGGCTGCGCTCCCTGGCGAGCGCCGCGCCGACGACGGTCTCGGCGGTCCGCAGATCGGTGTAGGTCGAAGCCGCCGAAATGTCCGGCTGCTGCCGCAGGCGATCGGCGAGCTCGCGGTTGGTCTTCCCGACGTGCCGCGCCACCGTGTGGCCGCCGCAGCGCTCGTCGGCCGCGAGATCGCGACGCGGCGCCTGCGCCTGGACGGACGCGATGGGCAGCGCCGTGAAGAGCGCGACCAGGAGCGCGAGGATTCGCACGACCCTATGCTATCCGAGCACTGTCGGTTGCCGGCCGCGCTCTCACGCGCGGCCGGGGTCGCCCCGGTGGCGTGGCGTCTGCTATTCGCGGCGCTGGGCGCGCCGCGGCGCCGCCACGCGGGCGACGGCCCGGCCCGCTCGCCCCGCGAACAAATGCCGGCGCGATTGCGATAAGCTTCCCTGCCGTGGACCGTCGCCACTTCCTGTCGACCGCGATCGCCGCGCCGCTCATGACCAGTCTCTCCAGTCCGTTTGCCTCTCCAGGCGACGCGGCGCAAGGCGCCGGCGCCACGGCGCCGGCCGCGCCGAGCCTCTTCGTCTGGCAGCACTACACGCTGCGCACCGGCCAGCCGCGGCGCCTGGGTGAATACTTCGCCAAGGCCCGTGTCCCGGCGCTGACGCGCGCCGGCGCCGGCCCGGTCGGCGTGTTCGAGCCGATTGCCGGCCCGCCGCAGCCGAGCCTGTTCGCGCTGACGCCGTTCGCGTCGACGGCGCCGTTCCTCGCGCTCGAAGACACGTTCGCCAAGGACGCCGAGTACCAGGCCGCCGCGGCGCCGTACGCCGACGCGACCGCCGTCGATCCCGCCTACGTGCGCCAGGAGACGTGGCTGCTGCAGGCGTTCCCGACGTTCCCGCGCGTCGAGCTGCCGCCCCAGACCGCGGCCAAGGCGCCGCGCATCTTCGAGCTGCGCATCTACGAGAGCGCCAGCGAGAAGGCGCACCTGAAGAAGGTCGAGATGTTCGAGAAGCTCGGCGAGATCGCGATCTTCAAGCGCACCGGCCTCGTCCCGGTCTTCTTCGCGCGGATGATCGCCGGGCCGCGGATGCCCTGCCTCGCCTACATGCTCGTGCACGACTCGCTCGCCGCGCGGGAGAAGAACTGGAGCAGCTTCATCGGCGATCCGGAGTGGCGCAAGGTCGCGCAGACGCCGGGCTTCGCCGACGCGGACATCGTCTCGAACATCACCACCTGGCTGCTGCGGCCGTCGGCGGCGTCGCAGATCTAGTCCTGACGCCAGCCGCGGCCCGCATCCGCCCCGACGCTCGTTTCTCACGCTTCACGCTGACGGATTCACATGCGACTGTTCCAAGTTCTCGACGCGCAGGGCCGACTCTGCCCCGGCGCCCTCGCCGGCGGACGTGCCGACGTCGCCACCGCCGGCCAGGCCGGCTTCGCCTCGACCCTCGATCTGCTGACGGCCGCCGATCAGGACGGCCTCGACCTCGCCGGCTGGTTCGACGAGCAGCGCACGGGCGGCGTCACCGTGTCCGTCGACTGGCCCGCGCTCGAGAAGACGGGCAAGGCCGGCGGCTTCACGCTGGCGATCCCGATCGTGCCGCCGGAGGTATGGGGCGCCGGCGTCACCTACCGCCGCAGCGCCGACTTCCGCGAGGAAGGCCTCGGCATCTACGACAAGATCTACGAGGCGCCGCGCCCTGAGCTGTTCTTCAAGGCCACCGCGTCGCGCTCGGCCGGGCCGCACCAGCCGGTCGGCCGCCGCAAGGACTCCACGTTCACCGCCGCCGAGCCCGAGGTGTGCGTCATCGTGTCGCGCGGCGGCGCCATCCTCGGCTACACGCTGGCCAACGACGTGTCGGCCTGGGACATCGAGCGCGACAACCCGCTCTACCTGCCGCAGTCGAAGGTCTACGACGGCTGCTTCTCGTGCGGACCGACGATCGTCACGCCGGACGAAGTCGCGGATCCCTATGGCATCGAGGTCACGATGGTCGTCTCGCGCGGCACCACCGAGGTGTTCAAGGGCACCGCGACGACCGGCCAGTTGAAGCGCAAGCTGCCCGATCTCGTCGAGTGGCTGCGCAAGTCGAACGACGTGCCCACCGGCACGGTCCTCTCGACCGGCACCGGCATCATCCAGCCGCTCGGCTCGGGCCTCGAGCCCGGCGACGTCGTGGTGATCAGCTCGCCGCAGCTCGGCACGCTGAGCAACCCCGTCGCCTTCGTGTGACGCGCATGAGCGGGGCGCCCGCACCGCGGCGCCCTTTCCTCACTGCCCGCTGGGAGCACCTCGTGCTCCTCAACTACGCCTGCCCCGCGGCGCTCCTGGCGCCGCTCGTGCCCGCCGGCACGACGCTCGATCCGTGGCTCGGGCAGCCGCTGATCAGCCTCGTCGGCTTCCGCTTCGAGGACACGCGCCTCGCCGGCGTGCCGATCCCCGGCCATCGCCGCTTCGACGAGGTGAACCTGCGCTTCTACGTGCGCCGCGTCGCCGAGGACGGCACGCTGCGGCGGGCCGTCGTGTTCATCCGCGAGCTGGTGCCCCGCCGCGCCATCGCCGCCGTCGCGCGCTGGATCTACAACGAGCCCTACCTCGCGGTGCGCATGGGGCACGCGATCGATCTGGACCCGCGCACCGGCGGCGCCGTGGCGTACCGCTGGCAGCATGGCGGCCGTCGCTTTGCCGTCGGCGCCAGCGTGTCCGGCCCGGCACAGCCGCTCGTCGCCGGCTCGGAAGCGGAGTTCATCACCGAGCACTACTGGGGCTACACGCGACAGCGCGACGGCGGCACGCTCGAATACGAGGTGGCGCACCCGCGCTGGGCGGTGTGGACGGCGGACACCGCGCGCTTCGAAGGCGCCGCCGATCGGCTCTACGGCCCCGACTTCGCCCGGATCCTCGCCGGTCCGCCGCAGTCGGCGTTCGTGGCCGTGGGCTCGCCGGTCTCGGTGTTCCGCGGCCGGCGGCTGGACGTCGGCCGCGCCGGCACGCGATGATTTCCCGATGACCGAGCTCGTTTCCGTCCAGCGTGACGGCTACACCATCTCGAACGATCCGGCGCGGCTGGACGTGGATGCCATCCACGCCTACCTGACCCGGTCCTACTGGGCGGCGGGCATTCCGCGCGCGACGGTGGCGCAATCGCTGGCGCACTCCGCGGGCTACGGGCTCTACGCCCCGGACGGCGCCCAGGTCGGCTTCGCGCGTGTCATCACCGACTGGACCACGTTCGCCTATCTCTGCGACGTCTACGTCCTCGAGGCCCATCGCGGCCGCGGCCTCGGCGTCTGGCTCATGGAAACCGTCCTCGCCGACCGGGGCCTCCAGGGCCTCCGGCGGCTCGCGCTCACGACGCGCGATGCCCACGGGCTGTACGAGAAATCCGGGTTCACTCGGACCGAATTTGGGCGGTTCATGGACAAGACCATCCCGGACGTCTACCAGGGGCGATAGAATCACCGGATGCCCACGGCAACGGTGGCTCCCACCACATACCTCAACTTCATCGACGGTGAATGGCGCGCGTCCCGCAGCGGCCGCACGTTCGAGAACATCAACCCGGCCGACACGCGCGACGTCGTCGGGCTGCTGCAGGATTCGGACGCGGCCGACGTCGACGCGGCGGTCCAGGCGGCGCAGAAGGCGTTCCCCGGCTGGGCGTCCATGCCGGCGCCGGCGCGCGGCAAGATCCTGCTCAAGGCGGCCGCGATCCTCGAAGGCAAGATCGCCGAAATGGCCGACCTCCTCAGCCGCGAGGAAGGCAAGACGATCGGCGAGGCCAAGGGCGAGGTCACGCGCGCGGTCCGCATCCTCGAGTACTTCGGCGGCGAAGGCGCGCGGATGGCCGGCCAGACGATCCCGTCGGAGCGGCCGCGCGTGTTCATGTACACGATCCGGCAGCCGCTCGGCGTGGTGGCCCTGATCGCGCCGTGGAACTTCCCCATCGCCATCCCGACCTGGAAGATGGCGCCGGCGCTCGTCTCGGGCAACGCGGTCGTGTTCAAGCCGGCCTCGCAGGCGCCGCTCACGTCGCTCGAGCTCGTCGAAGATCCTCGAGCAGGCCGGCATCCCCAAGGGCGTCCTGAACCTCGTCACCGGATCGGGATCGCGCGTCGGCACGCCGCTCGTCGCGCATCCGCTCGTCAAGGCCATCTCGTTCACCGGCTCGGACGGCGTCGGCAAGGGCATCGCCGCGGTCGGCGCGGAGCGGCTGGCGCGCGTCCAGCTGGAGATGGGCGGCAAGAACCCGACCATCGTGCTGGCCGACGCGGACATGGACGTCGCCGTCGACTGCGTGCTGAACGCCGCGTTCTTCTCGACCGGCCAGCGCTGCACCGCCACCAGCCGCGCCATCGTCGAGAAGGGCGCCGTGCAGCCGTTCGTCGAGCGCCTCGTCGCCCGCGCCGAGAAGCTGAAGATCGGCGACCCGCGCGACCCGTCGACCGAGCTCGGGCCGGCCATCGACGAGAAGCAGCTGAAGACGACGCTGCGCTATCTCGACATCGGCAAGCAGGAAGGGGCGACGCTCGTGCACGGCGGCGAGCGGCTGTCCGAGGGTCCGCACGCCAACGGCTGGTTCAGCCGGCCGGCGATCATGACCGGCGTGGCGTCGAAGTCGCAGCTGGGTCAGGACGAGGTGTTCGGCCCGCTGCTCGGGATCATCGAAGCGAAGGACTTCAACGACGCGGTGGCGCTCGCCAACGACGTGCGCTTCGGGCTGTCGGCGTCGATCTGCACGACCAACGTGAGCCGCGCGCTCGAGTACGTCGAGCGCGCCGAAGCCGGCATGGTGATGGTCAACCTGCCGTCGGCGGGCGTCGAGTACCACATCCCGTTCGGCGGGATCAAGGACTCGAGCAGCGGCTGGCGCGAGCAGGGACCGCTCGCGACGCAGTTCTTCACCGACAGCAAGACCGTCTACATCAAGTACCTGACGGTCTGCTGACGGGAGCCTGGAGATTTCAGTCGGGCTCGACCGAGGCCTCGTCAGTGCCGTCCAGGACGCGTGTTCTTTGCGTGCGGATACGCTCTCTCCGGACCCGGCGCAACCACGTCGGCGTCACGGTCCGATAGGCAAGCCGCGCGGCGCCCCAGACACTGTCCCGGCTGCTCAAGAGGGCGCTTCGCCAATTGGGACGAACCATCTCGTTGACGACGTTGACCGTTTCCGAGCGAGCCCACATGCTCTTGTAAGGTGCGCCGCCACCCATCAAGTCGAACATGTGGACGGCCGGGTCCTCCACACATGCCTTCACGGAGAGCGCGAGGAGCACGGTGCCGAGGTCGTCCTTGGCAAACTCCGGATTGAAGCCCTTCTGAAGGTAGTGCAGGACGCCGTGGTCGAGAAATCCCAACAACACGCCCTCGATGCGTCCCTCGATCTTCAGCACCCATATACGAAGGTACCCGGCCTTGAAGGCCTCTTCGGCGGCGGCTCGCAGGAGGACCTCGAAGCGCCCGTCGCCGAAAGCCCCGAGTTCGCCCTTGCGACGCCAGCGTGCCTGATGCAGGCGCACCATCGCATCCAGAGCCGGCGCGATCTCATCCTGCGCGGCGACGACGTGGAACTCACACGGGTAGGTCTTGAAGAGGCGACGCGAGTAGTACTCGATGTTGCGCCGCATCGACCTACCATACGTTGCCTTCAGCGCGGTCCAGTCGATTGACGTGTCGATATAGGGCGCGCGATCGTATTCACGCGTTCGCATGCTGCCGCCCATGGCGCGGGCGAAGTGTTCCATCGCCTTCGCGTCCTGCGGCACCTGGACGAGCCACGCCCGATCCCACGCGGAGTCGCGCCCCACGCGTTCGGCGATCGCCTGCGCAACTTCGGCCTCCAAACCTGGCCTCGCGACCAGGTCCAGCGATTCGCTGGTCTTGAGCTCGATTCCAGTACCGAGGAACCGAAGTTCGCGAGCGGCGGGAATCCCGAGGACGCGGCGTAGCGCCACATAAAAAGGCGCAACGCCAACGAGGCTGCCGTCCTCGATGCGGCACGTCACGATGCGAAGGCCACTGTCGGGAGGGGCATGGTACCGCCACCACAAGCGGTTCCAATGCGGCCGCAGGAAATACGTACCTTTGGTCTGCTCGTTCAGGAGCGCGTCCCACTCGTGCTCGAGTGTCTCGAATGCAGCGGCGTCGCAAAGAATCTCAGTTCGCATGCGAGGACCACAATGAACTCGCAGCGGGGAAGCGAAAGGAAGCGATGCCGAGCGCCCTTCCGGACGCTACGACGGTCGTTATGACGCAGATGAAGCTGGCCAGCGATCCGTATCAGACCAGGCTCCGTCGGCAATGAAAGGATTGCGCAGGACCTTCAGGGCAGCAGGGAGCAAACGAACGATAGTACCACACGCCGTTCGAACCAAGCTGATCATACACCGGCCGCTCCGGTGCACTTTCGACGCATCGGTCCTGTCGCGGTTAGAGCCGTTCTGTATGTCGCAGTCGCCGCTCGCGCATGTCGCGCCGATTTTGCGTACGTAGAATCGGGAAAGCGCTACCAGCCCGACACGAGAGCTCACTTTGGCGCGGACGGCTCGCGGACGAACAAGGCCGCCCGAGCAAGGCGAGCCGTTCCCGCTCAGTCTGGAGAATGGAAATGTCGTCATAGAACCTGCGCGACAGAATTGTGACGATTCGGGGGAGCTTTAGAGATCGAGGCGCAGTCCCTAGAGATCTCGCCGCTCAACCCAGGGATCAACGCGAAGTGCTGGGGAGCGGTCGGCCTCCGCTATAGATGGGTCACGTCATGCTCACTGCACTGCGGCGGACACATCCGTCCGCGGCGCGTCGGCTGCGGTTTCCAGCGCGATGTTGAAGTCGGGCAGGAAGTCGCGGACGTAGACCAGCGTCGCGCGGATGCCGCCGCGTGATCTCGCTCAACCCGCTCCTCCGGGCGGGATACGAGCCGCTGACGCGCGGCATGCAGGCGGCGTTGCGGCAGGATCCTCGCTTCAGACGACGGATCAACGATGAATCTCGAGGCGACGTATACCTTCGACGCCACTGTGGAGCGGACCTGGGCGCTGCTCATGGACACGGAGGCGATCGCCGCGTGCCTGCCCGGCTGCCGCGGCCTCCGGCCAGCGGGCAACAATCGCTACGAGGTCGATCTCGGTGTGGCGATTGCCGCGCTCTCCGGCGACTTCAAGGGCACCGTGGCGCTGCTGGACCTCGTCCCGCCGCAGTCGTCACCGCTGGCCGTCGAAGGGACCGGCCGCCCCGGCTTCGTCAAGGGACAGGCGCGCGTCATACTCGAAGCCGCGGGGAGCGCACGCTCGTGAAGATCGCCGCCCAGGCGGACGTCGGTGGCACCATCGCGCGGCTCGGCCAGCGTCTGGTCGAAGGAGCCGCGCGGACGACGATGGATCGGTTCTATGCGTTCCTGGCAGAGGACCGGGTCGCACGTCTCCAAGTGAGGCATTGAGAGTGGCTGCGACGGCCGTCCCGCGGAGCGGGCGTCTCGCCCGGTGAGAGGGTCAGCGCACCGCGGACGAGAGTTCGGGCTCGGAGGGGTCGGTGGCGGTTTCCAGCGCTATGTTGAAGTCGGGCAGGAAGTCGCAGGACGTCGACCAGGCGTCGCGCAAATCGTGACGGTGGCGACGACGAGGCCGAGGAGCGCGTCGGCGCCGCTCAGCAGCGCGTCGATGGGCGCGAAGGTGGCCGCGCCGGCGACGCCGGTGAAGCGGCCGAGCAGCGCAAACGGTCCGAGCCCG
>CAWJOG010000013.1:0-127875 GCA_963844435.1 Vicinamibacterales bacterium | reverse complement strand
ACGGAACGAGGAGACCGTCCAGAAGTAGGTACCTCACTACCAGCTCGATCACCCGGTGGCCGCGTTTGATGTCGATCTTGCCGAAGTTATCCAGCGTGGTCTGGGTGAACGAGTATCCCACCAGGGGATCGCAGACCCCGTCCACGTACCCGCCGGCCCCGTTCGGAGCCTGATCCACTCGGCGGTTGCGCGCTCCGTATCGAGCCTTCAAATTCGACGTCCGTGCTACCGGGAGCGGTTCCTCGCAGGAGACGCGGTGTTGAAGATGTTGAAGAACCCGGCGCGAAACTGCAGCCGCTGCGAGTCCACGGAGGGGGGCACGTTCTTGAACACGGTGAGGTCGTGGGTTGAGTCCGCCAGGGGGCACGGAGGTCGTACGGGGGCAGCGAGCGTCCCGTTGGTGCCGAACGCCGGGACACTCATGCAGCCGATGTCCAGGCGCTTCTCCCGACCTTCCGGCCATTCAGTCTCGGGTCGCACGTGAACTCGGGCAACAGGGCATTGCTGGCCGCCTGGTCGAACCCGAGCACGTCGACGCCAACGGACGTCGGGACGTGCCGAAGTAGGCCTGCGAGACGCCGGAACCTTGGGGGCATCACCCGAGAAGGACGAGATGGACCGGCGTCCCGCTGACTGCGGTTGAAATGCCTGACAGCTGCCATCCGTTCAACAGCGTGTCGCACGATGGGAGTGTCGAGGCGGCCGCGCGCGCCGTCGGGCAGCATTGCGTTCCAGGAGACGTTCAGGATGTGCGTGCGATCGATCGGCAAGATTCCATCGTGCGCGATGCATCGAAGGGATCACGGAGCGCTCCTTCGCCGTTCAGCGTCCCCTTCGCACGGCTGAGCGTGTAGGCCGCGAAGTACTGCAGGCGCTTTGATGTCTGACGGCTCAGCGTCACCTGGAGCGAGTGGTCCTGCGAGGTGCCTTCGTAGTCGAGCAGCGTGATGCCGCCATAGGCGGGAAACGGCCGCTTCGAATTGACGATGCCAGGATCGAGCGCGACACGATTGACGGGGACCGACAGGTCGGCGTTGCCGACGACACCGGCACTCAGCGCTCCGACCGGGACGGCGTTGCCATTGGCCCGGCTGACGAGGCGCCGGCCGCTGGTGCCGACGTAGGCCGCTTCGGCCACCTGATTCCAGAAGATCCGACGCGCGTACCAGACGCTGTAGCTGTGGGTCGTCGGAAAGGCGAACGACCCCGGCGTCTGCGTTCCCAGGAACTGCGATCCGATGAGGCTGGTGAACGGAATGAGCCTCACGGTGTCGTACGTCAGTCCCTGCCCGCCGAGTGTCGGATCGTAGAAGGCGTCGACGCCCACGTTGTAGGCATTCGGCGAGACCCGCGCAGCGGGTTCCATGTCGACATTCCCCATGGGCCGATTCACGAACATGCCGTACCCGCCACGCAGCACGCTGAGACCGGTACCGTCGATGTTCCAGGCCATGTTGACGCGAGGCAGCGCGAACGGCGCGCGATTCGGGAGAACCCCGAGAGGTGCCTGGCCCAGCGCCGCGTAGCGGACGCCATTCAGCCGCGTGCTCTTGGGGTCGAGGAACGCACCCGCGCTCGCGTCGTACGCCCCGGGATCGAACCATGCCCCCAACGCGTTCAGCTCGGCGTTGTTCGTCCAATACCCAACGCGCACGCCGGCATCGAGCGTGAGCGTCGGGCGAATGCTCCAACTGTCCTGGGCGAACAAATCGACGTTCCACATCCGGAATTGAATGTCCTTGGCGCGCGTCCCTTGAATCACCTGGAACGGCCGTCCGACCAGCAGGTCTCCGAGCTGGCTGCCCGTGCCCCTGGGCGTGAACGGGGCGAACACCAGCGTGCCGTCCTCGTTGTTGTAGAAGTCCTGCTGTTTCTGCAGGCGTGCGACGCTGGCGCCGAACTTCAGCGCGTGCGCGCCTCGCACCTTCGTGAGCTTGTCGGCGAAGAGCAGCTCGTCATTGTGTGCGTAGACGTCCGGGCCGGGCGCCGCGAAGTCGCCCAGCTGGCCGCCAGCCCAGAACGCGTGCACGAGGGGCACGTAGGGGCTCTGATCGGGAAAGAACGCGACGAAGTCGGCGCCGAGCGCATCCTTGCGAATCCTGGACGGGTCTTTGTACGCGAGGTCGAGAGTCAAGCGGCTGTACGTCACCAGCACTTCGTTGGTGAGGCTCGGGCTCAAAACCTGGACGACGTTGCCGGCGTACGACGTGCCACGGTTGCGGCCTTCGCCGGGCGTCGGCAGCGCCAGCTGACCGCCCCACCAGGCGTTGCCGCGCGGATCCTGGATGTCCTCCCGGTCATGCGCGATGCGGATGTACGCTTTCGTGCTGGCGCTGATGTTCCAATCCACTCGCCCCTTGATCTCCACGCGGTTGGTGGGCTCGAGCGCGCTGTAGACGTAGTTGTAGCGATTGTCGGGATCCGAGTAGTTCGGCAGCGGATAGAGGCCGGCCATCGTGAGTCCGAGCGGCGTGACGTACGACCGGAGGTCGTTGTTCGGCGCCGGAGTTCCGGCGCCGGCGAACCCGCCTGGGATGACCACGACGGCCGGGTGGTTCAGATTCTGACCACGGGCCGCGAGGAACTCGCTCAGGTCGCCCGTGCGAGCGGCCTGGCTCATGGTGGTGCTGAGCGTGCTGCCGGAGTCGATCTGCTGGCGCTGCCCCTCGAATCCGGCCCAGAAGAACAGCTTGTCACGCTGGCGGTTGTAGGTGGCACGCGGCAGCAGCACAGGACCGCCGATATTGCCGCCAGGGTAGAAGTACCCGCTCCGCGGCTTCTCGATGCCGAGGATGGCATTCGATCGGTCGTTGGCCGCGAGCCGATGATCCCGTCCGTACCAATAGCCGGTGCCGTGAAACTGGGAGCTCCCGCCCTTGGTGACCGCACTGACGTTCATCCCGCCGGAGCCGTACTCGGCATTGAAGTTCGAGCTCTGGACCTTGACCTCCTGCACCATGTCGTTGTTCAGGTTGATCATCACGCCCTGATTGGATCCGATGTCGATCAGGTTCGAGCCGTCCAGGCTCACCGTGTTGTTCGACGTGCGGATGCCGTTCACGGCGTAGCTCTGGGTGTTGTTCGCTCCAAAACTGAAGCTCACGCTCTCGATCTGGTTCTGATCGGGCGCCACCACGCCCGGGAGAATGCGCAGCAGCTCGAGCGAACTGCGGCCGATGATGGACAGGGTGTCGATCTGGCTGGCGCTGACGCGGCCTTCACGCGCGCCCGACTGTGTCTCGACGATGTCTGCGGAGGTCGTCACGACGACTGTCTCGCTCTGCGATCCGACCTCCAGGCGGATGTCGAGGCCGCGCACGTCGTTGGGACCGAGCGCTATGGCTGTCTGGTGGAACGTCTTGAATCCCGACAGCTCGATCGCCACATCGAATGAGCCCGGGAACAGGCCGGTAAAAGTGAAACTCCCGCGTTCGTCGGTGACCGCCGTGCGCACCGCCCTGGTGCCAACGTCCTGCAGCGTCACGCTGGCGCCGGCGGTGACGCTCCCGCTTTCGTCGGTGACGTTCACTCGCAGGGTTGCCGTCGTGCCCCCGACCTGGGCGAAGGCCGACGCCGAGATGCCGAAGATGACGGCGGCACCACAGAGTACTGACCCGAAGCGAGGTCTGTCTCTCATGCGTGACCGGTATGTCCGTGCGGGCGATGGCGCGAATTCTACACCGGATGTCCCGGTGCGGAGCGGGCAACAGGGCAAGAACTGGGCGACGTGTCGAGCTGATCCTGGGCCACTTCGATCGTCCGAGAGATTAGCGTTGGCCTAGTTCTATCCGGGCGGCCAAGCATCCGCTTGTTGAGCGAGGGCGGCGCTCGAGAACCCAGGAACGGCGAAGGATTGGCCTGCACCTGGTCGGACTTCTGATCCGAACGGGCCCTGAACAGGGTTATGCTCGATGAGAGCCCCTTTCCCACCGGCCGGTAGCCATGAATCAAGGAACGCAGCCGACGGGCGGCGCCATTCGCGTGGGCGACTTCGTCGTCGACCCGCGGTCGGGGGAGCTGCGCGGCGAGGCCGGACGGCAGATGCTGTCGGCGCAGCCGCTGCACGTGCTCGTGACCCTGGCCGAGCGCCCGGGTGAGCTGGTCACCCGCGACGAGCTGCGGGCGCGGCTGTGGCCCGCCGACACCTACGTCGACTTCGAGCACGGCCTGAACGCGATCGTGAAGCGTCTGCGCGACGCGCTCGGCGATTCGGCGGATGCCCCGCGCTACATCGAGACCGTCCCGCGCCGCGGCTACCGTCTCGTTGCACCGGTTCGGCCCGTCGACGCGCCTGCTCCCGATCCAGAGCCCGTGCCCGCGCCTGCCGCACCGCCGGAGCAGGCGGTCGATGGGCCCGCGGCAGACACCGTGCCGCAGGGGTCATCCGCCTCGGTCCGCCGCTGGCGCTTCGCCCCGCTGCTCGCCGGTGGAGTCGCGGTCGCCGCGCTTGGCGTGCTCGTCTACGTCTACGTCGTCAGACCGGGACCCGCGGAGGCCGGGCTCGAAGGAAGCGTGCCGTCGGCAGGCGTGCAGCCGGTGCGGCTCACGTTCGGTCCCGGACTCCAGACTGACCCGGCGTGGTCGCCCGACGGCCGCCGCATCGCCTTCGCCGCCGATCGCGACGGCAACTTCGATCTGTTCACGCAGAGCGTCGACGGTGGCGAGCCGGTCCGCATCACCAGCTCGCCCGCGAACGAGACGCAGCCGGCCTGGTCGCCCGACGGCGAGCGGATCGTGTTCCGATCGGACGACGACGGCAGCGCGCTCTACACGGTGCGCGTGGACGGCGGCGCCATCCGACGCATCGTGGACAGGGGTGACCGCCCCGTCTGGATGCCGGACGGGCGCGACATCGCGTTCGCCGGGCCCCAGCTGCTGACGCTGTTCCTGGTCAAGGCGGACGGCGGCGAGCCCCCGAGGGAAGTCCTGAAGGGCGAACTGTCGAATGGCGTCTGGACGTCGTTCAGCGTGCATCCGGACGGCCGGATCGGCGTGTACGGCATCCACCCCGAATCTCGCTATGGCTTCTATGTCTCGGATGCCGATCACCGTCGTCTGCGATCGGTGACGAGCGGAATCCAGATACCCGACGCGCTGGGCAATTTGCCGGGGCGGGCACACTGGAGCAAGGCGGGCGATGCTGTGTTCATCGAGGGACTGTCCGCCGGTGTGCCGACCACCTGGCGCGTGCCCGTCGACCCGACGACGCAGGCGTGGCGGGCGCCGGTGCAGGTGACCACGGGCCTGGCCAGCGCCGATCATCCGGCGATCTCGCCCGACGGCAGGACGCTGGCCTTCACCAGCGCTCAGATCACTTCGCGGGCCTGGGTGTTCCCGTTCGACGCCGACCGCGCCACTGCGCCCGGCGAAGGCCGCCCCGTCACCGACGAGGACGCGTCGATCATGGGGCTCTCCGTCAGCGCCGACGGCGGGTCGGTTTTCTATTCGGAGGCACGGCCGGGCCGACGCGAAATGCCCGGCGTCCGCACCAGGCTGGACACCGGGGAGACGACGGTGCTGTTCGCCGACGGGAACAGCGGCCCCGTGCCGGCCGCGAGCGGCAGCGGCACCTCGTACATGCTGTATCGGAGCCGCGGCGAGGCGAACAGCATCGAGTACGCCGTTGCGTGGCGGACGGCCGACGGCCGGGAGCGGTTGCTGTCGCGGTGGGGCGCGGGCGCGGTGCTCCCGACCGACGTGCGCCGCGACGATCAGGCCGTACTGGCGACGTGGATGCCGGTGCCCTACACCGGTCCGGCAGCACTCGCCGAGTGGCCGATCGGCTCGTCGGCAGTCACGGCGCCGCAACGCGTGCTCCTCGAGACGAGCAGCCACCAGTTCTGGCAAGGCCGCTACTCTCCGGACGGACGTTGGGTGACCTTCGTGGCAGTCAGGCTCGACGACGCAGAGGGGGTTGAGCTCGGCATCGCCCCGTCGGGCATCCGGGGCGGGGCGACCTGGACCCGGGTGGCCGCCGACCATCCGTGGCCCGACAAGCCACGATGGTCGCCAGATGGGCGGACCCTCTATTTCCTGTCCCTGTCCGCCACTGGCTACCTTTCGTTGTGGGGCGTCCGGATCGACCTGGCGCGCGGCAGCCCGACCGGCGCGCCGTTCCGCATCAAGGCCTTCGATTCGCCGCGCTGGCACATCGACCCCAACCTGAGCGGCATGGAAATGGGGGTGGGAAAGGGCGTGCTCGCGTTGCCGATGCGGTCGGTGAAGGGCAGCATCTGGCTGCTGCCGATGGCCGGTACGTGAGTCTCGACGAGCACTTGAGCTTGTGTCGCTACGGCCCGTTCGCGTAGTCTGCGCAGCCTCGGAGGGCAATCATGCATACGAACCGACACCTGGCTGGTGCGGTGCTGGCCGCCGGTGTTCTCCTCGCGGCTCCCGCGTTTGCCGGGCCCAAGGACGCACTCAGCAGCCCGTTCCTCGACGCGTTGAACGCCAAGCTGCGCGCCAGCGGAGCCAGCTACGAGATCGCGTATGCCGAGCTCTTCCTCAAGCACGACGCCGAATCGCCCCACACGCTTGTCGCGAACAACCGCACGCACCGGCTCGCCAGCCAGTTCGTCGAGTGCGATCCGCGCCGCCATGCCGGTTGCGACATCACCTATCTCGTCGACCAGAGCGACGGCAGCGCGCTGAGCTGGCTGACGGTACCTGGCGGCCCGGTCGTAGTGCTGACCAACGCCGTCACCGAGCCGCAGCTCGATGCGTCGATGGCCGCCTGGGACGACTTCCGATGCAACGGCCCGAACGTGGTCAAGGTCGCCGACAACGGCGCCGATCCGGACGTGGTCGATGGCCTGATCGGTCAGGGAGACGTGGGCACGATGTTCGCCGACATCACCCACGCCGGCTGGCTCCCGCGGGCCTTCTTCGACGCGCTCGCGCCGCCCAACGGCTCCGCGAGCATCCTCGGCGTGACCTTCACCTTCGTCTTCGCCGACGCGTCCGGTCCGACCGACATCGACGGTGACCACCGCGCCGACGTTGCCTTCAAGGAGATCTATTACAACCGCCGCTTCGCCTGGGGCACCGGCGGCAACGAGTCCAACATCGACATCCAGAGCGTCGCCATCCACGAGTCCGGCCACGCGTTCGCCCTCGGTCACTTCGGCAAGGTCACCGTGGACCTCGACACCTTCGAGTTCCACTACTCGCCGAAGGCGATCATGAACGCGGTCTACGTCCAGGAGGATCGCCGCATCCTCGGCACCGACATCGGCTCGTTCTGCTCGATCTGGGCCCGCTCCCCGTAACTACGGTTGCGTGCGCCGTCCGCGCAGGCCACGCCGTGCCTTGTCCGCCCGCGCCCTCAGGAACATCGCGTTGCCGCGGAGCCTTACGCGGTGCGGAGAATGCTCAGGAAGACCGCCGCGGTCTGTTCTGACGGCTCTGCGCCGAGCTCGTCTCGAAAGAGTTTCCGGCAGTTCGCATAGACCCGCAGCGCCTCCGCGCGATTGCCGGCGACCGCGTGCGCGCGCATCAGCGCCTGACACGCCATTTCGTCGAACGGCTCCGCGGATAGCACATCGGCGGCATGCTGGATGCCGAGCTCGTGCTCGCCGTTTCGAACGCTGACGGCGGACAGCACGAGCAGTGCTCGGCGCCACACGCGCTGCAGCTGCGCGCGCTGCTGCTGGACCCACGGGTGCTCTTCATCCGGCAGGAACGGCTGTCGCGTGATCGCCGCCGCGACATTGGCCGTCGCCCACGCATTGGGCAGCACGTTGCTCCGCAGCGCGCCCTCGGCACGATCGATGGACGTGCGTGCGTCTTCAATGTCGATCCATGCCGATGGAACGACGAACTGATATGTGCCGACGTCGCTCGCAACGCCATGCGGCCGCGGCACGCCGAGTTTGCGAAGCGCCGCACGAAGCTTGCTGACGAGCGCGTTGATCGCCGTCTCTACCGAGGGCGGCGTTCGCGTTCCCCAGATGGCGTCGATCAGCTGGGCTTTCGACACGGGCTGCGCCCGCCGCGTGCCCAGAAACGCGAACAGCAATCGCCCCTGGCGGCCGCCGAACGCCGCGTCGGTCAACACCCGTCCGTTCCGCTCGACGGTTACGCGACCGCACAGATAGATTCGCGCGTCGGGCGCCAACAATCCTCCAACTTTGCGGCAGTCCGCGTCGGTATCATACGCGGCCATGGAGGTCGTCATGAAGAAGGTCATTGAGTGCCCGTGCGGATCCGTCATCGAAGGACAGAGCGACGATGAAGTGGTGACAAAGGCGCAGGAGCACGCCAAAACGACTCACGGCATGGATTTGTCACGAGAGCAGGCGCTCTCGATGGCCAGGCCCGCCTGAGGAGGAAGTGATGCGAACGCTGCTGGCGACGATCGTGGTGGCGACCGCCGCTCACGCGTCTGCGCGGGATCAGACGCGGTATCCGGCTGCCAGCGCCGAGAATGCCGTCACCTCGGCCGACTGGCGCGCCTCGTCCCAGTCGAGCTCGGCCGCCATCAGCCGCGCGACCGCCGGCGCCATCGCTTCTGCGGCGCGCGCGTTGAGGAACAGCGCCCGCGTCCGACGCGCCAGCACATCCTCGATCGTTCGCGCCATCTCGTGGCGCGCCGCCCAGACGACCTCGGCCCCGGTGTAGGGCAGATCCGCATGCAGCGTCGCCGCCAATGACGGCGTGGCGTTCATCAGTTCCTGAATCCCGATCGCGTCAGCCCCGTACACTCTGAGCGCGCCAAACCGCTCCGCGTTGGAGTGGAACGCATGCACGTTGAGCGTGCGCGTGGTGCAGGGCCGCTCGGCGAGCCGCGCGAAGTCGGCAGCCTGATCGACAGCGTGCTCGGCCATGTTCCGGTAGGTCGTCCACTTTCCTCCGGTCGTCGTCAGCAGTCCCGAGGCGTCGAAGTGAATCGTGTGATCGCGCGACAGGGCGGCGGTCAACGTGCCGTCGCCGCTCTTGACGAGGGGCCGGATGCCGACGAAGACGCTGAGGACGTCGGCTCGCGTCGGGGCCTTGAGGAGATACCGGCCGGCGGTTTCGAGGATGAACTCGATCTCGGCTTCCATCGGTCGCGGCTCGAGCGTCGGTGTGTCGACCGGCGTGTCCGTCGTGCCGACGAGCGTGTGCCCATGCCACGGAATGGCGAACATCACGCGGCCGTCCGACGTGTGCGGCACCATGATGGCCGACGCGGACGACAGGAAGGACGAGTGGAACACCAGGTGGATTCCCTGGCTCGGCGCCATCAGCGTCTGGACGTCGGGCTCGGCCAGGCGGCGCACGGAATCGGAAAAGGCGCCGGTCGCATTGATCACCACCCGCGCACCGATCGTCCACTGCTGGCCCGTCTCCTGATCGGAGGCCGCAACGCCGTCGACGAATCCGTCCGCGCCCTTCGTGATCCCGGCCACGCGAACGTAGTTGAGGAGCGTCGCGCCCTGCTCGACGGCAGTCTCCGCCAGATTGATCAGCAGCCTGGCATCGTCGAACTGGCCGTCGTAATAGACCACTCCACCGCGCAGGCCCTCCGTCCTGATCGTCGGCAGCCGCACCAGCGTCTCGTCCCGCGAGAGGATCTCGGAGGATCCGAACCCGTACTTGCCGGCCAGGGCGTTGTAGATCTTCAGGCCCAGTCCGTAGAAGGGCGCCTCCCACCAGTCGTAGTTGGGCACGACGAACGCCAGGTTGCTGACCAGGTGCGGAGCATTCTGTCGAAGCAGGCCGCGCTCCTTGAGCGCCTCCATCACCAGCGCGATGTTGCCCTGCTCGAGGTAGCGCACGCCGCCGTGCACGAGCTTGGTGCTTCGGCTCGACGTGCCCTTGCCGAAGTCGTGCTGTTCGAGGAGCACGACGTCGTATCCGCGACTCGCCGCATCGACGGCGATGCCGACACCGGTGGCGCCGCCGCCGATGACGACGATGTCCCAGGGAGTGTTCCGCTGGGCGAGTCGCGCGAGCATGTCGGGGCGACGCATGCTAGCGCCCCCCGGCGATCCAGTTCTTCGAGCGGCTCAGGGCCTCGTGCCACTCCGCGCGCCGTGCGGCAGCCTCCGACGGAGGCATCGCGGGTTCGAACCGCCTGTCGACGCGCCAGTGGCGCGCAAGCGCCTCAGCCGAGTCCCAGAAGCCGACCGCCAGGCCCGCGAGGTAGGCCGCGCCCAGCGCAGTCGTCTCGGTCACCTGCGGCCGCACGACCGCAACACCAAGCAGGTCCGCCTGATACTGCAACAGCGCGTCGTTGGCGGCAGCGCCGCCGTCCACCCGGAGCTCCTGCAGATCGATGCCGGCGTCGCTGTGGACCGCCTCGAGCAGATCGGCGACCTGAAACGCGATGCTCTCGACGGCGGCCCTCGCGATATGGCCGGCCGTGGTGCCGCGAGTGATCCCCACAATCGTGCCGCGCGCGTACGGATCCCAGTGCGGTGCCCCGAGTCCCGCGAAGGCCGGCACGAGATAGACGCCGCCGTTGTCCGGGACGGATCGCGCAAGCTCCTCGACCTCGGACGAAGTCCTGATCAGGCCCAGCCCGTCGCGCAGCCATTGGACCACCGCGCCGCCGATGAAGACGCTGCCCTCGAGCGCGTAGGCAACCTTGCCGCCGACCTCCCAGGCCACCGTCGTGAGCAGTCGATTGCGCGACGCCACCGGGCGCTCGCCGGTGTTCTGCAGGAGAAAGCAGCCGGTGCCGTAGGTGTTCTTCGCCATGCCCGGAGAGACGCACATCTGGCCGAAGAGCGCGGCCTGCTGATCCCCGGCGATCCCGGCGATCGGGACGTCGGCGACGCCGAGCGTCGTCGAGACCCGCCCGTAGACTGCGCTCGACGGCCGGACCTCCGGCAGCAGGCTGGCCGGAATGTGGAGGAGCTTCAGCAGATCCTCGTCCCATTTCAACGTGTGGATATTGAACAGCATGGTCCGCGACGCGTTGGACACGTCGGTGACATGGGTCGAGCCGCTGGTGAGCTGCCAGATCAGCCAGCTGTCGATGGTCCCGAACGCCAGCTTGCCGGCCTCCGCCCTGGCCCGTGCGCCAGGAACGTTGTCGAGAATCCACGCCACCTTGCTTCCGGAAAAGTAGGCGTCGATCACCAGCCCGGTACGATCGCGGATGAAGTCTTCGTGGCCCTCTCGTTTCAGGCGATCGCAGAAATCCGCGGTGCGGCGGTCCTGCCAGACGATGGCGTTGTGGACGGGAGCCCCGGTCTCCCGATCCCAGACCACGGCCGTTTCACGCTGGTTGGTGATGCCAACCGCGGCGATGTCGCGCGGCCGCAGTTGCGCGCGGCCGAGCGCCTCCGACACCACGGCAATCTGCGTCGCCCAGATTTCGTTGGGATCGTGCTCGACCCAGCCGGGCCGGGGGAAGATCTGCGGGAATTCCCGCTGGCTGATGGCGACGATGGCGGCGTCGTGGTCGAAGATGATGGCGCGTGAGCTGGTAGTGCCTTGATCGAGCGCGAGGATGTACGGCACGGCTGAACCTCCGCAGAAACCGGGGTGAAGCTCCTAGGGATCGAACGGTCGACGTCACTACCAGCGTTCTTGCGGCGATGGTAATACATCAGAATCCATGCCCGAGCCTGAATACAGCGAGGTGGTCACATGTCCGGTGTGCCCTCTGCCGGACGACGCGGTTGCGTACGCGCTCGGCAAGTCAGGACGACTACGTTCCGTCGGAGTTGTGGTCTCCTGCCGGAGGCGACCGTCACCTCATCTTGTGAGCCCCAGCCCTGGCTTCCGGGCCGTCTCCGGTGCATTCGGGCCGATTCCGGGCAATTTCCTGCGGTCGCCTCGTCAGCGTCGTCTGGCCCACGCCTTGCTGAGCCTGTCCTGGTACTTCAAGCAGTTCGGCATGGCTCCGGAGGGTGATTCAAGGTGGCGAGACCCCGCGCATTCATCAAGACTTCAGTCGCATTGGCGTTGATCTCGATGCCGTTCCTCACGACGTCTGCCTCCGGACAGTCGCCGCCGACGGCAGACGCCCCGGTGGCGGCAGCGACCCTGACAGATTCGGCAAGTGCGGCTGCACAGACCGCATCCGGCGCCGCACCCCAGACGAGCAACGACCGTTATAAGGATGGCATCGTCATCTGGGAAACGCCGCCAGACGCCAACGTGCCGTTCCTGCTGAAGTTCAACATCAATACCCAGCTCCGATATCTCAACACCCAGGACAGCGACCTTACGTATACCGACCATCTGGGCGTGAGCCGTGATGTGCACACGCGCAACGACATCACTGTCAATCGCGCGATGTTCATCCTGGGCGGCTACGTGTTCGACCCGAGGGCGCGCTACAGCTTCACCGTCTGGACGTCCGCGGGCGCCGCGTCGATCATCGTGGCCGGCAACATCGGCTGGAGCTTCAACAAGGCCATCACGATCACCGGCGGCTACACCGGCGTTCCCGGCAGCCGATCACTGGTGGCGACGTTCCCATTCTTCACGTCAACCGACAGGAGCATGGCGGACAACTTCTTCCGCCCGGGGTTCACGCAGGGAGTCTGGTTGAACGGAGAACCCGTGAACGGGCTGCACTACTTGACGTTCCTGGGGAACGGTCTCAATACCCTGAACATCTCGGCGAACAAGATCGATACGCATCTGCTGTGGTCCGGCAGTACGTGGTGGGAACCGATGGGGCCCTACGGGGAACCCGGCAAGTCACGCAACATGTACGACGACTATTTCGCCTCCGACAAGGTACGGATTCGCGTCGGTACCGCGTTCACGAGATCCCGGGAGGACCGCTTTTCCAATCTCGATCAGTCGAGTCCCGAGAACACGTCGCTGTACAACTCCGACGGCGTGCTGACCTTCTCGACCGGGGCGTTTGCGCCAGGTGTCACGGTCGACCAGGCGACGTACCGGCTGTGGGCGATCGACGGCGGCATCAAGTGGAACGGGCTTGCGGTCAACGGGCAGTACTTCATGCGTTGGCTGAACGATTTCGAAGCCGATGGACCTCTGCCGCTCGAATCCACCTTCGACCGCGGGACCGAAATCTCGGCGGGTTACTTCATCGTGCCGAAGAAGTGGATGCTGTATGGCCGCGGATCGTGGGTGCACGGGCAGTTCGGCGATTCCCACGAGTACGGTGCCGGGGTCAAGTGGCACTTCATCGACACCGAGCGCCTCTGGCTCAACGCCGAGCTGTTCCGGGTCGACAGGGCTCCCTACAGCGGGGCTTTCACTCCGTATACCGCAGGCATGACGGGCTGGGTGCCGATGGTGCAGACGGTCCTGGCTTTTTGACGATCACCCACGGCTGATCTTGACGCGACGGCTCGTTGGTTGCTACCTCTGACCTGTCGGCGGCGGCGCACGACGCGCCGGACGAGATGGAGCGGCCGCAAAGAAAGAACGCCATCTGAGGGGTCGCGCGGCTGAGTTGATGGGAGGATCCGGTGCCCATGAATCGGCGGCTCACGGCGTGGAGCGCTGTTGGCGTCGTCGCACTCGGTGCAGTGGGTGGAGGGGCGTGGATTCTGTCGCTGCCTCCGGCGCCGGCCGTCGGCGAGGCGCCGCCCATTCCACAGGAAGAAGCCGACGCGATGCTGACGGCGTTGAAGCCGCCGAAACGGCAACGGCCGCTGATTGCGATCGTCGGCATCAACGACGCCACCGAAGTCACCGACTACCTCATGCCCTACGGCATCCTGCGGCGCGCGGATGTCGCGGACGTGGTGGCGTTGGCGACGGAGCCCGGATCGGTGACGCTGTACCCGGCGCTGACCGTCGAGCCGCAGGCGACGGTCGCGGAGTTCGATGCGCAGCATCCGGAAGGCGCTGACTACGTCATCGTTCCGGCCATGAGCCGCGACGACGATCCGGCGATCCTCGGGTGGCTCAGGAGCCAGGCCGTCAAGCGCGCGACCATCATCGGCGTGTGCGCGGGAGCCAAGGTCGTCGGCGAGGCCGGCCTGTTGGACGGCAAGCGGGCGACGACCCACTGGTACTTCGTGAAGGATCTCCTCGGCAGGCATCCCGCCATCCAGTACGTCGCGGACCGGCGGCTGGCGGTCGATCAGGGCGTGTTCACGACGACGGGGATCACCGCGTCCATGCCGATGGCACTCACCCTGATCGAGGCGATCGCCGGTCGCGACAAGGCGGAAGCGATCGGCAGGGACCTCGGCGTGACGCGCTGGGACGCGCGTCACGACAGCGATGCGTTCCTCATCACGCGCCCGTTTGCGGTGACGGTGCTTGGCAACGCGGTGGCCTTCTGGAAGCGAGAGCGACTCGGCATCGAACTGACGCCGGGTATCGACGAAGTGTCGCTCGCCCTGGCCGCGGACGCGTGGTCGCGGACCTACCGGTCACGCGCCGTGACGTTCTCCCGCACCGACGGTGCGCAGCAGAGCCGCAACGGCATCCGCATCGTCCCCGACCAGGTCGCTGCGAGCTGGCCCGCGGAGCGTCTGATTCCGGCGATCGAAGATCGTCGGCCGGCAAGCGTCCTGGACGACGCGCTTGCAGGGATTGCGGTCCGTTACGGAATGCCCACGGCGGATGTAGTCGCCATGCAGCTCGAATATCCGAGGCTGAGTTCGCGCGAGCTTCAGGCCGGTGCGAAGCGGTAGGCTGTTCCTGCCTATTTCTGCTTGCGGAACGCGGCGTCGACCTGCTTCTTGATGTCCCCGTAGTTCTTGCTCGAGCGTCCTTTCCTCTTCCTTGGTCAGGAGCCGGAAGGGCACGCGCACGACGCTCTGCGCGAACTTCACGTTCAGCCAGTACTGGCCGTGCTTCGTGCCACCGGGCACGTGGAAATAGAGCTGGCCCACGCACGCGCGCGAGTTCGTGACATCGGCCTGGTTCCAGGGCATCGCGCGCGACCCGAGGTCCGCGAAGAACCCGAGCCGGTTCACGCCGGAAATCCAGGGGGGAAAGTAGTTGATCGAGTCGCGCTGGACCTTCATGCGGTTCTGGAGCGCCTGTGCCTTTGACTCGTTCTCCCGGTACTCCTCGATCGACGGCAGCGCCAGCGTGCCGTCCGGCGTGTCGAGCGACAGCGCCTCGCGTTTGAGCTCGTACGTTGGCGCCTTCTCCATCCCGGTGATGCCGACATCGAGCATGATCCAGTCTTCGCCGACCGTTCGATTGGCGATCTGGTAGCCGAGAATCACATAACCTTCGTTGTTGTACGCGACGCGGACGAACTTGCCCTCGAGCGTCATGACTTGCGGCACGCCGGGTTCAGGGATCTTCACGGCCGGCTGCTGGCCGCTCGCGTAGACCGAGGCCAGAGCCACCAGGCTCATGGCCGCCAAGCCCGAGTGGAACGAACGTTTCGTAGGAATAATCATCTTCTTCTCCGTGAACACGAGTGGTGTCGGCGCCGATTCAGCGCAGAACGTCAACGGCAGTTCTTCGCTCACTCCATCGTAAACGAGACGAACATCAGCCGCCCTTCCCGCTGGATCTGCAAGGTGACCGGTGCGCCGGGCTTGAGCTCCTGACAGCATCCGGCGCAACCCCACGAGCGAGGTCGTGTCATCTCGTTGTTGAAGCTGCGGATGATGTCGCGCGGCAGCAGCGGGATTTCGGCCACGGCCCCCGCGGCGCGCGCCGCGACGATGATGCCGTAGGGGTCTCGCAGCCCCTTCGCGCCGGCGGCCAGGCGCGGATCGATCTCGACGCCGATGATGCCGAGCGGCGCGACGAGATTTCGCTCCGGATCGGACGTCAGCGACACCGAGTCGAAATCGCTGCTCTGCTCGACCGGGGCGACCTTGTACAGCTTCTGCGTCTTGCCGGCCATGACCACCAGCTCCACCGGCTTGTCGGACTCGCGCAGCCGGAAGAAGTAGTTGACGGTCGGCAGGTTCTCCGCCGCCTGACCATCGACCGACAGCAGCACATCGCCAATCCTGACGCCGGCCGCTTCGGCGGGTCCGTTCGGCCACACGTCCGAGACGATGACGCCGGAATCGCGGTCGAGGCCGAGCGACGCCGCCATCGGCTGCGTGATCGTCTGCAGGCTCATCCCGACTTCCTGGCGCCGCAGCTGTCCGTACTGCTTGAGTTGACGGAAGACCGTCCGCGCCGTCGCGGACGGGATCGCGAAGCCGAGGCCTTCGTTGCCGCCCGATTGCGACATGATGAACGTGTTGACGCCGACCACTTCGCCGCGAACGTTGACCAGCGGGCCGCCGGAGTTGCCGGGATTGATCGGCGCGTCGGTCTGGATGTAGATGAGCGGCGAGTCCGGATCGGTCTGGCGGGCGACCGCGGAGACGAGGCCGTGCGTCAGCGTGTTGCGCAGCCCGCCGGGGCTGCCGAACGCGAAGACCGTCTCGCCCTGGCGGAGTTCGCGGTAGGACGCCAGCGGCAGCGCCGGCGCCTTCAGCCCCTCGACTTTCAAGAGCGCGAGATCGATCTCACTGCTGACGCCGACGATGCGCGCCGGCAGGATCGTCATCTTGGGCGACAGCGCCGACATCAGCGAGCCGTCCGCGTTGGTCGGCGGCACCACGATCTGGACGCGTTGCGCGCCGCTGACCACGTGGGCGTTGGTCATCACGTAGCCTTCGGGATCGATGACGAAGCCCGAGCCCATCGATCGCTGGCGCGTCATCACCGAGGTGTTGACCGGGCCGCGGCCGTCCTCGTCGCGTGCCCCGTAGCCGGTCACCATGATCTGGACGACGCTCGGCCACACCTTCCGCGTCAGCCCGTCGATCGCCTGGTTCAGGCGGTCGAGGCTGTCGGTTACCGGAGGCGGCGCCGCCTTCGTTTGCGCGAGCAGCGATGACGGCAGGAGCAGGAGCAAAGGGAGCGCGAGCGCGGCCCGGCAGGCGCGCGCGAGTGAACGACGGGTGCTCGACACGATCATGACGCTCCACTCCTGGCGGTGCCTCCGCACGTCAGGAGGCAGACTCCGGCATTTCAGAGCTGCCTCCGTTCGGTCACCGCTCGATTCGAGGCAATGCCTCGCGATTGCGCCCGTTCGGCCGGCCCACGGGGCGCCGGCGCGCAGGCGTCGCGTGTGACTTCAAGAGCCGTGCCGCAGGCCGTGCCATCCGGCGGTTCCTGAACCGGCTGACGCGCAATCCGGCCGCCGGCGACGATCTGGCGGGCGAGGTGTTGCTGCGCGTCGTCCAGGCGGCACCCGCCTACGAGCTGCGCGAGCGCGAGGCGGCGTGGGTCTTCCGCATCGCACAGAACGTCTGGCGCGACGCGAACCGCCGCCGGATCCGGTCCGTCGAGGATGCGCGCGCCGCCGACGTGGCGTCGCCGGCCGACGAGCTGCGCGCCGGGCTCGGCTTCGACCCGTGGTTGATCGATCGAGGCGCGTCGCCGTCGACCGCGCCACGGCGCGTCCGGACCCAGGCCATTCAGGGCACCTGACGCGGTCTATGCCTTCCCGCCGCTGAAGCTGACCGGGGCGGCCGGTGGCCGCGTCAATCAGCACGGTGCGCGAACTCAACAGAACGCCGACTCATCCAAGGATGCGCGCGGGTTCTATCTCCGCACGACATGTTTGCCGCATGCCCCGCCGGCGCGGGCGGAGTATAACCGCTCGATGCTCGTGATCAGGCAACGCCGCGAGCCCACAGAGAAGGAGTCCCTATGTCCGTCGCCAAGGTGTCCGAGATCAGCGCCACCTCCACGAAGAGCTTCGAGGACGCGATCCAGCAAGGCCTCACGCGCGCGGCGAAGACGCTGCGCAACGTGCGCGCCGCGTGGATCAAGGAGCAGCACGTCCGCTGCGACGCCGGCGGAAAGATCGCCGAGTACCAGGTCAACATGATGGTGACCTTCGTGCTCGACGACTAGGGGAGGCGGACCTCACGGCTTGGGCACGCGCAGCGTCGCGCTGATCATTGCGCTGCCGCTGGCGGCGTAGAGCAGCGCCAGCGGGTGCAGGGTCGCTGGCCCGATCCGCCATGCCCCGAGCCAGAGGGCGCTGCCGGTGCGATCGAGGAAGAACGCGACGGCGAGGACGGCGACGATCGCCACGCTGGTCGGGATCGGTGTGCCCTGGAAGTACTTCACCTTGCCGGTGCTCTCGTCGGTGAGGGCGCTGGCGGTGACGTTGAAGCGGGCCAGTCGGCTGACGCCGCACACCACGAAGTAGGTGAGGATCAGCATGTCCCAGGCGCCGCGCAGGCCGACGGTGAACCCGAGCACGGCCGGCGCCACCCCGAACGAGATGACGTCGGCCAGCGAATCGAGGTCGCCGCCGAGCACCGATCGATGCCCCGTATCGAGCCGCGCGACGTACCCGTCGAGCACGTCGCAGACCAGCGCCAGCGGGAACAGCGCGAAGGCGATCCACAGCCAGCGCGGGCTCCCGGTCTCGACGTAGTCGAGGCACAGGAAGATCGCGATCGTCCCGCACGCGGCGTTGCCGATCGTGAACGCGTCCGCTGCGGTGTAGGACCGCAGCATCGAGAGGTGTCGGCTGGGCTCGGCCACGGCCGACAGCATACTCAATCGCCGGCGTCGTCGAGTCTGCCGCTGGTCAGGTAGCGGCGGGTCTCGGCGGCGACGACGTTCGACAGCAGCAGCAGCGCAATCAGGTTCGGTACCGCCATCAGGCCGTTGGCGAGATCGGAGAAGTCCCACACGAAGCCGAGCGTGGCCACCGATCCCAGGTAGACCGCGACGACCCACAGCAACCGGTAGGGCAGGATCGACACCTTGCCCCACAGGTACTCCGCCGCGCGCTCGCCGTAGTACGACCAGCCGAGGATGGTCGAGTAGACGAACGTGAGCAGGCCGATCGTCAGGACGATCGGGCCGAACGTCGGCATCGCCTGGTGAAAGGCGCCGGCCGTCAGTTCCGAGCCCTTGAGGGCGCCGAGCGACGGGTCCGCCATGATGCTGGTGACGACGACGAGCCCCGACAGCAGGCAGATGACGACCGTGTCCCAGAACGTGCCGGTCGACGAGACCAGCGCCTGCCGGACGGGATTGCGGCTCTGCGCCGCGGCCGCGACGATCGGCGCCGAGCCCAGGCCCGACTCGTTCGAGAACAGGCCGCGGGCCACGCCGAACCGCGCCGCCATCAGCACCGTCGCGCCGGCGAACCCGCCAGCCGCCGCGGTCGGCGAGAACGCGCTCTTCACGATGAGCGCGATCGCCGGCAGCAGCAGGTGGCCGTTCGTGTAGAGGATGACCACGCAGCCGGCGATGTAGACGACGGCCATGAACGGCACCAGCAGCTCGCAGACGCGCGCGATCACCTTCAGGCCGCCCAGCACGACCACCGCCGTCATCACCGCCTGGACGAGGCCGGTGACGTGCACGTTGACGCCGAACTGCGACGCCGCGAGCGTCGAGATCGAGTTGGCCTGCACCATGTTGCCGATGCCGAACGAGGCGAAGACGGTGAACAGCGCGAACAGCACGCCGAGCCACTTCATGCCGAGGCCGCGCTCGAGCGCGTACATCGGGCCGCCGAGCATCGTGCCGTCCGCGGTGGTGACGCGGTATTTCACCGCGAGCAGCGCTTCGCTGTACTTGGTGGCCATGCCGAGGACGCCGGTCAGCCACATCCACAGCACCGCGCCCGGTCCGCCGAGGCTGACCGCGGTGGCCACGCCGACGATGTTGCCGGTGCCGATGGTCGCCGCCAGGGCGGTCGTCAGGGCGGCGAACGGACTGACGTCGCCGGCCGCGCCCTTCTCGGCGGTCACCGAGAGCCGGATCGCGGTCAGCAGGTGGCGCTGCATGAACGCGGTGCGGATGGTCAGGAAGATGTGGGTGCCGAAGAGCAGGATGAGGAGGGGAGGGCCCCAGACGAAGGCGTCGGCGGCGCTGATCCAGCCGTGCAGGGTATCGATCATGTGCGGAAGAGCATGACCGGGCGGCGTCGAAAAGGGAAGTGAGGCCGAGCCGGCGCCGGCCTCGTCGAGGGACGGCGTGCTAGGCTGAACGCCATGTCGAGCGCGCTGGCTCGCGGGGTGGCGAGACGGCCGCACACACAGCCTCGACGGTTCCGCCAGCCTCTGGTGCCGCGAGAGTGGCGGCATCGGCTCGAGCCGCAGATCGCGCGCCGCACGCGCCGGCGCCGCATCGTCCGCGGCGCCCTGGCCCGCATCCGCGGCTGGCTGTGGTGGCCGCTGCCCTGGACCATCGCGTGCACGTGGGCCCTGGCCACGGATCACTGGTGGTGGGCGCTCGGCACCGGCCTGATGGCGGCGCTCAGCCAGGCCATCGCGCTGCGCGACCCGGGCCTGGCCTTCGCGGTCGATCACCGGATGCCGGTCGACACGGATGCCTTCCTCGACAGCATGGTCGGCTTGACCGGCTGCCCGCTGCTGCCCGGCAACAAGATCACCATCCTCAACAACGGCGACGAGTTCTACCCGTCGATGCTCGAGGCGGTCCGCGGCGCCCGCCGCTCGATCACGATCGAGGCGTACATCTACTGGCGGGGCGACATCGGGCTGGAGTTCGCGAAGGCGATCGCCGAGCGGGCCAAGGCCGGTGTCCCGGTGAAGCTGCTGCTCGACGCGGTCGGTTCGGCCACCATCGGCGACGAAATCCTGAAGGTCCTCGAGGACGGCGGCTGCCAGCTCGCCTGGTTCAACCCGATCGGCTGGTACACGCTCGATCGCTTCAACTACCGGACCCATCGCAAGTCGCTGATCATCGACGGGTGCGTCGCCTTCACCGGCGGGGCCGGCATTGCCGACCACTGGCGCGGCTGCGCACAGGACCCGGAGCACTGGCGCGACATGCAGATCCGGATCGAGGGCCCCGGGGCGATTCCGCTGCAGACCGGCTTCGCGCAGAACTGGCTGCGGACGACCGGGGAGCTGGTCAGCGGGCCGGAGTTCTTTCACCTGCCCAGGCCGGCGGGGGAGGCGGCTGTCATGACGGTGCTGAGCTCGCCGTCGGCCGGCGCCTCACCCGTGCGCACGCTGTACTACCTGGCGATCGCCTCTGCCCGCCGCTCGATCCTGATCGCCAACCCGTACTTCGTGCCCGACCAGGTGGCGGTGGACGCGTTGCGCGCGGCCTGCGCCCGCGGCGTCACCGTCGAGGTGATCGTGTCGGGCATCCGCAACGACAACTGGCTGGCCCGCCACAACAGCGTGCGCCTGTTCGGGCCGCTGCTCGAAGCGGGGGCCGCGATCTACGAATACAACCGCACGATGCTGCACCAGAAGACGATGGTCGTCGACGACGAGTGGGCGACCATCGGCACCGCCAACTTCGACAACCGCTCGTTCGCCTTCAACGAAGAGAGCAACGTCTCGATCCACGACGACGCGTGCATCCAGCGGCTGGTGCGGATCTTCGCCGACGACCGGGCGGTCAGCGAGCGCGTCACCCTCGACGCCTGGAAGCGGAGAGGCGTGGTCGCGCAGGCGCAGGAACTGGTCGCGGCGCTGTTCGAGGATCAGGTCTAGTGTCGCGTCACGTGACGCTGCGGATCGCGACGTACAACATCCACCGCAGCCGCGGCCTGGATCGCCGCACCGATCCGTCGCGCATCGCGGACGTCGTCGCCAGCCTCGAGGCCGACATCATCGCGCTGCAGGAAGTGATCGGGCCCGGCAGCGAAGGCATGGGCCAGGCCGAGGAGATCGCGGCGCAGCTCGGCATGACGCCGGTGATGGCGCCGGTGCGGCTGCTGCGCGGCCGCCCCTATGGCAACGCGATCATCGGCCGCTTCCCGGTCTGCGGCCATCATCGCCACGATCTCACCTGGCGGGGCCGCGAGTCGCGCGGCTGCCAGCGTGTCGATCTCGAGGTCGGCAAGGGCGTCCTGCACGTCTACAACGTCCACCTCGGCACGGCGCTGCTCGAGCGACGGGCCCAGGCCGTGCACCTGGCGCGGATCCTCGACGCGCCGACCGCGGGTGAGCCATGCGTCATGCTCGGCGACTTCAACGAATGGCTGCGCGGCCCGGCGACGCGTGTCCTGACCGAGCGGCTGCAGAGCCTCGATCTGACCGGCTTCCTCAAGCGCCGCCGGACCTATCCCGGCGTCCTCCCGTTCCTGCACCTCGACCACATCTACTACCGCGGCGAAGTCGAGATGCTCTCCGCCGAGTTGAAGCGGACGCGCAAGGCGTTGATCGCCTCCGATCACCTGCCGCTCGTCGCCGACCTCCGCATCGGCTTCTGAGCGAGGCGGTGCGCTGAGCTATAGTCGGGCGCGATGTCGCCTGCTGGTGTACGTGCGCTGGCGCCGTGATGGAGTCCGGGGACGCGATGCATCCCGACGCTCGGCGTTGCCGTCGGTTGATATTCCCGATATTCGCCCTCCTGCGCCGATGCCGGGCGCCTGCCGTCTCGGTGCGACGCGGCCATCACGGACTCCTGGGCGCGCAGGCCGCGGCTCCGCCCGATCTTCGCACCGTGGCGGAGCAGTCCAATTACGCGCGCACCGGCCGCTACGACGAAGTCCAGCGGCTGTGCGCGGCCTTCGCGCAGGCCTGGCCGAAGCAGGTGCGCTGCGTCGAGTTCGGCCGGACGCCGGAAGGGCGGCCGATGCTGATGCTGGTGGCGTCCGCGGACGGGACGCTGACCGCGGCGGCGGCCAAGGCCGAGGGCCGGCCGGTGGTGCTCGCCCAGGGCGGCATCCACGCCGGCGAGATCGACGGCAAGGATGCCGGCTTCCTGGCGCTTCGCGAGCTGCTGGAAGGACGCGTCTCGCCCGGCGTCCTCGGTCGCGTCACGCTGGTCTTCGTGCCGGTGTTCAACGTCGACGGCCACGAGCGGGTGAGCCGGACCAATCGCCCCAACCAGACGGGCCCCGAAGAGGTCGGCTGGCGCGTCACCAGCCAGAACCTGAACCTCAATCGCGACTACGTGAAGGCGGACGCCCCCGAGATGCAGGCGATGCTGCGCCTGCTCAACGAGTGGGATCCGATCGTCTACGCCGACCTGCACGTCACCGACGGCGCGCAGTTCGAGCACGACGTGTCGCTCAACGTGGCGCCGACGCTGGCCGGCGACGAGGTGCTGCGGCAGGCCGCCGTCGGCCTGCGCGACGGCCTGATGCAGCGGCTGGCGGCGCAGGGCTCGCTGCCGCTCGACTTCTATCCGTCGTTCATCCGCGACGACGATCCGGCGTCGGGCTTCGCGGTGACGGCCGGTCCGCCGCGCTTCTCGCAGGAATACTGGGCCGAGCGGCAGCGCATCGGCGTCCTGGTCGAGACGCACTCGTGGAAGCCGTATCCGGTCCGTGTCCAGGTCACTCGCAACGCGATCGTCGGCCTGCTCGACCTCGCCGCGGCCAATGGCGGCGCGTGGCTCGACGCGGCGCGGACGGCCGATCGCCGTGGCGCCGCGCTCGGCGGCACCAGCGTGCCGCTCCGCTACCAGGCGACCGACCACAGCCGGCCGCTCGAGTTCCGCGGCTATGCCTACCGCCGCGAGGCATCACCGATCTCGGGCGGCACCGTGACGCGCTACGACCCGACGACGCCGCAAATCTGGCGCGTGCCGCTCTACGACGAGGTGAAGGCGACGGTGACCGTCGAGGCGCCGCGGGGCGGCTACATCGTACCGGCGGGTTACGCCGCCCGCGTCGCGGAGAAGCTGGCGCTGCACGGCGTCGAGAGCCGGCCGATCGCGGCGGCGCTGCCGCGTCTCGCCGTCCAGACGTTCCGCGCGACGCAGGTGACGCTGGCGCCGAACACGTTCGAGGGACGGACCCCGGTCACGCTCGCCGGCGACTGGAAGGACGAGGCGCGTGACGTTCCGGCGGGGTCGCTGTTCGTGCCGATCGCGCAGCCGCGCGCTCGCATGCTGATGCTGCTGCTCGAGCCCGGCAGCCCGGACGCGCTGGTCGGGTGGGGCTTCTTCACCGCCGCGTTCGAGCGCAAGGAATACATGGAAGCCTACGTCGCCGAGGACGTGGCCGCGGAGATGCTGGCGAAGGATCCGGCCCTCCGTGCCGCCTTCGAGCGGCGCGTCGCCGAGGATCCGGCGTTCGCGAAGAGCCCGTCGGCGCGGCTCGACTTCTTCTACCGGCGTCACCCGGCGTGGGACGAGCGCCACAACCTCTATCCGGTCTACCGCACGGCGAGTGTCGTGCCCTAGGTTCGATCGCGCAGATCGAAAGGATGGTCCGAATGCGTCGTGTCGTGCCAGTGGTGGCGGTCCTCCTCCTGGCGGCGCTCGCGCCGCTCGCCTCGATCGGTCCGGCCGCGGCGCCGTCGATCACCGTCCGGCTCGCGCCCGGCGCGGCGACCGAACCGATCGACGGCCGCCTGCTCCTCCTGATCTCCACCGAGACGACCGGCGAGCCGCGCTTCCAGATCGACGCCGGACCGAAGACCCAGCAGGTCTTCGGCATCGACGTCGACGGCTGGCGGTCCGGCGAGACGAAGACCATCGACGCCGATGTCCTCGGTTATCCGCGCGCCTCGCTGCGCGACGTCCCGCCGGGCGAGTACCGCGTCCAGGCGCTGCTGCACCGCTACGAGACCTTCAGGCGCGCCGACGGACACGTGGTCAAGCTGCCGATGGATCGCGGCGAAGGGCAGCAGTGGAACCGCGCGCCGGGCAACCTGTTCAGCACGCCGGCGTCCGTCCGCATCGACGCGAGTGGGGCAGCCGTCCAGGTGACGATCGATCAGGTGATCCCACCCATCGCGGATCCGCCAACGACGAAGTACGTCCGCCACGAGCGCATCCAGAGCGAGCGGCTGACGAAGTTCTGGGGGCGGCCGATGTTCCTCGGCGCGCACATCCTGGTGCCGGAAGGCTTCGACGCGCACCCCGACGCGCGCTATCCGCTGGTGATCAACCACGGCCACTTCCCGCAGACGATCGACGGCTTCCGCGAGACGCCGCCCGATCCGAACGTGAAATGCGAGTACTCGGAGCGCTTCCACCTGGATTGCTACAACCGGATCCAGGAGGAACAGGCGTATCAGCTCTACAAGGACTGGACGGCGCCCGGGTTCCCCCGCGTGCTCGTGGTCGAGATCCAGCACGCCAACCCGTTCTACGACGACTCGTACGCGGTGAACTCGGCCAACCTTGGACCGTACGGCGACGCGATCGTCCACGAGCTGATTCCGTATCTCGAAAAGAAGTACCGCGCCCTCGGCACGGGCTGGTCGCGCTTCATGTACGGCGGATCGACCGGCGGCTGGGAGGCCATGGCCGCGCAGGTCTTCTATCCAGACCACTTCAACGGCGCCTACATCGCCTGCCCGGATCCGATCGACTTCCGCGCCTACACCGTCGTCGACATCTACAAGGACACCAACGCCTACTACACGGAAGGACCGTGGGCGCGCGTGCCGCGTCCGGGGCTGCGCAACTATCTCGGGCACGTCGCGATCACGCTCGAGGCGATGAACCAGCTGGAGCTCGTGCTCGGCACCAAGGGCCGGTCCGGCCAGCAGTGGGACATCTGGGAGGCGGTCTACTCACCGGTCGGCGAGGACGGCTACCCGAAGCGGCTCTGGGACAAGCGCACCGGCGTCATCGATCGCCAGGTCGCCGAGTTCTGGCGCGAGCACTACGACCTGTCGCACATCCTGCGGCGCGACTGGGAGAAGGGCCTCGGCAAGCAGCTCGAAGGCAAGATCAATCTCTACGTCGGCGACATGGACAACTACTACTTGAACAACGCCGTCTATCTCGTCGAGGACTTCCTGAAGGGCACCAAGAACCCGGCCTACGGCGGGGAAGTGGCCTACGGCGATCGCGCCGAGCACTGCTGGAACGGCGACCCGACGCGGCCCAACGCCTACTCACGGCTCCGCTATCACCAGATGTTCATCCCGAAGATCGCCGAGCGGATCCGCAAGACGGCGCCGGCTGGCGCCGACACGACGAGCTGGCGCTACTGACGAGCGGTGTCCCTCGACCAACGACCGAGGTGCGTCAAGCCCCACCACCCGGAAAAGCGCGGCCGATGTAGTCCCTTCGGGTAATGGCCGCTACCTCGTCCGCCGAGGCATTCTGCTGGCTTCGCAAGAGGTGCGGCCCGAGGGCTGCTGTCGAGGTGGACTGCATGGGACGTGTGTGTCGAATCGTGATCGGGGTGGCAATCGCCCTCTCTCAGGTGTCGTTCGCGTACGGGCAGGCCACGACGGCGACGATCCGCGGGCTGGTCCGCGACTCGCAGGGACGGCCGGTGCCGTCCGCGACCGTGACCGTCATCGGGCCTGGGACGGCGCTGTCGCGGGTCGTGCCGACTGGCGAGGACGGGTCCTTCGTGGTCGCGAACCTGCCGCCCATCGTCGTCAACCTGACGGTGACGGCGAGCGGGTTCGGCGACGCGACCCACGGCAACATCGTGCTCGAGGTCGGCCAGGCGGTGACCATCGACGTCAGCCTCGCCGTGGCGGGCGTGCGGGAGCGCGTCGACGTCGCGGCGACGACGACCGGCGTCGACACTACGCGCTCGGTGGTCGACGCCGTGATCCCGTCCAGCGCCATCGAGGCCCTGCCGCTCAACGGCCGCAACTTCCTCGAGCTGGCGTTCCTGGTGCCTGGCAACTCGCCGGCCCCGAACTTCGACCCGACCAAGTCGAACAGCGTCGTGGTGTCGTCGGCCGGGCAGATCGGCCGCGGCGGCAACGTCATGATCGACGGCGCCGACAACAACGACGACGTCGTCGGCGGCCCGCTCCAGAACGTCACCCAGGAGTCGGTCCAGGAGTTCCAGATCGCGACCAACCGCTACACCGCGGAGTCCGGCCGCTCGGCGTCCTCGGTGATCAACGTGGTCACAAAGTCGGGCACCGACCAGCTGCGCGGATCGGCCGCGCTGTTCCTGCGCGACAGCGCGTGGCAGGGCTTGCCGGCGACATTCGATCGGTCGTCCGGGGGCGAGTTCCCGTTCGATCGGCAGCAGCTCGCGGGATCGGCCGGCGGCCCGATCGTGCCGGGTGAGGCGTTCTGGTTCGGCGCGGCCGAGTACCGCAATCAGGACGGCGCCGTGCTCGTGGGCACGCGCGACGTGCCGAGCCGCACGATCACGCGCGGCTTCGCGCCCGCGCCGCTCGACGACTTCCTCTTCTCGGGCCGGATCGACTGGCGGGGCTCCGATCGCGACAGCATCGGCTTCCGCTACGCCGGGCAGCAGGCGACCGATACCAGCGCCAGCACCCTCGATCGCGCGATCGGCTCGGCCTCACAGCGCCAGAACAGCGAGAACGGCTACCACTCGGTCGTCGGCACGTGGACGCGCGTCGTCACTTCCACGTTCCTGAACGCCCTGACGGGCTCGTTCAGCACCTTCGACAACGCGATTGCGCCGGTCCAGGGCGGCCCGCAGCTGACCTTCCCGAGCATCCAGGACGGGACGTCGTTCCGCGTCCCGCAGGGCACCACGCAGAAGCGCTTCCAGCTCGCCGACAGCGTCACGCTGGTCCGCGGCTCGCACACGGTGAAGGCCGGCGGCGAGTGGCAGCGGATCGACGCGCTCTTCGATCTCGGCGTCTTCCAGGACGGCCGGCTCGAGATGGTGCAGGACTTCGCGAACTTCGACCACAACGGCGACGGCCGCGTCGACGACAACGACCTGCTCTTCGCGGTGACCCTGCGCAGCGGCAAGCCGGACCAGGCGCTGGTCATCCCGGACGCCGACAACAACTACTTCGCCTTCTACGTCCAGGACGACTGGCGCATCAGGCCCGACCTCACGCTGAACCTCGGGCTGCGCTGGGAGACGGACACCGACGTCAAGAACATCAGCCGCTACGACGAGATCAACCCGATCGTCCAGCCGTTCCTGCAGGGCGAACGGAAGCGCGACAGCAACAACTTCGGCCCGCGCATCGGCTTCAACTGGGCGCCCGGCGACGGCCGGTTCAGCCTCCACGGCGGCTACGGCATCTACTACGACCGCATCACGCTGCAGATCCAGTCGCTGGAGCGCGGCCTCGACGGGCGGGCGCTGCCGATCGAGGTGAAGGCCGGCAACGTGTTCTTCGTCGACCCGAACACCGGCCAGTTCCCGCCGTTCGCGCCGTCGATCACCAATCCGTTCACCGGCTTCATCCTGACCGGCGCGGGCGCCTCGGGCATCAACATCATCGACAACACGATGCAGAACCCGAGCGTCCAGCAGTGGAACCTCGGCATCGAGAAGGCCCTGCCGCACGGCGTCGTCGCTGCGCGTGGACGGCGTGCACAACCTCGGCACGCACTTCATCATCGGCCGCACGATCGGCGAGGTGTTCAACCCGGTGGTCGGCGGCCCGGATCGCGTCGTCAACCTCGAGTCGAGCGTGAACACCCACTACGACGCGCTGCTCGTCAGCGCCGAGCGCCGCGGCGCCGACGTCGGGTTCCGGGCCTCGTACACGTTCGGCAAGGCGCTGAACTACGCCAACGACGACCAGATCCCGTTCGCCAACGGGCCGATCGATCCGACCAACCTGCGGCTCGAGTACGGCCCGACGCCGAACGACCAGCGCCACAGCTTCTCGCTGGCGGCGTGGGCGCAGGCGGGGGCCGGGTTCCTGGTGGCGCCGATCGTGCGCCTGGCGTCCGGCGTGCCGATGGACATCCTGCTGCCCGACGCCTCGTCGCGCATCCCGGCCTTCCAGCGCAACGCCGGCGGCCGCCAGTTCGAGACCGGCGCCGAGCTGAACGAGGCACTGCTGCAGCTCAACGCGCAGGGCGGCGTGAACGGACTGCCGCTCCCGCTGGTGCGCGACGACGTCCAGTTCTCGGACGGCTTCGCCTCGGTGGATCTCCGCGTGTCACGCCCGTTCACGTGGGGGCGGACGCGCATCGAGCCGATCGTCGAGGTGTTCAACCTGTTCAACGTCACGAACATCCTCGGCGTCGGGGTCAAGAACTACTCGGGCTACTCCAACGTGCTCGTGCGCGACAGCCAGAACCCGGAAGATCCCGGCTTCATGCGCTCCTCGAGCTTCGGCGAAGCCGTGAACACGGCCGGCGGCGTGTTCGGCTCGGGCGGCCCGCGCGCGTTCCAGTTCGCCGTGCGCGCGACGTTCTGAGCGGGCTACTCGGCCTTCAGTGCGTCCACGGCGTTGGTCCGGGCGGCGCGGCGGGCCGGCAGCCAGGCGGTGAGCAGGCCGGCCGCGGCCGCCAGCGCGCCGACCGCGACGAGCGTCCAGGGGTCGTCGGGACGCACGCCGATGAGCACTGGCGCGACGCCGCGGCCGAGCGCGATCGCGCCGAGCGCGCCGAGGACGACGCCGGCCGCCGTGAGGATCGCCGCCTCGCGGATCACGAGCCCGCGGAGCCGCCGCGCGTCGGCGCCGAGGGCCGCGCGGATCGCCAGCTCGCGCGCCCGTGCCGACACGGTCAGCGCGATGACGGATCCCAGGCCCACGGTCGCGAGCACCGCCGCGACGATCGCGAACGACGACGAACACCCGCATCAGGAAGCGCCACGGCGCGCTCTCGGCGTCCACGACCGTGCGCATTGCCACCGCCTCGCCGACGGTGGCGTTCGGATCGATCCCGCGCGCGGCGGCTCGCACGGCCGCGACGAGGTCGCCCGGGTCGCCCTTCGTCCGGACCATGAGGTGCTGCGGGTTGTTGCGGGACTGCGACGTCGGCACGTAGAGATCGAGGCGGACGTCGTTCAGGCCGCGATACCGGACGTCCGCGACGACGCCTACGACGGTCTGCCAGCCTTCCTTCGGGTGGAGGTCGCCCTGCTTGCGGTAGGTCGGTTCGCGCAGCTCCTGGCCCAGCGCCTCCTTGCCGGGCCACAGCCGCTTCGCCGCCGCCTCGCTGACGATCGCGACGCCGGGCTCGACGTCAGGTCGGCGTCGGTGAACAGGCGGCCGCGCACGAGGCGGATGCCCATCGTCTCGAAGTAGCCGGCCGAGACCGACAGGAAGTTCGTGTGCGGGTTCAGGCCCCAGGTCGACGGATCCTTGTACGGCTGGCCGGGAACCAGCGGCTGGTTGTCCCAGCCGATCGGGCCGTTGAGCGGCCGCACCAGCGCGGCGGCGGCGGAGGTCACGTTCGGCAGCGCCTCGATGCGTGCGATCAGCGCGTCGTAGAACGCGTTCCAGCTTGACGACGTCATCGGTCGGCGGCGAGACCTGAGAATGGACGTGAGCCGCTCGGGATCGAAGCCGAGCACGGCGCGGTCGAGGCCGCGCACGGTGCGGAGGAAGAGCGCCGTGCCGAAGAGCAGCGTGAGCGCGACCGCGACCTGCGCGACGACGACGGCGCGCTGCACGCGGCGGCCGCGCGGATCCGAGGCGACGCTCGCGCCGTGCGCGAGCACGGCCACGGCGTCCACGCGCCGCGCGACGAGCACCGGCCAGAGCGCGCACAGCGTCGCGGTCACGAACGCGCCGAGGGCGCCGAACGCGAACACGCGCCAGTCGAGGAGCGAGACGTCGTCCAGCCGCGGCACGTTGCCGGGCGCCAGCGCGAGCAGCACGGTCAGCGTGCCCCACGCGACCGCCACCGCAGCGCCGAGGGCAGCGAGGGTGAGGAGCACGCTCTCGCAGAGCACCTGCGCCGCCAGCCGGCGCGGCGACGCACCGAGCGCCGCGCGGATCGCGAGGGCGCGCTGGTGCTGCGCCGCGCGCGACACCCGCAGCCCGGCGACGTTGGCGCAGGCGATGAGCAGCATGAGGACGGCGCCCGCCAGCAGCGTCCGCAGCACCGGCCCGGCGGGTCCCAGCAGGTAGGCGGCGATCGGCTGCATGACGATCGGCTGCGGCGGCTCGGGCCCGCCCTGGCGGTCCTGGGTCCGCATGACGCCGGTCAGCTCGCCGGTAGCGTCCTCGACGCGGACGCCGGGCTTTCAGGCGGCCCATGGCGTAGAACACCCGCAGCCACTTGAAGGCGTTCTCCGCGCCGTCCGGTGCCCCGCCCGACCACTTCACGCCGGAGGCCCGGACGAGCGGACCTGCCGGTACCCACACGTCCGCGCCGCGCGGAAAGTCGAAGCTCGGGCGGCATGACGCCCACCACGTCGATCGACACGGGCGGCGACTCGTCGTCGAGCTTCACCGGAGTCGCCCGCCCGACGATCGACGGATCGCCGCCGAAGCGCCGCTGCCACAGGCCGTGGCTGATCACCATCGCGCGCGGCTGCATGCCGACGTCCTCGGCTGCCGCCAGGCCGCGCCCGAGCAGGGGGCGCACTCGCCACGACGTCGAAGAATGACGGCGAGACCGCGGCGAGATCGGCCTGCTCGGGCGTCGCCGGCGCCCGCGAGCGTCAGGCTCCAGTTCACCGAGCCGACGACCGCGAGCCGCTCGAACGACCGCGATCGCCTCGCCCAGTCCAGCATCTCGCCGTAGGCGACCTCGATGATCGGCAAGCGCCCGCCGGTCGTCGCGCTGCCAGATGACGACGACCCGATCCTGATCCGCGACCGGCAGCGGGCGCAGCAGCACGGCGTCGACGATCGCGAAGATCGCCATGACCGTGCCGATCGTGACGGCAAGCAGCCCGGCGGCGAGCAGGGTGGTCCGCCAGTCGCGTCGGAGGGCGCGCACGGCGTGGTGGACGGACTCGGACAGCATGGCGATCCTCCGTGGCGCCGCGGCAGGGCGGCCGTCATCCCGATTCTAGTAGACCGTCTCTATCTTCGTTCGGCCACGCGCAACCGCACGGTCCGGTACGCGCCTCGTGCCGTGATCGGCATGCTTGCCGACGAGGCGCGCCGCCGACGGCGAGGTCGCCGCGGGCGGCCGGCAAGGTGGCGATCGACGTGGTGGCGGTGTCCGCCACCGGAAAGCTGTCGGCGCGGTGCGCTGCGCGCCGATGGACAGCGCCGTTCGGAACCGGACACCGGCCGAGTCGGCGGATCGCGCTGGGATCGTCCTCGGAGCAGGCTCCGAGCCACTTCCAGAAACTGCGGCATGGCATGCGGCTTGATACGAAGCCCGCCATGCACGACCGTTCTTCGTCGGGAGCCCCCACCGTCAGAGCCGCCCGCGTACTGGTGGCCGACGATCAGCCGGACATCATCGCGGCGCTGCGGCTGGCCCTGAAGGCGGCCGGCTTCGAGGCCGCGAGCGCGGCGTCGATCGAGGAGATCACGCGCCAGGTCGACGCCAGCGAGTTCGACCTGCTGCTGATGGACCTGAACTACGCGCGCGACACGACGTCTGGCGCCGAAGGCCTGGCGCTGATCGGCGAGGTGCACGGCCGGCACCCGCACCTGCCGATCGTCGCGATGACCGGCTGGGCCAACGTCGACACCGCGGTCGAGGCGATGCGCCGCGGCGCCCGCGGCTACCTGCCGAAGCCGTGGGACAACGACGCGCTGATCGAGATCGTCCGGCGCGAGGTGGACGAAGGGCGCGCCGCCCGCCGCGCCGAGGCGCACGCCACCCGCGAGTGGACGGACGCCCGCGCCATCCAGCAGGCGCTCCTGCCGAGCGCGCTGCCGGCCCTCGCCGGCGTCGACCTGGCGGCGCGCTGGGAGCCGGCGTCGGGGTTCGGCGGCGACTACTACGACGTGATGCCGATCGGCGACGACGCCGTGGCGGTGTGCATCGCCGACGTCTGCGGCAAGGGCCTGCCGGCGGCGCTGCTGATGTCGAACGTCCAGGCGACGACGCGCGCCTTCATGACCCCTGGCGTCGCGCCCGAGCACGCGGTGGCCGCCATCAACCGCGCGCTGTGCCATCACGCCGCGCTCGGCCGGTTCGTCACGCTGTTCGTCTCGATCTATGACCTGCGGACGCGCACCCTGCGCTTCTGCAACGCCGGCCACAACCACCCGATCGTGGTCCACGCCGACGGGCGCGTCGTCCGGCTGAGCGCCGGCGGGCTCGTCGCCGGCGCATTCGACACCGCGCACTACGAGGGCGGCGCGATCGCCCTCGAGCCCGGCGACCGCGTCTGCCTGTTCACCGACGGCCTGCCCGAGGCCTGCTCGCCGTCGGGCGCCGAGTTCGGCGATGCGCGGCTCGTCGAGGTGGTGACCGCGGCGCGTGGTCAGGACGCCGCGTCGGTCGTCGATGCCGTGTTTCGCGCGGTGCAGTCGACGATATCGGGCCCGTGCCAGGACGACGCCACCGTCGTGGTGCTGGCCGTCCGCTAGCGCGGCTGCAACGGCTCGGCCTGCCCCGACTCGCCCGGCAGGACGAAACGCCTGGCCGTTGCTGTGCCGTATACCGCGCGCATGTCACGAGATTCCGGGCACTTCCGCGGCGCATCGTCTGGCCGGGTGGCGGCCGCGGTTTTCGCCGCCGTCGCCGGCGCGGCGGCCCAGGACTGGCCGCAGTGGCGCGGACCTGGCAGCGCGGCGATCTCGACCGGAGCGCCGCTGCCGACGACGTGGAGCGCGACCGAGCACCTGGCGTGGCGCGCGACGCTGGCCGGCGCCGGCACGTCGTCGCCCAATCGTCGTCGGCGATCGCGTGATCGTGACGTCGCAGGTCGGGCGGGCGCCGGTCGCGGGCGGCGACAGCCAGCCCCGGCTCGCGCGCGACGATCGATCGCTGGCGGGACGCGAGGCCGCCATCGCCGCCGCGGATCCCGGCGCCGCCGGCGAGCTCGCGCTCGTCGTCGAGGCGTTCGATCGGGTCAGCGGACGCCGGGTGTGGGTGCATCGCACACCCGCCGTCGGGCCGTTCCCCGAGCTGCACGAGAAGCACAACCTGGCGACCCCGACGCCGGTCGCCGACGGCGAGCGTGTCTACGCCTGGTTCGGCAACGGCCAGCTCGTCGCACTCGACCTGGCGAACGGCCGTCCGATCTGGTCGCGTCACCTCGGCACCGAGTACGCGCCGTTCGACGCGCAGTGGGGGCACGGCAGCTCGCCGGCGCGCTATCGCGACCTCGTCATCCTGCTCTGCGACCACCGCACGTCGTCGTACCTGCTGGCGCTCGATGCGAAGACGGGACGCGAGCGGTGGAAGGTCGCGCGCGGCAGCGGCCTGGTGTCGCACAGCACGCCGCTGGTGATCCCCGGCCCGCGCGGCGACGAGTTGCTGGTGAACTCGTCGGCCCGCATCGACGCCTACGATCCGGCCACCGGAGCGGCGCTCTGGTTCGCCGGCAGCCAGCGCCAGACGCCGATCCCGTCGGCGGTGTTCCACGACGGCCGCATCTTCCTCAGCCGCGGCTACCGCAACAGCGACGTGCTGGCGATTCGACCCGGCGGGCGCGGCGACGTCAGCGCCACGCACGTCGACTGGACGGCCCCGAACGGCGCCTCCTACGTGCCCTCGATCGTGCACTACGACGGGCTGCTCTACATGACCAACGAGGTCGGCATCGTCACCACGATCGACGCGTCGACGGGCGCGAGGGTGTGGCAGCACCGGCTGGGCGGCGTGTTCTTCGCGTCGCCCGTGGCCGGCGACGGCAAGATCTACTTCGTCAGCGAGACGGGGGAGACGTTCGTGCTGAAGGCCGGGCGGACCGCGGAGGTGCTGGCGACGAACGATCTCGGCGAGCGCTTCCTGGCGTCCCCGGCGATCGCCGGCGGCCGCATCTTCCTGCGATCGGACCGAACGCTGTTCGCGGTCGGCCGATAGAGCCTGTAACAAGACCCTGACCGGCACGGACCGGTGCAGTTGGTAGCCCCACTGACTCGTGCGACTCGGGCCTTTCACTTCAGATGCGGCAGATCGTGAGTTCGAGGTAATAATCCCGGCAGAGACACACATGCGAGGAGACGACCGAGCCGACGTGTGTGAAGTGCCCCAGAAACACTGGCGAGCCTTCGTCTCCGGCGCAGTTGCGTTCGTGGGGCCTCACACTTCGCCTCGTCCGAACGGGCGTCGCGCCCGGTGCGCCGTGTCAGGCATCGCCCTCCTCGTGTGCGCCGCCTGCGCCTCACTTCCGAAGACGCACACATGCAGTCCCTCCGTCGGCGCTCGCTGATACCGCCGACTCGACGTCGCTCGGGCGAGTAGCGGCCCGCAGGATGACCGAGTTGAACGGGCCGTCGGGCATCAACCTGATGCCCCACGGTCCCGATGCGTTCCTTGCGCGCCTCACCCTCGTCGATCTCGCCGAGCGCAGCCTCGACCTGCAGTACTACAGCTGGCACAACGACACGGTCGGCAAGCTGCTGATCGTGGCCGTGATGCGCGCGGCTGATCGTGGCGTCCGCGTGCGACTGCTCATCGACGACGTGGGCGCGTCGCCTGACGATCGGACGCTGCTGCTGCTCGACGCGCACCCGAACATCGAGGTGCGACTCTTCAATCCCATTTCCTCGCGGTCGGCCAAGGCGCTCTGGATGATCTCGGACTTTTCGCGCGTCAACCGCCGCATGCACAACAAGTCGATCACAGCGGACAACCAGATGACGATCGTCGGTGGCCGGAACATCGGCGACGAGTACTTCGAGGCCAGCACGGCGATGAACTACGCCGACCTCGACGCGCTCGCGATCGGCGCCGCCGTCGCTGCGGTGTCGGCCAGGTTCGATCGCTACTGGAACAGCCCGATCGTCTACGGGATCACCGAGCTGCGTCACGATTCGCCTGCGTCCGGCGACCTCGAACGCGCGGCGGCCGGCCTGCGTGCATTCGAACAGCAGCAGCGAGACGCGCCTTACGCCCAGGCGATGCGCGAGAGCCGGCTCTCGCAGGAGCTGCGCGACGGCCGCGTCTCGTTCAGCCCCGCGCGCATCGACGTCACGTCGGACGATCCCAGCAAGGTGGAGCACCCGGGGAAAGACCCCTCCCAGAACCTGATGCCGCAGCTCAGGCCGCAGTTCGACCGCGCGCGCGGGTCGGTGATGCTCGTGTCGCCGTACTTCGTGCCCCGCAAGGGCGGCGTCGAGTTCCTGCGGTCGCTGCGCGCGCGAGGGGTACGGGTGAGGGTGCTCACCAACGGCCTCGCATCGACCGACGTGTTGCCCGTTTTCGGCAAGTACAAGAAGTACCGCCGTCAGCTGCTCGAAGCGGGCGTCGAGCTCTACGAGATCGATCCCGCCTACGACCTCGACGGAGCGGCCGGCCCGCTGCAGACGTCCGACGGCGCGAAGGGGACCGACGCGAAAGCGTCGCGCGCGGCCCTGCACGGCAAGGTCTTGTCGTTCGACTGCCTCGAGTTCTTCGTGGGGTCGATGAACCTCGACCCGCGGTCGGCGTTCACGAACACCGAGATAGGGTTCCTCGTCGATGCGCCCGACGTTGCGGGAACCCTGTGCGAAGGCCTGGACAAGACGTTCGCACGCAGTGCCTTCCGCCTCGAGCTGACGACGACGTCGAACGGTGCCAGGCGCCTGGAATGGGTGGACACCGACGAGGGACGCGAGCAGCGCTTCACGAGCGAGCCGCGCGCGAGCCGCTGGCAGCGCTTCAAGGCGTGGATGTACGGGATCCTGCCGATCGAATCGCTGATGTAAGGCGAGACCCGCGATGGCGCCGGAGAGGTGGGCATTCGGCCGATGACGCCGCCGTCCGGGCGGCGCGCACTTCCGAAACGCGCGCACCTGTGCGAGCGTATCGAGCAACATGGTCAGACCAGTTGCTCGCTTCGCGGCCGCGGCCACGCTGACGCTCGCCGCCGTCGCGCCCGATTCACGGCCAAGGCAAGCCGGCGCTGCCGCCGCTGCCCGCGCCGCTCGGCATTCCCGCGCCCGGGCCCGGCCACCGCTGCGCCGTATGCGCCGCAGCCGATCGTGCCGGGCGGCATCGTGGTGCCGCTGTATCCGCCCGGCTCGCCGCTGCTGAAGGCCGATCGCGTGCGCGAGGCCGAGACCTACAACATGAGCCAGTCGGTGCCGGGCCGCATCGCAGCATCGTCAACATCCACAACCCGAGCGTCGAGTTCCACACGGTCGATCGCGGCATCAACACCGGGGCGGCGGTGATCCTGGTCGCCGGCGGCGGCCACAACACCCTCAACGTCGGCACCGAGAGCGCCGACTTCGTGCCGTTCTTCTACAACTACGGCGTCAACACGGTGATCCTGCGCAACCGCCTGCGCAAGGACGGCTACGATGTCGCCGCGGACGCCGTCACCGACGCGCAGCAGGCCATCCGCCTGGTGCGGGCGCACGCTGCGGCGCTCGGGATCGATCCGCGCAAGGTCGGCATCATGGGCTTCTCGGCGGGCGCCGAGCTGTCGTCGGCCGCGGCGGTGCTCTACGCCGATTTCGACGCGAAGCACGCCGATGCTGCCGATCCGCTGGCCGGCGTGTCGTCACGGCCGGACTTCGTCGGCATCATCTATCCGGGGCCGACGCCGTTCGCGAAGAACCGCGTCGCGCCGGCGATTCCCAAGGACGTGCCGCCGGCGTTCATCGCCAGCGGCGCCTCGGGCGATCGCGGCCACGCGATCTGGGCGATGGACTACTTCGCCGCGATGCTGCAGCTCGGCGTGCCGAACATCGAGATGCACCTGTACGGCAACGGCCGGCATCCCGGCGACGCGCTGCCCGACGGCAGCCGGCAGAGCGGCGGTCTCACCGATCGCGGCGACATCCCGCTCGGCACGTGGCAGGCGCGCTTCGTCGACTGGTTCCGCGACCTCGGCTTCCTGCAGAAGCCGGGCGTCGAGACGAAGGCGGCCAGGGACGTCGCCGCCTTCGTGGCCCAGCCGCCCGCGGCCCCGCGCTAGTCAGCCGACGCTCAGCGGATGGCGGCCGCGGTCGGCGTGGCCGCCGGAGCCGTCGGCGGCACGCGCCGCTCGTACTTCGGACGCACGGGTGCCGGTGGCGCCGTCTTCAGCTGCGTCATCGCTTCGGCGATGGCGCGCTCGAGCTGCGGATCGTTGCCCTTGGCCAGCTCGGTCGGGTTCTCGTCGACGCGGATGTCCGGCTCGACGCCGACGCCCTCGGCGAACCACTGCCCGCGCACGTCGTACATCCGGAACGTCGGCACCGTGAAGCCGCCGCCGTCGATCAGCTCCGGCGAGCCGCGAGAGGCCGATGAGGCCGCCCCAGGTCCGCGTCCCGACCAGCGGGCCGAGCTTCGCCTCGCGGAAGTAGAACGGGAAGGCGTCGCCGCCCGACCCGCTCCAGCCGTTGATCAGCATCACCTTCGGGCCGCGGTGCGCGATCGGCGGCCACTGCCAGTCCTCGCCCTGCCGCACCGCCCAGTAGGCGAGCATCGGGCGGTTCAGCAGCTCGATGAAGCGGTCGGGGATCTGGCCGCCGCTGTTGAAGCGCTCGTCGATGATCAGCGCGTCCTTGCGCCACTGCGCCATGAACTGCCGCATCAGCTCGTTCTGCGCGTCGACGCCGGTGCTCTGCACGTAGATGTAGCCGACGCGCCCGTTCGTCGCCTTGTCGACGTGGGCGCGGCGCGCCTCGATCCACTCGCGGTAGCGCATCTGCGTGTCGTCGCCGAGGCAGCGCACCGTCACCTGGCGCGCGCCGGTCATCGACGGCGTGCTGTTGACGGTGAGCAGCACCGCCTTGTCGGCCAGGCCCTGGAACGCCGCCAGCGGATCCTGATCGATGCGCAGCGGCACGCCGTTGACGGCGAGGACGTAGTCGCCCTGCTTCACGTTGACGCCGGGATCGCGCAGCGGCGATCGGGCGTCCGCGTCCCAGCTCGCGCCCCCGGCGATGTGCGTGATGCGATAGGCGCCGTTCTCGAGCGTCCAGTCGACCCCGAGCAGGCCGACGCCGCGCTCGGCCGCCTTCTCGACGTCGCCGCCGCCGCGATAGGTGTGCGACGCGTTCAGCTCGCCCATGAAGTCGCCGAGCACGAAGTTGACGTCCCAGCGCGTGACCGCCGAGTCGATGAGGGCCTGGTAGCGCGTGCGCAGCGCCGGCCAGTCGACGCCGTGCAGACCCGGGTCGTAGAAGAAGTCGCGCTGGAAGCGGAACGCGTCGGCGAACATCTGGCTCCACTCGGCCTTCGGATCGACGGTGGTCTCGAGCTCGCCGGTGCGCAGCGGCTTCTCGACCTTCTGCTTCTCCTTCACCTCGATGAAGCCGAACTTCTTCTCGGCGAGCGACGAAGAGCTTCTTGCCGTCGGCGGTCGGGATGAACGCGTCGGCGCCCTCGAGCACGGTCTTCTCCTCGCGCTCCTCGAGGTCGTAGTAGACGATCGACGCCTTCTTCTCGCCCGATCCGGTGCGCGGCATGCGGCGGTACAGCACCTTGCCCGCGACCGCGGCCAGGCTGTTGTAGTTGCCGGCCTTCGGCGGCAGCGGCACGACGCGCGCGTCGAGCCCGTCGATGTCGATGGCGACCGGCTTGGGCTTGTCCTTCTTCGCGTCGTCCGTCTTCTCGCCGTCCTTCTTGGCGGTCTTGTCGTCGGCCTTGGCGTCGGGCTTCTTGCTCTCGTCCTTCGCCTTGGCTGCGTCCTTGTCCTTGTCGCCGTCCTTCGTCTCGTCCTTGTCCTTCCCGTCCTTGTCCTTGTCCTTGTCGTCGCCCTCGACGTCGTTGCGGGCGGCGAGCGGCGAGGGGACGTCCTGGCGCAGCGCCATGGCGACGATGCGCGTCGAGTTGGGATACGTCCAGCTGTTGTCGAAGTCGCCGTAGACCGGCTCGAAGGCGCGGTTCGAGAGGAAGTAGAGGTACTTGCCGTCGGGATCGAAGACGGGCGCGACGTCGGCGAAGTAGCCGGGCGTGACCTGGTGCTTCTTCGCGGCGGTCGTGTCGTAGAGGAAGATCGCCGTGTTGACCGTCTCCTTGACGGGGCGCGCCCAGGTCAGCCAGCGCGAGTCGGCCGACCAGCGCAGCGGCAGGTTCTCCAGGCTCTCGTGCGCCATCCAGATCGGCACCTGATCGATCTCGGTGAGCTTGCCGCTGGCGACGTCCAGCAGCCGCAGCGTCTCGGTCTGATCGATGAACGCGAGCCGGGCGCTGTCCGGTGACCACTGCACCGGATAGCGGTAGCCCGGGCCGAGCGTCGTGACGGCTTTTTCCGTTCCGGTGCCGTCGGCCGGCCGCAGCACCAGCTCGTACTCGCCGGAGCGGTCGGTCCAGTAGGCGAGCGTCTTGCCGTCTGGCGACCAGCGCGGATACCGCTCCGCCGATCCCGAGGTGCGCGTGAGGTTCAGCACCGGGCCGTGTTCGGCGGGGACCGTGAACACGTCGCCGCGTGCCTGGAAGACGGCGCGCCTGCCGGTGGGCGAGGGCGCCGCCTCGCGGATCAGTTCGGCGACCGACTCGGAGCGCGGCTTGAGGGTGGTCCGGTCGGTGACGACCTGGATGGCGACTTCGCTCGCCTTTTCCGTGGCGAGGTTCAGCAGATAGAGGCGGCCGCCCGCCTCGAACACGATGTCCTGGGGGCCGAGGGCCGGGAACGTCACGTCGAAGTCGGCGAACTGCGTCACCTGGCGCACGGCGCCGCCCTTGTCGCGGGCCCAGATGTTGGCGCGCTGGTTGGCGCCGCGGTCGGAGAGGAAGTAGAGCGTGTCGCCGTGCCACATCGGGTGTTCGTCGTTGGCGTCGCTCGCGGTGACGTTGGCCGACGCCTTGGTCGCCAGGTCGAACGTCCAGACGTCGGGCGCCCAGCCGCCGCGATAGCGCTTCCAGGTGCGGAACGCCTGCGACTGCGGCAGGTAGGCGATCTGCTTGCCGTCGGGCGAGTAGGTGGCGAACTCACCGTACGGGACCGCCAGCTTCTCGGCCGGCCCGCCGGTGGCGGCGACCAGGTAGAACTGGCTGTATCGCTGCCGGCCGCTCTCGCGTGACGACGCGAACAACACCCGCGTGCCGTCGGGGTGCCAGTCGAGCACGCGATCGGTCATCGGGTGCCACGTCAGGCGCGACGGATCGCCGCCCTGCACGGGCACCGTGTAGACGTCGGTGTTGCCGTCGTAGTTGGCGGAGTAGGCGAGCGTCTTGCCGTCCGGGGCGAAGCGCGGGAACGACTCCTCGCCGCGCGGCGAGCTGAGGCGCACGGCGACCCCGCCCTGCTTGGGCGCCACCCAGATGTCGCCGGCGTAGACGAAGGCGATCTGGGTCGCCGAGACATCGGGCTGCCGCAGCATGCGCGCGTCGATCTGCGCGGCCGCAGGCGCAGCGGCGATCAGGGAACCGGACAGGACGGACAGAACCAGGCGGGACAGCACACGCATCGATCGCTCCTCGAGAAGTAGGCCTCCGAATTCTAGTCCGGAGCGGGCTCGCACGGACGCCCCTGAGGCCGGCCCTGGGATGCCCTTGGTACCGGGCTGCACGGCGGGCATACGATCGCGCCACCCATGGACGCGCCCTACCAGGACATCGTCGCCCAGCTCCGGTTCGCGCTTCCCGAAGCCGGTGTCCGACCGCATGCACGACGCCTACTTCGTGTTCTCGTTCCTCCGCGCCCTGGATCAGGTCGACGCGCTGAAGTCGGCGGCGCCGATGCTGGGCGCCCCGGTCACGCTCGACTACGCGCAGGCCCTGGCGCGGCGCCTCGAGGACGCGCCGCGGGCGCTGGAATCGGTGACCGCGGAGCTGGTCCAGTACCTCTCGGGCATGTTCATCTGGGGGCACCCGCGCGCCCAGATCAACGTCGTCCCGTCGCCGACCATCGCCAGCCTCATTGGCGGGCTGCTGCCGTCCATCTACAACCCGAACCTGGTGAGCGAGGAGACCTCGCGCCGCGTCTCGCTGGCCGAAGTCGAAGCCGTGGCGATCACGGCGGCGCTGGTCGGCTACGACCCGGCGCGGGCCGACGGCGTGTTCACGTTCGGCGGCACCGGCACGCTCCTCTACGGCGCCAAGATCGGGCTCGAGAAGGCCGTGCCCGGCGTGCGGCGCGACGGCCTGCGGACGCCGGCGGTGATCGTGTGCTCGGCGCGCGCGCACTACGCGTGCCTCACGATCGCCAACTGGCTCGGACTCGGCGAGGCGCATCTGATCAAGGTCGCCGCCACCGACGACCACGAGATGCGCCTCGACGAGCTGTCGCGGGTGCTGCACGACCTCGCCGCGGCCGGCACGCGGATCGCGTGCATCGTCGCGACGATGGGCACGACCGATGCGTTCGGCCTCGACGACCTCGCGGGCATCGTGAAGCTGCGCGACGAGCTGGTCGAGGCGCACGGCCTCGACTACGTGCCGCACGTCCACGCCGACGCCGTCATCGGCTGGGCGTGGAGCGTGTTCAACGATTACGACTTCGACGCCAACCCGCTCGGCTTCCGCCATCGCACGGTGCGCGCCATCGCCGGCGCGGCGCGGCGGATCCGGCATCTCGGCCTCGCCGACTCGGTCGGCATCGACTACCACAAGACCGGTTTCGCGCCGTACATCTCGAGCGCCGTGCTCGTCCGCGACGGCCGCGACTTCGACCGTCTGGCGCGCAGCGACGAGGACACGCCCTACATCTTCCAATCGGGCGAGCGGCATCCCGGCCGCTTCACGCTCGAGACGACGCGCCCGGGCAACGGCATCCTCGCCGCGCTGGCCAACCTGCGGCTGTTCGGCCGGCACGGCCTGCAGGCGCTCCTCGGCCACGTCGTCACGATGGCGGACGCGCTGCGGGAGCAGCTCGAAGGCCACGTCTCCACGACCGTGCTGAACGGCGACAACTTCGGGCCGGTGACGCTCTTCCGCGTCTATCCCGACGGCGTCGACACCTTCAGCATGCCGCAGCAGGAGCGCACCGACCCGGCCATGCGGGACACGCTGCGCGCGCACAACGCCTACAACCGGCAGATCTTCGAGCGCATCCAGCTCGACGCGCTGCAGGGCCGCGGCGTCGTCATCTCGATGACCGACTGCTATCGCGAGAGCGACTACGGCGAGCCGATCGTGGCGCTGAAGTCGTACATCCTCAGCCCGTTCTCCGAGGACGCGCACGTCGCCGCCGTCCTCGAGTCGATCTGGCAGGCGCGCCGCGACGTCGGAGCCGAGCCGCACCGCGGCTGACGATCAGCGTGGAGCAGCGGCGCCGCGGCAGCGGCCGGCAGCATGTTGCGGATGGCCGCGATCTTCCAGGCGCCGCCGTCCTTCACCAGCAGCCACGACGCCCACATCCGCCGCGTCGCGCCGTCGGTCTGCGCGATCTCGTAGCGCGAGTCGGCGAGGGCGACGTTGGCGGCGATCATCCGCACCGTGTCGATGGTGAACGTGCGCTTGCCCTGCGTCTGCTGCGACGAGGCGAGCGATCCCTTCACGACCGCTTCGCGTCCGCGCCGCCATTCCCCGGACGAGACGAGCTGATCGGCGTCGGCGGTGAACAGCGCGGTGAGCGCCGCGGCATCGCCCGTGTCGCGGGCGGCGGAGTACGCCTCGACCAGCGCGCGCACGGCGGCCTCGTCGGTCACGGGTGTCTGGGCGACGGCTGACGTGGGCGCGAGCACGGTGAGCGCCAGCAGCGCGGCGACGATGAGGGGGCGGAACATGGGCAGGCCTCCTTTCGAAGACTCCGGAGTCGTGCGGTATGCCGGCGCCAAACGACTCCGGAGTCGTTCAGCCGCGCGGCGGGGCGTGCGTCCGGGCATCGTAGCGCCGAAAGCGGGGCAGGGCGAGACCGCAGGCGACGACGCCGAGGACGCAGAGGAGCCCGCCGGACACGATCGACACCTGCACCCCGGCGACTGCCGCCACCGCGCCGGCTTCGACATGGCCGAGCAGGGGACCACTCATGTAGCTGACCATCTCGATGCCGGCCAGGCGGCCGCGCAGCGCATCGGGGATGGTCTGGTTCCACATCGTCATCCGGAAGATGCCGCTGATCGCGTCGGCGCCGCCGGCGACGGCCAGGCACAGCAGCGCCGGCCACAGCGATGGCGAGAAACCGAAGCCGACGATGGCGACGCCCCAGACGGTCGCCGCCACCATCACCGCGAGGCCGTGGTGATGGACCCGCGGCGTCCAGCGCGAGGTCAGGCTGGCGACGAGCGCGCCGACGGCTGGCGCGGCGTAGAGGGACCCCAGCGCGGCGCCGCCGAGCCGGCCCGCCGCCAGCGCCGGGAACAGTGCCAGCGGCATCCCGAAGACCATCGCCACGAAGTCCACGACGTACGTCCCGATCAGCTCCTGGCGGCTGCGCGCGTAGCGGAAGCCCTCGACGATCGATCGCCAGGTCGGCGCCTCGGCGTCGTCGCGCGGCGGGATCGATCGCATCGCCACGAAGCAGACGAGCGACGCCAGGAAGCTCGCCGCATCGACACCGAAGGCGGCCACCGCGCCGGCGGTCCCGACCAGCACGCCGCCGATGGCCGGGCCGACGATCATGCCCAGGCTGCCGCGCAGCGCGCCCAGTGCCGCGACGGCCGGGATCTCGTCAGGCGGCACCAGCCGCGGCGGCATCGCGTCGAGCGAGGGCCGCTGCAGGCCGTTGAAGGCCGACATCAGGCCGGCGGCGAGGTAGAGCACCGCGACCGACGGCTCCGCCCGCGCGGCGTTGGCCATCAGCACGAGACAGCCGGCCATCAGGCCGATCTCCGTGGCGATCACCAGGCGCCGGCGATCCATCCAGTCCGCCAGCGCGCCGCCGACGAACGCCGTCAGCAGCAGCGGCACCAGTTCCACGACCCCGAGCGCGCCGACCGCGAAGCTGGACTGCGTCAGGGCGTACATCTGCCAGGGCAGCGCGACGTAGGTGACCATCGTGCCGAGGAAGGACACCGACTGGGCGGCGTAGAGGAGACGGAAGTCCCGCCGGCGCAGGGGACGGAGGTCCATGAAACGGCCTACCGGGAACGGACATCTGTACTGAGAAAGGCCAGAGCCTACCTGCAAAACCGTGCACAGCTGCGCGAGCCAGACCAGAAGGACTATGCTGGAGCCGAAACCCTTTTCCGGAGGTGTTCCAGATCGACCGTGCGATCTCGGGGGCGCGGCACGCCGACGTGGCGTCCGACCTCCATAATCTCGCCTGGTTCCTGCACAGGTACCGCGGCCGCTCCGCCGAAGGCGAAGCGCTGTCCCGCCAGGCCGTGGCCATGCGCCGCGATCTGCTCGGCCCGCGGCACCCGCAGACGCTGTCGTCGATGCGGCAGCTCGCCGACATCCTCAGCGGCCGCGGCCAGTTCGCGGCGGCGCTGCCGCTGTACCGCGAAGCGTGGCGCGTCCAGACCGAGGTGCTGCCCAAGGGGCACCGCCTCACGCTGCTTTCTGCGCTCGGCCTGGGCGAGGCACTGACCGCCGTCGGCCAGCGTGCCGAGGCGATCCGAATCCTCGAATCGGCCCTGGCGCGGGCACCGGTGGCGACGCCGCCGTCCGAGCAGCGGGTGGACCTCGAGGCGGCGCTGGCCAAGGCGCGCACGCCAGCCGCGACCCGCGCTGCGGGACACTGATTCGGGGATCCGCGATGCGGCGCCTCGCCCTCGCATTTGTTGTCGTCTCGGCGGTGGTGCCGGCACTCGGCGGCGAGCATCGGCGCCGGTTGACTCCCGTCGGCGGGCAGCACAAGAATGCTCGCCATGCCCAGCCGGATTTCCTTCCTCGCCTTCGCGGCCGCGCTCAGCGTCCTGCCGTCCACTCTCTCGGCCCAGACGCCCGCCCCGCCAGCCCCGGGCGCGCAACCCGAGACCGCCAAACCGAAGCCTGAAGAGACCGAGGTGTGGACGCCGGTCCCGCCGGTCGTGACGCCGTCGCCGGATCAGGCGACGCCGACACCGCCGCCGTCCGATGCGATCGTGCTCTTCGACGGCAAGAACCTGGACGAGTGGGTCAACGTCAAGGGCCAGACGCCGGCGACGTGGCTGGTGCAGGACGGCGTGATGGTCGTCCACAAGCCGAGCGGCAACATCGAGACCAAGCGCAAGTTCACGAACTACCAGCTCCACCTCGAGTTCCGCGTTCCGGCCGGCACGACCGGCGCGGGGCAGGCGCGCGGCAACAGCGGCGTGTTCCTCGCGTCGACCGGCAATGGCGACTCCGGCTACGAGCTGCAGGTCCTCGACTCGTACGAGAACAAGACCTACGTCAACGGCCAGGCCGCGAGCATCTACAAGCAGTCGCCGCCGCTGGCCAACGCCTCGCGCAAGCCGGGCGAGTGGAACGTCTACGACGTGGCCTGGACGGCGCCGGTGTTCAACGCCGATGGCAGCGTGAAGTCGCCAGCGCTGGTCACCGTCTTCCACAACGGCGTGCTGGTGCAGAACAACTTCGCGCTCAAGGGCGGCACGGTCTACATCGGCCAGCCGTCCTACAAGGCGCACGGAGCGTCGGGGATCAAGCTGCAGTCGCACGGCGACCCGAGCCCGCCGATCAGCTTCCGCAACATCTGGATTCGCGAGCTGCCGTAGCTGGTCTGGCGACCCGGCTCTTCACGCCGGGTCGCGGGCCGACCCTCCGGCGTGCGGGCTGCGATTCGCGGCGCTGGGCGCGCCGTGGCGCCCGCCCGCGGTCGGCAGTGCTAATCCAGCGGCTGATCCAGGCGGCCGGCCCGGAGCAGCTCGGGGAACGCCTTCGCCATGCCGGCGACCACGAGCAGCGTCCCGATGCCGCCGGATACCACCGCCACCACTGGCCCGAAGAACTGCGCCACGGTGCCCGACTCGAACGCGCCCAGCTCGTTCGAGGTGCCGATGAACAGGCCGTTCAAGGCCGAGACGCGGCCGCGCATCGCGTCGGGCGTCAGCACCTGGACCAGCGTGCCGCGCAGCACGACGCTGATGTTGTCGCAGGCGCCGAGCAGTACCAGCAGGCCGAGCGACAGCCACAGGTTCGTCGACAGGCCGAAGGCGATCGTCACCACGCCGTAGCCGGCCACGGACGCGAGCAGCGCGCGGCCGGCGCTCTGCCACGGCGGTCGATGCGCCTGGATGAAGGCCGCGGCGACGGCGCCGATCGACGGCGCGGCGAGCAGCCAGCCGAGCGTGCTCGGGCCGCCGTGCAGGATGTCCTTGGCGTAGACCGGCATCAGCGCGGTGGCGCCGCCGAGCAGCACCGCGAACGTGTCGAGCAGCATCGCCGCGAGGAGGATCCGCGTGTCGCGCAGGAAGTGGAAGCCGGCGGCGAGCGAAGCCCACGACAGCTCGCTGCGCTCGGGCGGATCGTGTTCGTAGCGCAGCCGCGACACCAGCAGCACGAACGTCAGGGCGGCGGCGACGTTGAACAGGTAGATCGGGAACCCGCGGTGGAACAGGCCGATGAGCAGCCCGCCCAGCGCCGGCCCGCCGATGCTCGCCAGCTCGAACAGGCTGGAGTTCCACGACACGGCGTTGCGGAACAGCGGCGCCGGCACGATCCGCGGCAGGATCGCGCTGCGGGCCGGCATCCAGAAGCTGCGGGCGGCGCCGATGACCACCAGCAGCGCGTAGAAGACCCAGAGCGGCGCCGGCGTCAGCGAATCCTGGGCCAGGCCCAGCGAGCAGAGCAGGCTGACCGTCAGCGCGCCGAACAGGACCTTCTTGCGGTTGTAGGCGTCCGTGACGTGCCCGCCGAACGGCGCCAGCACGAGCTGCGGCGCGAACTGCGCCAGCCCGACGTAGCCGAGATGGAGGGCGGAGCCGGTACGCTCGTAGATCTCCCAGCCCAGGGCGACCTTCTGCATCTGCAGGCCGACCAGGAAGACGAAGTTCCCCGTGAGGTAGTGGCGGAAGCTCGGGATCCGGAAGGCGGCGTAGGCGTCGTGCGGTTCGACCGGGGTCGACTCTTCTGACGTCACGTGACTGCCTATACTATCAACCCTGTCATGAGCGTCTTCCATCTGGCCCAGGTCAACGTCGCCCGACTCGTCGCGCCGCTCGATTCGCCGCAGCTGACCGGCTTCGTGTCGCGGCTGGACGAGGTCAACGCGCTGGCCGATCGCGCGCCGGGCTTCGTCTGGCGCCTGACCGGCGACGGGGGCAACGACGCGACCGCGGTGCCGATCTACGACGACGACAAGATCATCGTCAACATGTCGGTGTGGGAGTCGATCGAGGCGCTGCGCGCCTACGTCTACTCGGGCGCGCACCTCGAGGTCTACAAGCAGCGGCGCGACTGGTTCTCGTACATGAAGGAGGCCGCGACCGCGATGTGGTGGGTCCCGGCCGGGCACGTTCCCGATGTCGCAGAGGCCCGCGAGCGCCTGGCCCACCTGCGGGCGCACGGCCCGACCCCGTTCGCGTTCCCCTTCGGCGCGCCGTTCCCGGCGCCGGCCGATGCACCGGCGGCAGCGCCGTCCGGCGCGTAGCGGACGGGGCCCCAGCTGGACCGGTCGCCGGCACGATCGTGAGCTCACCGGACGCGCCCGTGCGCATTGCTGACGAGCCATGCCTGTCGCAGTCGTCCAGCGTCCCGCCCGCGCCTCGCTTCGCCGCATGCTGACCGGCCTGTGGCGGCGCGCGGCGTTCGTCGATCGGCTCTACGTCGGCTATTTCGTCGGTTTGAGCGCGCTCGTGGTGCTCCAGCGTCACCGCATCGCGGACTGGCCGGCCTTCCTCGCCTTGCACGTCGCCGGACTGGCCGTCGTGGCGGCAGCCGTCCAGTCCTCCCATCGACTGCCTTGGGCTCACGCGTGGTACCCGGTGCTGATGCCGCTCGTGACCTTCCCGGAAGTCGCGCGCCTCAACCTGATGTTCGCGGACGGCTGGCGCGATGCGCACCTGCTCGCGGCCGAGGCGTGGCTGTTCCCGGAGCCCCCGACGTTCTGGCTCCGGCGGATGGTGCCGCCGGTCGTCGCCGAGCTCTTCCAGATCGGCTACCTCTCCTACTTCCTGCTGCTGGTGATCGTCGCGGGCGTGCTTCGACGGCGCGGCCAGGAAGCGCCCTTCCGCGGCGTCATCGCCGCATCGGTCCTGGCCTACCTGCTCTGTTACGTCGTGTTCCTGGCGGCTCCGATGGAGGGACCGGTGCACACGCTGCGGCAGGTATCCGGACCGCCACCCTTCGATGGTCCGTTCTACGCGCTGGTGCGGCTGGTGCAACGGGCCGGCGTGCATGGCAACGCCTTTCCCAGCGCCCACGTCGCGGGCGCCCTGCCGCCGGTGATCTTCGCCTGGCGTCACGCGCCGCGGCTCGGCGCGGTCATGACGCTGCTGGTCGCGCTGATGGGGCTCGGCGCCGTCTACGACGGCTATCACTACGTGTCTGATGTCGTCGCCGGCGTCGCGGTCGGGGCTGTGGCCGCCGCGATCGTGATGGCCGTCCAGGGATCGCCCGCGTGGGCCCGGCGTCTCCACTTGCCGGACGCGGCCGCGACGGCAAGGGCCGACGACTAGGACGTCGGCGGGATGCTGAACGGCCGCGTCAGCCGCGGCGCGGCTGGCGGTTTGCGATCGTCGATCGGCGTCTCGAAGGCGCGGCCGACGCGGTTGCCGGCCGGATCCTCCAGCGTCTCGAGCGCCACGACGCTGTAGCTGCCGGCGCGCCACGGCTCGCGCGGCACCAGCTGCCAGCGCGTGTCGGTGACGTCCAGCGAGACGTCGCCGTCGACTTCTTCGCCGCCGGCCGACGTGATGCCGATGGCGCGCAGCGCGATGGCGTGATCGAGCGGCGCCGGCGAGCGCAGCACGACCGGCTGGCGCGTGCCGGCGACGGGCAGCGTGATCTGCCACGCGTCGAGGTCGAGTGGCGCCTTTGCCGCCGGCGCCGCGGTGAATCGATGCTCGAACGGCTCGACCAGCGGCGCGCCCTGCGCGTCGAGCCACGTCGTCGCAATCGCGAGACGGTACCGGCGGCCGGCGACGAGCGGCCGTCCCATCCGCTCGTTCGGCAGGATCCCCACCTTCACGCGCCCGGGATCGAAGAACAGCGTGTAGCGCGTGAAGTCGTGGTTCCAGAAGCCGCCGTCCACCGGCAGGAAGGCGTCCGCGACGACGCCGCTGCGCTCGTCCATCAGCGTGACGTGCGGCAGGCCGGCCTCGCGGGACATCGGTGTCGAGAAGTACACGTAGAAGCGCAGCAGGTTCTCGGGGACGGTGTCGCCAGCCGGCGAGATCCCCATCACGCGCGCCTCGGCCGCCGGCATCTGGCCGCGAGGGAGCGCGACGGTGGTGGTCAGCGTGCGCGGTCCGTCGCGGCGGAAGCGCCCGAGATCGACCCGGACGTCGTAGCGGCGGCCGGGCTGGAAGGGGAAGGCCGGCGTGAACCGCACGCCGCGGTCGGTCACGCTGTAGCGCCCGGCAACGGCTGGCGGGGGCGCTTCCGGGTTCGCGGCCTGGACGCGGACCTCGAGCAGCGACTCCCAGACGGCGGCGGGCGCATCGTCCTTCAGCGCGGCGCGCTCGTCGTCGGTCAGGCCGACGAGATCGATGGCCGCGCGCGTCTCCCCGGGTGGGGTGACGAGCGTGACGGCGAGCGGTTCGGGCGGCGCCGCCCGGCGGCAGGCCGCGGACGGCGCGACGGCGACGAGCGCCGTCGCGCAGGCGAGGCAGAAGGCACGGACTCGGCCGTGCGCGATCGGCAGCACGGGCCGATTATGGCAGCGGGATGTCCGCTACGGCAGCGGGATCGTCCGCAGCGACACGCCGGTCTCGGCCTTCGTCAGGACCGCGACCTTGTCAGCACCGACACGGTCGAGGTGCTCGACGCCCTTGAGCTCGGCGAGCGTCTCGAACGGCACGCCGGCGGTGGTTTCGACGACCTTGGCGTTGATGCCGCTGGCCGTGGCGAACGTCGCCGTCGGGATCTTCATCACGCCCCGGCTGGTGTTCGACATCAGCAGGTAGTCCTGGCCGCCGCGGCTGTAGACGATCATGTCGATCGGACGATTGCCGCTGCCGAGCTCGGCGATCGTGGTGCCGCGCACCTTGGCGCCCGGCGCCGCGGTCAGGCTGGTCATCGGGAACGTGACCAGCGGCGTGCAGAGATAGCCGGCGACGATCTGCTTCGTCCCGCCGATGGTGTACGGCACGAACGCATAGACCGGGGAGCGCGTTTCCACGGCCCCGTGGTTGCCGTGGAAGATCTCGACGCTCGTGCCGGGGTCGACCTGCGAGAACGGGTACTTCACCGCGCGGAGCTTCGAGGCGAACTCCTCGTTCGACAGGCCGGCCACGATCAGCTGGCCGTTGTCGAAGGCCATGTCGGTGATCGACGCCGCCCGCGGGTCGCGGCGCGCCTGCGGGTTGGCGACGGGCGCGTTCGGCAGCGCCACCGACGTGTACTTCAGGCCGCCGAGGGCGACGACGTCGAGGCGGCCGGCTCCATCGAGGCGGACCAGCGCCGGCGCCGCGGCGGCGCCCGTGCCGCGCATCGCGGCGAGGTAGACGTTGCGCGTCGTCGGGTGCACGGCGAGATCGGTGATCGCGACCTGCGCGGCGTCGGTGCCGAGGACGGCGGCGAGCTTCTTGTCCAGATCCGGCACGTCGGCGGCGCCCGGCTCGCCGGCGGCGGTGCCGAGATCGAAGGCATAGATGGCGGCGCCCTGCGGATCGGCGGCGAACAGGACGTTGCCGGGGCCGAAGGCCAGGACGCCGAGGGCCGCCGGCGTGGCGCCGGCGTCGGCGCCGGTGACGACGGCCCGGGCGGCGGGCGTGCCGGAGAGCGAGGCCGCGATGCCGGCCGTGAGCAGCAGAGCGCCGAGTGAGCGGACGCGCATGCAATCCTCCTTGGGCGAGCCTGCCGGCCGGGAGCGGCCGGGAGCCCGCAGTCAGGTGTTACCGCGGCTGTGCGCCGGGTGTTTACCGCCCAGGCACGAAACGACTCCGGAGTGGTCAGGGGACGACTCCGGAGTGATCACGAAAGGACTCCGGAGTCGTTGCGAAGAAACGCCGGAGTTCACGAAGGATTCCCGGGGCAGTCACGCCGGGACTCCGGAGTCATCGCGATGGGACTCCGGAGTCGTCCCGAAACGACTCCGGAGTCGTCAGGGGATCGTCAGGGGATGCGGACGGGGCGGAAGCCGACCATCCGGTGCGTCTGGACGGACGGCCAGCCGGCGTGCCGGGCGTAGGATCGCAGATCCAGGGGATCCATGAAGAAGGTCCCGCCGCGCAGCACGCGGTAGGCGCCCGTCTCCGGCCCGGTCGGGTTGCGCCGTGGCGACACGCGGTAGTAGTCGCGCCCGTACCAGTCCTGGCACCACTCCATGACGTTGCCGGCCATGTCGAAGGCGCCGTACGGCGACGCGTTCGACTGCGTGCGCAGTTCGCCGCGCACCGATCCATCGTAGAAGCCGACCTGGCGCCCGGTGTCGAACGCCTGCGCGCCGGCGTAGTTGGCGCGGGTGCGGTCGATCTCGTTGCCCCACGGATAGCGCCGCCGGTCAGTGCCGCGCGCCGCCTTCTCCCACTCCGCCTCGGTGGGCAGGCGATACGTCTTCCCGGTCTTCGCGCTCAGCCAGCGGCAGTAGGCGGTGGCACCGTCCCAGTTGACGCCGAGGACGGGGTAGTCGTCGCTGTCGGGCGTGCCGCCGCCGTGGTTCTGCGCCTGCGTCCAGTACGGGATCTGGGTCTTCGGCATGACGCGGCCATCGGGCCAGAACTTCGGATCGTCGTAGCCCGGATCGTCGCGGAAGCGGCGCCACTGGGCGTTCGTGACCTCGAACTTGCCGATGTAGAACGCGTCGACCTCGACCGTGTGGACCGGACGCTCGCGGCCATCGCCGTCGCCGAAGGTGTCGCCCATCGTGAAGGCGCCGGCCGGCACGTAGACCAGGACACCGTAGCCGTCGTCGACGGTCTTCGCGGCGGATTGCTGGCCGGCGAGCGTGGCGGCCCCGAGCGCCGCGCCCGCGAGCACAAACAGGGGCAGGAGCACGGGCAGGAGCGCGCGCGCCCTCACGAGCGACCCGCCGGCACCAAGCCCGCCTGGACGAGGAAGTGGCGCAGCGCCGGCATCCACGGCGAGAACTCCGGGCTGCGCAGGGCGGCGCCGTAGCCGTGACGGCCCTGCTGATAGATGTGGATCTCCGCGTTGGCGCCGGCCTTGTTGAGGGCGACGAACAGCTCGGCCGATCCGTTGGCTGGCCCGGTGTCGCGCGCGGCGCAGGTCAGGAACGTCGGCGGGAACGTCTTCAGATCCTCGCCCGGCGTGGCCCGTCCGGCGCTGTAGACGAGGACGAGGAAGTCGGGCCGCGACGAGACCCGCGCGATCGCATCGCCGGCGTTCGGATCGCCAGGCTTGGCGCTGGCGGTCACCAGCCGGCCGAGCGACGAGCCGGCCGAGAAGCCGGCGAAGCCGATGCGCGCCGGATCGAGCTTCCACTCCGCCGCGCGCGCTCGCACGACCTGCATGGCGCGCTGGCCGTCGAGCGTCCGCGCCTCGTCGTTGTAGCGGGGCGACAGCCGGTAGGTGAGCACGAACGCGGTGATGCCCCACGCGTTCAGCTGCTCGGCCACCTCGAGGCCTTCGCCGCCGTGCATCAGCATGATGTTGGCGCCGCCCGGCGCGATGATCACCGCCGCGCCGTTGCGCTGGCCCTCGGGCGGGAGGAACGTGGTCAGGAACGGCGCGTCGAGCGGGCCCTCGCCCTGCGCGAGCGGCACCTGGCCCGGCGCCCACAAGGGGATGTTGACGTTCGGCGGCGTGACGGGCGCCGGCCGCGTGTCGGCGGGGGCGGCCGCGAGGGCCGCCGCTGCGAGCAGCATGGTGAGCATGGGCGACAGTGTGTGCCGCCACCCGGGCGGGCTGTCAATCGGCCGCGGCCGGCGAACGTGCCGCGGCACGCCTGACCCGCCATCGTGAGCGCGGCGGCGAGCGCGAGTGCGATCGACCACACGACCACCGGCGACCACGTCTGGATCGGATACGGGAAGGCGCGACTGCTGAACGGTGCCGCGTCGCGGCCGGCCACACGCCGGCCGGCATCGGCGCGCTGTTCGACGCTCCAGCGATGGCCGCCGCGCGAGACGTACGACGGCGTATCGAGGACCGGCGCGAAGAAGCGCTCGAGGATCAGGTTCTCACGCCAGGCGGTGAGCGCGTCACCGCGATCCCAGGCGCCGTTGCGCGCCTGCACGTGCTGCAGGCCTTCGGTCATGTACTGATCCTCGCGCGAGAAGCGCGGCGGCCGCACCAGCGGCGGATCGTGGCGCCAGGTCTCCGCCGCGCAGGCGTGCGGCCGCATCGAGCTCGGCGGCCGTGTAGCGCGTCTCGAAGCGTGCCGACCCCCGGCAGGTCCAGACGATGACCGAGATGGACCAGGTGGACGAAGCCGGCGAGGGCGAGGATGGCGAGCGCCAGCAGGCGCGCGACGAGGCGGCTCGACGCGCCCGTCCAGCGGCCGCCCGCATCGGCGGGCGGCGTGATCGCCGCGCCGGCGAGCAGGCCGCAGCCGATCGCGACCGCGTTCAGCGCGACATCGGCGAGCTCGCCGACGCGCGCCGGCAGGAACCACTGGAACGCCTCGTCGCCGACGCCGGCAATCAGCGCCGCGAGCGCCGGCGCGACGATCGCCGACGCGTCCGGCCGGTCGCGCCACACCCGCAGGAACAGCCAGGCGATCAGGCCGAACTCGACGAAGTGGACGCGCTCGACGGCGCGGATCGCCGGGTCGGCGCTGCCGGTCGCGGCGGAGTAGGCCCAGGCGATGGCGAGCGCCGCCGCCAGCGCGCCGTAGCGGAGCGTCCGATGCGTCCTGATGCGCGCCAGCGCCACGCCGATCGCGGCGAGCACCGCGACGGCGAGGCCGCCCTCGATCAGGCGGCTGAATGTGCCCGGGAACGCGGCGCGGAGCGCGGACCGGGCGCTGCCGATCGCCGGCGCGGCGAGGATCAGCGCGATCGACGCGGCGATCGCGATGGACAGCGCCAGCCGGCCGCGGCGCGGCGTCAGCGGACCGCGGGCAGCGACGACGGATCGCCCGTGTTGAGGCACTTCGGGTGACCGAATCCGCCCTTGCTGACACCGCTGCCGCCAGCCGGGTTGTCGGTGATGTCGAACACGATGTTGTCCGGGCGCGTGGCGTCGCCGCTGACGCCGCCGACCCCGGCGAGGAAGTCGAGGTTCAACGCCTGCCGCACGCGCCAGGCGATGAAGTGGTCGGCGCAGGACGTGTCGCCGCTGACGCCGACGCCGCCGACCAGCCGGCCGCCGCTGGCGTAGAGGCCGAGCCCGCCGCCGAACACGTTGACGCCGCCGACGGCGCGATTGAACATCGGATCGCCGGTCGTGCCGAAGGCGGTGGAGCCGCCCGCCTCGTAGGCCGCGTCGGTGTCGACCGGGTTGCTGTGCTGCAGACCGTACAGGCTGCCGCCGGGCTGTACCGCGGAATAGAGGTTGGCGGTCGCGAGCGCCAGCCCCTTGGCCTGGCCCGAGCCGTTGCTCGACGAGGTGGCGTCGAGGCTGAAGGCGTTGGCCGTGTTCGCCTTCTGGGCGGAGATGACGCGGCTGCCCGGCCACTGCGCGCCGCGATTCGTCCCGGAGAAGACGACCGCGCACACCACGCCGTCGCGGTTCACGACGGTCGCCCACATGTGGTTGTTCAACCCGCTGGTCTCGGCCTGCGTCGCGGTGACGAGCGCCGCCTTGAGCGCCGCGTGCGACGGCAGGCCCTGGCATCCGCCACGCGGCCCCGCCGCAGCCGCTGCCGGACTGCCCGTGGCGGGCGGGGCGGCGGGCGGGGTCTGGGCGTCGGCGCGCGGGGGCAGCGAGGCGAGGCCGGCCAGCGTGGCCGCGCTCATCACCACGCGGAAGAACGACAGGCGCTTCATCATGATCTCCTCGGGAAGCAGGGGGCTTCAGGGTAGTCGAACGCGATCGCTCACGCCAGATCGATGGCCACCACCTCGTGGTCGAGGATCGACGGCACGTCGACGGTGATCGTGCGGTCGTCGCGCGTCGCCCGTGGCTCGCCGCCGGCCGTGAGCAGCGAGACGCGCGTCGCCCGTGCGCCCTCCGGCAGGGTGATGCGCACGCGCTGTGCGCCGACCGGCAGCAGCTCGCGCAGCGGTCCCTTCATGCACATCGGGTTGGTGAGGTTGACGAGATGGACGGTCATCGAGGACGCCTGACGCCACACCGCGACCTCGATCAGGCCGGGTCCCGTGACCGAGACGGGGCCCGCGTCGCGCGACGCCCAGCGCACCGCTCCGGCGATGAGGGCGCCGTGATCCGGGCTCAGCACTTCCCAGAACGTGCGATCGACGTCCCACGGGAAGTAGGCGACACGGCCGCGGCCGTGCTCGCGCAGATAGAGCTCCGGCGTGTCGGTGTGCTCCTGCCGTGGGAAGACGTCTTCCATCGGCAGGTCGGGATACGACGGCACCAGCGTCAGCGGCGACACCGCGCGGGCACCGTTCGACGCCGTGACGCGCACGCGCCAGACGCCGTTGATCACGCGCGGCGCGTCATCGAGGCCGCGCAGCACGTCGTGCCGCGACCCGGCCTCGCCCTCGAGCGTCAGGTAGGAGTTCTTCATCGGGCCCTCGACACCGCCGGTGTCGCGGACGCCGAACACGTCGCCGAGGCCGAAGTCGGGCCGCCGCCTGCCGGACTCGTCGTAGCGCGAGCTCTCGAACGTCGCCAGGAGGCCGCCGCCGCGCCCGACGTAGGCGCGGAGCGCCTCGCACTGTGTGTCCGACAAGGCCGCGGCGTTGGCGAGCACGACGAGCGCGTACCGGTCGAGCGCCTCGGGCGTGAGGAACGCCTCGTGCACGAGGTCGAATGGCACGCGCGCCTCGACCAGCGCGTGGTACATGCCGGCGACGTGATCGGCGAGCGGCCGCCCGGGCCCCGGCGCATAGACGCTGGCTGACTGCTCGGAGAAGAGCAGCGCCACCCGCGCCAGCGATCGCGTGTTGCGCAGGTAGCGCTCGTGGCGGTGATGCCAGTCGTAGATGCGCTCCACGACGGGCAGCCAGCGCCGATCGCGCAGCACGCCGGCGAACTTGGCGAACCATGGCCGCATGCCCTGTGCCGTGCCGCTCGCCACCCACAGCCGGATCTCCGCCTCGCTCTGCACCGAGTCCTTCCAGCGGTGCGGCTCCTCGACGCCGACGCTGAAGATCCCGCCGACCGGGCGCCCGTCCATCACCGCGTGGTACTCCTTGCCGCGCCGGCCGTTCGAGTACGGCGCCGTCAAGCCGCGGCGGGCCTGGTGATCGGCGAACTGGATGGGCGCCTGCATCAGCCCGGCGGTGCGCATGTCGGGTGGACCGTTGGGCACGAAGCAGGCGCCCGGCCGCGTCTTGCGGATGTCGGCGTCCCATCAGCGCCCACAGCTCGGTGAGGCGCGCCTTGCGCCAGGCGACGAAGGCGCGGCGGGTCGGATCGGCGGCGTCGGTCGTCCGCGGCAGATCGAGACCGCTGGCGACGCGGAAGTTCCGCCGGCAGTGGTCGCAGTGGCACTCGGTCTGGTTGGCCCACCGGTTGGTGAAGATGCCGTCGATGTCGTAGCGCGAGACGATCTCGCGGTGGACGGCGGTCATGAACTCGAAGTTGTAGGGCCCGAGCGCGCACGTGATCCACAGCTCAGGGTTGGACCAGTGCCGGCGCGGCTTCCCGTCGGCGTCGACGGCGATCCAGTCGGGGTGGGCCCGCGCGGTGTCGTCGCGGGTCGCGTGCGGATCGGTGCGGGCCAGGATCTTCATGCCCTTGGCGCGGCAGCCGCGGACCAGGTCACCGAACGGATCGCTGGTGCCGAGCCAGGCGCTGCGGTGATGGAAGGGGATGTCGGTGGGGTAGTAGGCGACGATGCCGCCGGCGCTGAGACACACCGCGTCGGCGTGGACGCGCGTGAAGTAGTCGAGCCAGAAGCCGAGATCGACCTGCCCGGGGTCGTTCTCGACCAGCACCAGCTGGGCCCAGCGCATCGGTTCGGCGCACCACGCCGGTGCCGGCGGGCGAGGACCGACGACGGCTGGCGGCACCTGCGGCGCGGCGCCCACGATCGGGGGCGCGACCAGCGCTCCCGCGGTCACCGTCCCAAGCGCCTCGATGAAGGCGCGGCGATCCCAGTTCTGTGCGGCCATAGCCGGCGATTCTAGCCGTGCCTGCACGCCGCTGCACGCAGGGGTTTCCGCGATGTTGTGAGGCAACCCGAAATGGCGGTCGTGCGGCCGCTGCCGATTGAGCAGGGCAACGGCCGCGAGGCCGTCGAGGCGCTCGAGGCGTCGCGCTTCGACGCCGTCGAGCTGCTGCAGTTCACGCCAACGCGACTGCAGCGGCGATCGCGAGAAGCCGCCTGTCGGTCGGCATGGATGCCTACCTGCCGACGCCGGTGCAAGTCGTGCCGAGCCGAAGCACGCGCTCGAGCACCACGCCCGGCCGTCGGCCGCCCACGTCGCGTCGTAGGATTTCTTCACGTTCGTCTGAAAACGTCCCCAATGGGTACCTCGCCACTGCCTCGATTGTTCGGGCGGGAGGACAGCTGTGCGCCGGCGAGAGCCATCTCGACGCTGTTCCGACCACCATCTTCGTGGTACTCTCATTGCAGAGGCCCAGCCAGCCTGCCTGTGGAGGGTAACTCTGTGCGTTCGCCAACTCGATTCGTCGCGCTGACCGCGGGCCTCGCCGTCGCGGTGGCCCTTCTCCCGGTTGACGTCTTCGCCCAGGGCCGAGGCGGTCGGGGAGGAGGAGGCGGAGGCGGCGGCGGCCGTGGCGGGGCGGTAGCGCGTTCTGCTCCGGCGCGCCCATCCGGCGGCGGCGGCGGCCGCGTCGCAAGCGGCCCCTCGCGAGGCAGCTCCGCATCGAATCGCTCCCCGTACTATCGCGGCGCTGCCTACCGGGGCGGCTATCGCGGGTCCAACTACAGCGGGTCCCACTACCGCGGCGGGTCCTACTATCGCGGCTATTACGGCTACCGCCCGTACTACCGCGGCTACGGCTACTACCGGCCCTACTACGGCTATGGCTACGGCTACGGCTGGCCGTACTACGGCATTGGCTTCGGTTCAGTCGGCTATCCGTACTGGGGCGCCTACGGCTGGGGCTATCCCTATTACGGGGGCGGCTACTGGGGTGGCGGCTACTGGGGCGGCGGCTACGACGCCAGCGACTACCAGGGCGCCGCGCGCCTCGAGGTGAAGCCACGCACCACCGAAGTGTTCGTGGATGGCTACTTCGCCGGCGTCGTGGACGACTTCGACGGCTTCAGCCAGAAGCTCCGGCTCGAACCCGGAGAACACGAGGTGACGCTGTTCCTCGAAGGTCACCGCCCGCTGACGCGGCGGATGCTGTTCACGCAGGGACAGACCCTCAAGGTCGAGCACGAGATGGAACCGCTCGGCGCGGGCGAGCCGCCGCCGCAGCGCCCCGTGCCGACGGCGAAGCCGCCGGCGCCCGCGCGGACGCGCTACGGCCAGCCGGGGATGCCGCGGCAGGTGTCGGGACGGCCGGGCGATCCGTCCGGCGCGGATCCGTCAGCCGGCACTCGCGACGTCGATATCGAGGTGATCGAGCCGCCGGACTCGCGGCCGCGGACCGAGCGTCCCGTCCCGCCGGACGAAGCCCGCGGGCCGTCGGGGACGCTCTCGATCCGCGTCCAGCCCGATGACGCCGAGGTCGTGATCGACGGCGAGCCGTGGGCGCGCTCGGGCGGCGAGCGGCTGATCGTCGCGCTCGCACCCGGTGTCCACCGCCTGGAAGTCCGCAAGAGCGGCCACGAGACCTACGTCGGCCTCGTCCGCATCCGCCCGGGTGTGGCGACGACCCTCAACGTCGCGCTCGCGACGGTTGAAACGCGGTAGCGCGGACGCGAGCGACTCGACACGACGCGGCGGTTCGACGGCACAGGCCGTCGGATCGTCGCGTTCGTGCGTACGGGGCCAGTGCGCTGGCGGGCTAGCGGGGCGTGGAGGGGGTCGGGGCGTCGGCCGGGGCGGCCGGCGTGCCGTCGATGAAGAGCACTTCGCCGGGCTTCATCATCTCCAGCTTGCGCCGGGCGAGATCCTCGACGACCGCGGGATTGGCGGCCTCGAGCCGCTTGGCGCGCAGGCTGAGCTCGGCGTTCTGCTGATGCAGGTGGGCGAGCTCCGCCGCCCTTTGCTGGAGGCGCTCCTGCTCGCGGCGGCGTTCGAACCAGCCGTTCTCGCCGACGAGCGCGTCGGCGACCAGCACCAGGGTGATGAGCGCGAGGGCCGGCCGCACGAGACGCCGGGCCGGGCCGGCCTTGGCTTTGGCGGGGGCGGGCTGCCGGCGCGGCGTCGCCGCCGGCGCCGCGTTGCGCGACGCACCTCGGGACGACGGCGGACGGGGCGGCACATCGGCCGCGGGCGGCATGCGTGTAGTAAAACACCAGTTGCCGCCATGGACAAGCCAATCCCGTCCGTCGACACGCGTTGCCATCTCGTCTTCACGACGCTGCCCGACCGCGACGCGGCGCAGGCGATCGCGCGCACGCTCGTCGAGGAGCGGCTCGCCGCCTGCGTGCAGCTCGTCGACGGTCTGCGCTCGATCTATCGCTGGGAAGGACGCATCGACGAGAGTGCCGAATGCCAGCTCGTCGCGAAGACCACACCCGCGGCGGTGACGGCGCTGGTCGACCGCCTGCGCACGCTGCACCCGTACGACGTGCCGGAGATCCTCAGCCTGGACGCGACGGCGAGCGCCGCCTACGGCGCCTGGCTGCAGGCCGAGACGCGCTCCTGACGGAGTTCGCCTGCTGCGAACTCAGTCGAGCGCCTGCGCCAGATCGGCGGTCAGGTCGGCCACGTCTTCGATCCCGGCTGAGATCCGGACCAGGCCGTCGCCAAGACCGAGCGCGGCACGCCGCTCCGGCGGCACCGAGGCGTGCGTCATCGAGGCGGGGTGGCCGATGAGCGACTCGACGCCGCCGAGGCTTTCGGCGAGCGCGAAGATCCGCACGCGTTCGACGACCCGGCGCGCCGCGTCGATCGAGCCCATGTCGAAGGCCAGCATGCCCCCGAAGCCGGTCATCTGCGTCCTGGCCAGCGTGTGCTGCGGATGGTCGGGGAGTCCCGGATAGAGCACGCGCGCCACCTTCGGGTGTCCGGCGAGGAACGTGGCGAGCGCGAGGCCGTTGGCGCTGTGCTGGGCCATGCGCAAGGCCAGCGTCTTCGTTCCGCGCAGCACCAGCCAGGAGTCGAACGGGCTCAGGATCGCGCCGTAGGCGTTCTGGTAGAACGACAGCCACTCGCGGTGGTCGTCGCGCGTGGCCACGACGATCCCGCCAATGCTGTCGCTGTGGCCGTTCAGGTACTTCGTCGTGCTGTGCAGGACGAGGTCGCAGCCGAACGCCAGCGGCCGCTGCAGCGCCGGGCTCGCGAACGTGTTGTCGACGACCACGGCGACGTTGCGGCGGTGGGCCACGTCGGCCGCCGCCGCGAGATCCGTCAGCGTCATCATCGGATTGGTCGGCGTCTCCAGCAGGAGCAGCCGCGTCGCCGGCTGGATTGCCGCGGCGACGGCGTCGACGTCGCTGGTGTCCACGTAGGTCGCGGTGATGCCCTGGCGCCGCAGCACCTGCTCGAAGAGGCGGAACGTCCCGCCATAGGTGTTGTCGCCGACCACGGCGTGCTCGCCGGCCTGGAGCAGCGACGCCACCGCGCCGATCGCCGCCATGCCGGACGCGAACGCGAAGCCCTGGGCGCCGCCCTCGAGCGCGGCGACGTTGGCCTCGAGCGCGGCGCGCGTCGGGTTCTGCGTGCGCGCGTACTCGTAGCCCTTGTGCCGGCCGAGTCCGTCCTGGACGTACGTCGACGTCTGGTAGATGGGCGTGATGATCGCACCCGTCGCCGGATCGGGCTCCTGCCCGGCATGGATGCAGAGGGTGGGGAAGCGGGCGTCGGGCGTGAGCTTCACGGCCGCGATTGTACTGCCCTCCGCAGCCCGTGTGCGGCGCCGCCGGCGCGCCCAGCGCCGGCGAACAGCAGCCGCACACTCGAAGGGCTGCCCGCGGCGGCCGTGAGAGGCCGCCGCAAATTGATATGATTCAGCCCGACCGCGCGACGTCGTCGGTCATCCATGTCCTCCCGACGCGAAGCGCCGCCGACGGGCCGGGCGTCGCGGCTGCCGGCGCCGCCGCCTCTCTTCCGGCCGGCTACGGGGGACGCCCCCGAGCCCGGCCTCGTCGCCTTGCGGCGACTCCTGCTGCACCGGTGGCCGGGCCGTGCGCTGCTCGGCGGCATCGCGCTCAAGCTCATCGCCGTCCTGATCGAGTGGACGATTGGCGCCTCGGTCTTCACCGGCCTGCTCGGCACGATCGCCCGGCTCGGCTACATCGTCGGCGGCGTCATCGTCGCCTGGTGGATCTTCCAGCGGGCCCGCACCCGGCTGCTGTGGCGCGTGCGCGAGCGGCTGGTCGTGTCCTACCTCTTCATCGGGGTCGTGCCGGCGCTGCTGATCGCCGTGTTCTTCCTGTTCGGCATCGCGCTGCTCGTCGTGAGCGTCAGCGCCTACCTCTTCATGACCGGCGTGAACGGCGTCGTCGCGGACGCGAGGGTCATCGCGCAGGCGGCGGCCGACGAGCTGGAGCGCAGCGACCGCGGCACGTCGGTCCAGGCGGTGCTCGATTTCTACGTCAACCGCGCCCAATCGCGCTATCGCCGCCTCTCGCTGGTGCTCGTGCCACGGCAGGCCGATGTCCGCCGGCAACCCGCGATCGGGCCGGCGCGGAGCGCGCTGGGGACCTCGGTCGTGCGGGCCGGGCCGTGGTCGCACCTGACCCCGCCCGATCACATTCCGGCCGGGGTCGGGCAGGGCGATTTCGAAGGCATCCTCAGCCACGGCGGAACCAGCGACGAGCCGCTCGAGCTGATTGCGCGGGCGGTGGCGCGCAGCCGCTCGAAGGAGTGGAGCATCGTCGCCGACGTGCCCATCGACGAGGCGGTGTGGACGGCCATGGAGGAGACGTCCGGCATCCAGATGGTCGATCTGGCGCCGGACACGACGCGCACTGGCGGCCTCGTCACCCAGAGCAGCGCGGCGGCGGCGCGGAGCTGGGTGCGCTACGTCTCCACGCGCACAGGCGGTAAGTGGGTGGCCGAGCCGCGCGTCTTCATCCCGGTCAATGACTGGCTCACCCAGGAGACCGCCGGCTTGACGGCGACGGTCCGCGTCGCGCCGGGCGACATGTTCCGCCGGCTGGCGAGCGCGCAAGGGCGGAACATCGCCGAGGCCAGCGCGCTGATCTTCGCCATCATCACGCTGCTCTTCCTCGTGGTCGAGGGCGCGGCGCTGGCCATGGGCTGGGCGCTCGCCCGATCGATCACCGGCAACGTGCACGCGCTGTTCCAGGGTACCGAGCGGCTGCGCCTGGGCGACCTGGGCCACCGCATCCCCATCCGCAGCCGCGATCAGCTCGGCGAGCTGGCCGAGTCGTTCAACGCGATGAGCGCCAACATCGAGACGCTGCTCGAGCAGGCGGCGGAGAAGCGGCGCCTCGAGGAAGAGCTGCGCATCGCGCGCGAGATCCAGATGTCGCTGCTGCCCCGACATGCCGCGCCGATGGCCGGCGTCACGCTGGCCGCGCTCTGTGTGCCGGCGCGTGAGGTGGGCGGCGACTACTACGATTTCTTCGCGCTCGGCCCGCGGCGGCTCGGTCTGCTCGTCGCCGACGTGGCCGGCAAGGGGACCTCGGCGGCGCTCTACATGGCGGAGCTGAAGGGCCTGATGCTGTCGCTCAGCCAGATCCACGACTCGCCACGACAGCTCCTGATCGAGGTCAACCGGATCATCGCGGCGAACCTCGACAGCCGCAGCTTCATCACCATGACCTACGCCGTCGTCGACCTCGAGCGGCGGACCCTGACCTATGCGCGGGCCGGCCACACGCCGCTCGTGCACCGCACGGCGGCGCCGCCGCCGCAGGCGCGGCTGGTCGCGCCGAGCGGCATGGTCGTCGGCCTCCAGCTCGATGGCCTCGAGCATCGCTTCGCCGAGCTGCTGGAGGAAGTGACCGTTCCGCTCCTCGATGGCGACGTGTTCCTGCTCTACACCGACGGGCTGAGCGAGGCCATGAACGCCGAGGGCGACCTGTTCAGCGAGGAGCGGCTGCGGGTGCTGGTCGAGGAGCACGGCGGACTGGGCTCGGACGGCCTGCGCGAGCGCATCGTCCGCGACGTCGAGGCCCACGTCGCGACCGCCGATCCGCACGACGACATGACGTTGATCGTGCTGACGATCGACGGCGCGCAGCCGGCGGTGGGGGAGATGGCGGCGCCGGCATGATCGATCCGGAGGTCGTCTTCCGCACGCGGTCCGCCGTCGAGGCCTCGATCGTGCGCGGCCTGCTCCAGGCGCACGGCTTCGAGGCGATGGTCTCGCCCGACAGCGTCTGGGCGATCGTGCCGTCGTCGTCCACCGGCGGCGAGGACATCGCCGTGGCCGTGCCGGCGGCGGTCGCCGACGCGGCGCGACGGCTGGTCGAGAGCCGGCGCGAGCTGCCGGCGTCGCGCGGCGACGAGCCGAGCCAGGGCGAGGGCTTCGCCGCGCTCGAGGCGCGCATCGGCCATCGCTTCGTCGATCGGACGCTGCTCGAGCACGCCCTGACGCATCGATCGCGCGCGCACGAGGACGTCACCGGCGGCGTCGTCGACAACGAGTCGCTCGAGTTCCTCGGCGACGCGGTGGTCGGCCTCGTCATCGCCGAAGCGCTCTATCGCGAGTATCCCGATCTCGACGAAGGCGCCAAGTCGAAGATTCGCGCCTCGCTGGTCTCGGCCGGCCGGCTCGCCCGGCTCGGCGAGGCGCTCGGCCTCGGCGACCACCTGCTCCTCGGTCGCGGCGAGGAGAAGACCGGCGGACGGCGCAAGACCGCGCTCCTCGCCGACGCGTGCGAGGCGATCGTCGCGGCGATCTATCTCGACGCCGGCCTGGCGGCGGCGGCGGAGTTCGTGCGGCGGGAGCTGTGGGTGCCGTTCGAGGCGTCGGGCGGCGGCGCCGCCGCGGTCGTCGGCGGCTTCGACTACAAGTCGGCGCTGCAGGAGCGCCTGCAGGCGCGCGGCCTGGGACTGCCGGAATATCGCGTCGCCGCGGAGAGCGGCCCCGAGCACGACAAGATGTTCGAGGTCGAGGTGCGCGTCAACGGCGACGTCGCCGCGACCGCGTCGGGCCGATCGAAGAAGGACGCGGAGCAGCAGGCCGCTCAGCGCGCGCTCCAGGCGTTCGCGTAGCGAACCTGCCGCCCGCGTGCGGACGCCGCGGCGCGCCCAGCGCCGCGAATCGACGCAGCGACGCGCAGCCGCCTGAGAGCGCGCCGAAGCCGCCCGCGGCGGACGCGCGGCCGGCCGCTGCAGAGGCCGCGGCGGCCGCCAGAGGCCGACAACAACGCGCCTAATCGATTCTCGATGATGCCCGTGTCGACCGGGCGGACGCGTTCGTAGCCGTCGCCGCTGCCGGCCGTGGCCAGCGCCGGTGCGTAGGCCGGGCGCGGCGCGGCGTTGCGCAGGCGCTCGACGGCGTAGACCTGGACCTCGCCGATGACCCGATCCTCGTCGGGGACGCCCGGGCCGCGGTTGATGCGGACCCACAGCCGCAGCAGCGGATCGGCGAAGCGGTAGCGCTTGCGGTCGCAGGCGACGAGGTCGACGTCCTGCAGCCAGGTCAGGTAGTCCTTCGTCGAGCCGGGCGTGCGATCGAGACGCTGCGCGATGCCGGTCAGCGTCAACGGCTCGTCCATCGCCAGCACGTCGAGGATCGCCTTGAGCGCGCCGTAGCCCCGGGCGCGGTGCAGGCGCAGCTCGTAGCTGAAGCGGCAGCGGGCGGCGAGCTCGCCGTCCGGCGCCATCGCCGCGGCGAACGCGCTGATCGCGTCGGTGGCGCCGCTGCTGCGCAGCTGCGCCAGCTGGCTGCTGAGGGCGCGGACGTAGCCGGCGTGGCCGTCGACGAGGACGGCGACGGTGTCGGCGAGGTCCTGGGCGTCGTCCAGGGGGCCGGCGCCGAGCGTGTCCTGCACCGCCTCGGCCGTCAGCGGCTCGACGCGCACGACGTCGAAGCGGGCCGGCTCGACGCCGACGAAGCGCCGTGCCCGCGCCTCGAAGCGGCTGGCCAGCACGAAGGTGTTCGGGCTGTGCGCCACGGCGCGGGCCAGCTCCGCCTGCGCCGCGCGCAAGCCGGGGAAGCTCTCGAACGTGCGCACGTCGAGCACTTCGTCGAGGAGGAAGGTGGCGGGGCCGCCGTCGCGGCCACGCGCGGTCATGAAGAACGTGAGCAGCGCGTCGAAGGCGTCACGGGTCCCGGCCGGCGCGTCGGCCGGCCCGCCGCTGAAGGCCGACCCGCGGCGGACGGCGTCGTAGCAGCGCTCGGGTGTCGTCGCCACGCGCTCGATGTCGATGTACTGCGCCCGCTCGGGGCCGAGGTCGCGCTCGACGCGGCGCAGCCGCTCGGTGCGGCCGGTGCCGCAGCCGCCGACGACCACGGTGACCAGCGGGCGCTCGTTGCGCGCACGCGTCCGCTCGAGCAACTGACGATCGAGGAGCATGGCTCGCAGCATGGCGCGGGTGGTCGAGCGAGACGGAACGAGCACGGGTGGCCCGGCGTGTGCGGCGGACGTCGCGACGCTGGGGAGGGTAGTAAGGTAAGTAGCTGGCGCGGTGATGTCAACGTCAACCCGCGGATCTTTTTTCTTGACTTCGCCCGGCAGTGCGACGCCCGTGCAACGGGTGCCGCGTCCGTGGAATGCCGCGGCACTTTGACCGTGCCCTGCTAGAATTGGCGCTTCATGAACATCGCTGTGTTGGGCGCCCAGTGGGGCGATGAAGGCAAGGGCAAGATCGTCGATCTGATGACGCCGCGCTTCGACGTGGTGGCCCGCTACCAGGGCGGCCACAACGCCGGTCACACCGTCTACGTGCGCGGCCAGAAGTACGTCCTGCACCTCATCCCCTCGGGCATCCTGCACGCCGGCGTCACCTGCGTCATCGGTAACGGCGTGGTCATCGACCCGGCAGCGTTGTTCGCCGAGGTCGACATGCTGGCGGGGCTCGGCATCGACGTCGGCGATCGCCTGATCGTCAGCGACAAGGCGCACCTGATCCTGCCGTATCACCGCGAGCTGGACGTGCTGTCCGAGGCGCGGCGCGGCGAGCGCAAGATCGGCACCACGTCGCGGGGGATCGGTCCGGCCTACGAGGACAAGATCGGCCGCCGCGGCATCCGCGTCGGCGACCTCGCCGAGCCGGCCGGGTCGACGGCCCTGGCCGACGCCGTCCGCGAGAACGTCGCCACGCGCAACCGCCTGTTCGGCAACAGCGAGATGGACTGGCAGAAGGTGCTGGACGACCTCCGCACGGCGTGGACGCGGCTGCGGCCGTGGGTCCGCGACGTCTCGCTCGTCCTCGACGAGACCCGCAAGGCGGGGCAGGCGATCCTCTACGAAGGCGCCCAGGGCACGCTGCTCGACATCGACCACGGCACCTATCCGTACGTCACGTCGTCGAACGGGACCATCGGCGGCGCCCTGACCGGCCTGGGCATCGGGCCGAAGGCCATCGACGGCGTGCTCGGCGTGGCGAAGGCCTACCTGACGCGGGTCGGCGAAGGGCCGCTGCCGACCGAGCTGGACGGCGAGATGGGCCACCGCCTGCGCGAGACGGGCCAGGAATACGGCGCCTCGACCGGCCGGCCGCGCCGCTGCGGCTGGTACGACGCGGTCGCCGTGCGCTACGCGGTCCGCGTCAACGGTCTCGACGCGCTGGCCCTGACCAAGCTGGACGTCCTCGACGGCATCGAGTCGATCGAGGTCTGCACCGCCTATCGCTGCGGCGGCAAGACCATCCGTGAGCTGCCCAGCGATCTCGCCCAGCTCGCCGCCTGCGAGCCGGTGTACGAGACGGTGCCTGGGTGGGAGGGCTCGACCAAGGGCGTCCGCCGCTACGCCGACCTGCCGGCCGGCGCGCGCCGCTACATCGAGGCGCTCGAAGCGGCGTCGGGCGTCCCGGCGGCGCTCATCTCAACCGGCTCCGACCGCGAGGACACCATCGTGCGCGACGACGGCGTCGTCGCCGCGTGGCTGAAGCGATGAGCGGAGCGGCGCCCGCCTCGACGCCGCCGGCGCCGGGCGCCGCGCGCTGACATCGCCCTGCGCTGCCAGGGCCTGGTCAAGCGCTACGGCGACGTGACCGCGGTCGATCGGCTCGACCTCGACGTGCTGCGCGGCGAGTGCTTCGGCCTGCTCGGGCCGAACGGCGCCGGCAAGACCACGACGATCGAGATCCTCGAAGGGCTGCTCGCGGCGGACGCCGGGACGGTCGAAGTGCTCGGCCTGCGCTGGGGCCGCGACGATCGCCAGCTGCGCGAGCGGCTCGGCATCCAGCTGCAGGAGACGCAGTTCAGCGACAAGCTGACGGTCGCCGAGATCACGCGGCTGTTCCGCTCGTTCTACGCGCGCGGCCGCGCCGTCGACGAGATCCTGGCGCTGGTCGGCCTCGAGAGCCAAGCGCGACGCGCGCTACGTGGCGCTGTCGGGCGGGCAGAAGCAGCGGCTGGCGGTCGCCTGCGCGCTGGTCGGCGCGCCGGACGTGCTCTTCCTCGACGAGCCGACCACCGGCCTCGATCCGCAGTCGCGCCGCCAGCTGTGGTCGCTCCTCGAAGGGTACCGCGCCGGCGGCGGCACGATCCTGCTGACCACGCACTACATGGACGAGGCCGAGGCGCTGTGCGATCGCGTCGCCGTCGTCGACAAGGGCAAGGTGATCGCGCTCGGCACGCCGCGTGAGCTGATCCGCTCGCTCGGTGCCGAGCACGTCGTCGAGTTCGCGATGGTCGACGGCGAGCCGCTGCCCGATCCCGAAGCTGCTGCGCCCCCTGCCCGGCGTCCGCGACGTGCGCGTGCAGGGCACGACGTGCGGGCTGGTCGCGTCGGAGATCCACCTGGCGATTCCGGCGCTGCTCGACCTGCTCGGCGATCGCCGGACGAAGCTGGCCTTCCTGACGACGCACAGCGCGACGCTCGAAGACGTCTTCATGCACCTCACCGGACGCCACCTGCGCGATGCCTGAGCCGCGCCTGATCCCGATCGTCGAGCTGACCATGGTCCGGCTGCGCGAGTTCCTGCGCGAGCCGGAAGCCGTGTTCTGGGTCTTCGCGTTCCCGCTGCTGATGGCCTTTGCGCTGGGCATCGCCTTCCGCGAGGAGCGGGCGCAGGAGGTGGTGGTCGGCGTGGTGCGGACCGAAGGCAGCACCATCGGCCAGCAGCTCAAGGACGCCGAAGGCGTGCGGGTTCGGCCGCTGGAGCCGGGTGATGTCGATGGCGCGCTTGCGGCGCGGCCAGGTCGCGGTCGGTGCTGATCCCGGGGCCGCCGCTGGTCTACCGATTCGATCCCGCGCGGCCGGAGAGCCGGACGGCCCGCCTGGTCGTCGACGACGTGCTGCAGCGCAAGGCCGGGCGCACGGAGTCGATCGCCACCCGCGACGACAACGTCGTGGCGCCGGGCTCGCGCTACATCGACTGGCTGATCCCGGGGCTGCTGGCCATGAACATCATGGGCACCAGCCTGTGGAGCATCGGCTTCTCGGTGGTGGTGGCGCGCTCGCGCAAGCTGCTCAAGCGGCTGATGGCGACGCCGATGCCGCGGGCGCAGTACCTCGCTTCGCACCTGCTGTCGCGGCTGGTGTTCCTGGTGCTCGAGGCGGCGGCGCTCCTCGTCTTTGCCTATTTCGCGTTCGGCGTCGCGCCGGTCGGCTCGATCGCGCTGGTCGCCGGGCTGATCCTGCTCGGCGCGCTGGCGTTCTCCGGGCTCGGGCTGCTCATCTCGACCCGGGCCACCACCATCGAGGGCGTCTCGGGGTGGATGAACATCGTGATGATGCCGATGTGGCTGCTGTCCGGCGTCTTCTTCGCCTCGTCGAACTTCCCGGACGTGGCGCAGCCGTTCATCCGGCTGCTGCCGCTGACGGCGCTGGTCGACGCGCTGCGAGGCGTGTTCCTGGACGGCTACGGGCCCGCCGCGATCGGCCGCGAGATCGCCACGCTGACGCTCTACACCGTCGCGACGTTCGCGCTGTCGGTGAAGCTGTTCCGCTGGCGCTGAGGGCGCCGGCTGGCTCGCCGACGATGGTGGCGACGATGTGGATCTGCCAAGGCGACGGCGACTGGCCGTCGGGGTTTCGGTGAGCCCGAGCTCGATGGGACGTGTGGTCATGGGACACCAGGGAGATCCCCGCGGGAATCGCCACAAGCGAGTAATCGGCGGCAGCGGGCCGGGCTTGAAAGGCTGGAAATGTTAGACTTCTTGGCTGCCGCACGCGGTGCGGCGCCGCCGGCGCGCCCAGCGCCGGCGAGAGGCAGCCCTACGCTGAAAGGCTGCCGTCCCACAGGCAACGGGCCGCTAGCTCAGTGGTAGAGCATTCGCCTTTTAAGCGATTGGTCCCGAGTTCGATCCTCGGGCGGCCCACCATCTCCGCGTAGCGGAGATGGTCCGGGCCGACCGAGTCTCTTCGCGCTCGCCGCGGAGGCCTGGCGGCTTCCGCAAGCGAGCCCGATCCTCGGGCGGCCCACCATCATCGTGTAGCGAAGATGGTGGCTCCGGGCTCACCTCCCATCGAGCCGCCGCATGACGTTCCGATCCACGTACTCCGCGATCGCCGCGCCCGTGGCATCGCTGATGGCGACCGTGCTCGGGTAATGCATGCCGCCCCAGACGCGGGCGTTGTTCCCGTCGGCGCGCGCCTGCGAAATGCTGGCGTAGGTCCGGCTCGGCTGGCCCACCGTCGTCAGCGTGAACGTCTGCCGGTCGTTGAAGTGACGCAGGAGAACCGTGGCGGCTGCGCCATTGAGACTGGGATGACCGGCCGGGTATTCCGGGTGCGACGGCGTGGTCATGAGCGGCAGCCAGTCGGGATCGGGCACCGTGTCCGGATTGCCATCGGCCTCGGCCAGGGGAATCGCGGTGACGGGTCGCCAGGTCACTTCCGTCGCCACGGACCCATAGAAGCGCTTGGCGGTCCAGATCGTCTGAGCGGTATCGGCCATCGCGATGTTCAACGTCGCGAACAGCCGCGCGCACTGCGATATCGACAGGTGCCGGTGCTGCGCCATCTGGTTCGCCGCCTGGTTCCAATGGACGCTGGCACTCCCTTCCCAGAAGGGAGCGAGCGCGGTCTGATCCTCGGTGCGCGTCGAGCCGGTCCGGCGACCGAGCGCCTTCACCGCATTGAAATCGTCGGTGAAGACCGTGCTGGCGAGCGTCCGCGGTCGCTCCGGCTGGAACTGGGTGCTGCTCGCCAGGACGAACATGTCGGTGAACGCCAGGCTCTGGGCGCTCATCGGTCCGAACGCCGGCGGCGTCGGCCGCCACTGACCGATGGCCGTGCCGCCGACGAAGGCCGGGTAGCTGCCGCTGAAGCCGTCGTTGGCGCGCATGGCCAGGATCGCGTGCGCGACGTCGGCGCCCCAGTCGATGCCATCCTGGATGCGCGTCTCGCAGAGGGCGTTCGGCCGGGGACCGGTCGGACAGCGCTCGCGGAGTGCCTCGATCGATGCGCCATAGGCGGGGTCGAGCACCGCCGCCTGCCGGGACGGGAACAGGCCGACCAGCGTCGTGTAGGCGGCGGCAACGACCGCCGCCTCCCGCGACGCGCCATCGGGCGCCCGCCCCGCCACGAACAGGGGCGCGTAGCGCTGATCGATGCCGTTGTAGGCATCGAACACCGCCGCCTGGACGATGGCCCCCAGCCGCGGACTCGCGATGTTCGGCGGGCTGGTCGCGATGAGCGTGTCGATGAAGATCTGATTCCACTCGAGCACCGGGTTGATCGGGGCCGTGGAATCGAATGAGTCGTTCAGCGTCTGCGCCGGGGCTCCCTGCCCCGAGGCCACGGCGGCGAAGAGGCCGGCGAACAGGCCAGCGGCGGTCGTACGAAGAGCTGCGTGTCTCATGACGTGTCCTCCCGTCTGGGTCGGCTGTCCCGGTGCGGTCATCGCCGCGACCGCGTCGAGATGTAGAGGTCGTTCCCGCCAAATCCGCCGGGCCGGTCGGACACCATCACCAGCGTGGTCCCGTCGCCCGACAGCGTCGCGAGGTAGTCGTTGAACGGGCTGTTGACGACCGGACCGAGGTTGGTCGGGGCCGACCACGGCGCCCACGTCGCACGGCGCCTCGACACCCAGATGTCGCGAAGACCGATCCCTGCGACATCGGGCGGCCCGGGGCGATTCGAGTCGAAGACGATCTCGAGACCGTCCGCCCGAACCGAGGGGCGGAAATCCCCTTGCGGACTGTTGAGCTCGGACACCGGCATGGCCGGCCCGAACCCGCCGGACGGCTGCAGCGCGCTGCGATAGATGTCGGCGCTGCCGAGCCCTCCCGGCCGGGTGCTCGCGAAATAGAGGATGGGAATGCCGATCTCGTCGTTCTCGAAGAAGCCCGGCCCGAAATCGCCGAAGGCGCTGTTCACCCCGGCGCCCAGATTGACCGCGGGCCGCCAGCCGAAGTCATCGTGGGTGTGGGCCCGCCACGCGACCCAGATGTCGAAGTCCCCCAGGCCGCCGGGGCGATTCGTGGCGAAGAAGAGGAAGTGCCCGTCGCGCGACAGCTCGGGCGAGCGCTCGTTGAAGGCGGTGTTGATGACGGCTCCGAGGTTGACGGGGGCCTCCCAGGGCGCGTCCTTGCCCGCCCGCCGGGAGACCCAGAGGTCCTCGCCGCCCAGCGACCCGGGCCGGTCGGACGCGAAATAGAGGCTCGAGCCGTTCTTCGAGAGCGCCGGCAGGATTTCCTGGGAGGGGGAGTTCACGGTGTCCCCCAGGTTGACCGGGGGCGTCCAGTCGTCGAATCGGTCCGCCTGGTGGGCGCCGGGCGAGGCGCCGAGGAGGCTCAGACCGGTGAGGACGGCAAGGCTGGTGGCAAAGCTGACGATTCGAGGGAAGGCTGTGCGGGGCATGGGTTCTCCGTTTCGCTCTGGCGGTAAGATGACGACGGCCGCCAGGTCTCGACCCCCGCAGCTTCGCGACAGCGGCGGTGACAAGTCCTTACAACGGAGCTTCGTTTTTCTTCGGAAACCTCCCGCCCATGGGCGAGTCGCGATCCACGTACCAGTTCGGGCCGTTCCGCCTGCAGGTCGATCGGCGACGCCTGCTGCGCGACGGCGAACCGGTGGCGCTCTCTCCCAAGGCGCTCGAGACGCTGCTCGCCCTCGTCGAGCATCGCGATCGCGTGCTCACGAAGGACGAGCTGCTGCAGCGGATCTGGGGCGACACCGTGGTCGAGGAGGGCGGGCTCACCCGGAACATCTCGGTGCTCCGGAAGGCGCTCGGCGAGAGCCCGGACGACCACCGCTACATCGTGACGGTGCCCGGGCGCGGGTATCGCTTCGTCGCGGACGCCGCGGTCGTGGGCGAGCTGGCCGAGGACGAGCCGGCGCCGGTGCCAGAGAGCGTGCCCGGGGACGCCGCGTCTGCGCCCGCGGGCGCGGGGTGGCCGTGGCGTCGGGTGGCTGCTCGGTGCCGGAGCCGCGCTTGCCGCCGGCGCGCTGATCTACGCCCTGCGGTCGCCGCACGCCATTGCCACGGGACGGCCCCAGATCACCGCGCTGGCGGTGCTGCCGCTGGACAACCTGTCGGGTGATCCCTCGCAGGAATACTTCGCCGACGGCATGACCGAGGCGCTCATCGCCAATCTCGCGCACATCCGCGCGGTCCGCGTCGTCTCACGGACATCCGTGATGCGCTTCAAGGGCGCGGCACGGTCGCTTCCCGAGATCGCACGGGCGCTCGAAGTCGACGCGGTCGTCGAGGGATCGGTGCAGCGCAGCGGTGCCCGGGTGCGGATCAACGTCCAGCTGGTCCACGCGCCGACCGACACGCACCTCTGGGCCCGGCAGTACGAGCGCGAGCTGACCGACGTCCTCAAGCTGCAGGCGGACGTCGCGCGCGCCGTCGTCGAAGAGATTCAGGTGCAGATCACCGCGGAAGAGCGGGCCCGGCTGGCCTCCGCCGACGCGGTCAATGCCGGGGCGTATCAGGAGTATCTGCTGGGCCAGCACTATCTCTGGAGACTCAACGAGGAAGATCTGACGCGGGCGATCTCGCACTTCGATGAGGCGATACGCCTGGATCCCGCCTACGCCGCGGCACACGCCGGACTGTCACACGCGTGGTGGTGGCGAGGTGTCTGGGGCGCGAAGACCCTGAAGCAGGTCGAACCGCCGTCACGGGCGGCGGCGCGCACGGCGCTGCAGCTGGATGGCGAGCTGGCCGAGGCGCACGTGTCGATGGGACGGATCGCGTTCGGCTACGACTGGGACTGGTCGGCCGCCCAGAATCACTTCCGCCGCGCCCTCGACATCGATCCGAACAATCGTGACGCGCATTTCTTCCACGGCATGCTGTTCATGGCCCTGGGCCGCTTCGATGAAGCCATCGCCCATATGGAACGCGCGGAGCGGCTGGATCCGCTGTCGGCGGCCGTGCAGTCGGGCTTCGGGCGGGTTCTCTATCGCGCCCGCCGATTCGACGATGCCATCGTGCATCTGAACGAGGCCATCGAGCTCGAGCCACAGACCCCTGGCAGCTATCACCGGCTCGCTGACGTGTACGAGGAGATGGGCAGGTACGACGAGGCGCTCGATCTCCATGGCAAGGAGGACGCGTTGCTGGGGCGACCGGCTGGTGCGAGCCCGGCCGTTGCCCGGATCTACGCGCGGATGGGGAAGCCGACCGAGGCGAGGCGGATTCTCCGGACCCCGCGCGCGACCAAGTGGGCGTGGATGGAATCGGCGACGGTCTACGCCGCCCTTGGCGACAAGGACGAAGCCTTTCGATCGCTGTCCAGGATGTTCGAGGAACGCGACGGTCTCAACTACGTCAAGACCGATCCCCGTTTCGACAGCCTGCACGCGGATCCTCGATGGCAGGTCCTGCTGCGCCGCATGAACTTTCCGCCGGACGCGGACAGGACCGAGTCCACGGCCGTTCGCGACGCCCAACCGACGGGCTCGAAGTAACGGCTACGCCGCCGGCTTGAGGCGATCCAGCGCGGCGCGGAGGCTCGCCGCCGTCAGCGGCTCCTCGCTTGCGCTGGACGCGTCGAGGGGCGGGTGTCTGGCTGGTTCGAGAGCAGAACCGTGCAGCTCCGGTCCTTTCAACTGGTGACCCCGTCGACGGGGTAGTAGCCTGGGCGCGACTCCAGGCGCGACCAAAGGAGAGTTCGTCGTGACGATCCCGGCACTCGGTGCTTCGTGGCTCGACACCATCTGGCGTGAGGTCCGGCATGCGGCCCGGGCGCTCGCCCACAGTCCGGCCTTCACCGCGACCGCGGTGCTGTCGCTCGCTCTCGGCATTGGCGCCACGACGACGATCTTCAGCGTCGTGCACGCCGTGGTCATCGATCCCTTTCCGTATCGCAGCCCCGACACGCTCGTCAGCCTCGCGGTGGTGGGGCCGGACGGGCGCAGCAACTGGTCCACCTACACCATCGACGAGTACGTCGAGATCGCGGAGCGGGCGGCCGCCTTCGACGGCGTGATCGCGTCCACGATCAGCGACGTCTCGATGACCGACGCCGGCGCGCCCGAACGGCTGCGCGGCAACTACGTCTCGATGAACACCTTCGACGTCATGGGCGTGCCCGCGCTGCTCGGCCGGACGCCCGTGGCCGCCGATGCGCGGGCCGAGGCGCCGCCGGTCGCGGTGCTCGGCTATCGATTCTGGCAGCGGCAGTTCGGCGGCGATCCGACGGTGGTCGGCCGGACGCTGCGCCTGGAGGGCGTGCTGCGCGAGGTCATCGGCGTGATGCCGCGGCGTTTCATGTGGCGCGGCGCCGACGTCTACCTGCCGACGCGGTACCAGCGTGGCCTCCAGCTCCCCGGCGTTCGCACGGTTCACGTCATGGGCCGCCTCGGCCCGGGCGGGCCGGCCGCGGCCGAAGCGTCCGTGCGCCCGATCGCGACCGACTTCGCGGCCCGCGCGCCGGAGCGCTTCGCGGCGTCGTTCCGCCTGGCGTTCGCCTCGTTCGGCGAGACGTTCGCCAGCAGTCTGGGCCAGACCCTGGGCGTGCTGCTCGGCGCGGTCGGGCTGCTGCTCCTCATCGCCTGCGGCAACGTCTCGAACCTCCAGCTCGCCCGCGCGACCGCGCGCGCCCGGGAGATGGCGCTCCGCGCCTCGCTCGGCGCGAGCCGCTGGCGCCTGGTGCGTCAACTGCTGATCGAAAGCGCGCTGCTGGCGGCTGCCGGCGGCGTGCTGGGGATCGCGCTGACGCAGGCCAGTTTCTGGGCGGTCACGACGGTGATCCCGCCGGGGACGATCCCGGACGAGGCGCACGTCCGCCTGAACGCGCCGGTGCTGCTGTTCTCGATCGCGCTGGCGAGCGCCAGCACGCTGATCGCCGGCCTGGTGCCGGCCTGGCAGGTCGCGCGCACCGACGCCGCCCACACGCTGCGCGATGGCGGCCGCTCCGCGACGGCTGGCGCCGGGCAGGCCCGTCTGCGCGGCGCGCTCGTGATCGCCGAGATCGGGCTCTCGACGGTCCTGCTGGTCGGCGCGGGCTTGATGATGCGGACGCTCGTGGGCATGCAGCACGTCCCGCTCACGTTCGATCCGACGCGGATCCTGACGATGCGCGTGCCCTTCACCGAGACTCGCTACCCGGCACCCGAAGACCGGGCGCGATTTCTCCGCGCGCTCCTCGCTCGGGTCACGGCCTTGCCGGGCGTACAGGCCGCGGCGGTCGACAGCGGGCTGCCCTTCGTCGGGGCCCGGCGCACGGGCATCACCGTCCCTGGGCAGCCGAAGGCGGACCTCGGCGCGCTGGTGCACGAAACGGCGGCCGACTACCTGCGCATCCAGCGGGCCAGGCTGGTGGCGGGCCGCGCGCTGGAAGCGGCGGACATCGACGCGGTGCGGCACGTCGGCGTCGTCAACCGCGACTTCGCGCGCCGGTTCTTCGGCGGCGCCTCGCCCATCGGCCGGACCGTCAGGCTCGACTATCTGACGCGTCCGCCGCTCGAACTGACCGACAACGGCTTCGAGATCGTCGGCGTGATCGACGACCTCCGCAACCAGGGTCCCGCGCGCGACCCGGCGCCGGAGATCTACGTCCCCTTCGCCATCAACGGCGCGTACGCCTACCTGATCGTCGAGACGCGCGTGCCGCCGCAGCGGCTCGAACGCACCGTGCGCGCGGAAGTGTATGCCCTCGATCCCCAGCAGCCGGTGACGGACGTGCGCGCCCTGGATACGGTCATCGACGAAGAGGTCTTCGCGCGGCCTCGCTTCAGCCTGCTGCTGCTCGGCGTCTTCGCCGGGGTCGGCCTGCTGCTCGCCGTCGTCGGCGTCTACGGCATCGTGGCCTACTCCGTCGCGCAGCAGCGGGCGGAGTTCGGCGTGCGCCTGGCGCTCGGCGCCACGCGCACCGACGTGCTGCGGCTCGTGCTGGGACGCGGCCTGCGCCTGATGGCGTTCGGCACGCTCACCGGACTCGTCCTGGCGCTGTGGGTCACCCGCGTCCTGAGCGCGCAGGTGTGGGGCGTGTCGACGCGCGACCCGCTCGCCTACGTCGTCGTGGCGATGGTCCTTGGCGCGGCGGGTCTGCTGGCGAGCCTGCCGCCGGCCCTTCGGGCGGCGCGCTCGAGCCCGCTCGCCGCCCTCAGGGCGGAGTGAGGCGCCAGGCGCGCTACCGCACGACCAGCGTGCCCCCCATGCCCGCCACCGCGTGCCCGGGGAAGGTGCACAGGAACGGGTAGCTGCCCGGGCCCGGCGCGGTCAACGTCACTTCCGCGGTTTCGCCGGCGCCGGCCATCGGCGTCTTCGCGATGACGCGGCCGGCCAGGCCGGGAGCGATGAAGTCGCTGCCGCGGTGCATCGCGCCTTCGTTGGCGAAGCTGGCGGGGTCGGTCCCAGGTTGCAGCAGCACGAAGTTGTGGGCCATCGCGATCTTCGGCATCTGTCCGCTGCTCCGCACGACGATGCGCAGCGTCTCACCCGGTCGGGCTTCGATGCTCGGCGTGCTGAACTTCAGGTTGTCGGTCCCGACGAGCTCGACCGTTCGGGGCTGCGCGGCGACGGTTCCGCCAAGCGCAACGGTCAGCAGCAGTTGGGCGACGACGAAACGCAGGGGATTCATTTGTTCGGGGCGTCCTCTCGGGAGGTCGGGCCGACAGGCCCTGGGCTCCCGTCCTCAGCCTAGTGCAAGGACCCTACCAGCGCCGAGGGAGTTCCGTCGCGGAGAGGGTGGACGGCAGCCGCGGTGCGCGGGATGCGGCCGTGGCGACCAGCGCAGCGGACCAGGCGGTGGTCGGCGATGCGACGAGGCCGACCACGCGATCGCCGCTCACCAGCGGGGAGCCGAACGACAGCCGATGGAGGGGGGTGGCGATGAGCAGCCGCTCGTCCGGGGCCGGCGTGACCGACGTCCACACGACGCCGAGCGCCCGGCCCGGCGAGAAGGCCGCGACGTCGCTCGCGGCGCTGCCCGTCGGAGAGGCTGAGGCGGCGGCTGGCGAGGACGCCACGGTCGCCGCCGTCGCCGAGGCGTCCACGATCTGCAGGCACACCAGGTTCGATGCGGCGTTGCGATCGGCGAGCCGCAGGCGGCGGGTGCGGCCATCGGCCAGCGTGTAGAGCTTGCGCTCGCTGGGCGCCGGCAGCATCTGGTCGAGCACCGCGAGATCGATGTCGAGCGCTGGACGATCGGCCGTGGCCGCGATGTGGACGGCGCCACGGTCGCGGCGCAGGCGCGCCCCGCCCAGCTGCAGCGCCGTGGCGTCCGCGACGTCGAAGCGCCACGGCTCGATCGCCTCGCGCGTGGTGCAGAACACCGCCGGGCTCCACCAGACACCGGCGGCGCGCCGCTCCCGGGCGCCGGCCGGGCCGCTGCCCTCGATCGCGTAGCGGGTGGTGACCCCGGCGACGGCGCCGCCGTAGCGGAGCACCATGGCGCTGCGGGCGGGCAGGCGATTGAGGCCGGTCGCCAGCCATGTCGCGGCACCGCGCTGTGCGGCGTCGGCGAGGTCGGCGCCGATGCGTGCCAGCGGTCCCAGGGACAACGGTCCGGCCTGAATCGGCATCTCGAGCACGACGTGGCGGACGAGCGTCCGCGTCGGGCCCATGAACATGAGGCGCGCCAGCCAGGGCGTCTCGATGGCCACTTCGACGCTGGCCCGGACCGTGACCGCGCCCTTGCGGACGATGGCGCCGAGATCGTCGGCCCCTATCGCGTCCCGTGCGTGGATGCGGACCTGCATCGCCTGCGGAATCACCAGCTCGCGGCCGGGGACGAGCGGCCAGTCGCCGTCGACGCGCTCGATCCAGACGGGCACCTGGCCGACGAAGGCATCGGTGAACGCGATGGAGCGGATCGTCGCGCGCTGCGAGGCGCGCAGCGCGACCCGCAGCGACACGTCGACCTGCTCGAGCGAGACGCGCCCGAGCCGGGCCTCGACGATCCGCGGCTCGACCGTCACGTCGTCGGACCCGCTTCTGGCGTGGAGGGAGGCGCTGACCGTGACCATCGTCAGCAGCGCGGCAACCACGTGGGCCCGGCGGGGGAGGGCGGTCTTGGCCACGGCCGATGGGGTCATGCCTGGAAATTACGCTGCGGAGACCGCTGGAGGAGGCAATGATAGTTCATGCGATTCCTGCTCCTGGCCGCCGCGGCCATCGTGCTGACCGTCGAGTCCCCCGTCCTCCACGCCGCCGATCAGACGCCGCTCAAGGCGCTGCCGGCCATCGATCCGGCCGCCGTCCTGGGCCACGTCAAGACGCTCGCCTCCGACGCGTTCGAGGGCCGCGCGCCCGGCACCCCCGGCGAAGAGAAGACCGTCGCCTACCTGGTCGAGGCCTTCAGGAAGCTGGGCCTGAAGCCGGGCAACCCCGACGGCACTTACGTCCAGAAGGTGCCGCTCGTCGGCATCACGGCGGCGGCCGCGCCGCTGACGATCGCCGGCGGCGCCGCCGGCCCGTCCGGCACGGGACCCGCGACGCTGGCGTGGCGCGACGACGTCGTGGCGTGGACGAAGCGCGTCACCGAGGAGGTCAAGGTCGATGCGTCGGAGCTGGTGTTCGTCGGCTACGGTGTCCAGGCGCCGGAGTACGGCTGGGACGACTACAAGGGCGTCGACGTGGCCGGCAAGACGCTGGTGATGCTGGTCAACGACCCGCCCGTGCCCGACCCGGCCTCGCCGTCGGCCCTCGACGCGAAGACGTTCGGTGGCCGGGCCATGACCTACTACGGCCGCTGGACCTACAAGTACGAGATCGGCGCGAAGCACAAAGCTGCCGCCGTGCTGATCGTCCACGAGACCGGCCCCGCCGGCTATCCGTTCGCGGTCGTGCAGGGCAGGACCGGCGAGCAGTTCACCTTCGTCACGCCCGGCAAGAACATGGACCGCGTGGCCATCGAAGGCTGGATCACGCTGGACAAGGCCAAGGCGCTCTTCGCGCGCGCCGGGCGGGACTTCGACCAGCTCAAGGCGCAGGCCGCGACGCGGGCCTTCCGGCCAGTGCCGCTCGGCCTGACCGCGTCGATGACGATCCGCAACACGATGCGCCGCGTCGACTCGCAGAACGTCGTGGCCCGGCTCGAAGGCGGCGACGCCGCGGTCACGGACGAGCACGTCGTCTTCACGGCGCACTGGGACCACTTCGGCGTCGGCGAGCCGATCAACGGCGATCGCATCTACAACGGCGCCAAGGACAACGCCACCGGGACCGCCGCGCTGCTCGAGACCGCGCGCGCCTTCACGCGCCTGCCGAAGCCGCCGCGCCGATCGATCCTGTTCCTCGCGGTGACGGCGGAGGAGCAGGGGCTCCTCGGTTCGGAGTACTACGCCGCGCAACCGCTGTATCCGCTGGCGAAGACGCTCGCCGACATCAACATGGACGCATTGAACGTGAACGGCCGCACCAGGGACCTGGTCATCGTCGGCCTCGGCGCGTCGGAGCTGGACGACTACGCCCGGGCCGCGGCGAAGGAGCAGGGACGGACGCTGAAGCCGGATGCCGAGCCGGAGAAGGGCTTCTACTACCGCTCCGATCACTTCAACTTCGCCAAGCGTGGCGTGCCGGCGCTGACGGTGGACGAAGGCACCGAGTTCGTCGGCAAGCCGGCGGCGTTCAGCGAGCAGGTGCGGGCGAAGTGGACCGCCGACGTCTACCACAAGCCGTCCGACGAAGTGACGCCGGAATGGGATCTGAGCGGCCTCGCCGAGGACGTCCAGCTGCTGTTCGCCGTCGGCTACCGCGTGGCCCAGGCCGACACCTACCCGGCCTGGGCGCCCGGCAACGAGTTCAAGGCGATCCGCGACGCGCAGCTGAAGGGGAAGTGAGCGGGGCGGCGCGCAGAGGCGTATGCTGGAGAGAGGGGCCGCCCGCCAGCGCGACCCGGCCTCGCCTGCCTGAGCGATCGAGACGATGCACCATCCATGGCTGACAGCGTCGCCAACCCGGACATGCTACGTGCGCTCGTGCGCGAGATCGAGGAACTCCGCGCGAAGCTGAATCGCCAGCTGAGCACCATCGACCAGGCACTCGCCGTCGCGCGGGAGCTCGCCGATCGTGTCGCCCCGAACGAGGCCGCCAAGCTGCACTAGCGGACGCCCGACGCTACTGCTTGTCGTAGACCGACATCGTTTCGACCGCCTGACCCTTGGCGTCCTTGCCCTTGCGTGGTGAGCGTTCGTGTCTTGCCGTCGGCGGACGTGACGATCGTCTGCGTGAGGATCACCTCGCCGTTCCGCTTCCCGACGATCTTCGCCGTGTGGGCGTCCACCCGCGTCAGCGCCGCGACCGTACCAGGTCCGAAGGGCGTCGTGCCCGTGATCGGCGCGTCCTTGCCGTCGAACTTCGCCGTCCAGGTCCAGTGATAGGCGGTACCGTCGGCGCGCGACGAGATCGGCCGTGACCTTGACGGCATCGCCGACGGCTTCGATCACCGACGTGCCGCTCTTGTAGGGCGATTTGGACTTTTCGACGTTCAGTTTCCACGTGCCGACCATCGGGTCGGGCGATTGGGCCCGAGGCGAGGCGGCAGCAAGACCAACGATCGCGACGGCCGTGAGCAGGTGTTTCAAGGTCACAGGAGCTCCTTGGAAGGAAGATTGGGAACGGCACAGTCGGGTGCCGGCGCCAGTCTCTTCGGACTGCGACTCGATAGCAATGGGTTTCGCGACCCGAAGACGGCGACGGTCAGCGGGCGCGCACCACAGCGCCTTCAGAACTGCCGCGAGCGCGACGGCGCAGCCAGGCGTCGAGCAGGCTGGAGTGGGGGCCATACGGGCGTCCGGTCCATGCGACGGCCGCGGGCGACCGCGCGCAACCGTGTGCGATTGAGCCCCGCCGCGCGGCGCGGCGGGCTCCTCCAGCCGTCGGTGGCGAAAGGGCCATGTGGCACCTTTTCACCACGGGCTGCTAGGATGCTCGCGCATGAGACGGCTGCTCAAATGGCTCGGCATCCTCGTCGCGGCATCGGCATCGCGATCGCCGCCCTGGTCGCGTACGTCTACGTTGCGAGCGGCCGCGTCATGGCCCGAACCTACGCCGTCGAGCCCCCACGGGTGCCGATTCCCACTGACGCTGCGTCGATCGCGCGCGGCAAGTACCTGGCCGAGAAGGTCGCCGTGTGCACGGAGTGTCATGGGAGCGACCTTGGCGGCAAGGTGGTCTATGACGACGTCACGATGGGGCGGCTGGTCGCCGTGAACCTGACGCGCGGCCGGGGCGGGCTGCCCGCCGACTATTCGGACCAGGATTTCGTGCGGGCGCTCACGCACGGGGTCAAGCGCGATGGCCAGTCGGTCATCTTCATGCCGGTGGTCGACTACCGCTTCACCGCCGACGATCTCGGGGCCATCGTCGCCTATACGAAGTCCGTGCCTCCCGTCGACCGCACGGTGCCGACGATGTCGGTCGGTCCGATGGCGCGGGCGCTCGGGCTGTTCGTCGATTTCCCGCTCGCGTCCGCGTCGCTGATCGATCACGGCCAGCCTCGACTGCTGGCGCGTCCCGACCCGTCGGACGCGGTCGGGACCGGCAAGTACCTGATGTCGAGCGCCGGCTGTTACGCCTGCCACGGCGCGCAGCTCACCGGCGGATCCGGTCCGCCGCCTGGCGGCGCGAACATCACCCCGGTCGGGATCGGCGGCTGGAGCGAGCGCGATTTCATGGTCGCGCTGCGCACGCACCGCCGGCCGAACGGCTCGGCCATCGACGAGGTCATGCCGCATGCGTACGGCGAGATGTCCGATGCAGACCTCGCCAGGATCTACGCCTACCTTCGGACCGTGCCGCCCGCTGGCGCGAAGACGGCGAACCAGCAGAAGGCGACGCCGTGACCGTGAAGCAAGGGATGTGCGCGCTGGGTCTCGCGCTGTGCGCGACCCAGCCGGCATGGGCGCAGACGCCCGCGGAGAACGGCGTCGCCTACGCCCGCGCCATCGCGGCCGCGGAGCGCACGATGCAGGCGTGGCTGCGCGACGCGGATCCGAAGACCGGGCTGATGCCGGATCGCCTCACCGGGGACAGCCGCGCCAGCACGCCGCACAACTTCGCCGCCGATCTCGTACCCGTACCTGATTCTCACCGCGCAGGCTGACCGACCCGGCCCTCTACGAGGGCCGGATGCTGGAGATGCTGCGGAACGAGGTGCGGTACATGACGGCGGCCGGCTCGGTGCCGGGCAACCGTCGACCTGCGCACCGGCACGCTGGGCGAACCGAGCCTCTTCGGCGCGGGCGAGTACGCGAAGGATGGGCTGATCACGGTGACCGAGCTGCTCGGGCGCACGCCGTGGTTCCATCGCATGGCCGACCTGATCGCCGACGCGATGGAGCAGGCCCCTCACGAGTCGCGCTGGGGCAAGCTGCCGGCAGTCGACAGCGAGCTGAACGGCGACTTCCTGCAGGTGCTGGTGCGCCTCTACGACGATGACGGGCGACGCGCGCTACCTCGCCTGGGCGCGGCGCATCGCGCGACGCCTACGTGGAGGAGGTGCTGCCCGGCAACTTCGGCGTGCCGTCGACGAAGTGGGACTTCGCCAGCGCACACGGGCGAGCCGCAGCTGCGCCTGCGCGACCACGGCAACGAGCTGATCGTCGGCCTGACGCTGCTCTTCGCCCTCGAGTCCGACCTGCAAGTCGGACCGCGCGCCGCGCTACGCGCCGGTCGTCCGGCGCATGCTCGATCAGGTCCTCGCCTCGGCCAATCGCCGACGGCATGCTGTACAACCAGGTCGACGCGAAGACGCTGGCGCCCATCAATCGAGGACTGTCGGACAACTGGGGCTACGTCTACGGCGCGGTCTACACGTTCTACCAGGTCACCGGCGAGGTGAAGTACCGCGACGCCGTCCGCAAGGTGCTGGCGCAACCTGCCGCGCTACCAGGCGCACGTCTGGGAGCCACGCGCCGCCAATCGACGCGAGCCTGCCGCTCGGCTCGTTCGACGGCTACGCCGACACCATCGAGAGCGCGCTCTACCTGGTGAATCGCGAGCCGGTGCCGGAGGCGCTCGCCTGGATCGAGAGCGAAACCGCGCGCATGCTCGCCATGCAGCGGCCCGACGGCCACCTCGAAGACTGGTACGGCGAGGGCAACTTCAACCGCACGCTGCTGCTCTACGCGCTGATGAAGAGCCAGGGCGTGATGCCCGCCGAGAAGGCGCCCGGCCTGCAGCTCGGCGCCGTCCGCGATGGCGACGCCCTGCAGCTGCACGTGAGCGGCGTGCCAGTCGGTCCGCCTGCAGTTCGATTTCGCGCGCCACCAGCGCGTGATCAACCTGGCCCGGAACTACGTCCGGCTGAACGAGTTCCCCGAGTGGTTCGTCGTCGAGCCGAACTGGCTGTATCGCGTCAGCGGCGGCACGGCGCCGGCCCGCCTCCGGCTCGGCTCCGAGCTGATGCAAGGGCGAGCCTTTCACCGCCGGCGACTGGCGCATCGAGCCGCTCGGTCCGCCGCCCTACGGCACGCGGTCGATCAAGCCGTAGGTGGCCACTCGACGGGCCACCACGCAGCGGCTGGGCTGTTCGTGATGGTGGATGGCCGCGAGGATCGCCGCGTGCGCTACGGCAGCAGGAAGCGCTTCACGTAGGCGGCGCAGTCGGTGACGCTCTGCATGGAGTCCTGCGCGAAGTTGCCGCCCTGCTCCACGAAGAAGTGCTTCATGCCCGAGAACGCCGCGTCGGGCCAGATCTTCGTGTAGTCGATGGAGCCGTTGCCGAGCTCGGTGTAGTCGCGCGAGACCTTGTGCATGTCCTTGACGTGCCACATCACGTAGCGGCCAGGGGCGCGCTCGAACCAGTAACGGGGCGGCTGCTTCGAGTCGTGCGACAGCCAGTAGAGATCGAGTTGCAGCTTGACCAGCGTGGGATCGGTCTCGCGCAGCACGACGTCGTAGGGGACGCGGCCGTCCTGCTCGGTGAACTCGAAGCCGTGGTTGTGATACGCGAACTGCAGGCCGCCCTTCGCGATCCGCTCACCGATCCCATTGAATCGGGCGACGACCCGCGAGAACGGCTCGAGCGGCCGGAGCGGCGGATCGAGGAACGGCCAGGTGATGTAGCTGTGGCCGAGAAGCCGCGCTCCCTCGATGCAGCGATCGACGTAGCGATTGAGGTCGGCGTCGCTCGCCGTCGCGAACCGGTTCAGGTCGTAGTGACCGCTCGGGCTGGTCAGCCCGTGATCGCGAAGCAGCTGTGCGAACTCGCGCGCCGGCAGCTTGTAGTAGCCGATGCCCTCGGGATCGAACCCGTAGGTCTCGACCTCCTCGTAGCCCAGGGCCGCGATGCGCTTCAGCGTGCCGGCCACGTCGCGCGCCATCGCGTCGCGGATGGTGTAGAGCTGAAGACCCATCTTGTAGCGCGGCTGGGCGGCCTGGCCGATGGGCGCGAGCGCGCCGGTCGACGCGAATGCCGCCGCCTGGTGCAGGAACGTTCGCCGTGTGGGCATACGGCGAGTCTAGCGCGCTCGTGCCAGGCATCGCGACCAGGACGTGCGCCGGCATCGCTTGCGGGACGAAGCGTCCGCTTCCGGACACCCGGAGCCGCCGCACTTCTCGTCGACCGCCTCGTTGCATGGGCCGTGTCCCCGGGCACTCCTGGCACGGGATTTGAGATCCAGCACGCCAGCAGGAGGCATCGTGGATACGTTCGCGCAGGACGTTCGCTACGCCGTTCGCACGCTGGCCCGGGCGCCGCTGTTGACGGGACTGGCCATCCTCTGCCTGGCGCTCGGCATCGGCGCCAACGCCACGATGTTCAGCGTCGTGCACTCGACGCTCGTCCAGCCGCTGCCGTTCCACGAGCCCGATCGGCTCGTGGATCTCTGGTCGATGCGGCGCGCCGCGGGCGACGATCGTTCGCCGACGTCGTATCTCGACTTCCTCGACTGGCAGCGCCAGGCGACCTCCTTCGACGGGCTCGCGGCCGTCCAGGATCGCAGCCTGACGCTGACCGGCGGCGGGGATCCCGAACGCGTCACGGGCGCTGCGGTGAGCGCGGGCCTGTTCCGCATGCTCGGCGTCGTGCCGGCGCTTGGCCGTGAGATCGACGCGACCGACGACCAGCCGGGCGCCGGTCCGGTGGTCGTCCTCACCGATCAGCTCTGGCGGCGTCGCTACCACGCCGATCCGGACATCGTCGGCCAGGCCATCCCCATCAACGGCCGGCCCCATACCGTCGTCGGCGTGCTGCCGGCCGACGTGATCTTCCCGTTCCTGCAGATGGCGTACGTCGCGCTGGCGCCGCTCGCGCACGACGCGCCCCGCGGCGCGCGCGATCTGCAGCTCTTCGGACGGCTCAAGCACGGCGTGACGATCGAGCGGGCGCGTGAGGACCTGGCCGCGGTGACGGCCCGGCTCGCCGCTTCCCACGTCGAGAACAAGGGCTGGGGCGCGCACGTGCGGCCGCTGCGCGACTATTTCGCGCCGGACGAAGTGAAGGTGGCGACCGTCGCGGCACTCGGCGCCGTGACGCTGGTCCTGCTCATCGCCTGCGCGAACGTCGCGAACCTGCTGCTGGCCCGCGCCACGTCGCGCGCGCGCGAGATGTCCATGCGGTCGGCGCTCGGCGCCGGACGCGGGCGACTCGTGCGGCAGCTGCTCACCGAGGCGCTCGTGCTCGGCCTCGTGTCGGTCCCGCTGGGCATCGTTCTCACCGACGTCGGCCTCACGCTCGTCGCGGCCGGCGTGCCCGCTGACGACGTGCCCTACCTGATCAAGTTCCAGCCTCGACCCGACGACGCTGATCTACACGGTGGCCGTCGCGGCGTTCTCCAGCGTGCTCTTCGGCCTCGCGCCCGCGTGGCAGGTCTCGAGGACGAATCTGGTCGCGGCGATGCGCGAGGGAGGCCGGACGGGCAGCGGCGGCGCGCGCACGCGGGGACGTAACGTGCTCGTCGTGGGCGAGGTCGCGCTCGCGCTGGTGCTCCTCGTCGGCGCCTCGCTGTTCATGCGCAGCTTCCTGAAGCTGCAGGGCGCGAACGCCGGCTTCGATCCGTCTCCGCTCATGACGATGCGGGTCTACCTGCCTGGCAACGCGTATGCGGATCCCGGCGCCAAGGCCCGGCGCATCGAGGACATCCTCGCCCGTATCGATCGCGCGCCCGGCGTTCGCGCCTCGGCGGCGTCGAACCTCATCCCGCTCGATGGCGGGGGCGATCGCGGCCCGGTGGTCGTGGACGGAGCGCCGGTCGAGCCCGGGCAGGAGCCGCAGGCGGTCCACGCGGGCGTGACGCGACGGTTCTTCGAGACGCTGAACGTGCCGCTGGTCCGCGGACGCGGGTTTACTGCGAGCGAAGCGGAGCAGGGCTCGACGCTGGCCGTGGTCAACGTCAGCTTTGTCCGCCGGGTGATCGCCGCGAACGACGCCTCGCAGAAGACCGCCCCTGACAAGCCGCTGCTTGGCGGGTCGGACCTGGGAGGCGTGGATCCGATTGGCCGGCGCATCAAGCTGCTCGATCTCGACGGGGCGCCGTGGCTCACCATCGTTGGCGTCGTGCCGGACTTCCTGACCACCGAGATGGACGACGACACCAACGCGGCCCCGGCGGTGTTCGTCGCGTACCGCCAGCAGGAGACCCCCAACACCGGCATCATCGTCCGCGCAGCCGGTGACCCGGCCGCCTTGACGGGCGCGCTGCGTGCGGCCGTCCGCGACTCCGATCCCGGTGTCCCGGTCTTCGCCGTCGCGACGATGGACGAGGTGCGCCGAAAGGGCTTCTGGGCGTTCGAGCTGTTCTCGTGGATGTTCGGGATCTTCGGCGGGCTGGCGCTGGTGCTCGGCTCGGCCGGCGTCTACGGCGTGCTCGCGTACGCCGTTTCGCAGCGCACGCAGGAACTGGGCATCCGCATCGCGCTGGGCGCGTCGACGCGCGACGTGCTGGCGCTGACGGTCGGGCAGGGCCTGAAGCTGGTGGCCGCAGGCGTCGTCGCCGGGGTGGTGGGCGCCGCCGCCGTCACGCGGGTCATCGGCTCCCTGCTCTACGACGTGACGCCGACCGATCCGCTCAGCTTCGCGGCCGTGATCATCGTGCTCGGCGCGGTGGGCCTGCTGGCGAGCTACCTCCCCGCGCGCCGCGCGATGCGCATCGATCCTGTTGCCGCCCTGCGGAGCGAGTAGATCACGGTGCCGACCGGCGCCGTTGGGCACCAGGCAAACCACTACGCATGGTTCGCCTGGTGGCCCAGAAGCCAGGCTAGAAGAGGAACTTCACGCCGAGTTCGGCGCGGCGCATCGGCTCAGCCGACGAAATCACGCCGAACGACGCCGACGGGAGCGTCAAGCCAGGCGCGAGCCAGTTCACCTGATTGAACAGGTTGAACACCTCGGCGCGCAGCTGAATCCGGCGGTTGCCACCCAGCTGAATCAGCTTCATGAACGAGACGTCGGTCGTGCTGTACTTCGGCCCGCGCAGATAGTTGCGTGGCGTGTTGCCGAAGGTGAAGGGGTCGGGCTGCGCGAAGGCCGTCGGGTCGATGCAGTTGACCAGTCCGAGCCCGTTCGGGTTCGACTGGCAGCTCAACTCGACATCGGCGTTCACGAGGTTGGGCCGCTGGTTCGGCTGGCCGATGTTGGCGCGGTCGGTCGCGATGATGACGTTGAGCGGCGTGCCGCTCTGGATCGTCGACACCCCGGCCACCTGCCAGCCACCCAGCAGGCCCTTCAGCAGGCCGTTGTCGGAGTCCTTGTAGAACGGCATGTCCCACACGTAGCTCACCACGAGCCGGTGCGGCACGTCCCAGTTGGCCGGGCCGTAGTCGCTGTAGATGTCGTAGTTGTTCACGATCCGGCCGCCACCATTGGAGTGGGTGGCCATGTCGCGCGTCTTCGACCAGGTGTAGTGCGCGTTGACGAGGAACCCTTCGACCATGCGGCGCCGCGCGACGACCGTCAGCGAGTCGTAGTCGGCGATCAGGTCGTTGGCGATCGTGCGGATCTCGCGGAACGACTGGTTCGGACGACGGGCGTCGATGCCGCCGGCGCCGGGCAGCGGCGTGTTGTTGAAGAAGCTCCGATCGAGGTTCTCCGTGCGCGACGCCAGGTACTGCAGCTCGAGGACCACGCTCGCCCCGATCTCGTGCTGGATGTCGGCACTCCACTGGTTCTTGCGCGCGTTGGGCAGGTGCCGGTTGGGCGTGATCATGTTGGGCGGCCCGCCCGGCCCGACCACACCGAACGGCTGGTCGAACGACAGCGTCGGGTTGGTGGTGCTGTTGCTGAACGTGAACTCGGCGGCGATCGGCGGATTGTTCGTGAGGAACGTGAACGAGTTCATCTGGTTGGGGTTGTAGTAGATACCCCAGCCGGCGCGCACGACGGTCTTCTCCGACAGGCGGTAGGTCGCGCCCAGACGCGGCCCCCAGTCCTGCGTGTTCGGCTCGTGGAACTCGAAGCCCACCGCCGGGAACGACGACGGGATGATCGTCGTCTGGTCGGCGTTGAGCATCGAGGCGAAGCCCTCGTAGGTCTGCACCGGCGTGTTGCGCTCGTAGCGCAGCCCCAGGCTCAGCGTCATGTTGCGCGTGGCCTGCCAGACGTCGTTGACGAAGAAGCCGTTGCGCCACTGGCCGACGTGGCCCAGCACCTGGTCGACCGGCGTGGTGACCGTGATCGGGATGCCGGTCATGAAGTCGGCGACCGAGTAGCCCGTCATCGCGCCGCTGAAATTGAACAAGCCGCGCGGGCTGTTGGCGGCGCGGCGGCCGGTGGCCATCTTGCGCACGTCGAACCCGGTCCGGATGTTGTGCGTCCCCTTGGTCCAGGACAGCACGTTGGACATCTGGAACGTCGTGTCGAACTGGTACCAGTTGGTGCCGCGCGTTGCCGATGCCCGAGAACCCGGTGAGGTCGATCGTCGGGATGCCCGGGTTGTCGTAGCGGACGTCGCCGTCGAAGCCGGGGATGCCGATGTCGGCGCCGGCCGACGGCACCCCTTCGATCATCAGGTTGTTGAGCGAGTCCAGGTCGAGGCGGTGGTAGCCGATCCGGAAGTCGTTGAGGAGCGTCGGCGACAGCGTCTGCTGCCAGGACACCAGGGTGTTCTTGTTCTCGCGTGGCTGGAACAGGCCGGTGGTGGGGACGACGTTGCCGAAGCCGTCGAACGCGTCCACCCAGTTGTAGCGGACGTAGAGGCGCGCCGCGTTGCTGATGTTCTGGTCGACCCGCAGCAGCAGCTGGTCGATGTTGCTCTCGGTCAGCGCCGGTGCCTGATAGTTGTTGCCGGTGCCGTTCGCCGTCCCCGGCAGGTTCGGCAGCGGGTAGTACTGCAGCAGCCGGACCGCTTCGTCCGAGAGCTGCGAGAGCGGGATCTGGTTGCCCGGGTACGGCTGCTTGGTGATGGGGTTGACGATCTGCGTGCTGATCTGGCCGAAGTCGCCGCGCCGCATCCGCTCGGTCGGCACCGACGCAATCGGGCTGGTCGTCCGCTCGGAGCGCAGCCCTTCGTAGGCGCCCATGAAGAACGTCTTGTTGCGGCCGTTGTACAGCCCGGGAATCATCACGGGGCCGTCGAACGCGAAGCCGAACTGGTTGCTCCGCTTGGGCGGCTCGGGCAGATCCGGATTGTCGAAGTAGCCGCGGCTCTCGAGCGAGTCGTCCTGGAGGTACTCGAAGAGCGAGCCGTGGAAGTTGTTGGTGCCGGCCTTGGTGACGACGTTGACGTGCACGCCGAGGTACGAGCCGTACTCGGCCGACGTGCTGCCGGTCTGCACCTGGACCTCGGTGACCGCATCGGCCATCGGCCGCATGCTGGTCATCGCCAGCAGGTTGGAGCTGGCGTTGATGCCATCCATCGTCAGGCTGTTCTGAATCTCCCGCTGGCCGGCGCCGCGGAAGGACAGGCCGATGTCGGTGGTCGTTGCCACGCAGCACGCCGGGCGTGGTCGCCGCCAGCTGCCACACGTTGCGGCCGCTCGACGGCAGGTCGACCACGGCGCGCGCCTCGACGGTCTGCGACACCGCGGCCCGATCGGTCTGGAGCGTGGTGTTCGCGGCCTCCACGATGACCGTCTCCGACAGCGCGCCGACGCTCAACACCGCGTCCTGGCGGACCACCTGGTTGCCGCCCACTTCGATGTTGGTCGCCTTGAACGTCTGGAAGCCCTGGAGGGCGATGGTGATTTCGTAGCGACCGAGCGGCACGGCGTTGAACTGATAGACGCCGGCCTCGTTGGTGACGCCGGTGAGGGTCGCCTGCGTGCCGACGTTGACGGCGGTCACCGACGCGCCGGGCAGGACGCCGCCGCCGGCATCGGTGACGTTACCGACGAGACCGGTCTGGGACGCGAGCTGCGCGGCAGCGGGCGTGGCGAGCAAGACACTCAGGGCGAGCGACGACAGGATTCGGCGCATGGGGGGATCCTCCGGTTCTCGTGCTCCGGGAGCACGAAAGCGGCTCAACGGGTCTCTACTGCAGAGGCGCGCACCATGTAGAACCCCATCTCCGGCGTCTACGTGTGCGTCACCAACAAAATCGGGCGTTCGGAGCTGCCGACTGGGGGCCCACCTCGGGATCATATGACACCGCTTACAGCTGAGCCGTTATTGCACGGAAGCGGCAGCTTTTGTGACGGGAACGTCAGCGCCGGAGCGGAACTACAGCTGCCGATCGTGCTCGCGATCCTCGCGAGGTGTGCGTCCGAACTGCCGCCGGAACTCGCGCGAGACGTGGCTTGCGTCGCGGGGACTAGGCCTTCTTCTCGAACACCTCGCGGAGCCGCCTGGCGACGATCTTCTCCTCGCCCGGCTCCATCATCCACACGCCGACCAGCAGCTCCTGGTCGGGGCGCACGCCGATCGACGGCGTGCCCTCGCGCAGCTTGCGCGACACGTCCTGGCCGGTGATGCCAGCCGCAGCCTCGTCGATCTTGATCGCCACGTGCGGCACGTGGTTGGCCACTTCCGGCACGGTGATCTCGGCGGTGAGGCCCGGCAGGCCGGCGAGGCTTTTCAGGATCACGTCGGCGCGCTGCTGGTACTCGCGGTCGAGCGCCGCGTGATCGAGGTTCAGGAACCGCTCGAGCGCGACCAGCATGCCGAGCATCTCCTCCTTGTTCACCTTCATGCCGCGGCCGATCGAATTGCCGTTGGGCGCCGCGTTGGCGCGGGCGGCGGCAATCAGATCCTTGCGGCCGAGGAGCAGCCCGGCGCTCTGGGGGCCACGGATGCCCTTACCGCCCGAGAAGGCGACCAGGTCGAAGCCCATCGCCGTGTACTTCCACAGGTTCTCGGCCGGCGGCACGTCAGCCGCGCAGTCGTTCATCGTCACCACGCCGTGCTTCTTGCCGAGGGCGACGAACTGCTCGTGCCGGACCTGCCCCAGCGAGTTGTTGTTGTTGTAGAAGAGCATCATCGCCGTCTGCGGCGTGATCGCCCGCTCGAGCTCCTCGGCCGTCTCGACTTCCACGATCTTCACGCCGGTGTTGCGGATGGCGTGGTCGTAGCCGAAGCGGTGGGACTTCAGCATGATCACTTCGCTCTTCATGCCCGCGAGGTTCGGCAGATCGATGATCTTCTGGCCGTCGGTGCCGGTGAGCACGCCGGCGGTGCCGAGCGTCATCGCCGACGCGGCGCCCGACGCCACCATCGCCGCTTCGGCCTTGACCAGCGTGGCGATCCGCTCGCCGATCCGATCGTGCAGCTCGTTGAGCGGCACGAAGTGCCTGGACGCGTAGTTGATCGCGGCCATCACCTCGGGCGGCATCAGCGACGCCGTCATGTCGGTGAAGGTGCCGGCGGCGTTGATGAAGGGCCGCACGCCGAGCTCCTTGAAGTAGTCGCGCGCCGCGGCCGCCGCGACGGGCGCGGCTTCCGCCGACGGCGCCGCGCTGGCGATGAAGCCGCCGACCAGCGGCAGCGTGGACAGCGATTCGATGAAGCTGCGTCGGGTGAACATCTTGTCTCCTGATCGGCCTCCGATGGCGGCCGGCGTCTCGTATCGGATTACGGAGGACCTAGCGGGCGGCAATGACGCCGATGCGGATGCGTTCGGTTGCCTGCGGCTGCACCTGGATCGTGACACGCGCTGGCGGATCGGTCGGGAACGTTTCCTTGAAGATGGTGTTGATCCGCGGGAGATCGGCCACGTCTGAGAGATAAACCGTCACCAGGGCAACGTCCTGCATGCCAACCCCGCCCGACTGCAGCAGGGCGCCGAGCCCGGTGAACGCCTGCCTGGCCTGAGCATCGATGTCACCGCCGGTTCCCAGCACGGCGTCGACGTAGACCGTCGATTCCCGACGCACGCCACGGATCGATCCGCTCGTGCCCGCGGTCCCGAATTTCCCGCCGGCCGCCGATGGCCTGGTCGCGATGAACGTCAGCTCGGCGCGGATCGGGCCGGGCAGCCGCGGCACCACCACCAAGCCGCGAGGCGAGTCGATCGCCTTGGCCAGCGTCGCCTGCAGCGCGGCCGCCTCGTCGAGGCGCGTGGCATAGCCCTGCGCCCAGGCGACGTCGGACACGCCGAGCCCCGCGGCCTTCAACGTCGTCGTGATGTTGGCCACCGTCTGCGCGACCTGCGCCTCCACGGTTTCACCCACGGTCTTGGTTGCCGGATCCTGCCCGCCCATGCCTGACACATACAGGGTATCGCCGGCCCACACCGCCGGCGAATAGGGCCCGAGCGGCGCCGGCAGCGCGCCCTGCGGCGGCCGCACGACCGAGATGCGCGCCAGATCCGCATAGCCGATGCAGGCGATCTGGACGCCGGCACCCGCCGGCAGGCCGGCGGCCTGGATCGTGGTCCGGGCCGGCACGCGATCGGTGAAGTAGGAGCCGTAGGCCGCGTTCATCGCGGCGTAGTCGTCCATGTTCGCCAGGTAGACGTGGCACTTCACCAGGTGCTGGTAGCCGAGGCCGGCCGCCTTCAGCACGGCGCCGACGCCGTCCATTGCCTGGCGCGCCTGCGCGTCCATCGTCGCCGGCGTGGCGCCGGTGCCCGGCAGGCCGAGCTGTCCGGAGATGTACAGCGTCTGGCCGACGAGCACGCCGGGCGAGTACGGCCGATCGGCCGGCGCCCCTTCGGGCCGAATGACGCGACGCTGGGCGGACGCCGGCGCGGCGGACGCCAGCATCGCGCCGAGCCCCGCCGCCAGGCACGCCGTGGTCCAGACGCTCATGGCCCGGCCTCTCACTTCTGCGGCTGGTTGCGGCGCGGCGGCAGGGCGCTGCTGCCCTGCGGCACCACCGGCATGGTCGACCAGTCCGGCGCGGCGCGGCCGTTCAAGTCCCACACCACCTGGCCGGCGCGGATGGTGACCTCGCATTCGAGCTTCTGCGTGCCCTTCATGCGGCCGCCGGACGAATCGATGAACCCGAAGTCGCCCTTGCGCACGGCCAGCACCGCGACGTCGGCCTCGGTGCCGACGCCGAGGTGGCCGAGGTCGTCGCGCTTGATGATCGCCGCCGGCTTCACGGTGTTGGCCGCGATCGCGTCCTTCAGCGGCATGCCCAGGTTCATGATCTTGGACATCACGTTGAGGATGTCCTTCATGCCGGCGTTCTCGCTGCCGGTATGCAGGTCGGTGCTGATGACGTCGGGAAAGAAGCCCTGTTTCGTGGCCGCCACTGCCTGGCGCCAGAGGAAGCTGCCGCCGCCGTGGCCGACGTCGAAGAGCACGCCACGCTTGCGGGCGGCGATGACGTACGGCTCGACCTGGCCCTGTTCGTTGACGATCGGGAAGCGGCCGCGCACGTGACCGTACATGTGCGTGAGGATGTCGCCCGGGCGCAGGTGCTTGTTGAGGAGGTCGTCGAGCGACAGCGGCGGGAAGTGGCCGCCGAAGTCGATCATCACTGGCACCTCGGCGTCCGTGCCGGCCTCGACGGCGCGGTCGACCGGGTTCCAGTCGCCGCCGTTGTAGTGCGCCACCTTGATCCCGACGATCAGGCCCTTGTGCTGCAGGATGCGCATCGCCGTCAGGCGGGCGTCCATGTCGTTCAGGTCCTGCTCGGCCGGGCCGCCCTTCATGCCCGACCCGACGATGTTGATGAACGACAGGACCCGCGTCTTCGACGTGTCGATGATGTTGGTCTTGAATTGATTGAAGTTGCGCCAGCCGGCGCCGCCGACGTCGACCAGCGTCGTCTGGCCGCTGCGGAACGAGTGGCTGTCGGGCGGCACCGCCGCCAGGCCGTTGCTCAAGTAGGCGTCCGGCTCGGTCCCGTGGAAGACGTGCGCGTGGAGGTCGATGAGCCCCGGCACCACGTAGAGGCCGGCGGCATCGACGATCCGGCTCGCCTTGGCGGCGTCGATCGACGGCGCGACCTCGGCGATCTTGCCGTTGGCGATGGCGACGTCCATCACGCCGTCGCGCCCGTTCTTCGGATCCAGGACGTGGCCGCCCTTGATCAGCAGCGAATAGGCGGGCTGCGCAGCGGCGGAGGCGACGGCGCCGAGGCTGACCGCGAGCGCCAGGATCCCGGGAACGAACGCGTGCATGAGGGTGGACAGATGAGGACTCCCGTGGCTCGGATGACGAGCGTATGACGGCGTGTTATAGCACACGGCGCAGCGGCCGCCCGCCATTGGGCGGTGCACCAGAATCCTCTTTTGCGAACCGGCGACAGAAGAAGGCGTTAGTCTTGTAGGGGTTTCGCGATGGTGGCACACCGGTACTTCTCGAATTGCGTTCTGCTTGCCGGCGTCCTCGCGGCGGTCTCGCGCGACACTGTCGTCGTGCGGCGGCGGCTCGGACGGCCCCCCGCCGAGCAACCTGGCTGCTGAGACCCCGCCTCCGGCGCCACCGCCTCCGCCGCCGCCGCGCGAGCTCACGTGGAGCGGGAAGGTCGACATGAAGCTCTGGTCGGCGGGCCGGGTGAAAGCCTACAAGGCCGCACGAATGCAGGAAACGCCGCCGACGCTCGCCATCCTGCGCATCCCGCGGCTCGAGCTCGAGGTGCCGGTCTACGACGGCACGACGGACCCGGTACTCGACCTCGCGGCCGGCCGCATCGAGGGCACGGCCCTCCCCGGGACGGCGGGCAACGTCGGCATTGCGGCTCACCGGGACAGCTACTTCCGGGTTCTGGGAGGGCTGAAGGAAGGCGACGCGCTCGTGCTGGACACTCCCGTCGCGCTCGAGCAATACCGGGTCGAGTGGATCCGGATCACCACGCCCGACGACGTCAGCGTCATCCAACCGACGTCCGAGCGTGCGGTGACGCTCGTCGGGTGCTTCCCCTTCTACCACGTCGGCTCGGCGCCGAAACGGTTCATCGTTCGCGCCGTGCCCGCGGCGCCTCCTGTGGAATAGACTGGTTCGCGCCAGCTGCCCCGGGGGACGTCATGTTTCGGCCAGCCAATCGCCCGAGTGCCTTCGCGGTGCTGCTGCGCGTGGGTGTGCCAACGCTCGCCTGTGTCGCGCTGGCGGCCGCTCCGCGAGCGACCTGGCAGGCACCCGCCGCGCAGCCGGCGCAGGACCAGCCCACCAGACCCACGTTCCGGCTCGGTGCGAGCTACGTCCGGGTCGACGTCTATCCCACGCGCAACGGCGAGCCCGTGCAACGATCTCGAACGCGCCGACGTCGAGCTGCTCGAGGATGGCGTGCCGCAGACCATCGAGCAGTTCGAGCGGGTCTCCCTGCAGACCACGACCGACCGCGAGTCGCGTCGTGACCCGAACACGGTGGCCGAGTCGCGCGAGCAGGCCGCGGATCCCCGCCGGCGCGTGTTCGTGGTCTTCCTCGATACGGGCATGACGACCATCGAGGGCTCACATGCCGCGCGGCGGCCCATCGTGGACATGCTGGATCGCCTGATCGGCTACGACGATCTGTTCGCGGTGATGACGCCGGACATGGGGGCCAAGGGGATCACCTTCGCGCGCCGTACGGAAAGCCTCGACGCCGAGCTGGCCAAGCACTGGACCTGGGGACAGCGCGACGCGCTCGTTCGTCGCGATCCCGAAGAGGCCACGCTCGAGACCTGCTTCCCGGACCCCGCGCCGGAGAAATACTGCACCGGGCCCAGAGGCGAACGCGTCGAGCAGCCGGCCGAACGCGTACCGCGGCATCGCGGCGCAGCTCATCGAGCGGCGGTCCGAGGAGCGTGCGCTCTCAGCGCTCGACGATCTCGTGTCCGAGCTGGGCGCCCTGCGGGAGGAGCGCAAGGCCGTGATCGTCGTGTCGCAGGGCTGGCGGCTGCTCGAGCCCAAGCCCGCAGCTGGTCAGGCTGCAGGAATGCGATCAAGCGCCATTGCCCGGGATGCCCGGCGTGGGCCCAGACGGCCGCCTCGTGAGCGATGTCGGCGCCGCACGGGCCGACCCAGTCGATGGCCTCGAGCGCGCAATGCCACGCGATGGCCAACCAGTACGCCACCGCTCGACAACGCGTCGCGCTTTCGCCAGCTCGTCGAGCGCGCCAATCGCTTCAACGTGTCGTTCTACCCCTTCGATACCCGTGGACTCGCGGTGTTCGACCGGTCGATCGGTGCCCGGGACGATCGCATCCGCGACGATCCAGGCGAGCGGTCGGAGAAGGGGCGCGGCGAACGAGGCCCGCTTGGTCGTGACATGGACCGTCTGGCCAACCGCGTGGCATCGCTCCGGACGCTGGCCGAGGCGACCGACGGCCTTGCCGTCGTCAACACGAACGACCTCGCCGGCGGTGCCCGGCGCATCGTCAACGATCTCTCGACGTACTACCTGCTGGGCTATCAGTCCACGAACACGAAGCTCGACGGGCGTTGGCGCGTCATCACCGTCCGGGTCAAGACGCCAGGCGTCCAGGTACGCGCGCGCAAGGGCTATCGCGCGCTCACCGAAGCGGAGGTGGCGCTGCTGCGCAGCGGGGACGCACCGGCCGCTGCGCCGGGCACGCCGCCGCCGCCGGCCAGGCGGGTGGAACTGACTGGCGCGGCAGCGGTGTCCCGCGTCATCGAATCGCTCGCGGGCCTCGACCGCGCGCTGCCCTGGCGGTCGCGTGCGGCCTGGAGGGCCGGGGCCTCGCCCGGGCGCACCCGGTTCTGGATCGCGTCGGAGGTCGATGACGCGACGCTGCGACAACCCGAGTGGGCGAGTGGCGGAACGGGCACTGCGACGCTGGCCCTCTCCGATGGCAAGGGCCTCGCCGACGTGACGCTGAAGCTCGAACCAGGCTCGCGGGTGCTGGAAGCGAGTCTGGATGCCGAGATCCCGGCCTCGACCGAGGTCATGGTCCGCCTGCGGCTGAACCCCGCCGGCGGCGGGCTGCCACTGAGCGACACGCTGCGCCTCACGCCGTCCGGGGCGAGCGCCCGCCTGTTCCGGCGCGGGCCCACGACCGGCCGCCAGTTCGTCCCGGCCGGACATTCGCGTTTCCGACGTACGGAGCACGCGCGCGTGGCCGTGCCGATCGAGGACGCATCTTCCACGATCGAAGCGGCGCTCATCGACCGCGCCGGCGCGGCGCTGCGCATTCCGGTTGCGTCGCGTGTCGAGACCATCGACGGCACGGCGTGGGCTCTCGGCGAGGTCTCGCTGGCACCGCTCAGCCCGGGCGACTATGTGCTCCGTGTGGTCGTCGGAAGTGGCGCTGGCGCGGCCACGAGCCTGACGCCGATTCGGATCGTCAACTGACCATGAAGCATCGAACTGCCGCGCTCCTGGTCGTTCACGTCGCCTCCGAACCGTCCACGGCCGCCGACCACCCACTCCACCTCGCTGCGACCGTTTCACGCGCCCTGCCGGCGGAGTCCGCCCTCAGGAACCGGTGAGCCGTTGCCCCTCTGTCCAACTTCCGACGCGTTCGACGCGATCAGGAAAGAGGACGGAGCGGGACGTGCGCATTTTGTTCATCACGAGCGCTCACAACAGCCTGAGCCAGCGCCTGCAGGTCGAGCTCGCCGACCGCGGCCACACGGTCGCGGTCCATCTGGCGACCAGCGACGAGGCGATGGATACGGCGGTCGACCGCCACCAGCCGGACGTCATCGTCGCGCCGATGCTCAAGAAAGCGATTCCACGGGCGATCTGGCAGCGACACATCTGCCTCATCGTGCACCCGGGCATCACGGGCGACCGGGGGCCATCGTCGCTCGACTGGGCGATCCAGCTCGGCGAGCCGTCGTGGGGTGTGACGATCCTGCAGGCCGTCGCGGAGATGGATGCGGGGCCGATCTGGGCCGCGGCGGAGTTTCCGCTGGGGCCCGACACCAAGAGCGGCGTCTATCGCGGCGCCGTGACCGAGGCCGCCGTGGCCGGCGTGCTGGCGGCGCTCGCGCGATACGGGAGCCCGGCTTCGTGCCGGAAGCCCTCGACTCCCGCCGTCCCGACGTCAGGGGCACGCTCAGGCCGGCCATGAAGCAGGCCGACCGCGCCATCGACTGGTCCAGCGACCCGACGGCCCGGATCGTCCGGAGGATCCGCGCGGCCGACAGCAGCCCCGGCGTTCTCGATGCGACGCTGTTCGGCGAGGAGATCTTCCTGTACGGCGCGCACGAAGAGGATCGTCTGCGCGGCGCTCCCGGCCAGTTCCTCGCACAGCGCGAGGGCGCCGTCTGCATCGGTACGGTGGACGGCGCGCTGTGGATCAGCCACCTCAAGGCGAAGAGCCTCGGCCCCTATGCCGGCATCAAGCTCCCGGCCGCACAGGTGGTGGGCGCGCGGCTCCAGGGCGTTCCCGAATTTCCGATCGCGCCGACCGACGCCCACGACCATCGGACCTTCCGCGACATCGTGTATTCGGAACGAAACGGCGTCGGCTATCTCGCCTTCGACTTCTACAACGGTGCGATGAGCACCCGGCAGTGCCGCCGCCTGCGCGATGCCTTTCGATGCGCACGCGCCGCGGACACGAGGGTCATCGTGCTGCTGGGGGGCCGTCACTACTTCTCGAACGGCATTCATCTCAACACGATCGAGGCGGCCCTCCTGCCCTCCGCCGAGTCGTGGGCGAACATCAATGCGATCGACGATCTGGTGCTCGACGTCCTCGAGACGCGCTCGCACCTGGTCGTGTCGGCGCTCGGCGGCAACGCCGGAGCGGGCGGCGCCATGATGGCGCTGGCTGCCGACCGCGTGTATGCCCGCGATGGCGTCGTGCTGAACCCTCATTACAAGGGCATGGGCGGACTCTACGGCTCGGAGTACTGGACCTACACGCTCCCTCGGCGTGTCGGCACCCGGACGGCGCTCGAGCTCACCGACCGACTGATGGCCATCAGCGCGCGCTACGCCCGAGAGATCAACTTCGTCGACGAGGTCTATGGCCATGACGCCCACGAGTTCGAGGCGGGTGTCGTCCGCCGGGCGGAAGAGTTGGCGCACCACCGCGACTTCGCGGCGATGCTCGCGGCCAAGTGGGAGCGGAGGCGGGCCGACGAGCGCCATAAGCCGCTCGCCGCGTACCGCGCCGAAGAGCTCGCCCGCATGTCGGAGAACTTCTTCGGGCCCGATCCCGCCTATCACGAGGCCCGGCAGCGATTCGTCCTGAAAGGTGCGGTTCCAGCCGTCCGGAACCACGAGAGGATCATCGATCGCCGAGCTTCATGACTTCGACCCGCACTTTGACGATTCCGTCCCTGAGCATCCTCAGACGCCCGGCAGCGCCGCGGGACACGTCCACGATCGTGCCCTTCCGGAAGTTGCGGCCGTAGGGGCCGCGATCGATCACCCGCAGGGTGACGCGGCGGCCATTCTCGAGGTTGGTCACCCGGATCACGGACCCCAGGGGCAGGGTCCGGTGCGCGGCGACCATCTCACGCTGGTCGAAGATTTCGCCGCTGGCCGTCTCCTCGCCGTGGAAACCAGGCCCGTACCAGGACGCCAGGCCGACCTGGACCGGACGCGGCCGCGGCGTGCTCGACTCTACCGTTCGCCCGAGGACGAGCACCGCCGCGATGACCGCGACGAGCGACCACAGCAGGCACCATCCGCGCGTGCGTCCAGGACACATCGACAGGCAGACATGAAAAACTCTTGCCAATCCACAGCGCAGCGCATCATCGCTCGTGCCCGTGGCTGAGTCGCGATCCACCCGGTCCCAGGATTGACGAAGATGGGCGCTGACGGATGAGGTGGCGCTTGTATACTTCGCAGGCTTGCAGCAAGCCCATCCCTTCGCCGCCTCCCGTCCATTGGTCACCCGCGCCAGCGCCCCAGTGGGACGCCGCTGGTTCCACACGGCGGCGGCAGGCGTGATGCTCGCCCTCACCATCGCCGGTTTCCATCGGTACTACCTGCGCGGCGTCGGCATGGGCGAGCGCACGATTGACCCGGCCGTGACGACGCTGGTCGTGGCGCACGGGTCGCTGGCCACGGCGTGGTTCGTGCTGTTCCTGGTGCAGGCGGCGCTGATTCCGACAGGCCGGCGGCGCGTGCACATGCGGCTCGGCTGGGCCACGGCGGGCGTGGCGCTCGGTGTAGCCCTGAGCGGCAGTCTCCTGGCAGTGGCATCCGCGAGGCTCACCCCCGATATGCCGTTTCTCGGGATGGCCTATGGCGAGTTCCTGATGGTGATGCTTGCCGAGATGGTGGTCTTCGCGGCTTTCGCCGGGGCGGGGATCCTCTGGCGTCGCCGTCCGGAGCGCCACCGCGCGATGATGCTGCTCGCCAGCCTCAGCATCCTCGCGGGCGCGACGGTCCGGATGCCCATTTTCTATCCCGTCTTCGGCGAGGTCGGCTGGCAGGGGCTCTTCGGCCCGATCTTCACGCTCGGCGTGATCCTGGTCGGCGCGCGTGCGTGGCTCACGGCGCGGCTCGATCGTTGGATGACCGGCGGGTTCGTGGCCCTCGTCGCGGCCTATGTGCTGGCGACCACGGCCGCGGTCACGCCCGCGGGCCGCGGGCTGCTGCGCGCCGCGTTCGGCTTCTGACCCCTGCTCGTGTCGCTCGGCTGAGGCCTGTCGAGAAAGGAGAGACGGCGCGTGTGAGCCGTCTCTCCCTCGTGGTCATCTCCTCGACAGCCGCGTGCCCGTGCTCGTGATGGCCGTACCCTGTTCGGACAGCACGGACAGGAGCAGGTTTCCATCGTCGGCGATGACGAAGCGAATGGTCAACGGCGAGAGCGGGTTTCCGGGAATGTTCAACTCGGACTGTCCCGTGCAGTCGGGATTGACCTGGTAGGTGCCGGTGGCCGGCGTCCAGTCCGCGGGCGGTGTCATGCCGTCGACGACCGCGTGATCGACCTGCGACACGTTCCCGCGTCCATCGAAGTGGGTCAGCGCGACGCTGCGCAGCGGCACCTGCGCTGGTCCGGCGAGGAAGTACCCTTCGACCACCGTGGCAAAGCTCCCCTGCAGCGATCGGTTCGTGCAGACTGGGCGGAGCGGCGTCTCGGATAGCTGCAGCGCCGCGCCGTGCGCCCCTGTGCCGGACGTGGCGGTCGCCAGCCCAAAACCGACGAAGCCGATCGAAAGAACAACGGTTGCAATGTGGCGTTTGCTCATCACTGACCTCCGGGTAGACTCTGGCCGGACCGGACGCACGAGCGCCATCGACGCCGCCTTGAATCGGTCTTGAATCTCGACGCGTCGGCAAATCGCTGATGCGCCGGGGTTTGGAGGCGCTGGCGCAAACGCCCGGAGGGCGAAAATGTCCACGAACCGGTGGCTCTTTCGTTTCGGCGACTTCGAACTGGACGCCGCCGCCTACGAGCTGCGCCGGAAGGGGCGCCGCCTGCGCCTCGCGCGGCAGCCGATGGATCTGCTGTTGCTGCTGGTCGAGCATCCGCGAGCGCTCGTGTCACGCGAGGAGATCGCAAAGCGCTTGTGGACGCCTGACGTGTTCATCGACATCGACGCGGGCATCCATACGGCGATCTTGAGGATTCGGCAGGCATTGCGGGACTCTGCCGAATCCCCGCGTTTCGTCGAGTCAGTGCCGGGCAAGGGCTACCGGTTCGTCGCCGCTGTCACTCGCCTGCCGATCTGGAGCGGAGGCGGGTACGACACAACGCCAGAACCTCAGGCGCCCGCTCGTCGCGACAACCTTCCAGGTGAGCTCACGAGCTTCGTGGGGCGCCGCCAGGCGCTCGCCGACGTCCGCAAGCTGGTGGCCGCATCACGCCTCGTGTCGTTGGTTGGAACGGGTGGGGTTGGCAAGACCCGCCTGGCGGTGCGGCTGGCATCGGATCTGGTCAATCAGTTCGCCGATGGTGTCTGGTTGGCCGATCTCACGGCGCTGACCGCTCCCGGGCTGATTGCACAGACGATCGCCGTCAGCGTCGGCGTTCGCCAAAGCGCGGATCGATCGGAGGGCGAGGCGCTGATCCAGTTCTGCCGCACCCGCGTCCTTCTCCTCATCCTGGACACCTGCGAGCACCTGCTCGACGGCTGCGCCGAGATTGCCGAGACGCTGCTGCGCGGTGCGCCGCAGCTGCAGATCCTGGCGACGAGCCGGGAGCCGCTGAGGGTACCGGGCGAGACGGTCTATCACGTTCCGTCATTGTCCGTGCCCGACGCCTCTGCCGTGCTGTCCGCAGAGGAGCTGGTGCGCTTCGAAGCGACGCAGCTGTTCGTCGAGCGTGCGCGGGCGAGCTTCATGCCATTCAGCCCGGCCACCAGTGACGTGCCCGCCATCACCGGCATCTGCCGACGCCTGGACGGGATTCCACTCGCGATCGAGTTGGCGGCTGCCCACGTCGCCACCTTGCCGCCGGCAGAAATCGAGGCGAGGCTGAAGGACCGATTTCATCTGTTGGGCGGCTTCCGGACCACCGTGACGCGTCAACGCACGCTGGAAGCGGCCATCGACTGGAGCTATCAGCTGCTGTCTGGCACCGAGCGGCGCCTGTTCGGCCGTCTCTCGGCATTCGCTGGCTCGTGTTCCCTCGAGGCTGTCGCCGCGGTATGTGGAGGGGACGGATTAGACGTCTCTGCCACCGGCGATCTCCTTGCAGCGCTGGTCGGCAAATCGCTCGTCGTGCTCGAGGCCGGCCCCGGCAGCCAGCAGCGGTACCGACTGCTGGAAACCATGCGCCAGTATGCCCACGAGCGAATCCTCGAGTCCGATGAGGCCGATCGACTGCGCGAGCGTCACTTCCGGTTCTTCCACGCCCAGTTCAAGGATGCACTGCCGGTCTTGAACGGTCACGGTCAAGCGGCGTTTCTCAAAGAAGTGCAGATTGAGGAGCAGAATCTTCGCGCGGCGCTCGCGCACGGCTTGTCGTCGCCGGCATTCGCGCAAGACGCCGTGGAACTGGCCGCGGCGTTGTTCCTCTACTGGACGAAGCGTGGTCTCTTCGACGAGGGGCGCTACTGGCTCGAACGGGCGATTGCAGTCGGCGCGCCGGGATCGCACCTGGCGCGGGCGCTGATCGGGCTCGGACATATGGCCTATTGGCAGGGGCGTCTCAGCGAGATGGCGGCCCACAATGAGCACGCTCTCAGCCTCGGCCGCGCCCAGGGCGACGACGTGGCCGTCGCCTACGCGCTGTTCGGTCAAGCCTTGTTCGCGTTCGAGACCGGAGATCTCGAACGAGCGGCCTCTGTCGCCGCGGCGGCGCGCGCCGCGGATGCGGCCAGCGGTAATGCCACGCTGCTTGGCGCGCCGCTGATCGTGCTCGGCAATCTCGCACTGATAGCCGGCGATCAGGATCGCGCGCTCGACCATTTCGACGAAGCCATCCGCGGACAGCGGCAGGGCGGGAATGCCTGGGGGCTGGCCATTGTGTTGTCCGTTGCCGCGGGCTTGCGGATGAGTCGCGAGGAGTTCGCTGAGGCCCACGAGCAAGCGAATGAAGTCCTCATGCTTGGCCAGGAGCTGGAGGATCCCCGCACCATCGCCTATGGTCTCGACCTCTTTGGCAGTCTTCTCGCCGCGCGAGGCCACGCACACGACGCGGTGCGCCTCTGGGGTGCCTCCGATGGGTTGCTGGAGCGGGTCGGCGGCTCACTCGTGCCGACGATTGGATGGATCCGGCAGCGCTACCTGGAAGGGGCACGAGAGTCGCTCGGCCACGACACGTTCGAGACGGCCCATGCTGCCGGCCGGGCAATGCAGCCCGACGAGACGGTGCAGCTTGCGCGCCAGCACATGTCCCTTCTCAGCGATACGAAACGACAGCGGCACGTCAGGGCGCGCTGATCGATCGTCTGACCCCGCGACGTGGGGGAGTGCTGTGCTGCTGTCCTTCGTATAGCAGAGCTTTAAGCACTACAATGCCGCGGTGGTGCGAATGAGGGGCGGCTCGACAGCGATGGTTGGGGAAGCGGGCGCGCCCGTGGGCGGCATTCTCGGGCAGCCGAAGGGGCTCTACTACCTGGCCGCCACCGAAGCGTGGGAGCGCTTCTCCTATTACGGCATGACCGCCCTGGTCGTGCTGTACATGGTCAATCAGCTCCTGCTGCCGGGCCATGTCGAGAACATCGCGGGCTTCCCCGGGTTTCGCGCGGCGCTGGAAAGCGTGTTCGGGCCGATGTCGACGCAAGCGCTCGCGTCGCAGATCTTCGGGCTCTACAGCGGCTTCGTGTATTTCACGCCGGTCCTGGGCGGCTGGATCGCCGATCGCTTCGTCGGTCAGCGCAACGCGGTCGTGGCGGGCGCGGTGCTGATGAGTGCCGGCCACCTCGCGATGGCGTTCGACCAGAGTTTCCTCGCCGCGTTGGCGCTCCTGATCCTCGGCAGCGGACTCCTCAAGGGCAACGTCGCCGCACAGGTGGGCGCGCTCTACGCCATCAACGACGAAACCAACCGCGTGCACGGCTACGCGATCTTCCAGACGGGGATCAACGTCGGGGCGATGCTGGGGCCGGTCGTCTGTGGGCTGCTGGCGCAACTGTACGGCTGGCATACCGGCTTCGGCGCAGCGGCTCTGTTCATCCTCATCGGCCTGGTGACGTACCTGGTCGGCTATCGCCATCTACCATCGCGGACGGAGCGCGCGGTCAGCGAGAGCCGCGCGCTCACGGCGGCCGAGTGGCGACGTATCCGGGCGATCTGCGCGGTGCTGGCGATCGTCGTGTGCCATGCGACGTCGTACTTCCAGTCGTACAACACCGCCGCCGTCTGGACCCAGGATCACGTCGATCTCGACGTTGGCGGCTTCGCCATTCCGGTGCCGTGGTTCAACGCGGTCGATCCGCTGTTCTCGATCCTCGGCGTGCCCGTCGTGTTCGCGCTCTGGCGTCGGCAGGCCGCGGCGCGCGCGGGCGTCGAACCTGGCGATCTGGAAAAGATCGGCATGGGCGCATGGCTGGTCGCCAGCGGCAATGCGATCCTCGTGGCAGCGATCCTGGCGCTTGGCAACGACGGGCTGTCGCCGCTCTGGCCGTTCCTGTATTTCGCGATGATGGGTGTTTCGTTCATGTTCTACTGGCCGGTGCTGCTGGCGCTGGTCTCGCGCGCCGCGCCCGCGCCGGTGAACGCGACGATGATGGGCGTCGCGTACATGACCCTGTTCGTGGCGAGCAACATCATGGGCCGCCTCGGCGGACTCTACGAAACGCTGCCGCCAGCGATGTTCTGGGGCCTGCACGCGGCTGTCGCGGCAGCGGGCGGCGTGGCGGTGCTGGTGTTCGGCGACGCGATTACGCGCGTTCTCCGGAGCGACGCCTAGCTGTCTTCACCGCCGCGCGTCGGCGCTCGACGGCGTCGATGAGCTCTCCGGCGTGAACACGTACTCGTGCTGACTGTCGCGCAGCACGAGGGTGTTGCCGGCGACGACGAACTCGAACCCGCCGGGCGGATCGATCGTGACGAAGGACAGGGTGCCGTCGTCGTTCTTGCGCGACGCGACCGTGCTCTTCCACTCGTCGAAATCGAAGACCGGGGCGCCATTGACCGGCTTCACGGTGATGCTCCCCAGGGCTGCGTTGTGATAGCGCGGGGCGAGCCTGGCCACCGCCGCGGGGTCGGCTGGGATGGTGAGCCGTTCACGGTTCTTCGCCACGTTGGCCTTGAACTGCTTGACCGACGTCAGCAGGTTGTCGACGGCTTCGGGCTTGCCATCGAAGAGCACCTCGAGGAGTCGCCGGCGGAAGGGGCCCAGCATCATCCCACCCGTATCGCCATTCGTCAGGATCACGGCGCCCACGTTGTGTTCGGGGAGCATGAGCATGTCGCTCTTGTAGCCGAGCATGCTGCCGCCGTGGCTGAGGACCGACACGTTCCACTTCGTGTTGATGGACAGGCCCATCCCGTACGCGCCCGTTTCCCCGACGGCGACCTGCTTCGCGCGGCGGGCCAGCAGGTTCTTCTCGCTGACCAGCACGCGGCCGTCCGGCAGCTTGCCGCGCGCGAGCTCCATCTGCACGTACTTCAGCAGGTCGCCGGCGCTGGTCCAGGCCGCGCCGGCCGGCCGCGCCGGGAAGATGGAATGGTTGAACCCCATGCTCGCGACCACGACCTTGCCGTCGGCGTCGATGCCGTGCGGCCGCGCGTGGTTGCCGCGCTCCGCCTGCGCGATGTCGAAGGTGGCCGTCTTCATGCCGAGCGGGCCGAACACGCGTGCCTGCATCGCCTCGTCATAGGCGGCGCCGAGCTCCTTGCCAGGGCTGACCGCGTGGCCGGCGACGTAGCCCGCGGCCGCTGCCATCAGGTTGCTGTACCTGGAACAGGTCGCCGAATTTGGTGGTCGGCTGCATGCCGCCGAGCGTGCGCATGACTGAGGCCGCCGTGGCCCCCTTGAACTCGAACAGCCAGTCGTTGTCCTTCCTCGGCAGCCCCGTGCACGCACAGAGCAGGTGCTTGACGAGCACCTGCTGCGTGGTGGCCGCGTCGCCGAGCTTGAAGGCCGGGTAGACCTTCGTCACCGGCGTGTCCCAATCGAGCTTGCCGGCGTCGACGAGGCTGGCCATCAACAGCGTCGTGAGCGGCTTGGTGTTCGACGCGATCATGAATGTCGTGCCGGCGTCGACCTTCTCGGGCTTGCCCAGCTCGCGCACGCCGAATCCGCCGTCGAACACGACCGTGCCGTTGTCGACGATGGCGAGCGCGACGCCGGGCACCGCCAGCTCCTGCATCGCGTTCTCCAGGAAGTCGGTGAGCTGCTTGACGCGCGCGGGATCGAGCGGGTGGGCCTTCCGGCCCGCGAAGGACTCTTCGGTGTAGCCCTTCGGCCGGAGGCTCTGCCGGGCGAGCCCGACCTGGGCCCCGCGCTGCTCGAAGGTCGCCTGCGCGCCGTCGACGAGCCAGACCGTCCAGGTCGTGCCGCGTCGCAGCGCGGTCGCACCGACGGCGCGACGCTCGTTCGGCGAGGTCTCGTACGAGTAGTTCCGCTGTTCGTCCCACCCGTCGCGGCCCGGGGCCGGCGTCGTCAGCCGGAGCGCGCGCTGCACCCCCGGACGGACCGACTCCCACGCCGCGGCGACGGCGGCATCGGGCTCCGTCGCCGACGACTCGACGATGGCGATGCGGGAATCGCCGTCGGGCGCCAGCAGGACGATCGTGGCGCCGTCGACGGTAATCGACCACTCCCGTGGTGCGGTGAAAGTCGCCCCCCCGGCGGTCGTGCGCGGAGTGTCGGCGGCCAGCTTCTCGAGCGCAGGCTTCGCGGCGGCCGCGGGTGGCGGGCCGGCGGGCGTCTGAGCCGCGGCAACCCATGGACAGGCCCAGACCACCAGCAACGAGAACAGCGTGCGTTTCATCGTCACACCTGACCTTTCGTCACCGAGCGCGCGCGTCAGCTGGCCGGACGCCATTTCGGACAGTCTACACGCGGCCGCCGGCCGCCTTGTCCAACTTCCGACCCGTTCGACGCGATCAGGAACAGGCCGCAGGCGCGTCGCTCCACGGCCGGGCTGGAGTCGCCCTCAGGTCTCCAGGAGGCTCATATGCGCAGACACCTCACAACGGGTGCCCTCATCGCTGCCGGGATGCTCTCGATCGGCGGTCTTACGCCATCGGCCCAGGTAGCCCCGTTCAACCTCGATACGGGAAACGCGGCGATAGAGGTGATCATCCCGGCGGTGATCCCAGCGCTCTTTCAAACGACCGCGCCCAACGATGCGCCGATCATCCTTCGTCATACCACGGTGATCACCAACGCATGGTTCGACGCCATCGCGCCGTATCACCCGACGGCGGTCGGGGTCTACTCCCGCCTTGGCCGCCGCCCGCCGGCCGAAGCCGCAACGAACAGGCAGAAGAACGTCGCGATGTTCTATGCCTCATATCGGGTGCTGAACAGCATGATGCCCAGGTTTACGGCCGATTGGCGCGCGATGCTTGCCTCAGTGGGCCTCGATCCGGACAACGCGAGCGAGGACCTGACGACGCCGGTCGGCATCGGAAACGTGGCGGGAGCGCGCGTGGCCCGGGTGCGGGAGCGCGATGGGATGAACCAGCTCGGTGACGAAGGCGGTCGCCAATACAACAGACGGCCATTTGAGGACTACACGGGTTACAGACCGGTGAACACGGCCTATGAGCTGTGGGACCCCTCGCGTTGGCAGCCACTGCTCAACTCGCCGGGCAACGGTACGTTCACGATTCAGAGTTTTGTCACGCCTCAATGGGGCCTGACGCGCCCGTACTCATACACGCACCCTGGCCGCTTTCGCGTTCCAGAGCCCGCGAGCAGCGATCACCAGGACGTTCACGCGTACAGAGCGCAGGCCGACGAGGTGATCGCAACCCAGGCCTCGCTCACCGACTACCAGAAGATGGTGGCGGAACTCTTCGACAACAAGATCTCGGGGCTTGGCTTTTCGGCGCTGTTCATCGCGCTCACTCGGGGTATGTCGCTGGACGACTTCGTGCACTATGACTTCCTGACCAACGTGGCGGCGTTCGACGGGGGGATCGCTACGTGGAAGGAGAAAGTCCGCCACGACGCCGTGCGCCCGGCCTCTGCCATCCGACACTTGTACCGGAACCGCAGAATCACCGGCTGGGCGGGGCCCGGCCGTGGAGTCGTCGATGACCTGCCGGGCGTCGAATGGCGGTCGTATCTGAATACGGGCAACCATCCGGAATATCCGTCTGGCTCCTCCTGTTTCTGCGCGGCGCATGCCCAGGCCAGCAGGCGCTTCCTCGGATCCGATGCGTTCGGCTGGTCAGTGCCGGTGCTCGCCGGATCGTCGGTGATCGAGCCAGGCGTGACGCCGGCGACAGACCTCACGCTCGGTCCGTGGAACACGTTCACCGAATTCGAAGACGACTGCAGCCGCAGCCGGGTCTGGGGCGGGGTCCACTTCGTCCCCGCAACGACCGAAGGACAGAAGATGTGCCGTCCGATCGGAGACCTTGCGTTCGAGTTCCTCCAGCGTCACGTGCAGGGGACGGCGAGGTAGCGAAGGGACGAACGATGACGACCCGGCTGATGCAGGCACACGTGGCGTCCAGGTCTTGAACGGCCAGCCTGCATGAGCCGGGGAACCGCTAGGGTACTCGCCACCGGCTCAAGGTGACCGACGGCGGCTCCCCGTTGGCAGGTCGGTCAGCGAGCGTCGGGCGGCGATACCCGCGCGATTCTGCCCGCTCCCGTCTCCGCTATCAGAGCCGACGCGTGAGACGACGCTAGGAGGGGGCTTCCATCGACACCACAGGTGGCGGCGGTCTCCAAGAAAGGTCGCGAAGCAGTCCGGGAAGCGGGTGCCCTGCAGCAACGACGACGCGCCGCTGGCGAAGCGGCGAATTGGGGAGATCCGCCTGGCGACGCGACGGAGTTGAACCTCGAGGTCCCGCCGCCCACGACGCACGTCGTGAAGGTCGCGGAAGTGAAGCGCTGGCTGGAGACCGCCGCGACAGGCGGAGAGTCGCGTCAAGCCCGTCTGCGGATTCGCCGGCGGTACTAGAACATCCAAGCTCCCGCCGACACAACGAGGCACCAAGACACCGAGGTTGTTGGTACCTGATTCTCAGTACCCTGCGCCTCGGCGTGTCGTCCGGCTGCGACCGCGGTCGCAATGAACCTCGGACTCGCCTAGAACACAGAGACTAGTTCCGCGTTGCTACTGAACCACTACCGAGTTCGTGATGCTGTTGTTGTTGTTAAGGAACTCGGGCACGACCAAGGTGGGATCCGCGGTCCCAGCTGCAATGATACTTCCGGCGGTCAACGAGCTGGCCGTAATCGTAAGCGTCACACTCTGGCCAGGACCAAGGTTGCCAAAACAGTCGTTGAGAACGAAGTTTGCTCCTGATTGGAGGGATGTGCAGGTGATCGAAGGGTCGGAACTGGTAACAGCCGCAAACGTCGCGGGGCCTGAGCCAGCCACGTCGAAGAACGTCAACGGTTGTGTGGCTGTGAGTGACGTCGGTTGGTCTCCGAAGTTGATGAGCACGTACCTGAAAATCGTCGAGCCGCCCGCGGCAGCCGGGTCTGGAGAGGCAACCAACTGCACCGCCACGAGGTCGATACACTCGGTGCAGGTCACCGGCCAAAACAGGCGCTCGAGCCTGTCGACGCGCACCGTCAGGGCCTGCAGGTCGCCAGAGAGCGAGTCCACACGCCCTGTCAGGACGTGCACGCTCTCGGCAAGCGACCGGACAGTCGGACTTTGTGCGTAAGCGGGAAGGGAGACCAGGACGACGAGGGCCAAGACCAGGAGGACAGAACGCATGTTCGTACCCTTCGTTTCGGCTAACGGAGCATTGGTTCGGGAACGGGGTTTGCGACCTCAAAGACAGGAAGCTCTACAACGCGCAGACTCTACCATATGGCGGGATTTGCGCCTGATTTGCGACCGAGTGGTCGACAGCGACGTCGCGCGCCTCCTCGCCGCGACGCCGCGGGGCGGGCTCGTCGTCATCGACACCTGGGCGCGCGCCGTTTTGCCCGGCGACGAGAACGGACGGCAGGACGCTGGAATCGCCGTCGCGTGGTCTCGGTGGGGGAGCACTACGGGGCAGGCGAAGCCTGTCTCTTCGCCTTGGCTTAGGTTTCCTTCGGGCTCGGCTAGACTCGCTGCGATGCCCCCCGCGTGAAGGCAACTTTCATCGAGCCGATGATCTTCGGGTAGTACGATGGCGACCGGTTGCTCGACGCGGCTCGCATGGCTGACGGCCATCTGTGACACACCCGATTCGTCGCACAACGGGCCGTCGGGCACGCTCGAGTTCAACTTCAACGACCCGTCGACCAGGGTCCGGTTCACGAGCACGAACATCATCACCTACGACCTGTCATCGTCCGGATCGGGGCGACGGGTCGATTTCACCGCGGTTGGATCGAACGCCGGCGAGCCGGGGTACATCCTGACGGGCTACGCCCTTGACGGCGGCGGACTCGGCTCGGGCCTCGACGTCTTCTCGGTCACGGTGCGCACTTCGACCGGGACGGTGATCTTCTCGGCAGAGGGACGCGTGTCGGAGGGTGATGTGGTGGTGACGCCATAGGTTTTGGTGGCGGGGTCTATGCGGCATCGGCAGTCACACGTGGGTTCGTTGTCGCTGGCCGGGTCGAGCTCGACACCACCAGGCGCAGCATGTAGGCGGCGACGGCCGCTCTGATGCCGCCGGGGATATCTCGCAGCCACAGGCTCGACCAGATCAGATGGTCGAGGGCTGCGCGGTCGTAGGCGACATCGAGCGCCATCTGGATCGGGATCTGAATCGCGAGCGTCGAAGCCGTGCTGACCAGCAGCAGCGACAGTGTCGCCGCGACGGTCCATGCCGGCACGGCCGGCGGTCGGCGGACGAACAGCAGTCCGTTGGCGATCAGTGAGAGCGCCAAGGCCGGAATCGCCAGAACGACCACGACGCGGGGGCCCAGCGCCTCGTGGTAGGCGACCCATCGATCGGTTTCGCCGATGATGTGCCAGAGCGGGTAGTTGACGAACGACTCGAGATAGCCTGCGCCAAGACCGTAGAACGTCAGGACGATGAACGCGATGAAGACGGGCGTTGAACCAGTCGACGACGATGGTGGTGGGCTCATTCGGTCGCTCCGACGGCATCGCCCTACGCCGCAGATCGGCGAACGCGACGCACGTCCGAGAGCGTATGCTCGGCGCCCGCTCCAGTCGTTAGCGTCTGGTTAGCGTTGGGGAAGGTCGCCGGAAGAGCCGGCGGCGCACATGGTCAACCTGATCGATCTGGGATGAACGCAGAAGGACGACCGACGCGGTGCGGTTGACGCACAACCAACGCCAAGTTCGCGTTCGTCGAACACAACGGCGTGGCTTCGAGAGCCGCTTGCCGGCTCCGGAGCGTTGCCACCCGAGTGCCGCCTTCGGACGTTCGGTCCGTCGCGGGTACAGCGTTTCCTGATCAGGAGGCGCGACATGAGGCGATGGACGATTGCGATGCTCGGGATGGTGCTCGCCGCGGGCCTGTTGCGGCAGCCGGCGGGCCAGCGCTCTTCGGCCCTCCCAACTCGAGGGGTCGTGCCCACGGGCGCGACGCTCGAGCCGCTCGCGCGCGCCGTGCCCGGTGGCAACGCGATCTTGCGCGTCCGCTTCGAGGACGGGACGACCCTTCCGTCGCGCATCCCCTACGCCACCGAGGGCGGGATCGTCGTCCTCGCCGACGACGGCCAGGGGTTCGACAAGGTCGCTAATGACGGCCTCTACACGGCGCTCGGCTTGATGGATCTCCAGGCCGCGCGCGACCGCCTCGTCCGACTGGCCGAGTCGAGGACGGCCATGCCGACCCGGACGTGGCTTTCGCGGGCCAAACAGCAGGTCGAGGCGAGGCTCGACCCGGGCGCGTTCCAGGCCGGACGACAGGTCCCGTGGGAAACATGGGGCGACCCGGCGGCGGTGAGCGCGTCCCGCTCGTTGATGATCACCAACCTCGGCGTCGTCGAGGATCCCACGCGCACCAGGGCAGCGTGTGGGCAGCCCTCGATGGGCACATGGAGCTTCGGCTACCTGATGGAGCAGATGGCCAACACGCCGGTGACCGGCGTCAGCGGGTCGGAGTTCACCCGCGCCTGGCTCGATCGGTGGATGAGCACCCAGAGCGTCAACGGGTGGGACAGCGACCCGCGCACGCCGATGCAGGCGGAGATCATCGACCCGTGGGTCGCGGCCAGCGGCGGGCCCGGCATGCCATTGGATTTGTCGAAGGCCCCCTTCAAGCTGCTCGCCATCGTGAACCGCGTCGACCTGCGCAAGCAGGCCGCCTACGGTGGGGGCTCGGGCGGCGAGCTGCGTTTCGTGTTCATGCATCTCCGCGACGGCTGCGTGAACAGCAATAGCCAGCCGTTCGACGTCATCCTGGAGTTCGGCGTGCCGGCGTCGGGATGCCTGAGCGTCAAGGCGTGGGCGAACCAGTGGAAGGCGCTCGAGGCCCTGTCGCCGGGCTCGTCGGCCTACAACACCGCTCTCGAAGCGATCACCCAGCAGGTGGTCGTCGCCAACGCCGCCAGCGGCCGACCGAACGGCAGCGCGCTGAGCCAGATCCGCACCAACGAGACCCGGCTAGACCAGCTTGGCGGGTTAGACTGGGAGGTCCGCGAGTTCCGGATCGATCCGGTGTCGCACCTGCTCGTCCAGCACACGCTGGCGCAGACGCCTCAGCGCAGCCTGCACTCCGGTCCCGTGCCCGCGCAGTACGTGAACGCGAATGCGATTCCCATCCTGCTCGGCACCCACGTGGTTCCCCTGTCGTATCCCGCTGCCGGGATGCCGTTCCGCGGCGCGTCAATCACCTATAGCGCCTTCTCGAGCACGTGGGACGGGCCGGCAGCGACACCGATGATCAATCGCGAGGCGCGGCATCGCTTCTCGCTGAACACCTGCACCGGCTGCCACTACGGCGAGACCGATACTTTTTCATTCCAACACGTCAAAGTAGCGCCCTTCGGAACCGAAGCCACCCTGTCGGACTTCCTGACCGGCGGCTTCGTCAACGATCCCGAAGACGGTATGCCGACGCGGTACTTCGACGATCTCGAGCGGCGCGCCGTCGACATGGACGCCCTGCTCAACACGTCGTGCTTCACGATCCCGCTGGATCTGCCGCTCCTGGCCGCGTCCCACTGATCGCCGGCCGCGGCCGCGTCGGCCACTGGGTGCGGATGGACGCCGCACCCTACCTGACGCAGCACTGCGACGAGGGCAAGGAGAACTTCCGCCCCGAGACGACCCTCGACGCGGACTACGGCGACCGCCCCGGTCCGCTCTCGCCCCGCGACGACGACTAGCGAGGCGTACGCGGACGGGCGAGCTTGTCGAGTTCTGGCAGCAACGTCAATGGCAACGCGGACCCGCAAGGTCGATCGATGACGAATGCCTCGTCGGCTGGATCATCGATGCTGTTCGATCGTCGCTCGTCCTCATCCGGCGCGCGTGCGGCTACCAGATAGCGCTCTCCAACTCGAAAGAGGGGCGAGTCGATCCCGAGGCCCTCCAGCACATAGACAGTGGCGCGGTTGGACGGCTTTCCCTTCCACACCCGATCGGGCTGAAAGGTCAATCTGTACCGGCTTCCTTCGACCAGCGTGCCCGCGAACACGAGAGTCGAGTCATGAAGCAGCTTGCGGACGTCAACGGGGACAGACATACACTCGGACACCGTCGCCGATGCCCTGGATAGCGTGGCGAAGGCCATGACGACGCCACAGGCGCAGGCACGTATCCAGTACATCTCGTCTTTCCGAACCATCTGCCGCATTCGAGCATTGCCCAGCTGCGGGGAGTCTGAAAAGGGTTGGTGTCCCCAGGCGCTGGCGAGGTCGATGGGAACGAACCGCATGCTGGAGGAATTGGACACCACATTCAGCGATCCGAACGGCCTGGTGGCGAGCAGCACCTGGCAAGACGCCGGAGATGCTCAGTTCCGCGCGGCGCGGGGCGTCCCGAGTGGGGATTCGACGAAATGTACGAGGTGCCGCCGATCGACTGGTTCGCCGCGTGACGTCAGGAATGAGGAGACACTGGAGAAGATCTGACCGACCGGACAGTGACCGGCCGCGCGGCCCGCTCCGCCAGTAGAATGCGCGCATGCCACGCGTCTGGACGATTTTCGCGCTCGCGGTCTGCAGCGTTGCGGTCGTGTCGGGCCAGGCCCCCGACCGTCCGTTCCATACCGCGGAGTTCGTCATTCCGCTCGAACACTGGCACAACCACGCGTCGACGGTGGTCGAACTGCCAAGCGGGGATCTCTTCGTGTGCTGGTTCCACGGGTCGGGTGAGCGCACGGCGGACGACGTCGTGGTCAGGGGCGCGCGGCTCCGCAAGGGCAGCCGCACGTGGAGCGCCCCCTTCCTGCTGGCGGACACGCCGGGCTATCCGGATACGAACGCGACGCTCTTCCTCGACCCGAAGAAGCGTCTGTGGCTGCTCTGGCCGACGATCCTCGCCAACGAGTGGCACACCGCGCTGATGAAGTACAAGATCGCGTCCGACTACGAAGGCGACGGCGTGCCGCGCTGGGAGACGAGCGAGGTCCTGCACGTGACGCCCGGCGACGAGTTCGCGGCGACGGTGACGCGCGAGGCGGATCGGCTGCTCGCCGGCCAGCCCGCTGACGAGCGAACCAAGGCCCACGTGGCGGCGCTCAAGAGCAAGGCCGCGGACAAGCTGTCTCGACGGCTCGGGTGGATGACGCGGGCGCATCCCTACGTGCTCGAGGGCACCCGGCTGCTCGTGCCGCTCTACTCGGACGGCTTCAGCTTCTCGCTGATGGCGATCAGCGACGACTGGGGCGCTACCTGGAAGACGAGTACGCCGCTGGTCGGCTTCGGCAATATCCAGCCGTCGCTCGCCCGGCAGAAGGACGGCACGCTGGTCGCGTACATGCGCGACAACGGCCCGCCGCCGAAGCGGCTGATGGTCAGCCGCTCGACGGATCGGGGTGAGACGTGGAGCACCGTCGAGGACTCCGACGTGCCAAATCCCGGGACGGGCGCAGAAGTGATCGTGCTCGCGAACGGCAACTGGGTCCTCATCTACAACGATCTCGAACGCGGCCGGTACAGCCTGGCGGTCTCGCTGTCGGAGGACGAGGGGCGTGACGTGGCCGTGGACGCGCCACCTCGAACGGGACCGCGGCGTCCTCGGACGAGCAGCAACTGGGCCAATATCACTATCCGTCAATCATTCAGGCCGCCGACGGAACGCTGCACGCGACCTACAGCTTCTTCGCCGCGCCGGCCGCCGCGAAGCGGGACGCCGAGAACCGCCTGGTGCGCAAGGCGATCAAGCACGCGCACTTCAACGAGTCGTGGATCCGGAGCGGCGACGGTTCCGCCGGCTCGGGGCCTCGGTCGGGAGGAGTCGGTTGAAGGCGATGGCGAGCGGCGCGGCTGTCGCTGCGGCGGCGCGCTCGACCGGCGCGCGCCTGATTCCGGTGCCAGGTCGAGGATCTCGGTCTGCTGGAGCGCATCACGCGCCGGGCGCGAACAACGCGCGGACGGTGCGCAGGCCTTCGCGATGCGCTGTGACCGCGTCCGTCGTCCGCGGCGACTTCTCTTCGACGGCCTGCTCGAGCGTGAGCAGTGGTCGAATGCCGTGACGACGCAGCCAGTCGGCTAGGCGCTGGTAGTCGATGTCGCCGGCCACAGCGAAGGTCTCAGTCCACGGGCCGCCGTTCGACTGGCGCAAGTGCAGTTCGACGATGCGGTCGCCGTAGTGCTCGAGCACGTCGAAGAGCGCGACCTGCGAGTCCCCGCACCCGCGGAAGACCCAGTGCACGTCGAGGCAGAACTTGACGTGGGCCGGATCGGTGGCCGTCAGCATGTGATGGAACTCACGGCCACCGAGTCGCAGTTCGCTGTCGTGATTGTGGTAGGCGAGCGTCAAGCCGAGGGCGCGCACCTCGCGACCAAGCCGATCCAGGGCTGCCGCCTGCGAGCGAATCTGGGCGTCGGTCTTGTTCTCCGGTCCGCCCCAGCGGATCGGCGTCGGGTTGGTGACGATAATCCGGGTGCCCATCGTTGCCGCGCGGCGCGCGATGCGCAGGACGTTCTCGACACTGGCCGGCGCCAGCGCCTCGTCGTGCAGCGTACTGCTCGCGTAGAGCGACGGCATCCGCAGGCCCCGTGCCTGCAACCTCGGACCGAGGCCGTCGAGTTCGGCGACGTCGGTGAGCGCCGGCTCGTAGCCGGTCAGCCCGGCCGCGGCGATCGCGTCCAGCGTCTCGTCGGAGCGCGGCTGGAAGGCGCGGCCGTTACGAGTGGCGAAGGTGCCCCACGGGTAGGTGTTGGTGGAGACCTCGAGCGGAGGATCGGCAGCGAGGGTGCGGACCGCCGGAACCGCCAGGGGCACGGCGCCGGCCGCACCGAGGAACGTACGTCTGTCGATCGGGGGCATGGCGTTCCTCGACTGCGCCATCCGATGGCGCGAGCGCGGACATCATATCCGGCGCAGCCGCCGGGCCTTCAGTTGAGGCGGCGGGGCCGGCAGCGTCGTTCGAAAGGGCGGTGGGGCGCCGACCACACCTCGAGACGCAGGACGCCGGTCGCTGGCGGCGTGGTTTCTATAGCGCGTCAATGTCAGAGAAACGACCGTTATTCGCAGTCCCCAGGTGGAGTAGCACCCCTTACCGTCTTGGCCGGCAACGTTGAGCCGTGCTGAACGCCGCGCATCTGGCGCGAGGCGGGCGTGTCACTGCGCGAAGCTGTGACCGTCTAAAGGACGGGGCTGGAAGTTCATGAAGAAGTTCCAGGCAAGAATAAGGACGACAACGAGCGCCATCAGTAGCAGAGGCCCTTTTCAGCATCGACGGACCTCCTCGGCCTGACCGCTCGGACGGGCCAGATGCTACGCGGCGGAAGCGCCCGGCTGGGGATTCGACGCGATGTTGGACGTTGGTCGGATCGACCTTGAAGGGTGGCTCGACGCCGCCTGGAAGAGGGAACTTCCGGCCGTTGTACGCGGCTGGTTCGAATCCCGTTTAGGTCTGACCGTGATCGGCTACTAGCGAGGGCAGACGGATCGCCGGAGTACGGACAGCGTTCATCCTTCCGATCGATTCCACATCGCCTGAAAACGGGCCGTGCCCACTTCGCCGGTGATGTATTCCCGCTGGGGTCAGTAGCCAGCACGGTCACATCGGCTGGGCGCTCCCGTAAGTCAGGGTTCGCCACACCCATTCAGCCGGCCCGAACCGATATCGCCGCAGCCACCAGCCGCTTACGACTACTTGCGCCGAGAAGATCGTGATGCTGAGTGCCACGCAGATCGCGGGGCCAACAGCGTGTAGAACTTCCCATCGATGAAGAACACGACGAGCGCTTGCGCGATCGGATCGACGGTCGCGGTCGGCAGCTGTTTGCAGGCGGGCATCGGTCAGCACCATGTCGGTCGTCAGCCAGACCAGGTTCGCCAGCAGCACGCCGTACAGCGCAAACCCCCGGAGCACGTCCAGGATCGCGTGCCTCTCGACGTCGGACGTGGGCTGAAGGTCAGGCAAGCTGGTCGACGCGGACGGATGCGCTTCGATGAGGCGGCTCGCTGCCTTCATGCGGCGTCACCGATCAGACTGGTTGGCCGCGAGAGCGACGTGCCTTCGCACTGCGCGTCGCCGTTCTCGAACTACAGGATACCCAGCAACGACCTTCGCATCGCCTCCGCGGGCGGCACTTTTCCCAGTGCACGGGCACGTCGGCCGAGCTACCTGAGCCGCGCGTCACGATTCGGCCCCTTGGGGGTATTCGATGCGAGATCCAATTGCGGGAAGGAACCCTGACCGCGCGCGCGATGGTGGATGTAGGATGCGACCGATCCACGGGCGTCAAATCGGAAATGTCGGTTTCAGATGAGACCCCAGGACTGGGCATTCTTCGGGGCAACCGGCCTCGCTCTGTTGACCGTCACAGCAACGGTTCAGGGCTGGGTGGTCGGTGCGCTCGCCGGTCTCGCGCTGACTGCAATCCTGGGGTGGGCATCTCATGCCCTGAGCCGCAGGTATCCAGGCGCGATGCCTCACATCTTCCGATGGGGCTTGCTGTTGCCGCGAGGGTTCCTCTCGCCTCGCCGTCTGAGAGCCATTCTCGAACAGCGCAGTGGCGGGCGCATCCTGGAGCTTGGGCCGGGGATTGGGGTCCACGCCATTCCGGTGGCCACCGCACTGGTGCCGTCCGGGACGCTCGATGTTCTCGATGTCCAGCAGCCCATGCTGGATCACCTGGCACGGAGAGCGGCCAGGGCGGGTGCGGTCAACATCGTGGCGAAGACAGGTGGCTGCGGGGTTTACGTTTGAGCGCCGGAGCGGAATGGCGCTCATTTATCTGGCTCGCTTCCGCACGCCTTCGTCGTGACAATCCGGACTTGGTTTCCGTCTTTTCCGAAGGAGCGTCCCATGGCTGAAAGGTTCGGCCACGCTCGGCTGCCTCTGGTCGCCGTTCTTCTCGGAATCGCGTGCGCCGCCCCGGCCGGCGCGGACGAGTGGCCTGGCCTTCGCGGTCCCAACTACGACGGCAGCGCGCGCCGCGGGAGCCGGTTCGGCGTCGGGCCGGGCGCCCCGGTGGTGCGCTGGCGAGCACGGCTCGGCTCGGGATATTCGGGTGTCGCTGTATCCGACGGACGCGCGGTGACGATGTTCTCGGACGGCGGTGACGACGTGCTTGCCGCCTTCGACGGGGCCTCGGGCAAGGAACTCTGGCGGATTCGCATCGCCGAGAGATACAAGGGCATCAACGGCTCGTTCGACGGGCCTGTCTCGACACCCACAATCGCCGGCGGCCGCGTCTTCGCCGTCGGTCCGGCGGGCCATCTCCTGGCCGCGGACCTGGCGACGGGGCGTCTGCTGTGGCTCGTGGACCTGCCTGTCCGGGAGGGAGCGAGGAAACCGGAGCTCGGATTCGCGTCGTCGCCGATTGTGGCCGGGGGCATGCTGGTCGTCCAGATTGGCGCCGCGCCGGGCAGCGCGATCGCGGGGTTCGATCCGTCCACTGGCGAGCGACGTTGGACCGTGGGTGATGACGCCGTCCATTACCAGTCGCCGGTGGTCGTTCGCGTAGGTGACCGCGACATCGTGGTCGCCGCCGGTGATGCACGGCTCATCGGCATCGACCCCGCGACGGGCCGGGTGCTTGTCGACCATCCTCACGGCGGCGAGCCCGTCTGGATATCGGTCGCCAGCGCCGTCCCCATGCCCGCCGGGAACGGCCGCTTGTTCGTCAAGACCCACGTGGACAAGTCGACGATGTACCGCCTGATCGAGGCCGCCGACGGCCGGATCTCACTGGAGACGCTGTGGACGGCTCCCGTCCTGCGCCAGACGTACGCCGTGCCCGTCTACCACGAAGGTCATCTTTACGGGATGAACGGCCGCACCGTGCTCACGTGCGTCGACGCGGAGACGGGCGAGATGAAGTGGCGCACCCGCGACCCGGGCGACGGTTTCCCCACGCTCGTCGGCGACCAGATCGTGTTCGTGACGAAGGCGCACACCCTGCACGTCGGGTCGGCGAGCCCGCAGGGATGGAAGGAGCGCGCGCGCCTCGAGCTGTTCGACGACCTGTCGTGGACGGCGCCGACCGTCGCCGGTGACTCGGTGTTCGCGCGCAGCCTCGGCGAGCTGGCGCGCGTGGACTGGAAGACCGAGCCCGCAAACACCACCGCCACCGCCACGCCTGCCAGGCCGACGATCAAATCGCCGACGCTGGCGCGCTTCCTCGAGGAGCTCGAGCGTGTCCCCGACAAGGCCGCTGCGGTCGACCGCTTCCTGGCCGCCGTCGGCGACGGACCGCTGATCGATCCGCCCGACCGCGTGGTGTTCCTCTACCGCGGTCCCGTGAAGGATGTGGCGATTGCCGGCGACCTGCTCGGTATTCGGCGCGAGGACCCGCTGCTCAAGGTGCCTGGCACCGATCTCTTCTACTACGAGGCCCAGGTCGAGCCCGCCTCGCGCGTCAGTTACCAATTCATCCCGGACTTCGGCAGACCCGCGCCCGATGCCCGCAACCCACGCCGCGTGCCCGGCGCCGGGCCGAACGAGGAGGCCTCCTCACTGGCGATGCCGGGGTGGGTCGAACCCGCGCACCTGGCAGACCCGCCCGAAGGCCGGCGCGGCCGCATAGAGACGATCGAGTTTGCCAGCAGCCTTCGGCAGGGTGCGAAGGCCACGCTGCACGTCTACCTCCCTGTCGGCTACGACCGCGGCGGCGACCGCTATCCGGCCGCATACGTGCTCGACGGGGATGGCGCCCGAACGCAGGGACTGGTACCGCACAGCCTCGACAACCTCATGCCCGAGCGGGTGGCGCCGGCGCTCGTGGTGTTTCACGGCCGCATGGACTGGGGATCTGGAAGCCGAGCCCGCCCGAGGAGATCGATGCATCCCTCGAGGTGCTCACGAAGGAGATCGTCCCCTTGATTGATGGCAGGTTCCGCACGATTGCCGAGCCAGGTGCGCGAGCCGTCGTCGGGCAGGCCGTCGATGCTGTGACAGCGATTGTGGCGGCCTTCGCCGAGCCGGGGCTGTTCGGCGCTCTCGCCGTCCAATCCGCGTTTCTCATCGATGTCATCGAGAACGCCCTCAAGCGGGAGATTCGTTCCGCGCTCGAGCGGCCGCTGCGCGTGTACCACGACTGGGGCCTCTACGGACACGCGTCCACGCGCGAAGCCAGGGACCTGCGCGCGGCGAACCACCGCTTCAACGAGTACCTCCGCTCGAAGGGCTACCATCCCGCCGGAGGCGAAGCCAAGGACGGCGACGGCTGGGCGAGCTGGCGCAACCGGACGGATCGGCTGTTCGCAGCGCTGTTTCCTCCGGCCGCCGAGAAGCCTCGGTGAACAGCGCCGTCCTCCTGGTGATCGCCGCCGCGACCGGCAAGGTCATCCCGCGGGCAGGAAAGCGTCGCAGGCTCCCAGGCGAACAGGCCGGCCCGAGTGGCCTTCCACGCCCACACGGGCAGCGTGTAGATCGGCGGCAGCCGCAACCGATTCGGCTCGCCGGCAACGTGAAACTGCTGCCCCATGAGGCGCGGAGGCGCCGCGTGCGTCGCGTCCCAGGCGTCGGCGAGGACCAGATACTGCACCCCGACGAGCGCCACGCCTCCAGTGGGCAGTGGCTCATAGATGAGGCCTTCGGGAAACGTCGAGTCCATCTGGTCGTCCATCAGGAACGAGCGCTTGACGAACAGGAGGATTGTCGCTCCGGCGCCAGGTCCGAACACGCACCCGGGCTGCAGCACGTAACCTTCTGCCTCCGCCACCGATACGCTTTGGAACCGGAAGGTCGACTCGAGCACCGCTTCCATCTCCGCACCCGCATTCGACCGATCGGAGTCGGTCTCCTGCGCCCGCACGGCCGCTGGTGCCAGGCTGATCGCCAGGAACAGCGCCAGCGCTGTGGAGCCGTTGGTGGTCCGACGCGTGGCCGCGGCGGCCTTGCCGAGCGCGACGCGAGGGCCCGGTATCAGCATCGGCACGCTCCGCTGATAGGCCTCATAGGCGGGGCCATGCTCGTGCACCAAGTCCCGCTCCTCGAAATGGATCGCCAGGACGATGTACGCGGTCGTCGCAACCGCGAACACGAGGTGCGCCAGCGTCATCGTCGGCGTCATCCAGAACGCGAGCAGGAAACCGAAATACAGCGGATGCCGGACGTACCGGTAGGGCAGCGGCGTGCGGAACGAGACCGGCGTGTACGGCCTGCCGATGAGGGGCAGCCAGACCTGCCGAAGGCCGAACAGGTCGAAGTGGTTGATGAGGAACGTCACGATCAGCACCGTCAGCCATCCGGCGGCGAACAGCGTCCACAGGGCAGCGCAGCCCACGCCGGACTCGACGGACCAGATCGGCACGCCGATCGGCTGCCATTGCCAGAACAGCAGCAGCAGTGCGAGGCTGGCGCACAGGACGAACGTCGCGCGTTCCATGGACCACGGCACGATTTGGGTCCACCACTCCTTGAACCACCGCCTCGCCATCAAGCTGTGCTGAAGGGCAAAGACGGTCAGCAGCGCGGCATCGACGGCGAGGGCGAGCGGCAGCGACGTCTGCAGCGGCCCGTCGAGGCGGCTCGGAACGGCAGGACACCCGCCGACGAACGCGATCGCATAGAGGAATGTGACGAGGAAGATCAGGTACGACGCGAGACCGTAAGCGAAGACGAGCACTCGTTTGACCATGAATGGCACTCCTTGGCCAGTGAGAATGCCGTCCTATCCGCGGGCGAACCATCGGCGCTTTGTCCCGTTCCCGCTGACACCACGGGGCCGGATGTGAGACAAATGTCCCGGGTGCCCCGGTGACCACGTCCGGCAGGCTGCGGCAGCGCGTCCGGTACATCACCGCGTCCGATGGCGTCCGCCTCGCGTCGGCGGAGTCAGGGGCGGGTCCGGTGGTCGTCAAGGCCGCCAACTGGCTGACCCACCTCGAGTACGAGTGGGACAGCCCGGTCTGGCGGCATTGGATGCAGTTCTTCTCGACCGAGGCCCGGTTCGTCCGCTACGACGAGCGAGGCTGCGGCATGACCGGCTGGTCGGGCGGCGGCCTGAACGTCGAGCAGTGGGTGGAGGACCTCGGCGCCGTCATCGACGCCGTCGGGGTGTCGGAGCCGGTTACGCTGCTGGGCGTCTCGCAGGGAGCGGCCACGTGCATCGGCTACGCCGTGCGTTGGCCGGAGCGCGTAGCGCGCCTGATCCTCTACGGCGGCTATGCGCAAGGCGCGTTACGCCGCGGCACACCGACGGCGCGGCGGGCCTACGAGGCGATGATCGCGCTCGCCCGCGCGGCCTGGGGCCACGACAACCCGACGTTCCGGCAGGTCTTCACGTCGCGGTACATCCCAGGCGGCACTCCTGAGCAGCTCCAGTGGTTCAACGAGCTGTGCGCCAAGACGACGTCCGGCGAGATGGCCGCGACGATCATGGAGGCGCGCGGAGCGATGGACGTCTCGGCGCTGCTCGGGGAGGTGCGCACGCCGACACTCGTGCTGCACGCGCGCGGCGACGATGTCGTCCCGATCGAGGAAGGGCGCCTGCTGGCCAGCGGCATCGCCGGAGCCGAGTTCGTCGAGCTCGACTCACCGAATCACATCCTGCTCGAGCACGAGCCGGCATGGCGGCGGTTCCAGGACGCCGTCGCCGCGTTTCTCCGGCATGGCGAACCCGGACGCGAGTCGGTCTTCGCGGCTTTGTCGGCGCGCGAACGTCAGGTGCTGGCGCTCATCGCCGAAGGGCTGAGCAACATCGAGGTGGCGGAGCGGTTGAGCCTGCGCGAGAAGACCGTCCGCAATCATGCCTCGAACATCTTCGACAAGCTGGGCGTGTGGTCGCGCGCGCAAGCCATCGTCTTTGCGCGCGATCACGGGTTCAGCGGCTGACGAGCAGGCGGCGCCTGACCGACCGGCCCTCTTCTCGAGGACGTCCAGCCTTCAGCGCCGTGCGTCGGCGCTCGACGGCGTCGATGAGCTCTCCGGCGTGAACATGTACTCGTGCTGACTGTCGCGCAGCACGAGGGTGTTGCCGGCGACGACGAACTCGAACCCGCCGGGCGGATCGATCGTGACGAAGGACAGGGTGCCGTCGTCGTTCTTGTGGGACGCGACCGTGCTCTTCCACTCGTCGAAGTCGAAGATTGTGGCACCGTTGGCGGCCTTCACCGTGATGCTGCCCAGGGCCGCGTTGCGATAGCGGCTCGAGCTGCACGTACTTCAGCAGAATCTCCGGCGGTGGTCCAGGCCGCGCCGGCCGGCCGCGCCGGGAAGATGGAATGGTTGAACCCCATGCTCGCGACGACGACCTTGCCGTCGGCGTCGAATCCGTGCGGCCGCGCGTGGTTGCCGCGCTCCGCCTGGGCGATCTCGAAGGTGGCCGTCTTCATGCCCAGCGGGCCGAAGACGCGTGCCTGCATCGCCTCGTCATAGGCGGCGCCGAGCTCCTTGCCGGGGCTGACGGCGTGGCCGGCGACATAGCCCGCGGCCGCTGCCATCAGGTTGCTGTACTGGAACAGGTCGCCGAATTTCGTGGTCGGCTGCATGCCGCCGAGCGTGCGCATCACTGAAGCCGGCGTGGCCCCCTTGAACTCGAACAGCCAGTCGTCGTCCTTCCGTGGCAGGCCCGTGCAGGCGCTCAGCAGATGCTTGACGAGCACCTGCTGCGTCGTGGCTGCGTCGCCGAGCTTGAAAGCCGGGTAGACCTTCGTTACCGGCGTGTCCCAATCGAGCTTGCCGTCGTCGACGAGGCCGGCCATCAGCAGCGTGGTCAACGGCTTGGTGTTGGACGCGATCATGAACGTCGTGCCGGCGTCGACCTTCTCGGGCTTGCCCAGCTCGCGCACGCCGAATCCGCCGGCGTCAGCTTCTGACGGATCTCCTCAGTCGGCTCTCGGAGCGGCAGCTTCGTGACCTGTTCGAAGCCGCTCGCGTTGAGCTCCGTCTGCGCTCGCCGCAGAGATCCGTCGTCCGGATTAGCCACTATTGAGGAATGGGTCGCTGCGTTCAAAGCGAAGCGCGCTCAAATCACCGAGCGTCGTTGCGCGTGAGCCACTGCGGCCACCGCCACGAGCTCGGTGAGACGCTAGAAGCCACGGCTGCGGTCCGAAGAACGCCAGGCAGGTCAGCGCCGCACTCGCTGAGGAAGCAGATGGCGAACACAAGACTACGCACCGAGGGTTCCGCCGGCCGACTTACGCACCACGCTGAGTGCCGCTGAAGGCTATCCACGTGGTCGTCAGAACGTCGGCAGCGGTCGCTCGCTTTAGAGCCGGGGCCAATTGCCGTAGGCGGCGAAGAAGTTGTGGGTGGTGGCGTCCCAGCGCCGCACCTCGTTCCAGATGCGGAAGGGGTTGTTCGTGAACCACTGCGTGGACTGGATGCCGTTGCACCGAAAATCGTTGTTGTCGTAAACGCCGGCACCGCTGTCTCCAGGCACCGCATCGAGGTTGTGTTCGTAGCGAGCCCCTGGGGCTGCGGTGAAATTCCCCGTCTTCAGCCAGGGGGACGGGATCGGCTTGTCGGTCGGATAGCCGATCATCGTCTTCGCCCCGTTGAAGTTGTACCCGTGCCGAACCAGCCGGTCTGACGTCCGAGATCGGGTCGCGTCGGGCTGAACTCCAGCACCGCGAAGTCCCAGTCCCATTCCGTCGCATTCCATTCGCCAGGCAATGTTAGGCTGTCGGCCAGGAAACTCCCGAACGGGGCGGTCGGGGCGGCGGTGTTCGCGCCGAAGGTGATGCTGTTGGACAGGATCCAGCCGTTGTTGAAGAAGCAGTGGGCGGCACACAACGCCGTGCTCGGCCCAATCATCGTGGCAGTGCAGTTCTGCGGCGCCAGTACGCGAAGGCGCTTCCGGGGAACACCGCCGCGTTCTGCACCGGTTGACGGTCATCGGGGCCGATGACGAATTTCAGCCTCCCGTAGCCGCTGCCGTCACCGAGTGCGGCTCGCGTATTCGGGACCTCCTTCATGGCGAGAATCCGGTCCGCGAGCTCGAAGTCGGGACCCTCGAGACGATATTCGTATCCCCCGACCAGCCGTCGAGGACGCAGCTTCTCCGCGAGCACCTCTCGCGAAAGGCGGCGCGGATCGGGACCCGGCAGTGGGAGGTCGTCCGCATCGCGCCGCTGCCTGCCGACCTCAGCGAGATCGATCTTCTTCGGCGCGATCTTGCCGACCGCGTTCCAGCGGCGTCCCAGGGCGTCGGTGACGTCCTTCCCATCAGCGTCTCGCGACGTGGGGCCGAGCATCGAGGGTGGGGAGCTCTTTTCGTTGTCCATGGTCATACTCCTATCGGCTGGGTGTGCAGACGGGAGGTGCATCCTCACGCCCCGACGGGCCAGGCATTGAGGCACGCCTGCCCTACTTTCTGAAACGTCCGCCCTGGCCGATTCGGTACGCAGAGCTCGAATCGTGTGGTGACAGCAGTTGTCGTCGTGGTGATTGGTGCGGTAACTAGCAACGGGGCCGCCAGCCTTCGCGCCTCGAGAATCGGCGGGGGGCGATTCAGAGCGGTGCAGCAGTGGTGCCGATGGTTGACCGACCACGGCCCGCTGCTCGTCGACATCTCGACGGGGCCGTCGACGACCACATGATTGTGGTGTTCGGCCTGGTCGGCGCTGAGAATCTGGACGTGTACATCGTGGCTCCGTTCGACGGTCGTCCGGCCTACCACTCCGATCCGATCGACTTCCACCCGCCGAACCGCGGCATGCGCACACGCCAGCTTGTCAGCGAGTTCAGCGTCGACCCGGCGCTCGCGGGCGACGAAGGAGGCTGGCTCATCTCTGTACCTGCCGCGGCGTCCGTGAGCGGCTGGCCCGCGAGACCTATCGCTACCGCGCGCGTGCGCACGTTGGGCGTTTGCTTTCGGGGGTGATGGGTCGGAATGTCGGTGGCGTCCCCAGCGGGACTCGACGC
>CAWJOG010000012.1:0-280762 GCA_963844435.1 Vicinamibacterales bacterium | reverse complement strand
TTGAGCTGCTCGAGGCGGCGGAACTCGGCGCGTTCGCGTTCGGCGTCGGCGGTGCGGCCGGCGCGGGCGTAGGCGCGGGCGAGCAGGAAGTGCGCCTGCGGGCTGCCCGGCGCCAGCTTCGCGCCATGCTCGAACGACGCGATGGCCTTCGGCACATCGCCGGATTCGAACCACACCTGCCCCATCGCGAGGTGGGCGGCGAAGTGCTGCGGATCGAGGCGAACGGCCTCCTCGGCGTACGGCTTCGCCTTGGCCGCCTCGCCGCGTTTCACGTGCTCGAACACCAGCTGCAGACGCGCCGGGACATGGCGCGGCGACACGGCGAGCTCGGCGACGAAGTCCTCGAGCGCGAGGTCCGGCGCTTCGGTGGTGCGGAGGACGCCGCGTGCGTAGTGGACGTTCGGCTCGCGCGGATACGCGGCGACGAGCTCGTCGAGCAGGCGCGCGGCATCGGCCAGGCGCCGGCCCCCCATCGCGAACGCCGCCCGACCGGCGAGCTGCACCAGCGGCCGCTTCGCCTCGGGAAGCGCGCTCGGCAGGATCGGCATCCGCAGCAGGTTCAGGCCGAGCGCCTCGATCGTCTTCGGGCTCTCGACGTTGTCGCCGGACAGCTCGGTGAGGACGGCGTAGCCGACCTCGAACTCGCTGAACCGCGTCAGCAGGATGCCGGCGTGATACGCGACGACGTGCGCGATCTCCGGTGTCCGCGCGATGCCGAGGGACCGCGCCTGCAGCAGCGTGCGGAGCGCCGTCTCGTGCTGACCGAGGCCGAACTCGCACAGGCCCTTCATGCCGACCGCGCCGGCATGCGCCGGCTGCCGCGCCACGAGCGCCGCGAAGGCGTCACGTGCTTCGCGGTAGCGCTCGCGCTCGTAGAGCGACAATCCCAGGTACCAGCGGCCCTCGTCCCAGTCGGCGCGCAGGGCGATCCCCTGGCGGTAGAGCGCGATCGCTTCGTCGAGGCGCCCGGCCTCGCGTGCCGCGGCCGCCGACGCCGACACGGTCTCGAACGACGCGCGCGCCCGCGACGCCGGGGTCCGGACCGCCGGGGCCGCCGGCGGCGTCTGGGCGAGAAGCGCGGCAGAGCGTCAGCGCCAGGCCGAGGCCGGTCATCACGGCTGGCGGCCCGCGCTCGCCGGGCCCGGAGGCGACGATACCGGCGACGGCAGGACTGCCAGCGGCTCGCGGCGTTCGACCGACTGGCCGGTGGTCTGGTCCGTCACCTTCAGCACCAGGTCGTAGTCGCCGGCCGGCAGGCCAGCCAGGCCGACGCTGGCGAAGCGGCTCGGCGCGCCGGCTCCCTCCCGCGACCGGCCGCGGATCGAGCTGCTTGACCACAGCGCCCCCAGGTCCGATCAGCTGGTGCGAGCCGACCACGCGCGTCGCCCCGGCGGCATCCTTGCCCGCGCCGAGCACGCTGAACTGGTAGTAGAGCGTGGCGCCGGCCGGAAAAGCGCGCCGGGCGATCAGCACCGGCTTCGGCGGCGACTGCGATCCGAACGACGGCGCCTCGATGGCGTCGGTGAGGATCGGCGTGGTCAGCCGCAGCCCGGTCAGCGGCGGCACGACGAAGTCGTGGGTGACGCTGCCGATCCGGCCGCTGTTGGCGTCGCGCACCGCGACCCTCGCCTGGTAGCGTCCCGGCTTCAGGTTGAACTCCTGCGACAGCGGATGCCAGGAGTCCGGCCCGAAGCGCGTCCCCTCGGGGAACGACATCTCGACCTTGCGCTCGTAGCGCTCGGTGGTGTTCGTGCCAAGCTCGGTGGTGAGCACCCGCAGGTCGAGCACGTCGGACAGCTTGCCGCCCGCGCTCGCGAACCCGAAGCCGCGCAGATCGGCCTCCACCACCAGCATGACCACGGCCTTGTCGGCGCTCGCCTCGCCGAACGCGAGATCGGCGACGCGCAGCGGGATCGCGCCGAGCTCGTAGGGCGATTCCGCGGCGCGGTCGATCGCGTCGACGCCGTCGCTGAACCGCGGCGGCGTGGCGCCACTCGCGGCCGGCGCGCCGGCCCCGAAGCCGCCGGCGTAGTAGCCGCGGCGCGCGCGGACCGTGACGTCGGGCCGAGTGACCTTCACGTCGAGCCGCCGGAAGGCGCCGGCCTTGGCGTCCTTGTCCGGCTGGAAGCCGAGCAGGTAGTAGACGCGCGATTCGGCGCCGATCCGCTGCAGGCCGCGGCCGAGATCGTTCTGGTTGCGGACCGAGAAGCCGCCGGTGTTCTGCGCGATCTCGGCGGCGCCTTCCGCGCCGAGCGTGATCTCGGCGTTGGCGGCGCCGACGTCGCGCGAATCGAGGCCGCGGCCGGTCTGCTGCGCCTGCGCGTAGGGGGTGCTCGCGACCAGCCCGCGCGCGTCGACGAAGTAGACCGCCACGTTGGCCCGGCGCGCCGCGTCGATCGCCCGCTTCGCCTCGACGCGCTCCTGATCGGCGATGAACCCCGGCGTCAGCATCATGACCGCCTTGCGTCCGCGCACCGCGGTGAGGCCGTCGATGGTCCGCTCGAGCACCTGCAGCGTCGCGATGTTGCGAGCCGCGGCCTGCTGGTAGAGGGTGGCCGCCCGCATCAGGATGTCCTGCGGGATGATGCCAATCTGGCCACCGCGATTCTGCGGCTGGAAGCCCTGGCTGGTCGCCAGGTTGTCGGGCTCGCGGCCGTTGACCCTGGCGTTCCTCCAGCGGCGATCGACCTGGTCCGCCACCTGTTCGTCGTTGAAGGCGTTGATCCGATACGCCTCGTAGTCGCTCATCTGATCGGATGACGGGTCGGGCAGGAAGAGGCCGCGCAGGCCGGCCACGATGCGGGTCAGCTCGGGCCGCCCGTCCGGCATCCGCGCATGCCAGCGCAGCGCCGTCCCGGGGGCGACCAGCGAGACCAGATTGCCGGCCTGCAGCTCGCGCTCCAGGAACTGGTTGAGCGCCACCTTGGCCCGGTCGCCTTCGGCCTGGGTGAGGTGGACGTCGTCGAAGAACAGCACGAAGGCCCGGCCGGGGACGGCGCCGGCGCCGGCGTTGGTGCTGAAGGCGTAGCGGCGCGCGGCGACCGGCCCGGCAGCCTGCGCCGCCGCATCGACCGAGACGGTCTGGAACAGCGAGATCGCCTGCGTGCGCCCTTCGTCCCGGACCTCGAAATCGGCCGCGGTGAGGTTCGTCACCGGCTGGCCGGCCTTGTCCACGACGACGGCATCGACGATGACGAGGTCGGCGCCGGTCCGGAAGGCCGGCTGGTCGGCGGGCGGCTGCTGCGCCAGGACAGCGGCCGTCAGCATGGCCGCGGCGGCCAGCGCGAGGCCCGCCCGGCCAACGATCCGCGGCTGTGGTCTCCTCATCGATCCAAGCCTACTGCACGATGGTGAACGTCGTCCGCGTCTCGTCCTGCGAGGCGCCCTGCCGTGCGATCGCCCGCAGCTCATACGTGCCCGGCGCGAACCCGTCCGCCGGGAACGTTGCGACGCAGGTGATTCGGCCGTGTGCGTCGGGCTTGTCCAGCGCTGGCGCCGAGCGGCCGACGATGGTCGAGCCCTGCGCGAACTCGATGGTGAGGTTCGGCGGCTCGGCGATCGTCTTGTCTGGATACAGGACGACGAAGGCCGAAATCTGGCTGTTGGCGGCCTTCGAGATCGGCGCCGCCAGGCTGGGCGCGATCCGCATCGCCCCGTTTCTGAAGGGGTCCTCGACCACGTCCGGCTGGTCGCCGGCCTTGTCGACGCGCTTCACCACCGCGACCGTGCTGACGTCGATGCCCGGCGACTCCGGAAACACCCGAATCGGCAGCTGCCGGACGCTGACCGTGTCGGCCTGCCGATCGTGGACGACCGTCGTGAGCGTGTAGCGACCGGGGCCGAGCCAGAGCTGCCGCTTGAACACGATGTTGGCGCGCTGCAGCCCAGGCAGGTTGGTCAGCGGGCCGTCGAGCGGGTAGGTGTTGCTGAGGCGCTCCACGATGGCGCCGGCGGCGTCCTTGACCAGCGCCATCACGTCGACGCGGAGGCGATACTGCCGCGTCTTCTTGTCCTCTTCGACCGCCAGCGCGCCGATCGGGACCTCGGCCACCAGCGTGAACTGCCGCCCGCGCGGTGTCTCGTGGAATCGGAACGCGCTGGCCTGGAAGTCGAAGGCGCGCGGCGCCGGCGTGGCCGCCGCGGCGGTGAGGAGGGGCAGCTCGTAGGGCAGCAGCGGTGTGCCGTCGCTCGCTGGCAGCGCGAAGTAGCCGCTGCGCGAGGTGACGTCGACGCCCTTGCGCGCCACCTTGACGTCGACCTTCCGGAAGCGCCCGTCGGCCTCGCCGCTCTGCGGTACGTAGGCGATCTCGTAGTAGCTCGCCAGATCGGCGCCGACGCGATCCAGGCCTTTCCCGAGGTCGTTCGAGTTGGCGACGAGGACGCCGCCGGTGCTCTCGGCGAGCTCGCGCAACACTGATTGCGTCGACGATCGCAGCGACGCGACCACCCGGTCGTCGTTCAGCATTTCGTCCATCGACGTGGGGTCGGCGCCACTCTGGCCGACGGCCTGCTGGCTGATGCGGCCGGCTTTCTCCAGCGCCGCGCCGGCCGCCTGCAGATCGCGGGCGGTGTCGAGGCCGCGCGCATCGATGGCGTAGATGCTGACGTTGGCGCGATTGGCTTCGCTGATCGCGGTCCGGAAGCTCTCCTCGACGCTGCTCGGCACCTGCAGGCCTTCCGAGAACAGCAGAATCGCCTTGCGACCGTCCAGCGCACTCTGCGCCCTGGCCAGGACCATCAACGGGTAGAGCGTCGCGTGCCCGCGCTGCGACGTATCGATCGTGCTGGCCAGCGCCTGCATCCGCAGAATGGTTTCGCGGTATTGCGGATCCGCGTTGTCCGAGGCGATCGTGCTGCGTTCGGTGGCGCTCAGCTCCGAATCCCCGACCTTGGCGTAGGCCGTGTCCCCGGCGCGCTCGCGGCTCGCACCCGGCAGCGCCGGCGCGTCCTCCTTGAGCACTGACGACGTGGCGCGGGTGACCGCCGCGGACAGCGCCTCGGCGTCCCGGGTGAACCCCTGCAGCATGCGCAGCCGCTGGTCCAGTGAGAACACGGCAACCCGGTGCGTCCCGGGCAGCGGTGTCTTCAGGTAATCCTGCGCGGCCTTCAGCGCGAGCTGGCGCGCGTTCTGCCCGAGATGATCGAAGACCAGCGAGATCAACGTGACGCGGGGCGTCGGGTCCCGGTCGTGGGTGGCGCCCGCCGGCGCGGCAGCGTCCGCCGCGACACCCGTCCCGGCGTCGACGAGCCGGAACGAGCGCACGTCGCGCGCCACGCCGTTTTCGAGAACGGTGATTTCGTCGGGCCGCAGATCGAGCACCGGCCGTCCCCGCTTGTCGCGTACGACGACGTCCAGGAGGACGGCCGTGGTGCGGGCCCGGAACACGGGCTCGGGTGCGGTTCCGGGCGCTGCCGGCTGTTGCGCCGCCGCTGTTGCCGCGGCCGACGACAGCACGGAGGCCAGCACGAGCGATCGACGACGGCGGAGCCCCAATCGCATGGCAATCGCAGCGCTCGATCCAGCTACTCGACGATGGTGAAGGTCGTCCGTGTCTCGTCCTGCGACGCGCCCTGCCGCGCGATCGCCCGCAGCTCGTAGGTGCCCGGCGCGAAGCCATCCGCCGGAAACGTCGCGACGCAGGTGATTCGCCCGTGCTCGTCTGGCTTGTCCAGCGCCGGCGACGAGCGGCCGATGATGGTCGAGCCCTGCGCGAACTCGATGGTCAGGTTCGGTGGCTCGGCGATCGCCTTGTCCGGATAGAGGACGACGAACGCCGAGACCTTGGCGTTGGCGGCCTTCGAGATCGGCGTCGCCAGGCTCGGCGCGATCCGCATCGGGCCATCCCGGAACGGATCCTCGACAGGGTCGGGCTCGTCGCTCGCCTTGTCGACGCGCTTCACCACCGCGACGGTGCTGACGTCGATACCCGGTGCTTCGGGGAACACCCGGAGCGGCAGCTGCCGGACGCTGACCTTGTCGGCCTGCTGATCGCGGACGACGGTCGTGAGCGTGTAGCGGCCTGGGCCGAGCCAGAGCTGGCGCTTGAAGATGACGTTGCCGCGCTGCAGCGCCGGCAGGTTCTCGAGCGGGCCTTCGAGCGGGTACGTGTTGCTCAGGCGCTCGACCACCGTGCCGTTCGCGTCCTTGACCAGGGCCATCACCGTGAACCGGATGTGGTACTGCTTCGCCTTCTTGTCCTCCTCGACCGCGAGCGAGGCGACCGGAACCTCGGTCACCAGGGTGAACTGGCGGCCGCGGGTGGTCTCGTGGAAGCGGAACACGCCGGCGTTGGAAGTCGAAGGCGTGCGGCGGCGGCGTGGCCGCGGCCGCGGCGAGCAGCGGCAGCTCGTACGGCAGCAGCGGCGCCGCGTCGCTGGCCGGGAGCGCGAAGTAGCCGCTGCGCGAGGTCACGTCGACCCCTTTGCGCGCCACCTTGACCTCGATCTTGCGGAAGCTGCCGTCGGCCTCGGCGTTCTTCGGCGCGTAGGCGATCTCGTAGTAGCTCGCCAGATCGGACGTGACGCGATCGAGGCCCTTGCCGAGATCGTTGGTGTTGGCGATCAGCGCGCCGCCGGTGTCCTCGGCCAGCTCGCGCAGCACCGACTGCGTGCTGGACTTGAAGCTCGAGAGCACCAGGTCGTCGTTCTGCACTTCGTCCATCGACGTGCCGCCGGCGCCCCGCTTGGCCATCGCCTGCTGGCTGACGCGGCCGGCCTTGTTGACCGCCTCGCCGGCGGCGGCCAGGTCGCGGCTCGTATCGAGGCCGCGTGAGTCGATCGCATAGACGCTCACGTTGGCGCGATTGGCTTCGCTGATCGTCGCCTTGAAGATCTCCTCGACCGAGCTGGGCACCTGCATGCCCTCCGAGAAGAGCAGGATCGCCTTCCGGCCCTCGAGGCCGCCCTGCGCCTTGGCCAGCGCCATCAGGGGATAGAAGGTGGCGTGTCCGCGCTGCGAGGTCTCGATGCTGGTGGCGAGCGTCTGCATGCGCTCGGTCATCTCGCGCATCTGCTGGGCGACTGCGTCGGCGCCGGCCGTCGCCGGATTGACCGCGGCACCACCGCCCGCCTGCCCGTACTGGACGGGGCCGGCCTGCTCCCGGCTCGCGCCCGGCAATGGCGCGGCGTCCTCCTTCGCGACGGACGACGTCGCGCGATCGACCGCCGCGGACAGCGCACCGGCGTTGCGCGAGAAGTCCTGCAGCATGTGCAGCCGGTTGTCGAGCGAGAACACCGCCACCCACTGGCCGGTCGGGAGCGGCTTCTTCAAGTAGTCCTGCGCCGCCTTCTGCGCCAGCTTGCGGGCGTTCTGACCGAGGTGGTCGAACACCAGGGACACGAGCGTGACGCGCCGCAGCGGATCGGGCTGGACGATGCCCGAGCCTGGCGTCGACAGGCCGGCGTCGGAGGGCCCGCCCTCGATCAGCCGGAACGACTTCACCTCGCGGGGCGCGCCGTCCTCGAGGACCGTGATCTCGTCCTGCCGCAGATCCCGGATTGGCCGTCCGCGCTTGTCGCGCACGATGATGTCGAGCAGCACCGCCGTCGTGCCGGTGCGGAAGACGGGAGGCGATGGCGTCTGCTGTGCCCTGGCCGCGACGAGGCCGGACGCCAGCGCGCCGACTACACCAACGAGGATCAGCCGGCCTGTCTGATACCGCACGTCACGCTCCCGGTTCTCCGAACACGTCGAGCCTTTCTGCCGCGCGGCGGAGTGCCCGGTCCAGCGTCCATAGTGGCGTGCCGCTCAGCGTCGCGGAGGCGAGCAGATGCGCATCGACCCAGCCCAAGCCAGTGCCAGCGATGCCGTGTCGTTCGACCAGCATCATCACCTCGTCGTGACGCGCAGTCAGCACTACAGGAAGGGCCTCCAGTAACGGTAGCGTGCTGGACCGCCTGGGCATCGTCCCGCACGCCAACTCACCGATTACGAAGGGGTGCGCCACAACTCGACCGAGCTCTAATGCCGCCGCCAGGCGGCCGTTGCCGCGCCGCCAGTGATCGATCCAGACCGAGCTGTCGACCAGGGTCACGGTCGGGCGCTCCGCGAACTGCGACGTCTGCGTCCCGCAGAAGCCTTCGGCGCCGTGCCGCCCAGTTTGGCCAGCCGGCGGCCTGCCTCGCGCGCGATCAGCGAGCGCAGTGCCTCGTGCAGCACCTGGGTCTTCTCGCCGATGCCGCTCAATGACATCGCCTCGGCCATCAAGGCGTCATCAAGGTTCAGTGTCGTTCGCATATGTATCAGTCTGCACGATCCGTGCAGACCATTCAATGGCCAGGCGTCCGCGCCGGCGGGGTTTCAGGCGTGTTCGGCGCGACGGCGCCGGGCTGCTTCGCCTGGATTTCCTTGTTGAGGGCGTCCACGATGGCGCGCTCGCGGTCGCCGTCCTCGCGGCGCTTCAGCCGGTAGTAGACGGTGGCCAGCGTGACGTGCGCCTCGAGGAACGCCGGCGCTTCCTTGACGATGGCTTCGAGCAGCGGCAGCGCCCGCTCGGTCTCGCCGCGCGACACGTAGATCGTCACCATCTGGTAGCGCACGCCGGGATCGCCGGGGCGAACGCCCAGGGCGCGCTCGAAGTGGGCCATGGCCGCGTCGTACTGCGCGTCCTCCTTCAGCAGCACGCCGAGGTAGAGGTGCGCGTCGAAGTCGAGCGGGTTGCGCGCGAGCTCGGCTTCGAACTCGGCCTGGGCCCGATCGCGGTTGCCGGTTTCGAGCAGGGCGCGGCCGTAGAGCGAGTGGACGCCCGGCAGTTCGGGGTTGAGCGCCACCGCCTTGCCCAGCGCTTCGAGGCCGCCGGCTGAGATCGCCTCCGCCCCGCTTGGCCATCCCCAGCATCAAGTGGGCTTCCGCCGATTCGCCCCGCTTGAGGATCCGGTCGACGAGCACGCCGCCCTTTTCCATCTCCTTCTCCTGGAGGTACGCCAGGCCGAGCATGTAGGCGAGCGCGAGATCGTCCTGGCGCGTCGGCTCGAGCGGCGCGAGCAGCTCGATGACCTGCTTCGGCGCGCCCATCCGCAGGTGGCAGTCGGCCTCGAGGTAGCGCGCCTGCAGGTTGTCGGGCTCCGCGGTTCGCACCGCGGCCAGCTCGGTGACCGCATCACCGTAGAGGGCGGCCTTGTAGAGCGCGATGCCAAGGTTCAGGCGGATCCTGTGCTGCTTCGGATCGACGGCGAGCGCGGCGCGATAGGCCTCGATCGCCTCTTCGTAGCGTCCGAGCTGGGCCAGGACGACGCCGAGATTCGACCGCGCCGCGACGTGCGACGGCTGCGCCTTCAGCAGCTCGCGGTAAGCGGCCGCCGCGCCTTCCCGATCGCCCGCCTGCTGCAGGGCGACGGCGCGGGCGTAGGCGTCGCTGGCAGCGGCGGCCTGTCCGCCTGCCGCCAGCATTGCCGCGAGGAGCACCACTGGACCGATCACGCCTTCATCCTAGACACAAAAGGCCCGGCCGAAGCCGGGCCTTGCAGAATCCGCAACCACTCCGGAGTCGTTGGAGAACGACTCCGGAGTCGTCGGCGCCGGCCTAGAAGTACATCTTGAAGGCGAGCTGGACGATGCGGCGGCCGAACTTGTTGTCCCGCGGCAGGACGCCGAAGTTCGCGTTGTCGACAGCTGGCCGTTGGTGTACTGCAGCTTCAGGTTGACGTTGTCGTCGAAGAACCGCTGCGGGTGGTTGAACACGTTGGTGAACGAGGCGCGGAACTGGAACTTCCGGGAGCCGCCCATCGCGAAGTTCTTGAACACCGCGAAGTCGTTGTTGATGTAGCCAGGCCCGCGCAGGTCCGGGAAGATGTAGTTCCCGTTCGAGCCCGGCGTCGGCAGCGCGAAGCAGCTCGGGTTCAGCACCTGATCGCCGCTCACGCCCTCGCGCGGATCGCACGTCAGCACCGGCATCGCCGTGATCTGCGGCGATCCGGTGATGGTCGTGTTGCCGCCCAGGTCGGCGCCGGTCGCTGTCGTGCCGGCGATGCCGAAGTTGACGCCCGTCTGCGAGAGCGGCTGCAGCGGCGCGCCGCTGATGTAGGTCGACACGCCGGTGAACTGCCAGCCGCCCAGGAGCGCCCTCTTGAGCGCCGCCGATTCGTCGAGGGCCGGCAACAGGTAGCTGTAGCCGATGTTCAGCACGTGGGCGCGGTCGTAGCCGAGGACGCCGTAAGCGCCGTCGCGGATGTCGACCGCCGGATACGACGCCGACCCCTGGCCGCCGCCGCGGATGCCGAGGGCCTTCGACCACGTGTACGACGCCGTGTAGCTGAACTTCGAGCTCGCCCGGCTGAGCAGCAGCTGCAGTGCGTTGTAGTTCTGGTAGTGCGTGTGCTGCGTCACCGGCAGATCGCCGTACTCGCGGAACGGGCGGTAGAGGTTCTGATCGCCGGTCGGATCGTTGAGCATGGCGCCGAACGGCACGATGTTCAGGTTGTCGAGGCCGTCGTTCAGCAGCCGGTCGCTCTTGCTGCCGACATAGCCGGCCTCAATCGACCATCTGATAGGGCAGACGCCGCTGCACCGTGAAGCTCCAGCTCTGGCTCCGCGGCTGCTTGTCGTCGGTGGCGAGGATCGCTCCGGTGATGCCGGGCTGCGTGTTCGGGTTGATGTTCGGGACATCCGACAGCCGCGGGCTGTTGGTGACGTTGGTGAACGTCACGCCGTAGGGCAGGTCGATGAACTGCGAGTACGGCCCCTGCGGGTCGTGGAAGTTGAACATGCCGTAGCCGCCGCGCAGCAGCGTCGAGCCGTCGCCCGAGAGGTCATACGCGAAGCCGACGCGCGGCGAGAAGAAGATGCTCTGCACTTCGACGCCCGACGTCGGGACGTCGGGATTGACGTCCGTCCAGGTGAGGCCGCGGAACGCCGTGCCCGGCGCCTGCGAGTCGTAGAGCGCGGGATCGAACACCGCCATGCCCACGCCGTTGCGCTCGTACCAGCCGCCCAGGTGCGACAGGCGGACGCCGCCGTCGATGGTCAGCCGGTTGTTCGCCTTCCAGCTGTCCTGGATGTAGCCCTCGAAGATGTTGTAGGCCATGTCGCGGACGACGTTCGGCGACTGCTCGCCGTACTCGGCGAGGTTGCCGGTGAGCATGTCCGCGAAGTAATTGCCGGTGGTGTTGGCGCCCCACGACGCCGGAATCAGGCGGCCGTTCGAGTCGCCGTTGCCCGGCTGGCTGTTGTTGACCCACTCGTAGTAGGCGCCGGCCTTCATCGTGTGCGCGCCGCTGACCTTGGTCACGCTCTGGGCGCCGGAGATCAGCCACTTCTTGGCGAAGAGGACGGGGTCGAAGCCGCCCGGGTTGAACATCGTCGGCCCGTTGCCCCAGCCGGTCATCGACGGGATCTGGTCGAGGCCGCTGTCGTAGATGCCGGGGTTGGTGTAACCCAGCGCCGAGCGCGAGACCCGGCTCGGATCCTCGAGCTGGTTCGGGAAGTTGATGTAGGTCGCCGCGAACGTCGACTCGGACGTCAGCGACGGGCCGAAGACGTGGGTCAGGCTGGCGGTGGTCGAGTGCGAGCGGTTGGGAGCCGTCACTGCGGTCGGGTAGGGCACCTGGTTGGCATTGCGCCACCACAGGCCGACCGGGAAGTTCTGCGTCTCCGACTGCAGGTTGTAGCGGGCGAAGATGCGCGTGTTGTCGCTGACGTTGACGTCGACGCGCGACAGCCACTGCTGCATGTTCTGGTCGAGCTCGATGCTTTCGACGTAGTTGTAGCCGTCGGTCTGGGCCGGGTCGGCGTTCGGGCGCGGCAGCAGACGCAGCAGCGCCTGGCCGTTCGGGTCGATCTGGTTGGCCGGGATGCGGCCGTTGACCAGGTTCGACGGGACGGTGCTGACGAACGAGTTGTTGAGGCCCGAGAACTGCGAGGTATTGGAGAAGTCGCCGTTGAGCATCGCGTCGCTCGGTACCCACGACTGCAGGATGCCGGTGTCCAGGCGCTGCTTGTAGAACTCGTAGCCGGTGAAGAAGAAGACCTTGTTGCGGTCCTTGTTGAAGCTCGTGCCCGGGATGATCAGCGGACCGCCGAGGTTGAAGCCGGGATACGCGTACTTGTTCTGGGGCTTGTTCTCGGCACCGGCCTCAGTGCTGAACTTGTTCAGGCGCCACTCGTTCGAGTTCATCCGGTAGTCGCGCATGTAGAGGTAGCCCATGCCGTGGAAGTCACGGCCGCCGGCCTTGCTGACCACGTCGATGGTGATCGGGCCTTTGGCGTGCTCGGCGCCGTAGTTCGACTGCAGCACCTTGAACTCGCCGACCATGTCGGGGTTCGGGTTGACCGACGTCGCGCAGTTGCAGCCGGGGTCGGAGGCGTGGGCGCCGTCGATGACGATGTCGAGGCCATCGGCGCGGCTGCCGTTGCCCGAGAAGTTGCCGACCGCGCTCTGCTTGCCGCCGTCGCCGTTGCCGTTGATGCCGATGACTTCGCCGTTGTAGCCGGGATTGTTGATGGTCCCGCTGTTGCCCGTAGCACCCGAGATGGGGGTCATGCCCGGCAGGAGCTTCAGCAACTCACCGGTGCTGCGGCCGACCATCGGCACGTTCTGAATCTGCTCGGAGGTGAGGCGCGCGCTCTTCTCACCGGAGTCGATCGGCGCGATATCGGGACGCGAGGTCACCGAGATCGTTTCCTCGACGCCTCCCACCTTGAGGGTGATGCCGTGATCGTGCGCCGCTGACCGAGCAGCAGCGCGATGTCCGTCGCTTCCCAGGCGGTGAAGCCGGACAGCTCGACCCGGACCGAGTAGTTACCCGAGGGCACCGAAGCGAAGACGAAGACGCCCTCGCTGTTGGTGACCGTGCGCTGCACGGTCTTCGATTCCTGGTTGGTGAGGGCGACGTCGGCGCCAGGCAGCGTGCCGCCCTGGGCGTCGACGACCGAGCCCGAGATCGCGCCCGTGAGCGACTGTGCACGGGAGAGGGAGGGAAGACCGAGCGCCAGCACCATCGCCGACGCGAGTAAGAGGACCCGACGACCAAGAGTCATTGCACCTGCTCTCTTTCGGAATAAAAGGCGTCCGAACAAGGCAAACGCGCCTGAAAGGCTTACACGTGAACTTTCGTGAACGACAGGCATCATACGTCTGAGGTAGCGCAAATCAACTACCTAATTTACGGATGAGCTAGTGCTTCTTAGTGACGCCGTTGGGTTCAAACCGAGCACAAAATGGACAGGTACCCTGCTGCCGCAGGCGTCGTCACCTGTGTCTGACCCCGTCGTCCCGCCGCCAGCACCGCCAGCCGACGAGTCGAGCGAATCGGCCGGTTCGGCTCTTGCGCGCCTGGCTATCGGCCTCGGCGTCGCGGTGCTGGTGATCGTCGGGTTCAGCCTCTATGCCGCCAGGGAGATCCGCACCCTGCGGGACGAACAGGCGGCGATGTCGGAGCGCAATCGCCTCGACACCCTGCAGATCGTCCGCATTCAGCAGAACCTGTCGAGCGTCGCCGGCGCGCTGCGCGACATGCTCGGCGGCACCGAGCCCTACCCGCTCGCCGCCTGGGCCAACACCTTCACGCGCCTCCGCATCGATCTCGAGCAGGCGCTGGCGCGGGAGCGCGAGCTGGCGCCCGCCGGGCGCCTTACGGCTGAGCAGGCTCGCCTGGATGAAGCGAATGGGCGGTTCTGGGAGGCGGTCGAGCGCTCCTTCGCCACCGCCAACCAGGGTGGTGGCGGGCCGGCTGCTGAGTCGGCGGCCGCCGCGATCATCCGCGGCGAGGCGAGCGCGCGCCACGCGGAGCTGGTCACCCTCGTGTCGCAGCTCGTCATCCACAACACGCGCATGGACGAAGCGTCGGCCGCGCGCGGCCGCGACGTCTACGACCAGCGTCGCCCGGCAGATCTATCTGCTGGCGGCGGTTCTGGTGGCCGGCGTCGTGATCGGTGGCGCCATCCTGCTCCGCAACACGCGGCGGACCTTCGACACGGTGCACGGCCTGGCGGCCGAGCGCCGGGCGCTGTCGTGGCGGATGCTGACCCTGCAGGAAACGCTGCAGACCGAGTTCGCGCGCGAGCTGCACGACGAGTTCGGCCAGATCCTCACGGCGGTCGGCATGATGCTCGGGCGGGTCCGGCGCAAGGCAGCCGCGCCCTCCGAGGCAGCCGCCATGGCGCCGTTCATCGCCGACCTCGAGGAGGCGCAGCAGATCACGCAGCGGACGCTCGACCGCGTGCGCAAGAAGTCGCGCCTGCTGCACCCGGTGATCCTGGACGACTTCGGCCTGCAGCAGGCCGTCGCCTGGTACACCGACGAGTTCGCCCGCCAGCACGGCATCGACACGCGCTTCGAGCCGGACGGCGACCTCGCCGGCCTGCCGGCGGACGTGGCCACGCACCTCTACCGCATCGTGCAGGAATCGCTGACCAACGTCGCCCGGCACGCCGAGGCATCGCAGGTCGACGTGCGCCTGACGCGCGACGCGGACGGCATCGAGCTGAGCGTCGCCGACGACGGGAAGGGCCCGCCGGCGCTGACCGCGGCGCGCGGCGCCAACGAGGGCCCGGGCGGCATCGGCATCACCAGCATGCGGGAGCGGGCGGCGCTGATGGGCGGGCGCTTCGACGCCGGGCGCGGTCCGCGGGGCGGCCTGCACGTCGTGGTCTGGGTGCCGCTGGCGCGCCCGGCGGCGGCTCCGGTGAATGATCCGGATCCCGCCCCGGAAGGAGTAGGCTGACGCATCATGGCTGAAGGTTCTGGCATCCGCGTCGTCCTCTCGGACGATCACGCCCTCGTGCGCCAGGGCTTCCGGCGCATCCTCGAGGACGAGCCCGGCATCACGGTGGTCGGCGAAGGCGGCAACGGCGCCCAAGCCGTGGAGCTGGCCAGGACGCACAAGCCCGACGTGGTCGTGCTCGACATGGCGATGCCGGACATGAACGGCGTCCAGGCGGCGCGCATGATCCTCCGCGAGCGGCCGCAGACGCGCGTGCTGATCCTCAGCATGTACGCCGACGAGCAGTACGTCCGCAGCGCGCTCGACGCCGGCGTCGCCGGCTACATCCTGAAGAACGCGCTCGACAACGACCTGACGCGCGCCGTGCGCGCGGTCGCCGCCGGCCAGCAGTACCTGAGCCCGGAGCTGTCCGCGATCGTCATCAAGGCGCTGCAGGGCAAGGGCGAGTCCGACGATCCGTGGGATCAGCTCACCGAGCGCGAGAAGCAGGTGCTGCAGCTGATCGCGCACGGCAAGTCGAACAAGGAGATCGCGGTCGTGCTCGGCCTCAGCGTGAACACCGTCGCCGTGCACCGCGCCAACCTGATGAGCACGCTCAAGGTGCACAAGGCCGCCGAGCTGGTGCTCTACGCGGTCAAGAAGGGCCTCGTCGTCACCGGCTGATTCGCGATGCGGATTCCCGCGGTGGTCGTGGCGGCGGTCGCCGCGCTCGCGTCGGGCGTGCTGGTGCGGGCGGACGCCGCCGTCTCGCTCACGGACGTGAGCGCCGCTGCCGGCATCAAGGTGACGCACGTCAATGGCGCCGCCGGCAGGAAGTACCTGCCCGAGACGATGGGGTCGGGCGCGGCGTTCGTCGACGTGGACGGCGACGGCGATCAGGATCTGATCGTCGTGTCCGGTACGTGGACGCCCGGATCGAGCTACGCGCGGCTGTTCAGGAACGACGGCCGGGGGCGCTTCGCCGAGGCGACGGCGGGTTCAGGGCTCGAGACGCCCGCCGTCGCGGCCCGCGGCCGCTTCGGCGCGTCAGGCCGCTGAATCGAGCGGCCTGGAGTACGGCATGGGCATCGCGGCCGGCGACTACGACAACGACGGCGCGCCCGATCTCCTGCTCACGTCCGCCGGTTCGGTGCGGCTGTTTCGCAACGCCGGCGGGCGCTTCACCGACGCGACGGCGAAGGCCGGGCTCGGCGGCCGGCGCGCGTTCAGCACGTCGGCGATGTGGTTCGACTACGACAAGGACGGCCATCTCGACCTGCTGATCTGCAACTACGTGCAGTGGACGCCGCAGGGCGACGTCTTCTGCAGCACCGACGGCAAGACGAAGAGCTACTGCACGCCGGAGGCCTATCGCGGCAGCACGTCCTGGCTCTATCGCAACAAGGGCGACGGCACCTTCGACGACGTCACCGCCAAGGCCGGCTTCTTCGACGTGACGTCGAAGTCGCTCGGCGTGACGCTGCTCGACTACGACCAGGACGGCTGGCCCGACGTCTTCATCGCCAACGACACGCAGCCGAACAAGCTGTATCGCAACAACGGCAACGGCACCTTCGCCGAGCTGGGGCTGAAGGCCGGCGTGGCGTTCAGCGAGGAAGGCCGGGCCCGTGCCGGGATGGGCGTCGATGCGGTCGATCTCGACGGATCCGGGCGCCCCACCGTGGCCGTGACCAACTTCTCCGGCGAGATGCTCGGCCTGTTCCGCGCCGAGTCCGACGGCCAGTACGTCGATCGCGCGCCCGGATCGGACGTCGGCCGGGCGACGCGCCAGACGCTCGGCTGGGGCTGCTTCTTCTTCGACGTCGACCTCGACGGCCAGCAGGATCTGCTGGTCGTCAACGGACGCCTCGACGTCGCACGCGTGGCGACCGGCGCTCCGGCCGGCGTCGCCGCCGATACGCCGCACCTGTTCCGCAACGCCAACGGGCGCTTCACCGACATCGCGCGCGACGCCGGTGCGACGTTCGCGCAGCCGAAGATGGGCCGCGGCGCCGCCTTCGCCGACATCGACGCGGACGGCGATCTCGACGCCGTGATCACGACCAACGGCGGCCCCGTGCACCTCTATCGCACCGACCTGCCGCCGGGGAACCGCAGCCTGCGCCTGCGCCTCGTCGGCACGACCTCGAACCGCGACGGCATCGGCGCGCGCGCCACCATCCGCGTCGGGAAGACGTCCGCGTCGCGCGTCGTTCGCACCGGATCGAGCTATCTCTCGCAGTCGGAGCTGCCGCTGACGTTCGGCCTCGGCACGGCGGCGAAAGCCGACGAAGTCACGATCGTCTGGCCGAGCGGCAAGCGCGACGTGCTGGCGGCGCTCGACGCCGGGCAGGAATACACGGTGACGGAAGGCAAAGGCGTCACGGGGAAGCGAGCGACGCGATGAGGAACGCGGTCACCGCGATGAGACGCCGAGCGCTGCTTCGCCCTCGGGCTGCTCGCGGTGTCGGCGGCATGTGGATCGTGCTGCGGTGGGCTTCGGCGTCGAGACCGAAGCCGGCTCGCCGGCCGTCCGACGGGCATCTGCTCTCGCGTCCGCCGAAGGAGCTGCCGGCGGTGCCGACCGCGACCGGTGCGCAGCCCATCGGCCTCGACAGCGGCCGCGACGGCGTCATCTATCTTCCGCCTGGATTGACCGGACCCGCGCCGCTGTTCGTGCTGCTGCACGGCGCCACCGGCAGCGCCGCCGGCATTACGGGCCGCACTGGGGCGTTCGCGTTGGCGGACGAGCTGAAGATGGTGATCCTCGCCCCGGACTCGCGGGAGCGGACGTGGGACGCGATCCGCGGCCAGTTCGGGCCAGACGTCGCGTTCCTCGACAAGGCGCTCGCGAAGGTGTTCGAGACGGTGCCGATCGACAGGAAGCGCGTGGCGGTCGGTGGCTTCTCGGACGGCGCCAGCTACGCCATCTCGCTCGGCCTGCAGAACGGCGACCTGTTCACGCACGTCGCCGCGTTCTCGCCCGGCTTCTTCGTCGGCAACCAGCGGCGCGGCCGGCCGCTGTTCTACGTCTCACACGGCAAGCGCGACCAGATCCTGCCGTTCGACACGACCAGCCGCCGCATCGTGCCGGAGCTCGAGGCCGCCAACTACACGTCCGCTTCAAGGAGTTCGACGGCCCGCACACCCTGCCGGCCCCGATTGCCCGCGAGGCGTTCGAGTGGATCGCCGGGAAGAAGAAGGGCTAGAGGTTGCCCTTCTTCAGTTCTTCCATCAGGTGGTCCGTCGAGCGGACCGCCATCGCCATGATCGTCAGCGTCGGGTTCTGACAGCCGCCGGACGGGAAGCCGGCGGCGTCCATCACGAACAGGTTCTTGACGTCGTGCGCCTGCTGGAACTGGTTCAGCACCGACTGCTTCGGATCGCTGCCCATCCGCGCCGTGCCCATCTCGTGGATGCTGTAGCCCGGGACGCGATCCTCGAGCGCGAAGGTGCGGACGTTCTTCGCGCCTGACGCCTCGAGCATCTCGCCGGCGCTGACCGCCATGTCGCGGATCATCGCCTTCTCGTTCTCGCCCCACGCGATGTTGAAGTGCAGCACGGGGATGCCGTAGACGTCGGTGACGTTCTTGTTCAGCGTGACGCGGTTGTCCTTGTAGGGCAGGCACTCGCCGAAGCCGACCAGGTTCATGCGTCCACTGGCCGTTCCTGACGGCCTCCTTGTAGGCCTGGCCGAAGCCCGGCGCGCCCAGCGCGAAGTTGAGCGCGCTGCCGCCCTGGAAGCCGTAGCCGCGCAGGAAGTCCTTGTGCTTCTCGCCGTTCATCGTGTTGCGGAAGCGGATCACGTACGGGCCGCCCGGCCGCCGGCCGGCGTTCAGGCTCGGCTTGCCCGGCATGTCGGGGAACTCGCCGTTGGCGCCGCCCGCGACCCACATGTGGTCCATCAGGTAGTGGCCGAGGACGCCGCTCGAATTGGCGAGGCCGTCGGGCGCCGAGTTGAACAGGATGCGCGTCGACTCGAGCGCCTGCGCGCACAGCACCACGGTCCTGGCGCGGACCTCGCGCGTCTCGCGCGTGATCCGATCGACGTAGGTGACGCCGCGCGCCTTGTTGGTCGCCTTGTCCATCAGCACCTGATAGACCATGGCGTTGGGGATGTGCGTGCACTTGCCGGTCTTCAGCGCGTCGGCGACGGTGGTGAACGCGGAATTGAAATACGAGTGCGTGACGCAGCCGCGCTCGCACGGGCCGCAGTAGTGGCAGGCCTGGCGGCCGTTGATCGGCTTGGTGAGGTTGGCAAGGCGCCCCATCGTCAGGGTGCGGCCGAACTTCGTCTTGATTGAACTGCGGACCTTGTCCTCGACGCAGGTGAACGGCATCGCCGGCTGGAACTTGCTGTCGGGCAGCTCGGGCACGTTCTCGGCCAGGCCGGAGATGCCGACGTAGTCCTCGACCAGCTCGTAGTAGGGGACCGAGATCCTTGTAGTCGAGCGGCCAGTCGGTGCCGGCGCCGTCGAACGAGTAGCCCTTCAGGTCCTGCTGCGAGAAGCGGTAGCTGTGGCGGCCCCAGACGTTGGTGCGTCCGCCGGTGACGCGCATGCGGCCCTGCCACGAGAACGGCTTGCCCTGCTCCGTGGTGTACGGCTCGTCGATGTCGTTGCAGAACCAGTCGGCGTTGTACTCGGTGCAGGCGTAGCAGTCCTTCTGCACCGGCTGCGTGCGCCGGATGAGGTCGTTGGCGCGCGCCTGGTATTTCAGCTCGTACGGCTGGACGTGCTCGCGGTAGTCGCCGTCCTTCAGCGGACGCCCGGCGCAGACCAGCGCGACCCGCAAGCCGGCTTCGGCCATCCGCTTCGCCGCCCACCCTCCGGACGCTCCCGAACCAACGACAATGGCATCGTATTCCTGAGGCTGGGCCTGGATCTGCACGCGCTCGCTCCTTCTCGACTTGGCGATGGACTGTCTCGCACTATACTGCGGTGAAAGGCGACTGCGAAGGAGATCGTAGATGAGCGACGACGTGCGCGACGAACCCCTGCCCGTGTCTTCGGATCCCGCTGACTCGTCGTCCGCGGTGGACGGACCACTTCGCTCGTTCGCGTTCGGCCGACGCGCCGTGCTGCAGTCGCTCGCGACCGGCGTCGGCGCCGCTGTGCTGGCCTCACCGGCACGCCGCGCACGTGCATCAGGCCGCGCCCGCCGCGGCGAAGCCGGCGGCGCCGGCCGCCCGCGCCGGTGCCGCGCCCGCGCTCGTGTTCCTCGACAAGCACGCCTTCGACACGCTCGCGATCCTCGGTGAGCAGATCGTCCCCGGCTCGCGCGCGGCCAAGGTGCCCGAGTTCCTCGATCGGCTGCTCGCGGTCGAGTCGACCGACACGCAGAAGCGCTTCACCCAGGCCATCGGCGCGTTCGAGCGCCAGGCGCGCGAAGCGCACGGCAAGCCGTGGAAGTCGCTGACGCGCGGCCGAGGCCACCGCGATCCTCACGAAGATGTCCGAGGCGCCGGGCAGCGAAGGCACGCGGCGCGCCTTCGACACGATCAAGGGCGGCGTCGCCGAAACCTACTTCGCGACCGAGGCCGGCCTGAAAGAGCTGGGCTGGAATCGCGGCGTGATGTTCGCGTCCCCGATTGCCTGCGGCTAGGGCGCCTGCGGCTAGTTCCCCCCTGGTCTGCATGCTCGCTCGATTCCTGCCGGTTGCGGCCGCGGCAGCCCTCGTGGCGGCGGTGTGGCCGCAGCCACGCGCCGCCGCCCAGGCCGGTGCGGCGCCGATCACCTTCGCCGACGTCACCACCGCCGCCGGCATCCGCTTCCGCCACACCAACGGCGCCTTCGGCAAGAAGTACCTGCCCGAGACGATGGGCAGCGGCGTCGTGATCTTCGACGCGGACGGTGATGGCGATCAGGATCTGTTCCTGTCGAACGGCCGGAACTGGCCGGGCCAGCCGGCGTCGGGCCTGCCGGCGTTCTACAAGAACAACGGCACCGGCGGGTTCGTCGAGAGCACGCGGGCGGCGGGCCTGGCCGTGCCGATGTACGGCATGGGCGGCGCTGCCGCCGACTACGACAACGACGGCGACGCCGACCTGTTCACCACCGGCATCGACGGCAACCATCTGTTCAGGAACAACGGCGCCGGCGTGTTCACGGACGTCATCGCGGCGTCCGGCCTCGCGCCGTCGACCGGCTTCGCCACCAGCGCGGCATGGGTCGACTACGACAAGGACGGCGCGCTCGACCTGCTCGTCGTCAACTACGTGACGTGGTCGGTGGCGACCGACAAGACGTGCAGCCTCGACGGCAAGAACAAGTCCTACTGCACGCCCGAGGCCTACAAGGGCGCCAGCCCCGTGCTCTACAAGGGTGGCAAGGACGGCCGGTTCACCGATGCGACGAAGGCCGCCGGCCTCGTCGATCCGCAGGCCAAGGCGCTCGGGATCGCGCTCCTCGACTACAACCAGGACGGCTGGCTCGACCTGTTCGTCGCCAACGACACGCGGCCGAACCGGCTGTATCGCAACACCGGCAAGGGCAGCTTCGTCGACGAGGCGGTGACGGCCGGCGTGGCCTTCAGCGACGCGGGCGTGCCGCGCGCCGGCATGGGCACCGACGCCGCCGACTACGACGGCTCCGGGCGCGCCAGCCTGGTCGTCGGCAACTTCACCAACGAGATGATCGCGCTCTACCACAACGAGGGCGGCGGGCTGTTCATCGACGAAGCGCCGACCAACGCCATCGGCCCCGCCTCGATGCAGACGCTGACGTTCGCCTCGCTGTTCGTCGACGTCGACCTCGACGGGCGCCCGGACATCCTGGCCGTCAACGGCCACGTCGCCGACGACATCACCGTCGTCCAGCCGAAGACCAGGCACGCCCAGCCGCCGCACCTGTTCCGCAATCTCGGCAACAAGCGCTTCGAGCCAATCAGCGACAAGGTCGGCCCCGCGTTCCAGAAGCCGGTGGTCGGCCGCGGCGCCGCCTGCGGCGATCTCGACGGCGACGGCGATCTCGACCTGGTCCTGACCGAGAACAACGGCCCGGTCCGCTATCTGCGCAACGACGGAGGGAACCGCCAGCGTTGGCTGCGCGTGACCCTCAAGGGCACCAGGTCGAACCGCAGCGGCATTGGCGCCACGGTGACCGCGACGCTGGCGGGCGGGGCGAAGCGCTGGGGCATGGTCAAGACGGGCTCCAGCTATCTGTCCCAGAGCGAGCTGCCGCTGACCTTCGGCCTCGGCACCGAGGCGCGGGTCGCGGGCCTCGAGGTGCGCTGGCCGAGCGGCCAGGTGGATACAATCGGATCGGTCGACGCCAATCGCGCCATCACGATCGTCGAAGGACAGCGGCCCGGTGAAGTAGCGGCTGAAGTAGCGGCCCGCGCGGCACCCGTCCTGCCGCCGGGATCCAGGGCGGGGGACACGTGCCACGATTCATGCTTCTGCTCGCGGCCACGCTGGCGGCTGGCCTCGGACTCGGTCCCGGTCTGCGTGCCACGCTCGGGGCCCTCGGGGCCGGTCAGGGCACCCCGGCCGCCCCGGCGCCGGCCGCGTCGCGCGAGGACGCCTACCGCGCCAACAACGTCGGCGTCGCGCTGCTCGAGCAGTACAACCACGCCGACGCCGCCAAGAGCTTCCGCCGCGCGCTCGAGATCGATCCGACGCTCGGTCTCGCCAAAATCAACCTCGCGATCGCGCTGTTCTACGTGCCCGACCTCGCGGCCGCCGCCGTTGCCGCGAAGGAAGCCGCCGCGGCGGCGCCGGACGCGCCGCAGCCGCACTACGTCCTCGGCCTGATCGCCAAGTCCGAGAATCAGGCCGACGTCGCCGACGCGGAGTTCGCGAAGGTGCTGGCCATCGACGGCACCGACCTCGGCGCCCGGGTGAACCTGGCGCAGCTGGCGATGCAGAAGCGCGAGTACGACCGCGCGCTGGAGCTGCTGCGGCCGGCGGTCGCGGCGGAGCCGTACCACGTGACCGCGCTCTACAACCTCGGCGTCGCGCTGACGCGGGCCGGCAAGACCGAGGAAGGGCAGCAGACGATCGCGAAGTTCCAGGCATTGCGCGAAGCCGGCTACGGCACCGCGTTCTCGAACAACTACCTCGAGCAGGGTCGCTACGCCGAGGCCGTGCCGTCGACGGGCGACGAGGGCCCACCCGCGGCGACGATGTCCGCGGTGCCGTTCTCGGCCTGGCCGACGCTGAGCGGTGAAGGACAGCCCGCCGCCGGCGCGACCCTCGTCGATCTCGATCTGGACGGCGACCTCGATCTCGTCGATGCGGGGGCGCGCCTGCGCATCCTGGACAACGACCGCGGGTCGTTCCGAGACGTCTCGGCCGCCAAGGGCCTGCCGGCGCTGACGCTGCCGGCGCCGCTCGTCGCCGCGGTGGCGGGCGATTACGACAACGACGAACGCACCGATCTGTTCGTCCTCGGCGAGAAGCAGCACGCGCTGCTGCACCAGCGCGCCGATGGCACGTTCGAGGACACCACCAAGGCTGCCGGCATTCCGGCGCCGGCCGGTTCGCCCGCGACGGTCGCGTTCGTCGACGCCGACCACGACGGCGACCTCGATCTCGTCGTCGGCGGCGCGGCGCCGGTCCTGCTGCGCAACAACGGCAACGGCACGTTCGCCGACGTCACCGCCGCGTCGGGGATCGCGAAGGCGGCGGAGCGGCCGATTGCCATCGTGCCGACCGACGTCGACAATCGCCGCGACGTCGACCTGCTGATCGCGCGCGGCACCGGCGCGCCGGCGCTGTTCAAGAACCTGCGCGACGGCACGTTCACGGACATCGCCGGCGACGCCGGCCTGGCGAGCCTGGGCGCCGCGCCGGCCCGGATCACCGCGGTCGCCGCCGCCGACGTGAACAAGGACGGCTTCACCGACTTCTTCTTCGGCCGCACGGGCGCTGCCAGCGTGCTTGCCGCCAGCGACGGGCGCGGGCGCTTCACGGCGTCGCCGATCGACGGCCTCGAAGGCGTGAGCGCGGCGCAGTTCGTCGATCTCGACAACGACGGCCGGCTCGACATCGTGGCCGCCACGGCCGCCGGGCTGGTGCAGGTGCGCAACGCCGGCAGCAGCGGCCCGCCGGCCGGGCGCGTGCCGGTGTGGACGGTGCAGCCGCTCGCCCCGGTGGCGGGCGCCATGTGGATGGCGTCGGGCGATCTCGACGGCGACGGGGACACCGACCTGGTGCTGCGCGCGGCCGCCGGTCCCGAGCGCGGGCGGCTGGTCGCGCTGAAGAACGACGGCGGCAGCAGGCAGGCGTCGCTCCGGGTCCGCCTGTCGGGCAAGGTCAGCAACCGCAGCGCGGTGGGCTCGAAGATCGAGCTGCGCGCGGGCAGCCTGCGGCAGAAGCTCGAGACGTCGAGCGCGTGGCCGGCGGCGGCATCGAGCGACATCGTCTTCGGCCTCGGCAATCGCAGTGGCGCCGACGTCGTGCGCGTCCTGTGGCCCGCCGGCATCGTGCAGGCCGAGCTGCCCCCCGCAGCCGATGCGCCTGCCGCCGGTGTCGTGCCGCACGCCACGCTGGCGCTGACGGAGCTCGATCGCAAGCCTTCGTCGTGTCCGTATCTCTTCACCTGGAATGGCGAGCGCTTCGAGTTCATCACCGACTTCATGGGCGGCGGCGAGATGGGCTACCGGCACGCGCCCGGCGTCGTCGGCCACCCGGACCCCGAGGAGTTCACGCGCATCGACGGCTCGCGCCTGGTGCCGCGCAACGGCCGCTACGAGCTCCGCGTCACCAACGAGCTCGAGGAGACGCTGTTCCTGGATCAGGCGCGGCTGATCGCCGTCGATCATCCCGCGTCGGTGGAGGTGCATCCGCGCGAAGGCGCGTTCTCGCCGCCGTTCCCCGGCTTCCAGCTCTACGCCGCCGCCGATGCCAGGCCCGTTGCCCGCGCGATCGACGACGCCGGACGCGACGTGACCGCGCGGCTGCTGGCCACCGATCGCCAGTTCGTGGACGGCCTGCCGCTCGCGCGCATCCGCGGCTACGCGAAGCCGCACGCGCTGACGCTCGATCTCGGCGCCGCGCCGGCGGGCGACGCTGCGACGCTGCTGCTCCTCTCGGGCTGGACCGACTACGCGTTCTCGGCCGACAACGTCGCCGCGCACCAGGCCGGCCTGCCGCTCGATCCGCCGGCGCTGCAGGTCCGCGATGGCAACGGCCGCTGGCAGACCGCGATCGCCGAGATCGGCATCCCCGTCGGCCGGCCGCAGACCATCGTCGTCGACCTGTCGACGCTGCGCTTCATCGGCCCGCGCGAAGTGCGGCTGGTGACGAGCATGCGCGTCTACTGGGATCGCGCGCAGGTCGCCGCCTGGGATCGCGCCGTGACGCCGCGGCTGACGACGCTCGACGCCACGCAGGCGGATCTGCGATGGCGCGGCTTCTCGGCGGAGATCACGCCGGACGGCCGCGAACCGTACGGCTACGACTTCGACCGCGTCTCGACGATCGTGCCGTGGAAGCTGATGCCGGGCCGGTACACGCGCGAGGGCGACGTCCGCGAGCTGGTCGGCGCCGCCGACGACTTCTTCGTCGTGTCGCGGCCGGGCGACGCGCTGGCGCTGGCGTTCGACGCCACGACGATGCCCGCCTTGCCGTCCGGCTGGACGCGCACGTTCCTGCTGCACAGCGTCGGCTACAGCAAGGAGATGGATCCGCACTCCGCCAGCCCCGACGAAGCCTGGCCGATGCCGTTCCGGACGCATGACGCGCTATCCGTACGCCGCGCCGGAGCGATATCCCGACACGCCGGCGCATCGCGCTTACCTGGAACGCTGGAACACGCGGGTGGTCGGCCGCACCCTGCCGCCGCTGGAGCTTGCCGTCCGATGAGCGACGGCCTGATCCGCTACGCCGCGGCGGCGTGCCAGACCGACTTCGCCAACCCGATCGACCGCGCGCAGATGCGCGTCAACACCGATCGGATGCTGGCGATGATCGACGCCGCCGTCGGCGGCAGCGCGCCGTTCCTGCCGGTCCGGCTGATCGTGTTCCCGGAGTTCGCGCACGCCGCGCCGGTCTTCGCGACGGTCGCCGAGCTGGTCGAGAAGCTGGCCGTGCCGATCCCGAACGAGCACACCGACCGGCTCGCGGCCAAGGCGCGGGAGCACGACGTCTACGTGCAGAGCGGGACGATGATCGAGGCCGATCCGCGCTGGCCGGGCGTGGTCTTCAACACCACGTGCCTGATCGGCCCTGGCGGGATCCTCGCCAAGTATCGCAAGGTCAACCCGTGGATTCCGTTCGAGGTCCACGCCAGCCCGCACGACGTGCCCGGCTACGACGAGCCGCTCTTTCCGGTGGTCGACACGCCGATCGGCCGGCTCGGGTGCGCCATCTGCTACGACTGGCTGTTCCCCGAGGCGCTGCGCCAGCTCGCCGCGAACGGCGCCGAGGTGCTGATTCGCGTCTCGGCCTACATGGATCCGTGGGGCGCCACCGAGCCGATGGCCTGGTGGACGGTCATCAACCGGGCCCGTGCCATCGAGAACGTGGCCTACGTCGTGGCCGCCAATCAGGGCGCGAGCCTCCGCCACTATCCGCCGTATTCGTGGCCGGGCGGCAGCCAGGTCGTCGATTTCGATGGGCGGCTGCTCGCCGAAGCCTCGCCGGGACCCGGCGAGCGCATCGTGGTGGCGCCGATCGATCTGTCCGCGCTGCGCCACGAGCGCGCGACGAGGCGCGGGCACCACATGCTCGGGCACCTCCGCACCGAGGCCTACCCGGTCTACCGGCGGCACATCTACCCGCCGGCTGACGCCAGCGGGTCCACCGGCGCATTCCCCGCGCTCAGCTACGAAGGCAACCTCGCCCGGATCGACGCCGCCAAGCGCGGCCTCGAGTAGGCGGCGCGCACGCCACCAGACACGACCGCCCGGTCCAGACGGTGCTGGAGCCGGGCGTCGTGTTGGCTTGGCGGCGAGGGAGCGCCGCCGCCAATTACCGCCGCCGCCCGCGCTGCCCGACGACGCGCCTAGCGTCGTCGGAACCGCAGCGCGGATTGCATGGCGGCCCGCGACGGCGCCTGAGGGGCGCCGTCGCCAACCAACAGAATCAGAGGTTCAGCTGCATGACGGTGTTGCTGACCGCCGTGCCACCGAGCACGAGGCAGTTCGCCGTGATGTCCTGCTTGCCGCCCGCGACGCGCTCCAGGTCGGCGTCCGACAGCTCGCCTTCGGCAGCCGCGTACGGGATGACCACGTGCACGGTGTCCGCGGTGTCGGCAACGGCCTTGACCGTCATCGCGCCGAGCTGCGTGTTCAGCTGCTTCTCGATCGTGCCCTTCGGGTTGCTCAGGAGGGCCGCACGATACTTCGGGTTCTCCGAAGCGAACTTGCCAACGAGGTCCTGGATCTGGCCGCGGGTCATCTTTTCCGCCATGGTGTGTCTCTCTTCCTTGTGTCTGTCGAATCAGTTGTTTGAGTTTCCAACCGCCCATCGGTCGGTCACGGCGTCTCTAAGAGCAACGGCGGTGCCAGGCGCGCCAGGCGCGAAATAGCCAATGAAATCAGGCTGAATCCGCTGTTCCGCCGATCCGGGCCGCCGGGCGGTTGGGACGCCGGCTCCATTGCGCGGGGCCACAGCTCCAATTGCATCGGACCTCGACGCGCCGGCACGAACGGCGGCACCGTCGGGTCGTCGTGTGGGCCGCCCGGTCGCGCCGGTTCCAGGTAGTACTGCGCGTTGGTGCACAGCGAGACCGCCCCGGCCGAGTCCCGGAACGCAATCGGTCCGCGCATCCATCCGCTGAGGGTCGGGCCGAGAGCGTCGTCTCGAATTCGCGGGCTGACCAGTCCCGAGAGGCCGACGGAGCCGCCCTCCGCGCTGAAAGTCGTATCGCGCTGGCCCAGGATGCGGTCGTATTCGTCGGGGGCCGCACCGGTCACCGTTCCGCCCACGACGACGCCCAGGATCGACGAGCTGACGCGCCGCAGGCGAATCTCCAGGGTGGCCGCATATGGAGGGCGGGAGCGGCCGACGAGCTCGTCGCCCTCCCACCGGAACCACAGGAAGGTGGTCACGAACTTGCCGCCTCGAGGCACCACGATCGGACTGCACGGCGGCAGCGCCGGATCGTCGCTCAAGTCGTTGCCAATCAGCTGGAGCAGGTAGCGCTCCGCGCTCAGGTCGAGGGGCGTGTCCGTGCGCGAGAGGTCGAGCGCCGGTGTCGTCGGTGCCGTCGGCCGGCCGGCGCCACCCCCGCAGCCCCATGTCGACGCGAGGCAGCAGGCGAGCCAGACGCCAGCAAGCGCGACGCGCCGTCCGGGAGGCCGTCGACTCATCGTTTGATCAATTCCAGGGAACCACCGCGCAGGAGGAGGCACCCGATCGCCGGTTCGTACGTGCCCGTCATGCGGTTGCCGTTCAGCGTCAGCCGCGCCGAGTAGAACAACCCGGGCGCGCCGGAACAGTCGCGCGCGTTGGTGGTGAGATTGATCGACAGGTCGATCGAGGGCGCGTCCCTGGTGCGCGCCAGGACCAGGCCCTGCAGGTTGGCTGACGCATCCGCGAAGGTGAGCGAGAACGTCCCGGTGCCGACGTCGTCCGAGCCCATCAGCACGACATCGAAGACACCCGTGCCGGCCGAACGATCGATCAGCGTGCCCGTCCACCTGCCCTCGACGGCCAGGCCCTGGGGCGTGGGTGTCGAAGGCGGACGCTCGTCGCACGCGACCGTCAGGGCGATGCAGGCCGCGACCACGATCCTCAGCCAGGGTGACTGGCGCTGCGCGTCGAAGAGGGACATCGGGTGCCGATCCTTTCAGCGGTCGTCCTTGCCGGGCTCCTGGCGAGGAGCCGTCTCCGGCGCGTGCAGGTGGAAGGCCCAGAGCGCCTCGGCGGCCGACGCGAAGATCGATGTCGCCGACGCAGCAGGAGGCCAGTCGAACGATTGGCGGCTGTCGTTGGTCCGCCAGCGCTCGTTTCCCGTCCGCAGATCGACCGCGACGAGGGAGCCGTCGGAGTACGGCACGTACAGGTGGTCGCCGTACACGCGGACCCTCAACGCCACGGCGTCCGTGGGACTGTCGCCGTATTCCCAACGCTGCCGGCGGCTGTGGACGTCGTAGGCGCGGATGGGGCCTTTCAGAGACGTCGCCACGAGTTGGTCTGCGTGCGAGGCAAGCGCGCGAATGTCTCGTCCTTCCGCGCCGCCCGGCGACGACGCGTCCGGACCCAGCACCCACGCGCGTCGGCCTGACGCGGGTCGCACCACTTCGATGTGCCCGTCGGTAAGCGCGACGGCGACGACGTTGCCGAGGACGACTGGCGGACCCGCCGCGCCGGCGCCGGCGCCGAACCGATGCGTCCACCGGCGCCTGCCGGTCCGATCGAAGCCGACGAGCCCCCCGGACAGCGGTCCGTCGAAGGTCGTGAACGACGCGACGATCAGCGGGCCGACGTGAACCGGTGCGAAGACGACGCGGCGCGTGCCATCCGCGACGTCACGTGTCCAGCGGACCGCCCCGGATGCGGCATCCACCGCGTACAGACGCCCCATTGGCGAACCGGCGACGACGAGGTCGGCGTCGGCAGCGCCAAGGAAGACACCGGCGTCGTCGCCGTCGGGAGCCTCGAATCGCCACATCCGCCGCCCCGATGCGCGATCGAAGGCGACGATGCCCCCATCGCCGACAAGGACGCGGGCGGCCGCAAGGCGCACCTGCGTCCCCGTCGGGACGTCTCCGCCACCGCCGGTATCGCCCCGCCACCTGATCGAGCCGGTGGCGGCGTCGACTGACACGACCTCGTGCGTACGGGTCAGGAAATAGGCGGTGGAGTCGTCCGCCGCCGGTTCTCCCCAACCCGGCAAGGGCAGGTGCCATCGCACGACTGGAGTCGCCCGCTGCGGCGTCGGGGCCGCCGATACGAGCGCCGTCGCGCCAAGCCACGCAGTGAGCAGACACGTCGGCGCGCGATGCCAGCGCACGGCCTACGACCCTCCCGTCCCCGTCTGCCAGACCACCACGCCCTGCGGCGTCCTGATGGCTACCTGACCATCGCTGTAGACGACGAGCGTGGCGCCGAGTGCGCCCGACGTCCCGCTGGCCCAGACCGGCGTCCCGTTGCTCGCGTAGACCACGAAGTTGCCGTCGACCTGCATCTCCGCGTAGCCAGGACTGCTGAATGCCTGGGTGGACCACCGCGGCACGCCACCGGGGCCGTACAGGACGAGGTTGCCGTCGGTCTGATAGGTGAGCGCGAAGCGCCGGTCGAGCGACTGCACGGCCTGCCCCGGATAGAGCCGTCCACCAGCCGCCAACGTGTCCGGTGACGGCGTCGGAGTGCCGCCGCCAGGCGGAGTATTCGCCTCGTTGGCAGGGACGGGGCTTCCCCACAGCCGCGCGCCACTGGCGGTGTTGATCACGAAGGCGCCGTTGTTCTGCATCGAAAGGTAGGCACCAGGGTTCCCGAACGTGTGGGTGTGCCAACGCGGCTGGTTCGCGGTGTCGTAGATGACGAAGTTCCCGTCTGTCTGCATCCTCGTGACGTTGGGCGAGATGCCGACCGTTCCCGTCCACCACACGGGCACGCCATCGGCGCGATAAATCACGAGATTGCCGTCGGTCTGGAAGGTCAGGCGATACCGCCCGTCGGGTGACGAGATCTGCTGGCCCGGTGTCAGCGAGCTTCCGCTCGGCAGGATCGACGGCGTTCCCGGCCCGCCGCCCGCGGCTCGCGGCGCGACGCCCATGTGCGTCGTCAACACTTCGTAGAGGACGGGGATCATGCGCTGCGTCTGCTGCGTGTGCGCCGGCATGTTGGGTTTCGGAATGACCAGCGAGCCGGGCAGCATGTGGCTCCACGTCGGGATGAAGGTGTCGTTGGGATGGCACGCTCCCCCGAGCGTCACGGCGTAGGGCGTCGGATCGGACACTGCCTGGCACCACATGCCTTCGTGCAGCGAGAGCAGGAACGACGCCGTCAACATGCGCTGCGCACGCTCGATGTCGCGGGGCACGCCCGACGACGCGATGGTCCCGGCCCACACGTCCAACGTGCCGACGGCGGCCCAGAGCGCGGCGCGAAAATAGTCGGCGTTGTCTGGTGACAGCGCGCGGAACGCGCCACCGAGGTTGTAGTCGGGCACGTAGGTGGCGATCGACACCCGGTTCGGGATGGCCGCAGCCTCGCGTGCCAGGTTGCCCCCGGAGTTCAGGCTCTGCATGTACGGCGAGCCGACCTTGTCCTGGGAGAACACCGGTGCATAGACATCGAACCCCGTCGCCCCGAGGGCCGCGACGCCGGTCCCGACCGTATCGGCCGCGAAAGCGAGTGCGCCCTGAATGACCGACAGGATCCAGTAGGACCCTTCGTTGGGGTTCGAGAAGCTGGCCTGGACGTTCATCAGCCCGGCGACGATGCTCGCGTTGTACATGCCCCAGGCGATCGCGTTGTTGGCAATGGGGGCGCCCTGATTCGGCGAGCTCAGCGTCAGCAGCCCCCTCATCGGCTTGGTCTTGCTCCACTCCCGCGCGACGATGCCGCCGTTGCTGTGGCCGACGACGACAGGCACACCCTCGATGCCTGGCAGCTTGGCCTGCAGCTGCGCCGCCTGCTCGGGGAACAGCCCATTCCAGCCGATCGACGGGTTGTAGACCGTGACCGTCAGCTGGCGGTTGAAGCGTGTCTGGGCATCGACCCACGCTGTGCCGTCGGACCTGAAGCCGTGCAGGAGCACGAGCGGCGGATCCTGCGCCATTGCCGGGCGGGCCGCGGCGATCGCGGCAGCCAGTGCGAGTACGGCGATTCCAAGGCGGCGCGTCATCGCACGCCTCCGCGGCCGAGGCGGATGTTGGAGAGCTCGAAGTCGACGAGCGCGCGATCCCCGCTCTCGGGCGACAGGAGCTGCTCGCTGCGGATCCGTCGCCGGACGAGACCCGCGCCAGGGTCCTCGTCGTAGGACAGGACGCTGTGCGAGACGAGGACGCCGTCGCGCGCGATGTTGATCTCGACGGGAACGGACCATGTCGGATCGCTGAGGACCTCGGTGGTGTGGCCATCGCGGTCGTGGACGAAACGCTCGAGCCCCCGCACCAGGTCCTGCGGCGATCCCATGTCCCGCACCAACGCGGCGCGCCGGGCCCCACGTCCCGCCACAGTGGGAAGCAGATGCTCGACCCATTCACGCGAGCGAAGATCCGCCGGCGTCTGGCCGGCATCGGTCCCGGCCGTGACCGCCGACGCCAGGTTGGCCTTGAATGCCGCCGCGGCTCCGCGAACGGCTTCGAGCTCCGCGGGAAGGGCTGCGCCAGACGCCGGGCCCGATGTGTCCGGCGGCGGTGCGGTGGGCAGCATGAAGAGCATCCGCCCTTCGGCGTCGAAGATCCGCGCCGGCGATCGGCCATCCCCGATCTCGATCCGCGAGACAGGCACCTTTCGGGAGACGGCCTGGGGGCCTTTGGACGTCTGGACCACGTCCGCGGACACCGACAGCACCGTCATCGTCGTTTTCCACCCCGTGTCCCCGAGCGTGCGCACCCAGCGATAACGCATCTCCGGCGCCTCCGGGCCTGGCGTGCCGTCCTTCCGGACCATGCGCCGGCGGATGGTGACGTCGGCGCTGAAGGTGTCCCACGCCGGAGCAGGTGCCACGCCCGGGGTTCGCGACGTGAGGTCGGGCACGGTGAGACCCGGGTCCTTCGAAGGTGACGTGCGGAGCTGGGGCGATCCGTCGGCGGCGGCCGGCCATGAGACCGGTGCCGCGGCGAGGCTCGCCACGAGTACGGCGACGCGTGTGCGCATGGAGTCCTCCTCGAGCCAGCTCGCGCCGGCTCGGGTCGTGACCCCTCACGTCCCGCCAAGACGAAGTGCAAGCCCGCGGCCAGCACTCGACAAGGCAGGAAACAGCCGTGAATTCGGAGAAAGCAGGAGGCGCGGCTCAGCGCGCGGCGATCAGCATCACAGTTTCTGCGATGCGGCTGGCGGGCAAGGTGGCGGAGGCTGCCACCAGGCCACTACCAGTGCGTCAGCGAACCGTCAGGACGCCGGTAGAAGTTCTGGCGGATGTGTTGCCGGTCTGCTTCGGTGACTTCGCCGACCTGCTTGACCTTCGAGAGGTCCAGCGCGACGCCCAGGCCGGGCCGCTGGTTCGTGTAGGCCTTGCCGTCCTTCCACTCGAGGCACTCGGGCAGGTAGTCGATCGGCCGGCCGCCGAAGTTGTATTCCATCATCAGCGGCCCCGGGAACGTCGACAGGCAGCCGACGAGCGCGGCCGTCGAGACCGGGCCGGTGAAGTGCGGCACGATGCCGACGGCGTGCGTTTCGCACATGCCGGCGATCTTCATCATTTCGGTGATGCCGCCGACGTTCGGCAGCGTCGCCCGGATGTAGTCGATGTCGTGGTTCTCGACCAGCACGTTGAAGTCCCAGCGATGGCCCCATTCCTCACCGTGGGTCAGCGGCACCGTGGTCATCTTGCGCAGCTTCGGCAGGTCCATCAGCGCGTGCTGATCGAGCACCGGATCCTCGACGAAGTACGGCTCGAACTCCTCGATCCCGCGGCACGCCCGCAGCGCGTCGTTGTAGTCGAAGCGCTGGTGGAAGTCGATGCACCAGTCGCCGTTCGGTCCGACGCCCTGCCGCGCCTCGCGGCATTGCTGGATCACGCGGCGCACGGCGTCGTGCGTGTTGTAGACGCTGCCGACCGGCACGTCGCCGGCGCCCATGCGGAAGGCGCGATACCCGGCGTCCATCGCCGCCTTGGCGCGATCGGCGAGCGGCCGCGGCTTGCCGTCCGCGCCGGGCAGGACGGTGGTCGTCCCGTAGCACTCGCAGAAGTTGCGGACGCTGCCGCCGAGCATCTCGTGCAGCGGCAGGCCGAGCGCCTTGCCCTTGATGTCCCACAGCGCCATGTCCATCGCGCCCAGCGCGTGGGTCTTCTCGCGGCCGGGCGGGTAGAACCAGGCGATGAACATCTCCTGCCAGATCGCCTCGATCTTGAAGGGATCCTTGCCGATCAGCGTGCCGGCGCACTGCTCGAGCGTGTCCTTCGAGCCGCCCTCGCCGATGCCGGTGATGCCGAAATCGGTCTCGACCGTGCAGAGCATGTTGCTCTGGTTGAACAGCAGGTTCGGGTTCGGCGGCTGGTAGATGCGGACGCGCGTGATCTTGCCGCGAGGGAGGCCGCCGGCGCGCGCCGCGGGTTGGGCGGGTGCGGCGGCGCCACCGGTCGCGGGCGGGGCCGGCGTCTGTCGATCGTCGCGAATGGCCGCGACCGCGGGCATCGCCGCGATCGAAGCGAGGAAGTTCCTGCGGTCCATCGCCGGCCTCCTTGGCTTTCTATGCGTGCAGCAGCTGTTCGATCTCCGCGATCACGGCGGGCGGCAGATCGATGTTGCCGGCTGCCACGGTCTCCTGGATCTGCTTCGGGCTGCGGGCGCCCGCAATCGCGCTGGTCATCGCCGGATCGCGCAGCGCCCAGGCCAGCACCAGCTGCGCCACGCTGATCCCGAGACGCGCGGCGATCGGCCGCAGGCCGTCCACGAGCTGCAGGTTCTTCGACAGCAGCGGCTCCTGGAAGAACGGGTGGCGGCTGCGCCAGTCGTCGGGGCCGAGCGCGGCGGCGCGCTCGCGGGTGAACGTGCCGGTCAGCAGCCCGGCCTGCATCGGGCTGTAGGCGACGACGCCGACGCCGTTGGCCGCGCACCACGGCAGGATCCCGGCCTCGATCTCCCGCCGCAGCATGCTGTAGGGCGGCTGCAGCGACGCGATCGGACGGATGGTCTGCGCGCGCTGGAGCTGCGGGAGGCTGAAGTTGCAGACGCCGGCGTGGCGTACCTTACCGGCATCGATCAGCTCGCCGACAGCCGCCCACCCTTCCTCGACCTGCTCGTCCGGTTCGGGCCAGTGGATCTGGTAGAGATCGATCGCGTCGATCTTCAGCCGGCGCAGGCTGGCGTCGCACTCGGCGAGCACGCTCTCGCGCCGCAGCGACTTGCCGATCTCGCGGCTGTCGCCTTCCCAGACGCGGCCGCACTTGGTGGCGACGATCACCTCGTCGCGGCGCCCGGCGATCGCCTGCGCGACCAGCTCCTCGGAATGGCCGTGCCCGTAGATCGCAGCCGTGTCGATCCAGTTGATGCCGGCGTCGAGGCCGGCCTGGATGGCGCGCACCGACTCGGCGTCGTCCTGTGCGCCCCAGCCGAACTTCCAGTCGCCGCCGCCCATCGCCCAGGTGCCGAGGCCGATGGTGGTCAGATGAAGACCGCTCGCGCCGAGGGGCCGCTGCCGGACGGAGATGGGCATATGTACGAGGCCTGGTGTCGCCGCTCAGCCCGGGCCGCGGGGCGAGCCGGCCGCGCGTTCGGGGCGCCGCGCTCAGGGCGTCGGCGGCGGGGTGTCGGTGTCGCGGTCGTAGACGACCTTGCCGTCGACCACCGTCGCGATCACCACGGCGTCGAGGAGGTGCGACGCCTGCAGCTCGAACAGGTCGGCGGAGAGGACGACGAGATCGGCCAGGCGTCCCGGTTCCAGCGTGCCCCACTCCGCGTTCGCGCCGAGCGCATTGGCCGCGGCGGTCGTGAGCGTGGCGAGCGCGCCGATCACGAGGTGGCGATCGAGCGGCGCGGCATCATCCGCGTCGCTGTCGGCCTTGGGTGCGGATTCGGGGCTGGCCGCCGCATCGGTGGCCGGTGTCGCGGTGCCGACGCGGTTGAGGGGACCAGCGCTCCGCCGATGAGCGCCTGCAGGCCAAGGCGCGGGTCGGCGACGATCTCGCTGCCCATCACCAGGCGGACGCCTTCGGGCAGCGGGAACGAGAACGGCAGGATCGCCGGATCGGCAACCGCGGCCGGGGCGGTCGCCGTCCCCGCGGTGTCGGCCTCGGACACCTCCGCGGCGGCGGCGGCCGCGGGGACCGCCACGCGATCGACGGTCACGCCGGTCCACGTTGCCGGCAGCGGCATCGCCACGGTCAGGCCGAGGGTCGCCAGCCGCGCGGTGTCGAGCGACATCGGGTGCGCCAGCACGACGCGGTGTCGGCGCGGCGCCGCGACGTGCGGTGTTCGTTTCGATCAGGCGCGCGACGACGTCGAGTGCCACCGACAGCTCGCGTTCGTCGTCCACGTGCAGGACGAGCGGCCAGCCGGCGCGATCGAGCTCGAGCAGGGCCTGCTGCTGGTCGTTGGGGAGGAGTGGCGGCGGCAGGGACCGTCGCGACGCGGTCGGCCGTGCCGCCGGCTTGGGGCCAGGCAGGACGACGTCGATGGCCAGCGCGTCGAGCCGCACCAGCGCGGTCGCGCCCTGCGACCGTCGGGCGTCGATGTCGCGGCGGGTCGCCTCGGTGAGCGGCAGCGTCGCCTTCAGCGCCGCGGCGACGCGGAGCGGGCGGTCGGCGGTGGTCGCCAGCGTCGCCAGCGCGTCGAGCGCCTTCAGGTCGTCGACGACGGCGCCGACCGACGTCAGCCCGAGACGGTGGATGCCGGCGATGGCGTCGGCCTGGCCGGGTACGGCGACGTAGGTGTCGGCAAACCCGGGCAGGATCGAGCCGCCGTGCGCATCGATGACCGTCGCGGCGTTGCGGCGCAGGCGCTTGATCTCGCGGTTCGACCCGATCTTGAGGATGCGGTTGCCGCGGATCGCCACCGCTTCGGCGATGGGGGCGTTCGGGTCGCCGGTATAGACGCGGCCGTTGTAGACGAGGACGTCGACGGCCGGCTCGGCCTCGCGCTGGGCGCCGACGATCAGGCCGGCGACGACCGAGATGCCGACGATGATCGCGACCAGAAACGCGGTGAGGCGCGCAGCCATGGCAGCGGGATGTTAGCACGCCGGACAGGGCCCGGCGGGCCGGGGTAATCCCTACCCCTGGCCCCTATCCCTGGGCGGGTGGCAGGCTGCGTCCGAGCACGCTCCGGCGCATGCCGTAGGCCAGGTAAATCACCATCCCGATGGCCAGCCAGACGATGAAGCGGACCCACGTTTCCCACGGCAGCGGGACCATCAGGTAGATGCAGGCCAGCGCCGCCAGGGCCGGCACGACGGGGACGAACGGCGTCCGGAACGGACGCGGCCGGTCCGGGTCCGTCCGGCGCAGGATGATGATGCCGACCGCCACCAGCACGAACGCGAACAGCGTGCCGATGTTGGTCAGCTGGACGATCTCGTCGATGTTGGCGAAGCCGGCGAACACCGCCACGAACACCCCGGTCAGGATCGTCGTGACGTGCGGCGTGCGGTACTTCGGGTGGACCTTGGCGGCCCACGCCGGCAGCAGGCCGTCGCGCGCCATCGAGAAGAAGATGCGGGGCTGGCCGAGCTGGAACACCACCAGCACCGACGTCGTCGCGAACACGGCGCCCAGGGAGATGATGCCGGCGGCCCAGTGCATGCCGAGCGCGGAGAACGCCGTCGCCAGCGGCTCGGCCGTGCCCAGCTCCTTCCAGGGCAGCATGCCGGTGAGCACGAGCGCCACGATCACGTAGATGATCGTGCACACCACCAGGCTGGCGATGATGCCGATCGGCATGTCGCGCTGCGGGTTCTTGCACTCCTCGGCGGCCGTCGAGACCGCATCGAAGCCGATGTAGGCGAAGAAGATGATCGCCGCCGCCGACCAGACGCCGGTGAAGCCGTTCGGCGCGAACGGCGTCCAGTTCTCGGGCTTCACGTAGAAGGCGCCGACGGCGAGGAAGAACGCGATGATCGCCAGCTTCAGCACCACCATTGCGGTGTTGAACCGGGCGCTCTCGGAGACGCCGCGGACGAGGATCACCGTGATCAGCGCGACGATCAGGAACGCCGGCAGGTTGAAGATGATCGGGATGCCGAAGACGTGCGGCGCCAGCTGCAGCGCCGACGCGGCGCGCAGCACGCCTTCGCTGACGCCGGCGAGCCGGCTCTCCGCCACCGCCGCGGCCACGGTGTCCGCCGCGTGGTAGGCGGTCCGGTAGTCGGTGCCGAGCCAGGCCGGAAGATGCATGCCGAAGCCGCGGAGCAGCTCCTGGAAGTAGCCCGACCACGAGATGGCGACCGCGACGTTGCCGATCGCGTACTCGATGATCAGATCCCAGCCGATGATCCACGCCATCAGCTCGCCGAGCGTCGCGTAGGCGTAGGTGTAGGCGGATCCGGACACCGGCACCATCGCCGCGAACTCGGCGTAGCACAGTGCGGCCAGGCCGCAGGCGACCGCCGTCAGCATGAACGACAGGACGATCGCCGGTCCGGCGCCGAGGTGATCCGCCCCGCCGGCGGCTGCCGTGCCAACCGTCGAGAAGAGGCCGGCGCCGATGACTGCGCCGACGCCGAGAGAGGTGAGCTGCAGCGGACCGAGGGTGCGCTTCAGCTGCTGTCCGCTGCGCTCGGAATCGGCAATCAGTCGGGCGAGCGGCTTGACGCGAAAGATGGCTGACATGGGATAGTGTCTGGCGCGTTCGCGGCATCCTAGCTCAGTTCCGGCTCAACTTCGGGCATCACATGCACATTGCCGTGGTCGGCGCCGGCGCAGTCGGGGGCTACTACGGGGCGAGGCTCGCGCGCAGCGGCGAGCGCGTGTCGCTGATCGCCCGCGGCGCGCACCTGCGCGCCATCCGCGAGCGCGGGCTGCTGGTGTGGAGTCCGCTGGGCGATCACGTGGTGCGCGTCGAGGCGGACAGCGACCCGGCCCGCGTCGGCCCCGTCGACCTCGTCATCCTCGCGGTGAAGACCTACGCCAACCCGCAGGTGCTGCCGCTGTTGCACGAGTTGTGCGGTCCGGAGACCGTCGTGCTGACGCTGCAGAACGGCGTCGCCAGCGCGGATGCCCTGGCCGGCGCTGTCGGCGAGTCGCGCGTCCTGGCCGGTACGACCTACGTCGCGACGGCGATCATCGCGCCCGGCCTGATCCTGCAGACCGGCGTCCATCGGCGTGTGATCCTGGGGGAGGCGTTCGGCGAGCGCCGCGAGGTGTCGGAGCGCGCGGCCCGGATCGCGGACGTCCTGGCCCGCGCCGACGTCCACGCCGAAGCGGTGCCGGACGGCCGCGTGCCGGTCTGGGAAAAGCTGGTCTACCTGGCCACGTTCGCCGCCTTCACCGGCGCCGCGCGCCAGCCGGCCGGCGCGATCTGGAAGGACGCGATCGGGCGTCAGGCCTTCCTCGACGTCGCCGCGGAGGTCGAGGCGGTGGCGCGCGCCGAAGGCGTGCCGATCGCCGCGGACGTCATTCCGCGCATGATCGGCTATCTCGACGCGCTGCCGCCGGACACGCGATCGTCGCTCCTGATCGATCTGCAGCAGGGCAAGCCGACCGAGGTCGAGGCGCTCCAGGGTGAGGTGGTCCGTCGGGGCCGGGCCCGCGGCGTGCCGACTCCGGGGATGACCGCGCTCTACGCCGCGCTGCGCGCCGCGACAGGCTAGGAACCAGGCTTGACGTAGTCGGCGGTGACGTTGGTGCTGATGCCGCCCCGCGCCGTGAACACGCCGACGACGCGCATGCGGCGCGGGGCGCACGCGGCCACGAGATCGTCCAGGATCTGGTTGGTCGCCGACTCGTAGAAGATGCCGCGGCTGCGGTAGTCGAGCAGGTAGTACTTCAGTGCCTTCAACTCGATGCAGCGAGCGTCGGGTGCATAGCTGATCCGTATTTCGCCGAAATCCGGGAGCCCGGTCTTGGGGCACATCGAGGTGAACTCGGGGCACCGGATCTCGATCTCGTAGTCGCGCTCCGGCCGGGGGTTCGGAAACGTATCGAGGTCGGCCATACGCCCCAGTCTACCTTGCGGGGCGCACACAGGCCCGTACCGCACACGGCGCGGATTCTCATTTCCGCCCGGAAAAATCGGCACGTTTCCGCAGTTGTGCGATTGACACCCTTGCAAACGCGCGCTAGGATACGGCGATTTTTCACGAGAGCGTCGGTTCGTAACGCGCGTTGCCGCGTCACGCCAGCGCGTCTCATGCCGGGTAGAGTCGAGGGCCTGCTTCGCTGGAGCGGCCATCAGAAGGAGGCGACGCAGTGGCTGAAGCGAAGAAGATGGGCAAGTCCGAGCTGTTCGCGCATTTCGCAGAACGGTTCGAATGGAAGCGCACGCAGGCTCGTGAGTTCTTCGAATACCTCACCGAGCTCTCGGAGAAGGAGCTCAAGCGATCGGGCGAGTTCACGCTGCCCGGCATGGTCAAGCTCTACGTGCGCAAGACGAAGGCGCGCATGGGGCGCAACCCCGCGACGGGCGAGCCCATCAAGATCCCGGCCAAGACGGTCGTGAAGGCGCGCATCCCGAAGCAGATGAAGGACGCCGTCCTCCCGCGCCGGTAGGCATCGGCCATCTGCCCGTTCTAAATACGGGCAACATCGTCTGAAGCGGGCTCCGTCGCGACACGCGGCGGAGCCCGTTCCACGTTCGGGCGCCCGTTCTCCGCTCTGGCGGACGCCTGCTGCAGCAGGCGCTGTGCCGGGATCGCCGGGAACGACAGCGTGAAGACCGATCCCTTGCCGACCTCGCTGGTGACGGCGATGGTTCCGCCGAGCTGCTCGACGATGCGCCGCGAGATCGCCAGGCCCAGGCCGAGGCCCCGGCGCTTGGTGGTGACGTAGTCGTCGAAGACGTGCGGCAGGCGCTCGGCGGCGATGCCGCAGCCCGTGTCGCCCACCTCGATCACCGCACGCCCGTCCAGCTCGCGCATCGACAGCCAGACGCGCCCGTTCGGCGGCGTCGCCTGCAGCGCGTTCTGCAGCAGGTTCTGCAGCACCCGTCCGAGCGCGAAGAGATCGCCCTCGATGGCCAAGGCCGTCGCCGGCGGCGACACCGTGACGGTCAGGCCGGCCTGCGCCGCGATCGGGTTGATGCGCTCGGACGTCTCCTGCAGGAGTCGCGCAACGTCGACGGGGAAGCGCTCGAGCGGGATCGGCCGGGCCAGGTTGCGGAGATCTTCGAGCAGCCGGCGGATGGCCGGGAACTCACGATCGATCATCCGCCGGAAGTCCTGGCGGTACTGCGGATCCTCGTAGAGCTGCAGCATCAAACGGCAGTTGTTGCCGATGTTCTGGATCGGGTGCGCCAGATCGTGGACGAGGCCGGCGGCGATGCGCCCGAACGTCGCCTGCCGCTCCTGCCGCACCGCCTCGGCCTGCAGCGTCACGAGCCGGTCGGCCATGCTGTTGAAGGCGCGCCCCAGCTCGGTGAACTCGTCGCGGCCGGCGATGGCCACTCGATCCTGGAGCCGCCCTTCGGCGAGCGATCGGGTGCCGCGCATCAGCGCGTCCAGCGGCCGCACGAAGCTGCGGCCCCAGACCACCGCGATGAAGAGGGTCAGCGTCAGCCCGGTGAGGACGGTCATCACCAGGAAGCGCTCCAGCCGCGTCGACAGCGCGAAGGCCTCGACCGCGCGCTGCTCGACGATGATCCGCCAGCCGCGCGCGCCGACCGGCCGCGCGACGCCGAGCATCTCGACGCCCTTGTCCGTCGTGTAGCGCTCGACGCCGGCCAGCGTCGCCCCGGGCTTCGGGTGGATCAGCGGATGCCAGAGCAGGTCCTCGCCGCGCGCCACGCTGGCACGCATGGCGGGATCGCCGTGCGCCAGCAGCCGGCCGGTCTCGTCGACCAGGACGGCGTGGCCGCGGCCGCCGACCCGCACCTTGTCGACGGCGCGCCAGAGCTCCTCGAGGCTCAGGCGACCCACCAGATAGGCGACCGGCGGCCCGGCGTGATTCAGGAGCAGCGAGATCTCGGTCGAGGGGAGCTGGGCCGCGTCGATCTGGATCGGCGCGATGTGCGGCTGCCGCTCCGCCACGGGCCGCTCGGTGCCGAGCACCAGCGTCGGCGCGAGCAGGCGGGTCGAGGCCAGCGAGGCGCCGCTGCCGTCGAACAGCGTCAGCTCGCTGTAGGCCGGGAAGGCCTGGACGTTGTTGCGCAGGATCCGCTCCTGCTGATCCGCCGTCAGCCGGGCGAACTGCAGATCGGAAGCGACCACGGTGAGCAGGTCGATGTTGTGCGCGAGGTACTGGTCGATCTCGGCCGCGGCGTGCTCGGCGGCGGTCTCGGCTTCGCCCGTCACCGAGACGTTGGTCGCCGACCGCAGCAGCTGCAGCGACACCACGCCGTAGGCGAGCAGCGGCGCGACGGCCGCGGTCGCGACGAGCACGGCGAGACGGGAGCGAATCGTCTTCATGGCGCCCCGGCACCGGCCGCCCGGCGATCGACGAGCCGCCATCGATCGACCGAGCGGAGGATGTCGACGTCGTCGCCGGCGGGCAGGACGAAGCGGCGGCTCACGGCGCGGCTGGACTGTCCCCAGTAGAGGAACGCGGCCGGCGGATCGTCGTGCATGGCGCGCTGCAGATCGTGGACGCCCTGACGCAGCTCGTCGTCCGTTCGCGCCGCGCGTACCCGGTCGAGGACGGCATCGGCGCCGGTATAGCCGGTACGGATGAACGGCTCCGGCGTCGAGCGCCACAGCATGTAGGTGAAGCTGAGGCCGTGGGTGGCGATCAGCTCGCCGAGGAAGGCATCGAACTTGCCGCTGGCGACGCGCGGCCGGAAGTCCGAGAGGGGCACCGACTCGAGCCGCATGTCGACGTCGACGGCGAGGAGCTGTCGCTGGATCAACAGCGCCAGGCGCTCGTAGCGCAGATCGGCCTGGACCAGGCAGGTGAAGCTGAAACGCGACGGCGATCCGGTGCCAGCCTTCCGGCGCAGGCCGGCGGCGTCGAGCGCGGCGCCGGCGGCCGCCGGGTCGAAGGCGAACGTGGGCGCGCCGGCGTCGCGCGCCCAGTGGTTCGGCCAGATGTGATCGACGGCCGGCACCGCCCGGCCGCCCGCGACGGTGTTGATCAACCGCGGCCGATCGATCGCCTGGTTCAGCGCCCGCCGGACGTCGCGGCGGCCGAGGCGCGGATGCGCCATGTTGAAGGTCAGGGCGATGACGTACGGCCGCAGGTACGACGCGATGTGCGCGTTCGGCGATTCCTTCACGAACTCGAACGCGTCCGGCGCGATGTCGTAGAGCACGTCGACGTCGCCCCGCATCATCGCGCTCCACGCCTCGCGCTGCGACGGGTACTCCGTGATGCTGACGCCGGCCAGGTCGGATCGTCCGCGGTAGTAGTTGTCGAAGCGACGCAGCGTGGCCTTGCCGGGCGTCCGCTTGTCGAGCCGGAACGGGCCGGCGCCCGAGTCGTCGGCGCCGGTCACCGGCGACAGGTTCAGGGCCTCGAGCAGGAACGCGTTTGGCCGCTTCAGGCGGATGACCATCTCCTGCGCCGTGGGCGTCTCGACGGCGACCAGGTCGCGCAAGCCCGGCGGCACGCTGCTGTCCGGCGCCTGGGGATCGGGGACGATCGCCGTCCGGGCGTCGGTCGCGGTGATCGGCTGGCCGTTCTGGAAGACGAGACCGCGGCGCAGCGTGAAGCGCCACGTCAGCCCGTCGGGGGACATCTCCCACCGCTCGGCCAGCCGCGGCTCCGCCCGCCCGTCCCTGCCGAGCGTGACGAGGCGCTCATCGGCGAAGAAGCCGACCAGGATCTCGAGGGCGCGTTCGCCATCCTCCCGCGAGCGTGGGTCGCTGTAGGCGACGGCGACGACCTCCGACGCGGGGCCGGGGGCGGGTGTCGCCGCGGGACCGCCGCCGGTCGGCGGCTTGCACGCCCCCACGGCGAGGCAGAGCAACACCGTACATACAAACAGCCGGGCCACGCCGCCATCGTATGGCAACGCCGGCCCGGCTGGTAGGGGCTCGAGGCCCGTCTATTTCCGCTCGGTGTCGATGACCTCGACCGGCGCGTCGATCATCCAGGGGCACCACTTGGCGCCGGCCTTGCTCTTGGGAGTGTTGACGATGGTGATCTTCATGGCTGTCTCTCTTGTGAATGGGAAGCTGTTCACGAAGCCGCCGCAGCCTCGGCTGCGTACGACACGAGCGCCGATTCGAGGCTGTGTAGGTGACAGGCCGGCGTGTCCAGGTCACCGAGTTCAGTGTGCGAGGCGACGCTGCAGCCGCCGGCGCACACGGGGATGAACGAGCAGTCGCCGCACTGGCGCCAGGCGCCGATGCGGTCGAAGGTGGCGGCCGCCTTCGCCTGGACCGGCGTCTGGGCGGCGGTGATGTGGCCGGTGGCGAAGGTGGACTCGCCGGTGAAGCCGGGGCAGGCGTAGAGTGCGCCGTCGGGCCCGATCGTCTGGGCGTGCTTGCGATGGATCTCGCACGGCCCCATGTGCACGCCGTCGATGGTCGAGAAGCCGCGCTTCTTCGTCTCCTCGCGCAGGAAGCCCATCGTCTCGTCGACGAAGTGGCAGGAGTCGCACGGGCTCGAGGCCTTCACGCCGCCCGCGCCGGCGATGGTCATGCACGCGCCCCCGAGCGGGGCGCCGTCGGCCGCGACGGCGGTCAGCGGGATGATGCCGTTGATGCGCGACGACTTTGCCGGCGCCACGGAGGCTGCCGGCACGGCGGCGGCAGGAGCCGCGCCGCCCATGACCGGCTTGAAATTCACCTTGGCGAGCTTGGGGGCGAAGTCCTGCCCGGCGAGGAAGTCGAGCAGCGCCGGGTAGCTGTCGGCGTTGTCGGCGTCGAAGTTGCCGCCGATCGAGATCGTGCACTTGCCGGCGATGGCGCGGACGTTGGCGATGATCTTGTCGAATGTGCCCTGGCCGCCGCGCAGCGGCCGCTTGCGATCGTGCGCCGCCTGGTCGCCGTCGAGCGTGATCTTGGCGCCGGTGAAGCCGTAGGGCAGCAGCCGGTCGACGACCTCGGGGGTGAGGAGGAGGCCGTTGGTGACGATGCTGATGGTCAGCGGCACGCCGCGCGCCCTGGCCGCGGCATGGACGTGCTCGGCGAGGTAGTAGACGACCGGCAGGTTGAGCAGCGGCTCGCCGCCGAAGAACATCATGGTCAGGCGTTCCGGGCGGACCGTGTCGAGCTGGCGTTCGGCGTGCGCGACCACCTCAGCCGCGGTCTCGAGCGACATCTTGTGGGCGTGGCGGTTGTGATCGTCGTGATCGCCCTGGAAGCAGTAGCCGCAGGCGAAGTTGCACTGCAGCGTGGTCAGGACGGTGAGGCGAAGGTGCGACGCGTCGTGCCGGATCGTGTCGAAGTAGGCATCGAGGGCGCGGCGATCGGCGTCGTGGCTCTCGACGACGAAGCCGAGCTCGGTGAGCGTGGCGAGCGCCTGGCGTTCCTCGTCGTCGAACGGGCGGGCACCGGCGTGCCCGGGCTGCGTGCGGCCTTCGACGGAATCGAGCAGCGAGACGACCTCGGGTGGCACGATGATCTGGGCGTCGGTCAGCGTGTTCATCAGGAACACGTCTGACTGGTCGCGGAGCGGGACGCGGACGTTGAAGATAGATGGCTGCATGGCGGGTGGTACGGAACTGCAACGGCCGTTCCGGACACCACCCGCGGTGTGGCATTCGTGTGAATGCCACGCGCTGGAGGCCCTTGGCCGCTGATTGAGTGAACGGCCAGGGATGGACGAACTTGAGTGACTGTCGCACTATTTGTGACGACTACCAGCTGATCTGTTGCAAAAACTGAGATATGCGTGAAGACCTGCAGGGACCCCACTGATGCGCCTGTTTTACGTCTTGCTCGTTCTCGCACTGGTCGGACCGCGTGCCATCGTCGCGGCCTCGCCAGGCGCCCAGAGCACTTTGGCCGCCGATCGGCCGACCGCGCTCGCGCCGAACACCACCTACGATCCGAAGATCCCCACGCTGAAGGCGGTGCTCGGTTACGACACCGGCGAGCGCATCACGCCGCCGGAGGATCTGACGGTCTACCTGAAGGCGTTGCACGCGGCGGCGCCCGAACGCACCGCGCTGCTCGAATACGCGCGGACCTGGGAACGGCGGCCGCTGTCCGTGCTCATCGTCGCGTCACCCGAGCGCATCGCGGGCCTCGACGCGGCGAAGCGCGATCTGCAGCGCCTCGCCGATCCGCGCGGCCTGGCGCCGGCCGAGGCCGACGCGATCCTGGCGCGCGCGCCGGTCGTCACGTGGCTGATGCACGCCGTCCACGGCGACGAGGTCTCGTCGTCCGACGCCGCGCTGATGGAGGCGTATCACCTGCTCGCCGCGCGCGGCGACGCCGCCGTCGACACGATCCTGCGTGAGTCGATCGTGATCATCGATCCGCTGCAGAACCCGGACGGCCGGGCCCGCTTCGTCTCGACCAACCTGCAGGGCGAGGCCGCGACGCCGGATGCCGAGCCGTACGCGGTCGAACGCGACCAGCCGTGGCCCGGCGGCCGCTACAACCATTACCTGTTCGACATGAACCGCGACTGGTTCGCGCAGACGCAGCCCGAGACGCGCGGCCGCGCCGCGCTCTACCGCGAGTTCTGGCCGCACGTCGTCGTCGACCTGCACGAGATGGGCGGCGAGTCGAGCTACTACTTCGCGCCGCCGGCCGATCCGATCAATCCGCTCATCACGAAGAACCAGCAGAAGTGGTTCGACGCGTTCGGGCGCGCCAACGGCGCGATGTTCGACGCGCGCGGCTTCGCCTATTTCATCCGCGAGGTCTACGACTCGTTCTATCCGGGCTACGGCGAGTCCTGGCCGATCTTCCAGGGCGCCATCGGCATGACCTACGAGCAGGCGTCGGCCCGCGGGCTGCGTTACCGGCGCGAAGACGGCGCGGTGCTGTCGTACCGCGACGGCGTCCTGCACCACTTCACCGCCGCGATCACGACGGCCGAGACCGCGGCGAAGCATCGCGCCGCGATCCTGCGCGACTTCTACGACTACCGGCGTGGCGCGGTGAGCGAAGGTGAAACGGGTCCGGTGCGCGAGTACCTCCTGGTGCCGGGCGTCGATTCGTCGCGGGCGGAGCGGCTCGCGCGCCTCCTCGCCGCGCAGGGCATCGAGGTGTCGCGCGCCGTCGAGCCGTTCCGCCTCGGCACGCGCACGCTCCCGGCCGGCACGTGGGTCGTGCCGGCGGCGCAGCCGTCCGGGCGCCTCGTGCGCAATCTGCTCGATCGCGAAATCCTGCAGCCCGAAGCCTTCATCAAGGAGCAGGACCGCCGCCGCCTGAAGAAGCTCGGCGATCAGATCTACGACGTCACGGCATGGAGCCTGCCGCTCGCCTTCGACGTCGAAGTCGTGACCGCGGATCGCCCGACGCTGGTCAAGGCGACGCCCATGGCGCAGTACCTCGCCGCGGCCGCGGCGACGGCGCAGGCGGCGGCCAGCGCTCCCGCCGGCGCGCCGCCCAAGGTCGGGTTCCTCGCGCCCTGGGGATCGGCGACGGCGAGCCTGGTCGCGGAGGCGCTGCGCGAGGGGATCCGCCTGCGCTCGGCGGACCTGCCGTTCACGCTCGGCGGCCGCGCCTACGCCGCCGGCACCGTGCTGGCGCGGACCGCCGAGAACGCCGCGACGATGCCGGCGGCCCTCGCCGCGCTGGCGCGCACGCACGGCGTCGAGCTGGTGCGCATCGACACCGCGTTCGTCGACAGCGGGATGTCGCTCGGCAGCGGCTCGATGGTCGCGCTCAAGGCGCCGCGCGTGGTGATGGCGTGGGACACCGGCACGCAGCCGATGTCCGCCGGCTGGACGCGCTATACGCTCGAGCGCCGCTTCGGCCAGCCGGTGACGGCGGTGCGCGTCGGCTCGCTCAGCCGCGTCGACTTCACACGCGTCGACGTGCTGGTCCTGCCCTCGGGCACCTACACCGCGATCGCCGGCGATGGCCTGCGCCGCCTCAAGGACTGGATCAACGCCGGTGGGACGCTGATCACGATCGCCGAGGCGTCGCGGTGGGCGGCGCGCGACAACGTCGGCCTGCTGTCGACGTCGACCGAACTGAAGGGCGGCAAGCCCGAAGGCGAGGCGCCAGCCGAGAAGCCGGGAGAGAAGAAGGAGGGTTCGGCGTCAGCCGGCCCGATCGACTTCGAGAAGGCGATCCAGCCGGAGCGCGAGCGGCCGGATGGCACGCCGGGCGCGCTGCTCCGCGTCACGCTCGATCCCGAGCACTGGCTGTCGTCGGGCACCGACGGCGAGATCCAGGCGATGGTCGAAGGGGCGCGCATCTTCACGCCACTGAAGCTGGACAAGGGCCGCAACGTCGGCATCTACGGCAAGGGCGACGCGCTGGTGGCGAGCGGCCTGGTGTGGAGCGATGCGCGAACGCAGTACGCCAGCAAGCCGTATCTGATGGATCAGCCGATCGGCGAGGGGCACATCATCGCCTTCGCCGAGGACCCGAACTACCGCGCCTTCACCGAGGCGACCTCGCTGCTGTTCATCAACGCGGTGTTGCTGGGGCCGGCGCACTGAGGCAGTGCAAGCGCAGGGAGTAAGCGAGATGGAGATGGGGATCGGCGATCCACGCGGGGCCGCCGGTGTCGGCGCATCGAGCAGCACGCACGACGTCTATGCCGGCTTCCTGATCCGCCTGGGTGGGACGATCATCGACATCATCCTGCTGCTGGCGGTGACGTGGCCGATCCTGTTCGTGGCCTATGGGCCGCCCTACTTCATGTCGGACGAGTGGAGTCACGGCCCCCTCGACGTCCTGTTGAACTGGGTGTTCCCGACGTTCGCCACGATCGCCTTCTGGATCGCGAAGGGCGCCACGCCCGGCAAGATGGCGCTTGGCGTGCGCATCGTCGACGCGGCCGATGGAGGCCGCCCCGACACGGCGCAATTCATCGGGCGCTACGTCGCCTCGGTCCTGTCGCTGCTGGCGCTGGGCCTCGGCTACCTCTGGATCGTCTTCGACGCGCGCAAGCAGGGTTGGCACGACAAGCTCGCCGGCACAGTGGTCGTGCGCCGGCGGCGCGTCCGTCACGTGCCGACGTAAGGGCGCCGGACTCAGTCCGCCTCGATCAGTCCGCCAAATGCATCTGGGGACAGTCGCTGCGCGGTGGCGGCAGCGAGCTGGCGTTCACCGCATTCAACACGGCCTCGGCCATGAACGCGTAGCCGGCGTCGTTCGGGTGGAAGCCGTCCGACGAGAAGTTCGACGGCAGGTACGAGCGCGGGTCGCACATCAGGTCGACGACCAGCACGCCGCGCGACGCCTGGACGTTGGCCTCGGCGGAGAAGCGCACCGAGATCGCCTGCAGGATGCGCAGCTGGTCGCGCGGGCGGGTGGCGACGTAAGGCAGGCCGGCGCCGTTCGGCGGGTTGAGCAGGATGATTTTGGCGTTCGGCGCGCGGGCGCGCACGCCGTCGACGATGGTCGCGAGGTCGCGGCCGAAGCCGGCCGCGAAGGCCGTGCCCCAGCCGACGGGGTTGCCGCCGCCCAGGCCCTGCTCGATGCCGTTGCCGACCACATTCACGTCGTTGGCGCCGCCGAAGATGGTCACGAGCGTGGAGCTGCGCGACACGAACGGCAGCTGCCGCTCGACGAAGTTGCCGATGCTGCCGCGGCCCAGTTGCCGCGCCAGGTTTTCGAATCTCGGGTCCGACCACCGACCCCGGCACCGACAGGTTGAGCACCGTGACCGTCTTGCCGCTGTCGCGCATCGCGCGGACGACGCGCTGGACGTAGCCCGTACCGTTGGGACAGTCCGTGAACGGCAGGCAGGGCGAGCTGCTGCCGAACCCGGTGCCGTCGCTGGCCGAGATCGCCGAGTAGTAGACGGTGTCCGAGCCCCCGGACGGACCGTTGGGGTTGTCGCTGTCGTCGCCGTCGTCGTCCTTGCTCGAGCAGGCCGCGAGGCCGACGAGGAGCGCCACCGCGCCGGCGTGCGCCAGCTTCGACCAGCAGGCTCTGCTCCGCGTCCACGTCATTGCTTCGCTCCGCGGACCTCGCTCCACGCCGTGGGGGCGAGGCGCCGGCCGAGCGTGGTGATGAAGGACATCTCGTCGATCACGGCGGTCGTCGCCAGCCGCGCCTCGTAAATCAGCAGGATGCTGCTCGTGAAGAGGAAGAACATGCCCGTGAGCGCCGCCACCACCGGGATGTAGGGCGACAGCTGCCTCTCGGGTGTCACGAAGGACAGGAGTCCGATGATGACGCTCGTCGCGACGAAGGCGGCGAGGGCGAGGTAGTAGGAAGTCATGCTGAGCTGGAGGAGCCGGGCGCGGCTCGTCAGCTTGTCGAGCTGATCGAAGATGTGCCGGCGCCGTTCCTCGACGAATGCGGTCTTCGGCTCGCCGGTCTCGAGCGCCTCGAAGCTCTCCGACAGCGTGCGCACGCGATCGACGACACGGCCGAGGCGGTTCGAGGTGGAGGTGATCAGGGTGCCGGCGGCCAGGATCAGGATCGCCGGGGTGATCATCGCGGTGAGGACGCCGAGAGTCGGCGCCAGCATGGTCAGGTCGGGGAAATGCGCGTCGAACATCGCTGGCTGGGGTGCGGGAACCGGGGGCGGGAGGCCCCGCCGTGGTATCGGCGGGAGGCGCCTGGGTGAACAGAGTTGGCGGGCAACGGCCGGGCCCATCAGGGCGTAAAGCTAAGAGATCCGCGCAGTTTTTGCCCGGTTGCGGACCGTAGACACATAATACCAACGCAGATTCTGCCTTTGCTCGGAGCATGTTCCGAGCACGCCTCCGAGCATCCGATGACGACTGCCACGCTTGACGTATCCCCGACGGCCATCACCGACGCCCGGACCCGGCTCGACGCCTGGGTCCGCGAGCTGATGGCCTGGCACTTCGACCCGGCGACGGGCGCGCCCTTCTGGCTCGAATGGGCCGCAGCAGGCGGGCTGGGACCCGCGCAAGGAGGTCAGGAGCTACGCCGACCTCGACAAGTTCGACGCCTTCCAGGACGAGTGGCTGCGCGAGGGCGCCGTCCGGCGCTGGCTGCCGAAGGGCTACGAGGGCCGCCCCGTCTCGGTCTTCGAGACCGGCGGCAGCACCGGACGGCCGAAGGGGCGGATCAACGTCGACGACTTCCGCATCGACTACGAGATGTTCAGCGACACCCTGCCCGACGCCGCCTTTCCGCGCGGCGCCGACTGGCTGTCGGTCGGCCCGTCGGGCCCGCGCCGCCTGCGCCTCGCCGTCGAGCACCTGGCGCAGCACCGCGGCGGCATCTGCTTCATGCTCGACCTCGACCCGCGCTGGGTGATCAAGCTCCTGAAGTGGCAGGAGCTCGACATGTTCGAGAAGTACAAGAAGCACGTGATCGACCAGGCCGTCGTGCTGCTCAAGGCGCACCCGACGATCAAGTGCCTCTTCACCACGCCGAAGCTGCTCGAGGCGCTGTGCGAGCGCGTGTCGCTGAAGGCGCACGGCATCACCGGCATCTTCTGCGGCGGCACCGAGATGACGCCGCAGTTCCACCGCTTCGCCGTCGAGGAGCTGTGCGAGGGCGCCTACTTCGCGCCGACCTACGGCAACACGCTGATGGGACTGGCGACGCACCGCGAGACCGGGCCGGCCGAGGACTGGGCGATCGTCTACTACCCGCCGGCGCCGCGCGCGATGATCGAAGTCGTCGATCCCGACAACCCGAAACAGCTGGTCGACTACGGCGACACCGGCCGCGTCCGCCTCACCACGCTGACCAAGGAGTTCTTCGTGCCGCGCTTCCTCGAGCGCGACTCGGCCGAGCGCGAGCCGCCGTGCGCGAAGTACCCGTGGGACGGCGTCCGCAACGTGCGGCCGTTCGCCAAGCTCGGAACGGTCGTGGTCGAAGGAGTGTACTCGAGATGGCCGTCCCGCATCTCCCGATCCTGCGCAAGGGCCGGCCCTACAAGAGCCTCGACGTCGCCAAGGCGGTCCACTACCAGACGCGCGAGCCGATCGCCGACGTGAGCCAGGCCAACCTGGGGCTGATCCGCCGCGACCTGCTCGATCAGGCCGGCCCGCGCGCGGCGCTGGCGAGCGCTGTCCGTACGCCGAGCTCGTGGCGATGGCGAAGCGCGCCGCCGAGCTCTTCCTGAAGCGACGCCTGCCGCTCGATCCGTTCGCCGGCATCGACCAGTCGCCGGACGACTACGTGCGCCAGCTCTCGGCGACCACCGGCATGCCGCACGTCCTCGTGCGCCGCAACATGCTCAAGGTGCACGGCGTGCTGGCGCAGGTGGACGAGGTGCTGGGCGGCCTCACGCGCGGGCTCGATCTGTCGCTCCTCGACACCGGCATCGGCACGGTCGCGGGGCGCGCGATCAGCTTCTTCCCGCGCGGCGACGCGATGGGCGTCGTGCTGCCCAACAACTCGCCCGGCGTGCACTCGCTGTGGGCGCCGACCACGGTGCTCAAGATCCCGCTCGTGCTGAAGCCGGGCAGCGCCGAGCCGTGGACGCCGTACCGCATGATCCAGGCGTGGCTGCAGGCGGGCTGCCCGCCCGAGGCGTTCAGCTTCTATCCGTGCGACCACGCCGGCGGCAACGAGATCCTGCGCCGCACCGGCCGCGGTGTGGTCTTCGGCGACGTCAAGGCGACCGAGCGCTGGCGCAAGGAAGGCGGCCGCGTCGAGATCCACGGACCCGGGCTTCAGCAAGGTGATCCTCGGGTCGGACGCGATCGGCGAACTGGGAAGCGCACCTCGACACGATCGCGGCGTCGGTCGCCGACAACGGCGGCCGCTCGTGCGTCAACGCGTCCGGCGTGTGGGTGACGGGCAAGGGCCGCGAGATCGCCGAGGCGCTGGCGAAGAAGCTGGCGGCGATCACGCCGCGCGCCGCCGACGACGAGGCCGCCGGGCTCGCCCCGTTCGTCGATCCCTCGGTGGCCGAGCGCGTCTCGGCGCTCATCGACAAGGACCTCGAGATTCAGCCAGGCGTCGAGGACGTCAGCGCCAAGGTCCGCGGCACGGCCGCGTCGCGACGTGGGAGGGTTCCACCTACCTGCTGCCGACGGTGCTGCTGGCGGACCGCGAGCATCCGCTCGCCAACCGCGAGTACATGTTCCCGTTCGTCAGCGTGGTGGAAGTGCCAGAGGACGAGATGCCCGACTGCCTCGGCCACTCGCTGGTCGTCACCGCCATCACCGACAACCCCGACGCTGATCGAGCGGCTCGTCGCGTCGCCGCTGGTCGATCGCCTCAACATCGGCGCGCTGCCGACGACGCGGATCGGCTGGGATCAGCCGCACGAGGGCAACCTGTTCGAGCACCTCTACGCACGGCGCGCGATCCAGCGCGTCGCCTGACCCGAAGGGGCGCCCGATGCGCATCCTCTCGCTGACAGCCGGCGCGGCGTCGATGTACTGCGGGAGCTGCCTGCGCGACAACGCGCTGGCGACCGAGCTGATCGCCCGCGGTCACGACGTCACGCTGCTGCCGGTCTACACGCCGACGCTGACCGACGAGCCGAACGTCAGCGGCCGGCGCGTCTTCTTCGGCGGCGTCAGCGTCTATCTGCAGCAGCACTTCGCCTTCTTCCGGCGCTCGCCGCGCTGGCTGGACAGGCTGTGGGATTCGTCCCGGTTCATCCGTCTGGTGTCGCGGCGCGCGATCCAGGTGAACGGCGCGTTCCTCGGCGGCATGACCGTGTCGATGCTGAAGGGCGAGAACGGCCTGCAGCGCAAGGAGCTCGACAAGCTGATCGACTGGCTGAAGACGCAGCCGGCGCCGGATGTCGTGATCCTGCCGTTCGCGCTGCTGATCGGCCTGGCCAAGCCGATCCGCGACGCGCTGGGTGCGAAGATCGTCTCGACGCTGCAGGGCGAGGACCTGTTCCTCGAGCAGCTCGTCGAGCCGTGGAAGAGCGAGGCGAAGGCGCTGATCCGCGACCAGATCGGCGAGGTCGATCTCTTCACGCCGACCAGCAACTACTACCGCGCCTTCACCGTCGACTACCTCGGCGTGCCGCTGACGAAGCAGCGGACCGTGCCGCTCGGCCTCAACTTCAAGGACTTCGACTACCTGACGCCGTTCGTGCCGCATCGCGAGCCGCGCGAGCTCAGCCCGCAGTGGCCCGAGCCGAAGCGCGGCCCGTTCACGATCGCGTTCCTCGGCCGGATCGCGCCGGAGAAGGGCCTCGATCGGCTCGCCGAGGCCTACGTCCTGCTGCGCAAGGAGTGGGGGCTGCCGCCGTCGAGGCTCGAAGCCGCCGGCTGGATGGGCGCCGACCAGAAGCCGTATCTCGAGAAGGTGCAGGCGCGGCTGCGCAAGGCGGGCCTGGCCGCGGAGTTCACGTATCGCGGCGAGCTCGATCGCCTCGAGAAGGTGCGCTTCCTCGCCCGGGCCGACGTGTTCTCGATGCCCGCGCCCTACCAGGAGCCGAAGGGCTTCACCATCCTCGAGTCGATGGCGGCGGGCGTGCCCGTGGTGCAGCCGGCGCACGGCGCCTTCACCGAGATGGTGCAGAAGACCGGCGGTGGCCTGCTGGTGAAGCCCGACGATCCGAACGCCCTCGCCGAAGGCATCTGGCAGCTGTTCCAGGACCGGCGTCGCCGCGTCGCGCTCGGCCGGCACGCCGCCGGCGAGGTGCGCGCGAAGTACAGCGTGAAGCACTCGGCGGAATGCCTCGAGGCCGTGCTGCGCGAGGTCATGGGCACCGGTTCGTCCGCTGCAGCGGCTCCGGGCGACGGATGGGAGCCGCGAACGTGGAAACGGAGCGGGCGCGTGCTGCGCGTTGAACATCTCTCGAAATCCTTCGACGGCCCGCCCTCGGCCAACGGCCAGCCGCCGGCGCGGCTCGACGTCCTGCGAGACGTCTCGCTGACGCTGAAGCCCGGCGACTCGGCGTCGATTGTGGGCGCCTCGGGCAGCGGCAAGAGCACGCTGCTCTACATTTGCGGCGGGCTCGACCGGCCGACGGCGGGCACCGTCACGCTCGGCGACACCAACCCGCACACGCTCGACGCCAAGGCGCTGGCCGCGTTCCGCAATCGACGGGTCGGCTTCGTGTTCCAGGATCACTGCCTGCTGCCGCAGTGCTCCGTCCTCGAGAACGCGCTGACGCCGACGATCGTCACCGGCACGACGAAGGACGACGTCGATCGCGCGCGCACGCTGCTCGATCGCGTCGGGCTGTCGAAGCGGCTCGATCACCGGCCGGCCGAGCTGTCCGGCGGCGAGAAGCAGCGCGTGGCGATCGCGCGGGCGCTGGTGCGTCAGCCGGCGCTGGTGCTCTGCGACGAGCCCACCGGCAACCTCGATCGCGAAACGGCGGAGAGCGTCACGGCGCTGCTCCTCGAGCTGCACGCCCAGCTCCAGACGATCACGCGTCGTCGTCACCCACAACCCCGAGCTGGCGGCGCGTGCGGCCGGCAGTTCCGTCTCGTGGACGGGAAGCTGGCGTGACGCCGACGGCGCTCGCGCTGCGCGGCCTGCGCTACTACTGGCGCACCAACCTCGCCGTGTCGCCGGCGTGGCGATCGCGGTGTCGGTGCTCGCCGGCGCGCTGGTCGTCGGCTCGTCGGTGAAGGCGAGCCTGCGCGAGCTGGCCGTGTCGCGGCTCGGCAACGTCGACACGCTGTCGCGTCGACCGGCTTCTTCCGCGCGGCGCTGGCCGGCGAAGTGGCGAGCGCCAGGCGCGCGATGCAGGCCGCGGGGTTCATCGCCCTCGACGGGCTCGCCGCCGACGGCACCAATACGCGTCGCGCCGCCAACGTCGCGATCTACGGCATCGACGACACGTTTTTCGCTTTCCACGGCGTGCCGGCGCCGGCCGGCGACGAGGGCGCCTTCGGCGGACGGCAGGCACTCGTGAGTCCGGCGCTGGCGCGCGATCTCGGTGATCGCCGCGCGGCGACAGCGTGCTGGCGCGGCTGCCGAGCCCGTCGGTCGTGCCGTCGGCGACGCTGCACGGCCGCCGCGACGCGCTGGGGAAGACGATGCGTGCCACCGTGCGCGCCGTGCTGCCGGAATCCGGCCTCGGCGTCTTCTCGCTGCGGCCGAACCAGGGCGAGGTGCGCGCGATCTATCTGCCGCTGTCGCGCGTCCAGCGCGAGCTCGAGCGGCCCTGACCGCGTCAACGCGATCGTGGTCGCCGGCGACGCGACACCGGATCGTGCGACGTGGCCGCAACCGTCGATCGCTCGCCGACGCCGGGCTCTCGCTCCGAGCCCCGGACGTCGGCGGCGCGATTCGCTCGAGAGCGACAGCGGCATCATCAGCCCGAGGGCCGCCGCCGCGGCCCGGCGGACGATCGCGCCACCGCAGTCGAGCGACGCCGGTGTTCGCCTATCTCGCGCACACGCTCCGTGTCGGGGCGCGCGAGATCCCGTACGCGGTCGTCGCCGGCATCGAGCTCGACAGACTGGATCCCTGCCGGTGCCGGCGCGAGCGGGCCGATCAAGCGACGATCGGATCTGGCTGAACGCGTGGGCCGCCGAAGGCCTGCAGGCCAAGGTCGGCGACACCGTGACGCTCGGCTACGACGTCTGGGACGACGCCGGCGCCATGGCCTCGCGCGAGGCGACGTTGACCGTCGGCGGCATCCTGCCGATGTCCGGCGTCGGCGCGGATCCGACGCTGACGCCGGAATTCCCGGGCATCTCGGATCGGACCACGGTCGCCGACTGGGATCCGTCGTTCCCGGTCGACCTGAAGCGCATCACGCAGCGCGACGAGGACTACTGGACGCAGTACAAGGCGGCGCCGAAGGCGTTCGTCTCGTATACGACCGCGGATCGGCTCTGTCGCGAGCGCGCTTCGGCCGCATGACGTCGCTGCGCATCCTGCCGCCACCGCCGGCGACAACCAGGTGCTTGCGGGGTGTGCTGGCCAAGGGCGCTGACTCGCTCGAGGACGCCGGCATCGTCGTGCAGCCGGTGCGACAGAAGGCGATCGAGGCGTCCGAAGGCACCACCGACTTCGGCCAGTACTTCTTCTATTTCAGCTTCTTCCTGGTCGTCGCGGCGCTGCTGCTCACCGGCCTGTTCTTCCGCGTCGGCGTCGAGCAGCGGCTGCGTGAGATCGGCCTGCTCGAAGCGATCGGACTGCCGCCGTCCGGTGTGCGCGGGCTGTTCCTGCGCGAAGGTGCGGTGCTGGCCGCGATCGGTTCGCTCGCCGGCGTCGCCGGCGCGATCGGCTATGCGTCGCTGATCATGCTGGGTCTGCGCACGTGGTGGGTCGGAGCCGTCGGCACGACCGCGCTGCGCCTGCAGCCGGACGCGCTGACGCTGGCGGTCGGTGCCCTCGCCGGTTTCGTCACCGCGCTCGGCGTGATCCTGCTGATGCTGCGTCAGGCCGGCCGCGCCCCCGTGCCGGCGCTGCTGAAGGGCGCGCTCGAGGCGGGTGACGTTCCCGCCCGCCCAGGTCGCCGCGCGCCGCGCCCGGCCCGGGCTCGTGTTGCGGCGGCCTGGGGGCGCGCCGCGTTGTTCACGTTGATCGCTGCCGGCCTGTTGCTCGCGAGCGCCCTCGGCGCGATGCCCGAGGCCGGCGCGTTCTTCGGTGCCGGCGCCTGCGCGATGGCCGCGGGCCTGTTCGCGCTGAGCGGCTGGCTGCGCCGGCCATCGTCCACGCCCGCGCCCGGCCCGGCCTGGCGGCGGCTGCTCGGTCTCGGCGCGACTGGCGCTCGCGCGCGTCCCGGGCGCAGCGTGCTGGCCTGCGCCCTGATCGCCTTCGCGACGTTCGTCGTCGTCGCGGTCGGCGCGTTCCGGCGCGACGATGCCGGCTCGCCGGACAATCCCGCCTCCGGCAGCGGCGGCTACATCCTGATGGCGGAGTCGGTGGTGCCCCTGATGTTCGATCCGGCCACCGCGGACGGCCGCTCGCAATACGGGCTGGATTCGCCCGATCTGGCGCCGACGCTCGCGGGGGCGACCTTCGATCTGTTCCGCGTGCGCCCGGGCGACGACGGCAGCTGCCTCAATCTGTATCGCCCCGACAACCCGCGCATCGCGGCGCCATCGCCGGCGTTCGTGACGCGCGGCGGCCGGTTCACCTTCGCGGCGACGATTGCCGATGCGACCGACGCCGAGCGCGCCAACCCGTGGCGGCTGCTCGATCGCCGCTTCGACGACGGCGCGGTGGCGGCGATCGTCGACGCGACGTCGCTGCAGTACGTCTTCCACGCGGCCCTCGGTGACGACCTCGTGGTGCCCGGCACCGCCGGCGAACGGGTCCGGCTGCGCGTCGTCGCGACGCTGTCCCACAGCGTGTTCCAGTCGGAGATCCTGATCGGCGATGCGGCCTTCGTCCGCCTGTATCCGCAGCACGAGGGCCACCGCCTGTGGATGATCGACGGCGACCCGTCGCGCGGCGCGGCGCTCGCCCGCGCCCTCGAGGCTCGCCTGACCGACGCCGGACTCGTCGTCATCGATCCGGCCGAGCGGCTGCGCAGCTACCAGGCGGTCGAGAACACCTACCTGTCGACGTTCCAGGCGCTGGGCGCGCTCGGGCTGGTGCTGGGCACGCTAGGGCTTGGCGCCGTCGTGATCCGCAATATCCTCGAGCGGCGGCGCGAGACGGCGCTGCTCACCGCGGTCGGCTACGGTCGCTCCAGTCTCCGGCTCCTCGTTGCCGGCGAGGTCGGCCTGATCATCGCCGCCGGTGTCGTCGTAGGAGCCGTGGCCGCACTGATCGCGGTACAACCGGCGGTCGCAAGGCAGGGCGGCGGGCTGCCGGTGACCGTGATCGCCGGCGTCATCGTGGCGGTGGCGGCGTCAGGGCTGCTGGCGACGCTCATCGCCACCGCGGTAGCCGCCCGGCTGCCGCTGCTCGAATCGCTCAAGGCCGAATAGGCCGGACAGGGGGGACCATCGTGATCGACCGCACCTTCGGAACCGCGCTGGCGGCGCTTGCGCTCATCGCGACCGTGTCGCTGTCGGCGGAGCAATGGACCGGATGGCGTGGCGGCAGCCGCGCCGCGGTCAGCGCCGCGCCCATGCCGGCGACGCTTGCCGCCAAGGCCGCCGACGTCTGGGCGATGCCCGTCGGCATCGGCCATGCCTCGCCGCTGGTCGACGGCCAGCGCGTCTACGTGTTCGCGCGGAAAGGCGAGCAGGAGGTCGCGCAGGCGCTCGATCTCGCCACCGGCAAGGGGCTGTGGAGCGCGGCCTACGATCAGCCGTACACGATGAACTCGGCGGCGACCGGCCACGGCAAGGGGCCGAAGTCGACGCCGCTGCTCGCTGGTGGACGACTCTACACGCTCGGCATCGCGGGCGTGTTGAGCGCGCTCGATGCCGCGACGGGCAAGGTCGCCTGGCGGCATGCGTTCGACAAGGAGTTCGGCCCGCCGCCAGATTTCGGCACGGCGATGTCCCCGATCTTCGACAGCGGCCTCGTCATCGCCCACGTCGGCGGCATCAACGGCGGCGCGCTGCGCGCCTTCGATCCCGCGACCGGCGCGGCGAAGTGGAGCTGGGCCGGCGACGGACCAGGCTACGCCACGCCAGTGGCGCTGGTGGCCGGGGGCGTGCGCCAGATCGTCGCGCTCACGAAGACCAGGGCGGTCGGCGTGGACGCCGGCTCCGGCGCGCTGCTCTGGTCGCTGCCGTTCGCCACACCCTACGAGCAGAACGCGGTGACGCCGGCCGTCGCGGGCGACATGGTCATCCTCTCGGGACTCGACCAGTCGACGTTTGCGGTGCGGCCGGCCAAGGGCGCCGACGGGAAGTGGGCCGCGGCGAGGGTTTGGGACGTCAAAGCGGTGCCGATGTACATGAGCTCGCCGGTCGTCGTCGGCGACACCGTCTACGGTTTCACGCATCGCAACAAGGGTCAGTTCTTCGCGCTCGACGTGGCGACCGGCAAGACGCGGTGGACCGGCCCGCCGCGCCAGTCGGAAAATGCGGCGCTCACGGCGGCGAGCGGCCGACTGTGGTGCCTGACCACGGAGGGCGCGCTCATCGTGCTGAAGGCGGATCCCGCCGCGTACGCCGAGGTGGCCCGGATCGACATCGCGCCGAGCGCGACCTGGGCGTCCCCCGTGCTGCTGGGGCCGCAGATCCTCGTAAAGGACGTCGAGCATCTCCGCCTCGTCCGCATCGGCTGAGCGTTCCACGCGCGGGCCACGACTTCGGGCATGGACGCCGCGCTCAACGCCGCGTGCCTCGTCGCCGCCTGCTGTGGCGGGTGATCGGCCGCGCTGCGCCGCACGGTCGAGCGCGTCGTCGGAGCACCGCCGCGGTTCGAGCATCCGCTCCTCATCTGGCTTGCGCTACTTCCTGTGGGACTTCTCGGCGGTGGGCGCGTTCATCGTCGCCGGTGTGCCGCTGTTCACCTTTGGCCTGGTGTTCGGCGACTGGCATTGGATGACCCGCATGGGCACGCTCACGCTGACCCCGACCGGCACGCTGCTGCTGGCGGCACTGCCGCTCGTGCTCGGCTTCCAGCTGCTGCTGCAGGCCTGGGTCATGGACATCGCGAACGTGCCGTCCCGAAGCCGCTGGGCCGGTCGCCGTCCGGACCGGGGGACCGGGTAAGCTCCCGGATGGCGCCGCGCGTAACAGCGGTATTCCCATGAGCCCTACCATGCCGACCCGCCGACTCTTGCTTGCGACCCTGCTGACCGCCGCCACCGCGCCAGGGGTGGCCGCCGAAGACTGGCCGATGTGGCGCGGCCCTGGGCAGAACGGGATCAGCGCCGACAAGCGGCTGCCGCTGAACTGGTCGGCGACCGAGAACGTCGCCTGGAAGCTGCCGATGCCGACCGTGTCGGGCTCGACCCCGATCGTCTCCGGCAACACCGTGTTCCTCAGCGTGGCCGAGAGCGCCAACGAGGGGGCGCCGCTGGCGCTGTGGGCGGTGGACCGCGCCGCCGGCACGGTCCGCTGGAAGCAGCCGATGGGCGCCGGCAATCACAAGGTGCGCAAGGGCGACATGACGTCGCCGTCGCCGGTCACCGACGGCAAGATGGTGTGGCTGCTGACCGGCACCGGCGTCCTCAAGGCCTTCGACTTCGCCGGCAAGGAGCTGTGGGCCCGCGAGCTGCAGAAGGACTACGGCGCCTGGGGCCTGAACCACGGCTACGGCTCGTCGCCGCTGCTCGACGGAGGCGCCCTCTACGTGCAGGTGCTGCACGGCATGAACACCGACGATCCTTCATATGTGCTGAAGATCGACGGCAAGACCGGCAAGACGCTGTGGAAGGTCGAGCGGCCGACGGCCGCGCAGCGCGAGTCACCGGACTCCTACACGACGCCGGTGCCGGTGAAGCTGGGCAAGGCGATGGAGATCGTCGTGAGCGGCGGCGACATCGTCACCGGCCACGATCCGGCCACCGGCAAGGAGCTGTGGCGGCTCAACGGGCAGAACCCCGAGAACAACCCGTACTACCGCGTGGTGGCATCGCCGGTCGTCGCCGGCGATCTCGTGTTCGCGCCATCCCGCGTCAAGCCGCTCACCGCGGTCCGCGCCGGCGGCCGCGGCGACGTCTCGGCGTCGCACAAGCTCTGGGCGTTCGACAAGGGGCCCGACGTGCCGTCGCCGGTGACCGACGGCACGCTGCTCTACCTGGTCGACGATCGCGGCGTCGTGCACGTGCTCGACAACAAGACCGGGGCGGTGGTCTACGGTCCGCAGCGCCTCAAGCCGGGCACCTACAGCTCGTCCCCCGTCCTTGCCGGCGACCGGATCTACGTGCTGAACGAGGACGGCCTGACGACGGTGATCAAGTCCGGCCGCGAGTTCCAGGTGCTGGCGGAGAACGCGCTCGGCGAATACGTGCTGGGCTCGCCGGCGGCGTCCGACGGCCAGCTGTTCATTCGCACCGGCCAGCACCTCTACTGCATCGGCAAGCCCGCCGCGGCGCGCGCGAACTGATCGAAGGTCCTGACGTATCATCCAGCCGGGAGCGGGTTCATCCGCTGCCTGTCGATGCGGGCTGCTCGGAAGTGCGCGCAAGGAGGGTCGGGATCATGCGAAATCGGATGTCGATGGTGTCCGCCGTCCTCTTCGCCCCCGTCCTGCTCGTCTGCCTGGCCGCGGCGCCGCTCGCGTCCGCGCAAGCGCCCAGCGCGTCCGGCCACTGGACCGGGGTGCTCGACACGCCGGCCCAGCCGCTCGACGTCGAGGTCGATCTCACGCCGGGCACGACGCCCGCGTGGGTCGGGACGATCTCGATAGCCGCCCAGAACCTGAAGGCGTTCCCGCTGTCGGTCGAGGTGCAGGGCACCTCGGTGTCGTTCGTCATGGCCAACGTGCCGGGGACGCCGACCTTCAAGGGCACCCTGGCGGCCGACGGCGCCACGATCAGCGGCGACTTCTCGCAGGGTGGCGGGTCGATACCCCTGAAGCTGACGCGCAAGGGCGACGCGGTGCCGCCGGCCAAGAGCACGGCGATCGCCAAGGAGCTCGAAGGCACGTGGAACGGCTCGCTGGCGGCAGGCGAGCGGACCCTGCGGCTCACGGTGAAGCTGGCCAACGGTCCCGACGCGGCGACGGGGAGCCTCGTCAGCGTCGATCAGGGCGGCGTCGAGATCCCGATCACGACGATCACGCAGGCGGGGTCGAACCTCACGCTCGAATTCTCCGCGATCGCCGGCAAGTATTCGGGTGACCTCAAAGACGGCAAGCTGGTCGGGACGTGGTCGCAGGGACCTGGATCCGCGCCGCTCGAGTTCACCCGCGCCACGCCCTGAGCGTCCTGCTGTCCGTGGAGCGTCCGCGCGCATGACGTCACCGCCCGTTCCCCGCCTGTTCACGTTCGCCGGCGGATCGTCGGGGACGTGGCAGGTGGAGCAGACGCGGCCGGTGGTGGGCGAGTCGCTGCCGGCGACGGCGGCCTTGCGCGTCGTGGCCGCGGGAGTGGGGGCTGCGGGAGCGGGCGATGCCACCTCGGGCGGCGACGCCGTCTGGCGGCTTCGCGGCATCGTGAGCAACGAGCGCTACGTCGAGCGCGCCGAAATGCGCGGCGCCTGCACCACTGCCGCGATCTGAGCCCGGACGAACCGTTCGACTTCCTCACCTGGTTCGAATACACGCCGGCCGACGCCGGCACCTTCGAGGACCTCGTCGGCACGCTGCGCGATTCGCCCGAATGGCGCTTCGTGGACCGCGAAGTCGACATCCGCCTGTCCCGTTGACGTTTGCCATGCCCGACATGATCCGAGCTGTTGCGTTCGTTGCCATCACCGCGATGTCCGGCGTGCTCCTGGCCGGACAGGCGCCGCCACCGGCCGATCCCAAGCCGGCGCCGGCCGGGCTCGACGCGCTGAAGCGCGGCGTCGCCGCCGACGTCGACGGCATGCGCGTGATGACGCAGCAGATGACCGACATGGTCTTCAGCTTCGGCGAGCTCGGCTTCCAGGAAGTCGAGACGTCGAAGTACCTGACCGGCATCCTCGAGCAGCACGGGTTCACGGTCGAGCGCGGCGTCGCCGGGATGCCGACGGCGTGGACGGCGCGCTGGGGATCGGGCAAGCCGGTGATCGCGCTCGGCTCCGACATCGACGACATTCCGCAGGCGTCGCAGAAGCCCGGTGTCGCCTACCACGATCCGATCGTCGCCGGCGCGCCCGGCCACGGCGAAGGGCACAACAGCGGCCTGCCGCTGCAGATCACCGCGGCGCTGGCGCTGAAGCGCGTGATGGAGCGCGAGAAGCTGTCCGGCACGCTGCTGCTGTGGCCCGGCGTCGCCGAGGAACTGCTCGCCGGCAAGGCCTACCTGGTGCGCGCCGGCGTCTTCAAGGACGTCGACGCCTGCATCTTCGCCCACGTCAGCGACGGGCTGAGCGTGCGCTGGGGCGAGGCCACGGCGTCCTCGGGTCTGCTGTCGATCGAGTACACGTTCACCGGCGAGACCGCGCACTCGGCGGGCGCGCCGTGGCGCGGCCGCTCCGCGCTCGACGCCGTCGAGCTGATGAACGTCGGCTGGAACTTCCGCCGCGAGCACCTCCGCCTGCAGCAGCGCTCGCACTACGTGATCACGAGCGGCGGCGATCAGCCCAACGTGGTGCCGCGCAACGCCAGCGTCTGGTACTTCCTGCGCGAGACCGATTACGCGCGGATCGTCGAGCTGCGCGGAATTGCCGATCGGATGGCCCAGGGCGCCGCGCTGATGACCAACACGGAGGTCACGTCGCGCGTGATCGGCAGCGCCTGGCCGCAGCACTTCAACCGGCCGATCGCCGAGGCGATGTACACCAACATCAGGGCCGTCGGCCTGCCGCAGTGGGACGAGGCCGATCAGACGCTGGCGCGCGCGGCGCAGAAGGAGCTCGGCCAGCCGGAGAACGGCCTCGCGACCGAGATCGGACCGCTCACCGGCGCGGTGACCGCCACCGACAACTACGGCGGCGGCTCGGACGACATCGGCGACGTGGCCTGGACGGTGCCGACGGTGACGATCCGCTATCCGTCGAACATCCCGGGCATCCAGGCGCACCACTGGTCGGCCGCGATCGCGAGCGCCACGCCGATCGCCCACAAGGGCGCCACCGCGGGCGCCAAGGTCGTGGCGATGACCGGGCTCGACCTGCTGCTGCGCGCGGATCTGGTGGCGCAGTCGTGGGACTACTTCCGCACCGTGCAGTCGAAGTCGACCCGATACCAGCCGCTCATCGCGCCCGGCGACGTCCCCGACACGACGATGAACGCGAAGACGATGGAGCAGTACCGGCCGGCGCTGGCGAAGTTCTACTACGACCCCTCGAAGTACAAGACCTACCTCGAACAGCTCGGCATCACGTATCCGACCGTGAAGAAGTAGAGGAACGTGCCGGCGCCAGGTGGCTAGGCGATGTGCGCGCCCACGGCCCCGACGTAGACGGCGTAGAGCGACTGGCTGGCGGTCATGAACAGGCGGTTGCGCTTGGCGCCGCCGAAACAGACGTTGGCGTTCACCTCCGGCAGGCGGATCATGCCGATGGCTTGGCCGGCCGGCGAGAAGACCAGGACGCCAGGCCGCGCGCCGGCCCAGACGTTGCCGTCGGTGTCGCAGCGGATGCCGTCGGCGCCGCTCCGCTGCTGGGTGCCCGGCACCATCGGCTGGACGAACTGCTTGCCGTTCTTCAGCGTCGCGCCGTCGACGTCGTAGACCCAGATCGCGCCGTCGGCGACGTAGAGCTTCGTGTAGTCGGGTGAGAAGCACAGGCCGTTCGGCATGTTCTGGTCGCCCATCGCGACCCGCGTGATCGCCGCCGTCTTGGGATCGACCCGGTAGACGGCCTCCTTCGTTTCCGACGGCGCCTTGTTGCCCTCGTAGTTGCCGCGGATGCCCCAGGACGGGTCGGTGAACCAGATGCTGCCGTCCGGGTGGACGACGACGTCATTCGGCGAGTTGAGCCGCTTGCCCTCGAACTTGTCGGCGATGACCGTGACCTGGCCGTTGGCCTCGTAGCGCGCCACGCGTCGCCCGCCGTGCTCGCACGAGAGCTGCCGGCCCTCGAAGTCGAAGGTGTTGCCGTTGCTGTTGCCGGCGGGGTTGCGGAAGGTCGTGACCCGGTTGTCGTCCTCGATCCACCGCATCTGCACGTTGGCCGGGATGTCGCTCCACACCATGTAGCGGCCGACCCCGTTCCAGGCCGGCCCCTCGGCCCACGACGTGCCGAAGTGCAGCCGCTTGATCAGCGAGTTGAACACCACGTACTGCCGGAACGACGGGTCGAGCGCCACGATGTCGGGGTCCGGGTACATCCGCGGCTCGGCGGCGTCCCAGGCGCGCGGCGTCGCGACCGGCGAGACGGGCGGCGGTCCCCCGGCGGGCGGGGTCGGCGGCGGGCCCTGCGGCGCCGGCGTCTGGGTGGCCTGTGCCGCCAGGGGCGCGGCCGCGGCGGCAGCCAGGGCGGCGGTCAGGAAGGCGCGGCGATCCGGGCGGGCGTCGGCGGTTTTCATGGCGCAAGTGTCCCGTTTCGGGAGAGCGTTGCGCAAGCCGCGTGCGCGGCGCCCGGCGCGCGGATTGTGTGACGCCCTTCCGAAGCGGGACACTAAAATACGTCGCACGCCATGAAACAGCTTCCAGTCGCGCTCCTCACCATGGGGATGGCCCTTGCCGCGTCGCTCGTGGCGGCGCCATCGGCCCCCGTCCAGACCTCGAAGCCCAAGATGCGCTACGCAGCCGAGAAAGTCGGTGACAGCGTCGTCCTCACCGACCGCACGACCGACACCACGGTGTCGATCCTGCCGTCGCTGGGCAACATCGCTTACGAGATGAAGGTGCGCGGCCACAACGTGCTGCGCTACCCGCACGCGACCATCGACGAGTTCCGGAAGGCGCCCAACGGCATCGGCGTCCCGTTCATGGGGCCGTGGGCCAACCGCCTCGACGAGCAGGCGTTCTACGCCAATGGCAAGCGGTATCCGTTCGACATGGCGCTCGGCAACGTCCGCGGCGCGATTCCCATCCACGGCTTCATCACTACGACCGACCAGTGGAAGGTCGTCGATCTGAAGGCCAGCGCGGGCGAGGCATTCGTCACCAGCCGCCTCGAGTTCTACAAGCAGCCGGCCTGGATGAAGCAGTGGCCGTTCGCCCACACCGTCGACATGACCTATCGCCTGAAGGACGGCGTGCTCGAGGTCGCGACGGCGGTCACCAACCTGTCGGTCGAGCCGATGCCGCTCGCCATCGGCTACCACCCGTACTTCCAGCTGACCGACACCAAGCGTGACGAGTGGACGGTCAGCGTCGGTGCGAAGAAGCGCTTCACGCTGTCCCCGCAGAAGCTGCCGACCGGCGAAACCGAGCCGATCGAGAAGGTCTTCCAGGATCCCGCCGCCGTGCCGGTGAAGGACTACGACCTGGACGACGTCTTCGGCGACCTGGTCCGTGACGCGCAGGGCCGCTCGACGATGACGGTGAAGGGCAAGGCGCAGCGGCTCGACGTGATCTTCGGGCCGAACTACAAGGCCGCCGTCGTCTGGGCGCCGAAGCCGCCGGCCGGCCAGGAGCGCAACTTCATCTGCTTCGAGCCGATGGTCGGCATCACCAACGCCACCAACATGGCGCACAAGGGCACCTACAGCGAGCTCCAGACGATCGCCCCCGGGGCGACGTGGCGCGAGAGCTGGTGGGTGAAGCCCAGCGGCTTCGAGGCCGCGGCGGCAACCGTCAGATGAGCGACGCCGGCCGCGTTTCGTCGCTGAACCCATCTCGGAGGAGGCGAACGTTGTCGAATCGCGTGAGGATGGCGATGGCCGGAGTGGCGGGCCTGGGCAGCGCCCTCCTCGTGGTCGCGGCCATCGAGCTCGTGGCGCACGCCGTCTACGCGCCGAGCGTGATGCCGGACATCTCCACGCCGGAGGCGATGGCCGCCTACGTCGGTTCGATGCCTCTTGGCGCCTTCCTTGTTCGTGTTGGCGGCCTACGTCGCCGGGACGGTGGTGGGCGGGTTCGTCGGAATCGCCATCGCCCGCCGCCACGCCATGCGGTTCGCAGCCCTCGCCGGCGGCCTGGTCCTGCTCGCGTCGATCGCCAACTTCGTCGCCGTCCCTCACCCGACCTGGTTCGTGGTCGCGACATTGATCGACGTTCCGCTGGCCGCATGGCTCACCGGGTGGGCGGGACGGGCTTGGGCACCAGCATGATGCGACCCCGGTGGCTGGCAACCGTCGATCTGCCGGGATCGCCCCGCCGCTCGATCGCCGCTCGCTGAGCCGATCCTCGCCCCGGCGGCGCATCTGCCGAGGAGCCCGCGTTCAACTTGACCGCCGCCGCCGTTGTGTGAGGATCAGACACGCTCCTCGAAAGGACTCCATGCGCCACCGTAACCGTCCGATTCCAGGTGCCGACGATCGTTACCTCCACGAACGCTGCAAGGTCGCGCCCAGCCCCGAGGCGCAGGAGCGGCTCAAGGAGAAGCTGCGGGAGGCGGCCGATCGGGCCGGCCTGTCCGCCGGGCCAGGTCGGCCTCGTGCCGCTCGATCGCGGCGGCTTCAACGACGGCCTGATCAAGCCGGGCACGGATCTGCCGCTCGGCACCCCGCTGCGCGTGGCGCGGCGCGGCGCGCTCGAGCGGGCGCCGTTGCGCGGCCAGGTGCGCGTGCTCGTCGTGCTGGTCGACTTCTCGGACAAGGCGATGACCGAGACGCCGCAGCACTTCGAGGACCTGTTCTTCTCGACGGGCAAGCTGCCGCACGGCAGCGTCCGCGAGTACTTCAAGGAAGCGAGCGGCGGCAAGATCACGATCACCGGCGAGGTGGTCGGGCCGTTCCGCATGCCGCTGCCGCTCGCGACCTACGGCGGCGGCGGATCCGGCACCGACAACCCGGCGCCGAACGCGCGGACGATGGCCCGCGAGGCGGCGGTGCAGGCCGACGCGGTCGTCGACTACAAGCCGTACGACAACGATGGCAACGGCTTCGTCGACGCGTTCATCGTCGTCCACGCCGGCCGCGGCGCCGAGGAGACGCTCGACCCGAACGACATCTGGTCGCACAAGTGGGTGTTCGGCGGCGGCGCGCTCAACGCCGACGGGACCAAGGTGTTCGGCTACCTGACGGTGCCCGAGGACAGCAAGATCGGCGTCTGCGCGCACGAGCTCGGCCACCTGCTCTTCGGCTGGCCCGACCTCTACGACACCGATGAATCGAGCTCGGGCCTGGGCAACTGGTGCCTGATGGCCGGCGGCAGCTGGAACGGCGACGGCGACATCCCGGCGCATCCCTCGGCGTGGTGCAAGTCGTCGCAGGACTGGGTCACGACCGTGAACCGGACCACGTCCGGCACGCTGACGATTGCCGAGGTGAAGACCGGCAAGAAGGTCTACCGCCTGTGGAAAGACGGCATCAACGCCCAGGAGTACTTCCTCGTCGAGCACCGGGCCAGGACGAAGTACGACGCGCAAGCTGCCCGGCGAAGGCCTGCTCGTCTATCACATCGACGACTCGATCGAAGGCAACGACAACGAGCATCACCCGCAGGTGAAGCTGATCGAAGCCGACGGCCGGACGCATCTCAAGGACGGCACCAACCGCGGCGACGCTGGCGACGCGTTCCCCGGGACCGCCAGCAACGCCAACTTCACCGCGACGACGACGCCCAACTCGCTGGCCTACAGCGGCCTCGAGACCTGCGTGTCGCTGACCAGCATCGTCAAGTCCGGGGCGTCGATCAAAGCCAAGGTCTCGGTGTCGTGTCCGCTGCATGTCGCGCCGCCGCCGAAGCCGGCGACGCGGAAGGCGACGAACACGCGCAAGACGAAGAAGACGAAGCCAACGAAGAAGGCCAAGCCGACGAAGAAGACCCGGCCTACGAGGAGAGCCACGAAGAAGGCGAAGCCGGCGAAGAAGCGCGCGTCGAAGAAGAAGACGGCGAGACGCTGACATGCAGGTCCGCGAGAACTGGTCGCATGTAGTCGGCCGCGTCGACAAGTGGACGCCGCCGAAGGACGCCGACGACCACGGCGAGCTCGTCGTGCGCGTCGAGCGGGTCGAGGACGTGAAGGGTGAGGCCGGAAAGGCCTATCCGAACCTGCTCGAGAAGGCCGAGGGGACGACGCTGCGCGTGCGCGTCCCGGCGTCCGCTGCGAAGACGCTGGACGTGCCCGACGGCGCCGCGATCGCGCTCGACGTCCGCCGCGGCCGCGAGCCTGGCCTGGTGTTCGCCAACCCCGAGAGATCCGCGTCGGGAAAGCCCGATGATCCTGGCGCGCTCTGAATCACGGGGCCGCGAGCGGTGGCCGGCAGCTCGCCCACATCCGGTGCGCCGTGCCCGGCCGAGCGCTTGGCGTGATAGCGCTGCACGAGCTCGGCCGCCAGCGCCGGCTCGACGACGCCGTGCTCGAAGAACGACGCATACTGCGCCTCGGGCAGGGCCTTGCGCTCCCGCTGGCTGACCCGGTAGGCCAGCATTCTCGCCGCCGTGTATTTCGTGGCCGGCAGGTCCGGCTGCGCGCCGCGGTCGTCTTCGATCCAGTTACCTTGATTGGCGCCCATCTCCGTCGCGAGGAGCGCCACCAGCTTCGTTTCTCTGGCCGCGGGATCGGCTGCCGCGAACGTGACCGTACCCACGCGTGACCGGTGGTCTTCCTTCCAGCCGCGCGTCAGGTCCTCGAGGGGCGTCGCGGCTTCGTCCAGGAACGGGATCCAGTAGAGGCCGAACTCGAGGGGACCCGCGGCGTGCCGGTGCGTCCAGTCCTCGGTCAAGTAGTGGTCGCCCGCCCCGTCCGGCCGGTGCTCGTTCACGTCGGCCGCGGGCACGAAGGTGAACTTGCCGAGCACGTCTCGGGCGCGGACGACGCCGGTCCAGTACTGCTGGTAGGCCGTGCTCGACCGGGTGGTGCGCGCGGTCTGGCGGATCACCTGCGCGGCGATGGCGGGCGCGCGACGGCCCGCGTGGCGCGCCAGCCCCGCCAGCAGTCGTGCCTGTGAGGCCAGCATGTTCACGAGGCCCGCGTCCTGCCTGCCCGCGGCGGCGTCGGCGGTGGCCTTGAGGAGCGCCACGAACTCCTCCGGCGTGTCGGTGGGCGCGCCGGGATCGTTGATGGTGATGAAGTCCACGCGCCTGCCGTCGGGAGCCCGAAACGCCACCATCAGTCCGAGGAAGTCGGCGTCGGTTTCCGCGTGCGGGCACCCGAGGCCGTTCGACATGCGGCCGATGCCGATGCGGGGCGTCGCGCCGGTAGGCACGAAGATGCCGAGGCCGGCGAGCTCGGGCGGCAGCGTGTCGTTCACGTGCAGGAGGACCTTGCCGCCGCCGAGCTGCGGCTGGTGCGCGCCGCGATCCGGCTGCGCCAGGCCCGGGTGGTTGGCGACGAACGTCCGCTGGACACCGGCCACTTCTTCGGCCAGCGCGTCCAGGGCGCGGCGTTCATCCGGCGTCGGGTTGTATCGCGGTGCCATGGACGGGCCTCCTTCGGGAACGCGAGGGTTCGTCCCATTCAACGTGGAAGCCCGGAAGGTTGAACAGCCGGAGCCCTACTTCAGGAGATTGGCGTTGTGGCGCGCGGCGATGGAGTGGCCGACGATCAAGGCCGCTGGTGCCACCCACCACGCGCGGCGCACCCAGCCGCGAGGCGACCCTCTCATCTTCGCCGCCAACGTCATGACCCCCGCGTCGACGAGCATGCCGGCGGCGTAGGCGACCGCGGGCCCCCGCCGAACGAACGGCGCCACGACGGGATTGGCTTCCCGGCACGCCTGCCGGCAGTCACGCAGGACGTCGAAGGTGCTCTTCGTATCGACGAGCATCGCGCCGTTCAGGCCGGCGGCAAGGCCCCAGTACTTCCAGTCGCGCACCTCGCGCGAGTCGACGTGTGCGTCGGTGTGAATCGCCCCGACGCTGGTACCAGCCCCGACGACCGCCTCCTGCGCAGAGGCCTGGGCCGAAGACAGCACAAGAGCCATCAGTGGCAGACACGCGCGGCGCAGGCCCCTCATGCCGCCGTTCCGGGCAAGGGGGATGCCGTTTGCCGGCCGCCGAGACCCGGCGATGCTGCGCGGCCTTGCAGCCGTCAGGTCGACCGAGGCGCGGCTTTAGCACCCTGGGAGGGAGACTTCGGGGACTAGCGAATCCGCCCGGCGTGTCTCACCTTCGCGAGCTCGGTATAGATCGCCTTCCGCGCGCGGTTCATGCCGCCGAGCGGCCGGTGCTCTTGCGAGGCAGTGCCACGGGTTGAACGCGATCGCTCGGCGAGCGCCATCTGGTCGGCCGATCGAAGGCCTGCGAGGGGATGCGGATGGTCGCCACCTGCGGTACGGCGAGTCCTTCTCCTTCCACTCGACCATCGCGTCCTCGATCGGCATCTGCTCCGGGTCGGTCTGGAACTGGACGCAGAAGTCGAACGTCGCGTCGCCGTGCGCCAGCTGGTTGCGCATGTTGTCGGGCAGGTAGCTCTCGGTCAGCTGCCGCGGCTTCTCGCTGCGCCGTGGCGACGTCGGCCGCACGACGTACTTCACCGCCTTGCCCGGGCCGAAGCGGTACGGCGTCGCGCTCCAGTACGGGATGTCCAGGTGGCAGGTCGGGTGCGCCTCGGCGGCGGCGCCGATGCGCGCGCCGCCCGCGGATGCGTGACGAAGTACGTGACGCGCCGCAGCCCGCCGGCCTCGTTGGCCTGCAGCAGCTCGAGGAACTCCGCGCGGTCCCGGCGCCATCATCACCGGATGGCTGTTCAGCACGAAGTCCTGCTCGGTCGACCCCGGCGTCAGGTTCACGCCCGCACGCCGAGCACGCTGATCGACATGCCGCGGATGTCGCGCTCGCGGTCGGCGCCGACGTCGGCATTGGCGAACCGGATGTGCCCCGTGATAGGAGCGCGGCGTGGCGAACAGGCCGACCCGCTGGTCGGCGGGCAGCCCGTCGGGCACCGTGAACTCGGCGTCGACGCACGCCGGTGGCCCGCGCCTGGTTGAACCGCCGCCCGGCCCGGTGCCGGCGCGGCGCAGGCTCGCCGCCTTCAGGAACGCGATGAATTCCGCGACGACGGCCTGCTTCGTCCGGCGCGATCGACTCTTCTCCGAGCGCCCGCTGCCATGGCGGCCTCCGATCTAACGGCCGCCGGCTGTGCCGCGAACGGCGGCGGGTCGAACACCGACATGATCTGCGCCACCATCGCCTCGCGCGACGGTGAACCGCGTCTCGTCGTAGCACCCGAGCGGATTCTCGACGACGTTGACCAGGCACCGGTTGCAGTAGGTGCAGGGCTTGTCCGCCTCGATCCTGGCCGCGCTGCGAAGACCTCGACCAGATCGTTGTTGGCGATGAGCGGTCGCGCCATGCTGACCGCGTCGCAGTCGCCGCGCTGTGATGGCCCTCGCGATGACCGACGCCGTCTGGAACCCGCCGGTGCAGATCACCGGCACCGTCACCGCCGCCTTGATCGCGCGGGCATCGGGCAGGTTCTTGCCTTCGATCTCGTCGGCCGGGCCGGCCGCCCGGTTCCAGGCGCTGCGGGCCAGCACGCCCGATGCGCCGTGGAAGAGCAGGAAGTTGGCGAACGTGCGCTCGCCGCTCGAGATCATCGTGTCGTAGCTCTTCGCCAGATCTTCGACCGGCAGGTCCGCCCCGGCCGGGTTCCGCGGGTGCGGAAAGAAGCTGCCCGTCGAGACGTGAATGCGCGTCCACGCCGGCCTCGACCAGCCACTGGCACACCTGCACCGACTCGGCCAGCGTGTTGCCCGACGGCCCGATGCCCAGGAACGCGAGCGCGTCGTCGAAGTCCTGGGCGCTGATCTTCATCTGGAGGTGGAAGTCGTGCCGACCGTCGCGCGGATCGCCCGGACGACCTCGAGGACGAAGCGGGCGCGGTTCTCGAGCGGGCCGCCGTACTCGTCCTTGCGGTCGTTGATGGCCGAGCTGAGGAACTGCGTGATGAGGTAGCCGTTGGCGCCGTGCAGTTCGACGCCGTCGAGCCCGGCCTCGCGGGCGCGCCGCGCGCCCTCGGCGAAGTAGCCGACCGTCTCCGCGATCTGCGCCTTGGTCATCGCCTCGCAGCGGAACCCGTGAATCGGATCGCTCTTCGCCGTCGACGACAGGCCGGTCGGGTACTCGATGCCGTTGATGTCGCGCTGCCGGCCGCCGTGGCTGAGCTGCAGGATGAACTTGCAGTCGTGCTCGTGCACGGCGCTGGCCGACCGCCCGCCAGAACGGGATGTGCCGGTCGTGGTCGATCATCGCGTAGTTGGGCACGATGCGGCCGCGCAGATGCACCGGCACGAACGAGGAGATGATCGCGCCGACGCCGCCCTTGGCGAACTTGCGTCTCCCAGTTGATGCGCGCCTGATTGCCCGAGCCGTCGTAGTTGTCGAAGCGGCCGGAGATGTTCGACCGGAAGATCCGGTTCTTGACCGTCAGATTCCGAAAGGCGAGCGGCTGGAAGATCGGTTCGAATGCCATGGGTCACCCTGCCTGTCAGCTGATTGGCGCCAGGGGTGGAACGCGCTCTCGATGCCCTTCATCGCCGGCGCCAGCTCGGGAAAGTGGCGCGCGAGGACGTCGATCATCGACGTGTTCTCGACCCAGTCGATGCCCTGCTTCGTGTAGATCTCCGGCCGTAGTCCTTCGAGAGGAAGCGGTCGCTCTTGAGCCGGCGCGACGCCATCAGAATGAACACGCGGAAGGCTGTGTCGCTGAAGCCGAAGCCCTCGGGCAGCGGCTCGGCACATCAGGCCCGACCATGCAGATCGACCTTCTCCAGGTCGTTGTTGTAGACCCGCCGGATCTCCTCGGCCCACGTGCGGGTTGTCGCGTGAGCTCCTCGAACGATCGTGACCGGCTCCTTGTGGAACAGGCGGCGGAACTGGTTGTAGCGCGGCACGCCGCGCTCGCGGTCGCGCAGGATGTCGATGGTCGCCGAGGTCGAACCGTTCGCCGTTGTCCTTGTGTCAGGTTCTGCAGGTGCTTCGGGAAGTTGTGCAGCCGCAGCGCGCCGGGATGCGCGATGCCGAACGAGTAGAACAGGTCCGCGCAGTCGAACTGCTCGATGACCTTGCGGCCGTCGCGGCCCGACACTGCCGGCAGCGTGAACTGGCCGAGCACCTGCGCCGGTCGTCGACCGAGCGGATGGTGTAGTCGTCCGGCATCAGCGCGTGCATCCGGTAGACGGACGACGAACTCCTCGGTCAGCGAGTACGGCGCCGTGTGGTGATCGGTCGGCGAGCCGGGAATGCCGCCGAGCAGCTCGTTGTCGTTGAGGCCGCGTGAAGACCTTCTGCAGGTCGCCGGCGCAGGCCGCGCCAGTTGGTGCGCAGCGCCGCCCGAGCACCGGATGCGGCAGGATCGCCGGCGTCCACTCGACGGTGTGGATCTTGGCCATCAGCGCCGCGTTGATCAGGCGCGCCTGCTGGAACAGCCGCTCGTCGTCCCAGTCGGGTTGTGCCTGCGTGAGCATGTCGCAGATCGCGTTGTGCTCGAGCGCGAACAGGCCGTGCAGCAGGCTCAGGCCGACCCACGCGTTCTCGGTGAAGCCGGTGATCTCGAGCCCGGTGTCGGGTCGACAGCCGAGCCGGCCGTCGTCGCCGACCTGCACCTTGCCGTCGCGCGCCGATGCGCAGCGCCGCCTGCTCGGCCGTCGTGCTGCCGTAGACCTGCGATCCGTCCCACCAGTGCGAGTTCTCGTTGGCGTAGGCCGGCGGCCGCGTCGAGTTCGGCACCTTCGGCGGATCGGCCGGCGTCTTCGGCACGCGCATCGGGCGCTCGTGCCAGGTGTCGCCGTCGGCGAGCGGGATGTCGTGCGTGTCGGTCCAGCGTGCCCTTGCTGTGCACGAACCAGTCGTGCACCTGGAACTGGATCCAGGCGGCGGCCAGCACGTTGAGGATCGTCGGCCGGCTGGAACGTCGTGCGCGTCAGCAGCTCGAGGCTGACCGTCCGCGGGTTCGGGTTCATCAGGTTGGCGGTGTCGGGGAACGTCTCGGTGAGCGGCACGTTGCGGCCGAAGCGGACGCCGGCGCTGCCCATCAGCGGGCACCTCAGATCGTTGTAGCGTGCCGTCGTTGGTGCGGCCGGCGTTCGGCTCCTCGGCGGCACCGTGGCGCGCGCTCTCGAGCGGCGGCTCCTCGGTGTCGTGCAGGTTCTTCTCGCGCAGCTCGTTGCGGATCTCGACGAGCCTGGTCATGGCCGCGGGGCGTGGCAGCTCGATACCACTCCTTGTCGAGGGTCATGGGGCACACTCCACGGGATCTCCGTGGGGACAGTGGGGGTGCTGAGAAAGAACGTCGCGGGGGACAGCTACGAACACGGCCGCACATCTGTCACGACGGCGCAATCGGATCGTCAGGCGATCGACAAGGCAAAGACGTCCTCAGCCGTTGTTCACACGCACCTGCGTCACGACGGCTGGTGACGCGCGCCGCGCTCACGATCGCGATTCGCACCGCGACGAACGTCACAACGCCCCATGCCAGCAGGCGACGAGCCGACGATGAGGCGAGCCACGGACGACTGAAGAGACCGCCAAGTCAGCCAAGCGCGACATCGGCGCTTCCAGTGCCGCCACGCGCTCCATCGGCTCGCGGAGATGAGCCAGCTGATCCATGGATGGCCGCAGGCGGCCACCGACGCCAGCTGCGGATCGAGACCGGCCACGCGTCGAGCGACGGCTGAGGCCGGCCACAGCTTCGAGGCTGGTCGCATGCGCCGCCAGTCGATCCATCGCGGACCCAGCGCGGCGGTCGCCTCGAGCCGGGCCGATCGCCACCAGCCGCGTCATCGGCGTCTGAGTTCAGCGAGCGCGCGCATCGAGGGTCCAGCGCTGCCACCGACCCATCGGCTCGCGCAACGCGGCGACGCCTGAGCGTCGGATCCAGTGCGGCCACCGCCTCCATCGGCCCGCGCAGTCGCTCGACGCCCTGAAGCGCCGGTACGAGGCGCCGGTCGATGCCGTCGACTCGCTGGATCGCTTCGTGTTGGCGGCAATTGCCGCCGAGCTGCCGCGATGGCCTCGTTGTTCTGGCTGAAGCGTTGTCGCCAGCGAGCACACCCATTGCCGAGACGGCACGTCGCGATCAGCGAACGACATGGAGTCGCATAGCGTCTCTCCTGTCGCATCGCATCGTTTTGACGTGCAGTGTAAACCTCTGTGCGAATCTCGCTAATACCGCAGCCTGTGCTATTGAATCGCGATCAGTCGTCGCTCAGTGACGCTCCTGCTCGTCAACTCACCTGGGCGTATCGCGTCGATGACTTCTTTCGCCGCGCGATTCCTCGCGCTCGGCGTGGGGCACTTGCGTCGTCGTGACGCTGCGACCGCGCTCTGGCTGGTCGTCACGCTCACGGCCGACGCGCCGGTGCGCTACGCGACATCGAGGAGCACTTCAAGTACGGATCGATCGGCAGCGAGCCCGGCGTGTCGCTGCTGCGCCCGGTCGGCGGCGTGCTGCCGCCCTACTGGGTGTTCACGGCGCTGCCGTCCGATCTGCAGTGACAAGCTGCCGGGCGGCTACGCCTCGTTCGGATTCATCGTCGAGCCGGGCACGACCTGCCGGTCGGCGTCTCGCGGCGCCGCCGGCTCGGCGTCGATCAGGTCGGCCTCAACTGCGCGGTGTGCCACACCGGCACCGTGCGCGACACGCCGGCGCGCAGCCGCGGATCGTGCTCGGCATGCCGGCGCACCAGCTCGACCTCCAGGCGTTCGTGCAGTTCGTGCTCGACTGCACGCTCGACAACCGGCTGACCGCCGACGCCGTCCGCGGCCGGCTTCCCGACGAGACGGCGGGCCGTCGCTGTTCGAGCGGCTGCTGCTGCGCACCGGCCTGATCGATCGGCTGAAGCTGCAGACGCTCGAGCCTGCGCAACCGCATCGCGCCGGTGCTCGCGCGACGAGTGCCCCGATGGGGCCGCGGCCGCGTCGACACGTTCAATCCGTACAAGGCGATCCAGTTCAACTGGGATCTCGACCGAGCTGCCGCGCGTCGGAGCTGATCGGCGCGTCGGACTTCCCGTCGCTCTGGAACCAGACAGCCGCGCGAGGGCATGCAGCTGCACTGGGACGGCGACAACGACTCGGTCGACGAGCGCAACCTGAGCGCGGCGCTCGGCGCCGGCGTCACGCCCGTGACCGTCGATCACGCGGGGATCAAGCGCGTGCGCGACTGGATCTGGACGCTGCCGCCGCCGAAGTATCCCTATCCGATCGACGCAGGCGCTCGCCGCGCGCGGCGCAGCGGTCTACGCAGCAGCACTGCCGCCGCTGCCACGCCGACCACCGCTTCCGCGACGGCGTCGATGCGCGGCGACGCGCGTCGGCCAGGTGGAGCCGATCGATCGGCATCGGCACCGATCCGCCATCGGCTCGACTCGTACACGTCGACGTTCGCCGCGAACCAGTACGCGCTGTTTCCGGACTCGCGCGTATCGGTTCACGCACTTCCGGAAGACGCGACGGCTACGCCAACCATCCGCTGGACGGCATCTGGCTGCGCGGCGCCGTATCCTGCACAACGGATCGGTGCCGACGCTGCGCGACCTGCTCGACGCGCCGGACGCGGCGGCCGGCGGTGTTCTATCGCGGCTACGACGTGTTCGATCAGATGAAGGTCGGCTTCGTCTCGAACGTGCCGGGCCGACGGACGCAGCGTTCACGCGCTACGACACGACGCTGCCGGGCAACGGCAACGGCGGACACGTGTACGGCACGACGCTGTCCGACGCGGACAAGCGACGCGCATCGTCGAGTACATGAAGACGTTCTGAAGGCGGCGCGGAGCACTGTGATGATCAACGACACCACGCGCACGGACGTGGTTCAGGCGCGTGATGTGGCTCGGCATTGTCGCCAACCTCGCGCTGGCCCTGCCGACGCTGCTGGCGCCGCGACAGATGATGGAGTTCGTCGGCCTGCCGATGGCCACGCCGCTCCTCTGGACGCGCTTCGCGGCGCTGCTGCTGATCCTGCTCAGCGTGTTCTACATGCCGGCCGCTGTCGACCCCGTCCGCTATCGCCTCGTCGCGTGGCTCACGGTCGGCGTCGCGGCTGGCCGGCGTGGTGTTCTTCGTCTGCTCGCAGCCGCGGAGTACCACATGTTCGGCTACTTCGACCTCGCTGTTCTTCGTGCCGGAGGCGGCTGCTGCTCTTGGTCGCCATCAGCGGCGCCGCCGGCCGCTGACCGCGAAGCCGGCGGTGACGCAGGCCTGATGCGCCTGGCGCCGACGCGTGCATCGGCTCGCTTCGCGCTGCGTCGTCGTCGGCGGTCGTCGGCGGCATCTTCGTCTACAACCGGTTCTTCCGCGAGGAGCCGGCGCCGTACTTCGCGTCCGACGAGGAGCACTTCCTCTTCGGCTCGATCGGCACCGAGGCCGAACAGGGCGTGCCGTACTGGATCTGGCTGGTGCTGCCGCGGATCTTTCCCGGATCTCTGCCGGGGCCGGGCGGCTACGCCTCGCTTGGGCTTGCTCGGCGAAGGACGGCCACGAGATGCCGATCGGTCTCTCGAAGGTCACCGTCGGCTTCCCGCGCGTCGGCATCAACTGCGCCATGTGCCACACGGCCAGCGTGCCGCGCCGCGGCCGGACGAGCCGCCGACGATCGTCGCGGCGGCGCGCCTCGCACCAGACGGCGCCGCAGGAGTACCTGCGCTTCCTCATTCGCGCCGCGCGTCCGACCCACGCTTCAACGCCGACACGCATCCTCGCCGAGATCGCCAAGAACACGCGGCTGTCGCTGCGTCGATCGGCTGCTGTACCGGTTCGCGATCATTCCCGCGCACGCGGCGGGCGCTGCTGCAGCTGCGCGACGAGAACGCTGGATGGCATCGCGGCCCGACTGGGGCCGCGGCCGCATCGATCCGTTCAACCCGGTGAAGTTCGGCATCCTGGAGCAGCCGTCGACGACACGATCGGCAACTCCGACATGGTGCCGCTCTGGAACCTGCGCGGCGCGAGGGCACGGCGTACCACTGGGACGGACTGAACACCGATCCTGCGCGAAGTCGTGCTCTCGTCGGCGCTCGGCGACGGGGCCACGCAGCAGTGGGTCGGATCGCGACTATCGCGCGCTGGGACGAGACCGACCCGCGGCGCATGTCGAGCCTGCGCCGCGTCATGAACTACATCAGCGAGCTGCAGCCGCCGAAGTACCCGCTGCCGATCGACAGCGCGCTGGCGCGCCGCGGGCGCCGGCGTCTACAGGACGCATGCGCCGCGTGCCACGCGTCCGGGCGGCGCGCGGACCGGCACGGTCATCCCGCTCGAGGAGGTCGGCACCGACCGGCATCGGCTCGACATGTGGACGCACGGCGTGCGGCCGACGGCCTACAACGCGTACGGCGAGGGCCACGCGTGGAAGTTCTCGCAGTTCCGGAAGACCGACGGCTACGTCGCCGTGCCGCTCGACGGCCTGTGGCTGCGCGGCCCGTACCTGCACAACGGATCGGTGCCGACGCTGGCGGACCTGCTCGAGCCGCCCGAGGCGCGGCCGACGCAGTTCTGGCGCGGCTACGACGTCTTCGATCCGGTGCAGGTCGGCTTCGTGACCACGGGGCCGAGGCCGAGCGCGTCGGGCACGCCTGCTCGACACCGTCGCGGCCCGGCAACAGCAACGCCGGCCACACCTACGGCACGACCTGCCCGCCGGCGAGAAGCGGGCGCTGATCGAGTACCTGAAGACGCTGTGAGCGCCCAGGTCCGGCGATCCGGCGTCACAGCAAGCAAGCGGAGCCCACTCGCACCATCGAGGCGATGGTGTATACGTCGCCAGCAGATTTGCCGTAAAATAGCTGGCGTGATTACCAGGGGCCTGCCGGTCCCGTCGAGCTCGTTCTTCCTGCTCGGGCCGCGCGGCACGGGCAAGACGACGTGGCTGCGCCAGGTCCTGCCCGACGCGCTCTGGTTCGACCTGCTGCGCACCGCCACCTTCCTCGACCTCTCGCGGGATCCGGAGGCGTTCCGGCGCCAGGTCGAGGCGAGGGGCCGCGGCGACTGGATCGTCGTCGACGAGATCCAGCGCCTGCCGACCCTGCTCAACGAGGTGCACGCGCTGATCGCCGAGCACGGCCGGCGCTACCGGTTCGCGCTCAGCGGATCCAGCGCCCGCAAGCTGAAGCGCCTCGACGTCAATCTCCTCGCTGGCCGCGCCATCAACCGGCAGTTCTTTCCGCTGACCGCCGCCGAGGTCGGCTTCGAGGTCCCTATTGATCGCGTGCTGCGATTCGGTCTGCTGCCGCAGATGTGGACGGAGCCGGAGTTGGCGATAGATGCGCTGACGCCTACGTGTCGAACTACCTCCGGGAAGAGGTCCAGCAGGAGGCAATGGTCCGCCGGCTCGACGCGTTCGCAAGGTTCCTGCAGGTCGCGGCGCTGATGAACGGCCAGGTGACGAACTGTGGCCGGCCTGTCGCGCGACGCGGCCGTGGCACGGCCGACGGTGCAAGGCTACTTCGAGACGCTGGTCGACACCCTGATCGGTGTCTGGCTGCCGGCCTGGCGACGTGGCGCGAAGGTCAAGGAAGTGGCGAGCCCGAAATTCTACCTGTTCGATCCCGGCGTTGCCCGCGCCCTCGCCGGCAGGCTTCGCGAGCCACCTGAGGGCGCGGAACGGGGACCGCTGCTGGAGACCTGGATCCTCCACGAGCTCCGTGCGGCGATTACGCTTGAACCCTGGGGGAGGCGATCTCCACTACTGGCGGACGCCTAGCGGCTCCGAGATCGACTTCGTCTGGACGCGGGCTTCGCGATCCGCGGGCATCGAGGTCGAAGTCGGCCGCCCGCTGGCGGCCATCCGATGGAGCTGCGCTGCGCGGCCTCGTCGAAGCCGGCAGCCTGAAGGCCGGCTTCGGAGCTTATGCCGGCACGGTGGAGCTCAAGGACGGCCCGGTTCGCGTGCTGCCGCTCGTCACATTCCTTCGCCGGCTCGCCTCCGGCGACATACTCGGTTGACCGATGACTGGTCCCTCCCGAACGGCCTGGGCGCTTCCCGCCTGGGCGCCCCCACTGGCCCTCGCCATCGCGCTGGCGTTCGCGTGGGTCAATTTCCTGAGCACGGCGCGCTGGGCGAACCTGCCGGGCGCGCTGCAAGGCTGGCGCCTGCCGTGGTACGCGGCCGCGCTGGCAGCGGCCACGGCCGGCGCGTTGTGGCACCGGCGACGGATCGGCCAGCCCGTGTCGCTGGGAACGCGCTGGCTGACGTGTTCCTGGCCGCGGGGGCGGCGCTGCTGCTGGCCGCCTGGGGCTGCCGGATGTCGCCCGCCGTGTGGGGCCAGATCCCCTTCAAGGACGACTGGACCGAGCTCTTCCAGCAGGCCGCGAACGGCGTGGCGCTGCTGAAGCGGGGCGTCGTCGTCGGCTGGAACTGGGGCCTGCTCGGCGGCTACCCGACCTCGACCGACATCGCCCAGAACCTCGGCACGGTCGGCTTCCTGCCGATGGCGCTGCTCGGCGATCGCCTCGGCTATCACGTGCTGCACGCCGTGATGTTCGTGGCCATCCCGCTGTTCCTGTGGTGGGACCTGCGCGACGAGCCGCGCGATACTCGGCTGGCCGGCACCGCGCTCGGCTGCTTCTTCGCGGCGGGCTATTCGGGTCCGCTCGGGATCGAGCGGCGACACCAACTCGCTCGTCGGCGTCTGCTGCGTCATCCTCGCGCTGGGCGGCAGCCACGCCGCGCGCCGCGGCCAACGGTGGGGCGGACCGCTGCTGCTCCTCGGCCTGACGCTGGCGCTCTACACGCATGCCGCGTTCGCGATCTACGCCGGCATCTTTCTGCTGATCGAGGCCGCCTACTTCCGTGACTGGCGCGCCGTCGGCCGCCTGGCGCTGGCGTCGGCGCTGGCCGCCGTGGCCTCGCTGCCGACGCACTGGGAATCGCTGCGCTATCCCGAGTACGTCAGCTTCAACAACACCATCTACGATCCGCAGGCGCCGAAGGACTGGGCCGGCGTCGGCGCGCGCCGTCTACTACAACACCGAGATGCTGGTGTTCCCGCAGCGGTGGTTCAACGACTACCGCAGCATCAACAACGTCTGGCTGCCGGTCCTGGTCGTGGCCGCCCTGCTGCCGGGGCGCTCGCGCGCGAGCTACTACGCGTGGCTGGCGGTGATCGCGCAGGCGCTGCTGCGCATAAACACGCCGGAAGCCGGCGCCATGTTCGAGCGCATCCAGCATGTGTTTCCGCTGCTGACGGCTCCAGCGCTGGCCGGCTTCGTCCAGCGCTGCGCCGGGACGCGGTGGACGGCCTGGGGCGTGCTCGCCACCCTGGCGCTCTACGTCTCGACCGCGTTCGCGCCGATTCGACACGTCGCCGAGCTGCGCGACTGGGATCCGCCGTTCATCGATCGCGTGCAGGCGGCGGACGGCGCGCTCATCCTCATCGAGATCCAGCCCGCACCGCGACATGGATCGGCATCCGACGCGGCGGACACCGACGACGCCGTTCGACGTGCACTTCGAGGGACTGCTGCCGGACCTCACCGGCAAGCGGTTCTACGCGCAGATGATCGACGGCTGGGTGTGGGGCGCGTGGCGGGGCGAGGTGGTCGCCGCGGGCACGTTCAGGGGCACGCCGCTGTCCGAGACGCCGGCCGCGGAGTTCGACGCGGAGATGGCGAAGTGGGGCGTCAAGCACCTGTTCGTCTGGACCGATGCGGCCCGCAGCTATCTCGCCGCGGCCGGCTACGCCGAGCGCTGGCGCGGCGATCGCTGGTCGCAGTTCGAGCGGCCCGGCGCCGACGTCAGGCAGATCGCGACGCTGACCGGTGTTGGAGAGCTGCGCAACACGGACTGGCTTGGCGCCGACGTTGTGCTGCGTGACGTGCGCCCCGGCGAGCCCGTCGTGGTGCGCACGCGCTTCTATCCGGCCTGGCGCGCGTTCGCCGACGGGCGCGAAGTGCCGCTCCGGAATCGCGGCGGTCAGCTGTCCTTCGACGCGCCGGCGTCTGGCAGCTACACGGTGCGACTGGAGTATCCGCGCTATCGCGGCCTGTCGATGCTGGCGATCCTCGCCTTGATCGGCGGAGCGATTCGCGCTGGCGAAGTGGCCGCGCCCGTCGCATCGACATCAACCAGCATGGCAACGGTCGCAATTCACTGGAATTCGTTCCCAGCGTAAGGCGGTCGTTCCGCTATCTCCGCGAGCAGGGGTTCGTTGAGACGGCGAACGAGCCGACGCTGGTTCTGGCGACGGTCTCGACCTGCCCTTTGGTCAGCACCTTCGGCGTGAACGGCGCGGCGGCGGCCTGGACGCTGGCTGCCGCAGCGACATGCGTGTGCGTCGCCGGGACCTGCGCCAGCAGGTCCAGGCGGTTCTGTCACAGCGTGGTCGCCGTCGCGCCGGCCCAGGTCGCCACCCGGCGCAGCGCGGTGCGGCGGGTTATGCGGTGTTCGTCGGAGAGCATCCCAGCACTCCCTGCTTCATCTGCTCGGCGAGGTAGTCGGTCGCGCGCCACGACAGCGCGAGGATCGTCAGCGTCGGGTTCTTCTCGGTCGCGCTGGCGAACGACGATCCGTCTACGACGACACGTTCGCCACGTCGTGCATCTGGTCGAACCGTCAGTTCAGCGCTCGACCCCTCAGCGACAATGATCGTCCGTCAGCCAGGCGTCAGATGTCGTGTTCGTGGCTTGTCGGTTGCACACTCGAACACCGGCACTGAACAGCTGCCCGTTCGAACGCCTGAGCTCCTTCGATCCAGCCGCGACCGTGGTCGCGCGTGCCGCCGACGTCATCCCCTTCATTCGCTGTGAAGAACGCCACGCCCTGCGCGCCTTCGCGTCGCGTGACCGGCTCGAGCGCTGCGCCACGCCAGAAGGCAGATTTACGAGCAGCAACTCAACATGCCGTGTCGCATGTATGCTACGGACCCATGCTGTCCATGAGGAACAACATAACGCGAGGCCTTGCAAGTCTTACGTGCGGCTGGCTTCAACCGGACAAAGACTACCTGGAATCCGTAGGCCTGGCTCGCTTGTCGCAAGTCCTCGCGCTGCCGAACGACAAGTCGCGCTGCCTGATGAGCGTTCACGCGGCTCGGTCGCGCGGCCCATTGCGGTTCACGCGTCGGTGGGACATGGCTCGGTCGGAGCACGCTGCACGAACCCTCGGCGCCTGCCGGCCTCGGCTTGCCTGTTTGAGCCGACGCAAGTCAGCTTCTGGAATCTCGACGAAGGCGTCGCTCAATCGCCTTATCGTCTGCTGTGTCCGACGTACGTTCTACCTTTTCTAGAGCGTTCTCGGACTCACGAGAGGCGTTGGCGCAGTGGCTGAACGATCACCAAGGCCAATGACAGCAAGTATCCGTTGGACGTATTGCACTGGGCGGTTCTCCAGCATTTGCTGGGTCGACGAAACACCGCGCGCGATCAAGGCTCTCCGCCCTTCAGGCCAAGAAGGTTGGTGCATCGCTTCCGAGGATCGCTGCAGTCGTCTGAGCGGTCGGGATGCATCAGGTGATGAGTCCAAGCGGCACCAGACCGATGTGAGGCCACGGTGTCGAATGGCGACGCGTCGCCGCCGTCAGTCGGGGATTCGAGGACTGCATCGCGTAGTGTCGGCTGATAACGGAGGCGCAGGATGCTCGCTGAGCATCGCGGTATGCCGTCTGCTGGTCCGGCACTAGCTCCAAGCGGCAAGCCATCGCCTGATGCATCCTCAGATTTGGTGTTCCTTGTGCGTGCAGCCCTCGAACACCGGGCTGAACAGCTGCCCGTTGTCGCCCAGCTCCTGCTCGAGGCCGATCTTGGTCGAGTAGTAGCCCGCGATCGTCATCCCCTTCATCGCCGTGAAGAACGGCACGCCCGGGGCGTCCTCGGCCGCATGGCCGCTCGGCGCCGCCAGCTTCGTCAGCAGCTCCGTCTGCTGTTCGGGCGTCGCGCCGGTGAACGGCTTGCCGTAGAGCGCGGTGCTGCGCGTGTCCATCCAGGCCAGGCCGGTGAGGAAGCGCTCTTTGTCGGCCGGCCGGGCGTTGGCCATGATGTTGTCGATGAACCGATCGACCAGCGCGGCGCGGGCGCCCGGCGTGTCGGTCGTCGGGATGATCAGCTCGGCCAGCGTGGCCACGGTCTCGAGCTGCGCCTTGGTCAGCGCCTTCGGCGTGAACGGCGCGGCGGCGGCCTGCGCGCTGGCCGCGGCGGCCACGTGCGTGTGCATCGCCGGATCCTGCGCCAGCAGGTCCAGGCGGTTCAGCCACAGCGTGGTCGCCGTCGCGCCGGCGCCGGTCGCCACCCGGCGCAGCGCGGTGCGGCGAGTGATGCGGTGTTCGTTCGAGATCATCACAGCACTCCCTGCTTCATCTGGTCGGCGAGGTAATCGGTCGCGCGCCACGACAGCGCGAGGATCGTCAGCGTCGGGTTCTTCTCGGTCGCGCTGGTGAACGACGATCCGTCGACGACGAACACGTTCGCCACGTCGTGCATCTGGTTGAACTTGTTGAGCGCCGACCGCTTCGGATCGTCGCCCATGCGGCAGGTGCCGTGCTCGTGGATGGCCGAGCCGTTGCGATCGAGCTGCCCGCGCTTGTAGTTCACCAGCTCGACGCCGGAGGCCTTGGCCAGCTCCTCGACGGTGTCGGCCATGTGCTCCGCCATCTTCCGCTCGTTCTCACCGATGTCGTACGAGATCGTCATCAGCGGCACGCCGTAGCGATCGTTGCCGGCGTCGCCGCCGACGGTGATCCGGTTGGTGGCGTAGGGCAGCGACTCGCCGAACGGGTGGATCTCGACCCAGGCCGGGTGGCGGCGCTTGATTTCCTTCTTCAGCGTGGCGCCGAAGCCGGGGATCGTCTCGCTGCCGTTGTGCGCGCCGGTGTCGCTGCAGCCGGTGTTCCAGAACTGGACGCCGAAGCCGCGCAGGTAGTCGCGCTTGTGCGGCGCCTTGTGGTTGAAGCGCCGCAGGTAGATGTGCTCGCCGCCGATGCCGCGATCGTTGCGCGTCGGCCCGCCGGCCAGCGCCGGCATCCAGCCGACGTGATTGAGGCGGATCTGCTCGCACAGGTAGCGGCCGACGACGTCCGAGCTGTTGCCGATGCCGTTCGGATACGCGGTCGACTTCGAGTTGAGCAGGATGCGCGTCGAGTCGACGCAGCTGGCGCCGACGATCACGACCTTGCCCAGCACTTCGTGCTCGGCGCCGGTCTTGCGGTCGAAGTACTGGACGCCGCGCGCCTTGCCCTTGTCGTCGACCAGCACGCGCGCGACGACGGCATTCGGCGGACCTCGAGCTTGCCGGTCTTCAGCGCGAACGGGATCAGGTGATCGGCGGAGCAGAAGAACGACGCCGTGTCGCAGCCGGCGCCGCAGCCGCCGCAGTAGTGGCAGGGCGGAAAGCCGCGCGTCGGCTTGGTCATGTTGGCGCGGCGGCCGGCGACGATGTCGATGCCCAGCGACTTCGCCCCCTTCTGCAGCAGCCGTTCGGCGCAGCGCGGCGCCGGCGCCGGCTGCAGGAACTTGCTGCCCGGCAGCGTCTCGGAGTCGTCGTCACCGCCGCAGACGCCGATCATCTCCTCGACCTTGTCGTAGTACGGCGAGATGTCGGCGTAGGAGATCGGCCAGGGAATCTCCCAGCCGTCCGCCGCCGCCGCCTTGTAGTCCATCTCCGACAGGCGCAGGCTGACGCGGCCCCACACGTTGGTCTTGCCGCCCAGGCCCCACACCCGCGTCAGGTCGAAGTGCTTGCCCTCGGGGACCTTGTAGGGCTGCTCCTTCGTGTCCAGGTAGAACGATTGCGGCGCCTCGCCCTTGGCCCGGCGCTCGCGCGCCTCCCACGGGCGGACGTGCGTCCAGAACTTGCCGCGATCGAACTTGTCACCGGCGTCCAGCATCAGCACCTGGACGCCCTTCTGCGTCAGGTTCCACGCGGCCATCCCGCCGGCGGCGCCGCTGCCGATGACGATGACGGGGTAGACCTTCGGACTCTTGATGACTTGCATGACGTCATCCCGCCTCGCTTCAGCTGTTCGGCCAGGTGATCGGTCGCACGCCACGACAGGGCCAGGATCGTGAGCGTCGGGTTCTTCTCGGTCGCGGTCGGGAAGGCCGAGCCGTCGACGACGTAGACGTTCGGCACTTCGTGCATCCGCATGAAGGCGTTGAGCGCCGATCGCTTCGGATCGTCGCCCATGCGGCAGGTGCCGTGCTCGTGGATCGCCGAGCCGTTGCGATCGATGTCGGCGCGCTTGTAGTCGACCAGCTCGGCGCCGGCGGCCTTGGCGATGGCTTCCGCCGTATCGGCCATGTGCTCGGCCATCTTCCGCTCGTTGTCGCCGATCCGGTAGTCGATCTTCACGATCGGCACGCCGTAGCGGTCCTCGCCGGCGTCGCCGACGGTGATGCGGTTGTGGGCGTAGGGCAGCACCTCGCCGTACGGGTGCATCTCGAACCAGGCCGGGTGGCGCCGCTTGATTTCCTGCTTCAGCGCGACGCCGAAGCCCGGGATGCGCTCGCTGCCGCCGTGCGCGCCGGTATCGCTGGCGCCGGTGTTCCAGAACTGCATGCCGAAGCCGCGCAGGTAGTCGCGGCGGTGGCCGTCGCGGTGATTGAAGCGCGGCAGGTAGATGTGCTCGCCGCCGATGCCGCGATCGTTGCGCGTCGCGGTGCCGGCCAGCGGCGGCAGCCAGCCGCGGATGTGGAAGCGGATCTGCTCGCACAGATAACGGCCGATGACGTCCGAGCCGTTGCCGAGGCCGTTCGGGTATGCGGTCGACTTCGAGTTGAGGAGCAGCCGCGTCGAATCGACGCAGCTGGCCCCGACGACCACGACCTTGGCCAGCGCCTGACGCTCGGCGCCGGTCTGGCGATCGAAGTACTGGACGCCTTTGGCGCGGCCCTTGTCATCGACCAGGATCCGCGCCGCGACCGCGTTCGAGCGGATCTCCAGCTTGCCGGTCTTCAGCGCGAACGGCAGCAGGTGATCGGCGGAGTTGAAGAAGGACGCGGTGTCGCAGCCGGCGCCGCAGTTGCCGCAGTGATGGCAGGCCGGGAAGCCGCGCGTCGGCTTCGTCATGTTGGCGCGGCGTCCGGAGACGATGTCCACGCCGAGACCCTTGGCCGCCTTCTGCAGCAGGCGCTCGGCGCAGCGCGGCGCCGGTGCCGGCTGCATGAAGCCGCTGCCCGGCAGCGAGTCGGAATCGTCGGTGCCGCCGCAGACGCCGATCAGCTGCTCGACCTGGTCGTAGTAAGGCGAGATGTCGGCGTACGAGATCGGCCAGGGTATTTCCCAGCCGTCCTTTGCCGGACCCTTGAAGTCGAGATCGGACAGCCGGAGGCTGACCCGGCCCCAGATGTTCGTCTTGCCGCCGTGGCCCCAGACCCGGTACAGGTCGAAGTGCTGGCCGTCCGGTGCGGCGTACGGCTGCTCCTTCGTGTCGAGGAAGAAGTTCGGCGGCGACTGGCCGCGGGCCCTGCGCTCGCGCGCCTCCCACGGGCGCACGTGGGTCCAGTAGGTGCCGCGATCGAACTTCGTGCCCGCGTCGAGAAGGAGGACGTCGACGCCCTGCCGCGTCAGGTTCCACGCCGCCATCCCGCCGGAGGCGCCGCTTCCGATGACGATGACGGAGTGGACCTTCGGCGATCGGATGATCTGCATGGAGGGCGGCTAACCTTCTTGGACGACCTTCGCCGTCGTGATCATCTGACCGGCGTGGCGCGTGCAGTGCTCGGCGCCGTGGAACAGCAGGCCGAGGACGGTGGTCGGCAGCTGCTTGCGGCCGACGGCGCGCGGGGTGGCCAGCTCGGACACCGCCGTGCCCCGCACCTGGCCGAGCGCCGCGGTGATGCCGCTGCGGACCAGGCCGACGAGCTCGGTGGCGTCGGCCGGCGGATCCCCGGGATCGCCTTCGGCCTTCATGTAGACGATCTGCGGTTCGGAGAGGGCCTGGCCGCGGGCGTAGGTGAACAGCCGATCGAGGGCGCCGGCGAGGTGCCGCGCGTGGAAGCCGATCGAAGCGGCGCCGCCCGGCGTGGCCCAGATCTCGTCGACCGCAAGGGGAGCGAGGGTCGCCTCCACGTCCTCGAGCGCCTGCATCAGCGCGTGCACGACCGGCTGCAGCTCTGCCGGATAGCCCTCGACAGCTCCGCGGAGCCACACCTCGGGCAGGGAAGACGTGCTCATGCGAGCAGTCTATCGCGAAGGTCGTGCGAGCGCGGCCGAGGCCAACCGAGCGCGTGGAGTGCCAGCTCGGGTATGTTACCGACCGACACCGTGGCCTTCACCTCGACGCGCCTGCGCTGGTTCATCGGCGGACTGCTCTTCCTGTCGACCGTCGTCAACTACGTCGATCGGCAGACGCTGAGCGTCCTCGCGCCGTACCTGCAAAAGGAGTACGCCTGGACCAACACCGACTTCGCGTGGATCATCATCGCCTTCCGGGTCGCCTACTCGATCGGCCAGACCGTCGCCGGCAAGTGGCTCGATCGCGTCGGCACGCGGACAGGGCTGTCGTTCGCGGTGCTCTGGTACTCCGTCGCGGCGATGCTCACCTCGCTCGCGGTCGGCTTCAAGTCGTTCGCCGCGTTCCGTTTCCTGCTCGGCGCCGGCGAGGCGGCCAACTGGCCGGGCGCGACGAAGGCGGTCTCGGAATGGTTCCCGCGCCGCGAGAGCGGCTGGGCGGTCGCGCTGTTCGACAGCGGATCGTCGGTTGGCGCGGCGATCGCGCCGGTCCTCGTGCTGTGGCTGTTCCACCGCTTCGGGACGTGGCGGCCGGTGTTCGTCATCACCGGCTCGCTCGGCCTGATCTGGCTGCTGCTCTTCCGCCGCTTGTACTACCCGCCCGAGAGCCATCCCTGGATCTCGGCGGAAGAGCGTGCCTACATCCTGGCCGACCGGGATCCGATCGAGGCCGCGGCTGATGGAACTCCGGCCGCCGGCCCGGTGCCCTCGAAGCGGCTGCTCGGGCTGCGCCAGACCTGGGGGATCATCCTCGGCAAGGCGCTCACCGATCCGGTCTGGTTCTTCATCACCGACTGGTTCGCGATCTACCTCGTCGCCAAGGGCTTCGCGCTCGAGGACAGCCTGCTCGCGTTCTGGGTGCCGTTCCTGGCCGCGGACGCCGGTAACTTCCTCGGCGGCGGCATCTCCAGCTACCTGATCGGCCGTGGCGTCTCCGTCGGCACGGCGCGCAAGCTGGTCATCGCCGTCGGCGGGCTCGGCATGAGCAGCCTGGTGATCAGCCTTACGCTGAACGAGCTCGGGCCCGCTGGCGGCCTGCTTCGCGGTGGCCACCTGTTCGTATGCGGCGCTGTCGACCATGGTGTTGAACCTGCCGGCGGACCTCTACCATCCGCGGGCCGTGGCGTCGGTGAGCGGCTTCAGCGGAACTGGCGCCGGACTGGGGACGATCGCCGCCACGCTCGGCATCGGCGTCGTCACCGACCACTACTCCTTCGCGCCCGTTCTGGTCGTCGCCAGCATCGCGCCGCTCCTCGCGGTGGCGGCGGTGCTGACCCTGGTGCGCAACACCGCCGCGAGCGGCGACGGCGTGCTTCGGCGCATTTAATCCTCTTGTTTGGCGGCCGGCCTCTCACGGCCGGCCGCGTGCGGCCCCTTTGGGCGTGCGGCGGGCCGCGCTGCGAGGCTCTCGCGCCACCCGGCGCTCAGGCGTTCAGCCTGCTCAGCGCGGCCGGGTCGACCAGCGAGGCGGATGCCTCATCGAGGTAGAGCGTGGTGCTGGCGTGCGTGCGCAGGATCGAGGCCGGCACGTCCGGCGTGATCGGGCCGGTGAGCACCGCCGCGACGGCCGCCGCCTTGCGCTGGTCCGGGACGATCACCAGGATCTCGCGCGCCGCCAGGATCTGCCGGATCGACATCGACAGCGCGCGGGTCGGGACGTCGCCGAGTGTCGGGAACCAGCCTTCGCCGACCTGCTGCCGGCGGCAGGCCTCGTCGAGCGTCGACGACGAGGTACGGGTCGGTGGTCTCGAAATCGGCCGGCGGATCGTTGAAGGCGAGGTGCGAGTTCTCGCCGATGCCGACGAAGGCGACGTCGATGGGGGCGCGCTGGAGCGCCTCGCCGACGGTGCGGCGGACCGCATCGAGATCGCCGTCGCCGTCGAGCGCGTGGAACGTCGGGATGCCGGCGCGGTCGACGAAGTGCTCGTGCAGCACCCGGCGGAAGCTGGCTGGATGATCGGCGGCGATGCCGACGTACTCGTCGAGGTGGAACAGCTCGACCCGCGACCAGTCGACGGTCGTGCTTTCGGCCAGACGGTGCAGGAAGCCGAGCTGCGAGTTCCCCGTGGCGGCGATGACCCGGGCGCGGCCGCTGGCCGCGATGGCGCCGGCGAGCACGCGCTCGGCGTGCATCGCCGCCGCGGCGCTCATCTCGTCGGCGCGTGGGGTAGAGGTGAATTCGCACCCGCGGAGTTTACGATGGGCGGCATGAAGCGCCTGGCCATCGTCGTCGCCGCCGTCGTCACGGGATGCGTGGTCGCCTCGACTGCCCAGCAGCGCGGCGGCACGCTCCCCGGTCACCGTCCCACCGCTCGCCGCTCCCGACGAGGTCGCCGCCCCGCCAGGCTGGAAGCCGGACGGGCACATCGTGCCGCCCATGCCGATCACGCTTGCCCGGCTGCCGCGGACGGCGATCACCAGGGCCAGGTACCCGGCCGATCGACTTCCACGTCCACGCGCCCGGCCTCGACCACCGACGCGGCCTACAGGACGCTCGTGGCGCTGCTCGATCGCGCCGGCGTGGGCGCCATCGCCAACATGGACGGCGGAACCGGCGCGCACCTGGACGCCGCGTTGAAGGCTGGCGCGCCGTACAAGGATCGCGTCGCCAACTTCATCACCTTCAGCGCCGACGGCATCAACGAGCCGGGCTGGTCGGAGAAGTTCGCCGCCGAGATGGAGCGCGCGTTCAAGGCCGGTGCGCTCGGGATGAAGGTCTGGAAGACGGTCGGCCTCACCGCGAAGAACCCCGACGGCTCGTTCATCCAGGCCGATGATCCACGCCTCGACCCGATCTGGGAGATGGCCGCCAGGTACGACCGGCCGGTGATGATCCACATCAGTGACTCGATCGGCCGCTTCTATCCGATCAGCCCGAAGAACGAGCGCTTCGAGGCCGGCCTGTGGGCCAAGCCCGGCGACACCGAGGGCAACTACTACAAGAACGGCTACCCGACCTTCGACGTGATCGAGCAGGCGCGGGAGAACATGCACCGCAAGCATCCGAAGACGCGGTTCGTCAACGCGCACATGGCGATGCTGTACTACGACCCGGCCAAGGTCGCGAAACTGCTCGACACCTACCCGAACGCCGACGTCGAGATCTCGGCGACGGTGCAGGATCTCGGGCGCGCGCCGCGGCTGTGGCGCGAGTTCATCATCAAGTATCAGGACCGCGTGCTGCTGGGCACGGACGGCGGGCCGGAGCGCGGCGTCGACGACTTCTGGACGCCGCACTGGCGCTTCCTCGAGACCTACGACGAGTACTTCGAGCACCCGGCGCAGCTGCGGACCGAGGGCGGCTCGCCCGGGCACGGCCGCTGGAACATCTCGGGCATCGGCCTGCCGGACGAGGTGCTGCGCAAGGTCTACTACGAGAACGCGCTGCGCCACCTGCCGTCGCTGAAGGCCTCGATCACTCGGCAGATGTCCGGGAGATGACGACTCCGGAGTCGTCAGGTGAACGACTCCGGAGTGGTTGCGGAAACTACGATCTGCGCATGTCGGCGGACGTGCCGCCGGCGGCCGGGATGTAGCAGCGCAGCGCGTAGTCGAGCAGCATGCGGTCGGCGCTGAAGCGCCAGCCGAGCGTGCGGATGGTGCGCTTCATGCGCGCGATCCAGCCGCGCGGCAGGCCGTCGCGGTCGCGGTCGTAGAAGAGCGGCACGACCTCGTTGATCAGCGTCGCCAGCAGCGCCTCGGCGTCCCGCGCGTCATGGACGTCGGAGTCGGTGTGCGTGTCGCCCTCGCCGATGGCGAAGCCGTTCAGGCCGTCGTAGGCTTCCGCCCACCAGCCGTCCAGCACCGACAGGTTCAAGCCGCCGTTCAGCACGACCTTCTGGCCGCTGGTGCCGGACGCCTCGAGCGGGCGGCGCGGCGTGTTCAGCCACACGTCGACGCCCTGCACCAGGTGCCGGCCGACGTCGATGTCGTAGTCCTCGATGAACAGCAGCTTGCCGGCGAACTGCGAGTCGCGCATCAGCCGCGCGATGTCGGCGAGAAAGCCCTTGCCCGGCATGTCGCGCGGATGCGCCTTGCCGGCGAAGATGAACTGGATCGGCCGCTGCGGATCGTTGACCAGCGCGGCGATCCGCTCCATGTCGCGCATCACGAGCGTCGCCCGCTTGTAGGTGGCGAAGCGCCGCGCGAAGCCGATGGTCAGGGCGTCGAGGCTGAGCGCCTGCCGCGCCGTTTCGACGACCTCCTCGGGCTCGCCGCGCCGGATCGCCGCCTCGGCCGCCCGCCGCCGCGCGAACGCGATCAGCCGCGTCCGCAGCGTCGCGTGCGTCTCCCACAGCTCGCCGTCGTCGACCTGATCGATCGCCTCCCAGCTCGCCGGATCGGCGCAGCGCTGCGGCCAGTTCGGCGCCGAGATGGCGATCGTAGAGGCGGTGCATCGGCGCGGCCAGCCACGTCCGCACGTGGACGCCGTTGGTGATGTGGCCGATCGGCACGCGCTCTTCCGTCAGGCCCGGATAGAGGCCGGTCCACATCGCCCGCGAGACGCGGCCGTGCAGCGCCGACACCGCGTTGGCGCGATGCGAGAGCTTCAGCGCCAGCACCGTCATGCAGAACGTCTCGTGCTGATTGCTGCGGATCGAGCCGGCCCCAGGCCAGCAGCGCCTCGCGGTCGATGCCCATCGCCTCGCGCAGCGGCCCGAGGTGCTCCTCGACGAGGTCGGGCGAGAAGCGATCGTGGCCCGCCGGCACCGGCGTGTGCGTGGTGAAGACGATGTGCGAGGCGACCACGCGCAGCGCCTCGTGCGCCGACAGGCCCTCGCGCTCCATCCGCTGCCGCCCGAACTCGAGCGCCGCGAAGGCGCTGTGGCCTTCGTTCAGGTGGGCGACGCCCGGCGTGTAGCCGAGCGCCCGCAGCGCCCGCGCGCCGCCGACGCCGAGCAGCAGCTCCTGGCGGATGCGGGCCCGCTCGTCGCCGCCGTAGAGCCGCGCCGTCAGCTCGCGATCCTCGGGCGGGTTGCCTTCGACATCCGAGTCGAGCAGGAGCAGCGTGCTGCGCCCCACCGTCACGGTCCAGACGCGCGCCGAGATCGTGCCGGTGCGGGTCTCGACGCTGACGGTGACGGTGCGGCCGTCCTTCGTCGTCGCCGGACGGATCGGCAGCGTCGCGGCGTCGACGTCGAGGTACTCCTCCTGCTGGCACATCTCGTCGTCGAGGCGCTGCCGGAAGTAGCCCTGGTCGTAGTAGAGGCCGACGCCGACCAGCGGGATGCCGAGGTCGGAGGCCGCCTTGATGTGATCGCCGGACAGGATGCCGAGGCCGCCCGAGTAGATCGGCAGCGACTCGTGCAGCCCGAACTCCGCGGAGAAGTAGGCGACCGGCCGCGTCCGCAGGACGCCGGCGTGGCGTTCGCCCCAGGTGTCGCGCGACCCCAGATATTCCTCGAGGCGTCGGTAGGCGTAGTTGATGCGGCCGTGCAAGGCCAGCTGCGAGGCGCGCTCGTCGATGGTCGTGACCGGCAGCTGCTGCAGCAGCGCGACCGGGTTGTGCCCGAGACGCCGCCACAAGCCGGGATCGAGGTCGCGGAACAGGCTGGTCGTGTCCTGGTCCCAGCTCCACCACAGGTTGCTGGCCAGGCGGCGCAGGCGCTCCTGCGTCGGCGCGACGAACTGCCCCTGGGTGCGGGCCAGGCTGACGACGTGCGAGAGCTGGTGCCCGGCCGCGCTGATGGCCGCGACCATGGCGGGATCGAACGCCCGCGCGGTTATGGTCTGCACCACCAGCACGCCCTGCAGCAGGCCGCGGTCGATGAGCGGGACGCCGAGGAACGAGCGATACGGATCCTCGCCGGCGTCCTTGAAGTACTTGAAGCGCGGATGCGAGGGCGCGTCGTCCACGATCAGCGGCCGCAGCTCCTCGGCGACGAGGCCGACCAGGCCTTCGTCGAGCCGCATGCGGATCCGGCCGACGCTATCGGGCTTCAAGCCGATGGTGGCGGCGAGGATCAGGTTCGAGCGGTCCGGGCCGAGCAGGTAGACGGAGCAGACGTCGGTGCCGAAGCGGCGCTGAATGAGCTGGACGACGTTGGACAGCGTCTCGGCGGCGTTGCCGGTCACCGAGGCGAGGCGGCCGATGTCGTCGAGCGTCCAGGAGGTCGACGACGGGGAAAGCGGGGCGGGGTGGCTCACGGTCTTGGTCCCTTCTGTGCCGGCGGGTCCCTCAGGACCCACCGAGGCCGCCTCTTGGCGTACGGGCTGATTCGCGGCGCTCACACGCGGCGGCAACTGTTGGCGGCTCGGGCGGACGGAGCAAGAACCGTGCTTTGCCGCGGCCGGGCTCGAGCATGGGCGTCGCGAGCCAGCGGAAGCATTTTCCCGCGAGTTCCGGCGGATCGCGCCGAGATTTCGCGAAGGCCCGTGTCGCGACGACGCCAGACATTTATGTCCAAAACGCGACATTGGCTCGACAAGGATGTGCACGACGCCTGCGAAGACGGGCCGCCACGATCGCACCGCGGCACGTTTCGGCGCGCCCGTGGACCTCAAATCGCCGGCACCTGCCTTGCACTGGCGAAGGACGAGCCGGCGCTCCGCCGGACGCCGAACGGGCCGCCGCAATCATGGACACCGACGCACTCGTCGTCCGCATCAAGTCCGAATTCAACGAGAGCCCCGGCATGTGTTTGACGCTGCGGCAGGGCGCGCGCTTGTGGGGAATCGCCCCGGAAGAGTGCGCGAAAGTGGTCGAACGGCTGGTGGCGGAGGAGTTCCTGCGCTGGACCCGGAACGGGGAAGTCGTGCGCTCCGAGTCGGGCGCTCACGGCGACCGCGTCGACGTCGAAGTCGGCCACTGAGGTTCGCGCCGGTCCGCACGAGGCGACGGTCCTGTCGGTCCTGAAACGGCGAGATCGACACAACTGTCGCAAGGCCAGCGGCGCGGGCCAACGGGCTGCTACGACGGCTTGAAGTACAACACCAGCGCCGCGCCGACCGACGCCAGCACGTAGCCGGCCCAGAGCAGCGGATTCGGGCTTTCCTTGGGCGGGTGCATCGCCATCGACACCAGCACGTTGACCAGCGGCGCGCCGCCGAACACGAGCGGCATGACGTAGGCCGGGAGGCCGCCCGAGCGGAACGCGAAGATGATGAATACCGCCCCGATGGCGCCGAGCATGCCGGCGCCGGTCGCGGCCAGCGTGCCGGCGGTGTTGAAGCCTTTGAGGTCGCCCTGCGAGCCGAGTGTGATCACCGGCACCAGCACGCCGACCAGGAAGTAGGCGATGCCGACGCACAGCAGCGCCTTCATCGGGCTGCCCAGCATCACCTGGCCGCGGTGCAGCGTCGGTCCGTAGAGGCCCCACGACAGCGCGGCGCCCAGCGCGAAGAAAACCCACGTCATGAGGGCCGATGCTATCCTTACGGCCCGTGGTCAGTCCAGAGCGCGGGCCCAAGCGCGAGCTGAGTCCCGGCGGCACCGCGGGCGGCCTCGGTGTGTTCGTCGTCGGGCTGCTGATGGTCGCCGGCGGCGGCTACCTGCTCCTCAACCAGGTGCAGGTGACGACGTCCTACTGGAGTTTCGGTCGGCCACGGGCAGCTTCGGCCTGTCGCTGCTGCCGCTGCCTCGCCGGCATCGCCTTCCTCTTCTTCGACGGGCGCTCGCTGATCGGCTGGCTGCTGACGGCCGTCGGCGCGGTCATCATCCTGGCCGGCGTGCTGATGCACATGGAGATCTACTTCCGCCAGACGTCCCTGTTCAACACGCTGGTCATGCTGGGACTGCTGTTCGGCGGCATCGGCCTCGTCGCGCGATCGCTGCGCTCGTCGTAGATCGGAGTCCGTGCTCACCGCCCTCGTCCTCCTCGTCTTCTTCGCGCTCCATCAGGACATCTGGCTCTGGCGTGAATCGCGGCCGCTGGTCTTCGGCGTGCTGCCGGCCGGCCTCGCCTACCACGCCGCCTACACCCTCGCGGTCTCGGTGGTGATGGCGGTGCTGGTGCGGCGGAGCTGGCCGTCTCACCTCGAGGGAATCCACCCCGATGGTGCGGGCGAGGAGCCGCGCCGGTGATCCCGCTCGTCATCGTCGGGCTCTACCTGGTCGCGGTCGTCTACGTCGGCGTCTTCGCCTTCCGCCGCAGCCCAAAAGAACGCGGGGAGCGCCGGCGCCGAGGACTTCTTCCTCGCCGGCCGCTCGCTGGGCTCGTTCGTGTTCGTGCTGTCGCTGTTCGGCACCAACATGACGGCGTTCTCGATCCTCGGCTCGTCGGGCCACGCTTTCACCAACGGCATCGTCACCTACGGCCTGATGGCCTCGTCGTCGGCGCTGATCATCCCGCTGTCGCTGTTCTTCATCGGCACCCGCATCTGGTCGCTCGGCCACCGGCACGGCTTCATGACGCCGGTGCAGATGTTCCGCGATCGCTGGGAGTGCGGCCACATCGGCACGGTGATCTTCGCGGTGCAGGCGGTCCTGCTGGTGCCGTACATCATCATCGGGGTGATGGGGGGCGGCACCACGCTCGCCGCGCTGTCCGGCGGACTGGTGCCGTACTGGGCCGGCGGCGCGCTGGTCGCGCTGGTCGTCATGAGCTACGTGTTCTTCGGCGGCATGCGCGGCACCGCCTGGGTGAACACGCTGCAGACGCTGATGTTCCTCGCCTTCGGCCTGCTCGCGGTGGCGGTGGTCGGCGTGGGCATGGGCGGCTTCGGCCACGTGTTCTCCGAGATGCTCGACACGCCGGGCCAGGCCGCGCTGCTGACGCGCGAGCGCGTCTCGCCCTGGTATTTCTTCAGCTACACCTTCATCCCGCTCTCGTCGATCGCCTTCCCGCACATCGGCATCTTTTGCCTGACGGCGAAGAAGCTCTCGCACTTCAAGCGGACGGTGGTGCTGTACCCGATCTGCATGGTGGCGATCTGGCTGCCATGCGTCTTCCTGGGTGTCGCCGCCAACCGCGCCACCGACGTGCCGGCCATCAAGGCCAAGCTGGACGCGCGGGCGACGATCGCCGCCGCCGGGCCGACGCTCGACGCGGCCGAGCGCGATCGCCTGCGCCGCGCCGCGTCCGGCGACGACGTGATGCTGCGGCTGGTGGAGCACTACGCGCCGGTGTGGCTGATCGGGCTGCTCGGCGCCTCGGTGATGGCCGCGGTGATGGCCAGCGACTCGCAGATCCTGGCGCTGTCGACGATGTTCACCGAGGACGTCTTCACCTTCTACGGCGGCACCGCGCGTTTCGGGCCGAACGTCCAGGTGCAGATGGGGCGCCTGTTCGTCGTCCTGCTCACCCTCGTCGCTTACGCCCTTGCGCTGCGGGTGCCGCAGTCGATCTTCGATCTCGCCAGTCAGTTCGCGTTCGCGGGCTACTCGGCGCTGTCGCCGCTGCTCGTCGCGGCCCTGTTCTGGCGGCGCAGCACCAAGTGGGGCGCGCTGGCGGTCGTGATCTGGGTCGGGCTCGGGATCGCGGCAGTGGCCGCGATCCAGATGAACGTGCCGCCGCCGGCCGGACCGCCGACGGTGCTGTGGACGCTGGGCGAGGTGCCGGTCCTCTCGCGCGCCGCCGCCGGCCTGCTGGTCTTCAACCTGCTGCCGGTGGTGCCGCTGACCATCGGATCCGCGCTGCTGATGTGGCTCGTGTCGATGGCGACGCCGGCGCCCGGGCCACGTACCCTGGCGCGCTACTTCTGAGGCATGCTGTCCCGATCATGACGCGCTGTCTCGTCGTCGTCGCGCTCGCCGGTCTGGCCGGCCTCGCCGCGGCCTCGCCCGTTCGCGCGCAGGTCTCGGTCAGCTCGCCGTACCTGGACATCGTCGCGCGCTACCAGTCCGGCGATCAGGCCAAGGCCGTCGCGGACATGGCCGCGTATCCGACCTCCGGCCTGCGCGACCGCGCCCGCAAGGATCTGCGCGACCTGACGTGCCAGGTGCTGTGCGGCACCGCCGACTGCCGGCGTGCCCGCGCCGAGAAGCCGGCCGAGTTCGAGCGGGTCCTCGAGGCGTGGAGCGCTTCGATGCCGGCGGCGGCCGCGCTGCACGTCGACACCGCGATCCAGGCCCAGGCCGACGAGCGGCGCGACGTCGCCGAGGCGCATCGCCAGCTGGCGCTGGAGCTGGTCGACCTGATGGAGACGGAGCTGGCGGCGCCGGCCGCGGGAACCTCGCCGATCGCCCGGCCGCGAATCGCCGATGGTCCGGCGTTCTCCGGCCCGACGGCGACCGGCCCGGACCCGCAGATCGCGCGGCGCGCCCAGGCCAGCCAGCTCGTGACGCTGCTGTCGATCTGGCTGCTGCAGCTCCGCGGCGACCTGCCGCAGATCCAGGCGCCGCTGGCGCGGGCGCAGCAGCGCTTCCCACAGGATCCGCTGGTCGCGCTCGCGCTGGGATCGCTGCACGAGGCGCACGCCGCGCCGAACGCGCTGGTCGAAGCCAGCGCCGGTCGGCAGGGGAATCTCGAGAAGTGGCGGCAGGAGGAGCGGGCGTTCCGACTGGAGCAGGCGCTGGTGGCGTATCGCCAGGCCGTGGCCCTCGACCCGACGCTGGCCGAAGCGCACCTGCGCCTCGGGCACGTGCTGCTGCTCACCGGCAAGGCGGACGAGGCCGACGCCGCGTTCGCGCGCGCCTCGGCGGAGACCGGCGATCGCCGCTGGGGCTATCTCGCGGAGATGCTCCGTGCCGACGGCGCCGACGCGCGCGGGGATCGCGCCGCGGCGCGGCAGCGCTACCAGGCCGCGCTCGGGGCGTGGCCGGACGCGCAGTCACCGGTCCTCGCCCTGAGCCGCCTCGAGGCGTCGGACGGAGACTGGCCGGCGGCGCAGGCGCGCCTGTCCACGCTGACGCCGCGCGCCGGCGGCCGCGCCGAGGATCCGTGGTGGGCCTACGGCTTCGGGCAGGCGTGGCGTATCGACGCCGGGCTCGCCACGCTGCGACGGCTGGTGGTGCGATGACCCGCCTTCGCCTTGCGGCCTGCCTCGTCGTCCTGGTCGCCGGCTTCGTGGCGGCGGGATCGGCGCACGCGCAGCAGGAGCCGCCGCCGCAGCCGACGCCGCTGTTCCGCGCCGTCGCCAACGTCGTCCGCGTCGACACGCTCGTCACCGAGCGCGGCAAACCGGTCGGCAAGCTCACCGCCGACGACTTCGAGCTGTTCGACGCCGGCGTCAAGCAGCAGGTCACCGCCGCCAGCATCGAGGACGTGGACATCGACGTCGTGCTGGTGCTCGACACCAGCCGCAGCGTCGCCGGCACCCGGCTGCAGGCGCTGCGCGACGCCGCGTCGGCGCTGGTGCGCAACCTGCGGCCGGACGATCGCGCCGCCGTCGTCACCTTCGCCAGCGGCGTCACCGTCAACGCGCCGCTGACTACGGATCACACAGCGGTCTCCCGCGCCCTCGAGACCGCCGACGCGCGCGGCGCGACCTCGCTCGTCGACGCGGCGTGGACGTCGGTCCTGATCGCGCACGGCAACGATCGCCCGACGCTGGTGCTCATCTTCAGCGACGGCGCCGACACCGCGAGCTGGCTGCGCGTCTCGCCGGTGGTCGCGCTCGCCTCGCGCGCCAACCTGGTCGTCGACGCCGTCGTCGCCGGGGGGGCGCGCCTGCTGCGCCAGCCGCGCCGTTCGCCGCCTCCGGTCGCGGCCGCGGCATCCGCCAGCGAGCCGCGCGACGCGGGCGATCGAGAACTTCCTCGTCGACCTCACCGCCGCCACCGGCGGGTCGGTGATCGACGGCTCCGGCGGATCGCGCCTGGAGGGCGCGTTCGTCGCCGCGCTGCGCGAGTTCCGCACCCGGTACCAGCTCAGTTACACGCCGACCGGCGTCGATCGCGCCGGCTGGCATCCGCTCGAGGTCCGGGTGCGCCGCCAGGGTGCAACGATCCGCGCCCGCCCGGGGTATACGCAATAGTTCCGCGACTGTCCCTCATGGCAGCATCCCGACTCACTCCCGTCCAATGGCTGATCTGCGCGATCGCGGCGATCGGCTTCGCCTTCGACATCTACGAGCTGCTGATGCTGCCGCTGATCATCAAGCCGGCGATCGCGTCGCTCAGCGCGCCGCTGGTCGAGCAGCTGGTGGCCGGGGGGATGCCGCGGCCGCAGGCGATGGCGTTGTGGGTCCCCGGCGGCGCCGAGTACGTCGAGCTGGGCGCGCACGCTGTTCTTCGTGCCGGCGATGGTCGGCGGCGTGTTCGGCCTGCTCGGCGGCTACCTCACCGACCGCCTCGGGCGGCGCCGCGTGCTGACCTTCAGCATCCTGCTCTACGCCCTGTCGGCGTTCGCGGCCGGCTTCGTCACCTCGCTGCCGCAGCTCCTGGTGCTGCGCTGCGCGGTGTTCGTCGGCGTCTGCGTCGAGTTCGTCGCCGCGGTGGCGTGGCTGGCCGAGCTGTTCGAGGATCCGAAGCAGCGCGAGAAGGTCCTCGGCTACACGCAGGCGTTCTCGTCGGTCGGCGGCATCCTCGTCGCGGTCGCCAACGTCACCGCCGCGAGCATCGCCGCCGAGCCTGCCCGCGATCCACGGCGGGCACGAGGCGTGGCGCTACACGCTGATCTCCGGCGTGATCCCGGCGCTGCCGCTGATCGCCATCCGGCCGTTCCTGCCGGAGTCGCCGGCGTGGGCGGCCAAGCGCGCGGCCGGCCAGCTGCGGCGCCCGAGCATCGGCGAGCTGTTCGGTCCCGGCCTGGCGCGCACGACGATCGTCACGACGATCGTCTTCGCCGCGAGCTACGGCATCGCCTTCGGCGCGATCCAGCAGCTGCCGCAGATCCTCGGCGCGCCGAACCGCGGCCACGTCGAGATCGTCGCGCATCGCCGAGCGCGGCGCGGCAGCAGGCCATCGCCGACGCGGCCGCGAAGGGACAGCCGCCGCCGCCCGAGCCGCGCCTGCGCCAGATCGCCGGCAACGCCACCGATCAGGCCGTCGCCACGGTGTCGTCGCTGGCAGGAGATGGGCGGCCTCGCCGGCCGCGCCGTGTTCGCGCTCATCGCGGCCTGGGCCATCACGCAGGCGCTCGCTGCTGCGGATCTTCCAGATCCCGGCGCTGATCTTCGTGCCGCTGTTCTTCGTCTGGATCTCGTCGAACCTGGCGACACCCGATTCGCTGCTGTGGATCAAGATCGGCATCTTCGTGGCCGGGTTCTTCACCGTCGCGCAGTTCAGCTTCTGGGGGAACTACATCCCGCTGGTGTTCCCGCTGCACCTGCGCGGCACCGGCGAGAGCTTCGCCGCCAACATCGGCGGCCGCGTCATCGGCACCGCGGCGGCGTGGTTCACGCTGACGTTCTCGGAATCGCGCCCGCCCGATCCCGGCAAGATCGCGATCGTCGGCGCCATCGTCGCGGGCACCTACGCGCTCGTCGGGGCGATCGCGACGCAGTGGCTGCCGGAGCCTCCACCCGATGCCGTGGCCAAAGAAGGGCGCTAAGGGCGGCGGCGCCTCCAGGCGCGGCGCCGGCCGAGGGCGGGTTCGACATGCAGGTCATCGTCGTCGCTGTCGTCGCGTCCATCTTCGTGGCGGCCGTCGCCACCGCGGCGGACTGGGTCTGGGCGTCGCAGCTGCTGCGCCACAAGGTGCTCTACGGCCTCGTGCACGGCGCCGGGCTGTGCGGCGCGATGGGGCTGGCGCTCGGCGCGGCGCATCGGCGTCCGTTCACCGGGCTCGCCGGCGGGCTGATCGCCGGCGTGCTGGCGGCCGCGTCCTACTACGGGTTCGTGTTCATCCCGGGCTTCCGGCGCTACGCGATCCTCGCGGCGTGGGCGGTGCTGTGGATCCTGTTCGGGTACCTCGAAGGGCCGTTCCTGCGCGGCGCCAAGGTCGGCGGCGCGATCGCGCGGGGCATCGTCGCGGCGGCGGCGTCAGGCGCGGCGTTCTACTACGTGACCGCCGCGAACTGGACGGGCTGGAATCCGCAGCGCATCGACTACGTCGAGCACTTCTGGCGCTGGGGCGTGGCGTTCCTGCCCGGCTTCATCGCGCTGCTGGTGACGGTGTCGGTGCAGGTGAGGAGGACCGGTGGACGCTGACAGGCAGACGTGGCGGCGGGTCCTGGTGGCGGCGGCAGTGGCGGCAGTGGCGGCGGTCGGCGTCGCGGACCTGCGCGCGCAGGGTCCCGACTCGCCCTACGCGGGACGCCTCGCCAAGGCCGTGTTCCTGAGCGATCGCGTGCCCGAGGCGCTCGCCGAGGTCGCGGCCAAGGCGCCACCGGCGGCGCGCGAGGCGCTGGTCGCCGCGGCGGCGAGGGCGAAGCAGCCCGAGCCCGCGCTGGTGACCCCGCCCGGTCCGCCGAACCCACGCGTCGCGTCCAATCTCGGGCGTCGGCGGGTGCTGGCGCAGGGGATGGTGGCGCTGGTGGCGACGCCCGAGGCCCGGGCCGAGAGCGTCGCGGCGTCCGAGGCGCTCCTGCCGGCCGCGCCATCGCCGGTCGAGGACGTGCAGGGCATCGGGATCGCGCTCGGCCTCGCCGAACTGGCGGAAGGCTACCTGAAGGCGCACCGCGAGTCCGCCCTGACGCCGTATCTCTACCCCTACCTGATGGTGCAGTACCGCCTCGCCTTCGAGCGGCAGGCATCGGCGAAGGCGCTCGAGGGGCAGAAGGCATCGGCCAAGAAGTACCGCACCTTCCGCCTCCGGGCCCTGGCGTCGACGGATCCGCTGGTCAAGGCGGTCGCCGAAGACATCGACGCCCAGCTCTACCTCCTGCGTCCGACGCCCGACCATCCCAGGAACTTCGACCCCGACGCCTGCTGCCGCGACAAATGAGCTCGGAGCGTGCTCCGGGCAACTTGCGGAAATTGCGCTATCGTTTGCGGCATGACTAGCAGCCCTTGGTGGAAGTGCCGCGTCGCACCGAGACGGGCGAGGCGCCCGCCGATCGCATGGCGCGAGGACTCGAATACCGGGAGTATTCAAGCCATCGAGCTAACGCCGCGCGGCGAGATGCATCGCCCGTCGAATGCAGCGGGACTTCCACCACGGGCTGCCAACGCACGCATGGGCCTCGTCGCCCTGGCTCTCCTCGTCGTGCCGGCGGTCACGCCGGCGCAGTCCAGCCGCGTCGAAAAGACGATCCCGTATCGCCTCGATGTGTCCACCAAGGTCGACGCCAAGGTCGGACCGGTGATGATCGACAACGTCAAGATCACGAACATGGGGCGCGGCTTCGGCCGCGGCGGCTTCGGACCGAAGGGCATGCAGCCGTCGGAAGGCGCGACGACGCTGCGCTTCGCCTTCGACGTCAACAATCCCGGCGAGGACTGGGAAATCACCTTCACCCTCGAGTTCTACGACAAGGCCGGCAAGCTGATCGATCGCGTCTCCAAGAAGCAGAACTGGGAGGAGAAGGCGGAGGTCTGGAACTTCGATCATCCGATCCTCGAGTACGTGCTGCCGATGGTCGCCGACGTGAAGATCTCGATGGTCGGCCGCCTCGACTGACGGGGATCAGATCATGCGAGCCGTCCTGCCGCGCGTCGTCCTCGCTTTCGTGATCGGCGTGCTGGCACGCCCGGCCGGCGCGCAGCCGCTCTTCACCTCCGCCTTTCCGCCCGAGGAGTTCGCCGCCCGCCGGACCCGCGTGATGGCCGCGGTCGGGGACGGCGTAGCGGTGCTCCAGGGCGCCACCGAGCTGCCGTCCTACCTCGCGTTCCGGCAGAACAACCACGTCTTCTACCTGACCGGCGTCGAGGTGCCGCGGGCGATCGTGCTGATCGACGGGCGCACCCGTCGCACCACGCTCTTCCTGCCGCCGCGCGACGAGCGGATGGAGCGCTCGGAAGGGCCGATCCTCGTGCCCGGCGACGAAGCCGTCCGCCTCACCGGCATCGAGGCGGTCGTGCCGCGCGACGAGTTCGCCGCCGCCCTGGACGCGGTCACGGGCCAGGGCCGTACCGTCTACACGCCCCACCGCGGCGAGTCGCTCGGCGCCTTCACGCCGTCGGCGGTGGACCGCCACCAGCGGCTCTCGTCCGCCGATCCCTGGGACGGGCGGATATCGCGCGAAGCGACCTTCATCGCGCGGATCAAGGCGCGCGCACCGCAGGTCCGCATCGAGGATCTCGATCCGATCCTCGATCGCATGCGCCTCGTGAAGAGCCGGCGCGAGATCGAGGCGATCCGCGAGGCGACGCGCATCTCGTCTGCCGGGATCCTCGAGGCGATGAAGGCGGCGCGGCCCGGGCAGAAAGAGCGCGAGCTGGCGGCCGTCGCCGATTACGTATTCCGCAAGAGCGGAGCGCAGGGCGTCGGCTACTTCGCGCTCGTCGCCGCCGGGAAGAACGCGCACTACCCGCACTATCACGGCGGCGAGTCGGTGCTGCAGGACGGCGATCTCGTGCTGTTCGACTACGCGCCCGACGTCGCCAACTACACGTCGGACGTCACGCGCGTGTTCCCGGCCAACGGCCGCTTCACGCCGTGGCAGCGCGAGATCTACACGGTCTACCTGCGCTGCTACCGCGCGCTGATGGCCGAGCTGAAGCCGGGCCGGACGGCGCGCCAGGTCCACGAGGCGGCGTTCGTGAAGATGGGGCAGATCGTCGACGGCACCACCTTCAGCGATCCCAAGATCGCCGGGGCGGCGCGCAACTTCATCGCCCTGTTCGGGCCGGACCGCCGCGCCGAGCGGGTCGGCCACTGGGTCGGCATGGAGGTGCACGACGTGGACGCCGACCCCGAAGGCGACGTCCTCCAGCCCGGCATGGTCTTCACGATCGAGCCGGCGCTGACCATTCGCGAGGATCGCGTCTACATCCGCCTCGAGGACGTGATCGTGATCACCGAGACCGGCTACGAGAACCTGTCGGAGTCGTTGCCCTACGAGATCGCCGACATCGAAGCGACGATGGCGGCGCCGGGCATCGGCGACACTCGCGTCCGTCGAAGCCATCGCCCCGTCCGTCCACCACCACCACCACGCCGAGACCCCAGCAGCCCCGATCCCAGCCATGAAACCATCATCCGCACGCTGTCCGCCCTCGCGCTCGCGACCGCTTTCGCCGCACCTGCCCTGGCCAATCCGCGGTCGACGAGGTCAAGGCCGCCGAGAAGAACGCTTCGAGGTGACCGTCAAGGGCGACTACAAGGCGCTCGACGCGCTGCTCGGCGACGACCTGATCTACGTCCACTCGAACGGCAACGTCGACAACGAGAAGACGTTCCTCGAAGGGCTGACGAGCGGCCGCAGCAAGTACCACAGCATCGAGCCGATCGACATGAAGGCGCGCGCCCTCGGCGACCTCGTCTTCATCGACGGCCGGGCCAAGGTGAAGGTCGAGAGCAACGGCCAGGTCAACGACCTGCTGCTGACCTACCTGGACGTGTGGGCCAAGCGCAACGGGACGTGGCAGATGGTCCACTGGCACTCGGCGCGGATGCCGCCGCCGGCAGCTCCGGCCCCGCCCAAGCCGTAGCGACCCGGCGGTTCCGCGTAGCGCTCGCACTCAGTACAGCAGGCCGATCATTGCCGTCATGACGGCCTGCACCAGGCCTTCCCAGAACAGGAATGCGAGCGTCGCGACGACCAGGCCGGCCGGGCTGATGGGCCCGACGCGGCTCCGCAGGTACAGCGCCAGTCCGGCGATGCCGGCTTCGAGCGCGCTGTAGCCGACGAGCCGAGGCAGCATCGCGAGCAGGTAGTCGCCCTGGCTGATCGCGTGGACGAATGCGCCAGCGAAGGCGAGGTAGCCGAAGCGGAACAGGATGGACGCGATGCCGAACCCGGCCACCGCGTCCAGCGCCGCGCCGGCAGGCGGGTTGCGGACGCTTACCGCCACCAGCAGGGCGACGGGCGGCAGCAGGCCCAGGATGCTGCTGCAGGGTCAACTGAATCGCCACGTTGGTGCCGTAGCGGCCGAAGTTGACGAAGTTGACGGCCATCAAGCCGAGCGACAGCAGGATGAGGATCGCGAGGCAGACGCGCAGCCCGACGAGCACCTGCAGGTCGGTGCCCGCGAGGGGACGCAGCGGCGAGCTGGCCGTGTCGGCGCCGCGGACGCTGCCGGCGCGGAGGGCGTGATGGGCGGAACGTAGGCCGGCGTGGCACCGGCCGGCGGGACCGCCAGACCGCGTGACGCCGCGCGCGCGGTGGCGATGCCGCGGCCGAGGAACACGATCAGCCCGATGCTGCCCGCGATCAGCAGCAGGCAGACGGCCAGGACGCCGCCGCCGTCTGCGCTCTTGAGCCCGCCGCAGATCGTGAACAGCAGCAGGAACAGAGCAACCAGCCCCAGCAGCATCGACGCGAGCACGACGCCGAGCACGCGCACCACGTTCCCCATGCGCGCTCATTGTAGAGCTTCGCTCCGCCTCGCGACGCTAGATACGCTGCGGCCGCACGGCGGGTGTGGCGCGGGGACCAGCCCACCGCCAGATGTCGCGCGCGTAGTAGGCGATCGTCACGACGCAGGCCCACTGGAGGACGCCCAGGCCGAGGAACACGGCCGGATACGGCTTGAAGAAGTCGACCAGCAGACGCAGCCCGAGATACGCGACCATGAACGCCTTGAACGCGTCGCCTTCGCGCAGCGCGGCGCCCGGCACCGGCCGGCCGTCGGCGTCCGCGGCCGCGGCGACGGCCATGGTCCGGCGCGCCAGGCGCCACAACGGCACGACCATCACGGCGAGCACCGCGATCTCGTAGATCTGCGTCGGGTGGCGCCGGACGCCGTCGCCGAGGTCCATGCCCCAGGGCATCGCGGTCGGCGTGCCCGAGGTGTCGTCCGCGATGCCCGTGAGCAGGCAGCCGATGCGGCCGATCGCGATCGCTACCGCGAGCGCCGGCGCGTAGAGGTCGCCGGTCGAGCGGCGGATGCCCATCGCCAGCTTGACCAGCTCGACGCCGATGAGGCCGCCGATCAGGCCGCCGACGATCGTCTTGCCGCCGAGCAGCACGCTCGACAGATCGTAGGTCGCGTCCGGGTCCGCCAGCCACGCCAGACCGCGCGCGCCGAGGGCGGCGCCCGCCGCCGCGCACGACAGCGTCGCCCAGCGATACGGGACGATGACGGTGTCCCCGGCCCGACGTCGCAGCGCGAGATACACGCGGAAGCCGATGAAGTACGACAGCGACTCGAAGAACAGGTGCGGATGGATCTGCCAGGGCCCGATCGGGATGTAGACCGGGAACGTCATGGCGTCAGGCGATGCGTCACCAGGTGCGACTCGAGGTGGCGGTCGGCGACGTCGACGTAGAGCTGTCCTTCGGTGATCGACAGCGACAGCGTCGATCGCCGATCGAGCGATTCGGCGAGCGTCGTCACGAACGCGCGATCGAGCTCGACGACCGGGATGTCCCCGGCCCGGTGGATGCCGTGGCCGTTCAGCTCGCCCAGCACCTGCGTGATGCCGCGGTGGGTGTAGACGGCGGCGCGGCCAGCCAGCTTGTGGCCACGGTGCAGCCGCTCCGCCGACGGCAGGCCGATCTCGATCCACGCGGTGAGCTTGCCGGTGAGATCGCGCACCACGATCGCCGGCTCGTCGCCCGACGACACGCCGTCGGTCAGCGCGATCCCTTCCGTGTATTCGAGGCAGTAGGCGAGCAGCCGCGTCGCCATGTAGTCGAGCGTCTCCGACGGATGCCGCGCCAGCCGCAGGTCGAGCGTCTCGTAGACGCCGCGATCGATGTGGGCCAGCTCGACCGAGACGCGATAGATCGTGGCCGTCAGCGCCATCAGGCGCCGAAGCAGATGATGGTGCCGTCGGTGGTGCCGATGACGACGGCGCCGTTGGCGATGGCCGGCGACGTGGTCATCGGCGAGCCCGATTCGTACTCCCACACCGGCTTGCCCGTGGCGAGATCGAGCACGTAGAAGCGGCCGTCGTTCGAGCCGATGTAGACGCGCGACCCCGCCACGGCGGCCGACGACTCGACCCGCGCCTTGGTCGCGAAGGTCCACACCGCCTTGCCGCTGGCGGCGTCGATGGCGTGCACGACCTTGTCGCGGCCGCCCAGGATCACCTTCCCATCGGCGATCGCCGCCGACGAGTAGAACGGGAACTGCCGCTCCTTCGGCTGGTAGCGCCAGACCACCTTTCGCGCCTTCAGGTCGACGGCCAGCACTTCGTTCTCGAACGTGCCGAAGTAGGCCTTGCCGTTCGCCACGGCCACCGACGCGCCGGTGTAGGCCCCGACCGGCAGGTCGCCGAGGTCCTTGCCGTCGCTGACGCGGATGGACGCGGAACACCTCGTCGCAGCCGGCGAAATAGGCGACGCCGTCGACGATGGCCGGCGTGCCGTGCACGTAGTTCTCGGTGTGGACGCTCCACGCCTGCGTCCCGCTCTTGGCGTCGAGGCCATAGAGGCTGCCGTCGTAGGAGCCGATCACGACCTTGTCGGCGACCACGACCGGCGACGACTTCACTTCGCCCTTCGTCTTGAACGTCCACGCCGCCTGGCCGTTCGCGACGCGGACGGCGTGCACCGTGCCGCTCAGATCGCCGACGAAGACGAGCCCGAGCGCCGTCGACACCGCCGGCGACGACTCGCCGATGCCCTCGACCGTCTTGTAGCGCCAGCGCGGCTTGCCGGTCGCCAGGTCCAGCGCCAGCAGCTCGCCCTTCTGCGAGCCGACGTAGACGACGCCGCCGGCAATCGCCGCCGACGATTCCACCGCATCGCCCGCCTCGAAGGTCCACTTCACCTTCAGGGTCGCGGGCACCGTCGCCGAGGTGACGCCGGTGAGCGTGGGCGTGCCGCGGAACTGCGGCCAGTCGGCGCCGGCCAGCGGGGCCTGGGCCGAGGCCGGCACCGCCGCGGCGGTGACCGCCAGCAGGGCAGAAGCGGCGGCGGCGAGACAGGCGCGTCGAGTCATGAGGGGGCACCCTTTCGCAGGAGGACGTGGAACTCGTCGAGGGCCGGGCTGAGGGCCGGGCCTTCCGCCACGTGGACCGGAGTCACGTGGCCGTGGATCCACTCGGCGATCCGCACGACGTCCTGCGGGAGAAAGACGTGGAAATGAATGCTGTAGTCGGCATCGCGCAGCCGGGTCGCCTCGCCGATGGCCTGGTCGATCATGGCGTGGTGCACGAACACCGCGTAGTCGAGGAAGTGCTCGAAGTCGCGCTCGCGCGACGGCTGCTGATAGTCGAGCACCATGTGCTCGAGCGTCGTGCGGACGCGCAGCCGGTCGAAGGTCCGCCGCTTGTCGGGCACGATCAGGTAGACGAGCCCGCCGTCGCGGACGACGCGCAGCCAGTTGACGAGCGCGCCGATCGGGTTGCGCATGTGCTCGATGACGTGCGCGGCGATCAGGAAGTCGAAGCCGCCGTCGGGGACGGTGGCGAGCGTCTCGGCGTCGTCGATGACGTCCACCGGGACGATGTCGCGGGCGACAGCGGGGAACTCCCGCTTCAGCGTCTCCTGGTCGGCGCGGTCCATGTACGTCATCCGCATGCCGGGGTGCGGCTTCAGCGGGCGGTGCAGCGGCCCGAGCTCGAGGCCTCTGCCGTGCAGGCGGCCGGCGAAGTGCCCACGCCAGTCGCGGTGCTCCACGGTCGTGACGCTCGTGTCGAGGACCTGGCCCTGCGGCACCGCCGACTCCAGGCGCTCGAGGAAGGCGGCCATCTCGGGCCGGCTCGTCAGCGCGCCGGTGACCACTTCGTTCCCCAGCGATCGCCCGATCGACGTGAGCAGCTTGAACTTCTGGTTCCGAAGCCAGTTACGGGTGCGGCCGGAAGGTCCGAGGAACTGCATCGCCACCCGACAGCATAGTGCGCCTCAGCGGCGGCAGGCAGCGTGGTACAGCGCCAACGCCGAGTCGCGGGTCAGGGGACGCGGGTTGAAGCCGCCGGTCCACTGCGCGGCAGCCGCCTCCGCGAGCGCGGGCAGCGCCTCTTCGCGGACGCCGGCCTCCGCCAGGGTCAGCGGGAAGCCGCAGGTCGCCGCGACCTGCTCCAGCTCGCCGGCCAGCCGCTCGCCGGCGAGCGGATCGGCCGAACCGGACCCGTCCAGCAGGTCGGCGTAGAGCGGCCCGGCGACCTCCGCGTTCCAGCGCACGACATGCGGCAGCATCAGCGACACCGCGATCCCGTGCGTGACGTCGAACTGCGCGGTCAGCGGATTGGCGCAGGCGTGGGCGGCGCCGAGCATCGAGTGCTCGATGGCGAGACCCGCGACGTGCGCGCCCAGGAGCATCGCGCCGCGTGCCTCGAGGTCGTAGGGCTCGCGGAGTACGCGGCCGAGGCTCCCGCGCGTGAGCCGCCACGCCTCGCGCGCGAACGCCTGCGACAACGGTGTCCGCACGGTGGTGACGAACGCCTCGACGGCGTGCGACAGCGCGTCGTAGCCGGAACTGGCGGTGACGCTCGCCGGCTTGCTGCACGTCAGCACCGGGTCGAGGAGGGCGATCCTGAACGCCGCGCCCGGATCGCCGCAGGCCATCTTCACGTGGGTGCGCGCTTCCGAGAGCACGGCGTACGACTGCGCGTCGCTGCCGGTTCCCGCGGTCGTGGGGATGCCGATCATCGGCAGCATCGTGCCGCGGACCTTCCCGTAGCCCCGGAAATCGGCAATCTGGCCGCCGTCGGCCTGGAGGAAGTTGGCGCCCTTGGCGCAGTCGAGCGAACTGCCGCCCCCGAGGGCCACGATGCCCTTGATACAGCAACCCTTGATGATTTCGGCGGCGGCCGCGCACTGGTCGCCGTCCGGGTTCTCCGAGAACTCACTGAAGCGCGTGACGCAGATCCGCTCGCGCTCGAGGAGGTCCTGGACCGTGTCGGCGTAGCCGGCTCGCTCGATCCCCTCGTCGCACACGAGCAGGACGTCGTACAGGTGGAGTTCCGCCGCCAGCGCGCCGGCGCGGGCGACGACGCCGGGCCCGAAGATCAGCCGGGTCCGGGGCTGCCAGTCGATGAGGGCGGGAAGGACGGCGAGGTTCACGTGCGTGACGGGTGCCTGTAGCAGTCGATCGTGTGGTCGTTCACCATCCCGACGGCCTGCATGAACGCGTAGCAGATCGTCGAGCCGACGAAACGGAAGCCGCGCCGCCGCAGCGCCTTGCTCATGGCGTCCGATTCGGCCGTTCGCGCCGGCACGTCGCGCATCGACCGCCGCCGGTTGACGCGCGGCTCGCCGCCGACGAACTGCCAGAGGTAGGCGTCGAGGCTGCCGACCTCGTCCTGCACCGCCAGCACGGCCTTCGCGTTCGAGATCGTCGACGCCACCTTGAGCCGGTTGCGGACGATCCCGGGATCGGCCAGCAGTTTCGCCTCGCGCTTCGCCGTGAAGCGCGCCACCGCCGCCGGATCGAAACCGGCGAACGCCTGCCGGTAATACGGCCGTTTGCGGAGGATCGTTGCCCAGCTCAACCCGGCCTGGGCGCCTTCGAGGGTGAGGTATTCGAAGAGGAGGCGATCGTCGTGGACGGGCACGCCCCACTCCTCGTCGTGGTAGGCCTGGTATTCGGGATACGGGGGCTTCTCGGCCCAGCCGCAGCGGACGAGTTCGGTGGCCACGGCGGTGCCCCGTCGCCGGTCAGTCGACCCGCGGCCGCTGCGGGGCGCCGCCACGGGCGGTCAGGGCCAGCTCGCGGATGCCGTGCCGCTGGATCTTGGCTTTGAGCGTGGTGTGCGGGACGCCGAGATAGCGGCTCGCCGCCGAGACGTTGCCGTCGCACTCCTGCAGCGCGCGGACGATCAGGTTGCGCTCGAAGGCGCCGACCGCGTCGGCGAAGCGGCCTTCGCTGCTCGGCGACTTGGCCTTGAGGCGGACCAGCTGCAGCTCGAGCGGCAGGTCCTCCTCGGCGATGAAGCCGCGCTCGTCGGTCGCGACCAGGCGCTCGACCAGGTTCTGCAGCTCGCGGATGTTGCCCGGCCACCAGTAGCTGCGCAGCACGCCGAGCGCCTCGTCGCTGACGCCCATCACGCTCTTGTGGAAGCGGGCGTTGTAGCGGTGGACGAAGAAGTCGATCAGCGGCGGCAGATCCTCGAGCCGCTCGCGCAGCGCCGGCATCTGGATCGGGATGACGCGGATCCGGTAGTAGAGGTCCTCGCGGAAGCGGCCTTCCCGGATCGCCCGCTCGAGGTCGACGTGGGTGGCGACGACGAGGCGGAACTCGGTGCGGATCGGCTTGGTGCCGCCGACGCGCTCGATCTCGCCCTCCTGGATGGCCCGCAGCAGCTTGGCCTGGAGGTCGAGGCGCAGGTCGCCGATCTCGTCGAGGAACAGCGTGCCGGCGGCGGCCATCTCGAACTTGCCGAGCTGCTGCCGCACCGCGCCGGTGAAGGCGCCCTTCTCGTGGCCGAACAGCGTGCTCTCGACCAGCTCCGACGGCACCGCCGCGAGGTTGACCGGGATGAACGGTCCGTCGGCGTTCGGCGACTCGTCGTGCAGCCGCCGCGCGATCATCTCCTTGCCGGTGCCGCTCTCGCCCTGCACCAGCACGGTCGTGTCCAGCTTCGCCACCTTGCGGACCAGGTCCATGACGTGGCGCATGACCGCGCTCGAGCCGGTGACGAAGTCGCCGACGCGATTCTGGTCGGCGACCTGCGCCGACAGCGACTCGACCCGGCGGCTGAGATCCTGCTTCTCGCTGGCGTTGCGCACCAGCGAGCGCAGCGCGTCGTACTCGAAGTCCTTGGTGATGAAGTGGTAGGCGCCCTGCTTGATCGCCTGCACCGCGGTCTCGACCTCGCTGACCGCCGAGATGACGATCGCCTCGATGCGCGGGTGCTGTTCCTTGGTGATCCGCAGCACGTCGAGGCCGCCGATGTTCGGCAGCCGGACGTCGAGGAGCATCAGGTCGACGTCCACGCGCGCCAGCGTCTCGAGGCCGGCCTCGCCCGTCGGCGCGGTCAGCACCGTGTAGTCACGGCGCAGGATCGCGGTGAGGGTGTCCCGCATTCCCTCGTCGTCGTCGACGATGAGCAAGGTCTTGGGCTTCGTGGACATCGGCGCGCAGGCACCAATATAATCCGCCCTGAGTCCCCGCGGGCCGGCACCTCGTCCCGAGCGTGTCCCGGTCGGACTCCTGGCATCTGGGAGAGCATCGGTCTTGGCGAACGCATACGACGTCGTGGTCATCGGATCCGGCACCGGTGGCTACGTGGCCGCCATCCGCGCGGCCCAATTGGGCCTGCGGACCGCCTGCGTCGAGCGGGCGCCCGTGCTCGGCGGCACGTGCCTGAACTGGGGCTGCATCCCGACCAAGGCGCTGCTCGAGCACGCCCACGCGCTGAAAATCGCCCAGGAATCGAAGGAATGGGGGCTGGTGCTCCCGGAGGGCGCGATTTCCATCGACATGGCCGCCGTCCATGCCCGCAAGGACAAGATCGTCAAGGGCCTCACCGGCGGCATCGATTACCTGTTCAAGAAGCAGAAAATCGACCGCATCACCGGCACCGGCCGGCTGCTCGGCGGCGGCAAGGTCGAAGTGACCGCCGAGGGGGCGGCGCCGCAGGTCGTCGAAGCGAAGGAGATCGTCGTCGCCACCGGATCGACGGCGCGCAGCGTCCCGGGCATCGAGATCGATCGCAAGCGGATCATCACCAGCGACGAAGCGATCCACATGGCGCCGGTGCCGAAGTCGATCGCGATCATGGGCAGCGGCGCCGTCGGCGTCGAGTTCGCGTCGATCTTCAGCCGCTTCGGCAGCCAGGTGACGCTGATCGAGCTGCTGCCGCGGATCGTGCCGCTCGAGGACGAAGCCGTGTCGGCCGAGCTCGAGCGCGTGTTCAAGAAGGCGAAGATCAAGGTGCTGACCGGCACCAAGGTCACGTCGGCCAAGCCGGGCGCCAATGGCGTCACGCTGACCGCGGAGCCTGCCGCCGGCGGCGCGTCGCAGACGATCGAGGCGGAGTACCTGCTGGTCGCGACCGGCCGCGGACCGGTGACGACCGGCCTTGGCGCGGCGGAGGCCGGGCTCAAGCTCGAACGCGGCTACATCAAGGTCGACGAGCTGTTCCGCACCGGCGTCGCGGGGATCTCGGCGATCGGCGACGTGATCACGTTCGACAAGCCGGGCCATCCGCAGCTCGCGCACCTCTCGTCGGCCGAAGGCGTCCTCGTCGCCGAGCGCATCGCCGGCAAGGACGTGCGGCCGATCAACTACGGCCACGTCCCCGCCTGCACCTACTGCGATCCCGAGATTGGCAGCGTCGGGCTGACCGAGAAGGCGGCCCGCGAGCAGGGCTACGACGTCACGGTGGGGCAGTTCGCCTTCCGCGTCCTCGGCCGCGCCCGCATGGCCAACGAGACCGACGGCTTCGTCAAGATCGTCGCCGAGAAGAAGTACGACGAGGTGCTCGGCTTCCACATGATCGGGCCGCGCTCGACCGAGCTGGTCGCCGAGGCCACGCTGGCGCTGCGCCTCGAGTGCACGGTCGAGGAGCTGATGCGCACCATCCACGCCCATCCGACCATGTCCGAAGCCGTCCTCGAAGCCGCGCACGCCGCGCACGGCGCCGCGATCCACGCGTGATGGACGTCCACGCCTGAACGCGAAATCCGCCTCTAACCTACGCGAGAGCCCAGACCATGCCCGTCAACGTCGTCATGCCCCAGATGGGCGAGTCGGTGACCGAGGGCACGGTGGTGCGCTGGATCCGCAAGGTCGGCGACAACGTCGATCGTGACGAGCCGCTGTTCGAGATCTCGACCGACAAGGTCGACGCCGAGATCCCGTCGCCCGCGGCGGGCACGCTCGCCGCGATCCACGTGAAGGAAGGCGAGACGGTGCCGGTCGACGCGCTGGTCGCGGTGATCGCGCAGCCTGGCGAAGCGGTCGAGGCAGGCCCGCAGGCGGACGGCGTCCCCGAGAAGACCGCGGCGGTCACGCCACAAGCGCGGGCCGTCGGGGCGCCCGCGACTCCGGCGGCGAAGAGCACGCCTCCCGCGCCGCCCGCAGTGCCGACGTCTCCGGAGGAGGCGCGCCGGCTGCGCTCGTCGCCGCTGGTGCGCCGCATCGCCAGCGAGCACCAGGTCGACATCGGCTCGATCCCCGGCTCCGGCATCGCCGGCCGCGTCACCAAGCACGACATCCTGCGAGCGATCGAGGGCGGCGCCACGCCGTCGGCTCCCCGACACGACTCCGGAGTCGTCGCACACACGCCGCCGTCAGCGTCCCCGTCGGCGCGCCGACACGACTCCGGAGTCGTGGCACAGCCGCAGTCACCGATCGGGGGGCCGGCGCCGGCGTTCGCCGAGGGTGAGCGGGTCGCGGCCGCGCCGTTCAGCGTGATGCGCAAGAAGATCGCCGAGCACATGGTGCACAGCCAGCGCACGGCGGCGCACGTGCACTCGGTGTTCGAGGTCGACTTCAGCCACGTCGACCGGCTGCGCCAGGCGAACAAGGCCGACTACGAGCGGGCCGGCGTCAAGCTCACGTTCCTGTCGTTCATCGCCAAGGCGGTGGTCGAGGCGCTGCAGCACGCGCCCATCCTGAACGCGTCGCACAAGGGCGATACCGTCGTCTATTCGCAGGACGTCAACCTCGGCATCGCGGTCGCGCTGGACTGGGGCCTGATCGTGCCGGTGATCCACCGCGCCCAGGAGCGCGATCTGCGCGAGCTGAGCCGCGGCATCGTCGATCTCGCGACGCGGGCCCGTGCCAAGCAGCTGAAGAACGAGGAAGTGCACGGCGGCACGTTCACGATCACCAACCCGGGCACCCTCGGCGCCCAGTTCGGGATGCCGATCATCAACCAGCCGCAGCTGGCGATTCTCGGTGTCGGCACGATCGAGAAGCGGCCGGTCGTGATCGACGACGCCATCGCCATCCGGCTGCGCGCCTACCTCACGCTCGGCTTCGATCACCGGCTGATCGACGGCATCGTCGCCGATCAGTTCATGGCGCTGGTCAAGGATCGGATCGAGCACTTCGACCCGGCCGCGGTGTGAAGCGGCTGGTCGTCCAGCGGCTCGGACGCATCGGTTACGCCGAGGGCGTCGAGCGCCAGAAGGCGCTGGTCCAGGCCCGCATCGCCGGCGAGATCGACGACACGCTGCTGTTCGTCGAGCATCCCCCCGTCATCACGCTCGGCGTCAGGACACGCGGCGCGACCACCAACGTCCGCGCCGACGCCGGCGCGCTCGCGGCGCAGGGCGTCGAGGTGCACGAGACCGGCCGCGGCGGCGACGTCACCTTCCACGGTCCCGGGCAGCTCGTCGGCTACCCGATCATCGACCTCAAGCCGGATCGTCAGGACGTCCATCGCTACGTCCGCGATCTCGAGGAGGTGCTGATCCGCACCGCCGCGGACTTCGGCATCGACGCCGGCCGGGTCAAGGGCTTCAGCGGCGCCTGGGTTGGCGATCGCAAGCTGGCCGCGATCGGCGTCCGCATCTCGCGCTGGGTGACGAGCCACGGCTTCGCCCTCAACGTGACCACCGACCTCTCCGGCTTCGATCTGATCGTGCCCTGCGGGATCACCGATCGCGGCGTCACGTCGCTCGCGACGCTGCTCGGTCGCGACGTCGCGATGGCCGACGTCGAGCGGTCCGTCGTCGCCCACTTCGCGGCCGTGTTCGAGCGGGAGGCCGTCGAGGCATGAGCCCGCTGGGCGGCTCCGCGACGCTGTCGCCTGTCGATCGCCGGGCAACCGTCATCGGTCGCATCTGCGCTGTCGTGTGTGTCGCGAGCGCCGTGATGGCCGGACTTCTTCTGCTGTTGATGGGCGGGAAGGTCGTCGCCGCGCAGACCTGGCCGTATGTGGTGCTGTTCGGCACCGCGCTCGGCGCGTGGACGGCGGCGCTGTTGACGATGCTGTGGCACCAGGCTCGCGTCGGTCTGCCGATCCAGGATTCCGACGACTGGGACCGGCGGGCCGGCGGCCGCTACGGCTTCCTCGCGCCCTTCTGGTACCTGCTCGGTCCGCCGGATCAACGCCGCGTCACGCGATACGCGAGGCGCACGAAGCGCCGATTCCGGCGTTGACCGTCAGTCGTCTTCGCCTGAGTCAGGCGGTGTCACGTGCGAAACCCGCGCCTCGCCGACGCCGTGGCGTTGGACCTTCGTCACCTCGAAGCGGACGTGGTCGGTACTCGACCGCTTCGCCGACCACCGGCAGCCGGCCGAGGACGGCGAGCACCAGGCCGCTGACGCTGTCGACGTCGGGGTGCTCGAGCTCGCAACCAAGCGCCTCGCCCACCTTGTCGATGCGGACGGTGCCTTCGACGCGGAAGCCGCCCTGTCCGTCCGGCGCGATGTCCGGTACTTCGGCGGCTCCCTCGGGGATGTCGCCGGCGACTTCGTAGAACAGATCCTCGAGCGTGATCACGCCAGCGGTGCCGCCGTGCTCGTCGAAGACCACAGCCATCGGGGCGGCGTGGCGGCGGAACGTGGCCAGCACGTCGTCGAGCGGCGCGGTGTCCGGCACCTGCGGAATCGGGTGCGCGTCGCGGCCGGTGACCACGCGCCCGGCCTCGACGAGCGCCACCAGCTCCTTGATGTGGATGTAGCCGACGATGTGATCCGAGATCGCCGTCGAACACCGGGTAGCGCGTGTGCCCGGACACCATGGCGGTGCCGCGGACGTCCTCGGGCGCGGATCCGATCTCGATGCCGGTGACGCGGACGCGCGGCACCATCGCCTCGCGCGCCGAGGTGTCGCTGAACGCGAACAGCTCGCGCAGCATCTGGCCGGCCTCGGCGCGGAGCTGGCCGCCCTCTTCGCTCTCGTCGACGATGAGGGCGAGCTCCTCCGGCGAGTAGTGATGGTCGCGTCGATCCTTCGGCGCGGTTGATGCCGACGAGGCTCAGCATCAGGTTGCCGACCGCGTTGAGCGCGATCACCAGCGGATAGACCGCCAGGGTGATCGTCCGCATCACCGGGGTGATCCACAGCACCGTCCGCTCCGCGCTCTGCAGCGCCAGCGACTTCGGGATCATCTCGCCGAGGACGATGTGCAGGTAGGTCAGGAAGGCGACGCTGAGAATCGTCGCCAGCGTGTGGGACGCGGCCCAGCTGCCGGCGCCGGCGAACGTCGAGACGTGGTGGAAGATCCAGTCGGCGAGCACGTGCTCGCCGTACATGCCGAGCCCCAGGCTGGCGACGGTGATGCCGAGCTGCGCAGTGGCGATGAAGCGGTCCTGCCGGCGGGGATCCGCCAGCACGCCGCCGACGAGGCGCGCGACCCGGCTGCCCTGCTGGGCGCGGCGCTCGATGGAGGCGCGCGGGACGCCGACGATGGCGAACTCGGCGGCGACGAACAGCGCGTTCAACGCCAGCAGCGCGACGATGATGAGGGCCGGCGTGAGCTCAGCCACCGCTGGCTCCCGGCACCGGCACGGCTTCCGCGACATCGTCGGGCATCTCGCCGAGGAACGCGCGCAGCACGTCCTCGAGCGTGACGATGCCGAGGGCGCGGCCGCCGTCGTCGCTGACGATGGCGTGATGTGTCCGGCGCTGCTGGAACAGCGCCAGCAGCCGATCGCCGGTGGTCGTCGGGCTGGTGGTCACGGCCGGCTGGACGAGATCGGCCAGGGCGCCGGGGACGGCGCCCTGCAGCCGGCGCAGCGCCAGGCGCTTGGTGTTGACGATCCCGATCACCTGGCTGCGCTCGCCCTTGAACACCGGCACGCGCGTGAACTCGCTCTGCGACAGGCGATCGATCACCTGCCACAGCGGCTCGGCGACGTCGATCACCTCGACATCGCTCCACGGCACCATCAGCTCGCCGGCCGAGCGCAGGCGCAGCCGCAGCGCGCGCTGCAGCCGGCGGTGTTCGTCGGGCTCGAGCAGCCCGCCGTCGCGGCTCTCCGCGATCAGCAGCTCGAGCTCCTCGGGCGAGTGCACGTGGCGATGCCCCGACTGGTGCACGCCGAAGAGCCGCAGCACCAGGTTGCCGCTGCCGTTCAGGATGCCGATGAACGGGCGGTACACCGTCAGCGACCACAGCATCGGCATCACGGTGGCGAGCGCGACCGGCGTCGGGTACTGCAGCGCCAGCGTCTTCGGCACCAGCTCGCCGACGATCACGTTGAAGGTGGTCAGCACGACGAGCGTGGCGATGCTCGCCACCGACCGCGCCCACGGGGCGTCGCCGCTGGCCCACGGCATGATCCACTCCGCGATGGTCGGCGAGATCGCCGCCTGGCCGTAGGCGCCGAGGATCAGGCTGGTGAGGGTGATGCCGATCTGGCTGGCGGCGATGTAGGTGTCGAGCCTGCGTGCGTCGCTGACGAACGGCGCCAGCCGCAGGGCGAGGAAGTGGCCGTCCTCGGCCATCTGGCGGACCCTGCTGCGCCGGACGCTGATCGCCGAGAACTCCGCCGCGACATAGAGCGCCGTCAGGACGGTGAGGACGACGACGACGACGAGCGCGGTCAGCATGTCGATCGCTACCGCCGGGAGGCGATGGCGTTGTCGAGCGCGATGCGCTCGTACGGCGAGAGCGTCGGCTCCGCCGCGTGCAGGACACCCGAGGGGCCGACGCGGACCAGCGCGATCGCCGCGCGATGTCCCTGCGCCGGCGTGGCGACGATCGCCGGCAGCGCCGCCGCACCGGCGTCGTCCAGGTGCTCCAGCAGGACGGCCGCGGCGGTGGCGAGCGCGAACGGGCCGGGCGGCCAGGCCGCCGTCAGCCGGCGGGTGGCGGCAGCGAGGACACCGGGCGCGAGCCGCGTCTCGGCCGGGACACCCTCAATCGACGACGCGCTCCAGCCGACGACGAGCCGCGACGGCGGCAGGCCGGCCAGGCCGAGCGCCACCGCGCGGGGCGCGGTGTCCGCCGCTTCGGCGACGACGGCCCGGGCGGCGGCGTCGAAGGCGATCGACGCCGAGCCGAGGATCCGCGTCCACGGCAGGCGCACTTCGGTGACGCCGCGCTCGACCAGCGACGCCTGCCGGGCGCCCGCACAGACGATCGGGGCGCGCGGGTTGGCGGCGGCGAGGCGGGAGACGAGCGCCAGGCCCAGCTCGCCCTCCCACTCCACGGCGGGGGAGCCGTGGGCGTCGGCGATGACGATTGCGTCGGCGTCGATGGCGGCGGCGATGTCGGCGGTGGCGTCGATCGAGACGTCGGACCCGAGGACCGGCGTCGCCTGCCGGATGTCCAGCGCCTTGCCGGCGGCGACCGTCGCGGCGTCATCGATGAGCCGGATGTGGCGGACCCGCCCCCGGGCGGCGAGCGTCGAGGCGAGTGCGGTGGCCAGCGGTCCAGCCCCGACAAGGGCAACGATCATCGGTGGCGGTATTCTAGTGTCCGGAGTCGGGGTTCGACACGCAATCCGCGGGCGGGGCATCCCGCCTGGCGGCGTTGCTCCTCCCTCACATATTTCCGATATGCTCGGTCGTTGCGCCTTGCCAGCCGGGCGCCGCGCTCCGCGGCTTGCGCGCCACCCCCCGACTCAGGACACTCTTCGCCCATGTCGCATGCGCCACAACTCGAGGGCAAGATCGCGGTCGTCACGGGCGGCTCCCGCGGAATCGGCCGGGCCACGGCGGCCCGGTTCATCCGCGCCGGCGCCCGGGTCGTGATTGCCGGCCGGACCAAGGCTGACCTGGACCGGGCGGTGGCCGGATTCGGGAGCCCCGGGGCGGCCCGAGGTGTCCAGGCGGACGTGTCGCAGGAAGCCGACGTCACCCGGCTCATCGAGGAGGCTGTTTCGGCCTTTGGCGGCCTCGACATCGTCGTCAACAACGCCGCGACGGTGAAGCTGGCCGAGGTCGAGAAGCTGGCGACCGCCGACTGGCAGGCCATGGTCAGCGCCAACCTCACCGGCCCTTTCCTGCTCTGCCGGGCGGCCATTCCGCACCTGAAGCGGCGCGGAGGCGGCTCGATCGTCAACGTCAGCAGCCTGGCCGGCCAGAACCCCTTCGCCGGGGGCGCCTGCTACGCCGCCACCAAGGCCGGTCTGGACGCGTTCTCGCACGCGCTGATGCAGGAGCTGCGGCAGCACGACATCCGCGTCAGCGTCGTGGCGCCAGGCTCGGTGGCGACCGGCTTCAGCGGCCATGCCCCGACCGCCGCGGACGCCTGGAAGCTGTCGCCCGAGGACGTCGCCGAGACGATCTTCCACCTGGTCACCCATCCCTCGCGGAGCCTGCCGTCGCGGGTGGATCTGCGTCCCTCGCGGCCCGCAGAAGGGCTGAACGCCGCCAAAGGGCGCCGGCCCGCGTGAGGCGCCGCAGCGCGCCGCCCTCGGGCGGGTGGATCTCGACTGGCGTGGACGCCCGCCGGCGGTGCGCGTGTGCTTTCTGCGCTCGCACGTCAGTGCGACCGCCGGCAGACGGCGCGCGCTCGCCTGCACGCGAACGGCCCAACGAGCGCTGAAAGCGCACGCGCACCGCCTGACGCCGCGCGTCCCTGACGACAAGATCTTCGGCTCGCACGGGCAGGGGTCTCGACCATGCCGCGGCCTCACTGCGTCCAACTGCTGTCCGCGGCGGCCGCCCCTGGTCGTCGTCGCCGAACACCGGCGGGCCGGTCCACGCGCACGCAGGCTCGGCGCTCGCGGTGAGGCCAGGGCTCGGTGACGGCGACGTCTTGCGGCTCGGACGCCCGGCCGGACGCGGTGCGGGTCTTGCTGCGGCGCTCGTCTGGCCGTTCGGCGTGCGGGCGAACGCCTGCGAATCCGAGGGCGTTCGCGCTGACGCCGCGAGCGCCGCAGGAAGACCCGTACCGCATCAGGGCGTCTCGCCGGCCTCGACGTGCGCTGCGCGCCGGCCCGGTTGGCGGTTACCTCTTCGACGCGTCAAACCACGCGCAAGATCTGAGCGCGGCCGCCAAACCAGCTACAGGCAGGCTTTCAGCCGGGCCCGGTCGATGTTCGCGCCGGTCAGCACGACGCCGACCGTCTTGCCGGCGATGTCGGGGATGCGCCCGGAAGCGAGGGCCGCCGGGCCGACCGCCGCGGCGCCTTCCGCGATCTGGTGATCGAAGCCGGCGAGATCGCCGATCGCGCCGACGATCGACGGTTCGGCGACCGCGACGATCTCCTGGACGTGCCGCTGGACGTAGTCGAACGTCACGGCGCCGGGCTCGAGGTTGCCGCCCAGGCCGTCGGCGATGGTCGGCTGCGGATCGATCCCGGTGATGCGGCCGTGTCGTCGCGCCGTCCCGAACGCCTCGCTCGCCTCCGCTTCGACCCCGACCAGCCGGCAACCCGGCGCGATCCCGGACAGCGCCACGCCGATGCCGCTGATCAGGCCGCCCCCGCCCATCGGCACCACGACCACATCCAGGCGCGGCTGGTCCTCGAGCATCTCCAGTGCGACCGTTCCGCCGCCGGCGATGACGTCGGGATGCGTATATGGCGAGATGAAGCAGCCGCCGGTCGACGCGGCGTAGTCCTTCGCGGCGCTCTCGGCGGCGTCGTAGTTGCGGTACGAGGCATCGAGTCGCGCCCCCGCTGCCTCGATGGCGTCCAACTTCGTGCGCGGGGCGTCCGAGGGCGTGAACACGACGCACGACATACCCGTCGCGGCCGCGGCTTCGGCCAGGGCCCACCCGTGGTTGCCGGCGGACGCGGTGACCAGTGTCGGCCGCTCACCGCTCTCGGCGAGGCGCAGAGCGGCATTGAAGCCGCCGCGGACCTTGAAGGCGTTGGTGCGCTGCTGGCTCTCGAGCTTGAGCCAGACGTCGGCGCCGGTCGCGCGCGACAGCCACGCCGAGCGCACCAGCGGCGTGCGCCGGACATGCGGTGCGATGCGGCGCCGGGCCTCGAGCACGGCTATGATCGACACGGTCGAAGACATGCGGTATCACCCTTCCGAAGTGTCCACTCTATCGCGCCACAGGCTGGCCTCATGCTGATCGAATCGCGCGCGGTGCCGCCGTTCATGAAGAACGGCTTCGTGCTCGCCGACGAGGCGACGCGCGAAGGCGTGCTGATCGATCCTGGCGACGACGTCGAGGAGCTGCTCGAGGTGATCGCGGAGCAGCGGCTGACCATCCGCTACATCCTGCTGACCCACGCTCACCTCGATCACATCACCGGCGTCGGCCGGGCCCGCGAGGCGCTCGGCGTGCCGGTCGTCCTGCACGAGGACGATTGGCCGCTCTACGACGCCATCGTCCAGCAGGGCATCGCTTTCGGCTTCCGCCTGGAGCCGCAGCCGGCGCCGGATCGCTACTACGCGCCCGGCGACGTCTTCCGCTTCGGCCGCTACGAAGTGCGCGCGCACCACACGCCGGGGCACTCGCCGGGCGGCGTCTGCCTCGAGGTGACCGAGCCGGGCTCGGCGCAGAAGACGCTGGTCGTCGGCGACACGCTCTTCGCCGGCTCGATCGGCCGCACCGATTTGCCGGGGGGACACCATCCCACCCTGATCGCGTCGATCCGCGAGGTGCTCTTCCCGTTCGGCGACGACGCCATCGTCCACCCTGGGCACGGCCCGTCGACGACGATCGGCGAGGAGCGGCGGAGCAATCCGTTCCTTGTGTGAGCGCCCGCCTTCGTTTCAACTGGTGGCCGATCCTGGCCCTGATTTGGCCGGCGGTCGCTGACGCGCAGGCGCTGCCGCCGACCCGCGTCACGATCCCGAAAGTTCCGGTCGCCCCGACGCTGGACGACTACCTGCCCGGCGGCGCGATGCCCGGCCTGAGGGTGACCGACTTCCGGCAGCGCGAGCCGAAGGACCTCGAGGCGCCGACGCAGCCCACCGCCGGCTATCTGTCCTACGACGCGAGCAACGTCTACATCGGCTTCGTCTGCACGCAGCCGCGCGGCGACATCCGCGCTCGCATGCAGAAGCGCGAGGACCTCGGCTCGGACGACGTAATCGGGGTGTACCTCGACACGTTCCACGACCGGCAGCGCGCCTACTTCTTCTTCTCGACGCCGCTCGGCATCCAGGGCGACGGCATCATCACCGAAACCAACGGCGAGGACTTCAGCTTCGATACGCAGTGGGACTCGCGGGGGAAGCTGACCGACGAGGGCTACGTGGTGCTGATCACCGTGCCCTTCAAGTCGCTGCGGTTCCCGGTCAAGTCCGCCGGCTCGCAGGAGTGGGGCCTGGCGCTGGTGCGGTCGATCCGCTCGAACAACGAGACCGACTACTGGCCGGGCAGCACGCAGCGCGTGAGCGGGTTCATCGCGCAGTTCGCGACCGCCGACGGCATCGCCGACGTCTCGCCCGGCCGCAACATCCAGATCCTGCCCTATGGCACCTTCACCGGGGCGCGCTTCCTCGATGCCGACACGGCAGCCTACGCGCGCGAGAACGAGGGTCGCGCCGGTGTCGACGTGAAGCTGGTGCCGCGCGACGCGGTCACCCTCGACTTCACCATCAACCCCGACTTCAGCCAGGTCGAGTCCGACGAGCCGCAGGTGACGGTCAACCAGCGCTTCGAGGTCTTCTTCCCGGAGAAGCGGCCGTTCTTCCTCGAGAACTCCGACTTCTTCAACTCGCCGCTGACGCTGTTCTTTTCGCGGCGGGTGCGGGATCCGCAGTTCGGCGCGCGGATGACCGGCAAGTACGGGAAGTGGGCGACGGGCGCGCTGGTGATCGACGACCGCGCGCCGGGCCAGGAGGCGGATCCGGCCAGCCCCGAGTTCGAGGATCGCGCCGTCAACGTCATCGCCAGCGCGCGCCGCGACTTCGCCAACCAGTCCAATCTGGGGTTCATGGCGACGTCGCGGACCTTCGCGGGATCCGGCAATCAGGTCGCGGGTGCCTCGACGCACCTGCGCCTCGACAAGAACTGGTTCCTGGATGCGCAGGCGGTCGGCAGCCACGACACCGACCTCGCCGGCGCGCGGCACGACGGCGCCGCCACCCTCGCCGGCCTGAGCCGCAACGGCCGCTCGTTCAACTACTTCCTGTCCTACACCGGCATCTCGCCCGGCTTCCGCGTGCCGCTGGGATTCGTGCCGCGCACCGACATCCACGACGTCGTCAGCTTCGTCACCTACCGCTGGCACCCGAAGAGCGGCCCGCTGACCGCCTGGGGGCCGAATTCGCTCGTCCAGGCCATCTGGAACTTCGCGGGCGACCTGCAGGACCGGACCCTCCGCTTCCCGGTGGAGTTCGAGTTCAAGAAGCGCACGAGCGCGTTCTATCGGCACGCGCTGATCTCGGAGACGGTCGGGGGCCTCAGGTTCGACCAGCGTGAGGACCTGCTCGAGTTCGAGTGGGAGACGCTGCGGTGGCTGAGCGTGGATGCCACGGTGTCGGCAGGCACGCGCCCCAACTATTTCCCGGCCGATGGCCTGGCGCCTTTTCTCGGCGACTTCCAGGACTGGGAAGTCGAAGTGACGGTCAAGCCGATCTCGCGGCTGTCGATCGACGAGACGCTCTTGTGGAGCCGGCTCGATGGCCGCGCCGGGACGCCGGCCGCGGGCGCCGACATCTTCGAGAACCGCATCGTGCGGTCGCGAGTCAACTATCAGTTCACGCGCGAGTGGTCGCTGCGCGCCATCCTCGACTACGACTCGCTCGCTCCGAACCGGGCCGTCGTCGATCTCGAGGCCGGCCGGCATTTCGGCGCCGACATTCTCCTGACGTGGCTCGCGCATCCCGGGACGGCGCTCTACATCGGCTACACCGACCGCTACGCCAGCGCGATCGATCCGACGCGGCGGGAATTGACGCCGGAGGGCGCGCTGCGGTCCACCGGCCGCCAACTGTTCGTCAAGACCAGCTGGCTTTTCAGGTTCTAATCCCATAGCTCATGCCACAACCTCCTTTCCGTTCCCACTGCCGATGGGTCGCGCTCCTGTCCGGGTTCCTCGCCCTCGGGCCGGCCGGGGCGGACGCGCAGTCGCGCTCGGGCGCACAGGCGCCGCCGGTCACCATCACGCCGCTGAACGTCGAGCGCAACGTGATCTACGGCATGTACTCCGGCTTCGCGCTGCTGATGGACGTGCACCGGCCGGTCCGCGCCAACGGCTACGGCATCCTGTTCGTCGCCGGCAGCGGCTGGCAGGCGCCGCTCGAGTACGGCGCCACGCCGCTCAAGGACACGCAAGTGCCGCTGTGGGGGCCGGCCCTGATCGCGGCCGGCTACACCGTGTTCGCCGTCAACCACCGCGCCGCGCCGCGCTTCCACTATCCGGCCGCGGTGGAGGACGTGCAGCGCGCGGTCCGCTTCATCCGGCACCACGCCAAGGTCTACGGGATCGATCCGAATCGGCTCGGCGGCCTTGGCGGATCGTCGGGCGGACACCTCGTCGGGCTGGTCTCGACGCTCGGCGCGGCCGGCGATCCCGCGGATCTGGATCCGGTCAACCGCGAGCCGGCCACCCTCCAGACCGTGGTGCTGCGCGCGCCGCTGGTCGATCTGCCGAAGATGACCGCGGTCCCGGCGGGCCTGGCCCTCGTCGTGTCGTTCCTCGAGGTGCCGCCGGGCGACAACGTGCCGACGTCGAAGGCGCTCTACGCGCAGGCGTCACCGCAGACGCACGTGTCCGCGAAGACGCCGCCGACGCTGCTGATGCACGGCGACGCCGACGATCTGGTGCCGTACTCGCAGTCGGCGGGTTATGAAGCGGCGCTGCGCGCCGCCGGCGTCCCCACGAAGCTGATCACGGTGCCGGGCGGAAAGCACGGCGCCGACTTCGGCTTCGCCCAGCCCAAGCCGGGGTGGCTGAACTACTACAACGAAGCGGTGAAGTGGTTCGATCAGTACCTGAGAGCGCCGGCCGCGGCCGCGGCGCGTTGATCGTTCACGGCGTCGCCTACTTGTCCGACCACACGCCGAGCTCGTTGCCCGACGGGTCGGCGAAGTGGAAGCGGCGGCCGCCGGGGAAGCTGAAGATCGCGCGGGTGACGATGCCGCCAGCCTCGACGACCTTGGCCTGCGCGGCTTCGAGATCCTCGGCGAAGATCACCGGGAGCGGCTGCAGCGTCCGATCGTCCGAGCTGCCGCTGATGCCGCTGCCGACGCCGCTGCTCCTGGTGTCGCAGTAGTCGGGGCCGTAGTCCTGATAGGTCCAGCCGAACGCCGCCTCGTAGAACGACTTGGTCCTGGCATAGTCGCCGGCGTTCTTGGCGCCGAGCTCGAGGTAGTCGATCCGGTTGTGGCGCGGATCCATGGCGTTCCTTCCTTACGATTCCGCCTTGCGCACCGACAGCTCGACGCGGCCGACGCGCAGGCGATCGCCGGGCGAGAGGACGGCCCGGCCGCTGACGCGCTGATCGTTCACGAACGTGCCGTTGGTGCTGTCGAGGTCTTCGACGCTGAGGTCGCCGCAGGCGTCCGTCGACAGCCGGCAGTGCACGCGCGAGACGAGCGCGGCGTCGAGGATGAAGTCCGACCGGTTGGCCCGTCCCACCGTGCGCTCGGCGCCGGTGGTGAGGCGGATGACCACCGGAGGGTCCACGCCTGCGTCGTCGTCCGTCGTCAGAATCCACATGCGGCTGTTCACCCTGCCGGCGCGACCAGCGCCTTGACCCGTTCGTTGACGACCTGCCCGTCGCGCGTGACCAGCGTGTCGCGGCAGACCTCGTCGTCGAGGTTGATGATGACCTTGCCGTCCTTCACCAGCGAGGTGAAGAACGTCAGGATGTTCTTCGAGTACATCTGGCTGGCGTGGTACGGCACTTCGGCGGCGAGGTTGGTCGGGCCGAGGATGGTCACGCCGTGCACGACGACCGTTTCGTCGGCCTTCGTCAGCTCGCAGTTGCCGCCGCGCTCGGCGGCGAGATCGACGATCACCGAGCCCGGCCGCATGCCCTTCACCGCGTCGGCGGTGATCAGGACCGGTGACTTCTTGCCTGGGATCGCCGCGGTCGTGATCACCATGTCGGCCGCCGCGACGGACTTGGCCATCAGCTCGCGCTGCTTCTGGTAGAACGCTTCGTCCTGCGCCTTGGCGTAGCCGCCCTTGTCCTCGGCCCCGGCGGACTCGAGCGGCAGCTCGACGAACTTCGCGCCCAGGCTCTGGATCTGCTCCTTGACGGCCGGCCGGACGTCGTAGGCCTCGACCTTGGCGCCCATGCGCCGCGCCGAGGCGATCGCCTGCAGGCCGGCGACGCCGGCCCCGATGACGAACGCATGCGCCGGCGCGACCGTGCCGGCGGCGGTCATGAGCATCGGGCACATGCGCGGCATGGTGTTGGCGGCCAGGAGCACGGCCTTGTAACCGGCCACCGTGGCCATCGACGACAGCACGTCCATGCTCTGGGCGCGGGTGATGCGGGGAATCAGTTCGAGCGCGAAGCTGGTGACGCCTTTCGCGGCGAGGTAGTCGGCGGCTTCCGGGGTGCCGAGCGGGTCGGCCATGCCGACGATGACCTGACCGGGGCGGAGAGCCTCGGCGTCGGCGCGGCCGGAGACCGGGTTGGCACCCGGTGTCCGCACCTGGAGGAGGCAGTCGGCCTGGGCGATGACGTCCGCCCGCGAGCTGCCCACCGTTGCCCCCTGGGCCACGTATTGATCATCGGGGAAACCGGCGGACGTGCCCGCGCCGGGCTCGAAGACCACCGCGATACCGGCCTTCTTGAGCGTCGCGACGCCCGCCGGGATGACGGCCACGCGCCGCTCGCCCGGGAAGGTCTCCTTGAGGATGCCGACTGTCATTGCGGCCACATTCTAACTAGGTCTTGCGGCCGCGCTCTCACGCGCGGCGATACAGGTCGACGCCACGAATGGCGAGGACGAAGTCCGGAGCCATCGTGCCGCCGATGCGCCGAATGGCGCATCGACGAACCAGGGACCGCTCAATGCCGTCCAACCTCGGACAGGAGAAGCTTCAATGGGCAAGAAAGCAAAGCGCCGCCTGTTCTACGGCGGCTCGTTCACCGCCGTCGGCCTGATGGCCGGCGTCTACCTGCTCGCTGGCTCCGCCAGCGCCGGCGCCGACTTCGACCCGACCTCGATTGCCACCGTGGAGCGCGGCACGATGACCAGGTCGGTCGTGGCCACCGGCAAGATCGAGCCGATCACCAAGGTCGAAGTGAAGTCCAAGGCCAACGGGATCATCGAGGCCCTGCGGGTCGACGTCGGCGACGTCATCACCCCTGGCCAGGTCCTGGTCGAGCTGGACAAGGAGACCCTCGCCGCCCGCCTGCGCGAAGCGCGGGCCAACCTCCAGGCCGCCACCGCCGGCCTGCGCGGCGCCGAGGCCGCGTTCGAGAAGAACATCGTCGAGGCCGAGGGGCCGGACGTCCAGTTCGCCCGGCGCAACTACGAGCGCGCCCAGGCGCTGCATGCCGACCGGCTCCTGCCGCAGTCGGGGCTCGACGAGGCGCAGCGGCGCCTTCGAGGTGGCCGAGAACCGGCAGCGCAGCGCCAAGAGCCAGCTGGTCGTGGCGCACGCCAAGGTGGCCGAGGCCGAGGCCAACGTCGCCCAGTCCCGCGCCGCCGTCGAGCGCGCCGAAGAGGAGCTGCGCAACGCCACCATCCGCTCGCCGCTGCACGGCATGGTGCTGACCCGCGACGTCGAGATCGGCAGCCCGGTGTCGTCGATCCTGAACATGGGCTCGGCGGCGTCGCTGGTGATGACCGTCGGCGACATCGAGCGCGTCTTCGTCCGCGGCAAGGTCGACGAAGCCGACGTCGGCCGCGTCAAGCTGGGGCAGCCGGCGCGGATCAGCGTCGAGACCTTCAAGGACCGCACCTTCGAGGGCAAGGTCACGCAGATCTCGCCGATCGGCGTCGAGCGCGACAACGTCACGACCTTCGAGGTCGAGGTGTCGATCGACAACCCGGGCAGCGCGCTCAAGGCCAACATGACGGCCAACGCCGAGATCGTGCTCGAGGAGCACCCGAACGTGCTGATCGTCCCCGAGGCGGCGATCGTCTACGACGCCGGCAAGAACCCGTTCGTCGAGGTGCCGGACGCCGCCGCCGCCGGCGGCCGCCGCCGCGTCGCCGTCAAGCTGGGCGTGGGCAGCGGCACCCGCACCGAGATCGTGTCCGGCGTGAAGGCCGGCGATCGCGTGCTGCTGCCGCGGTAACGGCGCCGCTTCCGGACGTTCGCCGATGCGCGAAGCCATCCGTCAGTCGCTCGAGAACCTGCGCGCCAACACGCTGCGCAGCGTGCTCACGATGTTCGGGATCCTGTGGGGCATCGTGTCGATCGTCGTGCTGTCGGCGATGGGCGAGGGCTTCCGGCGCGGCAACGACGCGGTGCTGCGCGAGTTCGGGCGCAACATCGGCATCGTCTGGGGCGGCCGCACCAGCATGCAGGCCGGCGGCGAGCGCGCCGGCCGCGTCATCCGCCTGACCGTCGACGACGCGCGGGCGATCGAGCGTCAGGCGCGCCTGGTGTCGACGCTCAGCCCCGAGATCAACCGCGGCGGCGTGCAGGTGAAGAGCCGCTACAACGCGGCGGCGGTCGGCGTGCACGGCATCGAGCCGCCCTACCAGGACATCCGCACCATCGAGCTGCAGTACGGCCGGCACCTGAACTGGCAGGACGAGCGCGAAGCGCGGCGCGTCGCCCTGATCGGCTGGGAGATGAGCCAGCAGCTGTTCGGCGCACGCCACCCGATCGGCGAGTCGATCACCATCGCCGGCGTCCGCTTCAGCGTGGTCGGCCGGCTCCGCCGCAAGGATCAGGACAGCAGCTACAGCGGGCCCGACAACAACAAGATCTTCATCCCGTTCGCGGTGATGTCGCAGATCCTCCCGATCCCGAACGCCGAGCCGGGGACGCTGTCGCAGCTGATCGTCTCGCCGACGCCGGGCGCGGTCGCCGAGATGCCGGACATCCTGGCCCGGCGCACCGGCCGCGTCGCCGACGTCGACTGGCCGATCGAGCGCGAGGTGCGCGGCATCCTGGCCCGCCGCAAGGGCTTCAATCCCGAGGACACCGAAGCCATCGCGATGTGGAACACGGCGATGCAGTCGCTGTTCTTCGAGCGGATCGTCTACTACATGCGGCAGTTCTTCACGCTCGTCGGCATCGTGACGCTGGCCCTGGGCGGCATGGGCGTGATGAACATCATGCTCATCGCCGTCAAGGATCGGACGCGCGAGATCGGCGTGCGGAAGGCGCTCGGCGCGACCACCCGCGCGATCGAGCGGCAGTTCTTCCTCGAGGGCTTCGTGCTGACCATGACGAGCGGCCTGGCCGGCCTCATGGTCGCCGGCGCGTTGTGCCTCGCCGTGAACATGCTCGCGCCGCTGCCGATCCGCTTCTCCGGGATGATCGTGACCTGGCAGACCGGCGTGCTCGCGCTCGGCGCGCTGGTCGCCGTGGGCGTCGTGACCGCGACGCTGCCCGCCCGACGCGCGGCGCAGCTGCCGCCGACCGAAGCGCTGCGCTACGAGGCCTGATCGACATGCGGATTGCGGTCTATCGCGAGGTCGGACGCGAGGCCTGGCACGGGCTGACGCGCAACGCGTTCCGCGCCGCGCTGTCGATGCTCGGCATCTCCTGGGGCATCGTCTCGGTGGTGATGCTGCTGGCCTATGGCAACGGCTTCCACGACGCGGTGGCGGCCGGCTTCCGCGGCGCGTTCGGCAGCGGCGTCGCGGTGATCTGGCCGGGGCAGACCAGCATGCAGGCGGGCGGCGAGCGCGCTGGCCGGCGCGTGCGGCTGCAGGTGGCCGACGTCCACGCGCTCGAGGCGCTGCCGCTGATCCGCTCCGCAAGCCCGGAGTTCTTCGAGCGGCTGCCGGTGGCCTACGGCGATCGGCAGGCGGTGCACGGCATCCGCGGCGTCAACCCGATCTACGGCGAGATGCGCGCCGAGAAGGCCGCGCCGGGGCAGGGCCGCTTCCTGAACGATCAGGACGTCGAGGAGCGGCGGCGTGTCGCGTTCGTCGGGCGCGAGGTCTATCGCAAGCTGTTCGGCGGGCGGCCCGCCGTCGGCGAGACGATCCGCATCGCCGGGCGTCCGTTCGAGGTGGTCGGGCTGATGGAGGACAAGGTGCAGATGTCCTCGTACTTCTCGCCCGACGCCTTCTGCGTGTTCATCCCCTACACGACGATGGCCCAGCTCGCCGACGCGCAGTACGTGGACACGGTGGTGTTCCAGAGCGTCGATCCGATGCGGCAGCCGGAGGCGATCCGTCAGGTGCGGGCCGAGCTCGGCAAGCGCCTGCGCTTCAACCCGGCCGACGAGCGGGCGCTCAACATCAACGACTCGGTCGAGAACATGAAGGAGATCGGCGGCATCACCACGGGGCTCAAGGTGGTGCTCTCGTTCATCGGCGTGCTGACGCTGGCCATCGGCGGCGTCGGCATCATGAACATCATGTTCGTGTCGGTGAAGGAGCGGACGCGCGAGATCGGCATCCGCAAGGCGCTCGGCGCCCGGCGGCGCGAGATCCTGTGGCAGTTCCTGCTCGAGGGGATGGCGATCACGAGCCTCGGCGGGCTCGCCGGCGTCGTGCTGTCCGGCCTGCTGATCGCGATCTTCAGCCCGCGGCCGTTCCTCGCCGAGCTGCTCGACGACGTCACCGGCGTGACCGACATCCACCTGGTGCTGTCGCTGCAGGTGCTCGGCGTCTGCGCCGGCATCCTGATGGCGGTCGGCCTGATCGCCGGCTTCATCCCGGCCTGGCGCGCCTCCCGCGTCGATCCGATCGAATCGCTCCGGTACGAATAGACCCGGATCAGCGCTTCCGATGACGATGTGGTGGCGGCCGTTGGGATTGGCGCCTGACAGGCCCGCGATCTCGAGGTAGCCGTCGGCATCGACGTCGCGGGTATGGGCCTGCACGCTGTAGCGGACCTGCTCGGCGCCCGTTCCGCTGAAGCCCGAGATGATGCGGACGCCGAGCGACTCCATGCCGTTCACGAGGTTCCACTGGCAGTTGCCGGGCGTCGTGATGACGTTGAACGAGCCCGTGCCGCCGGCGGCCGTGAATACGGCTTCCTCGGGCTCCGTCACGTAGCTGCACCCCGTCGTGCGATTGACCGTGATCGCGTGCACCGCGCTCTCGCCGGTGGAGGTCGTGACGACGATGTTGGCCGTGCGAGGCGCGGTCGTGCTGTTGGCGGGCGCCGTATAGCCGAAGTCTCCGCTGCCCGCGGCCGCGGGTTCGAACGCCAACGGCAGCCAGGGCGCGTCGCTGCGCGCGCTCCACCGGCACGACGCCGCGCTCACCAGAACCTGCACGCTGCCCGTGCCGCCGAAGGGGCCGAAGGTGGCGGTCTGCGGGGAGATCGACAAGGCGCAGGGCACCTGCCGCACGCCGACGCCAAGCGTGCCTCTCACACTCTGGAACGTCGCGCTGATTTCCGCCTCGCCCTGGGCTACCGCGGTCACGAGGCCCGTCGACGAGACGGTGGCCACGCCGGGCGCCGACGATTGCCACGTCGCCTGCTGCGTCACGTCGGACGTCGTGCCCGTGCTCTGCGTCGCCGTCGCGACGAGCTGCCGCGTCTGTCCGGCCTCGATCGGGCCCGACGCATCGCCGCTGGCGCGCACCTGGACGGCGCTGGTCGTCGGCGTGGGCGCGGCGGGCGTCACCGGCGAGGGACTGTCGGAGCCGCAGGCCACGACGGCGACGCATAGCGCACACGAGCACGAGGCAGGAGCGGCCGGAGGCGAGGACGCGCTGCATGGCAGGTTCAGCATTCTAAGCTGAACAGTTGTGAGCCGTCGACCACGCTCGGCCCGAGCCGCACTGTTAGAAAAGTCAGACAACAGTTTTAAGTCTGAGCCGCCTACCCTGCAGCGCCTTGGAGCCAGCCGACGCGAATCTTCGCCGCCACGTCCGGCGGGATCCCGCTCTACGCCAGCCTCACTCCATCCGGCAAGCCAGGCAGACGAAGCCGTCGGCGGAACCCTCGCACGCGGCGGCTCGTCTACTCCCTATGGCAATCTACAAGAGAACACCATGCGAAGAACGCCCGGTCTCATGTCGGCCGCGTGTCTCCTGGTCGTGGCGGTCGCGGCCCAGGAGCGGCCGCTCCCCGAGCGGGAGGCCTTTCTCCGCGAAACCCGCAAGCATCTCCAGACCGACACGTCGCTCCAGAGCAGCTACGTCTACGTCGAAACCCGCCGCGAGCAGAAGCTCGACGAACGGGGACGCGTGCTGGAAGAGTCCGTGAAGGTCTTCGAGAGCTATCCCGGCCTGCCGGGCGAGAAAAGCCGATGGGAGCGGCTCATCGCCGAAAACGGACGGCCGCGGCCCGCGGCGGAGCTCGAGAAGGTGGATCGCGATCGACAACGGCAGGCAGAGGCCCTCGCCAGGCTTCTCACCGAGCAGCCGGCGAAGGAGCGGGCGCGGCAGGAGCGCGATCTGGCGGAGCAGCGGCGCGAGTTCGAAGCCATCGTCGACGACATCTTCATCGTCTTCGACATCGACATGCGGGGGCGTGAGGCCATCGAGGGGCACGACACGATCGCGCTCTCGCTCACGCCGCGTCCGAAGGCGAAACCGCGGACGCACGAGGGAAGGCAGCTGCAGAAGTTCTCCCTCCGCGCCTGGATCAGCGAGTCCGATCATGAGCTCGTGCGGCTCGACGCCGAGGCCATCGACACGCTGTCGATGGGCTTCGGTGTGCTGGCTCGCCTGCACAAGGGCTCGCAGCTGTCGTTCCTGCGGCGCAGAGTGAACAACGAGGTGTGGCTGCCGGCAGCCGTCCACTTCCGCGGCGGTGTACGCGTCGCCCTTGTCCGGACACTCCGGCGCAGCGGCACATCGGAGTTCTCGGGCTACCGCAAGTTCTCCGTCGACACCGCCACGACGTATCAGCCGCCGAAGACGCAATGATGCGAACGCTCGCTACTTGGCCGGCACCGCCTTGAGCCAGGCGGCGATCTTCGCCGCCACTTCCGGCGACATCGTGCGGTCGGGCAGCGAAGCCGTATTCCGACAGGTCGCCGGTCTTGGCCGGCACCAGCAGGTGGTTGATCCCCGGCAGCACGACCACCTCCGTCTTCGGCGCCTTCTTGCGCGCGTTCGCCAGCGCGCCCAGCTTCTCGGCGTGGTGCGGCGGCACCTGGGTGTCGAGCGCGCCATGGATGACGAACAGCGGCTGATCGAGCTTGGCGATGACCGGCGCCGGATCGAAGGCGAGGAAGCTGGCGAACCACGGCGATTCGGCCTGCTTCCGGATGTCGGCGGGCACGTCCTCCCAGCCCTTGCCGGAGAGCACGGCGGCCTGCACCTTCTTCTGCAGTTCGACTTTCGCGGCGCTGCTCCGCCTCCGGAATCTTCCCGGCTGCGGAAGGCGTACTGCTGCTGCTCGAGATTGAGCTGCGCACCCGTGGTGCCGATGCCGGCGATCAGCGCCGACCGCTCTCACGTTGCCGGCCCGCCGCGCCGCCAGCAGCGCCACGGCCGCGCCCTCGCTGTGCCCGACCAGCGCGATGCGCTTCGGATCGATGTCCTTGCGCTTCTCGAGGAACTTGACCACCGCGACGACGTCCTCGGCGTAGTCGTTGAGCGTCGCGAACTCGCTGCGCCCGCCGCTCTGTCCGACGCCGCGCTTGTCGTAGCGGACCACCGCGAAGCCGGCGTCGGCGAGCGCGTTCGCCAGCTGCGCGAAGATCGGGATGCCGTACGCCGTCTCGTCGCGGTCGAGCGGACCCGAGCCGGCGATCAGCACGACCGCCGGCAGCCGCGTCGCCGGCGCCGCGTTGGCCGGCGTCGACAGGGTGCCGGCCAGCTTGAAGCCATAGGAGCCGACGCCGATCGAGACGTCGGCGTCGTTGGCGCGATAGTGGCTCGACGTGCGGGACGCGACCGTGGCGACGTCCGTCGCGGACCACTTCGAGCCCGACCGACGGAATCGAGATCCGCATCAGCCGCGGGCCGTCGGTCCACAGATCGACGGCGAGCGGCCCGCCCGGGTTGGCGAACGTCAGCGCGTGCTTGCGCGCCTCGAACGTCCGGCCCGGCGCCGAGACCCGCTCGGTGGACACGCTGCCGAGCGTGACCGCGATCTCGGCCTCCGGCACGACGTAGACGCGGAAGGCCGCGCCGGGCGCGGCGGTCGACAGCCTCGCCGCGAGCGCCTCGTAGGTGCCGAAGATCAGGTTCGGCATCACGATCGTCTGCGCGTCGACGGTGTCGGTCTTCTGGAAGTTGCGCTCTTCCTGGACGATGTCGTTGACCGCCTGGGTGCCGGTGAACGTCGTCTTGACCGTCGACGCCTTGCCCTTGACGAGCGCGTCGACGACGAGCGTCCGCGGATGCCAGGCCTTGTCGTAGGTGACCTCGGCGAGGCGCGTGTTGAGCGCGATCGGCGCCGCGAGCGTGCCGGTCGACGTCACCTTCCAGCCGTCGTCGGTGACCAGCACCGTCACCGTCTCGCTGCCGATGCGCTGGCCTTGCCCGAAGATGTAGAAGGTGGCGTCCTGCGCCGCCGCCGTCGAGGGGCGCAGCGCGCAGACCATGAGGATCGCGCCCGCGAGGAGAGCCCGTATCATAGGGTCCAGCATACGATGAGCACCATGCCTGGGTATGACGCCGCGCGCTCGAGCGCGGTCGTCGTGGATCGATCGGGGGAAGGCCGGCTGCGCCTGACCGGGCCGGATCGGGTGGCCTGGCTGCAGGGCCTGGTCACCAACGACGTCGCCGCCCTGCAGCCCGGCCAGGGCTGCTATGCCGCCTATCTGACGCCGCAGGGCCGGATGATCAGCGACTTGCGGATCCTGGCCACGCGCGAGGCGCTGCTGCTGGACGTGCCGACGGTGGCGCGGGCGACCGTCGCCGCCCGCTTCGAGCAGTTCATCATCACCGAGGACGTCGTGGTCGAGGACGTCACCGCCCGCATCGCGCGGCTTGCGGTGCACGGCCCCACCGCGGCCGCGGTGTTGGCCAGGGCGCTGGACGTGCCGGTCGCCAGCCTCACGGATCTCGCCGAACACGCCCACGTCGACGTCGAGTTCCAGGACGCGCCGGTGTTCGTCGCCGGCTGCTACGCTCTCGGCGGCCCGGGATTCGACGTTTACTGCGCCGCCGAGCGCGTCACCGACGTCGCGGCGCGGCTGTTCGCGTCCGGTGCTCGCGACATCACCGCCGACGCCTGGGACACCCTGCGAATCGAAGCCGGCCTGCCGCTGTTCGGCGTCGACATGGACACCGAGACGATCCCGCTCGAGGCCGGCCTCGAGGCCAGCGCGATCAGCCAGACCAAGGGCTGCTACGTCGGGCAGGAAGTCGTCATCCGGATCCTGCACCGCGGCGGCGGGCGCGTAGTCCGGCGCCTCGTCGCATGGGCCGCGGACGCCGAGTCGACGCCGGACGCATCCGTGCCGGTGGCGGGTACGCCGATCGCGTTCGACGGCAAGGACATCGGCCGCGTGACCAGCGCCGCGTGGTCGCCGGCGCTGCGCCGGCTGATCGGCCTCGGCTACGCCCACCGCGATCACACCGAGCCGGGCACGAAGCTGATGGTCGGCGTCGATCCGCCGGTTGGCGCCACCGTCGTCACGGTGCCGCTGGTCGCCATGCCCACCGGCGCCGCTTCCTCCGGCGCGTGACAGCCGACCGATCCGCCGTCGTCGTCGCCGCGGCGATCGTCGAGCGGGACGGTCGCTGGCTGATGGCGCGGCGCCTGAAGGGCACGCACCTCGAAGGCCTGTGGGAGTTCCCGGGCGGCAAGGTCGATCCGGGCGAGACGCTGGAAGCGTGCCTCGTGCGCGAGCTGGACGAAGAGCTCGGAGTCGCCGCCTGCGTCGGCACTCTTCGCTGGTCGACCACGCACGACTATCCCGCCAAGCGCGTCGAGCTGCACTTCTACGACTGCACGATCGAAGGCGAGCCGCGGCCGCTGCTCGGGCAGGAGCTGCGCTGGGTCAGCGCGTCCGAGCTCGCGAGCCTGCCACTCCCGGAAGCCGACGCCGGGCTGGTGGCGCTGCTGACGCGACGGTGATGCAGCCGCGTGCCATCGGGCACGCCTCGCACAGCGGCTTGCGCGCCGAGCACACCGTCGCGCCGAAATCCATCAGCGCCTGGTTGAAGTCGAAGACGTGCCGGTGCGGCAGCACCGCGCGCGACACCTCCCACAGGTGCGCCTTCATCGCGTGCGCCTTCGGATCGCCGCCGCCGACGAAGATCCGGTAGAGCACGCGCGCGACGTTGGTGTCGACGATCGCGGCGCGCTGGCGGAACGCGAAGCTCATGATCGCGCCGGCGGTGTAGGGGCCGATGCCCTTGAAGCTGCGCAGCGTCGCCTCGTCCGACGGCAGCCGGCCGTCGTAGCGCTCGACCGCTTCGCGCGCGATCGCCTGCAGGCGGCGCGGCCGGATGTTGTAGCCGAGCGGGCGCCACGTCTGCACGACGTCCGCTTCGTCGGCGCCGGCGAGCGCGTCCAGCGACGGGTAGCGCGTCAGCCACTCCTCGTACTTCGGCAGCACGCGATCGACCTGCGTCTGCTGCAGCATCACCTCGGACACGAGGATGTGGTACGGGTCGTCGGTCGTCCGCCAGGGGAGTGTCCGGCCATTCTTTCGATACCAGCCAAGGAGGCGCTGGCGGAACCAGCGGCGTCGTGCCGGAAGGGGCGGCTGCATGGGCGCCGGGGTCCGTTTCACGCTCGCTAGGGTACCAGCAGGCGCGCGGGGCTAGAATGCCTGACGCTGAGTCATGGCTACTACGCTGACCGCTGGCGCGGCACCCCGCCTGCGTCTGGGCCTTGCGCTTTGGCTGGCCGGGATGCTTGGCGTGGTCGTCGTCACGACCACCGTCTTGCCTGGGTTGCTCGCGAAAGTAGAGCTCCCCGCGCCCCTGTGGGTGCTTTCCATTGCCAGCCTGGCGCAGAGCGGCACCCTGCTCGCCCTCGCGGTGTGGGCGGGTGTCGCGCTCGCGCCAGCGGTCGGTCTCCGAGCGCCCGCGTTCGAGGCTGCGGTCAGTGGCCGCCCCATCGTGCCGGCCCTTCGCCCGCAGTTGTTTCCGGGCGTTACGGCAGGCCTGTTCGGCGGGGCGTTGCTGTTCACGGCCCTCCGCTTCGCGCCCGCCGCGCTGACAGCGGCGCAGGAGCAGTTCAACCTCACCCTGGCGGCTCGGGTGCTCTACGGCGGCGTAACCGAGGAACTGCTGCTGCGATGGGGGATCATGACGGCGCTGGTCTGGCTGTCGTGGCGGGTCCTGCAGCGGCGGCAGGGCGCCGTTCATGCCGGCTACGTCTGGCTTGCCATCCTGGTGAGCGCGCTGGTGTTCGCCGCCGGCCACCTGCCGGCGGCTGCGGCGCTGGTCGACGTACTGGATGCGAATATCGTCGCGTTCGTGATCGGCTGGAACGCCGCGTTCGGTCTGCTCTTCGGATACCTGTTCTGGCGATACGGGCTCGAGTCGGCCATGCTCGCCCACGCGCTGTCGCACGTGGTCAGCGAGCTTGGGGACATGGCATGACGAGGCGCAGATGACCACCGACAATCGCCTGCTCTCCGATCGGTTCCCGCGCGCGTCGCGCTACAACCCGGATTGGCTGATTTCGAGCGCCAGCGGCGGCGCCAACTCGCTGTGGCTGGCCGAGTGGCTCAGCGAGGTCGTCGACCTCAGGCCGGGCATGCGCGTCCTCGACCTCGGTTGCGGGATGGCGGCGCAGTCGATCTTCCTGGCGCGCGAGTTCGGCGTGCAGGTGTGGGCGGCGGATCTCTGGTTCAGCGCCATCCGAGAACCAGCAGCGGATCCGTGACGCCGGCGTCGAGGAGCGCGTCACCGCCGTCCACGCGGACGCGCGGGCGCTGCCGTTCGAGACGGAGTTCTTCGACGCCATCCTCTGCATCGATTCGTTCCTGTACTTCGCGACCGACGATCACTACCTGGCCTACCTGGCCCGCTTCGCGAAGCCGGCGGCGTCCTGGCGCTGGCCGGCGCGTGCATGCTGCAGGAGATCGAAGGGGACGTGCCCGAGCACCTCGCCGCGTGGTGGGATCCGAGTGTGTGGTCGCTGCATTCGCCGGCGTGGTGGCGGCGCCACTGGGAGAAGACCGGCTTCGTCACCGTCGAGCGCGCCGAAGCCATGCCCGACGGCTGGAAGCGATGGCTCGACTGGCAGTACGTGGTCTGCCCCGGGAACACCGTCGAACTGCAGGCCGTCGAGGCCGACGCCGGCCGTTACTTCGGCTACCTGCGAGTGGTCGCCCGCCGGAAGCTCGACGTGCGGATCGACGGGCCTATCACGACCGTCCCGACCGAGTACACGAAGGCGCCGCTGCTGCGCGGCGAGTGAGTATGATCGGCGTCGGCGCCAGGCGGTGCCGCGAGCCATGTACATCCCACGTCACTTCGAAGAGACCCGTGTCGACGTCCTGCACGAGCTGATCCGCGACGAGCCGTTCGGCGCGCTGGTGACGCTGGGCAGCGGGGGCCTCGAGGCCAACCACCTGCCGTTCGAGCTCGACGCCGCTGCCGGCCCGTTCGGCATGCTGCGCGGTCATGTGTCGCGCGCCAACGCGGTGTGGCGCGACAGCGATCCAGCCGTCGAGGCGCTCGCCATCTTCCAGGGCCCGCAGCGCTACGTCACGCCGTCGTGGTATCCGACCAAGGCCGAGACGGGAAAGGTCGTGCCGACCTGGAACTACGTCGTCGTGCACGCGTACGGGCCGCTGCGGTTCGTGGAAGACGGGGCATGGCTGCACGCACACATCGCGCGACTCACGGCGCGGCACGAGGAGGGGCGCGAGCGGCCGTGGCAGGTGAGCGACGCGCCGGAGGACTACATAGCCGGACTGGTGCGCGGCATCGTCGGCTTCGAGCTGCCGGTGTCCCGGCTGGCCGGCAAGTGGAAGGTCAGTCAGAACCGGGGAGAGGCGGATCGGGCAGGGGTTACGACCGGCCTGCGCGCCGACGCGGATCCGGCGTCGGCGATGATGGCCGATCTCATCGAGCGGCGGGATTGACGGGCTGCTAGCGCCGCCGCGGGGAGGCAGGCCATGTTCACGCTCGACAAGGTGGTGCCCTGGGGGCGGTCGTTCGACGAGTACCAGCAGCTGTTCGCGCTGACGCCCGCCGATCTCGAGCGCCGGATCCTCGGCTGCGGCGATGGTCCGGCGGCTTTCAACGCCGAGGCCACGCGCCGCGGTGCCCGCGTCGTCTCGTGCGATCCCTTGTATGCCTTCAGCCGCGACGAGATCGAGGCGCGGATCGCCGCGACTTGCGACACCGTGCTGGAGCAGACCCGACGCCACGCCGACCAGTTCGTCTGGGGTCACGGCATCGCGTCGATCGACGATCTGGGCGGGGTCCGCATGCGGGCGATGCGCGTCTTCCTCGAGGACTACGACGCGGGCAAGGCGTCGGGCCGCTACGTCGACGCCAGTCTGCCCGTCCTGCCGTTCGCGGATGACAGCTTCGACGTCGCGCTCAGCTCGCACCTGCTGTTCCTCTACAGCGCGCAGTTCGACGAGGCGTTCCACCGCGCGTCGATCCGGGAGATGTGCCGCATCGCGGCGGAAGCGCGGATCTTCCCGCTGCTCGCGCTGGACGGCGCGCGCTCGCCGTTCGTCGAGGCCTGCGTCGCGGAAGCGCGCGCGGCCGGCGCGGAGGTCGAGATGGTGCGCGTGCCCTACGAGTTCCAGCGCGGCGGGAACGAGATGCTGCGCTTGCGCCGGAGCGCAGCGGCCTCTTGAGCGCGCCAACGGCGGTCCGTCGTCCTCCGCCAGTCCCCCCGGAGTTCGCGGCCGCCTACGCTCACTGCGAGCGCATCGCGCGCGAGCACTACGAGAACTTCCCGGTCGCCTCGCGGCTGCTCCCGGCCGCGATGCGGCCGCACGTTGCCGCCGTCTACGCGTTCGCGCGGGCGGCCGACGACTTCGCCGACGAGGGCACGCTGGCGCCGGCCGAGCGCTATCGCCTGCTCGACGACTGGAAGGCGCGGCTGCACGCGCCGCCGCCTCCCCCATCGAGCAGCGAGCCGTCCGACCGCGTCTTCGCCGCCGTCGCCCAGACCCGGCGCCTGTGCGAGCTCGACATCCAGCTGTTCGACGACTTGCTGAGCGCGTTCCGGCAGGACGTCGAGACGCGGCGCTACGCCGAGTGGGCCGGCGTCCTCGACTACTGCCGCCGCTCGGCGAACCCGGTCGGACGCCTCGTCCTCGGCATCGCCGGTCATCGCGGCCGCGACGTCGAGCAGGCATCGGATGGCCTGTGCACGGCCCTGCAGCTGGCCAACTTCTGGCAGGACTTCGGCGTCGACTACCGCCGCGGCCGGATCTATCTGCCCGCCGAAGTCAGCGGCCGGCGGCGGGCCCAGGAAGGCGATCTCGCCGGGGGCGTCTGGACCGAAGCCTGGCGCGAATCGCTCGACGAGGTCGTGCGCCGGACGCGCTTCCTCTTCGACCAGGGCCGGCCCGTCGCCGATCTGGTCACCGGACGGCTGCGCCTGGAGCTCCGGGTGACCTGGCTCGGCGGCGTGCGGATTCTCGACCGCGCGGCGGCGCCGGGCCGTAACCCGCTCGAGTCCCGCCCGACGCTGGGCGCCGGCGACGTGCCCGCGCTGCTCTGGCGCGCCATCCGCTGGCGCGGGCGGTAGAATTGCGGATCCAAGGGACATGGCCCGCGACACCAACTTCTACTACTCGTTCCTCGTCCTGAGCCCGGTACGCCGCCAGGCGATCGTCGCGGTCTGGGACTTCTGCCGCGCCGTCGACGACGCGGTGGACGAGGCGCGGGTCGAGACCGAGGCCGATCGCGCCGCCGCCCACGCCCGGCTCGACGAGTGGCGCCGCGAGATCGCACGCTGCTTCGCCGCGGACGACGACCCGTCGTCCACACCGCAGACGCCGCAGGGACGCGCCCTGCTGCCGTTCATCCGCCAGTTCGACCTGCCGCGCGGTCCGCTCACGGATCTCGTCGACGGCGTCGCCATGGACATCGGCCACCGCCGGTTCAAGAACTTCGCGGAGCTGTATCAATACTGCTACCGCGTCGCCTCGACCGTCGGCATCGTCTGCGTCCAGATCTTCGGCTGCCAGGACGCCCAGTCGCGCGACTACGCGACGGATCTCGGGCTGGCGCTGCAACTCACCAACATCCTGCGCGACGTGAAGAAGGACCTGACGCTGGGCCGCGTCTATCTTCCGCTCGACGACATGGCGCGGTTCGGCGTGACCGAGGACATGCTGGTCAGCGACACGGCGTCGCCGAACGTGCGGTCGCTGCTGCGGGCGCAGGGGGTCCGGGCGCGCGACTACTACGGCCGCGCCACCCGCGCCATCCCGCCCGACGAGTCGCGCCGCCTGATCGCGGCCGAGATCATGTCCGGGATCTACCAGGCGATCCTGGCCGAGATCGAGCGCCGCGACTTCGACGTGTTCGGGGAGACGGTCCGCGTGTCGCGGCCGCGCCGCGCCTGGATCGCGCTCACGCATCTGGACGCGGATGACGTTCCGCGTCAAGGAAGCCTTCGCCGAGGTGTCGCGCGAGGTCAGCCGCCGCTTCGGCGGCCCGATGTAGGAGCCCGTGGTGGAACGCCCGCGAAGCACCGAGACGGCCGAGGCGCCCGCCGATCAAGGCGCGAAGAGTGAGAATGTTGGGCACATTCGAGCGATGAGCAACGCCGAGCGGCGGGATGCCACGGCCGTCGAATGCCGTGGGCGTTTCACCGCGGGCTCCTAGTGTCGAACGGCGCGTCCGACATCATCGTCATCGGCGCCGGGTTCGCCGGCCTGTCGGCGGCCGTTCGCCTGGCGGCCGCCGGGCGGCGCGTCCTCGTCCTCGAAGCGCGCGGCCGCCTCGGCGGGCGCGCGACCGCATTCGACGATCGCGAGACCGGCTACCGCGTCGACAACGGCCAGCACGTCCTCGCTGGTTGCTACCACGAGACCTTCCGCTTCCTGGACGCCATCGGCGCCCGCGATCGCGTCGCGCTGCAGGACAGCCTCGAGGTGGCGTTCATCGATCGCGACGGGACGCGGTCGCGGCTGCGGTGTCCGCGGCTGGCGGCCCCCTGGCACCTGGCTGCCGGGGTCGCGCGCTGGTCCGGCGTGGGCTGGCGCGATCGGCTGCCCCTCGCGAAGCTCGGAGGCGCGCTGAAGCCCGGTGCTGCGCCCCCGCCGCCGACCGAGACGGTCGCCGCCTGGCTGGCGCGTCTCCGCCAGACGCCGCGGATGGTCGAGATGCTCTGGGAGCCGCTCGCCGTCGCGGCGCTCAATCAGGGCATCGACCAGGCGCTCGCCGCACCATTTGTGCGCGTCCTTGCACAGATGTTCACAGGGGCGCCGCGCGACGCCGCGCTCGGGATGACCGCAACGCCGCTCGACGAGATGTACGCCGAGCCGGCGCGGACGTTCATCGAGAGCCGGGGCGGCGAGGTCCGCGTCAACGCGCTGGCGCGGGTCGCGGTCCGCGGCGGGCGGGTCGAGACCGTGAGCGTCCGCGGGGACGCCCTGCCGCAGCCGGACGCGGTCGTGGTCGCCGTGCCGTGGTTCGGCCTGCCCGGCCTGTTTCAGGATCCCGACGGCGCCCTCGCGCCGCTGATCGCCGCCGCCGCCGGAACCGCCGCGTCGCCGATCGTGACGGTGAACCTCTGGCTCGATCGCCAGATCCTGCCGGACGCCTTCGTCGGCTTGCCCGGCCGCACGATGCAGTGGGTCTTCGACACATCGCAGATTCGCCGAACCGGAACGACTCCGGAGTCGATGGGGCGGATCCCGGCATCGACTCCGGAGTCGTTGCCAAAGGCCGGCCACCTGTCGCTGGTCTCGAGCGGCGCGGAGGCGGTGCTGCGCCAGTCGAACGACGAGCTGATCGCGCTGGCCTGGCGCGAGCTGCGCGAGGCCGTGCCCGAGGCGGCCGCCGCAACGCTGGGGCGCGCCACGGTCGTGCGCGAGCCGCAGGCGTCGTTCTCGCTGGCCCCCGGACAGCCGGCTCGGCCGGGCACGCGGACGGCGGTGGCAGGCCTGTTCCTGGCCGGCGACTGGGTGGACACCGGACTGCCCGCGACCATCGAGAGCGCCGTCGTCAGCGGCCACCGGGCGGCGGACGATATACTGTCTGGACGGGCACAGGACGACGCCTCCGCCCGTGGGCGATAGACCGCCGAACATCGAGGAATCGACGAACATGACGACCGCAGCTACCACCAAGGCCTATGAGCTCCTGGGAGCCGAGGCCGAAGCGCTTCTGAGCTACGAAGCGAAGGGCTTCAACAAGAAGGATCTCCACCTGCCCGGGCCGGATTTCGTCGATCGCGTCGTGTCGCAGACCGACCGGTCGCCCTCGGTGCTGCGCAACTTCCAGACGATCCTCAACGCCGGCCGCCTGGGGGGCACGGGCTACGTCTCGATCCTCCCGGTCGACCAGGGCATCGAGCACTCGGCGGGCGCGAGCTTCGCGCCGGCGCCGATCTATTTCGACCCGGCCAACATCGTGAAGCTGGCGATCGAAGGCGGCTGCAACTGCGTCGTCTCGACGCTCGGGACCCTGGGCGCCGTCTCGCGCAAGTACGCCCACAAGATCCCGTTCATGGTGAAGTTGAACCACAACGAGTTCCTCACCTACCCGAATCGCTACGACCAGATCATGTTCGCCAGCGTCGAGCAGGCGTTCGAGATGGGCGCGGTCGCGGTCGGCGCAACGGTCTACTTCGGTTCGGACGAGTCGACGCGGCAGATCCAGGAAGTGTCGGAGGCCTTCGCCCGGGCGCACGAGCTCGGCCTGGTCACCGTGCTGTGGTGCTACACGCGCAACCCGGCTTTCAAGACCCCGGACAAGGACTACCACGTGTCGGCCGACCTGACCGGTCAGGCCAACCACCTCGGGGTGACGATCCAGGCCGACATCATCAAGCAGAAGATGCCGGAGAACAACGGTGGCTTCGCCTCGCTCAACACCAAGGAAAGCCCGTACGGCAAGATCGACAAGCGCGTCTACTCGGATCTCGTCCCGGGCGATCACCCGATCGAGATGACGCGCTACCAGCTGGCCAACTGCTACATGGGCCGCATGCCGCTGATCAACTCGGGCGGCGCGTCGGGCAAGAACGACTTCGCCGACGCCGTCCGCACGGCGGTCATCAACAAGCGCGCCGGCGGCATGGGCCTGATCAGCGGCCGCAAGGCGTTCCAGCGGCCGATGGCCGAGGGCGCCAAGCTGCTGCACACGATTCAGGACGTCTACCTCGATTCGTCGATCACGGTGGCGTAGGTCCTCGGACGTCAGCGAGGCCGGGCGGTCATGTCGATCCTGAAAGTCGCGCGCATGGGGCATCCCGTGCTGCGCGAGGTCGCCGGGGAAGTCGATCCGACGACGGTGCGGTCGCCCGCCTTCCAGAAGCTGATCGACGACATGATCGAGACGATGGTCGAATACGACGGGATCGGGCTCGCGGCGCCGCAGGTGCACGAGTCCGTCCGTCTGTTCGTCGCCGGCGTCGAGGGCAGCGGCGACAACCTGAAGATCGTCCCGTTCGTGAACCCGGTCATCACCCCGGTCGGCACCGAGACGACCGAGGACTGGGAGGGCTGCCTGAGCATCCCCGATCTGCGCGGGCGCGTGACGCGCGCGCGCGAGATCGTGATCCGCGCCCTCGACCGGCGCGGCAAGCCGTTCGAGATGAGCCTGAAGAACTTCCCGGCCCGGGTCGTCCAGCACGAGACCGATCACCTCGACGGCGTGCTGTTCCTCGAACGCATGGCCTCGCTCGAATCGCTGTCGTTCCTCGACGAGTTCCAGCGCTACGGCACCGGCTCGCGCGACGAGTAGCCGGTCGATGACGCTCGAGACCGGCGCCCCCAAGGTCACGCTGCGCAACGCGCCGTCGGCGCCCTACGACGGCGCCATTGCCGCCGCCCGCACCTGCTATGCCCCTCGTGTCATCACTGCCGCCGAGATCACCGATCGGCAGCGCGATACGATCGGCAAGCTGACGTTCGACGCCGGGCACCACACCGTCTACCAGCACGCGACGTTCGAGTTCGGGCTGGAGCAGGTGTCGCGGCAGTTCGTGTGGACGGCGCTGCACAGCTACCCGTTCTACAACTCGGAACAACAGAGCCAGCGCTACGTGAAGCTGGGCGAGCCGAAGGCCTACGTGCCGCCGATCGACGGCGAAGCGCGGGCGGTCTTCGAGCGGGCCGTGGTCGAGGCGTGGGAGAGCTACGCGCGGCTGTCGGCGATCCTCAAGGACGACACGTTCGCGATCCTCAAGCGGCTGCGCAACATCACCCCCAAGGCCAGCCCGGATCGCCTCAAGGCGCTCGAGAAGGAAGCCGAGAAGAAGGCGATCGAGACGGCGCGCTACGTGATTCCGCTGGCGGCGTTCACGGCGATGGTCCACACCATCTCCGGGATCACGCTGTATCGCCTGATGCGGATGGCGCAGGCCTCGGACACGCCGCACGAGGCGCGCGAGGTGATCGGCGCGATGGTGGACGCGGTGCGCCGCCACGACCCGGCCTTCGTCGAGCGCGTCGACGTGGTCGGGCTCGACGCCGAGGACATCGTGGAGCGCGGCTTTCCGGCGGCGCGGGCCGGCGCCGACGCGTTCGCGGAGCGCTTCGACCGGAGCCTCGACGGCAAGGTCGCCCAGCTCGTCGACTGGTCGCCGAACGCCGAGGAGGTGGTCGCCGACGCGGTGCGGTCGGTGTTCGGCGCCGACGGCGACGATCTGTCCACCGACGACGCGCTCGATCGCCTGCTGAACCCGGCCCGCAATCCGCTACCGGCTCGACACGATCCAGGTGGCGTATCACTCGCCGCTGATGCGGTCGCTGCAGCACGCCAGCTACACGTTCCGCAAGCGCCTGAGCCACACCGCGGACTCACAGGATCAGCGGCATCGCATGGTGCCTGGGTCGCGGCCGCTGATGACGCTCTCGGACACCGTGCGTCCCGACTACGTGACGCCGCGGATGATCCGGGCGAACCCGGCCGCCCTGGCCGAGTACGAGGCCGCGATGGCGCGGGCGTGGACCGCCAAGAACCGGCTGCTCGCCCTGGGCGTGCCGATCGAGTTCGCCCTCTACGTCCTGCCCAACGCCAAGGTGGTCCGCTTCGTCGAATCGGGCCCCCTCATCGCGCTGCTGCACAAGTGGACGATGCGCACCTGCTTCAACGCGCAGGAGGAGATCTACGAGGCGTCGATGGAGGAGGTGGCCCAGGTCCGCGCCGTCCACCCCCGCCTGGCGCGCTTCATCGGTCCGCCCTGCGTCGTCCGCAACGGCCTGGTCTCGCCGCGGTGCACCGAGGGCAGCAAATTCTGCGGCGTGCCCGTCTGGCGCGACTTTCCGAACGCCGTGCGCCCGCTGTAGCGGGTTCCACCCGTCTCATGCGCCGGACGCATGCTGGACATGCGTAGCGCGTCAATTTGGCTTATGGCGGCACTGAAATTCGCTTATGGGCGAATCTCGCTGATTCTGTTGGGTTTCGGGCCGTTCAGAGGCGAAACCGAGTTCTTGGATTAGTGTGTGTTTTCTGCCACAGATGATTCCGAACTCGCATGAGCGCTATAACCTGTTGGCAGGCCTAGATTTTTCTCCGGTGGGATGGGTTTGACCTTGACTCGTTGTGAACGCTTTCACATAATCACTTCGGGATTTCGGACGCACGTTCCAGACCCTCGGCCCGGCAGCGCGGATGACCATGAGCGTTGTTGGGTTGTGCTCCTCGATGAAGTCGAATGCCTTCCTGGTCATCGTCCTCCTCGTAATTCCGCTTCCGCTAGCCTCGTTCGAGATCCCCCCTTCTTTTCTTCTCCCCGTCGTCCTCGGCGCTTCGGCGCCGCAAGGGACGGCGGAGTCTCGTACGCGCCGCTGCCCCGTGGCACTCGGCCGACTGGATCGCGCGCCAGGTCGACCAGCGGGACACCGGCCGCGATTCGCGGCTGACGATGCAGATGCGGCTGTTCGACCGGCAGGGGCGCGCCCGTGAGCGCACGCTCGGCGTGAACGGCCTGCGCGGGCAGGGCGGCACCGGGGACCGGGTGCTGGTGCGGTTCACCTATCCGAACGACATCGCCGGCACCGGCTTCCTGGTCTGGGAACGCCCGGGCGGCGACGACGACCGCTTTCTCTACCTCCCGGCGCTGGCGCGCGTCCGCCGCATCACCGGCTCCGAACGGCAGGAGAGCTTCGTCGGCAGCGACTTCACCTACGAGGACATCGGCGGCCGCGCCCTCGACGACTACGCGTATACGCTGGTGCCGGAAGACGGCAGCTGGAACGGCAGCTGGGCCGACTCCGCCGGCGCCCGCCATCCCGCGTGGCGCCTGGAATCGAAGGCCAGGGACGCCGACGCGCTCTACCCGAAGGTGATCTCGACCATCCGCAAGGACAACTTCGTCGTCGTCGCCGCCGAGGTCTTCAACCGGCGCGGCGAGCGGGCCAAGGCCTACCGCGTCACGAAGCTGTCGCAGGTCCAAGGCATCTGGACGGTGATGGCCTCCACCATGGCCAACGAGATCGACCGCACCCGGACCGAGCTCGCCGTCACCGAGGCCCGCTACAACACCGGCCTCGCCGAGCGCGACTTCTCCCGCCGCGAGCTCGAAAACGGGGCACGATGAGCTGCCGAGGGCTCGATGAGCCTCGCGCTCGCCCGGTTCCTCTACCGCTTCCGCGTCGTCCTCACCGTCCTGATCGTCGCGGGCGCCCTGGCGCTGGCGCCGCGGGCCCAGATCACCCGCATCGACAACGACATCTCGGCCTGGTTCTCGAAGGACGATCCGGTCCTGCGCGACTACGACCGGCTGCGCCAGGAGTTCACCGGCTCGCGGACCCTGATCGTCGCGCTGGAGGGGCCCGGCGTCACCAGCGCCGCCGGCCTGGACGTGCTGCGCCGCATCACCGCCGACGTCGAGCGCGTCCCCTACGTGGTCCGCGCTTACAGCCTGGCCAGCGCCAACACCATCCGATCGACGGGCGGCGAGGATGCCGGCATCGAGGTGCGGCCGCTGATCCCGCGTGCCGGGGCCATCGACGCCGACACGGTCGTGAAGACGGCGCTCGCCGATCCGTTCCTGCGCGGCGATCTCATCGCCCGCGACGCCTCGGTGGTGTCGCTGGTCGTCAACTTCGACGAGGATCGCGTCGACGGCGAGCGGGCCCAGACAATCGAGCGCATCCGCGCCGTCGTCGATCGCCACCTGACGCCGAACCTGCGCGCCTACTACAACGGCAGCCTCGAGATCAGCGAGACCTACAACCGGGTCACGGTCGCCAACACCATCAAGTTCACGCCGCCGATCCTGCTGATGACGCTGGCGGCGCTGTTCATGCTGTTCCGCTCGTGGCGGATCACCGTGCTGACGCTCGGCGCGGTGCTGGTGAGCGTGCTGTGGGCGCTGGGCCTGTACTCGCTCATGGGGTTCAGCTTCAACGTGCTGAGCAGCATGCTGGTGCCGCTGGTGGTGGTGCTGGCCATCGCCGACGACGTGCACATCGTCCAGCACTACACCGAGGCCTTCGAGCGGACCGGCAGCCGCGAGGAGGCGTTCGTCACGACGGTCGCCTACGTCTTCCTGCCGCTGCTCGCCGCCGGTGGCACCACCGCGCTCGGCATGCTCTCGCTCGCCACCAGCCACGTCCACGCGGTGCGCTCGTTCGGCATCGGCGCGGCCGTCGGCGTGATGACCGACCTGGCGATCTCGATCGTCCTGGTGCCGACGCTGCTGGCCTTCGTGCCGCGGCGCACCACCGTGCCGCCGCAGGAGCGCTGGCTCATCGCGCCGATGCGGGCGGTGGCGCGCATCACCTCGCGCCGCCCCGGCCTGGTGCTGGGCGTCTCGGCCCTCCTGGCGCTCGTGTCGATCGGCGGCATCCTGCGCCTGCGGGTGGACACCAACCACATCAACTTCTTCTCGTCCGGGCATCCGCTGTCGCAGTCGGCCCGGCTGATCGACGGCAAGCTGTCGGGCGTCTACGGCTTCCAGGTGTTCTTCGAGGGGCCGGCCGAGTCGCTGCGCGACCCGGCGGTGCTGGGCCGGATCGACGCGCTGGGCAAGGCGATCGGCAAGCTGCCGAACGTCCGCAGCGTCATCTCGCTGGCCGACTACGTGAAGCGCATCGATCGCGATCTCGGCGGCACCACCGGTGACGTCGTGCCGGCGTCGTCCGCCCTCATCGCACAGGAGCTGTTCGTCTTCGCGCTCTCGGACGAGGGCCGGCACGAGCTGTCGCAGATCGTCGCCAGCGACTACTCGCGCGGCCAGATGACCGTGCGGATGGCGGCGATGAGCTCGGACGTCCTCTTCCAGCAGGTGCTGCGATCGCAGGAGATGGCCGACCGCATCTTCGCCGGCTCCGGCATCACGCCGACCGTTACCGGATCGGCCCGGCTGTTCGCGCAGCTCGATCACTACCTGGTGTCGTCGCAGGTCACCAGCTTCTTCACCGCGTTCGTCACGGTGTTCGCCGTCATCTTCGTGGTCTTCCGTTCGTTCCGCTTCGGCGCCCTGGCGATCGCCCCGAACGTCTTCCCGGTCATCGTCGTGCTCGGCGTCATGGGCTGGATGGGCATCTCGATGAACGTGGCGACGGTGATGCTCGCCAGCATCGCCCTCGGGATCGTCGACGACGACACGATCCACTTCATCAGCCGCTACCGTCGTGAGGTCGCCGCGGGGGCCGACACCGATTCCGCCATCGCGCGCGCCACGATGCACGAAGGACGCGCGTCGCTGACCACCGCCATCGTCAACAGCTGCGCCTTCGCCGTGCTGCTGGCCTCCGAGTACCGGCCGTCGGCCTGGTTCGGCGGCCTGCTGGCGCTGACCATGGCCGTTGCCTTCCTGGCCGAGGTGTTCATCCTGCCGGCGACGATCAAGCTGCTGCCGGCGTTCTTCTCGGCCGAGCGCGTGCGCGGCGTCCCGATCCCCGAGAATGCGGCGTAGTCCCGGCCGATTCCGCGCCGTCCCGACGTGCGGGCTCGCGCTGATGGCGGCGCTGGCGTCGGCCCCGCCGGCGCAGGCGCAGCGCGGAGCCGTCGACGGACACGCGTCGATCGGCGTCGATCACCTGCCGAATCTCGAGGACACGACCGAGCTTCGGGCGCGGCTGTTCGTCGAGCGCGGCTGGACGCCCGGGCCGTGGCGGATCCGCGGCGCCGTCCTGGTCGAGGGGCTCGCCGCGGATCGCGACCGGACCAGGCACGACGGCCACTTCCAGGTGCGCGAGGCCACCGTCGGCTGGTCCGGCGGCGCCTTCGACGTCCGCGCCGGCATCGGCACCATCGTCTGGGGACGCCTCGACGAGGTGCAGCCCACCGACGTGATCAACCCGCTCGACGCGTCGAAGTACCTGCTCGAAGGACGAGCCGACGCGCGCCTGCCGGTGACCCACGCGCGCGTGCGCTGGTTCGCCGGCGAGAAGGCGACCGTCGAAGCGGTGTGGGTGCCGCTGTTCACGCGCGGCCGCTACGACGTGCTCGACGAGGCCAGCTCGCCGTTCAACCTCCTCGCCGACGCCGAACGCTGCACGCCGTCGCCGGCGTGTCCGCCGGTGGCGCAGTTCATCCGGCACGAGCCGGAGCGGTCGCTGCGGACGTCGCAGGGCGGCGCCCGTCTCAGCGCCACCAGCGGCCGGGTGGACTGGGCGCTCGCGGTCTACAGCGGCTTTCCGGGCTTCGGCCGGATCTCGGCCGGGCCGATCGGCCTGCCGCCCGGCACGCCGCCCGACTTCATCCCGCCGGTCCTCGTCTTCGAGACCTACCCGCGGTTCACGATGATCGGCGGCGACGCCGAAACGGTGCGCGGCGACTGGGCGATTCGCGGCGAGATGGCGGTCACGGCCGGCGACACGGTCGCCATCGGCACGTCGCCGATCGGCGCCGAGGGGCACAGCGTGCGCGCCGGCATCGGCGCCGATCGCAAGGCCGGCACCATTCGCCTCAACGGCACCGTCCTCGTCGAGCACCGCGTCGCGGACCCGCAGCCGCAGCTCGGCATCGCCGGCGGCGCGGACACCAACGTCAGCCTCGTCGTGGGCGGCGATCGCGGCTTCGCCAGGGACACGCGCACGGTCCGCGTCTTCGGCGCGTGGAACGTCGCCGACAGCTCCGGCTTCGCGCGAACCATCGGCACGTGGAGCCTGCGCGACAACCTGTCGCTGGTAGGCTCGGTCGGCTGGTTCTTCGGCCAGGGCGACGACGCCATCTCCCGCTTCGCCGAGCGCGATTTCCTCACGGTGTCGCTTGAAGACCTACTTCTAGGCCCAGCCTGTTCGAGATCGAGACGGGCGGCGTTCTGTCAGGGGATGCGATTCCCGAGGCCAGGGTCTATGCTGGTAGCGGCCGAGGGCCGACTACTCAATCAGGCTGATTCATGAGCGACGCGACGCGGCCGCCAGGCGGCGCCATTCGCGTGGGGGACTTCGTGCTCGACGCCGCGCTCGGGTGAGCTGCGCGGTGAAGCCGGCCGCCAGATCCTTTCCGGCGCAGCCGCTGCACGTCCTGCTTGCTCTGATCGAGCGTCCAGGCAGCGTCGTCGCGCGCGACGAGCTGCGCGCGCGCCTCTGGCCAGCCGACACCTACGTCGACTTCGAGCACGGGCTCAACGCCGTCGTGAAGCGCCTGCGCGACGCGCTCGGCGATTCAGCCGACGCTCCGCGCTACATCGAGACGGTGCCCCGTCGCGGCTACCGGCTGGTCGCCGCCGTGCCGCGACGAGAACGAGCGGCGTCCGGATCCGGATGCAGTGGCGGTCACCCCGGCCGCGGCGCCCGCTCCGGGTCAACCGGCGGCCCGCCGCCCGCGTGCTGACGCCGCTGGCTGCTGCTGCTCTCGCCGGGATTGCGGCCACCGCCGCTGGACTGGTGTTCCTGATGGGCTCGCGGCCTCCGGCCCGCGTCGAGGCGTCCGTCGCGACCGACCATCACCCGACGCGATTCACCTTTGGTCCAGGGCCTCCAGACCGACGCCACCTGGTCGCCGGATGGCCGGCGCATCGCCTTCGCCTGGGACCGCGACGGCAACTTCGACATCTTCGCGCAGGGCATCGACGGCGGCGACCCGGTGCGGATTACGAGCTCGCCGGCGAACGAGACGCAGCCCGCGTGGTCGCCCGACGGCGGACGCCTGGTCTTCCGGTCGGACGAGGATGGTGGCGGGCTGTTCACGATCGGCGTCGAGCGGCGGTGCCGTCCGCCGTATCTCGAACTCCGGGGCCCAGCCCACGTGGATGCCGGGCGGGCGCGACATCGCGTATGCCGGCACCTACTTCCAGACGCTCCACCTCGTGCGGGCGGACGGCGGCGAAGCGCCGCGCGAGATCCTGAAGGGCCAGCTGGCCAACGGCGTCTGGTCCTCCTTCAGCGTTCACCCCGACGGCCGCATCGGCCTGTTCGGGATCAACGCGGCCGGCCAGATCGGGTTCTTCCTCGTCCGACCGCGACCGCGTCCGGTTGCACTCGTCGTCCAGCGTGAAGGTGCTCCCGGACGCCTGGCGGAGCTGTTATGTCCGCGCGCGCTGGAACGGGAGCGGTGACACGGTGTACGTCGAAGCTGCGCCGGCTGGCATGCCCGCGATCTGGCGAGTGCCCGTCGATCCGGTGACGCAGGCGTGGGGCACTCCGGCGCTGCTCACGACGCGGCTCGCCAGCGCTGAGTTCGCCGCGGTATCGCCGGACGGTAGCCGGGTCGCTTCACCAGCGCCCAGACGACGACGCGCGCCTGGGTGTTCCCGTTCGATGCGGACCGGGCAGCCCCGCCCGGAGAGGGCCGCCCGCTCACCGACGAAGACGCGGCGGTGCAGCGGCGTCAGCGTGAGCGCCGACGGCTCGTCGGTCTTCTACGCCGAAGAACGGCCAGGGCGCGCGGCCATCCGTGGGGTCCGGGTGAGCGTCGACACCGGCGAGACGACGGTGCTGGCCGACGAGGCGGCGCAGGGGCTTCGTTCCCTCGCCGAACGGCCGCAGCGTCAGCTATCTGCTGCTGGCGGCCGCCCGGCGCCCCCCTTTCGCCGGACCTCGATTACGCGCTCGCATGGCGCGGCGCCGACGGCCACGAGCGGCTGCTGACGCCATGGGAGCGCGTCGTCCTGTATCCCGACCGACGTTCGCCCCGACGATCGGGGTGTCCTCGTGACGCAGCTGACTCAGGGCTATGGCGGACCGGCCCAGCTCGTCGAGGTGTCTGCCGGACCGGCGGCCGCGCCGCGCCGCGTGCTGCTCGACGCCGCTCGGAAGCAGTTCTGGCAGGGCCACTATTCCCCCGACGGGCGCCAGGTCGCCTTCGTCGTCGCCAACCTCGGGGTAGATGGTCCGATCGAGCTCGGGATCGCGCCGTCCGACAGCAGCAGCTCGTCAGTATGGACGCGGATCGCCGCCGATCACGCCTGGCCCGACAAGCCCCGATGGTCGCCAGACGGCGGCACGCTCTACTTTCTGTCGCGCGCGGCCGGGGGCTTCTACGCCCTGTGGGGCGTCCGGATCGATCGCGCCCGCGGTGCGCCGGCCGGTCGCTCCATTCCGGGTCGCGCAGTTCGATTCGCCGCGGTTCCACGTCGATTCCGACAGGAACACCAGCGAGATGGGCGTCGCCAGGGGACGCCTGGTCCTGCCGATGCAGACCGTCAAGGGCAGCATCTGGCTCATGTCGAACGCTGGTACTTGAGTACCAAAGGCGGCGACAGCGCGTTTTACCGATATCTCACCTCCGCGGCATTGAGGTAATTCGGCACAGCGCGCAGGTTCGTCGACATGTTCCACGCCACTTCTGCCCTCCGCGCCAGCCTGGCCGTCAGCCTGCTGGCGGTCGTCGCCGCCTGGTCGGCCGCCCAGACCGTCAACGGACCCGAAGGGCGCACGCTCGAACGCGCCCTGGCGCTGCTGCCGCAGCGCGCGACCGTCCATCCGCCTGATCGACCCGGACCTTGCGGCGGACCCGGATGCCATCCGGCGCCTGGATGCCTTCCTGGTCCGCGAGCGCGACGGCCGGATCCGGCCGGTCATCTACCTCAACAGTCGTTCGTCCGTGGTGGAGAACGCCATGCGGGGCAGGGCCATCGACATCGCCATCCTGGCGGCGGTGATCAGGCACGAGCAGGAGCACCTGCGCGGCGCCGACGAGCAGCAGGCGCGCCTGGCCGAGCGCGACTTCTTCCAGGCGCTGATGCTGGCCGGGCACGTCCCTGTCGACGAGGCCATGGCCTATCTGGACGTCCTGCGGAAACACTACCGACTCCGCGAAGGTCCATGAAGGTGACGAAGAGCGTGTTCCTGTTCGAGCCGGCCAAGTGTGGACGTTGTTCGTCAAAGAGATGTTGCTTCGCCGTCACGCCCCCGTCGCATCCGGCACCGGCGCCGCCTTCGTAGAGCCTGCAATGAACAGGAACGTCCTCTCTCCGCTGCGAGCCCTCGCGGCGGCGCTGCTTCTGTGCCTGGCCGCCCCCGACACCCAGGCGCAGTCCCCGCTGGATCACGTGCCGCAGACCGCGCCGGTCAGCGGCCTCGGCGTCCCGTCGGGACCGTCCTCCTGGCCGGCGACCGACGCCTCGCGCGAGGTGATGCCGGCGTTCGCGGACCTGTTCAAGCCGCTGCCGGGCGACTTCCGGCGGATGCTCGCGTCGCCGGAGAACCTCCTCATCGCCGGCATCGGCGGGTCCGCCGCGCTCGTCGGCCGGTACGGCGACACACGGGCGTCCACGGCGAACTGGGGGAACGACGAGGTATTCGAGCCCGGCCAGCTCGTCGGTGCGTTTGCGGTCCAGACCGGCGCGGCGCTGGTCACCTATGGCGTCGGCCGAATGACGGACTCGCCGCGGGCCGCGCGGATCGGCGCCGGCATCTTCCGCGCGCAGCTCGTGTCGCAGGCCACCGCGCAGGTCGTCAAGGCGGCCGCCGGACGCACGCGGCCGGACGGCAGCAACAACCACTCGTTCCCCTCGGGCCACAGTGCGTCGGCGTTCGCCACGGCCACCGTCCTCCAGCGCGAGCTGGGCTGGAAGGTCGGGATCCCGGCGTATGCGATGGCCGGCTGGGTGGCGGCGTCGCGAGTGCAGATGAAACGCCACTACTTGAGCGACGTGATCGCGGGCGCCACCGTCGGCATTCTCGCCGGCCGATCGGTGACCGTCGGTTCCAGGAACGTCCGCTTCAGCGTCGATCCGATGCCGGTGGCCGGCGGCATCGGGGTGAGCTTCACCAAGGTCGCCCGCAAGTAACGACTTCCCGCGCCTGCCTTGGGCGCAGGCGGCGTGGATGCACGTCCGTGTCAGCATCCACCATATCGAAGCTGGTGAAGGCTATGGCATCCTTCCGATCATGGATGCCGTGCAGAAGATCACCGTCGGCATTTCGTCGGAGCTCCTTGCGAAGGCACAGCGAGCCACGGGCGCAGGCATCACGGAGACGGTTCGGACCGGCCTTCAACTGCTGGTCGCCTCGGAGGCAGACGCGAGGTTGCGTCAGCTCCGTGGCAAGGTCGGCTTTTCCCGTACAGCAGCCGATCTGAAGGCCGATCGGTGATCGCCGGCGGCACCAGGGGTCGCCACCGAAGCCGGGGCGTGCTGGGCCGTCCCACCGACGTCACCATCGCCACGCATGGCGAGATGGCTGAAGGATCGACCGACGACAGGCTGCTCGCGGATGCGCTCGCGTCAGCGGGCGCTCGCGTCCGGCTGTCGGTGTGGAACGATCCCGGCGTCGACTGGTCGCAGTCCGGCCGGATCGTGATCCGCTCGACCTGGGATTACCACCTCGACGCCGTCGCCTGGTTCCGTTGGCTGGCAGTGGCTTCCAGCGTCAGCCGCGTGATCAACGACTCCGGAGTCGTGCGCTGGAACAGCGACAAGCGCTACCTGTTCGACCTGGAGCGCGCGGGCGTAGCCATCGTGCCGACAGCGCTCGTCACGAGCGACCGGCCCGTGGATCTCGCCGGCCTGTGCGCGGCCCGCGGCTGGGGGGACATCGTGGTGAAGCCGGCGATCGGCGCGAGCGCCAAAGGCGCCGAGCGCTTCACTGGTGGCGCGATCACCGCCGGCCGGGCGCAGGCCCACCTCGACGCGCTGCAGGTGCACGGCCACGCCCTCGTCCAGCCGTTCCAGGACGCCGTGAACGTCGCGCGCGAACGCTCCCTCGTCTACATCGGCGGCGCGTTCTCGCACGCGTTCACCAAGCCGCCGTTCCTCCGCGGCGTCGGCGACGGCACGGGCGAGCAGCCGCACGAGCCGGGCGCCGCAGAGCGGCTCCTTGCCGACAACGCGCTGGCCGCCGCGCCCGGCGCGGTCACCTACGCCCGCGTCGACGTCGTGCCGACGCCGGATGGTCCCCGGCTGATGGAGCTGGAGCTGATCGAGCCCGACCTCGGCCTGCGATTGTCGCCGGACTCCGTCGAGACGCTCGCCAGGGCCATCCTCGCCATCGACGTCGCGTAGCGGCGCGACTTGCGCTGCGCGGGCCCTTGGGCCACGATCCGGACGCGTGAGAGTCATCCCCATCACCGGCACCAACGCGGGCCCGATGACCGGCCGCGGCACCAACGCCTACCTGCTGCCGGGCGGGCATCCGACGCTGATCGATGCACCCGAGGCGTCGGACGCCTTCGTCGATCGCGTGGCCGAGGCGCTCGACACCGAGCAGCCCGGCACGCCGCTGTCCCAGGTCCTGATCACGCACTTCCATCACGACCACATCGACGGCGTCGAAGCGCTCGCGAAGCGCTGGCCGGACCTCCGGATAGCCAAGTTCCCGTTCGCGGAGCAGGACGCGAAGCACAAGGTCACCTGGACGCCGCTCCATGACGGCCAGCTGATCGCGGCGGGCGACGGCACGCTGTGGGTATTGCACACGCCCGGCCACGCGCCGGACCACGTCGCGTTCCTCGAGATGCGCTCGAGCATCCTGTTCTGCGGGGACTTGCTGGTGAACGGCGGCACGGTGGCCATTGCCCCGTCCAAAGGCGGCGACCTTGCCGTCTACCTGAAGTCGCTGCGCCGCCTGCTCGAGGATCAACCGCGCCGCATGTATCCGGGCCACGGGCCGCCCGTGGACAACCCGGGCGCCCTCATCCGCGCCTACATCACGCATCGTCTCGGGCGCGAGACGCAGATCCTCGACGAGCTGGCCAAGGCGCCGGGCACCGAAGACGAGCTGACCGCCCGCGTCTATCCCGAGGTAGGTCCCGAGCTGCGCGAGACCGCGCGCGAGAACCTGCGCGCGCACCTGCTCAAACTGGCGGGCGAAGGCCGGGCCCGCGAGGCGGGCGGCGGCTGGTCCCTGGCCGGAAGCTAGCCGCGCTCGCTGTCGAGCCCCTTCCGGACAGGCGCAACAATCCGTTCGAGCTGTCCCAGATAGGCCGTCAGCGCCTTCTGGCCCGCCCGGGTCAGCTGGTACTCCGTGACGGCCACCCGGCCTTCCGTCTTCTTGGACGCCGCCAAATAGCCGGCCTGTTCGAGTTTCTGCAGGCTGGCGTTGAGGTTACCGTCGGTCGCGCCCAGGGCGTCGCGCAGTTCCGTGAACGTGCGGCGCTCGCTGGTCGCCAGTGCGACGACGATCCCGAGGCGGAGGGGCCCGTGGACGATCCGGTCGAGCGAGAGCGGGGAGCCCTCTGGGACGGTCCGGGAAGCCATCTCCCGACTGTACTACGCGAGATCCCGGGCCCGGCGCGGCCTGCCTGCAAGAATTCCGGGAACGCCCGTTCAAGGGACATGAGCGCCGTCCCACACCCGCCCGCATCCCGCTTCGGCGACCCGCGCTACTACCAGATCGCCGTCCTCACCGGCCTCCTGACCTACGGGACGTTCGTCCTGGAGTTCGACGTCCGGTCCTGGCAGATCGCGCTGACGCTCGCCGTCGCGCTCACCACCCAGTGGGCCTGCTCGCGGCTGTGGAAGCTGCCGGCGTTCGATCCCCGCAGCGCGCTCATCTCGGCGCTCTCATTGTGCCTCCTGCTGCGCGTCGACGCGCTGTGGGTGGTCGCGGCGGCCGCCTTCGTGGCGATCGCGAGCAAGTTCGTGATCCAGGTCGGCAGGAAGCACGTCTTCAATCCGACCAACGGCGCCATCGTCCTGATGCTGCTGATCACGCCGGCGGCGTGGCTGTCGCCGGCGCAGTGGGGCAGCGTCGCCTTCTTCGCCTTCCTGATGGCCTGCCTGGGCGGCCTCGTCGCCTATCGCGCGCTGCGGTCGGACGTCGCGCTGGCGTTCATCGTCGTCTACGCGGCGCTGATGTTCGGCCGCTCGTACTACCTGGGCGAGCCGATGACCATCCCGATGCGGCGGCTCGAGAGCGGCGGCCTGCTGCTCTTCACCTTCTTCATGATCTCGGATCCGCGGACGACGCCGGATCATCCGATCGCGCGCGTGCTGTTCGGCGCGCTCGTGGCCTACGTCGCCTGGTACATCCAGTTCCGCCTGTTCCGCACCAACGGCGTCATCTGGTCGCTGGCCCTCTGCGCGCCGCTCGTGCCCGTCCTCGATCGCGTTCTGCCCGGCCGCCGGTTCTCGTGGACCGACGCCGCCGTCCTGCCGCTGCTGCGGCGCACTCCGTCCCCTGCCATCGCATTGGAAAGGATTCAGGTGTCATGAAACGCCGTCTCTCGCTCCTGTTCGGGTTGGCCACGCTCGTCGCCGCTGGCGCCGGCGCCGGCCGACGCCTTCTGCGGCTTCTTCGTCTCGAAGGCCGACACCAAGATCTTCAACAAGGCGTCGAAGGTCGTCATCGCCCGCGACGGCGATCGCACGGTCATGACGATGTCGAACGACTTCAAGGGCGAGCCGAAGGAGTTCGCGGTCGTCATGCCGGTGCCGACCTTCCTGCAGAAGGAGCAGATCCACGTTGGCGAGCAGTCGCTGATCGACCATCTCGACGCCTTCACGGCGCCGCGCCTGGTCGAGTACTTCGACGAGAACCCCTGCAATCGCCGCCGCTACATGATGGATACCGCGATGCGGGCGTCCGCGCCCGCCGCCGCCGGCGCGATGGCCCAGGAGTCGGCCAAGCGTCTCGGCGTGACGATCGAGGCGACCTACACGGTCGGCGAATACGACATCCTGATCCTCTCGGCCAAGGAGAGCGGCGGCCTCGAGACCTGGCTGCACGCAGAACGGCTACAAGATGCCGCAGGGCGCGGCGCCCGTGCTCGCCAGCTACCTCACGCAGAACATGCGCTTCTTCGTCGCCAAGGTGAACCTCGGCGAGCAGGCCAAGCTCGGGTTCACCTACCTGCGCCCGCTGCAGATCGCCTACGAGTCGCCGAAGTTCATGCTGCCGATCCGCCTCGGCACGGTGAACGCGGAGGGCACGCAGGAGCTGTTCGTCTTCACGCTGACGAACAAGGGCCGCGTCGAGACCACCAACTACCGCACCGTGCGCCTGCCCTCGGACGTCGAGATCCCGACCTACGTGAAGGGCGACTTCAGCCGGTTCTACAAGTCGATGTTCACGACCCAGGTGAAGAAGCAGAACATGTCGACGGTCTTCCTCGAGTACGCGTGGGACATGGGCTGGTGCGACCCGTGCGCCGCGGATCCGCTGTCGCCCGACCAGCTGCGCAAGCTGGGCGTGTTCTGGCTGGACGGTGGTGCGACGCCGACGCCGACCGGCGGCGTGATGCGGCCGGGCTCGATGCCGCGGCCGATGCCACGCGGCGGTGCCAGCAACGTCTTCGTGACGCGCCTGCACGTGCGCTACGACGGCGCCCACTTCCCGGAGGATCTGGTGTTCCAGGAGACCGGCGACCGCTCCAACTTCCAGGGCCGCTACATCCTGCGCCACGCCTGGACCGGCGACGAAACGTGCTCGGAAGCCGACGCCTACCGCCGCGAGCTGAGCACCCGCCGCGAAAAGGAAGCCCAGACGCTGGCCGCCCTGACCGGCTGGGACATCAACGAGATCCGGCGCAAACAGGGCCCGGGGCCGCGTGCCGCCGTCGACGACCGCGCCTGGTGGCAGCGCCTCTGGCAGTAGGAAGCGTCCGCTAGCTCGGCGCTGCGGGCGGAGCGTAGACTAGGCGGCGTCATGCCTGCCGACGGTTATGCCAACCCGCAGCTGCTCGTCACGCCGGCCTCACTGCACGAGCGGATCGGGCCGACCGGTCCGCTCGTCATCGACTTCCGGCCGGCCGAGGAGTTCGCGCGCGGCGCCATCCCCGGCGCGGTGCACCTCGACCTCTACGGCGTCAGCCTGATCGACACCGAGCCGGCGCCGATGCGGGCCTTCCTCTGGATCGTCGAGCACCTGCTGGCCACGCGCGGCGTCGACGCCGACCGCGAAGTCGTGGTCTACGACGAGTGCTCCGGCATGCGGGCGGCGCGCGGCCTGTGGTTCCTGGAGCTGTTCGGTCACCGGAAGACGCGGCTCCTCGACGGCGGGTTCAACGCGTGGGCGGCCGAGAAGCGGAAGATCAGCCACGAGTTCGCCGCCCCGGTCGCGACCGAATGGCGCGGCACGCGGCGGGACGACATCATCGCCACCTGGCGCGACGTCCACACGCGGCTCGGCCGCGACGGCGTCGTCATCGTCGACACGCGGACGCCGGAAGAGCATCACGGCACGCTGGTCCGGGCCGCCCGCGGCGGCGCCATCCCCGGCTCGATCCATCTCGAGTGGACGCACAACCTCGACGCTGCCGGCCGCTTCAAGCCGGCGGCCGAGCTGAAGGTGATGTACGCCCGCCTTGGAGTGACGCCGGAGCGCGACGTGGTGACATACTGCCAGGGCGGCTACCGCGGCGCGCACACGTATCTCGCGCTGCGGCTCCTGGGCTTTCCCCAGGTCCGCAACTACCTGGGCTCGTGGCGGGAGTGGGGCGATCGCCTCGACCTGCCGCTCGAAGTGCCCGCACCATCGCCACGCACATGAACCCGATCATCGACTTCATCAACGCCAACCGCGATCGCTACCTCGCCGAGCTCAAGACCTACCTCGCCATCCCCAGCATCAGCGCGCTGCCCGAGCACGCCGGCGACGTCCGCCGCTGCGCCGAGTGGACCCGCGACGAGCTGACGCGGGTCGGCCTGCAGAACGTGCGCCTCGAGGAGACGCCCGGGCATCCGATCGTCTATGGCGAGTGGCTGGGCGCGCCGGGCGCCCCGACCATGCTGTTCTACGGGCACTACGACGTGCAGCCGGTCGATCCGGTCGATCTCTGGGAGTCGCCGCCGTTCGAGGCGACGGTCCGCGACGGCGAGATCTACGCCCGCGGATCGGCCGACGACAAGGGTCAGATCTTCATGCACTTCAAGGCCATCGAAGCGCACCTGAAGCAGGCGGGCAAGCTGCCCATCAACGTCAAGGTCGTGCTCGAGGGCGAGGAGGAAGTGGGCAGCGCCAACCTCGACGACTACATCAAGGCGCACAAGGCGGAGCTCGCCGCCGACGTGGTCGTGATCTCCGACTCGCCGATGTTCGACCGCGGCATTCCGTCGATCTGCTACGGCCTGCGCGGCCTGGCCTACTTCCAGATCGACCTGCGCGGCACGGCGTCCGACCTGCACTCGGGATCGTTCGGCGGCGCCGTCGCCAACCCGGCGTTCGTGCTGGCGCAGATCCTGGCCGGGGCCAAGGACAAGAGCGGCAAGATCAAGATCCCGGGCTTCTACGACAAGGTGCGCGAGCTGGCGCCGGAAGAGCGCGCCGAGTTCGGCAAGCTGCCGTTCAAGGAAAACAAGTACCGGAAGGACCTCGGCGCGCCGAAGCTGTTCGGCGAGAAAGGCTACACGACGCTCGAGCGGGTGTGGGGCCGGCCGACGTTCGAGGTGAATGGCCTGCTCGCCGGCTTCACCGGCGAGGGCGCCAAGACGGTGATCCCGGCCGTTGCCATGGCCAAGATCAGCACGCGGCTGGTGCCTGATCAGGATCCGGAAGAGATCGCGAAGCTGATCGAAGCGTGGCTGCAGAACACCGCGCCCAAGACGGTCGAAGTGAAGCTCACGAAAATGCACGGCGGCAAGCCGTGGATGACCAGCTTCGACAACAAGTTCGTGCAGGCGGCGGCGCGGGCGATCGAGCTGGGTTTCCGCGAGCGTCCGGTGTTCAACCGCGAGGGCGGCTCGATCCCGGTGGTGTCGACGTTCTCCGAGGAGCTGGGGCTGCCGACGGTGCTGTTCGGCATCGGCCTGCCCGACGAGAACGCGCACGCCCCGAACGAGAAGCTCGATCTGTCGAACTTCCACAACGGCGTGATCGCCTCGGCGCACCTGTACAACGAGATCGCGAGCGCCGGCACCGGGGCGTAGCCGCGGCGCCATGCTGAGCGCTGGCGATCAGCGTCTGCGCGGCGTGCTCGCGCTCATGATCGCGGAAGCCGGGCACGCGCCGTCGACCGAAACGCTCGCCGCGCGGGCCGGGCTTCCGACCGTCGAGGTCGAGGCCGGCCTGCGCCGCCTCCACGACGCGCACGCGCTGCAGCTGCACCCGCACGTCTGCCGGCCCTGGGTCGTGCATCCGTTCGCGCTGGCGCCCGGCAGCTGCTGGGTGCAGACGCCGCGCCTCGGCTATTGGGCCAACTGCCTGTATTGCGCCTTCGGGATTGCCGCCGCGCTTCGGTCCGACGCCACCATCTCGACGCGGATCGGCGGGGAAGGCGAGGCCGTCCGCTACGTCGTCGAGGGCGGACGCGCGCCGGAGACCAGCGACGTCTTCCACCTGTCGACGCCGGTCGCGCAATGGTGGGACAACGTCGTCTTCGCCTGTTCGTCGTTCCAGCCGTTCCACGCCGAGGCGGACGTGGACGCCTGGTGCGCGCGGCACGCGCTGCCGAAAGGCGCGGTGCTGACGATGCCGGCGCTGTGGGCGTTCGCCAGCGACTGGTACGGCCAGCACCTCGATCAGCCGTGGCGCAAGCGGTCGCTCGACGAAGTGCGCGCGCTGTTCGCGCGCCACGGCCTCACCGGCGATTTCTGGCGCGTGTGACGCCGCCCCGCGTGAGGCGCCGCCGCGCGCCCAGCGCGGCGAATAGCAGCCGAACGCGCCTGGGGGCGGCCCGCGCCGGTCCGTGAGAGGACCGGCGCCACCAAACGACGTGCTATTCGTAGCGCAGCGCCGTGATCGGATTGATGCGGCTGGCCCGCTGCGCCGGGATCAGGCCGGCCAGCACCGTCACGGTGATCAGCAGCAGCGCCGTCAGTCCGCCCACCAGCGGATCGTGGGCCTGGACGCCATAGAGCTGGATGTCGGTCTTGCTGCTCACGTAGGTGAGCAGTCCGTAGGCCGCCGGTACGCCGACCACCAGGCCGATGGCGAGCAGCGTGAGCACCTCGCGCATCACCATCCAGATCACGCCGCCGCGCGTCGCGCCGAGAGCTATCCTGATGCCCAGCTCCTTCCGCCGCCTGGCGACCACGAACGCCATCACGCCGTAGAGGCCGATCGACGCCAGCGCCGCGGCGAGCAGGCCGAAGCCGGCGGCGAGCAGCGCGACGAGACGGTCGGTGAGCAGCGTCTCGTCCAGCTGCCGCTCCAGCGTCTTCATCGCGAAGACGGGCATGGCGTTGTCGATGCGCCGCACCTCGTTGCGGAGCTGGCCGTAGAGCGTCGCCGACCCGATCGAGCTGCGCACGTAATAGACCGTGCCGCCGGCGCCAGCCCGTGGGATGAACACCTGCCGGCGGACGCCCTCGCGCGGGCCTTCGTACAGCTGGTTCTCGACGACGCCGACGATCTCGATGTTCAGCTTCGTGTCGGGACCGTCGCCCCAGCCGACATGCTTGCCCACCACGTTGACGGTCTTGAAGAAGTGCTCGGCGAAGCGGCGGTTGACGATCGCGACGCGCGGCCCGGAGTCGGGGCTGTCGTCCCACCGCGTCGGCTGGTCGCGGATCTCGAAGTCACGGCCGGCGAGCAGCGGGACGTGCATGGCCTTGAAGTAGCCGGGCGTCAGGGCGTTCATGAACGCCTGCATGTCCTCGCCGTTGGCGGCCTTGTGGCCTTCGACCGACATCGTGCTGTCCCATTCGTCGCCGGCGAGGATCGCCACCGACGACGCGCCCGCCGCGCTGACGCCCGGAATGGCCTTGATGCGCTCGAGGAGCTGGTTCTGGAAGTTGGTGGCGCGCGCGTCGTCGTAGCCGTTCAGGCTCGGGTCGACCTGGAACGAGATGAGGTTCTCGGGCTCGCGGACGCCGGTGTCGGTGCCGCGCAGATTCTGCAGGCTGCGCGTGAAGAGGCCGGCGCCGAAGAGCAGCAGGAAGCTGAGGGCGACCTGCGCCGTGACCAGGCCCTTGCGCAGGAACAGCGACTGGCTGCCTCCGGCGATGGATCCGACGGTGTCCTTCAGCGTCTTCCAGGGATCGGGACGGCTGGCGCGCAGCGCCGGCAGCAGGCCGAAGACGACGCCGGTGATGAGCGTCACCGTGAAGGCGAAGGTCAGGATTCGCAGGTCCGGCGTCGGCTCGACCAGGAGCGAGCGGCCTTCGGAGGGGATGAACGCGAGGAGCGTCCGGGTGAAGAACACCGACAGGGCGACGCCGACGATCCCGCCAAGGAGCGAGAGCACGAGGCTCTCGATCAGGAGCTGGCGCACCAGCTGACCTCGCGACGCGCCGATGGACAGCCGGACAGCGATTTCCCGCTGGCGCATGAAGCCGCGCGCGATGAGGAGGTTGGCCACGTTGCCGCAGGCGATGAGCAGCACGAGGCCGACCATGCCGAGCAGCACGATGAGCGCGGTGCGGAACTGGTTGCGCAGATCCGAGTAGCCCTTCGACGCGTCGGTGAGCTTCAGCCGGCCCTTCATGAACTGCTGGCGGCTGAAATCGGTCCAGTCCTTCGCCGCCGGCAGCGTCATCTCGTGCTGCCGGATCTGCCGGAAGAGCACCTGCATGGACGGCTCGGCGGTCTCCGCGGTGTAGCCGGGCTTCAGCCGCGCGAAGACCTGCACCCAGCGCGCCCGCCGATCGGCCATCTTCAGCCACGACATCGACGGCATCAGCGTCGGCTGCATCAGGATCGGCACGCGGATGTCCGGAGAGGCCGTCGGGTCGAGGCCGGAGAAGCCCGCCGCCGAGACTCCGACGATCGGTCATCGGGTAGTTGTTGACCGTGATCTTCCGTCCGACGACCTTCGGGTCGCGCTGGAAGCGGTTCACCCAGTAGTCGTGGCTGAGGACGACGACCGGGTGGCCGTTGTAGACGCGGTCGTCTTCCTGCGACGAGAAGACGCGCCCGACCGCCGGCTTCACACCCAGCATCGTGAAGAAGTTGCCGGACACCAGTTCGGCGTCGACCCGCTCGGTCTGGTTGTCGACCGCCAGCGACGCCGAGACCGTGCGCCGCGCGATGACCTGGGCGAGCGGGGCGCCCTTCTGCTGGAAGTCCATGTACATGGGGTAGGAGTTCATCCAGCGCCCCATGTTGCTGCCGTTGTGCGGCCCTTCCTGGTGGAGCTGCACCAGCGTCCCGGCGTCGGGGACCGGCAGGCGGCGCAGCACCACCTGGTCGATCAGCGTGAAGATCGCGGTCGTCGCCCCGATGCCGAGGGCGAGCGTGAGGACGGCGATGACGGCGAACAGGGGGCTGCGGCGGAGCCCGCGGAAGGCATAGCGGAGATCGCCTGACAAGTCGCTCATGGGTCGATTCGACGCAAAGGCTGCCGGATTGGTTGCCCCAGGCCGGGACGTCGGACGGACGCCGCCGGCCGGTTCGTACCCATTACGTTAGATCAGGCGCCGCCGGGGGCAAGCGGTCCCGCCAGCCCGACAGGAAGGGGTCAGCGCGCTGGAAGATGACCTGCTCGTCGCGCAGCCGACCGCGCATGCGGCGACGAACCCCGCCAGCGCCGCGGCGCGGAGAGGTCGCGCGTTCACACCGGCGCCGTGCAGTCGACGACGATCTTCAGCAGCCCGTCGGGATACCGCATGTTCATCGCGTAGGCCTCAGCTGTCCGGGCCAGCTCGAAGCGGTGCGAGACGAGATCGTCGAGGTCGATCTGCCCCGACGCCGCCAGCGCGATCGCGCGCGGGTAGGTGTGCTTCATCCGGCGCGCCATGCGGATCGTCAGGCCCTTGCGCCGCGCAGTGCCGTGCGACAGCTGCAGCCGGTCGTCGCCGGGGATCCCGACCAGCACGAGGCGCCCGCCCGGGCGCAGGACGTCGGCCGAGTGCTGCACCGAGCTGTCGGCCCACGCCGCCTCGAACGCGACGTCGAGATTGGGCGCCTTCGGGCCGGCGGGGACGCCTTCGGCCGACACCAGCCAGCCGTCGTCGGCGCCGAGGGCGATGGCCTTGGCCACGCGCCACGGATGCTTGTCCCACACGAGGATTGGCGCCGCGCCAGAGAGCTTGGCGAGCCGCACGAGCAGCAGGCCGACCGGTCCGCAGCCGACGATGCCGACACCGTCGCCGACGCGGACGCGTCCGAGATCGACCGCGTGCACGGCGACGCCGAGCGTCTCGAGCAGCGCCACCGCCGGCTCGCTCATCGCCGCGGGCACGGGGAAGCAGTTGCGCCCTTCGACGAGCATCTCGTCGCGCAGCGCGCCGTCATCGGGCCACACGCCGTAGAAGTAGTGGTGCGGGCAGAGGTTCGGGTGGCCCTCTTCGCACTGGCGGCAGTGGCGGCAGGGGACCGCGGGATCGACGGCGACGCGCGTGCCCGCGATCAGCGGCGCGCCCAGCCCGTCGATCGCGCCCGCCGAGGCCTCGACGACGACGCCGCCGAACTCGTGGCCGAGGACCAGCGGCGTCTTGATGATCGCGTCGCCGATCCGCCCGGTCTCGTACATGTGGAGATCGGATCCGCAGACGCCGACGCTGCCGACGCGGATCCGCACCTGCCCGGGTTCCGGCGCGGCGAGCGCCGGAGCCGTCCCGAGCCGCAGATCGCGCGGCGCGTGAAGCCGGACCGCCTTCATCCGTGGAAGCCGTGGGCGAGGGCGTAGTAGACCTCGTTGTGGCGCAGCTCGCTCTTGAAGGCGCGGATCGCGGTTGACGCGTCGATGACGACGAGCTCGACGCCGGCGATCTCGGCGAAGTCCTCGATGTGCTCGGTCGTGACCGCGTAGCTGTAGCCGGTGTGATGCGCGCCGCCGGCGTGGATCCACGCCGCGCAGGCCGTCTTGAAGTCGGGCCGGCACTCCCACACCGCGCGGGCCACGGGCAGCTTGGGCAGCTTGGGCGGCTTCACGGCGTCCACTTCGTTGACGATCAGGCGGAAGCGGCCGCCCAGGTCCACCAGCGACACGTTGATCGCGCGGCCCGCCGGCGCGTCGAACACCAGCCGCACCGGATCGGCCTTGCCGCCGATGCCGAGCGGATGCACTTCGAGCGACGGCGTGCCGACCGCGATCGTCGGACAAATCTCCAGCATGTGCGAGCCGAGCACCTGGTGCTTCCGGGGCTGCTGGTGGTAGGTGTAGTCCTCCATGAACGACGTGCCGCCGTCGAGGCCGTCGCCCATCACCTTCATCGCCCGCAGCAGCGCCGCCGTCTTCCAGTCGCCCTCGGCGCCGAACCCGAAGCCGTCGGCCATGAGCCGCTGCACCGCCAGGCCCGGCAGCTGCACCAGGCCGTGCAGATCCTCGAACGTGGTGGTGAACGCCTTGAAGCCGCCGCCGGTGAGGAACGCCCGCAGGCCCAGCTCGATGCGCGCGCCGTCCCGCAGCGATGTTCGCTTGGCGCCGTTCTTCTTCAGCGGCGCGGCCAGCGTGTAGGCGCCTTCGTACTCCGCGACCAGGGCATCGACGGCGCGATCGCTGACGTCACGCACCGCCGCCGCCAGATCGCCGACGCCGTAGCCGTTGACCGCGAACCCGAACGCGATCTCCGCCGCCACCTTGTCGCCCTCGGTGACCGCGACCTGGCGCATGTTGTCGCCAAAGCGCGCCACCTTGGCGCCCTGCAGATCGTGCCAGGCCCGCGTCACCCGCGCCCACGCGCCGATCCGCTCCTGCACCTCGGCGTCGCTCCAGTGGCCGACGACGACCTTGCGGCGCAGGCGCAGCCGCGTGTGCATGAACCCGGCCTCGCGGTCGCCGTGCGCCGCCTGGTTCAGGTTCATGAAGTCCATGTCGATGCGATCCCACGGCGCCTCGCGGTTGAACTGCGTGTGCAGGTGCAGGATCGGCTTCTGCAGCGCGCGCAGGCCGCCGATCCACATCCGCGACGGCGAGAACGTGTGCATCCACAGGATCACGCCGGCGCAGCCGGCGTCGCCGTTGGCCGCGAGCAGCGTGGCGCGGATCTCCTCGGGCGTGGTCAGCAGGCCCTTGAACACCACCGGCAGCGGCACCCGCGCCGACCCGTCGATCGCCTTGGCCACCGCCTGGGCGTTCTGCGCGACGGTGCGCAGCGGTCCGGGGCCGTAGAGGTGCTGCGATCCGCAGAGGAACCAGATCGAGGGCGTCTGAAGGAGGTGCATCGTCGTGTGGATCACTGACCGTACTTGGTCGTGTAGCGTTCGTAGAGGCGATCGATGTCGCCGACGGAGATCTTGCGCGGATCGCCGAGCTGGTGCGCGAGGAAGGCCGTGCGCGCGACGTCCTCGCACATCACCGCCGCCTTGAGCGCGGCGCGCGGTGTCGGACCGACGGTGAAGACGCCGTGGTTCTGCAGGATGATCGCCGGCGAGCGGTGGCCGGTCAGCACCCGCACCACCTCGTGGCCGATCTCCTCGCCGCCGATCATCGCGAAGCCGCCGCACGGGATCGGGCCGCCGAACTCGTCGGCCATGGCCGTCAGGATGCACGGGATCTCGCGGGCGTTGGCGGCCCATGCCGTGGCGTACGGGCTGTGCGTGTGGACGATGCCGCCGACGCTCGGCATGTGGCGGTAGATGTAGCCGTGCGTCGTGGTGTCGGACGACGGCTTGAACCGGCCGGCCAGCACGCGCCCGTCGTAGTTGCACTGCACCAGGCTGTCCGGCGTCAGCGCGTCGAACGTGACGCCGCTCGGCTTGATCAGCATCGTGTCGGACGAGAAGTCGCGGGCGCTGATGTTGCCGCTGGTCCAGGTGACGAGACCGTTGCGGGGGAGCTCGAGGTGCAGGCTGGCGAGATCGCGGCGAAGAGCATCGAGGCTCATCGAGAAACTCCGGCGCCCTTCAGGCGCTTCATCACGTCGTTCGCGCCGCGCCCGAAGTAGTCGTGCAGGACGACGTAGTCCGCGTAGAGCCCGTCATAGGCGCGGGCTGCGGCGGGATCCGGCGTGTAGACGTTGCGGCGGATGCGGCCCATCCGGGCGGCGGCATCCGCGATCGTGGGGTAGAGGCCGGCGGCGACGGCCGCGTGCATGGCCGAGCCCAGCGCCGGGCCCTGCTCGGAGTCGACCAGGCTGAGCGGACGGCCGGTCACGTCGGCGTAGATCTGCATCAGGAGCTTGTTCTTCTGCAGCCCGCCGGCGATCACCAGCTCGCGCACCGGGACGCCGCAGCGCTCGAAGTTCTCGATGATGAGGCGCGTGCCGTAGGCGGTCGACTCGATCAGGGCGCGGTAGATGTCGGGCGCGCGTGTCGCCAGCGTCATGCCGATCAGCAGGCCGCTCAGGTTGGCGTCGACGAGCACGCTGCGGTTGCCGTTCCACCAGTCGAGGGCGAGCAGGCCGTGCTCGCCGGGTCTTCTGTGCCGCGGCTTCGCGCTCGAGCGCTTCGTGGGCGGCACCGGTCCCGGCCCCGCCGCCGCCGTTCTGGTCGGCATAGGGGGCAGGCACGGCGTGCTTCACGAACCACGCGAAGATGTCGCCGACGCCGCTCTGGCCGGCCTCGTAGCCGTAGAGGCCGGGGATGATGCCGCCGTCCACGACGCCGCACATGCCCGGCACTTCGGTGAGGCGATCGCCGAGCAGCATGTGGCACGTCGACGTGCCCATGATGGCGACCAGCCGTCCCGGCTCGACGACGCCTGCCGCCGGCACCGTGACGTGCGCGTCGACGTTGGCGACGGCGACCGCGATCCCCGCCGGCAGGCCCATCCAGCCGGCCGCTTCGGGGGTCAGATCGCCGGCGCGGCCGCCGAGCGGCGCCAGCGTGGTCGACAGCTTCGACGCGACGAGATCGGCGAAGCCGGGGTTGAGCGCGCCGAGGTAGTCGGACGTCGGGTAGGCGCCGTCCTGGAAGTTGGCCTTGTAGCCGGCGGTGCAGGTGTTGCGCGTCTCGACGCCGCACATCCGCCAGATCACCCAGTCGGCGGCCTCGATCAGCCGATCGGCGGCGCGATAGATCTCCGGCGACTCTTCGAGGATCTGCAGCGCCTTGGCCAGGAACCACTCGCTCGAGATCTTGCCGCCGTAGCGGGGGAGCCACGCCTCGCCGCGCGCGGCGGCGGTCGCGGTGACGCGATCGGCCTGCGGCTGCGCCGCGTGGTGCTTCCACAGCTTGACCCACGCGTGCGGGTTCCCGCGGAACTCGGGCAGCGCCATCAGCGGCGTGCCGTCGCCTTTCACCGGCAGCATCGTGCAGGCGGTGAAGTCGATGGCGACGCCGGCCACGGCGCCCGGATCGACGCCCGACTTGCGCACCGCCTCGGGCACGGCGGTCTTCAGCACGTGCAGGTAGTCGAGCGGGTTCTGCAGCGCCCACTCGTCGCCCAGCCGCATCGACGTGCCGGGAAGCGTCTGATCGATCACGCCGTCCGGGTACGGCGTCACCGCCGAGGCCAGTTCGGCGCCGTCGCGGACGCGGACGACGACCGCACGGCCGGATTCCGTGCCGAAGTCGATCCCGATCGTGAACGTCTCGGTCATCAGCGCTGGCGTGGCGTGGGGGCCGCTCCGGGCGCCCGTCCGGTGCGTCGTGGGGACGCGTGCGGCAGGCGGTCGGGGACGACGGTGACGCCTGACGTGAACACGAAGGGATACTTCGAGCCGCTCGGGAAGCGCATCTCGATCAGGCCGGCGCTCCAGCCGGCCCGCGGGGCGGCGATCGCCGTCTCCCAGACGCCGGGCGCGACAGGCTCGAGCGGCGTGCTCTGCCAGACCGGGCCGAGGGTCTCGAGGCGGAAGTCACGCGCGGCCGGGTTGGTGGCCCGCCACGCGGTGACGCTCGTCGGCGCGGTACTGGAGCGCACCCGGATGCGGCCGTCCTTGCCGGCCTCCCAGGTCACGTCCGGCCGCGGCGTGCCGGTCAGGATCGCGCCGTAGAACGCCGCCACCGACGACATGGCGTCGGTGCCCTTGAGGCCGTGGTCGGTGTTCGGCACGTAGCGGACGTGCGTCTCGCCCGGCAGATCGGCCAGGTAGAAGCGCCATGAATCGGGCAGGAAGAACTGGTCGCCCGTGGCGTTGACCAGGAACTTCGGCATCGCCAGCCGATCGCGGTACTCGGTACGGATCCTCGATCCGCATCAGGGCGCGGTACTGCGGCGTCCCCAGCCACCGCATGATGTCGGCCTCTTCGTAGTCCTTCACCGACGGCGCGTAGGCGCCGTAGGCGCGAAAGTGATGGTCGAACGACGGCTCGACGTTGAGCACGTCGATCACGATCGGCACCAGCGCGACCACGCGGCGGTCGACCGCGGCCGTCGTCCACGCGGTCCAGCCGCGCTTGGAGGCGCCGGCGATGACGAACGTATCCACCTTCGTCGCGGTCCCGGCCGCCGGGCTGGCGCAGAAGGCGGTCAACGCGTCCATGGCCCGCACCACCGCCTTGGTCATCGGCAGGCGCGCCGGCCAGCGTTCGTCGCCGGTGCGCAGGAACTTGTCCCACGTGTAAGCGACCATCTCGTCCTCCGAACGCTCGCGGCCGCCGTCCTTGGCGAAGACCAGCGGCTGGTTCGGCACCATCCGCAGCTCCGCTACCACCGACCGGGTGGTCATCGCGATGTCGAGGAGCCCGGAGTCCGGCCGGTCGGGGGCTGGGCGCTTCGAGTCGCCGCCGCCGATCAGGAGCAGGGCGGTGGGGTGGGCGACCGTGTCCGGCTTGATGATCGTGAGCCAGTGGCGCCACTCCGGCTTGTCGACCTCCGCGGTGGTCAGCCAGCGTTGCGACACCAGCTCCAGGAGGTAGCCGGTGTGCCCGTCGCCTCGCCGCGACCCCACGACCGAGAACCGGTACGCCGGATCCGGCGCCTTGACGTACCGATCCAGCGCAGTCTCGCTGCTGACAGCGGGGGCCGCGGCGGGAGCGGTCTGCGGGACCGGCCGCGGCTGCGCGACGGGCGCCGCCTGATCGAGGACACCGCCCGCCCCCCTCCAGTCGCCGCTTTCGGCGCGGGCCCAGAGGGCCAGGGTGGATGCGAGCAGGCACGCACCGAGCGCCGTGGGGATTCGAAAGCGCATGGAAAGGGACTCCGCCGAATCGAGGCCGCGATCATACGGCAGACGCAGCCGCGAAAACCAACCTGAGCCGCAGCATTTTTCCTACTGCTGATCTGGTGTCAGCCACGGGGCGGTCCGATAGATGGTCCGGCGGAACGCTCCCCGCGCCGCTTCGGACTCCTCAAGCATGCACGTGTCGAGACTGAACCGACTCCGTCGAGTCCTGGGGCGTGCCTCCGGCCTTGCCAGCCTTCTGGTCCTTGGGGCAGGCGACGCCCTCGCGCAGGGCGCGGCCGGACCGGTGCTGAAGCCGCTCACCCAGTACCACCTCGAAAGCTGGCAGACCCGCGACGGCCTCCCGACCAACGGCATCCGGGCGCTGGCCCAGGACGCCGAAGGCTTTCTCTGGCTCGGCACCGAGGCCGGGCTGGTCCGCTTCGACGGGGTCGAGTTCCGCACCTTCGATCGCAACAGCACCCCCGCGCTGAAGGCGAACGACGTCACCGCCCTGTACGTCGACAACGTCAACCGGCTGTGGATCGGCACCGACGACGGCGCGGTTCTGCGCCGGCGCGACGGCGCCTTCGAGGAATTCAGCCAGGTCCGCCTGTCCGGCCCGATCAGCGCCTTCCACCAGGATCAGCGCGGCGTCATCTGGGTCGCCGGTGGCGATTCGGTCGGCCGGGTCTCCGAGAACGCTCTGGTGCTCATGCGCGGCTCCGTCGACACCATCGCGTCGATTTACGAGGACGCGAACGGCGCGCTCACCCTCGGCACCTACGGTCCGCTCGGCCGAATCGAGGACGACACGGTCCGGCCGGACGTGGAGGGCCCCGAGGACGTCCAGGCAGCGCTCCGACAGGCCGACGGCACGTTGTGGCAGGCCCTGCCCAAGGGCCTGCGGCGCACCGGCGGCGGGCGTCCGGACCGGCTCTTCACGACCGCCGACGGGCTGCCGTCCCCGGACGTCAGGGCGCTGAGGCTCGATCGTCGCGGCGGCCTGTGGATCGGGACGACCGCCGGCGTGGCGCGCCTGGTCGGCGACCGCCTCGTCGCGCGCACCGCGCTCCGCGACGCCGACTACGAGGGGCTGTCCGTGACGGCGTTGCTCGAGGATGCCGAGGGCGGCATCTGGGTGGCCACGCGCAACGGCGGCCTGTACAAGTTCCGCGACGTGCCGTTCCGCGCCATCACCAGGCGCGACGGACTCGCCCACGACGACGTCCTCGCGGTCTTCGAGGATCACGCCGCGAACCTCTGGGTCGGCACCGACGGCGCCGGGTTGACCCGGCTCAACGGTAGCCGGACAGTCACCTGGACGATGGAAGACGGGCTGCCCAGCAACGTGATCTGGACGCTGGCGGAGACCCGCGACGGCGCCATCTGGGTCGGCACCCCGCGCGGCCTGGCGCGGATCCTGGGCGGCCGCGTGACGAGCTTCGCCGGCGTCGACGGCTACCCGCCCAGCGGCGTCAAGGCGATCCTCGAGGATCACCGCGGCAACCTGTGGATCGGCAGCAGCCGGCAGGGCCTGTGGCGGCTCCGCGGCAGCGAGGTCAAGCGCTTCACGAAGGAGAACGCCACGCTGTCGTCGAACAGCATCACGGTGCTCCGCGAGAGCCCTGACGGCGCGATCTGGATCGGCACCATGGACGGCGGCCTGAACCGCCTGTCGCGGGGCAAGTTCACCAGCTACTCGACCGAACAGGGGCTGCGCAGCAACGACGTGACCGCGATCCTCTGCCAGGACCAGCACGTCTGGGTCGGCACGACCGACGGCAGCCTGCACCTGGTGCGGAACGACCGCGTGCTCGCCCTGCCGACCAAGGGCGGCATCTCGAGCGGCCACGCCCACCAGATCCTCGACGACGGCCGCGGATCGATCTGGATGACCGGCGAGCGCGGCATCACCCGCCTCGAGCGCTCCGATCTGCTCAAGGTCGCCAACTCGAACGTCGAGGCCGCGACCGCCCGCGTCTACGACTTCCGCGACGGCTTCGGGCGCTGGGAGTTCCAGGGCGTGTCGCAGTCGTCCGGCGTCCGCCGCGCCGATGGATCGCTGGCGTTTCCGAGCGCGACCGGCGTCGTCATCGTCCGCAGCGAGGCGTTCGTCAAGTCCACCGTCGCGCCGTTCGTGAAAGTGCTCGAGGTGCTCGCCGACGGCCGGCCCATCCCGATCGGTGACGACCTCGTGCTGCCGGCCGGCGTCAAGCAGCTCGAGGTGCGCTACACCGCTACCAGCCTGGCCGTGCCCAGCCGGGTGCTGTTCCGCTACAAGCTGGAAGGCGCCGACGCCGGCTGGGTCGACGCCGGCCCGCGCCGCGCGGCGTTCTACTCGAACCTGAGCGGCGGCCGCTATCGCTTCCAGGTCACCGCGACGAACAGCGACGGCGTGCTGAGCCCGCATGTCGCGACGCTGTCGTGGCGCGTCGAGCTGCAGTTCTGGGAGACGTGGTGGTTCTACGGCCTCGGCGGCGTGGGCTTCCTGTTCACCGTCTTCCAGCTGTCCCGCTTCCGGGTCCGCCGTGGCCAGGCCCGCGAGCGGGCGCTGCGCGTCATCGTCGACGAGCGCACCGCGGAGCTGTCGCAGGAAATCACCGAGCGCCGCCGCATCGAGGCGTCACTGCGCACCTCGCGCGACGAGCTCGAGGATCGCGTCGAGGAGCGGACCACCGAGCTGCGCGCCGCGCTGGCCCAGACGCAGAAGGACATGGCGGAGCGGCGCCGGCTCGAAGAGCAGCTGGCGCAGGTGCAGAAGCTGGAGAGCATCGGCCGTCTCGCCGGCGGCGTCGCGCACGACATCAACAACGTGCTGACGGTCGTCCTCAGCTACTCGGATCTGGTCGACGCCGGGCCTCGGCCCGGCGCACCCGCTCCAGGCGCAGCTGCGGCAGATCCGCAAGGCCGCGGAGCGCGCCTCGAACCTCACGCACCGCCTGCTCGCCTTCGCCCGCAAGCAGATCGTCGAGCCGCGCGTCATCAACCTCGGCGAGCTGTCGCTGAATCTCGATGGCATGCTGCGCCGCCTCATCGGCGAGGACGTCGAGCTGCTGACCGTCACCAGCCCGAACCTGTGGTCGGTCAAGGCCGACCCGCACCAGATCGAGCAGGTGCTCGTGAACCTGGCCGTCAACGCCCGTGACGCCATGCCGCAGGGCGGGACGCTGCGCATCGAAACCACCAATGTCGTCGTCGACGAGGCATTCGCGCGGCGTCACCCGACGCTCAAGACCGGCGAGCACGTGCGCATGTCGGTGAGCGACACCGGCGTCGGCATGGACGAACACGTGATGCAGCACATGTTCGAGCCGTTCTTCACGACGAAGGAGCCGGGCAAGGGCACCGGCCTCGGCCTGGCGACGTGCTACGGCATCGTCCAGCAGCTGGGCGGCGCGATCTACCCGGAGAGCGAGCTGGGCGAGGGCACCATCTTCAGCGTCTTCCTGCCGCGCATCGACCTGCCGGCCGAGCCGACGCCGCGGCCGCGCGAGATGGCCATCCAGCGCGGCACCGAGACGGTGCTGCTGGTCGAGGACGAGCCGCTGGTGCGCGACATCGCCAAGAGCGCGCTGACCGACCAGGGCTACCAGGTGCTCGAGGCCGAGCACGGCGAGGAGGCGCTCGTCGTCGCCCGCGCGCACGGCGCCGAGATTCAGCTCGTGCTCACCGACGTGGTCATGCCGAAGATGGGCGGGCGCGAGCTGGTCGAGCAGCTGCGCAAGGTCCGCCCGGCGATCCGCGTGCTCTACATGTCCGGCTACACCGCGGCGTCGATCGACGAGCAGGACGTGGTCGAGCCCGGCACGTCGTTCCTGCGCAAGCCGTTCGCGCTGGCCGAGATGCTCGGCAAGGTGCGTGAGGTGCTCGACGCGGTGCGCGCGCCCGCATCCGGCGCGACGCCCGTGGCCGACCCGCAGCCGTCGATCGGGGCCTAGCCAGCGCTCCTCTTGACGTTCGAAAGAAGGCCCGCTAGTCTTCTTTCGACCGCCGGAAGGAGCATCCCCGTGGCCGCGCGCCTCGATCGCGATACCGAAGCCGTTCTCCAAGGCACCCTCGACATGCTCGTGCTGCGCGCCCTGCAGCTCGAGCCGATGCACGGCTGGGGCATCACCGAGCGCATCGAGCAGTGGTCGGAGGAGGTCCTGTCGGTCGGGCAGGGCACCCTCTATCCCGCGCTCTACCGCCTCGAGCGCCAGGGCCTCATCTCGTCGGCCTGGGACGTCACCGCCAACAACCGCCGCGCGCGCTACTACAAGCTGACCGCGGCCGGCCGCCGGCACGTCGTGCGCGAGCTCGAATCGTGGCGGCGGCTGTCGCGCGCCATCGATCTGGTGCTGCGCGCCACTGAAGCCTGAGGAGAGAGTGGGATGGCTCGCCGGGACGACCGCATCGCCGAAGAGATCGCCTTCCACATCGAGCAGCAGACGGCGAAGCACATCGCCGCCGGCATGTCGCCGGAGGACGCCTCCCGCGCGGCCCGCCTGAAGTTCGGCGGCGTCGTGCAGGCGCGCGAGGCGACCCGCGATGAGCTGCGCGGCGCCTGGCTGCGCGACTTCGCCCGCGATCTGCGCATCGCCTGCCGTTCCCTGGCCCGCGTGCCGTCGTTCTCGGTGACGGCGATCCTCACGATCGGCCTGGGCATCGGCGCCGCCGCGGCGATGTTCAGCGTCGTCGACGGCGTGCTGCTGCGGCCCCTGCCGTACCCCGAGGCCGACCGCATCGTGCAGCTGTTCCAGATCGGCGACAAGGGCACACGCGGCGCCAACGTGTCGGAGCCCAACTTCCTGGACTGGCAGGCGCAGACGCGCGGCTTCGCGGCGATGGCCGCGACCACCGTGTTCCCGCAGACCGTCCTCGGCGCCGGTGAGCCGCAGTCCGTGCCGGTGGCGATGGTCTCGCAGGGCTTCTTCGACGTCATGGGCACGCGGCCGGCGCGAGGTCGCGGGTTCCTGCCCGAGGAACTGCAGCGCGGCGCCGCGCCCGTGGCGCTGGTCGGGGCCCGCTTCTGGGAGCGCTGGAAAGGTGATCGTCCTCTTGCTGGCGAATCGGTCGTCATCGGCGGCGTGGCCCACGCCGTGGTCGGGGTCATGCCGCCAGGATTCGGCTACCCCCGCGAGGCGGCGATCTGGACCCCGCGCGAACAGGGCTTCGAGTCGCCGTCGCGCACCGCGCACAACTTCCGTGTCGTCGCGCGGGTCCGGCCCGGCGATCGACATCCCGGCGGCCTCTGCCGAGCTGAGCCGCGTTTCGCGCGCGCTGAAGGTCCGCTACGGCAGCGAGACGATGATGGCCGACGCCGTCGCCGTCCCCATCCTCGACGTGATGACCGCCGGCGTCCGCCCGGCGCTGCGGCTGCTGCTGGCGGCCTCGGTCCTGCTGCTGCTCGTGGCGTGCACCAACGTCTCGAACCTGCTCGTGGCGCGGGCGGCGTCGCGGCAGCGCGAATTCGCCCTCCAGCTCGCACTCGGTGCGTCGGTGGGGCGGATGACGCGCCAGTGGCTGGCGGAGACGATCGCCATTACCGGCGCCGGCGCGGTGGTTGGCGTCGGCCTGGCGGCGGTTGTGGTGCGGGTGTTCGCCGCCATGGGACCAGCCAACGCGCCGCGGCTGGATCAGGTGGCGGTGCGCTGGCCGGCGGTAGCCTTCGCCGCGGCGTCGGCGGCGGGTGTCGCCCTCGTCCTCAGCCTGCTCACTGCCTGGGGCACCCGCAGCGTCCGGATCGCCGACGCCCTGTCGGACAGCACACGCGGCGGCACCAGCAGCCGGCGGCAGATGCGGGCCCGCGAGCTGCTCATCGTCGCGCAGGTGGCGCTGACGATGGTGCTGCTGGCCGGCGCCGGCCTCCTGGCCCGGAGCTTCACGCTGGCCATGGCCGTCGATCCCGGCTTTCGCGTCGGCGACGACCTCGTGCTCCAGACCTCCATCGAGCTGGACGGCGAGGACGGTCCGGCCCGTCGCGCCTCGACGCAGGAGGCGCTGCTCGCGCGCCTCCGCGCGCTGCCCGGCGTCGACCACGCCGGGCTGATCAACGCGTTTCCGCTGGGCGGCGGACAGTTCGCCAACGGCACGTTCATCGAGATGACGCGGCCCGACGAGATCGCCGCGCCCGAGCAGTTCCAGATCAACGCCCCGCAGTTCCAGGGGCGCGTCGGCGAGGCCGAGTTCCGCGCCGCCAGCGCCGGCTACTTCGAGGCGATGGGGATCCCGATCCGCCGCGGCCGCGGGTTCGAGGTGGCGGACAGCCCCGGCCCGGCGCACGTCGCCGTGGTCAGCCAGAGCCTCGCCGAGGCACAGTGGCCCGGCCGCGATCCCCTGGGCCGCTACATCCAGTTCGGCAACATGGACGGCGACCTGACGGCTCTGCGCGTCGTCGGCGTGGTCGGCGACGTTCGCGAGCTGTCGCCGGAGGCCCTGCCCGGGCGCGTCATCTATGTCTCCGCGCGGCAGCGGCCACGCACCACGTCGCGCTTCTCGGTCATCGTGCGCGGTCCCGGCCTGCGCGCTCTGGCGGAACCGGTGCGGCAGATCATGCGCGATGTCGCGCCGGCGTCGCCCTACGAGCTGTCGACGGTGAGCGCCGGCTTCGACAAGGCGGTCGGCTCGCGGCGCTTCAACCTGTGGCTCATCGCGGCGTTCGCGGCGGCGGCACTGGGGCTGGCGATGCTCGGCGTCTACGGCCTCGTCGCCTACGCCGTCTCGCAGCGTTCGCGTGAAATGGGCATCCGCGTGGCGCTGGGCGCCGAGCCATCGTCGCTCGTCCGGCTGGTGCTGGCACGCGCGGCCTGGCTCACCGTCGTCGGCTCGCTCGCCGGGCTCGTGCTGGCGCTGCTGGCGTCGCGCGCTGTCACCGGCATGCTCTTCGGCGTCACGGCGGCCGACCCCGGCGTGCTCGCGACGGTCGGCGGAATCATGCTGTCCGCCGCCATGGCCGCCAGCTATCTGCCGGCGCGCCGCATCCTGAAACAGGCGCCGGGCCGGACGCTGCGCGACATCTGACTTCGGGGACGCGACACTAGTCGAGGAACTTCCCGATCAGCCACCTGTGGCCGGACGGATCGACGACCGAGCCCTGCAGCATGCGCCGGATCGGGCGCGGCCCGTGCGTCTCGTGTGTGTGCTCCCGCACCGGATCCCTGTCGGTGGCGCCGGCGGCGACGGCGCGCCGGTGCACGGCGATCGGATCGTCGACGAACAGCTCGATCCGCACGGTCGTGCAGCCGGCCGAGGCCGGACCGCGCGTGCCGTATTCGGGCGACTCCGTCGCCAGGAAGAACGGCGCCCCGTCGATGTCGAGGCCGGCGACGACGTGGCCGTCGCCCAGCCGCCACGACACCGTGGCCCCGAACGCGGCCTGGTAGAAGGCGATCGCCGCGTCGGCGTCGCCGACCGCGAGCATTGGCGCGATGCGGGTGGACATCTGGCGATCCTACGCGAACGGGCCGCGCGCCCCGGCGGCCGACGCAACTAAGATGGCGCGATGCGATTCTGGACCGCCGAGGAGGCCAAGCGCTGGGTGCCGGCGGTGGATTTCGGTCCGCAGCCGCTGGAACCCGCCGCCACCGAGCAGCACCCGTTCCATCTGCGCGCCGACTTCGGAGCGCTGCCGTCGACGCGCATGCCGGCCGTCCTGTCCCGAGCCGTCGACGCCGTCGGCTCGTGCGAGTGGTGGCTGGTCTGGATGGATGTCGGGCCGGCGCAGTGGTCGGGCGGCAACACCCACCTGTACTACCGGCTGCGGCAGTCGTACGAGGACTACCGCCTGCTGCACGAAGCGCCCTGCCACCTGTTCTATCGCCACGAGTGGCCGGACATGTTGACGTTCATCCAGGTGGGCGTCCTCAACCTGTGGGACATCCACGTGGTGACCGATCTGGACTACGGGTACCTGTTCATCTCGCACTCCGAGTGGCTGAACGCGACGTCGCAGAACGACATGAAGCCGTTGCGCGAGGCGCTCGGGCTAGACGCCGGCACGATCCAGCCGTGAGCTGACTACTTCAGCGGGCTTCGGCTCGAGCACGTGATCGATCGCCGCCTGCGGCACGACGAAGGCGGCCTGCGGCGTGTTGCCCATGTAGACGTCGCGCATGCCGACCGTGCTCGTGTAGAACCCGTCGCAGGTCATGCGCCGCGCCAGCACGAAGAAGTCGATCCCGGCGGCGTTCTCGGGCGTCCGGTTCTTCTTGTAGGCGATCACGTCGAGCAGCGCGGTCTGCTGCGCCGGCGTCGCGCTGGCGAAGTCCTTCGCCCCTTGCGCCGCGATCGCTGTGTCGAGCCACGCCAGGCCGGTCGTGTACTTCGCCTTCAGGTCGGCGTTCACGTTCAGCAGCATGTCGATCCACGGCGCGACCTCGGCCTGGAGCGCGCCCGGCTTGTCGTCGGCCGGGACGATCAGATCGGCCAGCCGCTCGAGCGTGGCGAACTCGCGGGCGGAGAGCGCCTTGGGTGCGTACTTCCCGCCGGCCGTCGCCGCGGCCTGCTGCGCCGCGAGGTGCGCTTCGCGCGCGTCGACGGTGTCGATGGCGCCGGCCGCGGCGATCGCCAGGGCCAGCCGCTGCAGGGCGTCGCGCCGCGTGATCTCAGACATTGGCCTTCTTCAGCTCCGACGCCAGGTATTCGGCCGTGCGCCACGCCAGCGCGATGATCGTGTGCGTCGGGTTCTTGTCGGCGTGGCTGACGAACGGCCCGCCGTCCGCGACGAACAGGTTCGGCACGTGGTGGGCGCGGCAGAAGGCGTTCAGCACGCTGGTCTTCGGATCGTCGCCCATGCGCACGCAGCCGACTTCGTGGATCACGCCGCCGCCGGCGCCCATGCGCGGCGCAGACGACTCCGGAGTTGACGTCGACTCCGGAGTCGTCGGGCGTGCTGCGGCTGGCGGCCCGAACTGCTGCGGGTTCACCGTGCCGCCGATCGTCTCGAGGATCGCGCGGAACGACTCGCGCATGTGCTTCACCTGGTTGATCTCGTAGTCGCTCCACTTCCAGTGGAAGCGCAGCACCGGGATCCCCCACTTGTCCTTCAGGTCGGGATCGATCTCGCAGAAGCAGTCCTCGTTCGGGACCATCGCGCCGCGGCCGCTCAGGCTGACGGTGGTGCCGCCGTAGCTCTCCCGGATCGCCTTCTTCATCGGCAGGCCGTAGCCCTCGGTGCGGTTGTAGGTGCCGGCGCCGAACCCCAGGCCGGGCATGCCGAAGCCGCCGGCGCCGACCTCGACGTGGTAGCCGCGCGGGAAGCCCAGCTCCTTGTGGCGCTCCAGCATCCACCAGGGGATGTAGAGGTGCGCGCCGTAGCCGTCCGAGTTGAAGACCGGCGTGCCGGCCAGCGCCGGGACCTGCGCCGACATGCCGAAGCCGACGGTGTCGGTGAGGTACTTGCCGACCTGGCCATTCTCGTTGGCGAGCCCCTGCGGATGCCGCGGCGACTTCGAGTTGAGCAGCAGGCGCGCCGACTCGCACGCCGACGCCGACAGCACCACGGTGCGGCACCGCACCTGCTGCTCCGTGCCGGTCAGCTTGTCCACGTAGGACACCGCCGTGACCTTGCCGGAGTCGTCGGTGACGAGTTCGCGCGCCATCGCGTTGGCGACGACGGTCACGTTGCCCGTTTTCATCGCCGGGAAGATCTGCACGTAGCTCGACGCGTAGTTGGACGCCGTGGCGCAGCCGCGCATGCACTGCCCGCAGTAGTGGCACGCCGCCCGTCCGTCCTGCGCCTTCGTGAGCACCGCCTGGCGGGCGTTGATGGCGCGGATCCCGAGCGTCGCGCAGCCCTTCTGCACCAGGATCTCGCCGGGCTTCAGCGCCGCCGGCGTCTGGAAGATGCCGTCCGGCGCGCTGCGGATGCCCTCGGCCTTGCCGGTGACGCCGATCAGACGCTCCGCCTTGTCGTAGTAGGGCGCGATGTCCTGATAGCTGATCGGCCAGTTCCAGCCGACGCCGTCGAAGTCGTGGCCCTTGAAGTCGTAGTCGGCGTAACGCAACTGGACGCGCGAGTAGTGGTTGGTGCGGCCGCCGATGACGCGCGAGCGGAACCAGCGGAAGTTGCTGCCCGGCGCCACCGCATACGGCTCGTCCGCGATGTTGGCGGCAAAGCCGGCGTTGAAGTTGAGCGGCGCGCCCTGGCCGGTGGTGTAGAGCTGGGCCATCTCGCCGGCGCCGCGATGCCAGACGCTCGATGGCGGCTGCAGCATCTTGAAGTCGCCCATGCTCACCATCGGGCCGGCCTCCATCAGGAGGACCTTCACTCCGAGGTCGGCCAGCACCTTGGTCACCGTGCCGCCGCCGGCCCCGGAGCCGATGATCACGACGTCGTGGACGACCGATCGCGGTGCGACTTGCGCCATCCCACCCTTCCCTCGAACTGGTCAGACCAGTGGATGCGGCGAGTGTAGCATCGAGAGGATGACCCTCGATCCATCGTCGATGCCGCACCTGCAGGTGCAGACGACCGATGTGCCCGGCGTCTGGCACATCCGGCTGCCGCACTGGCCGTGGCAGTACGGGCGTGCCGAAGAGGAGCGGGAGGCGCTGGTGCGGCGGATCGCCGACGTGGCGCCCGTGCGGCGACTGTGGCTCAGCGACTCGCCGGACGACACGCACGGTCAATGGCTGACGCTGTCGCCGGATCAGACGCTCGGCGACGCCGGTGGCGCGGGTTTGGCCTACGGCGATTGGCTGCTGCTGTTCTTCGATCACGCGCCCGAGCCGGATGCGCTGCCTCCCGCGCCGGCCTACCCGAAGACGCCTGCCGATGCGCAGCAGGCGCTGGCGACGCTCGGCGCTGCCGCGGCGATATGGTCGTGGCTCGACGACGCCGAGTGGCTGGTGGCGGTCCGCGCGTCAGGCTGAGCGGGTCAGGCCTTCTCGTCCCAGAGCGGCTCGGCGACGCCGCGCTGGTGGTTCTCGTAGCGCGCCATCACGAACAGGGCATCCGACAGGCGGTTCAGGTACTTCATCGCGTGCTGGCCGATGGGTTCGAGGCGCGACAGCGTCGAGCACGTCGCGCTCGGCGCGGCGGCAGATGGTGCGGGCGACGTGCAGGTGCGCCGAGCCCGGTGAGCCGCCCGGCAGGATGAAGTTGGCGAGCGGGCCGACCACCTCGTTCAGCTCGTCGATCAGCGCTTCGAGCGCGTCGACGTGGCGCGGCTCGATCTGCGGGATCGGCCACTTGCCCTTGTCCTCTTCGAGGAAGCACAGATCCGAGCCGAGGTGGAACAGCTCGTTCTGGATCGGCGGCAGCGCCTGCGCGAGACGCGGCACGAGGCCGTGCGCGAGCGCGACGCCGATCGCCGAGTTGAGCTCGTCGACGGTGCCGTAGGCGGCGACGCGCGGTGAATCCTTGGCGACGCGCTGGCCGCCGCCGAGGCCGGTCGAGCCGTCGTCGCCCTTGCGGGTGTAGATCTTCGTCAGTCTGGGCATGCGCGCCGGCTCCTACTTCTTCATCCCGCCATCGAGCGCCTCGATGGTGGCCTTCGACGGGCCGCGCGCCTTCTGGAGCCGCTGCGCGACGGTTTCCGCGCCGCGCATCGCGCGCAGCACGTTGCGGCCGGCGATCTTCTGCACGTCGTCCTCGCTGTAGCCGCGGCGGAGCAATTCGGCGAACAGCGCCGGATACGTGCTGACGTCCTCGAGCCCGGCGATGACGTCGGTGATGCCGTCGAAGTCGGCGCCGATCCCGATGTGATCGACGCCGGCGACCTTGCGGATGTGGTCGATGTGATCGGCGACCTGGGCGAGCGTCGCCTTCGGGACTGGGTTCGCCTTGTCCCACGCCTCCATGGCGGCGGTGACCGCTGCCGGCGTGGACTGCGGCAGGGCCTTCAGCCGGTCGCGCTCGGCCTCGCGTTTCACGTGGCGGGGAGCGGCCTCGGGCGTGATGAACCCGGGCACGAAGGCGACCATCACGACGCCGCCGTTCTTCTTCACCTCGGCCAGGACGTCGTCGGGCACGTTGCGCGGCACGTCGCAGATCGCCCGCGCCGACGAGTGCGAGAAGATCACCGGCGCCTCGCTCACGCGCAGGGCGTCGCGCATGGTGTCCGGCGACACGTGGCTCAGGTCGACGAGCATCCCGAGGCGGTTCATCTCACGCACCACCTCCTCGCCGAACGCCGAGAGGCCGCCGTTGCGGGCGACGTCCATCGCCGCGTCGGCCCACGGCAGCGTCACGTTGTGCGTCAGCGTCATGTAGCCGACGCCCATCCGCGCGAACTGACGCAGCAGCGGCGAGTGACCCGTCGATTGAGTGCCCGCCCTCCATGCCCATCATCGAGGCGACGCGGCCGGCCCTGGCGATCCGCTCGACGTCGGCGGCGGTGCGGGCGGCCTCGAACACGTCGGGATAGCGGCGCAGCATCTCCTGCACCGAGTCGATCTGCTCGAGCGTCTGCGGTGACGGCCGAACCGCCCTGGAGCGTGCCGGGAACGTAAACCGACCAGAACTGACCGCCGAGGCCGCCGGCCCGCAGGCGCGCGATGTCGGTGTGGAACGTGGGCCGGGGCTGGCGCAGATCGAACACGTCGAAGTCGTAGCGCGGCTTCTGCTCGCGCATCCGCAACGGGAGGTCGTTGTGCCCGTCGATCAAGGGGGCACGTTCGGCCAGCCGCTTCGCCTGGGCGAGCCGCCTGGCGCTGTCGTGGTCGGTGGTCATCTGGGCGCGGGGGAGGGCAGTGCCGGCAAGCGCGATCGCGACCGCGGTCGCGAGGAGGAACGGGGGCCGCATCGCGTCAGTTTGTACCACGAAGGTCGTCGCCGGCGCTGTCTCAGCCGCGCCGTGGTCCGTCCCCGAAGGGCGCGCGTTGGTCACTTCCCTCCGCGTGCCCGCCACATTCCGCGAGCCATCGCTGGAGCACGGACCGATTCTCGGAGGGGTCGGTCCAGTGGTCCCACCGCGTTCCCCGTCTGTGTCGGGGGGGGGATTGGAGGAGAGAGAGAAGAAGGGGGGTAGGCGTTGGGTTGGTGGGGTCTTGTCGGTGGGGAGGTCTGAGCGGCGTATCACGGACCATCACGTCCAACGACGGCCTGTCCATGCCCGGGGCGACGATCACCATCGAGTCGCCGGCGCTTCAGGGCACGCAGTCGGCAGTCACCGACGTCAACGGCATCTACGTGGTGCGCGGGCTGCCGCCCGGTGAATACATGGTCACGATCGAGATGGACGGCATGGTGATTGGACACGACGTCGTGGTGAGCGCCGACCCGAACAGCCCGCGAGATTCGCTCGGCCTGCCGACCGGCTACGTCCAGGGCGCGCGTTTCGGCCAGGCGACGCGGAACCTGGACTACCCGACGTGGCGTCCGGGTTTCGACGGCGGCCGGACGTTCCTGCTCGCGTTCGGGATGCGTTTTTAGGGGAGACGTCAGGCGGGGGCGCGCACCGCGCGTCCCCGCCGGACCGCGCCGGGCGCCACGCCGATATGGCGCTTGAAGGCGCGGCTGAACGACGGCTCCGATTCGTAGCCGAGACGACTCGCGACCTCGCCGAGGCTGGTGCGATCCTCGCGCAGCCACCGCGCGGCGAGGTGCATGCGCCAGCGGGTCAGGTAAAGCAGCGGCGGCGCACCCACCAGCGCCGTGAAGCGATCCGAGAACACCGAGCGCGACATGTGGACGCTGGCGGCCAGGCCGGCCACCGTCCAATCGCGCTCCGGCTGGCGGTGGATCTGCACGAGCGCGCGGCCGATCTGCGGATCGCGCAGCGCCCCGAGCCATCCCGATCGGTCGTCGTCGGCCGCGTCGATCCACCACCGGATGGCGTGGATCACCAGGATGTCGGCGAGCCGCAGCATCACGGTGGTGCCGCCGGGCCGCGGGTTCAGCGCCTCGCTGGTCATCGCGGCGAGCATGTGCCGCATCAGGAAGGCCTCGCCGTCCTCGGTGCCGCGGATGTGCAGCACGTTCGGCATGAGCCCGACCAGCGGATGCGCCGCCGGATCCTCGAAGCGCACGCCGCCGCACGCCAGCACCGTGCGCGCACCATCGCCGCCGTGGCGCAGCAGCATCGCCCGTCCGACCATCTCGTAGGGCAGCTCGTGGACGTTCAGACAGCGCACGCCCGGGCCGCTCGACACTGAATGCTCGACACCGGGCGCCACGAGGAGGAAGTCGCCGAGGCCCAGGCGGGTCGGCTCGGCGCCGGGACGCTCCAGCCAGGCTTCGCCGTCGGCGACGAAATGGAAGATGGCGTGGTCCTCGGCGGGCAGTCCCAGTCCCCACGGCGCGGTCAGCTCGCTGTGACAGTAGAAGCTCTGGACGAGCCGCAGATCCCGCAGCACCTCGGTCAGGGCGTCGTTCGGCTGGGTCCAGGTCGGCTCGTCCAGCACCACACAGAGGTCCTGGGCCGGCTCGGACGATCGGCTATACATTTGCGACATCCTATCATGGACCGTCCGGATCCGAGGGCGTAGAACTGTTCTCGTCGCGACTCACTTGGGAGCGCGGCGCGGCGAGGTTCACAACCCGGGAGAGACTATATGGCGACGATTGCGGTGATGGGCGCGAGCGGCAACATCGGCAGCAGGATCACGGAGCACCTGCTGGCCGGCGGGCACGCGGTTCGGGCAATTGGACGGTCGGCGGAGAAGCTGGCCGGGGCAAGGGGGAGGGGCGCGGAGGTCCTGCTCGGCGACGCCGCCGACGCCGCGTTCCTCAGCCGGGCCTTCGCGGGCGCGGACGCCGCGTTCACGCTGCTGCCGCCCAACCCCGTCTCGCCCGACGCCCGCGCCGAGATGGATCGAGTCGGGACGTCGATCGCCGAGGCGATCGCGAAGGGCGGCGTCGGCCACGCGGTCGCGATCAGCAGCGTCGGGGCCGACCTGCCGTCGGGCACCGGGCCGATCGCCGGGCTGCACGCGCAGGAAGCGCGTCTGAAGCGCCTGACCGGCACCAGCGTGCTGGTGCTGCGCCCCGGCTACTTCTTCGAGAACTTCCTCCACTCGCTCGACTTGATCCGTCACCAGGGGATCAACGGCGGCGGCGCTGCCGGAAGGACGACCCTGCCGATGATCGCGACGCAGGACATCGCGGCCTTCGCGGCGCGGGCGCTCGCCGCGCGCGATTGGAACGGATTCCAGGTGCGGGAGCTGCTCGGCCCGCGCGACCTGAGCTTCGACGAGGCCACGCGCATCATTGGCGCCACGATCGGCAAGCCGGACCTGGCCTACGTGCAGTTCCCGTACGCCGACTACTCGGCGGCGCTGCAGCAGGCGGGACTGTCGAAGAGCGTGGCCGATCTCTACGCCGAGATGGACAAGGCGTTCGACGACGGGATCGTGAAGTCCATCGAAGGCCGGAACGCCGCGAACACGACGCCGACGACCTTCGAGCAGTTCGCCGGCGTCATCGCGCAGGCCTACCACGGCTCGGCCCGCGCTGCCGGCGCCTGACGATTAAGCTGCAGCGATGCTGCAGAACCGCTCCATGCCGGCCACCACCGTGATTCCGGTCCTGGCCTACCCGTCGGTGCCGGAAGCGGTCGCCTGGCTGGCGGCCGCCTTCGGCTTCACGCTGCGTCTCGGCATCGGCGATCACCGCGCCCAGTTGAACGCCGGGGATGGTGCCATCGTGATCACCGGCGGTGCCGTCGCCGGCGAGCCGCGTGGCGGCGACTCCATCATGGTCCGCGTCGAGGACGCGCGCGCCCACTGCGATCGCGCGGCGGCCCACGGCGCGACGATCGCCATGACGCCGACCGACTTTCCGTACGGCGAGCGCCAGTACACGGCGCTCGACTTCACTGGCCGCGCCTGGACCTTCTCCGAGACGATCGCCGACGTCGATCCGCGCGAGTGGGGCGGCGATCCGCGCTGACGCTGGCCGGCGACGCGCCGCATATACTCGACGCATGGCCGACGCGCGCCCGACCGCGGCAGCGACGACGTCCCGCCTGTTCCAGGCGATGGCCGCGCCCGACAGCGAGGCCGTGCTCGGGGCCGGCGCCCATCGCTCGCTGCGCAAGGGCCAGGTCCTGATGCGGCAGGGCGAGCCGGCGAGCACGTTCTTCCTGATGGAGCGCGGCTATCTCAAGCTGACGCAGCTCACGCCGGAAGGCGCCGAGGTGATCGTGCGGTTCGTCGGTCCGGGCGATCCGGTCGCCGGCGTGGCGGCGCTCGGCGAGGCGCCGTATCCGGTGTCCGCGACCGCCTGCGACGAGGTGAACGTCCTGGCCTGGTCGCGCGGTCAGCTGGCCGAGCTGCTGGCGCGCTACCCGCAGCTCAAGACCAACATCCTCCGCGAGATGACCGCGCACATGGACGACGCCCTGACGCGGCTGCGCGAGCTGGCGACCCTCGACGTACGCCAGCGGCTGGCGCACACGCTGCTGCGCCTCACCCAGCCCGTGAAGGCCGCCGCCGGCGCCGCCGGGCTGACCGTTCCGCACACGCTGACGCGCCAGGAACTGGCCGAGCTGACCGGCACGACGCTCTTCACGGTGAGCCGGATCCTCACTGAGTGGGAAGGCGCCGGCCTCGTCCACTCGACGCGCGCCCACGTCGCCGTGCTCGACGCCGAGCGCCTGCAAGACGCCGCGGACGGCGAGTAGTCCCTTCCCGGGACTAATCGGTCTGATCCTCCGCCGTCGTTCGCAGAGCCGTGGTCACCTCGTCCAGCTTCCAGCCGTTGCCGCGCCAGATCTCGACGATCCGTCCGCGGCGATCGACGAGCGCCGTGGCCAGCGTGTGATCGAGCATCGCGCCGTTCTTCTCGACGTAGACCGAGAAGGCGCGCGCGATCCGCTGCACCGCATCGCTGTCGCCGCCGGCGAAGCGCCACCGCCCGGGCTCCGCGCCCATCGCCTTGGCGTAGGCGTCGAGCACCGCCGGGGTGTCGAAGGCCGGGTCGAGCGTGATGCTCAGGAGCTGCGTGTCGCGCGGCAGGGATCGATCGCGGGCCAGCGTGGTCTGCAGCGCCTTGAACCGGCTCGTCATCAGCGGGCAGAACTCGGGCACCGGGCAGCGCGTGAAGATGAACGTCACGAGCGTCTGATGCCCGCGCAGGTCGGCGTCGGTGAACGCGCGGCCGCGTTCGTCGATCAGCGCGAACGGCGCGATCGTGTCGCCGCGCTTGAGGCGTGCGGGCGGCGGTGCGCCCGCCTCGACGGGGATGGCGGCGCCGCGGCCGGTGACGGCCACGTCTTCGGCGACGCTCGGCCCTGATCCGACGCGCAGCCGGAACCGCACGCGATCGCCGGGCGCCAGCCGCACCGATGCGTCGGCCAGCGTGAACGCCATCGTCATCGCCGGCATGTAGTCGGGAATGTCGTCGTGTGCAATCCGGACCTCGCGGCCCTCGGGCGCCGCGACGACGACCCCGGTCACGGGCAGCCGGCGCACGCCGGCCTCGACCGCCGGCCCGCGCGAGATCCAGGCGAACGCGCCTGAACCGAAGGCCAGCACCACCATCGCCAATCCAGTCGGTTTCCACATGCCACGAGTGTGGTTCCGGAAATCCGCGGCGTCTTTGATCCACGTCAACGATCGCCGGCGGCGCGCTGGCTACGCTGGGCCATCATGTCGAACCGATACGCGCCCACCGCCGCCATCCTCTTCAGCCTCGCCGTCTCCGCCTGTGGTCAGTCCGGCCAGCCCGCGTCCGGCCCCGGTGCCCCGTCCGCCGCGCCGACGCCCGCCCCCGCCGCCGCCGCGCCGGCCGCCGAAGGCCGGAAGATCGAAGTCACCGCCAACGATCAGATGAAGTTCTCCCGGGTCGAGATTCGCGCCAAGGCGGGGGAGCGCCTGAGCGTGACGCTCGTCAACCAGGGCACCACGCCAAAGTTCTCGATGGGGCACAACTGGGTGCTCCTCGGCCTCGCCGCCAACGTCGAGACCTTCCTCGTCGCCGCGGCCGAAGCGCCGACGACCGAATACGTGCCGGCCGCGCGGCGGGCCGACGTCCTCGCCACCACGAAGCTGCTCGGGCCCGGCGAGCGCGACACCGTGACCTTCGCTGCCCCGGCCGCGCCCGGCCGCTATCCGTTCATCTGTTCGTTTCCAGGCCACGCGCAAGTCGGCATGCGTGGCGTGCTGATTGTCGAATGAGCCGGCCTCCGATTGGACACCCGTCATGACCATACCCACACGCCTCGTCGCTGCCGGCGGCCTGCTGGCCGCGGCGCTCGCCGCTTCTGCGTGCAACCCTCCGGGCCGCCGCGTTCCGGTCGCCGATGCCTCGGCCGCCACCAAGACCTACGTCGCGCCGGGTGAGAAAGACCAGTTCTACCTGTTCTACTCCGGCGGCCACTCGGGCCAGGTCTACGTCGCCGGCATGCCGTCGATGCGGCACATCGCGACCATCCCCGTCTTCGGTCCCTACCCGGCCACCGGCTACGGCTTCGACGAGGAAACGAAGCGGATGCTCGGCGGGTTCACGTGGGGCGACGTGCACCATCCCGGCCTGTCGCAGACCGACGGCGCCTACGACGGGCGCTGGCTGTTCGTGAACGACAACGCCAACAACCGCGTCGCGCGGATCGACCTGCGCGACTTCAAGACCAAGCAGATCCTCGGCCCGATCCCCAACTCGATGGGCAATCACGGCTCGTCGTTCGTCACCGAGAACAGCGAGTACGTGCTGGTGGCGACACGCTTCTCGGTGCCGCTGCCGAAGGGCCGCTATGCCGACCCGGCGAAGTACGAGGCCGAGTTCAACGGGATGGTCAGCGGCCTGAAGGTCGACAAGGCGACGGGCACGCTGTCGGTCGGCTGGCAGGTGCTGACGCCGCCGTTCAACTGGGACCTCGGATCGACCGGCAAGGGCCCGAGCTCGGGCTGGGCGTTCTGGACCTCCTACAACTCGGAGATGGCGTCCGATGCGCTCGAGGCCAACTCGACGCGCCTCGATCGCGACTACGCCGCGGTCGTCAACTGGCGCGCGGCGGAGCAGGCGGTGAAGGACGGCAAGGCCGTGACGATGGGCGGCGTGCCGGTCATCGACCCGGCGAAGGTGCCCGGCGTGATGTACCTGCTGCCGGTGCCGAAGTCGCCGCACGGCATCGACACCGATCCGTCCGGCCGCTGGATCGTGGCCTCGGGCAAGCTGCAGCCCGTGTCGAGCGTCTTCGACTTCGAGAAGATCAAGGGCGCGATCGACCGCAAGCAGTTCGACAAGGAGGTCCGCGGCATCCCGGTGCTGAACTACGAAGCGGTCCTCGAAGGCGACGTGCCGGTCGGGCTCGGTCCGCTCCATACCCAGTACGACGGCAAGGGCAGCGCCTACACCTCGCTCTACGTCGAGTCGTCGGTCGCCAAGTGGAAGCTCCCGCCGTGGAGCAAGGAAGAGCGCGCCGACCTGAGCAAGGTCATCCTCGACAAGATCGCGGTGCACTACAACATCGGGCACCTGGTCATCGGCGGCAGCGACACCAAGGCGCCCTACGGCGAGTACCTGGTGGCGATGAACAAGCTCTCGAAGGGCCGCCACCTGTCGGTCGGGCCGTCACAGCCCGAGTCGAGCCAGCTGATCGACATCACCGGCCAGAAGATGTCGATGCTCTACGAGTCGTTCACCGAGCCCGAGCCGCACTTCGCCCAGATCCTCAAGGCCGATCACGATCGCGCCGATCGAGGTCTACCCGAAGGCCGAGAACCACCAATCCCAACGCCGCCTGGACGGCCGAGCAGACCAGCATCAAGCGCACCGGCAACAAGGTCGACGTGAAGATGATGTCGATCCGCAGCCGGTTCGTGCCGGACAAGCTCGAGGTTCGGGTCGGCGACGAGGTGACGCTCCACGTGACCAACGTCGAGCAGACCACCGACATGATCCACGGCCTCGGCATCGTCGAGCACGACCTCAACATCGTCATCGATCCCGGTGAGACGAAGACGGTCCGCTTCACGGCCAGCAAGCCGGGCGTCTTCCCGTTCTACTGCACGAACTTCTGCTCGGCGCTCCACCAGGAGATGCAGGGCTATCTCGCCGTCAAGCCATAGCCGTTCCGAGGAGCCTCCGTCATGACCGCCTTCTTTCGAGCCACCACCCGCTTCCTCGACCGCCCGCTCTCGGGCGTGTCGAGAGGTCTCGTGCTGCTCGGCATCGTGGCGCTCGTGACGGGGGCGCTCCTGCCGCTGTGGCGGATCCAGCTGGTCGCGCCGCAGTACCAGGAAGGCCTGACGCTCGAGATGTACACCCACAAGATCGCGGCCGGCAACGGCGGCCAGGACCTGGCCGAGATCAACACGCTCAACCACTACATCGGCATGAAGCCGATCGCGCAGGCCGACTTCGCCGAGATGACGTGGATGCCCTTCGCCATCGGCGTCTTCGCCCTGCTCGGCGCTGCGGGCGGTGGTGATGGGGCGCATCGGGAACCTGGTCGATCTCGGCGTGCTGTTCGTCTACTTCGGCGCGTTCTCGATGGGCACGTTCGCCTATCGGCTGTGGAGCTACGGCCACCATCTCGATCCGCACGCGCCGATGCGCGTCGCGCCGTTCATGCCGGTCGTCATCGGCAGCGCAGCAGATCGCCAACTTCGTCCAGACCAGCCTGCCGATGGCCGGCACCGTGTGCATGGGCCTGTTCCTCGCCGCCATCGGCGGCGCGATCTGGTGGTCGCGGAAGGAGGAGCTGTGAAGACACGCGCGCGCCTGCTCGTCCTGTCGGCGGCGCTGTCGGCCGCAGCGCTCGGGCGCCTCGCCGCTGGTGCGGCGGAGCCGGCCGACGGCGGCGCCGGGCTGCGGGCACGGATCGCGGCGGCCGCTCCTGGCGGCGACGATCCACGTCGCCGCCGGCCGCTACACGGGCCCGTTCGTGATCGACCGTCCGCTGACGCTGATCGGACACGGCCGGCCGCTCCTCGTCGGCGACCGCACCACGCACGTGGTCGCGGTGCGCGCCGCGGACGTGACGATCGAGGGCTTCGAGATCCGCGGCTCGGGGCTCGACCTGAGCCTCGATCACGCCGGCGTGCACGTCACGGCGCCGCGGGCGAGCGTCCGCGGCAACCGCATCGTCGAGTGCCTGCACGGCGTCTACGTGCGGCACGCCGACGGCGCGCGCGTCGAGGGCAACACCATCCTCGGCCTGGCGGACGCGGTCGGGAGCATCCGCCGATCCGCTCGGCCGCCCAAGCCGGGCGAGGGCGAGACTGTGCGCCGCGCCGGCGAACCAGAACCGCCGCGGCAACGGCGTCCACGTGTGGAACTCGGTGGGCCACACGATCGCCGGCAACGTGATCCGCGACACGCGGGACGGCATCTATTTCTCGTTCGTCGACCAGTCGACGGTGCGCGACAACGACATCGCCCGCGTCCGCTACGGCCTCCACTACATGTACTCGGACGAGAACCGGTTCGAGGGCAACGTCTTCTCCGACAACGCCGCCGGCGCGGCGCTGATGTACTCGAAGGGCCTGACGCTGGCGCGCAACCGCTTCGTCGCCAACCGCAGCCATCGCGCCTACGGCCTGCTGCTGCAGTCGGTCGACGACTCGCTGATCTCGGCCAACGAGATCGCCGGCAACACGCTCGGCCTGTTCCTCGAGAACGGCCACGCCAACCGCGTGCTCGGCAACCGCCTCGCCGGCAACCACGTCGGCATCCGCGTCAGCGACAGCTCGGACGCCAACGTCTTCGCCGGCAACCGCTTCACCGGCAACATCCATCCGGTCGAGACGACCGGCGACAACCGCTCGAACCAGTGGGCGGCCGACGGCCGCGGCAACCACTGGGACGGCGCGGCGACGCTCGATCTCGATCGCAACGGCATCGCCGATCTGCCGCACCGCGAGCTGGATCTGTTCGGCGGGCTGCGCCGCGACCTGCCGGCCATCGGCCTGCTCGCCGGCAGCCCGGCGGAGCGCCTGCTGCGCCTCGTCCACGCCCGCCTGGCGATCCCCGGCGCCGGGGGCATCGTCGATCCGGCGCCGCTCGTCGATTCCGGCCCGTCCGCCACAGGAGCATCCAGATGATCGCCATCACCGGTCTCGCCAAGGCCTACGGCCCGAAGCGCGTGCTGCAGGACCTCTCGCTGTCGGTCGACGCCGGCGAGGTGGCGCTGCTCGTCGGGGCCAACGGCTGCGGCAAGTCGACGACGCTGCGCCTGCTCGCCGGCCTGACGACGCCCGACGCCGGCCGCATCGTCCTCGCCGGGCACGACGCCGGCGCCGATCCGGCGGCGGCGCGCGCCGGCCTGTCGTTCCTGCCGCAGTCGCCGCGCTTCCACGAGCGGCTGACCACGGCGCAGATTCTCGCCTTCTACGCCCGCCTGCGCGGGCTGCCGGCCTCGCGCGTCGACGTCGTGGCGGCCCGCTGGGGCCTTGCCGAGCACCTGCGCGTCCAGACCGGCCGGCTGTCGGGCGGGACCCGGCAGCGCCTGGGGCTCGCCGTCCTCGACCTGCCCGACGCGCCGATTCTCGTGCTCGACGAGCCCGGCCTCAGCCTCGATCCCGACTGGCGCCAGGCGCTCCAGTCGCACCTGCGCCGCGTCGCCGCCGAGGGCCGGACGGTGCTCGTCGCCACGCACCTGCTCGGCGAGTGGGACGGCCAGGCCGATCGCTGCCTGGTCATCGACAAGGGACAGGTCGAGCGCGAGGTCCCGGCCGCCGGGCTCCGCGACGCCTTCCCGTTCGCCTGTCCGCGGCCGGCCCTCGCCGGCATCGCCTGAGTGGAGGCCATCATGATCGTCCCGGCCCGCGCCGCCGTCGCCGCCGCCTGCCAGCGTGAGCTCGCGGCCAATCGCGTCAACCGCTTCCTGCACGTCCATCTGGCCCTGGCGGCGGCGGCGGGGCTGCTGCCGCTGTTCACGCCCGACGACGTCCAGAGCGCGGCGCCGCTCTGGGTGCTGCACGCCGTCCTCTATTGCCTGTCGCTGTCGGCGCTGCTGCTCGGCCTGAGCTCGGCGCACGGCGAGGCCGACGAGTTCGCGCTGCTCTTCACGCAGCCGGCGCCGCGCTGGGCGTGGCTGCTCGGCAAGGCCGCCGGCCTCTCGGTCGTCCTGATTCCGGCGTCCATCCTGCTCGTCCTGCCGGCCGCGTTCGGCGGCGGTCTGACGCCCGGCCTGGCCGGCCTCGCCGCCGCGGCCAGCGGGATCACGCTGGCGCTGGCGGCGATCGGCCTGGCCGTCGGCTTCTGGGTCCGCGATCCCGTGCGCAGCCTGCTGACCGCGCTCGGGACCTGGTTCGTCCTGCTGTTCGGCACCGACCTGCTGCTGCTCGCGCTGTCCGGCGCGCCGTGGCTGCAGGAGCGCCCCGGCCTGTGGGTGGCCCTGCTCATGGCCAACCCGCTCGACGCCTTGCGCATCACCGTGATCTTCGACGTCGAGCACGCCGCCTTCGCCGGCCTAGACGGCGGCGGCCTGGTGGCCTGGTGGCTGGCGCACGGCTGGATGTGGCTCGCGCTCGTCGTCGTCCTCTGGACCACGGCCGGCTTCACCACCGGACTCGCCGGCGCACGCCGTCGTCTCGACGCGTGACATTCCGACGCCTGAACTTCGACGCCTGAATAGATTCTTTCGAACCCTGAGGATTCCATGACCATCACCACGTCCACGCTCGTCGCCGACATCGCCACCGCCAGCCCCGCCACCATCAAGGTCTTCCAGCGCCACCGGATCGATTTCTGCTGCGGCGGCCGCATACCGCTGGGCGACGTCTGCGAGGCGCACCAGATCGCGGCGCCGCTGCTGATCGAAGAGCTCGAGGAAGTGCTCAACGCGACGGAGCCGGACGTCGACTGGACCAAGGAGTCCCTCACCAGCCTCGTCGCCCACATCCAGGCGCGGTTCCACCGTCCGCTGGTGGAGGAGATCCCGCGGCTGCGCGCGATGGTGGACAAGGTCGTGTCGCGCCACGGCGCCCGCCTGCCGCGCCTCGCGCTGCTCCAGGAGACGTTCGTCGAGCTGCAGCACGAGCTGCTCGATCACATGAAGAAGGAGGACGTGGTGCTGTTCCCGGCCATCGTGGCGCTCGAAGCCGGCGCCGCGCCGGGCCGATCCGCGGGCTGGACCTGGATCGATCAGCCGATCGGGGCGATGGAAGCGGAGCACGCCTCAGCGGGCGCGGCGCTGGAGCGCATCGCGGAGCTGACCGACGGCCACGTTCCGCCGGAGGATGCGTGCCCGACGTTCCGCGGCCTGTATCACGGGCTGTCGGAGCTCGAGCGCGACATGCACGTCCACGTCCACCTCGAGAACCACATCCTGTTCCCGCGGGCGGCGGCGCTGGCGCGTTCGGTCGCGGGCGATGCCGCAGGCATCAGGGGGTAATCGAGGAGAGGCCGCCCTCGCCCGCCGTCTAGCCGCGGCGGCGGGCCTTGGCCGAGGCGCGCAGGTCGCCGACGCTGACGACCGGTGTGGTCTGCGTCCGCGCCCCCGATCCATTGCCGGCCGTTGCGGCCGCTGCGGCGCGCGTGGCCGTCGCGCCGGTCTCGCAGTGGTCGCACGCGACCGGAGCCGCGGGCGCGCCGGGCCGGGCGTTCGATCGCCGCCGGGCCGGGACGAAGCGGCGCACGATGACGAGGGCCGCGCCCAGCGCGACGATCGTGACGACGACGGTCTGCCAGTCGAGCGTCATCGAGTTCCTCAGCTGATGCCGGCGGCGCGCAGGCCCTGATAGGTGATCAGCGCGGCGGCGTAGGCGAGCGCCGACATGTAGGCGAGCTGGAGGCCGGCCCACTTCATCGAACCCGTCTCCTGGCGCGTGACCGCCAGCGTCGACGTGCACTGCATCGCCAGCACGAAGAATACCAGCGCGCTGGCCGACGTGGCCGGCGTGAACAGCAGCGAGCCGTCGTCGCGCCGGGCGCCGCGGATGCGCGCGATCACGCCGGTATCGGCGAGGTCGGGATCGTCCGAGCCGCCGAGCAGCACCGACATCGTCGAGACGAACACTTCGCGGGCGAGGAAGCTGGTGAGGACGCCGACGGTGAGCTGCCAGTCGTAGCCGAGCGGCGCGAAGACGGGCTGGGCGAGGCGTCCGAGACGCCCGGCGAAGCTTTGCTGCTGCTGCGCCCGCGCCTGCACCGAGTCGGCCTCGCCGAGCAGCGCCTGGGCGGCGGCCGGATCGGCGGTGGCCGCGGCGCGCTGCTGCAGCGCGACCGCCTCGGGCGCGGCGCCGGCCGTCGGGTAGGCGCTCAGCCACCACATCACCACGCTGATCGCCATGATGATCGTGCCGGCCGTCTTGAGGAAGGCGAAGCCCTGATCGCGCGCCGAGATCAGCGCGTTGGTGAACGACGGCACCTTGTAGCTCGGCAGCTCCAGCACCATCGGCCGCGCCGTGCCCTTCACCAGCGTGCGGCGCAGCACCGCGGCGCTGACGAGCGCCGAGAGGGCGCCGAGCAGGTAGCAGCCGGCGAACGCGACCGCGGCGTAGAGCGGCTGCCCGACGAACAGCATGCTGGTCAGGAAGACGTAGACCGGCAGGCGCGCCGAACAGCTCATGAGCGGCGCGACGAGGATCGTCGCCAGCCGGTCGCGCCGATCGGGGATCAGCCGCGCCGCCATGATCCCCGGCAGGGCGCAGGCATGGCTCGAGAGCAGCGGGACGAAGGCGTGGCCGGGCAGGCCGAACCGGCACAGCAACCGGTCCATCACGAACGCCGCGCGGGCCAGGTAGCCGGTGTCCTCGAGCAGGCTGATCAGGAAGAACAGCAGGCAGATCTGCGGCAGGAACACCGCGGTGCCGGCGATGCCGCCGATGATGCCGTCGGCGGTGAGATCGCGGATCGCCCCCGGCGGCAGCGTGGTGTTCACCCACGAGCCGAGCTGCGCGAACACCGCTTCGATCAGGTCCATCGGCAGCTGCGCCAGCGCGAACAGCGTCCAGAACATGCCGCCCATCACCCCGGCGAAGACGAGGATGCCGAGGATCGGATGGGTGAACGCCTCATCGAGGCGCTGCGTGAAGCTGTCCCCGCCCGAGCCGACACCGGTGACGCTGGCCGCGACCGCCTTGTCGGCCCACGCTTCGAGCGCCTGGTCGCCGTCGAGCCCCAGCGGCGTGTGCGACTCGCCGCGCTTCAGCACGTCGGCGACGATCGACGCCAGCCGATCGACGGCCTCGCCGCGGCGGGCGACGATCGGCACGACCGGGCAGCCGATCTCCTTCGACAGCGCCGCGGCGTCGAGCGTCAGCCCGCGCCGCTGGGCGAGGTCGACCATGTTCAGCGCGACCACGACCGGCTCGTCGTAGGCGAGCAGCTCGCCGACGAGCACCAGGTTGCGCGTCAGGTTGCACGCGTCGACCACGACCACGACCGCGTCGGGCTTGTGGTACAGCCCCCGCCCCGCGAGGACTTCGCGGCAGATCGTGGATTCGGGCGTCGACAGGCCGAGCCGGTAGAGGCCGGGCAGGTCGACGATCTCGGCTTCGATGGGAGCGGCGCCGTTGGCCAGCGTCGCGCGGCCGATGCGCGCGGCGGTGGTGGTGCCGGGGAAGTTGGAGGTCTTGGCGCGGGCGCCGCTCAGCCGGTTGAAGAGCGTCGTCTTACCCGTGTTCGGGTTGCCGACGAGGGCGATCCGGTAGGACACGCGCGCCGCCTCAGGCGGTCGCTTCGGGGACCACGAACACGCCGCGGGCGAACGTGCGCGACAGCCCGATTCGCGTGGCCTTCACCTCGACGATGCAGGGCTCGCCGGCCTTGCACACCCGGAGCAGGCAGCGGTCCGTCAGGCCGAGGGCCTTGAGGAGTGCGCAGTCATCGCTCGCCAGCGCCGCGGAATGCATCCTGGCGGTGCTCCCGGCGCGGAGCTGGGAGAGCGGAATGGGCTGCGTACTGGCGAGGTTCGCGGACATGGGGTCAGGCGTTCAAACTGCGAACGTTCTCAAGTTCGGCGATCGTAGCAGAAAGCAACGCGGACTCAAAGGGTCGGATTTGTCACGGTTCGGTATCGCGGCGCTGTCCCGTCACGATCGCTTCAGGTGGGCGTCGTACCAGCGGACCGCCGCTCCCAGGAAGTCCGGCCAATCGGGTTTCGGCTTCGCGCCGGCCCCGAAATCGGCGCCATGGGCGCCCCCGGGGACCCGGATCAGGCCGGTCGGGACCCCCGCTGCCTTCAACGCCGCCTCCATGGCCACCGACTCCTCGAACGGGACCGATTCGTCGGCATCGCCGTGAATCAGCAGGGTCGGCGGCGCCTTCGGCGACACATACGTCGAGGGGGAGGCTTCCCGGTACCGCTTCTCGGTCCTCGGGTTCTGCCGCACTCCGGCCGCGTCCGCCGGCCACGGCAGCTCGAGGAAGCCCGTCACGCCGCCGCCGCGGTCGGCCTTGGCCTGCGCGATGAGGTCGGTCGGCGTGGCCCTGAGCACGATCGCCTGCAGCGTCGCCGGCTCCCGGTTCACCGGATCGGGATCGTCAGCGATGCCGGGCGCGGCGAGCAGCGCCGTGAGCGCGATCAGGTGCCCGCCCGACGAACCACCCATGCCGCCGATGCGCGCCGGGTCGATCGCATAGTCCCTGGCGTGATGCCGGACGAAGCGGATGGCGCGCTGCACGTCCTCGACCGCGCCGGGGTAGTGGAACCGCGGCACGGCACGATGGTTGAGCGCGAAGACCGTGTAGCCGGCCTTCACCAGCGGCGGGCCCCAGATCGGGATCTGGTTCTGCTTGAGCGGCGTCGCGTCGTAGGTGGTCGGCGCCTGCCAGCCGCTGCCCGAGATGAAGATCACGCCGTAGCCGTTCGGCGCCGCCGGGCGGTGCACGTCGAGCAGCAGGGCCAGCCCGGAGTACATCCCGTAGACGACGTTCTGCTCGATGCGGGCGCCGGCCACGAGCGGCTGGGCCTGCGCCGCGGCGCGGCCGGGTGCGAGGGCTGAGGCCAGGAGCGCGAGCAGCGCGAGCAGCTCGAGGCGGGGAGCGGCGTGGGTCATGTCGGTGCGGTGATCTCGACTACGACGACGGCGCGGCCGACGTGCACCTCGTCGCCGGCGGCGAGCTTCAGGCCGTCGCGGCCGGGCGGCACCTGGATCAGGCGTCCGCCGCGCGAGACCACCGTCCCGTGCGAGCTCTGCTCGTCGAACACGCGATACGTGCCGGCGGCGGGGATCCACGCCACGTGGGCGTGCGCCCGCGACACCGAGCGGCTCACCTCGTCGTCGCCGACGAAGGCGATGTCGTTGCGCCGCACGACGCGGCCGTTGGCGTCGGCGACCATCTGCTGGCGGCCGATGTTGACGCGCTCCCCCGCGCAGGTTGCCGTTCCCGCGATGGCCTGGCCGAGCGTGACGCGCAGCACCAGCGTCGGCGCCACCAGCGGCGCTGCGGCGGCGGCGATGGTGGACACCGTCTCGCGCTCGGGCGCGGGCGCTGGAGCGCCGGGGTCGCTGGCGGTCACGTGGAAGCGGGCGCCGCTGCGCCAGTCCGCGCCCGGCGTCTTCACGAACTTGACGGTCAGCGCGAAGCCGCGCGGCCATTCGGCGCCGGCCGCGTCGAGGGCGCGCCGCAGGTCGGCTTCGACGCCCCCCGGGCCGGTGAGGGCTTCCTTGAACAGGCGCTTCTCGGTCGCGTCGGTGGCGACGATCGCCACGGTGACGCGGCCGACCGGCAGGACGCGCCGGCCGCCGCCGACCGGGCGGACCTCGCCGGTGAGGCCCTCGACGACGGCCCGGCGGACCTCCAGCGGCTCGCGCGGCGGGCGTCCACCGAACAGGCGCTCGAGCGTGCCTTCGAGCTGGACCAGACGATCGCGGAACGGGATGGGCATCAGGGAATCATCCCCAGGCTGCGGGCCGCGGACACCACGTCGCCGGCGAGCGGCACCGCCGCCCGGGCGCCGTAGCCCCCATTTTCGACGATCACGGCGATGGCGATCCGCTTCGGACCGGTCGCCGGCGCGAAGCCGACGAACCAGGAGTGCGACGGCGCCCCGGCGACCTCCGCCGTGCCCGTCTTGCCGGCGATCTCGACCTCGTGGCCGGCCAGCGACGACGCGGTGCCGCCGGTCACGACCCGCCGCATGGCCCGGGCGATGCGGTCGGCCGCGGACGGCTCGAGGATCCGGCGCGACGCCACCGCCGCCGTCGCCGGGCTGACCACCCAGCGGCCCGGCGGCATCTCGCCGCGTGCGGCCATCGTCGCCGCCACCCGCGCCATCCGGAACGGCGAGGCGAGCACCTCGGCCTGGCCGTACGACGCCCACGGCAGCTGCTGGCCCAGATCGTTGGCCGTGCCCGCCGAGGACGTCGCGATCTCGAAGGCGTCCGCGGTGTCCTTCAGCGTGCGCGGGCCGACGGCGAGGCCGAGCTGCGCGAAGTAGGCGTTGCACGAGACGCGCAAGCCCTCGTCCAGCGTCACGTCGCCGTGCGCGACGTGATCGGTGGCGTCGTCGCGGATCGGACGCCGCCAGCGCGGCAACTGCATGCCGACGCGGCCGTCGGGCAGCGGCTTGCACTCGAAATGCCGCTCCGCCACGTCCGCCGCGGCGCGCAGCGCAGCCGCGGCGGTCACGAGCTTGAACGTCGAGCCCGGCGGGTACTGTCCGTAGCGGACGCGATCGAGCAGCGGCAGCTCCGGGCGGGCCGCGTCCTCCTCGAAGCCGACACGGCCCCGGTCGAGGCGCGGCCACGGCGCGCTGACCGATGCCAGCACGTCACCCGTGGCCACGTCGAGCACCACGACCGCACCCTTGGACAGCCGGAGGTCGCCCAGCTGCTTCGCGAGCAGGGCCGCGGCGCGCGCCTGCAGCCGCGCGTCGACTGTCAGGGTGATGTCGCGCGGCCGATCCAGGATCGCGCGGACGCTCAAGTGGAACGGCTCGTCGCGGTGATCCCACAGCGCCAGCAGTTCGCCGTAGTCCCGGTAGCCGCGCAGCCGCGTGTCGAACTCGCGCTCCGCGAACGCCGAGTTCGGCGCCGCCCAGTTGGCCTTGGACACCGCGTCGCCGAGCAGGTGAAAGGCGCCACCGCCGAGCGGATAACACCGCTCGGCGGGAGTCCTCGCCGCCGTGCCGGCTGGCGTGGTGGCGCGGGCCGTCGATCCGCGCGCCGTCGTTCGCGCCGCGGCCCCGGGCGTCGTCCCGCACGGGCTGACGCCGATCGCGGCGTACTCCTTGGCGTGCGCGCTGACGTCGAGCGTCGAGTCCATGGCGATGGGCAGGCCGCGGCGATCGAGGATCGCGCCGCGCCGGACCAGCCGCGCCACTTCGCGCAGGCGCGGGTTGTCCTGCGGCCGCACCGCGCCGTCCGCCTGCCGCGTCCGCGTCTGCCGGGTCATGATGTCGCCGCGCGACCAGATCTGCACCATGAACGCGCGGCCCGCCGCGATGGCGAGCAGCACCGAGACGACCAGCCCGAGTCGCGATGCCGGGCGCAGGAATGGTGTCTCGTCGGCCGGCGGCGCCTGCCGCGACGCGGCCAGCAGCAGCCCGACGACGGCGAGGTTCGACACCATCGACGATCGACCCAGGCTGAGGAACGGCGTGACCACGCCGGACAGCGGCAGCAGGCCGAGCAGGCCGCCGACGATCAGCAGCGCCTGCGCGGCGAGCGACGTCACCAGCCCGACGACCAGCAGCGCGACGTAGGGCTGATCGGTCCGACGCGCGATGCGCAGCGCCCGGACCACGAGCGCGCCGAACAGCGCGAGGACCACCGCGACGCCGGCGAAGCCGAGGATCTCGCCGAGGCTGGCGAGCACGAGATCGTTCTCGCCGGTCGGGATGTAGCGCGGGCTCGTCTCGGACAGGCCGCCGCCGAAGAGCCCGCCCGACGCCAGGCCCCAGAGCGCGTGCGCGACCTGATCGCCGCCGCTGACGCCGTTGTCCCACGGCGATTGCCACATGTCGATGCGTTTGACCACCGTGGACGGATAGCCGGCGAGGTACGCCGCGGTGAACGCGCCGACCAGCGTGGCCAGGCCCAGCGCGGCCAGGCCCCAGCGGTCGCGCGCGACGCTGTAGGTGACGAGGAACGTGCAGGCGAGGACCAGCGCCGGCCCGAGGTCGCGCTGGAAGAAGAAGAACAGCAGCACCAGCGCCATGCCGACGGCGACCGGGATCAGGTCGGCGACGCGGGGCAGGTGCAGGCGCTTCAGGATGGGGTGCTGCCGCGCCAGCGGCTCGGCCAGCTCGCGCAGCCACTCCCACCGCCGCGCGAAGTAGCCGGCCAGGAACAGCGCGACGAGCGGCCGGATCGCTTCGACCGGCTGCACGCCGAACAGGTTGACCTTGACGCCGCTGCGGCCGGGGCCCGAGCCGAATACGAGCAGCAGCACCGACAGGCCGAGCGCGCCCATCAGGAACACGAAGGCAAAGCGGTGCAGCTCGAGACGCGCGAAGTCGACAAGGCTGGCGACGGTCAGCGCGACGCAGCCGATCGCCACGCCGATCGCGAACGGCTGGAACAGCAGCCGCTCGCGCCACGGATCGTTGACGCTGACCATGGTCAGCAGGCCGAGGCCGCACAGCGCGCAGACGATCGGCAGGATCCACGGATCGCCGACGGCGCCCCACAGCCGGCGAACGACATGCGCGGCCAGGAAGGCGACGGTGACGATGGCGGCGGAGCGGCTCAGCGCGAACGTGAACCCCGACCAGGTGCGGACGACGTCGGCGTCGACGGCCTCGCCGGGTGCGCCGATGACATGGCCGGCGGCGACGCGCGCGACGGCGAGCAGGAAGGCGACCAGCGCGGCCGCCAGCAACGCGAGCTCGAGGTTGGCGCGGCGCGTCTCGCCTTGCCGGACGCCGCGTGCGGCCCGGCTCGCCGGCGTCGAGATGCGGCTCGAGGCGCCCGTCACGGCTTCGGCGCCTGGGGTTCGTCGGGCTTCTGCGGCTCTTCGGCTTTGGCTTTGTGCGAGTCGGCCTTGTGCGCGGCCCGTAGCGCGAGGTGGAGCAGGTCCATACCGAGGTTCTTCATCGAGACTTCGTCAACGGTCTCGATGCGGGCGTCGATCCGTTCGATCGCGCGCTGTGCCTGCACGCCACCGCGCGCCGCCACCGGCAGGCCCTCGGCCTTGTCGTACCACTCGATCGCCTTCTTCTGCAGATCGCGGGCCCGCGTCAGGCACTCCTTGATGCGCTCGCCCGTCCGCTGATCGTCGCAGCCCTTCTCGAGCGCGTCGGCGCGGTTGCGGGTCGACTCACCGATCAGGAAGTAGTCGCGCGCGCCCGGCGTCCAGCCGCGGCGGGCCGCCTCGTTCAGGTCTTCCTGGGCCTTCTCGGGATCGCTGCGCGCCCCGGAGTGCAGACGGAGCAGGCCCAGCCACCCGTCCGGGTTGGCGCGGGTGAGGCGCGCCGCTTCGCGGAACTGGCTGTCGGCTTCGTTCAGCAGGCGGTTGCCGCGATCGGCGTCCTTGCTGCGCATCGCCGCGTCGCCGTCGATGCGCTTCACGTGCGCGTCGCACAGCAGGTAGCGCGCCCGCAGCGATTCGTCGGAGCCGATCTCGAGCGCCTTGGCCGCCCACGAGCGGGCCTGGCGCCACTGGTTCTGTCGCACCGTCGGCTCGGGCTGGCGGAAGTCGAGGATCACGCGATCGACGTGCAGCGTCAGCGCCTCGCGCAGCGGCTGGCGTGCGGGCCACGTGCCCCAGCCGAGCGAGCTGCGTTCGCTCAGCGAGCTGTAGGTCTCGACCATCTGGTCGAGCGCCTCGGGCTCGGCCGCGTGGACCTTGCGTCCGAGCAGATCGGACTCGCTCCACACGCGCATCTCGCTGCCGACCTTCCACGTGCCCCAGATGAGGAACCACAGGGCGGCGGCGCCGAGGAAACGCGCGAAACGCCAGCGCCGGCGCGCCCCGCCAGCCTTGGCGATGGCGCCGGTCGGGCCAGTGCCGGACCCGGCGCCGCCGGCCAGGACCGTCGGCCCCGACGGGACGGGAATCGGCGGCGGATCGGCCCACACGGGCGGCGGGATAGGCGGCGGCGGCTCGGCCACGGCCACCTGCGGCTGCGTTCGCCGCGTCTCACCGCCGGTGTGACTGCCACTGCTCACGACCGGCGTGTAGCCGGAGACGGGCCCAGGCACCAGCGGCGGCACACCGGGGATCGGCGGGAGCGGACGGGCGCCGGAGATCGGGCTGGTCGGCGCGTGGCCGATGCCGGCCTCGGTGCGCCGCGTCGGGTTCACGTCGAGCGGCGGCACGCTCGCGGCGTCGTCGCCGACCAGCGAGGTGCGGCGGGTCGTCTCGCGCCACCGCCGCAGCGCGTCGCGCGCCTCGCCGGCGGACGTGAGCCGCGCGGCCGGGTCGCGCGCCAGCAGTCGATGGACGAGCGCGACGAGATCCCCGGGGCAATCGCCGGGCAGCACCGGCGGCCCGCCGTCGATCTGGCGGAGGACGTCTCGCTCGCTGCCTTGGAAGGGCGGCGCGCCGGCGAGCAGTTCGCAGAGCACGACGCCGAGCGACCAGCAGTCGCTCATCGTGCTGACGTGACCGTCGATCAGCCGCTCGGGCGACATGTAGGGTGCGCTGCCGAAGACGTTGCGCGTCTCGCCGGCGGCGCCGCGGATGCCCTTGGCGACGCCGAAGTCGAGGACGCGGACCCGCGCCGCGAGCGACGGCGCGTCGTGCTCGCACGCGTCCGACGCCACGCAGATGCGGATGTTGCGCGGCTTGAGATCGCCGTGGACGATGCCGTGATAGGTCTCGCCGTCGACGACGGCGACGAACTGATGGGCGCGATCGAGCACGTCGGCGAGCGCCGCCGAGACCTCGACCGCGTCGTTGGCCGTCAGGCGGCCGCGCGAGCGCAGGACGGTCGAGAGATCCTCGCCGTCGATGTACTCCATCTCGATGAAGAGCTCGTGCGCTCCCGGGCGGATGGCGAGCACGTCGGGTACGCGCGTGTCGACGGCGTGGAACTGGCGCTGGAGCTCGGCGCCGCGGCGCTCGGCCCAGGCGACGTCCTCGCTGGCGAGGCCGACCGACTTGACGGCGATGACGCGGCCATCGCGCCGCCGGGTGGCGCGATAGACGCGGCTCATGCCGCCGCCGAGCAGCTCCGCATCGATGTAGCCGTCGAGCGCGTCCACCATCATTCCTGTCCTGCCCCGGTGCGCGGCCGGGGCCGCGCCGCCGGCGGCGCCGACCGTGCCGGCCGCGGCGGTCCCGTCTGCGGCGCCGGCCCGGGCGCCGGCGACAGCACGTTGCGCTGCGCCAGCGCCGTCAGCGTCGATGCCGGCCAGCCCTGCACCGCCTCGCCGCCGTTGCCGCCGATGCCGTTGCCGTCGAGCTCTGGCGAGGCGCCCGCTTCGACGACGACGCCAGCCCGCTTCTGCGGCCCGTGTCCGTTGTGGATGATGACGTTACGCTCGAGGCGCGGTTCCGCCTGCGCCCGCACGACGACGCCGTGGCCTTCGTTGTCGCGGATCAGGCTGTTGCTCAGGGTCACCCGGGCGCCCGCGCGCAGATCGACCCCGGCGTCGCGCGCGCCGGAGATCTCCAGTCCGTCCACGGCGACGGTCGCCGCCTCGGCCAGCAGGCCGATGGCGAGCGGCTGACCGGGCCCGGCGCCGATCACGAACCCGCTCAGGCGGGCGTCGGTGACACCGCGGGCGGTGACCGCCGTCCAGTCGCCGGCGGCCCCGACCGGCGGCTTGAGGAGGCTGTCGCGGGAGCCGACGAGCTGCACGCCCGATTTCAGGGTGACCGCTTCGCGGTACTCACCGGGTCCCACCGTCACGGTGTCCCCGGCGGCGGCCTTCGCCAACGCCTCGCCGATGTTGGAGAAGTCGGCCGACGGCTCGAGGCCGACCACCCAGGTCCGCGGGCCCGTCACGAGCGGCGCCCGCGACCACGGCAGCTTCAGATCCCAGCCGAGCGTGCGCGCCCCGACGACGCCGCCGGCGCCGAGGAGGAGCCCGGCGACGAGGCCGAGACCGGCGTACCACCAGCGCGTCCTGTCGGATCGCGGTCCGGTCGAGCGGGCCGCGGCTGGCGGTACCGCGACCGGCCGCCGCGAGGCGCCGGTGACGGGCTCGCTGGCGGGAGCGGCCGGGGCGCCGGCCCGCCGCGGTCCCCGCGGCGTCACCGCGCCCGCGAAGCGTTCACCTTCGACGATCACCACCGTCACGTTGTCCTTGCCGCCGGCGTCGTTGGCGGCCGTGAGGAGCTCCTGCACGGCCAGCGCCGGCGATCCGGCGAAGGCTTCGACGATGCGGCGGATCGATCCGGACGACACCTGATCGGTGAGCCCGTCGCTGCACAGGAGCAGCGCCGCGTCCGGCTCGAACGGCGCCTCGCCGGTGAGGATCGACGCCGCCACCTCGGGGCCGGGGGGGCGCGATCCCAGGTCCTTGTAGATCTCGTTGCGGCGCGGATGCCGCATCGCTTCCGTCTCGCTCAGCGCACCGCTGTCCTCGAGCTCGCCGACCGGCGACTGATCGCGCGTCAGCTTGGTGATCGTGCCGCCGCGCAGCTTGTAGAGCCGCGTGTCGCCGACGTGGGCGAAGCGGACGCGGCCGTCCGAGATCGCCGCCAGCGACACCACGCAGGCCATTCCGGAGAGCGCGGGATCGCCCGACGCCGCCTCGAAGATCGCGTCGCTGGCCCGCGCGAATGCGGCGCGCAGATCCGCTTCCGAGGTCCGCGCCATCGAGGCGCGCAGCACGTCGGCGGCGATCGCCGCGGCGCGCTCGCCGGCGTTGTGCCCGCCGACGCCGTCGATCACGCAGTAGATCCCCTTCGCCTCGTCGAAGAAGAAGCGGTCCTCGTTCTGCTCCCGCTGCAGACCGGGATCGGTGTCGCCGGCGGCGCGGCTGCGCGCGGTGCCCATGCTCAGGCCGTGCCCACGCGCTTGAAGTGCAGCACGATCACGCCGGCCAGCCCGAACTGGGCGCGCGCGCCCACCGGGACCCACTGCTCGAGGTCGCGGCCGGTGGCGTCGAGGCTGGGCGGGATGCGGACGTTGTCCATGGTCGTGCCGAAGCGGCTGACGTCCTTCACCGAGATGCTGCCGCTGGCTTCGCGGCGCAGGTGCAGGTGCGTCCGCGAGATGTCGTCCGGACCCTCCACCGTCACGTCGACCTGGGCGCCGCGTCCGCCGCGTCCGATGCGGATGATCTCGGAGACCAGCGGCGCGTTGTGTTCCTGGCCGGTGCTGTCGCGATAGGTCAGCTCGCCCCACGCGGCGGCGGTCGAGACACGCGACGTCGGCGAGCTGGTGTCGATGGTCGCCGTGGTGCGGCGTGTCGCGTCCGGCGCCGGCGGCGGACTGACCGCGGGAGTGAAATTGCCGCGATCCGCCGCGGCCTGAGCCCCGGGCTGCGCCGCGGGCGGGGCCGCGGGCGGCGCTGCGGGCGGGGCGGTCGGTGTCGAAGCCGAGGCGCCGAGCGGCTGGACGCGGTGCGTCGGATCGCCGGCGAGGATGCCCTGCGCCGGTGGCTGGCCGAGCTCCGACGTGATGCGGATGTGGCCGGGGAGCAGCTCCTCGTCCTCGTCCGGGTAGAGCTCGATGACCCAGCCCGCCGGCGGACGGCGCAGCGGCGGCTCGGCCGGCTTCACCAGCCGCGTCGCCGCCTGGACGATTTTTCCCCACTGATCCGGCGCCGGGGTGCGGCGCGCGTTCAGCCGATCCAGCTCCTCGTCCAGCGCCCGGCTCGCTTCCTCGACCAGCGCGCGGCGCGCCGGCGACACGCGATCGAAGTCCTCGCGATGCAGGAACACCCGATAGACGCCGTGCGCCAGCGCCGAGTAGCGCAGCGGCTCCGACTCGGTGCGCATGCGCTCCACGAGCTCCTCGATGATGTCCCGGCCGGTGACGGTCATTCCGCTGTCTATTCTACGGGGCCGTCGCGGAGCGTGTTCCCGGCGACCGTCCGGAAACGGACGGCAGTACACTGGCCAGATGAGCGACACCGACGCCCGTCCGCCGATGACCGTCGAGCTCACCTGGGACGGCGAGCTCCGTTTTACCGCCCGCGGCGGTCCCACCACGGTCCTCTTCGACAGCGCCGGCAAGATGGGCCCCTCGCCGGTGCAGGCACTGGTCGAGTCGCTGGGGGCGTGCATGGGCATGGACCTGGTGCACTTCCTCGAGCGCTCGCGCGTGCCGGCGACGAAGATGGCGGTCACGGTCGTGGCCCGCCGCGCCGCCGAGCATCCGCGGCATCTCACCGGCGTCGACTTGCACGCCGACATCCACGGCACGGCGTCCGACGACGTGGTCGCCCGCGGGCTGGCGCTGTCGCGCGACAAGTACTGCTCGGTGTGGGCGTCGCTCCGCCAGGACATCGAGTTCACCACGCGCTTCACCGTTCACCGGCCCTCGGCATAGGATTCGTGTCCATGCGCACGATGATCGCGGCCGGGCTGCTGGCCATGGCGCCGCTGGGCGTCCCCTCTCTGCAACAGACACCGGCAACGCCGCCGCCGGCCACCGCGCCCGCGGCGAAGCCGGCCGGGGCGATGGAAGCACCGAAGCTGCCGCCGTTCGCGGGCGAGATCGTCAACTTCGATCGGCGCGGCGCCCGGGTCGTCGCCTGCGTTGACGCATCCAAGGTGCAGATGCCGCCGCGTCCCGGCCCCGACGGCAAGCCGGTCGCGCAGCCCACGCCGCCGGCCGGGCCGCCGCGGCTGCGCATCTGGGTGCTCGAGCGCGAGGTGATGCAGGAGCTGATGACGACGGGCGGCCTCTGCGATCCGTCGTGGTCGCCGGACGGGAAGACGTTCGCCGCCGCCGGCATTCGCGGCGTGTTCACGTTCACCGAGCCCAACTTCGAGCCGCGCGTGCTGGTGGCCGGCCAGCTGCAGGCGCCGCCACCCGGAGCGCCGGCGCCGCGCGAGTACGACGATCCGGCGTGGTCGCCGAGTGGCGGCCGCATCGCCTTCCGGTCCAGCGCCGGCGGCGTCTCGCGGATCGAAGTGGTGGACGTGAAGAGCGCCGAGGTCCTCCTGAAGCGCGACGGTCCGGCGAAGGCTGTGCGGTGGGCGGACGAGCGGACGCTGCTCGTCGACGCGACGCGCGTACCCGTCCCGTGATCGCCGCCCGCCCGCGAGCGAGCGCCCGATGACCGAGCGTCCCGGCCGGCGCGGCTATCTCGACTGGATGCGCGGCCTGGCCGTCGCCATCATGGTCGGCTGGCACACGCTCGACGCCTGGACGACGCCGGCCGACAAGGCCAGCGGCGCCTTCTGGTACTGCCAGCTCATCGGCGGCTTCGGCGCGCCGATCTTCCTCTTCCTCGCCGGCGTCTCGGTCGCCCTCGCCGCCGGCTCGCGTCTCCGCAAGGCTCTTCCCGGCCTCCCCCCGGCCACGGCCGGGCTTTCGCCCGGGCCCTCTCCGGCCTCGGCCGAGCCTCGGCCCGGGCGAGGCCAGGCCTGGGCCGCCGCGTGGCCGATGGTCAAGCGGGGCGGGTGGATCTGGGTGCTGGCGATCCTGTTCCGCGTCCAGTCGGACGTGCTCGGCGGGCGGACGTCGCTCGGCCAGCTCCTCGTGCTCGACATCGTGCGCGGCAACACGCTCAAGGTGGACATCCTCAACGTGATGGGGCCGGCGATCGCCGGGGCGGCGGTGATCTGGGGCCTGGCGCGGACGCCGCGCTGGCGGATCGCCGGATCGATCGCCGCGGCGTCTTTCTTCGCCTTCGCCACGCCGGGCGTCCGCGCCTGGGCGGCGCTCGACGCGTTGCCCGACGCCCTCGAGGGTTATCTCCGTCCGTTCGCCGGCCGCACCACGTTCTCGTTCTTTCCGTGGGCCGGCTTCGTGTTCGCCGGCACCGCGATCGGTGTGCTCCTCGATCGCACGCGCGACGCCGCATCCGAGCGCCGGCTGATCGCGTGGTTCGGCGCCGGCGGCGTCGCGCTGTGGATTTTCTCGGCGGTGTCGGCGCACGGCCCGTCGCTGTTCGGGCCGTCGGACTTCTGGCGCACGGCGCCGTCGTTCTTCTTCGTGCGCGTCGGCATCATGGTCGCCGGCATCGCCGCGTGCTACCTCTGGGAAGCGCGCCCGCGACTGCTCGGTCCCGATCCGTTCAGCCCGATGCGGCAATTCGGGGTGACCTCGCTGTTCGTCTACTGGATACACGTGGAGATGGTCTACGGCGGTCTCAGCCGACCGATTCGCGGCCAGTTGCCGCTCCCTGTTTCCCTCGTCGCATTCCTGCTGTTTCTGACCGCCATGCTTGGTGTGTCGCTGTTGAAGACGGCCGTCGCAAAACGTTTGCAGACGCGTCGACAAAGTTGAGCTGGGTCGTACACGGATCTGTTACCATCCCGGCCTTCGGCCGCCCCGCACCCTCCTCGGGCGGCAACAACTGGAGGACAACGGTGAACATTCGTCTTGCTCGACTCGTCGTCGGTGCCCTGATCGTGCTTGCGGGGGCCCTGGGCCTTGCCTCGAGCGCTCGGGCACAAAGCGACGCGACGAGCGGCACGATCGAAGGCGTGGTCAGCGACAGCACTGGCGGTGTGCTGCCGGGCGCGGTTGTTCGCCTGAGCAACGCGGCGACGGGCTTCGTGCGCGACGTCGTGACTGACGAAGAAGGCCGCTATCGCGGCCTCGCCCTGCCGCTCGGGACCTACACGATCTCGGTGGAGATGAGCGGCTTCGCCAAGGGCCTGCGCGAAGACGTCGTGCTCGCGCTCGGCCGCGTGCTGCGCATCGACTTCGCGCTCGGCGTCACCAGCGGTGAGCGCATCACCGTCCAGGGCGGCGCGCCGGTGATCGAGACGACGCGCTCCGAGCAGACGTCGCTGATCGACGAGCAGTCAGTGGCCAAGCTGCCGATCAACGGACGCAACTTCATCGACTTCGTGAAGCTGGCGCCGACCGTCGGCATCGTCCAGGGGCCGGACGGCGCCGAGATCAGCGTCAACGGCCAGCGCGGCATCTACAACAACGTGATGATCGACGGCGCCGACGCCAACAACCCGTTCTTCGGGGAACAGCGCGGCGGCCAGCGTCCGAAGTACATCATCAGCCTCGAGGCGGTGAAGGAGTTCCAGGTCGTCACCGACGGCGCCTCGGCCGAGTTCGGCCGCGCCGTGGGCGGCTTCGTCAACATGGTGACCAAGAGCGGCACCAACCGGAACCAGGGCACCGCGTTCTACTTCGGCCGCTACGGTGGCCTGCTCAGCGAGAACTCCGACGGCACCAAGGACGAGAACTTCAGCCAGCACCAGTTCGGCGGGTCGTTCGGCGGGCCGATCAAGCGCGACAAGGCGTTCTTCTTCTTCTCGTACGACCAGAACGAAGAGCAGCGCGACAAGTCGAAGGCGGCGTTCGACGATCCGGCCGTCAACCCGAACGGCGAAGGCCGGCGCCTGCTGAACATCCTGGAGCGCGACTACGGCCTGACCAACGAAGGCGGCGCCGGCGTCTTCATGCCCCAGACCAACGACGCGCGCGTGTTCCTCGGCAAGGTCGACACGGCGCTGTCGCCGGCGCATCGCGCCTCGATCCGCTATGCCTACTCGACGGCCGAGCAGATCAACGGCACCTTCGACGTGCCGACCTGGACGGTCACGGCGAACGGCATCGAGCAGGACAGCAGCCATTCGATCGTCGGCCAGATCAACAGCGTGTTCGGGCCGACGCTGCTGAACGAGGCCAAGGCGCAGTACGCGCGCGAGCCGCGGCCGCGGCCGTACGTGGGGCCGGATCTGCCGGACACGGCGATCGGCAACTTTCCGGGCGGCGTCGATCGCTCGTTCCGCTTCGGACGGCCGTTCTTCCTCCCGCTGGACAGCGCAACGGATCAGCGTTTCCAGGTCGCGGACACGCTGACGATGGTGCGCGGGGCGCACGTCCTCAAGGGCGGCGGCGAGCTGAACTGGACGTCGATGAACCAGACCTTCCAGGGCTTCGCGCGCGGCCGCTACATCTTCACCGGCGGCATGGACCAGTTCGAGGCGTTCCTCGTCGACCCGAACTCGAACGCGGCGACCTCCGCGTTCGTGCTCTACCTGCAGCGCGTGCCGCTCGGCGGACGCTCGATCGCGGAGTCGGGCGAGCAGGAAATCCCGGTGTGGGAGCCGGCGTTCTTCGTCCAGGACAAGTGGAGCGTGCGGCCGAACCTCACGGTCAACGCCGGCCTCCGCTGGGAAGGCCACAAGGCGCCGCCGATGCTGACGCCGCCGTCGGAGACGCCGTTCGCGAAGTACCTGAGCGATCCGCGGTTCCCGACCGACACCGGCGAGATCCCGAGCGACTACCAGGGCTGGCAGCCGCGTCTCGGCATCACGTGGGATCCCGGCAGCGACGGCAAGACGGTGGTGCGGGCGACGGCCGGCATGTTCAAGGCCCGGACGCCCGGCCTGGTGTGGGCCAACCCGCGCACCGCGAACGGCGTGATCTTCGCGCAACTACACCGGCGTCATCGTCGGCCCCGGCCTGAACTTCGGCGTGCCGCCCTTCCCGGAGCTGGTCGACACGTCGGACTTCGTCCTGACCAACCCGGGCATCTCGGTCGTCGACAAGGACTTCCGCAACCCGCGCAGCTGGCGCTGGAGCCTCGGCGTCGAGCGCGAACTGTCCACGGATTTCGCGGCCGGCGCGGCGTTCAACTACGCCAACACCGTCCACCTGTCGCGCTTCTACGATCCGAACGTCGACTTCTCGTTCACCACCGCCGCGGACGGCCGCCGCGTCTACGCCGGCACCGGCTCGCCGAACCGGCCGTTCCCGGATCTCGGACAGGTGCTGACCACCGACAGCGACGCGCGCAGCCTTTATCGCGCACTGGTGCTGTCGCTGAACAAGAAGTACAGCAAGGGCTGGCAGATGCAGGCCAACTGGGTGATCTCGGACGATCACTCGGCGCGACGACAACGAGCGCGATCCGTTCGCGATCCGCTACGCCGACTATCTCGATCTGGCCAGCGAGTACAGCCTGTCCGATCGCCACAGCCGGCACCGTCTGAACATCTTCGGCCTGTTCGATCTGCCGGCGGACTTTCAGCTCAGCGCGCTCGTCCAGTACCGCTCGCCCAACCCGACGACCGGCACCGACCTCATCGGCCAGGACCTGAACCTCGACGGTCACGCCAACGATCGCCGCTTCGAGAACGGCGTCGACGTCGGCCGCAACCAGCAGGAGAAGGACAACGAGTTCTTCACGGTCGACCTGCGCGCGTCGAAGATCTTCATGCTGCAGGGCGGCAAGTCGATCGAGGCGCTGTTCGAGGTGTTCAACCTGACCAACAGCGACAACAACATCGTGTCGCAGATCAGCGGCGGCCTGCTGTTCGACTTCAGCGGCACGATCCGCAGTGGCGTCGGCGACCCGCGCCAGGCGCAGATCGGGGTACGTTTCCGCTTCTAGCGTCGTGTGTCGGCGCGCGGGCGGCGGGCGGCGGTGCTGCACACTTCCGATTCCGGCACCACCTGGGGGAGACTGGCGCATGCGCTCCAGTCTCCTCCGTTCGCAGTATCCTCGCCGCGGCGGTCGCCGCGGTCGTTTCGGCGGCACCCCAAGCGGCCGACCGCCAGCTCACCATCGATTGGGTCGACGTCCTCGGCGGCGCGGCCACGCTCATCGTCACGCCGGCCGGCGAGTCGATCCTGGTCGACACCGGCTGGCCCGGCTTCGACAGCCGGGACGCCAAACGCATCAAGGCCGCCCTCGACAGGCACGGCCTGACCGCGATCGATCATCTCGTCGTCACGCACTACCACACCGATCACTACGGCGGCGTGGCGCAGCTCGCGGCGCTGGTGCCGATCAAGCATTTCTACGATCACGGCCCGATGTCGGCGCTGCCGGAGGATCGCAACTTCGCGCAGATGTACGGCGCCTATCGCGCGGCGGCGAAGGACACGACGACGACGCTGAAGGCCGGCGACACGATCGCGTTGAAGCAGGGGACGGGGCCGAAGCTGACGCTGACGGTCGTGGCCGCGAACGGGGAGGTGGCCGGCGGCGCCGCCACACCGGCCAACCCGGCCTGCGCCTCAGCGGTGGCCCAGCCCGACGACACCACCGACAACCGGCGCAGCGTCGCCTTCGTGCTGCGCTACGGTCAGTTCGACTTCTACGACGGCGGCGACCTCACCGGCGACGTCGAGGCGAAGCTGGCGTGCCCGGTCGACCGCGTCGGCCCCATCGACCTTTACCAGGTCACGCATCACGGGCAGGACAACAGCAACAATCCGGTGCTGCTGGCCAGCCTGAAGCCGACGGTGGCGGTGATGAACAACGGCCCGCGCAAGGGCGGCGCGGCGGAGACGTTCCGGCGCCTTCAGGCGCTGCCGTCGCTGAAGGCGCTGTTCGCGATCCACAAGAACGCGTCCACGGGGCCGGAGGTGAACGCCGCGCCCGAGAACATCGCCAACCTCGAGGCGCCCGACGCCGGGCACGGCTTCCGTGCCGCCGTCGACGCGGCGGCGACGGCGTTCACGATCACGAATTCCCGGACGAACGAGACGCGGTCGTTCGCGGTCCAGTAGCGCCGCGCGGGGTGGCGGGGCGGTCGTCGCCGCCCCGTCCTGCCGATCGCCCTCACATGGGTTCGTCGGCGCTCGGTCCGTAGATTTGCGGCACGGTCGACCCCATCGCCCGGAGATAGGTCGAGAGCTGGCCGCGATGGTGGACGAGATCGAGCATGAACGTCCAGGCGCTGTTGATCCCGGTCTCGGTCATGATCGTGTTGCCGTCGAAGGTGAAGGGGACCGGGATGTCCCACGCCGCCGCCGGCAGCTCCTGCAGCCGCTCGACCATCCGGCCGCGATGCTGATCGTCGAGGGCGAGGACCTCGGCCATCGTCGCGGGCGTCGGCGGTTCGGTCCAGCGGATCTCTCCGCGCTCGAGCCCGTCGACCAGCGCGATCTGCTCGCGCACGATCAACCAGGCAATCTCGCGGGCGGTCCGCGACTTCGGGTCGGGGCGGTAGTCGGACCCCTCGGGGATGCGTTCCAGGACTTTCCGGGTGGTCGGCAGTTCCTTCGCCCACAGGCGCAGGAACAGGTCGCGGACTTCGTGATTCGAAGGGCGGCTGGCGGCGGCAGGCTGTGTCATGGCGCCGATCGTAGGCGAACAGACAGCGAATATCAAGGGCCGGTTTTCAACGATCTTCAGGGCCTCAGCGACCGCCAAGTGCAGGGCGATTCGCGCATTGGCACGCGTAAGCTGAGCTGGAATTCCCGAAAAAGATTGAGCCTCCGCTAGGCGGCCCGCTACAATCCGCCCGTTCACGGACTGTCAGCCGGTTCTCCCTCCCGGCTCATCCACAGGGGTCCAGCCAGCCGCCATGATCACCGTCGCCGCCATCCGCATGGAGCAGTTCGGGGTTCAGTTCTACCAGGCATCGCTCACCGCCCGCGACGTCAGCAAGCTGGTCCGGTTCGAGGTGCTGAGCTACGGCGAGAAGACCCAGCCGCTGCGGGGCTCCGCGGGCAAAGGGACCTCGAAGGTGAACTGGGACCTCCTCGAGCGCCGCATCGCCGCCAACGACAAGTCGTACCAGCGCCAGATCATCGGCAAGAAGATCGAAGAGCTGGTGAATTACTACGAGCAGTGCCGCGAGGCGCGGAACCTGCCGTCGATTCCCGGCGCGGTCATCATCGCCTCGGAGGAACCGCTGCGCTTCGAGGCGATGGGCGACGAGTGGCAGAACCTCGGCGTGCTGAAGGTGCCCGAGCGCGAAGGCATCCTGCGCGCCATCGACGGCCAGCACCGGCTGCTCGCGCTGCACAACGACATCGAACGGTTCGGCCACGACGTGTTCCACGTCCCCGCGGTGATCTTCGATCGGCTGCCGGAAGACCACGTCGTGCAGATGTTCGTGACGATCAACGCCAAGCACACCCGGCTGAACCCGTCGCACCTGGTGTCGCTCGCGGGACGTCAGCTCTACTCGGATTCGAACCTGGCTGCCGCGCACGATGTCATCCGTTCCCTGACCGAGCGCGAGGATTCGGCGCTGCACGGCGACATCAAGCTGCTCGGCGTCGGCCGCGGCCGCGTTGCGCAGGCGCCGCTGGCGCAGGAGCTCAAGCGGCTGTTCGAATCGGACGTGTTCGGCGGGCCGAAGAAGTCGGCCGACTTCCGCGACCAGTCGCAGCGCTTCTTCGTGAACTACTTCAAGCAGGTCGCGACGCTGTTCAGCACGGCGTGGAACGGCCGCAAGTACAGCATCAAGAGCGCGCCGGCGCTGCGCGCCTTCATCCGCGTCGCGCCGGACGTGGTCATGCGCCTCGACCAGGAGCACGCCGACCGGGCCGACTTCCGCGCCATTGGCCGCGTCATCTCCCCGTGGGGCCGGCGCATCGGCGACATGCGCTTCGAAACCGACAGCGCGTGGAAGCGCAGCGGGTCGGGGATCGATCAGCTCGTCAAGGAACTGCGCCTCGCGCTGCAGTACCCCGAGGGCGCCGCCTTCTAGCGCCGCCCGCGTGCGGACGCCGCCGCGCGCCCAGCACGTGCGGCGGCCCGTCGACGCGCTGAGGCGCGACCGACCATGTGATGTCGTCCGCTGTGCGGAGACTACCTGAGATGTGACCGCACGCGACGATGGCGCCCGGCCGGGTCCGACACGGGACGACCACTATCGAGAAGTCATCGATCGGTTCGGCCCAGCGCTCGATCGACTGGCGCGCGCCTACGAGGCCGATCCCGACATCCGGCGGGACCTCGTCCAGGACATCCACTTCGCAATCTGGCGCAGCTTCGCCACCTACGACGGGCGGTGTGCGCTGCGCACCTGGACCTACCGCGTGGCGCATAACACCGCCACGTCGCACGTCACCCGCGCCTTCCGTCGCCGGCGCCAGCAGTTCGTCACGCTCGACGACCTGCCCGCGGAGCCGCCCGCGCAGGCCCAGCCGACGGACGAGGCCATCGGGCGTCGCCGGGCCCTGGAGCGACTGCTCGAATTGATCCAGCGGCTCGAGCCGATCGACCGGCAGGTCATCGTCTCGTATCTCGAAGGGATGGAGGCGGTCGACATCGCCGACGTGGTCGGCACGTCGCGCGCCGCGGTGGGCATGAAGGTCCTCCGCATCAAGCGCCTCCTGGCGCGCCAGTTCAACCAGGGAGTCACCCATGACCGCTGATTTGTGGGGCGAGGACGCACGGGGCATCTGGCAGAGCCAGGAGTCGGTCGTCACGCGGATGTCCGCTGAGGACATGCGCGAGAGGGCGGACCGCTGGGACCGGGCCTTTCGAGGAACGAACTGGATCGCGTTCGCCTGCGCCGGCGTGCTCCTGCTGTTCTTCACGGGATGCTGGCCATCCACCAGACGTGCTCCAGCGGGTCGGCGCGGCGACTGGTATCGCCGCGGGCCTCTATCTGGTCTTCGTCGGCGTGCGCGTCGCCCAGCGGGGGTGGCTCGAGGAGGGGGCCACGTGCATCCGCGCCTACAAGCTGCAGCTGGAACGCCGGCGGCTGGCCGATATCGGCTCGGCCCGGACCATCCTGCTGTCCCTGACGGGCTGCGCCCTCCTGACGGAGGTGGGAGATTGGGTCCCGTGGACGCTGCAGGCCGCGGCTCAGGTGATCACCGGCGCCATCGCCTACCTCTACTTCAGCCGGCAGGCTGGCCGGTTCCAGTCACGCATCGACGAGCTGACGCGCCTCGAGGACGAGCCACCAGCGTGATCACGGACCGCCACCACCGACGCCGCGCGGCACCAGCAAAGACGGCCCACCCTGATCCGCGAGCCGCCGAATACACAACTGGACCACGAGCCGCCCGCGTGAGGCGCCGCCGCGCGCGCCTAGCGTCGCGAATAGCAGCGCGCACGCGCTGAATGGTCGGCCGCGCGCGGTCCTGAGGGCGACCGCGCGCCAACCCAAAAAGGATGGGGGGCGCCACCAGGATTGGTGGCACCCCCCGATTGGACATCGGACCGGCTCCCCAGCACTCACGGCTCCAGTGGCCGCAAACAGCCCGACGCCGGCCAGACGTGGTGCAACCGACGTGCCGGACCTCGACAGCGCCGGCCGATCAGGAGATCCCGCGCAAAACCTCGCTGAACCGTGTGCCCGGGGAAAATTCCCCGAGGACCTGGATCGACGAATCTGCAATTCCGATCACATTGAAAGTCTGTCGTGCCGGAAGCGCACGCGGCGGACGAGGCCTTCAGGGCGTCGCCGTTGCCGGCCGCCGCCGGCGGTCCGGGCGCGGCACGTCGTCGAGCGACGGCTTGCCGCCCTCCTCCCAGGCATGGGCGATCATCGCGGCGGTCCCGGCGATCGCTTCCGAGAGCCGACGCTCGAGCGTCGGCCGCGCCTTGGCGAAGAACCGTTCGTAGTACGCGCGATTGTAGACCTCGCCCGAGCCGATCGCGTCGCGATCGGCGGCGAGCATCGCGTCGACCAGGCTGGCGCTGACGATCAGCGTGTCGAAGATGAAGTCGCGCGGTGGCTTGCTCAGGCGGATTGGCGTCGGCCGGACGCGCAGGCTCGACCGGTAGCGCTCGAACAGCTGCGATTCGAAACGCGAGTGCAGGCCGTGCTGGTTGGTCACCTGGCCGTCGTAGTTGACCACCGCGTGGAACGGCACGTGCGCATCGCCGACGTAGTGTGCGAGCACCGCGCTCAGGAACTTGATGTTGTCCTTCGCGTAAGGCCGCTCGGCCTTGACGTCGGCGAAGGCACGCACCAGCTTGCCGTGCATCTCCTCGACCCGCCACGGCAGCAGCCCGTTCTTCTGCACCATGTCCTTGCCGAACTTCGCGATCGCGGCGTCCTTCTCGCGCGGGAGCGCGTCGAACGGCGCCGGGCCGAACGCGTCCATGTCGAGGAAGTGCTGCGGCGGCTCCTCGACCCAGCCGGCGGTGCGCCACAGGTCGGGGTCGATCGCGTGCTCGCTGATGAAGGCGCGATGCTTCACGAAGAAGGGCCGGATCGCGACCGGCAGCAGGTCGATGGCGCGATCGGCGATCAGCCGGTGCGCTTCGAAGCCCCAGGCGGCGGGCCGTTCAGCGGCCAGGGCCACGGCCGCGACGACGGCGATGGGGAGCAGGAGCGTTCGGGCTGAGATCATCGTCCGGAGAGCTTACCTCCGGGGTGTGTCGACGACTCGCGCCAGCCGGAGTTCCTTGCCCTTCCGGTCGTAGCCATACATGGTCACGATCCGATGGTCGGCGTCCGGGTATGCCGTTGGTGGGCGGGCGGGGAGCCGCCCCGCCTATGCACCCGATTCCCGCGGCGCCCGCTTCACGTTGGTGACGACGCCGAGGACGAAATCGAGGATGACGCGGTCGCCCGCCTCGAGCCCCTTGGCCATGGCCTCGGGCCCGATGCGGGCGACGCGGACCTGCTCCGTATCGTCGTCCGGGTCGACGTAATGCACGTCGAGCGAGATCTGGCCGTGGATGCTGATCGGCTGCACCTTGCGCAGCACCGCCTCCCGGGATCCGTGGAGCATGGGGACGCCTCTGGTTACGGCCGCTTCGTGTAGGTGATGCGCATGGTCGGCATCTCCTTGCCGTCGGGGCCGGTCATGAACATCGAGAACACGCGCTTGCCGGCGGAGTATTCGACCGTCGAGCGGATCTTCACGGTGCCGCCGCTGCCGTCCGGCGTGTCCATCGTCCCGTTCATCGTCTTCTTCGCCGGGTCCCAGGTCGCCTCGCTGACGGCGATGCCCGGCGTCATCGAATCCGACCAGCCTCCCACGTACTTCTTCTTGGCCGGGTCCCACGTGGCGACGCCGTGGCCCAGGAACTGGCCGCCCATCATCTCGCCCTTGAAGTCGGTGACGAGACACAGGCCGTTGCAGCCCATGGTGTTGACCTCGACGCCCTTCGACGGGGGCGCCGGCGGCGCGCCGGGGAACATCGTCTCGATGGAGGCGTCCCAGGTGCCGACGTCCTCCTTGAGGACGGCGTGCTCCGGCCCCGGGGTCGGCATGGGCGCCTGGGCGGCGGCGAGGGCGGGGACGATCGACAGGGCGAGCGACATCAGCAGACGCGTCGTGGTGCGGGTCATGGCAGCTCCTGGAGCGGGCGAACGGTGCGTGTCAGATGAGCCACCGCGCCAGGGGGACGGCGCGAGCGACATGGATTGTGCACGCGCGCACGGTAGATCACAAGCGCCGCCGGCCGCGTCCGCTTTCGGCGAACGGCGGCCGTGGCCCGGTGAACTACCGGCGCCCGCCCTGGGATGACGGGCGCGCGGCAGGCATCTGACTGCAGAGGCTAGCCGACGAGCAGGAGGAGCAGTGCCTTCTGCGCGTGCAGGCGGTTCTCGGACTGGTCGAACACCACCGACTGTGGTCCGTCCATCACCTCGTCCGTGACCTCGTCGCCTCGGTGCGCAGGCAGGCAGTGCATGAACACGGCATCGGGCCTGGCGTGGGACATCAGCGCGGCGTTCACCTGGTAGGGACGGAACCGCGACAGCCGCGTCGCGGCTTCGTTCTCCTTGCCCATCGACGTCCAGACATCGGTGTAGACGGCGTCGACGCCGTCGACGGCTTTGACCGGATCCTCGAGCGCGGTGAGGGTCGCGCCGTGCTGCGCCGCACGCTCGGCCCTGGCGCACACGTCGGCGGACAGCGCGTCGCCCTTCGGCGTCGCCACGCGCACGGACACGCCGGAGAGCAGCGCCGCCTGGACCAGCGACGTCGCGACGTTGTTGCCATCGCCGACGTAGGCGATGGTCCGCCCGCGCGCCGCGCGACCGAGGCCGCCCCAGCGCTCGTGCAGGGTCAGCAGATCGGCGGCCGCCTGGCACGGATGCTCCTCGTTGGTGAGGGCGTTGATGACGTGCAGCCGCGGCGCCGCCTCGGCGAGCTCGAGGACGCGATCCTGCGCCGAAGGTGCGGACCACGGCGCACGACACCCAGCGCTCGAGGTTCCGGGCGACGTCGGCGACGGTTTCCCGCGCGCCGAGCGGCCCTTCCTGCGGCGGGACGATCACGTCGCCGCCGAGCTCGTGGACCGCGATCTCGAACGTCGCGCGCGTCCGCAGCGACGGCTTGTCGAACAGCAGCGCGACGTGCTGCCCGGCCAGCGCCTGCGCGGTCGGCGCCCGGCGTCCCAGCCTGCGCTCGCTCTTGAGGCGCGCCGCGAGCTCCATCAGGTGGGCGAAGCCGGCGGCGTCGAAGTCGAGCACCGAGAGGTAGTTCTTCGGGAGGCGGAGACGGCCGCGCGGCGCCGCGGCGCCGCGGGTCGCGCGGGCGCGGAACGGCCGCACGGTCGAGGACAGAGCCGAAGTCTTCACAGCCATCGTCAGCAGTTCTCTCGCCGGAACGCTACGTCCGGTACTCGGCGTTGATCTTCACGTAGTCGGCCGAGAGATCGCACGTCCACATGGTGGCGTCCTCGCGGCCGTCGGTGCCGAGATCGACGGCGACCCGGATGTCCTTGCCCTGCAGGTAGGCGGCAGCCTGCGCGGCGCGCTCGTCGAACGGCCGCCCGTGCTCGAACAGGACGATGTCGCCGATCGTCACCCGCGCGCCGGCGAGCGAGAACGCGGCGCCGCAGCGGCCGGCGACGGCGACGAGGCGGCCCCAGTTCGGATCGCCGCCGTGGATCGCCGTCTTCACCAGCAGCGAGTTGGCGATGGCGCGGGCCGCGCGCCGCGCGTCGTCGTAGGTGCGGGCGCCGGTCACCTGCACGGTGATCAGCTTGGTCGCGCCCTCGCCGCCGCGGACGATGCCCATCGCCAGCTCGCGGCAGAGCACGCGCAGCGCCTCGACGAACGCGTCGTAGCCGGCCTCGTCGATGCGCACGCCGCTGGCGCCGCTCGCCAGCGCGAACACCGTGTCGTTGGTCGAGCACTCGCCGTCGACGGTGATGGCGTTGAAGGTCGTCTCGCAGGCGTCGATCAGCGCCCGCTGCAGCAGCGCCGGCGGCACCGCGGCGTCGGTGGTGACGAAGCCGAGCATCGTCGCCAGCATCGGCTCGATCATCCCCGAGCCCTTGCACATGCCGCCGATGTGGTAGACGCCCGCCGCCGTCTCGACGCGGATCGCGTGCTCCTTCGGGAACGGATCGGTCGTCATGATGGCGCGCGCCGCGTCGGCGTGCGCGTCCGGGCTCAGCACGTCGTGCGGCGGCGATGATTCCCGACGTCACCGTGCGCGGATCGAGCGACACGCCGATGACGCCGGTCGAGGCGACCAGCACCTCCTCGGCTTCGCAGCCGAGGGCGCGCGCCGTCTCGGCGGTCATCAGCTCGGCCACCTTGTGCCCGGCGTCGCCCGTGCAGGCGTTGGCGCAGCCGCTGTTGACGACGATGGCGCGGGCACGGCCGCCGGTCGAGGCGAGATGCGCCTTCGACACCAGCACCGGCGCCGCGGCGGCCAGGCTGATCGTGAACGCCCCGGCGGCGCTGGCCGAGTCGTCGGCGACGAGCAGCATCAGGTCGAGCGCGCCGGCGCGCGCCTTGATGCCGCAGTGGACGCCGGCCGTGCGGAAGCCCGCCGGCGCGGTCACGCCACCCGGGACGACAGAAATCGAAGAGGACAACGTCGAAGGTTCCATCGACAGACAGGGAAAGGGACGCCTACGACGCGCGGGCGCCGTCGGCGTCGATGGTGCGGCCTTGATGCGGCACGATCGGGGCCACGTACTCGGGCATCGCCAGGTACGGCCGCTGGCCGGCCGGCGACGTCCGCAGCGAGCGGCCGCGCAGCGGCAGCGCCATCGCGTATTGCGTGCATTGCCGGAACTTCGGGCAGCCGACGCAGTCGGTGGCGATCTTCTCGGGCAGCCACGGGTGCGGCACGATCGAGAAGCCGAGGCGGACGAAGTGCGCGGCGTTGTGGGTGAAGGCGCACAGCGTCGAGAAGCCTTCCTGCACCGCCCAGCGGTTCAGCTCCTCGACGATGCGCGAGCCGAAGCCGCGGCCGCGGCAGCTCTCGTCGACGACCAGCGAGCGGACCTCGGCGACGGCGCGGCTGAGCGGCGCCAGCTCGGCGCAGCCGACCACGGCATCGCGCACCGTCACCACCAGGAAGCGCGTGGCGCGGCGCGTCACGTCCTCCGTCGTCCGCGGCAGCAGGTGACCGGCCGCCAGGTTGGCGTTGATCAGCGCGTGGATCGCCGGCGCGTCGGCGATCGTAGCGCGGCGGATCTCGGCCGGTTCGGCGCCGGCGAGGGAGATGCCCGCGGTCAAGCCAAGCGGCTGGTCCAGCACGGCGACGGTGGTCGAGGGGAGAACAGCGCTAGCCATGGGCACCTCCAGGGGCATCCGCCCGGAGCACGTCGGACAGGGCGGCCTCGAGCAGCCCGAGGCCTTCGGCGATTTCCGCTTCGGTGATGACGTACGGCGGCAGCAGGCGGATCACCGAGCCCGCCGTGCGGTTGACGACGAGGCCGCGGGCGAGCGCGGCCGGGACCACCGCCCCGGCGTCGCGGCCGAGATCGAGGCCCCACATCAGGCCCTTGCCGCGGATCTCGGCGTCGATGCCGAGCCGCGCCACCATCTCGCGCAGGCCGCGCTCGAAGATCGGGCCCATCGCCGCGACGTGATCGAGCAGGCCGCCGTCGAGCGCGTCGAGGACGGTCAGCGCGGCGCGGCAGGCGGTCAGGTTGCCGCCGTAGGTGGTGCCGTGATCGCCGGCGGCGATGGTCGCCGCGACGGTGTCGGCGACGAGCGCCGCGCCGATCGGGAAGCCGCCGCCGAGCGCCTTGGCGACCGAGATCAGATCCGGCGTCAGGCCGAGCGCCGGGAACGCGAACATCTGGCCGGTGCGGCCGAGTGCCGCACTGGATCTCGTCGGCGATGAGCAGCGCGCCGGTCCGCTGGCACGCCTTCTCGATGGCCTTGGCCAGCGCCGGCGACATCGGCCGCACGCCGCCTTCACCCTGGATCGGCTCGACGATGATGGCCGCGGTCTTCGCCGTCACCAGCCGTTCGAGCGCCGACGGATCGTCGGTGGGCGCGAAGGAGACGCCGTCCAGCAGCGGCTGGAACGGGCTGCGGTAGTGGTCGTCCCAGGTCATCGAGAGCGAGCCGAAGGTGCGGCCGGCGAACGCGTGATCGAAGGCCACGAACTCGGCCCGCGGCTCGCCCCGCGTGTACCAGTAGCGGCGCGCGAACTTCAGGCAGGCCTCGTTGGCCTCGCTGCCGCTGTTGCAGAAGAAGGCGCGGCCCAGGCCCGACGCGCTGGTCAGGCGATCGGCGAGCTGGCCCTGCAGCGGGTGGAAGAACAGGTTCGACGTGTGCGCGAGCTCGCGCGCCTGCGCGCCGATGGCGTCGGCGATGCGGGTGCTGCCGTTGCCGAGCGCGGCGACGCCGATGCCCGACAGCAGATCCAGGTACGACCGGCCCTCGGCGTCGAACAGGCGGACGCCTTCGCCGCGGACGAACGCCACCGGGAAGCGGCGGTACGTCTGCAGGACGTGCCGCGCTTCGCGCGCCTGGATGTCGCTCGTGGCCGTGGTTTCAACCGTTCCGCTGGACATGGACTTTCTCCATCGTGATGCGCGTGCCCGCGGCCTCGGCGAGGCCCTTCGGATCGCGCCCGTGAACAATCGCGACCTCGCGCACGCCGGCATCGAGCGCGGCGCGGCAGGCGCGCAGCTTGGCGATCATGCCGGCCGAGGCCGTGCCGTCGCCGATCAGGGCATCGATGCCCTCGAGGTCGAGCAGGGGAATCGTCTGCCCCTGCTGGTCGAACACGCCGGCGGTGCCGCCGGCGATGATCAGGCGCCGGGCGCCGAGGCCGGCGGCGAGGGCCGCGGCCATCGTGTCGGCGTTGACGTTCAGGAGCTGGCCGGCTTCGGTGACGCCGAGGCAGGCCAGCGCCGGCACGTAGCCGAGGCGCACGAGATCGGCCATCAGCGTCGGCGTGCGCTCCGACTCGGGCTGGCCGACGAGGCCGAGATCGACCGAGCCGCCGTCCGCGGTGCGGTGCGGCGGCGCGAGCGTCGACAGGCCGACGAGCGCGTCGGCGCCGGTCAGGCCGACGGCGCGGACGCCGCGCGACACCAGCGCCCGCGACGAGGCGCGTGTTCACGGTGCCGGCGAGGACGGCGACGACGGCGTCCAGCGTCGCGGCGTCGGTGATGCGCAGGCCTTCGACCGCCTGCTTCGGGACGCCGCGCCGCGCCGTCTCGGCGTCGATCTCGCGGCCGCCGCCGTGGACGATGGCCAGCGGTCCGCGGCCGGCGAGCGCCGCGATCGACGTCAGCACGGCATCGAGGCCGGCGCCGGGCTCGAGCAGTTCGCCGCCGAGCTTGAGCAGCGTGACGTCGCTGGTCTTGTGCATCACAGCAGCCCCGTCCGTTCGTCGAGGCCGAACGCGATGTTGAAGTTCTGCACCGCCTGGCCGGCGGCGCCCTTGATCAGATTGTCGAGGACGCTCACGACGATCAGACGACCGGTCGCCTCATCCAGCTTCCAGCCGATGTCGCAGAAGTTGGTGTGCGCGACGTGCTTGATCTCCGGCAGCCGATCGGCGGTGACGCGCACGAAGGCGGCGTCCTTGTAGGCGGCGTCGAAGCGCTCGGCGATGGCCGCGCTGGTGGTGCCCTTCTTCACGCGGACGTAGATCGTCTCGAGGATGCCGCGGTCGAGCGGCACCAGGTGCGGCACGAACGTCACCGGCCGGCCGCCCAGCGCCTGCTCGATCTCAGGCGTGTGGCGGTGCGAGAACAGGGCGTAGGCGGCGACGCTGCCGTGGTTCTCGGAGAAGTGCGTGCGCTCGGTCGGCGCCTTGCCGGCGCCCGAGACGCCCGACTTGGCGTCGACGATGACGTCGCCTTCAAGTAGCCCGGCGGCTTCGAGCGGGCCCAGACCGATGAGCGCCGCGGTCGGGTAGCAGCCCGGGCACGAGATGAGCTGCGCCGAGGCGAGCCCGTCGCGATCCAGCTCGGCCAGGCCGTACACGGTGCCCGCCGGCAGGGTCGCCGTCTTCGGGTAGTGCTTGCCGCGGGCCGCGTCGTCGCGCAGGCGGAAGGCGCCCGACAGGTCGATGACGCGGATGCCGCGGGCCAGCAGCGCGGGCGCCGTCTCGGCGGCGTTCGCCTCGGGGAGCGCCAGGAAAGCGGCCTTCACCGAGGGGGCGATGCGCTCCGGGGCGTATGGAAGCACTTCGCCGTCCCAGATTCGCGCCAGGGCCGGCAGCTTGCGGGGGGCTTCCATCGAGGCCGAGCCGAGGGCGGCGGTGAGTCGGACGCGGGGGTGCCGGGCGAGGATCCGGACCAGTTCCTGGCCGGCATAGCCGGTAGCGCCCACCAGGGCGACATCGATTCGTTGGTCCGTCTCGTTGCTCATCTTCCCGACTACCCTGGCTCGTCTCCCAAATACCGGTCCGACCCGCATCCCCGAGTTCGGGCGCGGGCCCTCTGTCCGCTCATATCTATGCAGAGCGAACTATCTTTATACATCGGCCAATTTCCTGACGTCAACAGGAAAGTCGCTGACTTGGCTAGGCTTGTCTGCTATTCTGGCGTGCGCGGCCGGCCTGGTGCGGCCATGTATAGTGATGCCATCGCCCGCATGAAAGCCCAACGGCAAGCCGCCATCCTCGAGCTCGTCCGGCGAGAGCAGATCGCCAACCAGGAGACGCTCCGCCAGCGCCTCCTCGAGCGGGGCATCGACGTCACGCAGGCGACGCTGTCGCGCGATATCAAGGAAATCGGGCTGGTGAAGCGGTCGGCCGGCGGCTACCAGGCCCCCGGGACCGAACCCAGGCCCGCCGCCACGGCCGAAACCACCCTGCGCCGCACCACCCGCGAGTTCCTGCGCTCCTACGAGGTCATCCAGAACCTGATCGTCCTGCGCACCGATCCCGGCCGGGCGCAGAACCTCGCCGTCGACATCGACCGGGCCCGGCTGCCCGAGATTGCCGGCACCATCGGCGGCGACGACACCATCCTCGTCGTCACCCGCGACCCGGCGCAGGCGCTGGCGGTGGCGGCGCGGTTCGACGCGTGGGTGAGCCCGGGCAAGCAGGCGGTCAATGGCTGACAAGACGCGCGTCGCGTGCGCGTTCGCCGGCTGGCCGGTGGAAGCGGCGGCGGTGCGGCACCTCGTCGAGGTCGAAGGCGACGAAGTGGTGACGCTGACGCTCGACCTGGGCCAAGGCCAGGATCTCGACGGCGTGCGCGAAGCCGCGCTCGAAGCCGGCGCCGTCCGCGCGCACGTGATGGACGTTCGCGACGCGCTGGCCCTCGAGTTCCTGCTGCCGGCGCTGAAGGCGTGTGGCGCGCAGCAGGGCGGCGTGCCGCTGGCGCGCGAGCTGCGGCTGGCGGCGATCGCCAGGTCGCTGATCGAGGTCGCCGGCATGGAGAACGCGACGTTCCTGGCCCATGGCGGGGGGCACGAGGACGCCAGCCTGCATGCGCACCTCGAGGAACTGGCGCAGACGCTCCGGCCCGGCACGGGCGGCTTCGTCTGGCCGGCGTCGCTGATGGATCCGGACACCGCCGGCGAAGCGGAGTCGCGCGACCCGGCGCCGAGCGTCTCGATCGTCGGGCGCGAGCAGCGCCTGGCGCCGCAATCGGAGCTGGCGAACCGGCTCTATCGCGTGACGCGCGAGCGGAGCGCGACGCCGGAGACCCCGGCGACGCTGGAGCTCGCCTTCGACGGCGGCACGCCGGTCAGCGTGAACAGCGTGCGCCTGCCGTTCATCGAGCTGCTCGACAGCCTCGACACCATCGTCGGCGTGCACGGCGTCGGCCGGTTCGACGGGATGGCGGGCCCGTACTCCGCGGCCTACGACGCGCCGTCGCGCCACGTCGGCGAGGCGCCCGCCGTCCTCGTCCTCGGCCTGGCCTACGACGCGCTCGAGCGACGGCTGTGGCCGGCCGAGCTCGTCGACCTGAAACAGCAGCTCGCCGTCGGGTTCCGCAGCCTGGTGCGGCGGGGCAAGTGGTTCTCGCCGACACGCCGCGCGATCTCGGCGTTCGTCGGCGACGCTCAACAGACGCTGACCGGCAGCGTGCGCCTCGAGCTGTTCAAGGGCGCCTGCCGCGTCAAGCCGGACGCCTGACGCGTCCCGCCTTTCCGATCGATCATCCGCTCATGAGCAATCTGTGGTCCGGCCGTTTCAGCGGCGAGCCCGACAAGGACGTCTTCGACTTCGGCCGGTCCTTTCCCTTCGACAAGCGCCTCGTCGAGGACGACATCACCGGCAGCCTGGCGTGGGCCGAAGCGATCCGGGCGGCCGGCGTGCTCTCGGCCGACGAGCACCTGGCCATCGACCGTGCCCTGACGGCGCTCCTCGACGCGGTGCGCCAGGATCCGCGGATCGTGCAGGGCGACGACGAGGACGTCCACGCCTGGGTCGAGCGCCAGCTCGTCGAGCGCGTCGGCGACGCGGGCAAGCGCCTCCATACCGGCCGCTCGCGCAACGAGCAGGTCAGCGTCGATCTGCGGCTCTACCTGCGGCGGCGTCTGATCGCGATCGATCGCCTGATCGTGCGCGTCGTCGCGGCGCTCGTCGCGCAGGCCGAACAGGCCGGCGACGCGCTGATGCCGGCCTACACGCATCTGCGGCGCGCGCAGCCGGTGCTCGCCGCGCACTGGTTCCTGTCGCACGCCGCCGCCTTCCGCCGCGACGCCGAGCGCATCGCCGCGGTGTCGCGCGAGGCCGACGCGCTGCCGCTGGGCTCGGGCGCGATCGCCGGCAACTCCTACGGCATCGACGTGCACGCGCTGGCGGCGCGCCTCGGGTTCTCGCGCGTCGTCGCCAACAGCATGGACGCCGTCGCCGATCGCGACTTCGTGTCGTCGTTCCTCCACGCCGTGTCGCTGTGCATGGTGCACGTCAGCCGGCTCGCCGAGGACATCATCATCTTCGGCAGCGAGGAGTTCGGGTTCATCGATCTCGACGATCGGATCTCGACCGGCAGCAGCCTGATGCCGCAGAAGAAGAACCCCGATCCGATGGAGCTCGTGCGCGGCAAGGCCGGGCGCGCGATCGGCCGGCTGACCGGGTTCCTCACCACGATGAAGGGCCTGCCGAGCGGCTACAACAAGGACCTGCAGGAGGACAAGGAAGCGGTGTTCGACGCCGAGGACACCGTGATCGGTTCCCTCATCTCCGCCGCCGCGGTGGTGGAAACGCTCACGCTGAAGCGTGCAACGACGACCGCCGCCGCCGGCGGCTTCATGCTCGCCACCGACGTCGCCGATTACCTGGTCGGACGCGGTATGCCCTTCAGGGAAGCCCACGAGGTCGTCGCCGGCATGGTCCGGTCGCTGATCGAGCGCGACCTGAGCTTCGCCGCCCTCACGCTCGAAGACTGGCGCGCCTACAGCGAGCTGTTCGGCGAGGACGTCCTCGAAGTGACCGCGCGCCGCTCGGTCGAAGCCCGCAAGACCCCACAGTCCACGTCACCGGCCGCCGTCGCCGACGCCCTCGACGACGCGCGCGGCTGGCTCAAGACGCATTGACCGCCGCGCGCGCGTTCTCCTCGCTGCGCCGCTTCAGCCCGCTCGCTTCCATGTTCAGGTAGCGATTGGTGATGGCGCGCGTCAGGCGTCCCATCAGGCGCGCCAGCACACCCTCGTAGGTCAGCCCCAGCGTCGCGCGCGTGCCGTGCCCCAGCGGCTCGACGGAGTGCTCGTCCGTAGACCCACATGAGCGGCATCCCGCTCCGCCAGGTGAAGCTGCGTCCGGGCTCGAGCGCGGTGACCTTCCACACGGCAGGCGGGAAGCGCGGCTGCCGGATCAGCGCGCGGCTGCCGATCCGCAGCGGTCCCTTGTCGAGCCGGCGCACGCTCGTGACCGACGCGGTCCACTCGTGCCAGCGCTCGCCATCGCTCATGACCGCCCACACCACGTCGGGCGGCGCGTCGACATCGACGCTGATCTTGTATTCCATGGCACCTCGCTCGCCCAACGCGGTTGAAAGCCTTCCGAACGTCCGCGGCCACGATCTCACGAAGGCTGACGCGGCCGTCTCGACAGTGGATCTGCCACTGCCACTGTCGCGTGTCCGAGCTCAGACCGATAACGTGGGTGACTGTCACCTCGACGCCTGGCGCGCAATTTGCTCGTATGCCCAGCAGCGACCTCGGGAGCGCACACCATGGCCACACACCTTACGTTCACCAGCTCGACCACCGATGGCCAGTCTCCTGGCCGTCACGGGTTGTCGTTCGAATTCGACGAGTTCCGGAGCCTTTCCGCCGCGCTGGTTCAGCGGTTGAAGGAGGGGTCGATGCCGCCGGATGACGCCTATTGGTGGGCGCGGGCTCTCTGCTCGGAGGCGTACCTGAAGGAGGAAGCGCCCGAGTTCGCGGAGCAATGGCGCGTCGCGTGATTTCACGGATGTCGTGATTCCAACCCGCGCGAGGCGCGGGTGTCCGGTGCGGTGACAAGGCGCCGCGGCGAGGCTCGACGAGAGCCGGACCGCGGCGTTGCCGTCTCCGGCTCAACTCGCCGTCGACGCGGATGTCGGCGGCGACGCTGAAGTCGTCGTCGATCGACCTGACTGGCTTGGGGCTTGCACCTCACCGTGAACCGAAAGTGAGGTCAACCATGGCCACCTGCGATGTCTGCGGCAACGACTACGACAAGAGCTTCGAGATTCGTCGCGGCCCGGTCATCCACACCTTCGACTGCTTCGAATGCGCCATCCATCGGCTGGCTCCGCAGTGCGCGCACTGCGCCTGCCGCATCATCGGACACGGTGTGGAGAGCGAAGGACAGATCTACTGTTGCGCCAGCTGCGCCCGCCAGCACGGCGTTACCGACGTGGCGGATCGCGGCGACGAGCGCAACACCATCGAGGCGATCGGCCGAGCCGTTCAGGGGCTGTAGCCGACCAAGGACCGGGCTCAGCCCCCGGGCTGAAGCCCGGGCTCAGGGCTGGGCGAGGAACGTGTTGAGGGCAGTCACGACCTCGGCCGGCATCTCGTGGTCGCCGTCGAACGGCAACCAGGTGACGCGCAGCCCGGCGTCGCGCATCGCCTGCTGCAGCCGCACGCTGGCGTCGAACGGCAGGATCGAGTCGCGCCGGCCGTGCGAGATGAAGACCCGCAGGCCGCGTCGCCGCGGCATGCCGGTGCGCCACGCCGGTTCGTTGACGATCGTCGGCGACAGCAGCACCAGTGCGTCGATCGGTTCATCCGTGGTGAACGCGATGTCCGCGGCGATCATCCCGCCCTGCGAGTAGCCGGCGAGCATCTGCTGCTCGCGGGGATAGCCCCCCTTGGTGGCCAGTTCGGCGAGCAGCGTGCGGATCCGCTGGTTCGACGCGGCGAGACCAGGCGGGTTGGTCCGCGATAGATCGGGGAGCCCCTCCCCAGGCCGGCGATGCGCGTCGAGGTCGAGTTGCCACCACGCGCGCCCGTTCCGCGGACCGTCGGGCGGCCGCGTCGCCTCCGGCCCTTCGGGCAGCACGAAGCGGCGCCCGGCGGGCAGGCGGATCGTATAGGTGAACGGGATCCACTCTGCCGCGGACGAGCCGTAGCCGTGGATCAGCACGAAGGGCAGCGCGCCCGTGCCCGCCTCGATCGTGCGCAGCCCGGATCCGTCATGGGCGAGCGACGTGGACGTCGGCCGGCAGCCCCCGATCACGAGCACTGTCGCGAGCGCCAGCGTGAGCAGGATCGCGAGGCGCCCGGGCCGAACGATCGGAAGGCTCATCCGCCGGCCATCGCGCCGATGACGAGGAACGGCTCGCGTCCCTCCGCTACCGCCGCCGGCAGCGGATCGTCGGGCGAGGCGTGCGACCAGTCCTCCTCGCACGCGAAGAAGCGCACGAACGGGCGGCGCTTTTCGGTCCCGTGATCGCGGATCGTGCCGCGCAGCTGCGGGAACCGCCCTTCGATCGCGTCGAGGATCGCGCGCACCGTCACCGCGTCCTCGACCGCGATCGACACCTCGCGATCGGGGACGCGCGCCAGCGTCTGCAGGTGCTGCGGCAGGACGACGCGGATCTCGCGCATCGGTCTCACCGCAGCGTCTGCACTTCCACCGACAGCACCGGCGGCAGATCGCGGACGATCGCGCTCCACGAATCGCCGCCGTCCGGCGACGCGTAGACCTGGCCGCCGGTGGTGCCGAAGTAGATGCCGCACGAATCGAGCGTGTCGACCGCCATCGCATCGCGCAGCACGTTGACGTAGCAGTCCTTCTCCGGGAGGCCCTTCGCCAGCGGTTCCCACTCGTTGCCGCCGGTCCGGCTGCGATAGACGCGCAGCTTGCCGTCGAGCGGGAAGTGCTCCGAGTCGTTCTTGATCGGCACCACGTAGATCGTCTCGGGCTCGTGCGCGTGCACGTCGATGGTGAAGCCGAAGTCGGTCGGCAGGTTGCCGCTGACCTTCGTCCACACGTCGCCGGCGTCGTCGCTGCGCATGATGTGCCAGTGCTTCTGCATGAACAGCACGTCCGGCCGCGACGGATGGCTGGCGATGCGATGCACGCAGTGGCCGACCTCGGCGTCCGCGTCGGGGATGCCCTCCGAGACGAGGCCCTTGTTGATCGCCTTCCACGTCGTGCCGCCGTCGTCGCTGCGGAAGGCGCCCGCCGCCGAGATCGCGATGACGATCCGCTGCGGGTTCGACGGATCGAGCAGGATGGTGTGCAGGCATAGACCGCCGGCGCCCGGCTGCCATTGCGGCCCCGACCCGTGCTTACGCAGTCCGGACAGCTCGTGCCACGACGCGCCGCCGTCGGTGGTGCGGAACATCGCGGCGTCCTCGACGCCGGCGTAGACCGTGTCCGGATCGCTCAGCGACGGCTCGAGGTGCCACACCCGCTTGAACTCCCACGGGTGCGGCGTGCCGTCGTAATTCTGGTGCGTGCCGGGCACGCCGTCGGTACTGGAAGGTGTTGTCGACGGGATTGAAGGTCTTGCCGCCGTCGTCCGATCGCTGCATCAGCTGCCCGAACCAGCCGCTGCCCTGCGACACGTAGATCCGGTCGGGATCGACCGGCGATCCCTTGAGGTGGTAAATCTCCCAGCCGGCGAAGTGCGGCCCGCTGACCTCCCAGGTCCGGCGGGCGCCGTCCGACGACAGGATGAAGGCACCCTTCCGGGTGCCCACCAGCACACGCACTGCGCTCATGAGTAGCGTCTCCGCGCGCCGCCCATGGGCGGCACGCCTACTTGATGCCGACGACCATCGAGTCGGGCCCGACCAGCGGCTCCGTGCGCGTCGACGTGAAGCCGGCGTCCTTCATCCAGCCTTCGCAGTCGGCGCCGGTGTAGTCGAAGCCGCCCGGCGTCTCGATGAGCATGTTCAGGCTCATCATCAGGCCGAAGGCGTTCTTCGATCGGTCATTGTCGATGATCGACTCGTAGACGACCAGCGCGCCCCCCTTGGGCAGCGCCTCGTACGCTTTGACGATGAGCATCCTCTTCTCTGACAGGTCCCAGTCGTGCAGGATGTGCCCCATCAGCACGACGTCGGCGTGAGGCAGCGGATCGGTGAAGAAGCTGCCCTTCGCGAACGTCAACCGCTCGGCAAGGCCGAGGCTGGCGACATACTCGATGAAAATCGGTTCCACCGCCTCGAGATCGAAGCCCTGGCCGAGCAGGTGCGGGTTGGCGAGCGCGATCTGCGCGGCGAGATCGCCCTGTGCCGTGCCGACGTCCACGTAGGTGCGGTACGACGCCCACGGAAAGTTGCGCGCGATCGCCAGGTTGGCGCCGCGGCTCAGCCCGGTCATCGCTTCGAGGAACTGCTTCAGGCGCGCCGGGTCGGCATAGAGGCCCTCGAACAGGCCGGTCACGCCGTGCTTGATCTCGTTCTGCGGCAGCCCGGTCTTGAGGCCTTCGGTCAGGTCGCCCCAGAAGCGATACAGCCGGGCGTTGGCCATCTCGAGGATGCCGCCGATGTAGGACGGCTTGCGGCGGTCGAGGAACAGGTCGGTCGCCGCGGTGTTCGCGTAGCGGCCGTCCTGCCGGGTCAGGAAGCCCAGCGCGACCAGGGTGTCGAAGAAGTCGCGGGCGGATCGCGGGTGCAGGCCGAGCCGCGTCCGCAGCCACTCGAGCGTCTCGGCGCCGCTCGCCAGCTCGGTGAACACGCCGAGCTCGATGGCGCTCAGAAGGGTCTTGGCCGGCCAGAAGGCGAGGCCGGTCTGGAGGATGGCGTCGGGGGTGGGGGGCTGGGTCATGGGTGGTCAAAGTCTACCGTCGAATTCCGTTGCGGTTGCGGGGCCAGACCGCGTCTGCTAATATCGATCGACCTTCGCCGGGCCCATTCTTGATGGGCCGATTCGAGCCCCTGCCGTGGGTGCACTCGACGTTCCAGGCCACCAGCTGCCTGATGAGACCGATACGTGAGACTCCGGGCGCATGACCAGCGCCGCTACTGAACCGCCTTTTCGGGGGAATTGATGCAACCTCGCCGGCTACGGCTCGGCGACGTCGTGGACGATTATTGTTCGCGGTGCCGCCTCCTCAGCAACCACGCCATCGCGGCGATTGTCGATGACGTCATCAAGCAGACCCGGTGCTCCACCTGCGACTTCGAACATCCTTACAAGGATGGGAAGCTGCCGGTGAGGCGCGCGAGGAAGGACGCGACGTCGGCCCTCTACCAGCAGGTGCTCGACAACGTGACCGACGGGGCACCCGACGACGCCGACGCCGCTCCAGCGGCGAGACCGGCGTCCCCGATACGTCCCGCCCTCGCCCGTCCCGACGCTCCCCGCCCCCAGCCCGTTTCAGAAGCCCCAACCATCGACATCCCGGCCCCCGCGGCGCCCGCGCCTGTCGCAGCACCGACGCTGGTGCGTCCCGCCGCCGCCGCTCCCAGCCCTGCGCCCGCGTCGCCGGCGCCGTTGGCGGCCGCGCCGGCGAGCCAGCCGGCCGAGACGCGCGATGCCGCGGACGAAGGCATCGTCCACCGCCGGTTGATCCGGGCGACGCTGCCGAAGGTCGAAGGCGCCGAGCGGGAGCCGCGTCCGATTCCGACGTTCACGGTGCACGAAGCCGCCAACGCGCGCGGCAAGTTCCGCCGCTTCCCGCGGCCGGCCGGGCACGGCTTCGGTCAAGGCAACGGGAACGGCCAGGGTGGCAACGGCAACGTGATGCCGCGGTTCGGCCACGGCGGGCAGCCGTCGCCGTTCGGCGCGCAGGGCCGCGGCCACGGCAAGGGCGGCGGTCCGCGCCCGAACCAGGGCGGCGGCCAGCACGGCAGCCGCGCCAACCAGCAGCAGCGCCGCGGCAACAAAGGCCGTTGATCGAGGGGCGCCCCGATCGGCGCCCGCACGATTCGATCCGCCGACCTCTCTCCTGAGCGATTCGTTATGACCCTTACCGGCAAGAAGGGCCTCGTCCTCGGTGTGGCCAACAAGCGTTCGCTCGCCTGGGCGATCGCGAAGCGGGCGTCCGAAGCCGGCGCCGAGCTCGCGCTCACCTTCCAGAGTGAGCGCCTCGAAGAAAACGTCCGCGACCTTGCCGGCACGCTCGGACGCGAGTCGCTGATCCTGCCGTGCGACGTCGCCGCGGACGATCAGGTCGACGCGCTGTTCGCGAAGATCCGCGAGACGATGGGCCGCCTCGACTTCGTCGTCCACGGCGCGGCCTTCGCGCCGCGCGAGGCGCTGTCGGCGCCGTTCTCGCAGACGACGCGGGAAGCCTTCCGCATGGCGCTCGACATCAGCGCCTACTCACTCGTCGCGCTCGCCCGCGGCGCGCAGCCGCTGATGACCGAGGGCGGCAGCCTGCTCACGCTGACGTACCTCGGCGCCGAGCGCGTGCTGCCGAACTACAACGTGATGGGCGTGGCCAAGGCGGCGCTGGAGTGTTCGGTGCGTTACCTGGCGTCCGACCTCGGGCCGCAGAACATCCGCGTCAACGCGATCTCAGCGGGTCCGGTGAAGACGCTCGCCGCTGCCGGCATCTCCGGCTTCTCGGACATCCTGAGCGTCTATCGCGATCGCGCGCCCCTGCGCCGCAACACCGAGTCGAGCGAAGTCGGCGATACCGGGCTGTTCCTGATCAGCGACGCCGCGCGCGGCATCACCGGCGAAGTCCTCTACGTGGACGGCGGCTACCACGTCATGGGCATGTAGGCGTTGCTGGTCCTGCGGCCGCGCTCTCACGCGCGCTGCAGCGTGAACACCGTCACTTCGGGCCGCACGTTGAACCGCACCATCAACGAGTGGCCGACACCGCGGCTGATGTAGAGCCGCCGGCCGCCGGTCGCATCGATCTCGCCGCTCGTGTAGCGCCGGTTGCGCACCGGAATCACCGGCGGCGGCAGGAACGGCGGCTTGCACTGACCGCCGTGGGTGTGGCCGCTCAGGATCCAGCCTTCGTATCCATACCAGCCCGGCTCGTCCGCCGTATCCGGATTGTGGCTGAGGACGAGCGCCGGCTTCGTCGCATCGCGATAGGCGAGCGCGACCGCGGGCTGGAACCGCTTCGCCCAGAGGTCGTCGAGCCCGACGACGTCGAGGCCGGCGACGTCGACGACCTCGTTGCGCAGCACACGAATCCCGCAGTCGGCCAGCACGGGCACCAGGTCCGCGGCCAGTTCCGGAGACCGCCAGTTCGGACCGTAATCGTGGTTGCCGAGAACGCCGACCGTCGCGAGACGTCCGACCGGGACGCGTGTGTAGACGCGTCGCGCGTGCGCGGCCATCCGGCGGTGGTTCTCGGTGAAGTCGCCGGTGAACGCGACGATGTCCGGGGCCAGCGCGCGGACGCGATCGAACACGCCGAGGACGTAGTCGTCGTCGACCCGCGGCCCGACGTGCAGATCGGTGAGCTGCACGAGCGTGCGGCCGGCCAGCGCCTGCGGGAGATTGGCGATCGGCAGCACGCGCTCGACGAACTCGACCCAGTGCGGCTCGATGCGCCACGTGTAGAGGCCCGTCCCGGCGGCGAGCGCCACGGTCGATCCGACACCCTTCCAGAGGAAGCGCCGGCGGCTGCGGTTCACCATTCTTCCGTCCGCACCTGGCTCGATGCGACGCCCAGCTGGCGCAGCAGCGGCGGCACGTCCTCGACCATCGCCGGCGGTCCGCACAGGTAACACACTGCGTCTTTGGACGGCAGCGCGCGCGTCAGGGCCTCCATCGCGATTCGTCCGCGGAGCCCGTCCCAGCCGGCGTCCGCCTGGCCGGTCACGGCGAGGTGCAGCTGGATCAGGTCCCGGCGCGCGAGACGCTCGAGCTCGTCGCGAAAGGCGAGCTCTTCCGGCACGCGTGCGCTGTACAGCACCGACAGCGGAACGCCGGCACCGGTGGCGATGAGGTGGCGCAGCATCGCGCGCAGCGGCGAGATGCCGGTGCCGCCGGCGACGAACAGGTAGGCCCGTGCCGGCGCCGCGCCCAGCGTGAACGCGCCGGTCGGTCCCTCGAAGTCGATGCGCGCCCCGGGAGCGACCGCGGCCAGGTGCGGGCCAATCGTGCCCATCGCGTCGACCTTGACCAGGAACTCGAGGCGATGGTGGCGGACCGCGTCATCCGGCGACGAGGCGATCGAGTAGGGCCGGCGCTCGGTCTGCCCGTGCGTGCCGATCAGCGCCGCCTGTCCGGCCTGGAACACGAACGGCCGCGTGCCGAGATCGAGTCGGATGAGGCGCGTGAGGGGCGTGGTCGTGACCACGGAGCGGACGGGAAGCGTGAGGACGTCAGGCACGGAGGGTGGCCCGCAGGCCGTGACGACTACGTCGCCGGCAGCGCGGCCGGGGGCGGCGCCTGGCCCGCGGCGCCGGCGCGGTAATAGGCGCTCTGGAATTGCTCGATGAGCTGCTTGATGCGGATCGCGTCGCCCTTGCGATGGCCCCTGCAGCGGATCGCCCCGGAGCCGCCGGTGGTTTCGATGACGACGTCCGAGAACATCAGCCCGGTGTCGATCCGGACCGAGGACACGTGCGCGATGTGGATCGAGTGCTCGTGCTTCCCGATCCACTGCGGCGTGTAGTGCACGACACTGTGCGGCGTGACGACGACCTGGGTCGGGAACAGGCGGTTGCCGCCGCTCAAGCGGCTGGCCCGGAAGACCTCGCCTGAGGCCGCCGGGCGGCCCTTCCGCCACACCACGAAGGCAGGCACGGCCAGGACCAGGACGAGGGCCACGACGGCCAGAGTGCTGAGGGTGACGGGATCCACGTGTCGGTGCCTCCTCGAATGATACTGCCTGCGGCCGGCGTGCGGGTGGCCGCCGGCACGCGGTGCCAGGGCTGTCCAAAAGGACCAGCAGCCCGTGGTGGAAGTCCCGCTGCATTCGACGGGCGATGCATCCCGCCGCTCGGCGTTGCTCGTCGGTCGAATATTCCCGATATTCTCCCTCCTCGCGCCTTGATCGCCGGGCGCCTCGCCCGTCTCGGTGCCGCGCGGCACTTCCACCACGGGCTGCTAGACTGGCCCGCGTGACGCAGGGGTCGTCCTTCGCCCGCCCGCTGATCCTGAGTGGCGCCGACGTGGTGCTGCCCGACCGTGTCCTGTCGCCGGGCACGGTGATTGTCGAGGACGGCCGGGTCACCGAGATTGAGACGGGGGCCCGCTCAGCGGGTTCCGGCGTCAGTTCCGGCACCGGGGGCGGCTTCGTCGATCTGCACGGCCATACCCTCGTCGCCGGCTTCATCGACGTCCACGTCCACGGCGTCGAGGGCTTCGACACCCTCGACTCGGTGGATGCGGTCGAGGAGATCGCCCGCCGGCTGGTCCGCTACGGCGTGACGGCGTTCTGCCCGACTTCCGTCGCCTGTTCGCCCGCCGTGCTCGAGCGCCTGGTCGAGAGCATGCGCCGCGCCCGCGCCTCGGCCCGGCCTCACGCGCGGGTCCTGCCGGCTCACCTCGAGAGCAACTTCATCAACCCGGATTTCCGCGGCGCCCAGCCCCTCGACTGCCTGCGCCGGCCGCCCCGTTTCGGCCCGGATGGGCTTGGCACGGGCTGAATCCGTGGACGTGGGGGCCTACTCGGGCGCCGACGTGCTGCGAGTCATCGAAGCGCACCGGCGCGACGTGGGCATCGTCACGATGGCGGTCGAACTGGACGGTGGACTCGACCTGGCGAAGGCACTCGTGGCCGCCGGCCATCGGGTGTCGCTGGGCCATTCCGCGGCGACCTACGAGCAGGCGCTGGCGGGGATTGCCGTCGGAGCCCGGCACGCCACCCACCTGTTCAACCGGATGTCGCCGCTCACGCATCGCGCCCCCGGTCTGACCGGCGCCGTCCTGGCCGAGGACGCCGTGGCGGCGGAGATCATCTGCGACGGCTATCACGTCCACCCCGCCGTCGCGACCGCCGCCATCCGCGCCAAGCGCGTCGAGCGGACCATGGCCATCACAGACGGAAGCGCTGGGGCGGGCCTGCCGGTCGGCAGCAAGGTCTCCCTCGGTGGCCGGGCGGTCACCGTGACGGAGGACGCCTGCTTCCTCGACGACGGCACGCTGTGCGGGAGCCGCATCACGATGGACGCCGCGTTCCGCCGCCTGCTCCGGCAGGGATTCACGCCGGTCGAAGCCAGCCGCATGTGCAGCGGCACGCAGGCCGCCGAACTGGGGCTGGCCGGACAGGGCGTCATCGCGCCAGGTGCGCTGGCCGACCTGGTCGTGCTCGATCCCCAGCTCGACGTGGTCACGACGTACGTTGGCGGGCTGCCCGCCTGGGCCCACGCGCGTGCAGCGGTATGAATCGCGGGAACCGCACTCATGCGCTGGCCGTCTAGACAAATAGCTATGTTTCGGGCGCCCCAGTCCGCCGCCACCTCCCGCCCGGGGTCCCCGCGCGGCGCCGTCGCCTGCGCCGCGCAGGCTGCCCTGGTGGCCATCCTCGCGGCCGGAGCGACCGGATGCGTGGGGGTCCGGGTGGATACCGACGGCGTCCGCGTGCGCGAAGAGAAGCGGTTCACCACGAAGGGCCGTACCGACGGTCCAGCTCGCGACCTTCGACGGGGCCATCGTCATCCGCGGCTGGGACCGCGACGAGATTTCGGTCGAAATCGAGAAGCGCGGACGCGACAAGGCCGCGGCCGAGGCCATCGAGGTCCTCGCCAGCCAGAAGGGCGACGTCGTCAACGTCGAGGCGCGCAAGAAGGACCTGGCCGACGGGAAGTCCTACCAGATCGGCTGGAACGGCGTCTCTCGTTCGGCGAAGCTGATCGTCTCGGTGCCCACCGGCAGCGACTTGATCGTCCGCACCGGCGACGGCAGCATCCGCGTCGACCACGTCCACGGCAAGTTGGAGCTGCGGTCCTCGGATGGCAGCGTCACCGGCCGCGATCTCACCGGCGACGTCGTCGCGCACACCGACGACGGCGCCATCCGGCTCGAAGGCGTCGACGGGAAGTGCGACGCCGCGTCCGACGACGGCAGCATCGCGGTGCAGGGCCGGCTCGAAGGGCTGCGGGTCAGCACCGAGGACGGCAGCGTGGTGGTCCGGGCCGCCGCCGGATCGAAGATCGCCCGCGACTGGAACCTCTCGACCGGCGACGGCTCGATGGTGCTGTATCTCGCCGACGGTCTCGGCGCCGACCTCGACGCCGAGGCGCGCGACGGGTCGGTCAAGCTCGACTCCGGGCTGGCATTCGAGCACGAGTCCGGCGACCGCTCGCGCGGCACGGTCCGCGGCCGCCTCGGCGCCGGCGGCCCGCGCCTCGTGATGCGCAGCGGCGACGGCACGATCCGCCTCCGCCGCCTCCCCGGCGGACCGCCGCCCCCGCCCCCGCCGCCCCCTCCCGCCCCGCCCGATCTCCCCGTCGAACGCTGATCGCGATTTCCGACGACTCCGGAGTCTTTGCTCGATGACTCCGGAATAGTGCGTCGACGACTCCGGAGTGTGTGCGTCCGCCGATTTCGGTGTAATGGGCCACAAACGCGGAGTGGTGCGCCGATGACTCCGGAGTCGTGGCCCGAGGACTCCGGAGTCGTGCGTCGAGGACTCCGGAGTCGTTGGCGGACCGTCAGCGCGGCGAGGCGGCCGCGTAGATCGTCCGATCGTCGATGCCCGCCTCGGCGAACGCGTCGCGCCGCTCGCGGCACTTGCTGCACTGCCCGCAGTGGATCCACGTGCCGCCGGCGTCGACCGGGCTCATGCACGACAGCGTGCGTTCGAGCGGTACCTGCAGCTCGAAACCGCGCCTGATCACCGCCGACTTCTCCCACGACACGAACGGCGCTTCGACCACGATTCCGTGCGCCAGGCCCAGCGACAGCGCGCGGCCCATCGCCGCGAAGAACTCCGGCGTCGCGTCGGGGAACGGATTGCCGGCGAGCGGACCGATCGCGATGCGGCCGATGCCGCGATACGCGCACGCGATCGCCGCCTTGGTCAGCAGCACGATGTTGCGGCCGACGATGTAGACGTCCTCGTCCGGGGTATCGTAGGCGGGCGCCGCGCCGCGGATGGCCCAATGCGATCGCGGGTAGACGTCGTGCATGTCGAGGTCGAGCACGACGAGCGGCGCGACGGCGGGAGCGAAGATCGGCGACGCGAGCAGCGTGTCCAAGGTGGCGCGCTCGGCATCCTCCCACGCCAGGCCGACGCGGACGTAGACGGGCACGACGGTCGCGGCGCCGTTCGCGCCGTTCGTGATTTGCGCCTGGTGCGCGAGGAGCACGGCGCTGTCGAGGCCGGCGGAGCAGAGCACCGCGCAGGCCGGCCGCGCCGGCTCGCCGGCGTCGGGGTGCGCGGAAGCAGGCGAGGAGTCGGTCATTGCTGTCTGTCCTGGTGTTCGATCTCGATGGCACGCTCGTCGATTCGCGGCGTGACATCGCCGAGTCGGCCAACGAGCTCCTGGCCGCGCTCGACGCGCCGCCGCTCGATCACGACGAGGTCGTGCGGATGGTCGGCGAAGGCGCGCGCCTCCTGGTGTCGCGCGTCCTCGCCGCCGGCGGCGTCCGCGAGGACATCGACGCGGCGTTCGCGCGGTTCAGCGTCATCTACGATCGACGCCTCGCCGATCATACGCGGCCCTATCCCGGCGTCGTCGCCGGCCTCGAGCAGCTGGCGGAGCGCTTCACGCTCGCCGTCCTGACCAACAAGCCGCAGCACCACACCGATCGCCTGCTCGACGCGCTCGATCTGCGGCGCTACTTCGTCCAGGCGCTGGGCGGCGACACGGCGCACGGCCGCAAGCCCGATCCGACCGGGCTCTCCGCCCTGATCGGCGCGGCCGGGGCGGTGCCGGAGGCGGCGATGCTGGTCGGCGATTCCTGGGTCGACGCCACGACCGCGCGGCGAGGCGGGACGCGCTTCTGTTTCGCGGACTACGGCTTCGGCGCGGTGCCGCCCGCCGGTCTGTTGCCTGGGGAGCTTCGCATCGCCTCGTTCGAGGCGCTGGCCGGCGTCGTCGACGCGGCCGGGTGACTAGGGACGCGACACTAGACCGCGTCGGGCTCGACCAGCACCTTCGAGGCGGCGCGCTGGCCGAGGGCGACCGAGATGCCGTCGGTGCGCACGGTGACGCGATCGGCGGCGGCGTCGCGTTCCTCGACCAGCACCGGCTGGCCCGGCTTCAGGTGGCTCTGCTCGATGAACCGGAGGAACGCCGCGTCCTGGTCGACGACGCGCGACACGCGCAGCGGCTGGTTGGTGGCGCAGGTCAGCAGCGTCGCCAGATCGGGCGTGTGGATCACGCCGTCGCTGTCCGGGATGGGATCGCCGTGCGGGTCGACGGCCGGATGGCCGAGCATCGCGTCGATGCGCTCGATCAGGCGATCGGACACCGCGTGCTCCAGTTGTTCCGCTTCGTCGTGCACCTCGTCCCAGCTCATGCCCATCACCTGGACGAGGAAGAGCTCGACGAGCCGGTGGCGGCGCAGCACCGCCGCGGCGAGCTTCTCGCCGGCCGGAGTCAGGCGGACGCCGGCGTACGGCTCGTAGATGGCGAGGCCGGCTTCGGCGAGGGTCTTGACCATCGCCGTCGCCGTGCCCGGCACCACGCCGAGCGCCGTCGAGAGCTGACCCATCGGCACCAGCTCGCGATCGCCGTCGCGCGCGCGTCAGCCGGCTCTGCCCGGCGTGGATCGCCTTCAGGTAGTTTTCGACCGTGCTCGTCGGACCCATCGAGGGGGATACAGGTACCACCGCGCATGGAGCTGGACCGAGCGTTCGACTCGCCCGATGCCAAGCGGCGGTACAACGCCCGCCTCTTCACGACGATCGCCGGCCGCTACGACTTCATCACGCGCCTCCTGTCGTACGGGCGCGACCAGGCGTGGAAGCGCGACCTGATGGCCCAGGCGGCGATTGCGCCGGGCCAGCGCATCCTCGACCTCGCGACCGGGACCGGCGATCTGGCCCTCGCCGCCGCCGCGAAGGGGGGCGTGGTCGTCGGGCTCGACCTCGCGCCGCGGATGATCCGGCTGGCGCGGGCCAAGCCGGGCGCCGGCGCGGTCCGCTTCGTGGTCGGCGACATGACCAGCCTGCCGCTGCCGCCGGCCTCGGTCGACGTCGTGACCACCGGCTACGGCCTCCGCAACGTGCCGGACCTCGATCGAGCGATCGCCGAGATCGCCCGCGTGCTGCGGCCGGGGGGGCGGTTCCTGTCGCTCGACTTCGAGAAGCCGGCGCATCCCGGCTGGCGGCGCGCCTACTTCGCGTATCTCGGCGTCGTCGGGGCGACGGTCGGCACGCTGCTGCACGGCGACCCGGACACCTACCGCTACATCCCCGCGTCGCTGGCGCGCTATCCGGGGGCCGAGGCGGTCGCGTCGCGCCTCCGCGCCGCCGGCTTCGCATCCGCCGAGGTCGTGCCGAAGATGGCCGGCTTCATGGCCCTCCACGTCGCACGCCGGTAACCGGCTCCGAGCACGCTCCAGGCACGCGGGGTATGATCGGCGGCCCGGAGCACGCTCCAGGCACGCGGGGTATGATCGGCGGCATGCTCGAGGCGGGGGAAGTCAGGAAGCGGCTGCGGCAGACCATCGAGACGGCCAAGCGTGATGCGGCCGCCCGGCGCGCCGCGCTCGCCAGCGAGCAGCAGGCCTTCGACGCGTTCCTCGAGAACCACGCGGTGCCGGTGCTCCGGCAGGTCGCGTCGGCGCTCAAGGCCGAAGGCCACGTGTTCCAGGTGCTGACGCCGGCCGGCACGGCACGCCTGCAGTCGGACCGCGAACAGAACGACTATCTCGAGATCGTGCTCGAGGGCACCCGCGGCACGCCGACGGTCATCGGACGTTCCAGCTACGCCCGCGGGTCGCAGCTGCAGACCGCCGAGCACCGCATCGGCGACGCGTCCGCGCTGGTGTCAGACCTGACCGACGAAGACGTCTTCGAGTGGGTACTGCGTGTGATACTCCCGCTCGTCGAACGCTGACCGCGGCCGGCCCAGCGATGGACGGCGCACGACCATGACGATCGCCGGTTCTTCGCTCCTGCTCGCATTCATCGCCGGCCTGACGCTCGGCGCCGTCGTCGCCTGGTCGATCGGCCGGGCCCGCGCGGCCGCTGCCATGGGCCGCGCCGAGGAGCTGCGGCTGCGCGTCCAGGCGCTGGACACGGAGACCGCGGCGCTGCGCGAGCGTGCCGCCGCCGTCGATCGCGCCCGCGTCGAGGCCGAGACGCGCAACATCGCCGCCGAGCGGCGCGTCGAGGACGAGCGGCGCTTCGTCGACGAAGCGCGCGAGCGGCTCACCGACGCGTTCAAGGCGCTCGCCGCCGACGCGCTGTCCGGCTCGCAGCGCGACTTCCTGCAGCTCGCCGACGAAAAGTTCAAGTCGCTGCGCGCCGATGCGTCCGACGATCTCGAGTCGCGGCGTCTCGCCATCCAGGCGCTGGTCGGGCCGCTGCAGCAGGCGCTCGACGGCTATCAGAAGGAAGCGCGCGGGATCGAAGAGCGCCGCCAGCGCGATCTGGGCCAGGTCGGCCAGCAGTTGCGCGACGTCGCCGTCACCCATCAGGCCTTGCGCGCCGAGACGAACAAGCTGGTGCAGGCGCTGCGCGCGCCGAACGTCCGCGGACGGTGGGGCGAAATCGCGCTCCGCCGCGTCGCCGAGCTCGCCGGCATGTCCACGTTCTGCGATTTCATCGAGCAGGAAACGGTCAACGGCGAGAGCAACCGGCTGCGCCCCGACGTGATCGTGCGGCTGCCGTCAGAGCGGGTCGTCGTCATCGACGCCAAGGTGCCGCTGGCCGCGTATCTCGACGCGATCGAGGCGGGCGACGAGTACGCACGCGATCAGGCGCTCGGCCGGCATCTCGCCCAGGTACGTGCGCACGTGCAGCGCCTCGCGGCCCGCGGCTACGCCACCGAGATCGAGCAGTCGGCGGAGTTCGTGGTGCTCTTCATCCCGAACGACTCGTTCCTCGCCGCCGCGGCGGAGCGCGACGCGAACCTCGTCGACTGGGCGCTCGGCCTGCGGGTGGTGCTCGCCACGCCGGCGACGCTGTTCGCGCTGCTGCGGGCCGTCGAGTACCGGCTGGCGGCAGGAGCGGGTCGCCGAGGACGCGCAGAAGATCAGCGCCGTCGGCCGCGAGCTGTCGGAGCGCATGGCCAACCTGGTCGAGCACCTCTCGCACATGGGCGGCTCGCTCGGCAAGACCGTCAAGGCCTACAACCAGGCCGTGGCCTCGCTCGAGAGCCGGGTCCTGCCCACGGCGCGCAAGCTCGAATCGCTCGGCGTCGGCTCGCGCAAGCCGATCGAGTCGCTGCAGCCGATCGATCAGGCGGTCCGCCAGATCGTGCCGCAGCAGCTCACGCTCGAGCCCTAGGCTGCTAGCCCCCTGCCGCCCGCCCCTTGCAAATCGCCGGCCCTGGTGCCGATTTCCTGACGATGCCTGCGATCCTCGGCCCGCACTTCACGACCATCCTCCTGCTCGTGCTCTCCAACGTCTTCATGACGCTGGCCTGGTACGGCCACCTGAAGTTCAAGAGCCGCGCGCTGTGGCTGGTCATCCTGGCGAGCTGGAGCATCGCGTTCTTCGAGTACCTGCCTGCAGGTGCCGGCCAACCGCTGGGGGCACGGCGTCTACAACGCCGCCCAGCTCAAGACCCTGCAGGAGGTGATCACGCTTGTGGTCTTCGTCGGGTTCTCGGTCTGGTACCTCGGCGAGCCGGTCCGCTGGAACCACCTCGCCGGCTTCGCGCTGATCGTCGCGGCCTCGTTCCTGATCTTCGCGGACATCTAGTGGCCCGCGCGCTCTTCCGCAACCGCAAGGCGACGGCGATCTGGATCTTCATGGCGATCTGGATGACGTTCCTGTGCCTGATGACCTGGGTCCTGTTCCGCGACGGCCCGCCGAAGGGCTACTCATGGCCCACCATCTGGGCGATCCTGTTCCTGTTCTGGACGGTCGGCGGTGCCGTCAGCGTCTGGGCCAGCACGATCCGCGTGGTGCGCGTGGAGGTGACCGACAGCGGCGCCCTCGAGGTGACCTGGCGTTCGCCGTTCTGGGTCGAACGTCGCCGCGTCGAAGCCGCCGATGTGCCCAAAGCGGAAGTCATCTACGGCGCCGACAGCGACGGCGACCCGTATTTCACCTGTCGCGTGACGCTGGCCGATGGCGCGACCATCGATCTGTCCGAGAGCCACGACGAGGCGTCGATCGAAGCGACCACCGCGCAGTTCAATGCCACCGCCGGCCGCCACCGCGGTCCGTTGCCGACACCGTCATGATCGCGCTTCGATGAACGACCAGCTCAGACAGCAGCTCCTGGCGATGGCCGCCGAGGACGCCCGGGTCCGCAAGGAGCTCGCTGCCACCGGCGAGCTGTTCCGCGGCTACGCGCCGCGGATGGAGGACGTCCACCGCCGGAACGCCCGCGACCTGCTCGCGATCGTGCAGGAGCACGGCTGGCCGGGCCAGACGCTCGCCGGCGAGGACGGCATGCACGCCGCGTGGCTGGTGCTGCAGCACGCGATCGGCGAGCCCGACGTCCAGCGCGGCTGCCTGCCGATCCTCCGGGATGCCGCGGAGCGCGGCGAGGCCACACCCGCCCAGGTCGCCTACCTCGAGGACCGGATCGCCTTCTTCGAGCGCCGGCCGCAGCGCTACGGCACCCAGTTCGACTGGGACGAGCGCGGGATGCTCAGCCCGTGGCCGATCGAGGATCCCGAGGGCGTAGACGCCCGCCGGGCCGCCGTCGGCCTGCCGCCGCTGGCCGACCGGATTGCCCAGGCGCGCAAAAGTGCGCAAGGGTCGGTGCCGCCCGATTACGCCAGGCGACAGGCCGAGATGCGGGCCTGGTCCAAGTCGGTCGGCTGGATCGAGTAAGGCCGCCTTCGCCTTTGGCGGAGGCGGGTTAACCTCTCCGGGCACCCGCCGTAACTAGTCTCTGGAGGCGAGATTCACCCCATGAGACAGTTCCGGCGCCAGACGCCCACCCTGACGACCCTGACCGCCCTGCGCGCCCTTGCCGGCGTCCTGGTGACGGCGGCCGTCCTTTCCGCACCCATCCCGATTAGCGCGCAGGCCCCCGGGGCCGCCCGCGACGCCCGACCGGCCCCGGCCACCCAGGCGGCTCAGCCGGCCCAGCCGGCGACGGTGACGCCGCCGGCCGTGGCCTACGAAGGCGATCGCCGCAACGCCGAGGAGACCCGCGACCGGCTCCGCCAGGTGATCGAGCAGGTACTCGCCGTCCCTCTACGAGGTGTTCCGCCACGACCCGTCGCTGCTGCGCAACGATCAGTACCTGGCCAGCTACCCGGGCCTCGCCGCGTTCCTGCAGCAGCATCCGGAGGTCGGCCACAACCCGGGCTTCTTCGTCGGCGAGCCGCAGTGGAGCCGCAACCGCGACCCCCGCACGGCGACGATCGACGCCTGGAAGGAGACGATCGAGCACTTCACCATCATCGGGGCCTTCGGCCTGGCGGCCTTTGTCCTGACCTGGCTGATCCGGACCTTCATCGACTACCGGCGGTGGCTGCGGCTGACCCGCATCCAGACCGACGCCCACACCAAGTTGCTCGACCGGCTCACGTCCAACGAGGACCTGATGGCCTACATCCAGTCGCCCTCGGGGCGCCGCTTCCTCGAGTCCGCCCCCATCGCCCTGGACGGCGGCGCCGCCAAGCCGGTGAGCGCCCCGGTCAGCCGGATCCTGATGTCGCTCCAGGCGGGCGTCGTGCTCATGGCGGGCGGCTTCGGGTTCATCTTCGCCAGCGGCCGGGCCCTCGAGGACGTCGGCCCCGGCCTGTTCACCATCGGCGTCCTGGCGATTGCTTTTGGCGCCGGGTTCTTCGCTTCGGCTATCCTGGCGTATGGCCTTTCGGAGCGTCTGGGGCTCCTCGCGCCGCCGTCCGCCCGTCCCACCGAGTGATGGCGTCATGACGCTGTCCCACATCGCCGGACTCGTCGAGGACGCCCGGGAACGGGACCTCGCGTTCACGATGGACGAGGACCTGTTCCGCGTGTTCTACGAGCGGACGTCGCGGGGGCTCGCCGGCTACCTGGTGCGCCTCTGCGGCGACCGCCAGCAGGCGGCCGACCTGCTGCAGGAAACCTACTACCGGTTCCTGCGCGCCGAGGCCGTGCTCGAGAACGACGCCCACCGGCGCAACTACCTGTATCGGATCGCCACCAACCTGGTGCGCGATCAGCGGCGCCGGCCGGCGCCGCCGCAGGTCCCGCTCGACGAACCGGGTGCGGTGGAGCTCGCCGGCGACACGCGCAGCGCCGAGCGTCTCGCGCAGCGGCACGACCTCGACGCGGCGATGTCCACGCTCCGCCCGCGCGATCGCGCGATGCTGTGGCTGGCCTACGCGCACGGCTCGACGCACGACGAGATCGCCGGTGTCATCGGCGTGAAGACGGGCAGCGTGAAGCTGATGCTGTTCCGGGCGAGACAGCGGCTGGCCGAGCGGCTGCGCCGCCGCACCGGCGCGGCGACGGAGGCATCGCGATGACTGTCCCTGACTGCGCTCGCGAAGCCGAGATCGTCGACGCGATCGCGGCCGGGCAGTGGCCCGATGCCGCGCCTGAGACTCTGCGTGCCCACGCCGCGTCGTGTCCCGTCTGCGCGGACCTGGCGCTGGCGGCTTCGGCGCTCCACGACGACGCAGCGATCGCGAACCAGGTGCCGATGGCGCTGCCGTCGGCGGGCCAGGTGTGGTGGCGGGCCGAGCTGCGCGCGCGGCACGAGGCGTCGCGGCTGGCGCAGCGCCCCGTCCTCGCGGTACAGGTCGTGGCCGCGGTAGTCGTCCTGGCCGCCCTCGTCACCGGCATCCGCAGCCTGGCTCCCGACGCGTGGGCCTGGCTCGCGCGGACGGCCAGCGGGGCGCGGACCGTCAGCCTCTCCACCATCGAGCCCCTGACGCTCGCGTTGGTGCTGGCCGTCGGCCTGTGGCTCGTCCTCGGGCCGATCGCGCTCTACATGGTGGTTCGCGCCGACCGCCAGGGCGGGCGCTAGCCGCTCGAAACCGTTTCCGGGCGGGGTATGACAAGCCGGTCCAGGGCCCGCTGAAAGGGTTGTGGTAACGTCGAGATCTTATGCCGACGATCCACATTCCCACGCCGCTCCGGCCCTACGTCGACAAGCAGGAAAGCGTCGAAGTCGCGGGCCGTACGGTGCGCGAAGCGCTGGCGAACCTGACCTCGACCTACGGCGACCTGCGCAAGCACCTCTACAACGACGAAGGCCGGCTGCGGAGCTTCGTCAACATCTACCTGAACGACGAGGACATCCGCTACCTGCAGAAGGAAGACACGGCGCTGCAGGCGAGCGACGCGCTCAGCATCATCCCGTCGGTGGCCGGCGGCGCGCCGACCGCGCCCGTCGCACCACCGGCGACGGAGCGCGAGCTGCCGACGCTGTCGGCGCAGGAATACCAGCGCTACAGCCGGCACCTGATCCTGCCCGAGGTCGGCCTCGAGGGGCAGCGCAAGCTGAAGGCGGCGCGCGTCCTCTGCGTCGGCGCCGGCGGCCTCGGCTCGCCGGTGGCGCTCTACCTTGCCGCCGCTGGCGTCGGCACCATCGGCATCGTCGACTTCGACGTCGTCGATCTGTCGAACCTGCAGCGCCAGATCATCCACACGACGGCCGACATCGGCCGCCCGAAGCTGGAGTCGGCGAAGGCCAAGATCAACGCGATGAACCCGGAGGTCAATGTCCTGACCTACGAGGAGCCGCTCACGTCGAAGAACGCCCTCGAGATCTTCAAGGGCTACGACGTGATCCTGGACGGCACCGACAACTTCCCGACGCGGTACCTGGTGAACGACGCCTGCGTGCTGCTCGGCATCCCGAACGCCTACGGCATCATCTTCCGCTTCGAAGGCCAGGCGTCGGTGTTCGGCGCCAAGGACGGCCCGTGCTACCGCTGCCTCTATCCCGAGCCGCCGCCGCCGGGACTGGTCCCGAGCTGCGCGGAGGGCGGCGTGCTCGGCGTGCTGCCCGGCATCATCGGCATGATCCAGGCGACCGAGGCGGTGAAGCTCATCCTCGGCATCGGCGAGCCGCTGATCGGCCGCTTCGTGATCTACGACGCGCTGAAGATGCGCTTCCGCGAGCTGAAGCTGCGCAAGGATCCGGACTGCCCGGTGTGCGGCACGAACCCGACCGTCAAGGAGCTGATCGACTACGAGCAGTTCTGCGGCATGCCGGCGGCCGAGTCGTCCGAGTCGCCGTCGAGGCGCCGGCGCCGCCTGGTCGGCGAGCGCAGCGCGACCAGCATCGGTCCGGGCGGCGTGCCGGAGATGACGGCCAAAGAGCTGAAGGCGTGGATGGACGAGAACCCGCGCCTGCAGCTCCTCGACGTCCGCGAGCCGTACGAGGCGCAGATCTCCCGCATCGAGGGCGCCACGCTGATCCCGCTCGGCGAGCTGCAGAAGCGGTACAGCGAGCTCGACCCGTCGCGGGACCTGGTCGTGCACTGCAAGGTTGGCGGGCGCAGCGCCAAGGCCGTGTCGTTCCTCAAGGACCACGGCTTCCCGCAGGCGATCAACCTGAAGGGCGGCATCCTCGCCTGGATCGACCAGGTCGACCCGTCCCAGCCCAAGTATTGACCTGCCAAGGACTTCGGAGTCGTTCTCGACGATTCCGGAGTCCTTCCGCCGCCGCTCGGCCGGCGGGCGGGGTAAGATAGTTCGATCGTGCTCAGGCTTTCCAAGAAGACCGACTACGCGTTGATGGCGATGAAGCATCTCGCCTTGCAGAGCGCTGTCTCCGGCGCTTCGTCGGCTTCCGGGGGCGCCGCCAGCGCCCGCGAAATCGCCGAGCACTACGACATCCCGATCGAGCTGCTCGCCAAGATCCTGCAACGCCTCGCCCGGCGCGGCCTGCTGACGTCGCACCAGGGGACGCGGGGTGGCTACAGCCTGGCCCGGCCGGCGACGGTGATCTCGGTGGCCGACGTCATCCAGGCCGTGGACGGCCCGCTGACCGTCACCGCCTGCTCGGTCCACGATCAGGGCTGCGGCCAGTACTCGAAGTGCAACGTCCGCGATCCGCTGTGGCGCATCAAGGATCGGATCCTGACGTCGCTCGCCGCCTGCAGCCTCGACGAGATCGCCACCGACGCGCCGATGACCAGCGTCGGGCCGGAGCTCCAGCCGGTCACCCTCTCGCGCCGCGCGCGCGAGTGAACTCCCTCTATTTCGACGGCCACGCCACGACCCCGTGCGATCCACGGGTCGTCACGGCGATGCTGCCGTACTTCACTGAGCGCTTCGGCAATGCGTCGAGCGCGCAGCATCCCTTTGGCTGGGCGGCGCGCGAAGCGGTCGAGCACGCCCGCGGCCAGGTCGCGTCGCTGATCGGCGCGCGGCCGCGTGACATCGTCTTCACCAGCGGCGCCACCGAGTCCAACAACCTGGCGATCGCCGGCGCGGTCCGCGCGCTCCACCCCCGCGGACGCCACGTCGTGACGATCGCGACCGAGCACACCGCGGTGCTCGACGTCTGCGCCGCGCTCGAAGCGGACGGCGCGATCGAGGTGACGAGGCTCGGCGTCGACGCCGGCGGGCTCGTCGATCCCGCGGCCGTGGACGCCGCGATCCGGGCCGACACGGTGCTCGTCAGCGTCATGGCCGCGAACAACGAGATTGGCGTGCTGCAGCCGATCGCGGCGATCGGCGCGCTCGTTCGCGCCCGCGGGATCGCCTTCCACGTCGACGCGGCGCAGGCGGCGGGCAAGGTCGCCCTCGACGTCGAGGCCGTCGGCGCCGATCTGTTGTCGATCAGCGCGCACAAGTTCTATGGGCCGAAGGGCGTCGGCGCCCTGTACGTGCGACGGCGCGGGCCGGTCGCTGACCTTCCGCCGCTGCACCACGGCGGCGGGCACGAGCGCGGCCTGCGATCGGGCACGCTGAACGTGCCGGGGATCGTCGGCTGCGGCGCCGCCGCGGAGATCGCACGGGCGTCGATGGCGGATGACGCCGCGACGCTCGGCGGACTGCGCGATCGCCTGTTCGAGGGGCTGCAAGCACGCGTCGATGGCGTGCACCTGAACGGCGCGCGCACACCCCGCCTGCCGCACAACCTGAACGTGCGCATCGATCGCGTCAACGGCCGCGAGCTGCTGATGGGCCTGAGCGACGTGTCGCTCTCGTCTGGAGCGGCGTGCTGCACGGCGAGCGCCGAGCCGTCCCACGTCCTGAAGGCGCTCGGCCTCACCGACGACGCGGCGCGCGCGTCGCTGCGCTTCGGGCTGATCCGCGGCACGGCGGCCGCCGACGTCGACGCGGTGATCGACGCCGTCGCCGGCGTCGTCGCAGCGCTGCGCCGCTAGCACTGACAGTCGGGGTAGGATGGCCCGATGGCCGACGTCGCGATTGCAGTTCGTGAAGAAGGGCCCGACGATCTCGCGGCGATTCGCGAGGTCAACGACCGCGCCTTCGACCAGCCCCTCGAGGGCCGCATCGTGGACGCGCTGCGCGCGCACGGCGCGGTACGGCTCTCATTGGTGGCGGAGGTCGAGGGGCGTGTCGTCGGCCACATTCTGTTCAGCCCAGTGACGTCGGCGGGCGCCGACGGCCTCGGCCTCGGGCCCATGGCGGTGACGCCGGAGCAGCAGCGGCGCGGCGTCGGCGCGGCGCTGATCGACGCCGGGCTGGCGCGTTTGCGCGCCGCGGGCTGTCCGTTCGTCGTGGTCCTGGGCCACCACGGGTACTACACGCGGTTCGGTTTCGTCCCGGCGAGCCGCTACGGCATGCGCTGCGAGTGGGACGTGCCCGACGAATCGTTCATGGTGCACGTCCTCGACCCGGCGGCGACGGCCGCGGCCGCCGGTCAGATCCGCTACCGCCCGGAGTTCGTCATGGAGATGCCGGGCTGAGCCGGTCTCAGCGAGGCGATGTGATGAGACCGTCGACGCAACAGGCACGCTCGAAGCGGTGACGACCGTTGAGGTCGGCACGCCAGGTTTCGGGTACGATCAAGACGCTGTTCGCCGACTTCAACTCCCAGGTGAAGAAGGGCGCAGGTCGTCGCCGAGCTCGAGCCGTCGCTGTTCCAGACTCAGGTCGATCAGGCCCGGGCCACGCGTCGTCACGGCTCGAGGCAGACGTCGAGCGCGCGCAAGGTGGAGCTGGACGACGCACAGCGCCAAGCGCACCGTGCCGAAGAGCTGCTGCGCGCCGGCAGCTCATCGCCGGCGACCGACCTCGAGACGGCGCGCACGCAGCGCTGCAGGCGCGAGGCGGCGCGTCGAAGTCGGCGGAGGCGCAGGTCGCGCAGTCGCGCGCCGTCGCTCAACCAGGCGCACTCAACCTGGCCACACGATCATCACCGCGCCGATCGACGGCGTCGTGATCTCGCGCACGTCGACGTCGGCCAGACCGTGGCGGCGGCTGCAGGCGCCGATCCTCTTCGTGATCGCGAAGACCTGCCGCAGATGCAGGTGAACGCCGAGGTCGACGAGGCCGACATCGGCCAGATCGCAGACCGGGCAGCGGTCACGTTCCGCGTCGACGCGTACCCGGGCGAACCTTCGCGGCTCGCGTCCGCAGGTGCGGCTCGCAGCCGGTGGTCGAGCAGAACGTGGTGACCTACGTCACGGTGATCGACGTGGCGAATCCCGATCTGAAGCTCAAGCCGGGCATGACGGCGACCGTCACCGTCGTGATCGCCGCGCGCCGACGACGTGCTGCGCGTGCCGAACGCGGCGCTGCGCTTCCGGCCGCGGCGGACGCCGGCGGCGCGTCGGCAGGCGGCGCCGCGGGACGCCGGCGGCGACCGCGCCGGCGACGCGGACCGCGAGGCCGCGCGCGCCTGGCCGGCGACAGTCGGCGTGCGCGCGGCTGGCAGCTCGACGGCGCGCGTGCGGCGTGCGCAGCCGGCGGTCACCGACGGCACGCGACCGCGGTGATCGCCGGCGACTGCGCGACGGCGCGCGCGTGGTGACCGGCGCGGCCGACGGGCGGCCGCGCCGGCGTCGACCGGCGGATCGCCGCTGAGCCGCAGCGGCCGCCGGCGGCAGCGGCCGGCGCGCGGCGGCCCGCGGCGACAGGAGGCGCGTGATGACGACCCGCTCATCGCCGTCGCGCGACCTGGCGAAGATCTACGCGCGTCGGCGAGATGCGAGGTGCACGCGCTGCGCGGCGTCTCGCTCGACGATCGCGCCGGCGAGTTCGTCGCGATCATGGGCCGTCGGGCTCGGGCAAGTCGACGTTGATGAACCTGCTCGGCTGCCTCGATCGCCCGACGCGGGCAGCTACCTGCTCGACGGGCAGCGACGTCGCGAAGCTGATCGAGCGCGAGCTGTCGCGCACGTGCGCAACCGCGAGATCGGCTTCGTGTTCCAGAGCTTCAACCTGCTGGCGCGCACCTGCGCGCTCGAGAACGTCGAGCTGCCGCTGCTCTACGCGCGGCGTGCCGGCGCGAGGAGCGGCGCGAGCGCGCGCGGCGCGGCGCTCGAGCGCGTCGGCCTCGGCGAGCGGCTCGACATCACCCGACCAGCTGTCGGGCGGCCAGCAGCAGCGCGTGGCGATCGCGCGCGCGCTGGTCACCGAGCCGCGCTGCTCCTCGCCGACGAGCCCACCGGCAACCTCGACACGCGCACCAGCATCGAGATCATGGGCTCTTCCAGCAGCTCAACGCGCGAGCGCGGCATCACCATCGTGCTCGTCACGCACGAGCCCGACGTCGCCGAGTACGCGCGCGCGGATCGTCGCGTTCCGCGACGGCCGCGTGCGCAGGACGAGCCGGTGCGCGACGCCGGCGACGCCGCGACGAGCTGCGACGCTCGACGGCTCGAGGCGCGAGGACGCGCCGCGCTAGGCGCACGGCCATGTCGCTCTGATCACGCCCTGCGATCGCGCTCGCGGCCCTTCGCGCGCAACGTGCTGCGGACGGCGCTGACGATGCTCGGCATCATCATCGGCGTCGCCGCGGTGATCGTCATGGTGGCGATCGGCGACCGGCGCGCAGGCGTCGATCGAGGCGCAGATCCGCAGCGCCGGCACGAACCTGGTGATCGTCATGGCCGGCTCCGGCGGCTTCGGGCGGCGTCCGCGGCGGGCAGGGCGCGTCGACCACGCTGACCGCCGACGACGCCGAGGCGATCCGCGCGAGGTGCCGCAGCGTCCGTACGCTGTCGCCCGGCGCTGCAACGCGCGCGCGCAGGTCGTCGCCGGCGACGCCAACTGGAACACGCAGGTCCAGGGCGCGAGCGCCGGACTACCGCGATCCGCTGGCTGGCCGCTGCGGGACGGGCGCTTCTTCACCGACGCAGGACGTGAGCGCGCGGCGCAAGGTGGCGCTGCTCGGCGCAGACGGTGCGCGATCAGCTGTTCGGCGCCGGCGCCGATCCGATCGGGCGCGTCGATTCGCATGCAGCAATCAGCCGTTCGCGTGATCGGCGTGCTGGCGCGCAAGGGCCAGGCGGCGTGCGGCCAGGACCAGGACGACGCGTGATCGTGCCGCTACACGACCGTGCAGAAGCGGCTGCTCGGGCGTGCAGCACGTCTCAGAGCATCACGTCTCGGCGTGCGACGGCGCGTCGCTGGACCGCGTCGACGGCGGCGATCGCGACGCTGCTGCGCGCAGCGCCACCGCCTCAGCCCGGCGAGGACGACGACTTCAACGTGCGCACGCTCGAGGAGATGGCCGTCGTGCTGACGTCGACGACGACGACGATGACCTATGCTGCTCGCCGGCATCGCCGCCGTCTCGCTGCTCGTCGGCGGCATCGGCATCATGAACATCATGCTGGTGTCGGTGACCGAGCGGACGCGCGAGATCGGCCTGCGCCTGTCGGTCGGCGCGCGCGACCTGCGACATCCTGCTGCAGTTCCTGGTCGAGGCGATGGTGCTCGTCGCTCGCCGGCGGCGCCGATCGGCATCGGCCGTCGGGCTTCGGCGTCGTCGTGCGGCGGTCAGCGCGATCGCTGCACTGGTCGACGCTGGTGACGCCGGACGCCGTGCCGCTCTCGTTCGGCTGTCGCCGCGGCGATCGGCGTCTTCTTCGGCTTCTATCCCGGCGCGGCAAGGCGGCGGCGCTCGACCCGATCGAGGCGCTGCGCTACGAGTGACAATCCGCCCGCCTGGCGCCTCCGGTCAACGCTATAATCAAGGTGGTCCCGCTCGGGCCTGGAGGCACTGCCGATGAATCTGTCCGCGTCCGTCGCCGTGCTGCTCGCCGCGTCCCTGCTGGTGGCCTGCCCGCGGGCGGGGCAGCGGCCCGGCGCGGCGAGGGCTACCAGGGCGTCGCGACCGGTCGGCAGGGCGCAGTCGCCAGCGCGGAGGCGCAACGCCAGCGACATCGGCATCGCGATCCTGAAGCGCGGCGGCAACGCGGTCGACGCGGCGATCGCCGTCGGCTTCGCGCTCGGCGTCACCCATCCCGACCGCCGGCAACATCGGCGGCGGCGGGTTCATGGTCATCCGCCTGCCCGACGGCACAGCACCGCCCTCGACTACCGCGAGATCGCGCCCGGCGCCGCGTCGCGCGACATGTACCTCGACGCCGAGGGCAAGCCGACGCCGCGACAGCCGCGTCGGCCCGCGCGCCGCGGGCATCCCCGGCATCGTCGCGGGGCCTGGAGCTCGCGCACCGCAAGTTCGGCACGCTGCCGTGGCACGATCTCGTCGCGCCGGCGATCGCGCTGGCGCGCGACGGCCACAAGCTCGACACGTTCCACGCCGAGGACCTGGCCGGGGTGACGCGGACGATGGCCGACTACGCCGCCCAGGTGCCGCGAGACCAACCCGGCGCTGCGCGAGGCGATGGCCGCGACGCTGGGCACCTTCCGCAAGGACGACGGCACGCCTACGCGGCCGGCGACACGTGGCGGCAGCCCGATCTGGCGGGCACGCTCGAGGCGATCGCCGCCGGCGGCGCGGACGCCTTCTACCGCGGCCCGCTCGCCCGGACGCTGGCGACGCGCGTGGCGGCGATGGGCGGCATCTGGACCGCGGCCGATCTCGCCGGCTACAAGGTCATCGAGCGCGAGCCGATCCTCTTCACCTACCACGGGCACGACATCATCACGATGCCGCCGCCCTCGGCCGGCGGCGTGACCCTGCGCCAGATCCTGGCGCGCCAGCGACGCGCTGCACCTCGAGCGGCCGACTGGGACGCGGCCGACCGCATCCACCTCTACGTCGAGGCGCTGCGGCGCATCTACGCCGACCGCAACGCACTGCTCGGCGATCCGGGCTTCGTCGAGATCCCGCTGACGACCCTGCTCGACGACCGGCTACATCCCGAAGCGCATGGCCGACATCGACCGCGCCAGGGCGACGCCGTCGCGATCAGGTCGGGCGCGGCTCGGCCGAGCATCTCGAGACGACGCACTTCTCGGTCGTCGACGCCGCCGGCAAGGCGGTCGCCAACACCTACACGCTCAACGGCGGCTTCGGCGCCAAGGTGCAGGTGCCCGGCACCGGCGTCACTGCTCAACAACGAGATGGACGACTTCACGGCCAAGCCCGGCGCGCCGAACATGTTCGGCCTGGTCCAGGGCGCAGCAGAACGCGATCGCAGCCCGGCAAGCGGATGCTCAGCAGCATGACGCCGACGATCGTGGTGAAGGACGGCAAGCTGCGCGCGGTCGTCGGCTCACCGGGCGGGCCGACGATCATCACGACGGTGGCGCAGATCGTGATGCAGCTGATCGATCACAGCGTCCGCTCGACGACGCGGTCGCCGCCCCGCGGGTCCACCATCAGTGGATGCCCGACCAGATCGTCCACGAGGATCGCTGCCGGCGCCGACGATCGCGGCGCTGAAAGGCAAGGGCCACGGGATGCGCGCCCGGGCCAGCATCGGCGTCGCCAACTGCATCGAGGTCGATCCGAAGACGGGCGCGCTCATCGCGGTCGCTGACGTGAAGCGCGACGGCGGCAAGGCGTCGGCATACTGAACGGCGGCAGGAGTGGGCCAGCCATGACCGGGCTGCTTCGACAATCGGTGGTGTGCGCCGCGCTGACCGTGGCCGCCGGCGCGGTGTGGTCGCTGGCGGGGCGCTCGCAGCCCGCCGGTGCCGAGGCCGGGTTCTGGTTCGAGCGCGTGACGTTCCGGTCGGCCCGACTCGGCGGCGCGATGACGACCGCGGATCTCGCGGCGGTCGAAGACGTCGCGCGCGGCGAGCTGGCCCGCGCCTTCGCCGGCCTGCCGATCCGCGTGACTGCCCGCCGCGACGCGACCTATCGCGTGCGGGTCGTGCAGGCCGTTCACGATCCGCGGATGCGCGGCCGATGGGGCGTCGCCGGCGCCTCGCACGCCGTGCCCGGCCTCGGCGGCCGGGGCGAAGTCAGCTTCGACTTCCTGGCCGGCGGCGCGACCGCCCTGGCGCCCGAGCAGGCGACGCGTGCCGCCATCGTGGCCGCCATCGGACGCGGCATCGGCCGGACGGCCGTCCACGAGCTCACCCACCAGCTGCTGCCGCAGGCGCCGATCCACGACAGCCGCGACGTGCGCAGCTACGAGTCCGACTCCGCCGCGCGGCGCGAGCAGTACTTCGGCGAGATGCACTGGGCCCTGGCGCGGCCGCTGCTCGTGGCTCGCCTGAGCCGCTGAGCCCTCCGCCCGGGCGTCGTCCGCTAGACCACCCACGCGCCGAATGCGAGGCAAAGCAGCGCGTTGGTGGTGGCCATCGTGAAGTCGTCGGTGCCGCGCGGCGAGTAGAGCTCGACGAGGCAGTTCGACAGCGCGATCACGAACGCCAGCCCGATCCACGGGCCAATCAGCAGGCCGTTGGCCGAGATCAGCGCCAGGTTCACCGCGAGCGCGCCGGCAAAGCCGGCCACGACGCCGACGACGGACTTGCGGTTGACGTCCCCGACGCCCCACACCTTGATGCTCTGCTTGCCGAACAGCGATCCGAAGATCTCGGCGAACGCGTCGGTGGCGATGTAGGACAGCCAGATCAGCCCGAACACGACCGCGAACTGCTCTCGCGGATAGATAGCGCGCGAGCTTCAGGCTGACCGGCACCATGATGAACTTGAACGCCGTCCACAGCGTGGTGATCAGCAGGCAGTTGGCGCGTCCGAGATAACCGTCCATCACCCGCGACTGCGGGCCGTAGAACGTCGCGCCGAGGAAGCCGTTCACGTAGAACATGCCGAGGAAGATCCAGCTGCCGAGGACGCCCTCGAACAGGTTGTCGCCGGCGAAGCCCACCGCGAAGTTGGGCTGCGGGTTGGCGAGGACCTGCGTGTAGAGGCCGTAGAGCCCGGCGAACGCCAGGAACGCGAACCGGCCGCGCCGCCCGATCATGTCCGCGATGCGGATGCGGCGCTCCGAGTACTTCGCGGTCAGACGCGGCACGTCGTAGGGCCGGTCCATGCGCGACGAGAAGGCGTCGCGCCGCTCCTCCTTGGTGAAGCCCACCCAGCGCAGCGCCAGCGACTTCACGCCCCACCAGACGAGCCCCCACAGGACGTAGAAGAAGGCGATGCCGATCAGGACGTTGCCGACGCTCTGGAGCGAGATCCGGTATCGGAGAAGAAGAACCGGCTGTCGGTGGCCATCGAGACCAGCCAGAACAGCGTCAGGGCGGTGTTGAAGGCCAGGGCGCCGCGGAAGACGCGGCGAGCCGTCACCACGCGCGGATCGGTGGCGGCGGGCAGGCGCGTGCCGGGGATTCGGCTGCGATGGTCTGGTTCATGGCGATTCCAGGGGCGTCTGCCGGAGCACAACTGTGTAACGACAATGTCAGACGCACGACGGCGGTGCAACGTTTCGTCGTAAGGAAACGTAAGAAAGAGTCATTTCGACAGGCCGGCCGCCCGGGCGGCGTCGGCCGCGGCGGCCGGGCTGCTAAACTGGGATGGCCATGATTCAGATCAGCGAAAACGCCGATCGCCAGATTGTGAAGCTCGTCGGCAAGGAGGGGCTGCCCCCGACCGGCGGCCTCCGGGTCGGGGTCAAGGCGGGTGGCTGCTCGGGCCTGAGCTACGTCTTCGCCTGGGAGCCGGACGCCAAACCCGGCGACGAGGTCATTGCCGGCGCCGAGGGCTCCCGGGTGTTCGTCGACCCCAAGAGCTATCGCTTCCTCGACGGCACGACGCTCGACTACGACACCAGCCTGATGAGCAAGGGATTCGTCTTCGAGAACCCGAAGGCGAAGTCGACCTGCGGCTGCGGAACGTCTTTTTCTGTCTAGCGCGCGGGCGGCGGGGGCGGCGGCAGGAGACCGCGGCCGCGCAGCCAGGCCTCCAGCAGCCCCGGCCATGCGTCGAGGGCCGGGTCGCCCAGGCCTAGCCCGCTCCCGTGCCGGCCGGTCCCGAAGATGTGCATCTCGGCCGGGACGCCGGCCGCATTCAGCGCCCGATAGAACGTCACGCTGGCGTCCACCGGCACCAGCTCGTCGTCGGTCGTCATGTAGATGAACGCCGGCGGGGTGTCCTTCGCCACCAGGCGCTCGGGCGAGTACTGCTCGAACGTGCCGCATTCGCCGGATCGAGCTTCAACACCCCGCAGTAGCTCGCGCCTTCTGGTCCTTGGTCATCGCGTTCAGCCAGGGATAGCCGAGCACCTGGAAGTCGGGCCGGCTGCTGACGCAATCGAGCGGGTCGGCGGCGTCGGCGCGGCCGGCCTCCGGCATCGTCGCCGCCATCGCGGTGAGGTGCCCGCCGGCGGAGAAGCCCATCATCCCGATCCGATCCGGCGCGATGTCGAACTCGGCCGCATGCGCGCGGACGAACCGCATCGCGCGCCGCGCATCGACGAGCGGCGTCGGATAGAGGTAGCGGTTGCCGAGCCGGTATGAGGACGAACGCCGTGACGCCGCGAGCGGCGAACCAGTCCGCCACCTGCCGGCCTTCGAGGTTGGCGGCGAGGCCGCGGTAGGCGCCGCCGGGCGCGATCACGATGGCGGTGCCGCGCCCCGTGCGGGCATGCACCCGGAACACCGTCAGCGTGGGCACGTCCGCGTCTTCGGACCCCTGCGCCCCGGGCGCATCGCCTTCCCACAGGCGGTAGGTGGCGGTGCCAGAAAGGCATCCGAAGTTCCCGGCGTAGCCGGCGCCGGCGCGCTGGTCTGTGCCGATCGCGGCGGCGGAGCACGCCATCGACAGGCCGATCAGCGCAGGGACCCGGATGAGGTGGGACGGCATGCGGCCAAGTCTACACACTCGTCGGCGTCGGCTGACCCGCCTGGCCGAGAGCGTGCCGATGACGAACAACGCCCGCTCGGCCGTCGAGCGCGCGCGCTCGATCAGCAACAGACCGACCACGCCGACGGCGACGCCGACCACCGCATTGGCGAGCACGAGTCCGGCGATGCCCCAGGGCGAGCTGGTCTGCAGCCAGGCCAGCGCCGCGCCGCCGACGAGAATCGGCACCACGTCGTCAAGATCAGCCATCCGGGCCGCAGGGCTGGGGACGGCGTCGGGCCGCGTGTCCTCGAAGCCGGTCGATGACGTCGCGGCGGCGACACCGAGCATGAGCGCGAGCACGCCGGCCGGTGCGGTCACCGGAATCGACCAGCGCGTCGCGGCGTACCAGGACGCGGCCGCGACGACGGCGATGGTCAGGCCGGATTCGAGGCTGGCGCCCACCAGCACGCGGCGGCCGGGGCCGTCACGCAGGGCAAGGCCGGCGAGCACGCCGAGCGTCGCGAGCACGATCGACACGACCGGCTCGAGGTGCCCGACGACGCGGGCGTCGACGACGTTGGTGCCCCACGGTCCGAGCAGCACGCCCAGCGGCACGAACACCATCGCCGGCGCCAGGACCGGCGGCAGGCCCAACGCCACGCTGGTTCGGAGCCGCCTCGCCAGGCGGCGGAGGATCATCGAGGCGCCGCGTCGGCCGGCTTGACCTTGGCTGCGAGCTCCTCGGCGCTGGCGAGGACGTCGGCGCCCGGGATGATGATGGTCCCGCCGTCCACAGCCGCCGTCAGGCCGGCGAATCGCCCGTCCGTGGCGAAGACGGCGGCGCCCGGGGGGAGCTCGACCTTCTCGCCCGGCTCGAGCCACACCGTCCGGATGTCCAGCGTCTGACCCACGCTCACGGCGGCGACCACGAAGCCGGGCGCCAGCGGTGCCGCGGCCAGCGCCGGGGCAGCCGCGCGCTGGCCGGACAGCCGCAGCACGGCGTACAGGCGCGCATCGTCGGTCGCGACCATGGCCGCGGGCAGCCAGCCGTCGAAGAGCGCGACGTCGTAGCTCGCCGGCGGCGGGTCGACGTCGGGAACGGCGACGATTGCCAGGTCGTTGCTCACGCGGATGCCGGTCAGGTGAGTGGTGGCAACGCCGTCGCGGGCGGCTTCGAGGGTGGCATCGGCGGCCGCCACCTGCGCTTCGCTGGGGGTCCGCACCCGGACCACCGCGGTGTTCAGGAGCGGCAGGACCGCCTCCAGGCTCATCGTCAGCCGTTTCACCTTGGCGGGGTCCTTCGCGGGCTCCTGCCCCCGGGCCGGGACGGCGGCGAGCGCGAAGACCACGGCCAGGCCGGCGATGGGCAGGGCGGAGAGGCGCGGCATGTCCCTATCCTAGCGGCTCCCAAGACCCCGCGAGCTCCGGCGAGGCTCCGGCGACGGGTCCGGCCCGTTTGCCGGCCGTTTGCCGGCCCCGGGCGCGTGTGACAAGATCGGGGGTTGGGAATGGCTACGAAGATCACGATTGCGCACAGCCCCGACTCCGACGACGCCTTCATGTTCTATGGCTTCGCCTCGGGGGCGGTGGACACCGAAGGCCTGGAGATCGCGCAGGTCCTGGCCGACATCGAAACGCTGAACCGGGCCGCCGTGACGGGCACCTACGAGGTGACCGCCGCGTCCTTCCACGCGTTCGCGCACCTCTCGGACAAGTACGCGCTGCTGCCGCACGGGGCGAGCATGGGCGACAACTACGGCCCCATGGTCGTGGTCCGGCAGGACGGCCCGACGTCGCTCGACGGCGTGACGGTCGCCATCCCCGGGCTCTGGACCAGCGCCTGGCTGGCGCTGCAGCTGTATCAGCCCGGCCTGAAGTACGTCGTGATGCCGTTCGACGAGATCCTCGAGGCGGTCCGCGACGGCAAGGTCGAAGCCGGCCTGCTGATTCACGAGGGCCAGCTCACCTACGGCGACGAGGGACTGCGCCTGCTGGTCGATCTCGGTGTGTGGTGGGCCGAGCGGACCGGCGGCCTGCCGCTGCCGCTCGGCGGCAACCTGATTCGCCGCGACCTCGGCCCGGCGATGATGAAGAAGGTGTCGCGCATGCTGCACGCGTCGATTGCCCACGCACTGACGCATCGCGCCGACGCCCTCGAGTACGCCAAGACCTACGGCCGCGGCCTCGCCCACGAGCGCATCGACACCTTCGTCGGCATGTACGTGAACGACCTGACGCTCGACTACGGCGAGCGCGGGCGCACCGCGGTCCGGCGGTTCTTCGACGAGGCGTGGGAGAAGCGGCTGGTGCCGGCCCCCGTGAACGTCGAATTCGTCGGCGCCAACGACTGACGGGCGGGAGCCGATGATGCGCGCGAGGATCGACCGCGCCGGACTGGGCGACATCGCCGACAGGCTCGACGCCGGCGTCCGCCTCGAGCTCGAGGACGGCGTCCGGCTGTTCGAAGCGCCGGACCTGCTGGCGGTCGGCGCGCTGGCCAACCGCGAGCGCGAGAAGCGCCACGGCGCGCGCACGTTCTACAACTACAACCTGCGCCTCGAGCCGACCAACGTGTGCGAGGCGAGCTGCCTGTTCTGCTCGTTCGCGCGCCTGAAGGAAGGCTCGCCCGGCGCCTACACGATGTCGCTCGAGGAGGCGTGGCAGAAGCTGCGCGAGCGCGGCGATCAGCCGCTCACCGAGATCCACATCGTCAACGGCCTGCACCCGGGGCTGCCGTTCTCGTACTACGAGGAGCTGCTCGCCGGCTTCAAGCGCATCAAGCCGGACGTGCACCTGAAGGGGTTCACGGCGGTCGAGATCGCGTTCTTCGCCGACACGTTCGGCAAGACCGACGAACAGGTGCTGATCGAGCTGCGGGCGGCGGGCCTCGATTCGCTGCCGGGCGGCGGCGCCGAGGTGTTCGCCGAGCGCGTCCGCCGGAAGATCTGCCACGACAAGGCCGACGGCGATCGCTGGCTCTCGATCCACCGCACCGCGCACAAGCTGGGGATGCGCTCGAACGTCACGATGCTCTACGGGCACATCGAGACGCTCGAGGAGCGCGTCGATCACATGCTGCGGGCGCGGGCGCTGCAGGACGAGACCGGCGGCTTCCAGGCCTTCATCCCGCTGGCGTTCCACCCCGACAACAACCAGATGCGGAAGCTGCCGGCGCCAACCGCGGCCGACACGCTCCGCGTCCACGCCGTGGCCCGCCTGATGCTGGACAACATCCCGCACATCAAGGCCTTCTGGATCGCCACGGGTGTCAGCGTGGCGCAGGCGGCGCTGTGGTTCGGCGCGGACGACCTGGACGGCACCGTCCAGGAGGAGCGCATCTACCACATGGCTGGGTCGGATACGCCCGAGATCATGACCACGGCGACGATTCGCCGCCTGATCTCCCGCGCCGGCCGCGAGCCGCACGAGCGCGACACCCTCTACAACCTCGTCGCAACCTAGCCGACTCCAATCAAGACTCCGGAGTCGTCCGCCCCGCGATCGCCGGACGACTCCGGAGTCGTTCCCCGGCTGTACAATCGCTCTCATGGGGACCGTCGACGCGCTCACCGATTACGAGAACGAGCACATCGGCGAGCGGCAGCCGCTCCCGAAGCGCTACCTCGGCCTGTCGGTCGAGGAGATGGACCGCCGGATCGCGGCGGCGCGGGCCACGCTCGGCAAGCGCCTCGTCGTCCTCGGCCACCACTACCAGCGCGACGAGGTGATCAAGTTCGCCGACTACATCGGCGATTCGTGGAAGCTGTCGAAGCGCATCAGTCATCACCAGGACGCGGAGTTCATCATCTTCTGCGGCGTCCACTTCATGGCCGAGAGCGCGGACATCCTGGCCGCGCCGCACCAGCAGGTGATCCTGCCCGACCTCGCCGCCGGCTGCTCGATGGCCGACATGGCCGAGCCCGAGCAGCTCGAGATGGCGTGGAAGGATCTCGAGGCGGTCGGCGTCGCCTCGACCGTGATCCCCGTCACCTACATCAACTCGGCGGCCAGCATCAAAGCGTTCGTCGGCGAGCACGGCGGCGTCGTCTGCACGTCCGGCAACGCCAAGGCGACGCTCGAGTGGGCGTGGGCGCGCGGCGAGAAGATCATCTTCCTGCCCGACCAGCACCTGGGGCGCAACACCGCCTACAAGATGGGCGTGCCGCTCGACGTGATGCCGGTGTGGGATCCGCACGAGCCGTTCGGCGGCCTCGACGCCGAGACGATCAGGAAGGCCCGCATGCTGCTGTGGAAGGGCCACTGCTCGGTCCACACGCGCTTCTCGGTCCGCCAGATCGAGAACGTGCGGAAGCAGCACCCGACCGCGAAGGTGATCGTGCACCCCGAGTGCACGTGGGACGTCGTGCAGGCCGCCGACGAAGCGGGCTCGACCGAATTCATCCTGAAGACGGTGCGCGAGAGCCCGCCGGGATCGGTCTGGGCGATCGGGACCGAAGTGCACCTCGTGAACCGCCTGGCGCACGAGGTCGCGCCGGAGCGGACGGTGCTGACGCTCGATCAGTTCGGGTGCCTGTGCTCGACGATGTTCCGCGTCTCCCCGAACCACCTGCTGTGGATCATGGAGGAGCTCGTCGCCGGGCGTGTCCACAACGTCGTCAAGGTCCCGGAGCGCGTGAAGCACTGGTCGAAGGTCGCGCTCGATCGGATGCTCACGATCATCTAGTGCGAATCGCTGACGCGGGACACTAAGTGCAGGCGAAGCCACGCGGGCTCGAGCGCCGCTACGCCGAGCAGTTCTGCGATGCCTCGATCGTCGAGGCCTACCGTGCGCGGCCGCCGTATCCCGCCGCGCTCGATGCGCTCCTCATCGAGCTGGCCGGCGGCGCCGACGCGCACATCCTCGACCTCGGCTGCGGAACGGCGGAGCTGGCGCGCCGGCTGGCGCCTCGCGTCCGCGCCATCACCGCGGTCGACCACTCGGCGAACATGATCGCGCAGGCGCGCGCGCTGCCTGGCGGCGCCGCGCCGAACCTGACCTGGGTTGTCGGACGTGTCGAGGACGTTTCCCTGGCCGGGCCGTTTTCGTCCGCCCTCGCCGGCCAGAGCTTCCACTGGTTCGACTGGCCGGTGCTCGTGCGTCGACTGGCGGAGTGGGTGCCGACGCGGCGGCTGGTCCTCGCCGAGCGGCGCGAAGGCCCGTCGTCGTGGTCGGATGCGCTCGCCGGGCTCTTCCGCCGCTTCTCGACCAACAAGGACTTCGAGCCGTTCGACCTCGTCGACGAGCTGACCGCGCGCCGCCACCTGATCATCGAAGGCCGGATGTCACAGCCCCCGGAGCCGTTCACGCAATCGATCGACGACTACGTCACGTCGCTCCACTCACAGAACGGGTTCTCGCGCGAGCGCATGCCGGCGGCGGACGCCAGCACGTTCGATGCGGCGGTGCGCGCCGCGGTGACCCCGTTCGCGCGCGACGGCGTGCTGACGGTGCCGGTGGTCGCGCGGATCGTGTGGGGCCGCGTGTCGGTTCCAGCCTGAACGCTGGCCGACCACCCGCTGCTTCTCCCGCTGCTTCTCCCGATGGTCCTTCCGATGGTCCTTCCGGCGGTCGAAAAAACGTTGCTATTTTTCCAATGCGGCGGCGGCCTTCTCGATCTCGGCGGCGTAGGCCTCGATCGTGGCGGCGACCTTCGGGATCTGCGCCGTCGCCTCGCTGAAGTCGCGTTCCTCGATCGCCTCCCGCACCGCCGGCAGCGTCTTGACCCCGTAGCCGGTGTAGAACCCCGGCGCGTAGATCTGATGCCGGAACCACGGCCGGCGGGGCAGGCCGTCCTTGCGCGTCAGCGCCCGCTCCGCCGTCAGCAGGACGCCGTTGGCGGCGGCGATCGACGCGCCGGCGGTGCCAGCTGCGACCGCCGCGCCGGCCTTGGCGTCGTAGCGGCGCGCCGCGACGGTCAGGCGCTCGACCGCGTTCGTCAGCGGCGCGAAATCGAATGCCGGCACCGGCTCCTGCCGTTTCGGCGTCGCGACCTTCTCGGACGGGTTGGCCGCCAGCGAGAAGACGCCGTCCTCGAGGCGGCGGTTGTGCTCGGTCGTCTCGGTGCGCAGCGTGTCCGCCATCTTCTGGACGTCGGCGACGTAGGTCTTGATGCGGCCGGCGGCCCGCGTGAACTCGAAGGGCAGCAGGTCGGCGTCCGCCAGCCGCAGCACGGTGCGCCCGCCGACCTTGGCCAGCGCGACGCCGTAGGCGTAGTCGGGATCCATGAAGCGCTCGAAGTGCGCGATCGAGTCGTAGATCGAGTGGTACTGGCCGTAGGCGCCTTCGCCGCCGAAGCCGATGTTGAGCGAGGCGATGCCGAGGTGCTGCAGGAACGGGCTGTAGTCGGAGCCTGAACCGAGCGCGTCGATCTCGAACAGCCGCGAATCGCGCAGCGCGGTGCGCTGCTCCGGCGTGCCGCTCAGGATCGCGCTGGCGATCAGGCGATCGCCGACCGTGCCGCCCTTGGCCGGCTCCGAGACGACCTGCGCGATCTCGTTGGCGAACCGTTCGAGGCTGTGCGAGCCGCCGACGTCGAGCAGGCCGCGTCCGTTCATGTCGGAGTTGACGTAGGCCACCGCCTTGTCGGTGAGCGCCTGGGCGTGATCCTCGACCCACTCGGTCGAGCCGAGCAGCGCCTGCTCCTCGCCGTCCCAGGCCGCGAACATGATGGTTCGCTTCGGCTTCCAGCCGGCCTTCGCCAGAACCCCGATCGCGCGGGCCTCCTCCATCAGCGCGATCACGCCGCTGACCGGGTCGGAGGCGCCGTTCACCCAGGCGTCGTGATGGTTGCCGCGGACGACCCACTGGTCGGGCAGCTCGCTGCCCTTCAGCGTCGCGATGACGCTGTAGGTCGTGGCGAGCTTCCAGTCGAACTTCAGCTGCAGGTGGACGCGGGCCGGGCCGGGACCGATGTGGTAGGCGAGCGGCAGCGCGCCGCGCCATGCCGCCGGCGCCGTCGGGCCGCCGAGCGCCTTGAGCAGCGGCTGCGCGTCGGCGTAGGAGATCGGCAGCACCGGGATCTTCATCAGCGTCGCCGCTTCCTTGAACGGCGGGCGCTTGGCGTCCTTGGTCGCACCGACGCCGGGCGTCAGCGGATCACCGGGATACATCGGCAAGTCCATCACCGAGCCGCGCTGGGCGGCGCGGTCGCTGCGCCAGCCGCCGGTCGGGTAGACGTCGCCCTGGAAGTAGCCGTCTTCGCGCGGATCCGAGTAGATCAGGCAGCCGACCGCGCCGTGCTCGGCGGCGACCTTCGGCTTGATGCCGCGCCACGATCCGCCATAGCGGGCGATGACGATCTTGCCCTTCACGTCGATGCCGCGGCGCTCGAGCTCGTCGTAGTCGGCCGGCACGCCGTAGTTGACGTAGACGAGCTCGGCGGTCACGTCGCCGTCAGGGGAGTAGACGTTGAACGGCGGCAGCGCCTCGGCCGCCTGGTTCGAGGTGGCGTCTTCCTTCAGCGCCGGCTCGCTCAGGGACGCCACGAACTTCGTCGGGGCCACGAGCTCGACCTTCCGCAGCAGCGGCGTCGGGAACAGCACCTGATAGTCGGTGATGGCGACCTCGTAGCCCCAGGAACGGAACAGGCCGGCGATGAACTCGGCGTTGTCCTTGCCGTACGGCGAGCCGAGGTGGTGCGGGCGGGCGGCGAGCCGGTGCATCCAGGCGCGCAGGTTCTCGGCCTTGATCTCGCCATCGAAGCGCTTCTCGAGGTCGAGGTGCGCGCCGCGTCGCGACGGCGCGAAGCCGGACAGCGTCGGGCCCTTCTCGAGCGGGGGAGTGCTGGTGGGCTGCTGGGCTAGCGCAGCGCCGAGGGCCGAAACCACGAGAATCGCAACCGGAACGACACGTCGAAACATGGGCGTCAGTATAAGATCGGGCCTTTGCGGGTCGCGCTGAAGGGCCATCGTGGTCGGTCGCGCGCTCGCCAGCCCGGCCGGGGTCGCCCCGGGCCGCGAGCAAGGAGTCGTTCCCCATGGCGCACCAGCTTCCCAGCCTGCCGTACGCGTTCGACGCGCTCGAGCCCCACATCGACGCGCAGACGATGCAGATTCACCACGGCAAGCACCACCAGACGTACGTCAACAACCTGAATGCGGCGCTGGAGTCTCACCCGGATCTGCAAGGGAAGAGCGTCGAGGACCTGATCAAGGACCTGAACGCGCTGCCCGAGGCGATCCGCACCGCGGTCCGCAACAACGGCGGCGGCCACGCCAACCACTCGCTGTTCTGGACGCTGATGGCGCCGAACGCCGGCGGGGCGCCGACCGGCAAGATCGCCGACGTGATCGCCAACCAGTTCGGCGGCTTCGACAGCTTCAAGGAGCAGTTCGCCAAGGCCGCGACCACGCGGTTCGGCAGCGGCTGGGCGTGGCTGGTGTCGTCGTCGGGCAAGCTGGCGATCGAGAGCACCGCCAACCAGGACAGCCCGATCATGGAAGGCAAGAAGCCGATCCTCGGGCTCGACGTGTGGGAGCACGCCTACTACCTGAAGTACCAGAACCGCCGGCCGGACTACATCGCCGCGTTCTGGAACGTCGTCAACTGGGCGAAGGTCAACGAAAGTCTGTAGTTTCTGCCACGTTTTCGGAGGCTCGGGGACAACCATCGGGAGTAACTCCGGGAGCAACTCCCGGAGTTACTCCCGGAGAAGCTTCGGGAGCTATTCGTAGCCCACGACCTCGACGTCGGTTCCGGCGTCGAGGCGGGCTACCCCCACCGGGATTTCCACGTAGCCGTCCGCCTGCGACAGGCTGGTGATCTCCCCGGATCCCTTGAACGTCGGCACCGCCAGGTCGCCCTCGATCCGCACCGGCAGGAACTGGTGCCGGTTCGCCGGTGAGCCGACCGCGCTCGCCAGCCGACGCCGCACCCGCGGCGGATCGATGGCCGGCAGCCCGGCCAGCTGCCGCAGCGCCGGCATCAGCAGCACGTGCGCCTGCGACAGGCAGGACGTCGGGTTGCCCGGCATCCCGAACACCAACTGACGCCCGATCCGCGCGAACAGCGTCGGCTTGCCCGGCTTCACGGCGATGCCGTGGAAGATCACCTCGCCGCGCGCTGCCACCGCGTCGATCACCACGTCGCGCTCGCCGACCGAGCTGCCGCCGCCGAGCACGACGATGTCGGCCCCCGCCGCCGCGTCGAGCGCCGTCGCGGTCGCTTCGATGGTGTCGGGCACCGGCGCATGCCGTTCCGCGACCCCGCCGTGCCGCGCGACCAGCGCCGCCACCGTGAACGAGTTGACGTCGTAGACCGAGGCCAGCGGCAGCGGCTGCCCCTGCCGCACCACCTCGTTGCCGGTCGGGAAGATCGCCACGATCGGCTTGCCGAGGACGCGCACCTGATCGCGCCCGATCGCCGCCAGCGCGCCGATCCGGCTCGGCGTGATCACCTGTCCGGCACTCACGACGACGTCGTCCGCCCGCATGTCCGAGCCGCGCCGGATGGCGTGCTGCCCGGGTTGCGCCTCGGCCAGCACCAGCACCTGCTCGCCCGAGTCGAGCCACGCCGGCGCCGGCCAGTCGGCGGTGCCGGGGCGCCCCGTGTCCTCGACCATCACGACCGCGTCCGCGCCGTCCGGGATCGGCGCGCCGGTCGCGATCTCGACGCAGTCGCCGGGCGCGAGCGTGCCGGCAAACGGCTCCGCCGTGTAGGCGCGGCCGATCAGCCGCAGCACCTTCGGGACGCCGCGCGTGGCGCCGGCGACGTCCGCGGCGCGCACCGCGTAGCCGTCCATGGCCGAGCGGTCGAACGGCGGCTGATCCATCGGCGCGACGACGTCCTCGGCCAGCACCCGCCCGTCCGCCATGTCGAGCGCGATCGTCTCGTGACGCACCAGCGGCGTGATCGCCTCCCTGATCAGGCGCCGCGCCTCGTCGAGCGTGATGGTGTCGGCAAACGGGCGCATGGTCACCGCGTCGCTTCCCGCACGAGGTGTCCAAGCTCCGGCAGCAGCAGCTTCTCGACCGCCAGGCGCACGGCATGCTCCGAGCCGGGCAGGCACACGAGGATCGCGCGGCCGACGCGGCCCGCGCAGGCGCGGGACAGCATCGCCGCCGCGCCGATCTCCTGGTAGCTGAGCATCCGGAACAGCTCACCGAAGCCGGGGAGCGGTTTCTCGATGACGGCGCTCGCCACCTCGAAGGTGCCGTCGCGCGCCGTGATGCCCGTCCCGCCGGTCGTGATCAGGATGCGCGCGTCGTCCGCCGCCACCTGCCGCTCGATCCAGGAGCGGACCTCGGCCGGCTCGTCGCGCACGATGGTCTTGCCGGTGACGACGTGGCCAGCCGCTTCGAGCAGCGACACGATCGCCGCGCCGCCGGTGTCGGTGGCCTCGGTGCGGGTGTCGCTGATCGTCAGCACCGCGCAGCGGATCGCCGTCGGGGCCTGGGCGCGGTGTTCGGTGTGGCTCATGCTGACCGGGGCGGACCCGCGTAGAATCGGCCCGTGCGCACAGCTTATCGCGAGCCGGTGGCATGACCGACGTGGCGACGCTCGAGCCACCGCCGCCGGCCGAGGCACGCTGCGCCAACTGCGGCGCCGCGCTGCACGGGCCGTTCTGCTCGGCCTGCGGCCAGGCCGTCAAGCCGCTCGACCCACCAGCACGGCATTTCATCGGCGAGTTCGCACAGGAGCTCTTCGACGTCGACAACCGCGTCCTGCGCTCCCTGCGCCGGCTGTTCCTCACCCCAGGCTTCCTGACGCGCGAGTACTTCGCCGGCCGCCGCGCGCGCTGGGTATCGCCGCTCAAGTTGTATCTGTCGACCAGCGTCGCGTGCTTCGCGGTCCTCGCGGTGATCGGCGACAGCGGCGTCGTGCAGCTCACGGCGACCGGCGATCCGAACGACGCCAGCGGCTTCGCGGAGTACGGGTACCGCAGCCTGGAAGACATGCGAGCGGCGACCGACGCCGCGCAGGTCGCCTGGATGCCGCGTGTGATGTTCGTCCTCGTGCCGTTCGTGGCCTGGCTGGTCGCGCGTGCGCGTCGCCGTTCGGGGCGAAGGTACCCCGCGCACCTCGTCTTCACGCTGCACCTCTATGCCGCCGCGTTCGGTGTCAGGGCCGTCACCTCCAGCCTCGGAGCGGCCGGGCCATCAGGCCTGGCTGAGGGCCTCGCGATCGTCACGGTGATGTACGTCGCCGGCTACACCTACCTGGCGCTCCGCCGCGCCTACGGGATCAGCCGCGGCCTGGCGGTGCGCGACACGGCCATCGTCACTCTGGGTTCCTGGCTGGCGCTGATGGTGGGCACGGGGGCCGTCGTCGTGGTCGCGGTGTTCGGCCGCTACTGGCTGAAGCTGCTCGGCTTCTGAAGACGGGGTGGCGGCGCGGTCTGGCCCCGGTGTATAGTTGAACGTTCCGGCCGGGCCTTCGGGCGCTGTCGGAGCAGGTCGTCCGTCGAAGCGCGCCCATAGCTCAGTTGGATAGAGCGTCTGGCTACGAACCAGGAGGTCGCACGTTCGAGTCGTGCTGGGCGCACCACTTCCCGCGGGAAGTGGTGCTGCAGCTCTCCTCGGTCTTGCCCCGAATCGCCTGCGGCGATTCGGTAGCAAGTAACGAGTCGTGCTGGGCGCAATGACGGCGAGGTCGGAGGCTGGTCTCCAGCAGACCGAACTCGATATCTCGTTCATGCGCGAGGCTTTGAGTGAAGCCGAGCGCGCCGCGGAGGCCGGGGAAGTGCCGGTCGGCGCGGTCGTCGTGCAAGGCTCGGAGATCGTCGGCCGCGGGCGCAATCAGCCCATCACGGCAAGCGATCCCACCGCACACGCAGAAGTGGTTGCACTGCGCGAGGCGGCTCGAACCCTGGGCAACTACCGGCTGACCGGTGTGAGGCTCTACGTCACCGTCGAGCCGTGCCTGATGTGCGTGGGGGCGATGGTCCACGCGCGTGTCGGCACGCTGATCTTCGGGGCGCGGGAGCCGAAAGCCGGCGCGGTCGTCTCGAGCCAGCAGGCCCTGAACCACCCGGCGCTGAACCACCGCGTCGAGGTCGTCGAAGGGATCCTGGCGGACGAGAGCCGCGAGCTGCTGCAGCGCTTCTTCCAGGCGCGGCGGGCGAGTCGGACGAACGGGCAAGACGCGATCTAGCGGCACCGCATCCCCTGCGGGCGTCAGATTGCGAGCGGCAAGGCCTCTGCGGAGAGGTACCGAAGTGGTCGTAACGGGGCCGCCTCGAAAGCGGCTTGTCGGGTAACCGGCACGTGGGTTCGAATGAGCGATGGTCCACGCGCGTGTCGGCACGCTGATCTTCGGGGCGCGGGAGCCGAAAGCCGGCGCGGTCGTCTCGAGCCAGCAGGCCCTGAACCACCCGGCGCTGAACCACCGCGTCGAGGTCGTCGAAGGGATCCTGGCGGACGAGAGCCGCGAGTTGCTGCAGCGCTTCTTCCAGGCGCGGCGGGCGAGTCGGACAAACGGGCAAGACGCGATCTCGCGGCACCGCATCCCCTGCGGGCGTCAGATCGCGAGCGGCAAGGCCTCTGCGGAGAGGTACCGAAGTGGTCGTAACGGGGCCGCCTCGAAAGCGGCTTGTCGGGTAACCGGCACGTGGGTTCGAATCCCACCCTCTCCGCCAATTTACTTAGGAACAGCTGAAAACGTAGCGCTGTCGAACTTTCCTAAACTGTTTCGCCACTTTCTCGGAAACCGCCGCTACCTGGGTGTCGATGGAAGCCACCTCCCTAAGCAGCGAATCGCGTCTGTTGAGCAGCGTGCTAAGCGACTTGCCGACGTATTCGGCCACCTGATCCCGACAGCGTCGCCTCACCGACGCCCGTTGTCTTCCTTTTCGCCAACTTCGCCCTCCAACTCTCAAGCCCTCGCAGGGCTTCCACCGTCGCCTTGCCTTGAATGACGGGTCCGCTTTCCTATAGTGAAAGTGGGCGAGCCAAGCTCGACGAGTTAATCGTCGCGAGCCTGTGCAGCAGGAGTGCGGAAGGACCTTGAGGTTCCTCGTCTGAAACGGTGAGCGAAGCGCTGACCCATGGACTTCCTTCAGCAGAAGAAGCAGCCACTCGATGTCCAGCCATAGGACCCACGTGCTACGTGCCCCTTCGTGTTAGGTTCTCGGGATGGCGCTCCGGTTGATCAGGCCTCACCTGAAGGACTGCCCACACACGTCGACGCGTAACCGGCGATGCCGGTGTCCGATCCATGTCTACGGCACCCTTGGCGGCGAGACCACCGTGATCTACATGACCTGATGCGCATCGAGTGGATCGAGAAGCTGGTCCCCTGGAGCTAGTCTTTCCCTGATGCGCCGCGGGCCGGGCGCTGCGGCGCTGTGCGCGCTCGTCCTGATGGGGCGAGTCCCGCGCAGCCGGCGCGGGGGCAGGCTCCCGCGCCGCCTCCGTCCTGGTTCACGCTGATCGCTCCGGGCGCCGAACGTCGCGATCCGGCGCTCGCGCGGCTTCGCGATCGCCTGCTCGCCGCGATCCGCGATTCGCGCGCCGGCCGTCGTGCGCGCCGTGATGGCGGCGCAGGTCGTCGACCAGGACACGCCGACGGCGGCAGACGAGGTGATCGCGGCCTTCGGTCCGCTGACGCCCGGGGCTCCGCTGCCGGACGAGTGCGCGCCTTCGAGCAGGCGCTGCGCCTCGGCGGCGTTGTACGCGACGGACGCTACGTCGTGCCGTGCAACATCGAGCCGCACGTGCCCGGGTGGAAGGCGCGGCGCGAGCACCGGTTCGTCGCCGGGCGTGACGTCGCGGTCCGTGCCGAGCCTGACGCCGCCGCTGCCGTAGTGACGCGCCTCTCGTTCACGCTGATCGCCGAGGAGCCGTTGCGCTCGGATCGCCGCGGCGATCCGGCGTCGTGCCCGACCTGGGTGGCCGTTGCGCTCGAAGGCCGCGGCACCGGCTGGATCTGCGTGACCCACGCGCGACACGTCAGCGGCCTCTACTACGCCTTCGAGCGGATCGACGGCGCGTGGACCCTCACGCGCCTCTACTCGATCCGGCAGTAACGCCGGCCCTGAACGCATCGAACGCCGGGTGACCCCGGCCCATATGATGGTGATCCGCACCGGTCACCTGTCGCCCCGCGCCCGCCGATCGCGATCTCTTCAATGCGCCTTCGGCGAACGGCGCTCGACGAGCGAGCGCGCATCGCGTACCAGTCGCCCGCCCATTGCCTCGAAGGAGCGTATCCGTGACTTTGCGTGCTCTCGTCCTTTCCGCTGTCGCTCTCGCCGGTCCGGCGCGGGCGGCCGCCGTGCCGAACGTGGTGACCCAATGGGCCGGGATTGTCCAGCAGGCGATCCACACCGCGGCCGCACCGCAATCGAACTCATCCGTGCGATGGCCGCGGGCGTGCTGCTGACGCTCGCCGCCGGCGCAGCTCAGGAGCCCTCGACCGGGACGACGTCTTCAGCGGCGCCGACCAACAGCGGCATGGGACTTTCCGTGTTGTTGACCGGTGACTTCAATGGTGACGGCAAGACGGATCTGGCTCTGACTGTGCCTCGGGTTGGGATTCGGTCCCGGTGGCGTTCTCAACGGGTGGGGGCCAGTTCAACACCACGGCGTTGAGCACGCCGTCGTTCCCCCAGTGGGCGACGACGCCAGGGGTCATGGTCGTGACGGGTGATTTCAATGGCGATGGCAAGACCGACCTGGCTCTGACGGGGGCGTCGGGTTGGGATTTAGTTCCGGTGGCGTTTTCGACGGGTGGGGGCCAGTTCAACACGACGGCGTTGAGCACGCCGTCGTTCCCCCAGTGGGCGACGACGCCTGGGGCCATCGTCGTGACGGGTGATTTCAATGGCGACGGCAAGACCGACCTGGCTTTGACGGGGGCGGCGGGTTGGGGGATTCCGTGCCGGTAGCGTTTTCGACGGGTGGGGGCCAGTTCAACACCACGGCCGGCTTTCACGATTGGCGATTGGCGGTTCCCGGCGATGGCTGCCACGCCTGGAGCGAAAGTGATCACCGGTGATTTCAACCGCGACGGCAAGACCGACATCGCGTTGACGGGTGCGTCGGGTTGGGACGGGATTGCCGTGGCATTCTCGAGGGGCAATGGCTTCTTCGACGCCACGGTGCTGCCGGTGAGCGATTGGCGGTTCCCGGCGATGGCTGCCACGCCTGGAGCGAAAGTGATAACCGGTGATTTCAACCACGATGGCAGGACCGACATCGCGTTGACGGGTGCGTCGGGTTGGGAGGCGATTGCGGTAGCGCTTTCGATCGGTGACGGCGGTTCGACGTCATTCTTGCCAGCGCGCCTGCCTTCGCTCAGCGGCTGCCGATCCGGGGGCTCTGGTGGCCGCCGGTGACTTCGATGACGACGGCAACACCGATTTGGCCGTGAATGGCTCGCGGGAATCGGACACCCTGTGGGTTGCGCGTTCCACAGGCGACGGCCGATTCAGCACCAGGGCTTTCACCTCGCCCTTGTTCGTGGACTCGGCCGGCAGGCCGGGCGCCAAGCTGGTGTCCGGCGACTTCGATGGTGATGGTCATGCCGATCTGGCGCTGACCGGCGTGGCGGGATGGGACTGATCCCGGTGGCGTTCTGAGACCCGAGAGCCAGTTCGACGTCACGGCGCTCAGTACCCCCCTCTTCCCGCAACTGTCGTCGACCATCAACATCACGGCGGACGACCAGGTGGACAGATTCATCCAGGCTATCCAGACACCCGGAGCCACGGTGTCACTTGCGGCGAATCTCAATCTGGATCTGCGGGAGATCACCGAGCCGATCCATCTCGGCGCTGGCGTGCACATCATCGGCCAACGCACGTCATCCTTCCCGAAGGGGCCGCGAATCTTCACCGACTACACCGAGGACTCGCCGAGGGTGATCTTCCAGATCGGCAGGACGGGTGAACTCAACGACCACGTGCGGATCAGTGGCATCCGGCTCGACGGAGGGCTCGGCACCCGGCAGGCCGAGAGCGAGGAACCCTTCGTCGACGGCATCCGGATCGTTCTCCGGCCGCTACATCAGGATCGAGCACAGCGAGTTCTACGGGATGGGCAACGCGGGGATCCAGGTCAGAGGAGATCTCGACCATCCCGTGGGCAAGGACGACGTGGACGCCATGGTCCACATCACCGACAACTACTTCCACCACAACCAGCACCAGACGGGCGACGTCTGGGGCCGCGGCCCCGGCGGTGGCTACGGGATCGAGATTCTCAGACGGGGCCTACGCACTCATCGAGCGCAACTTCTTCAGCGACAACCGGCACGCCATCGCCGGCGACGGCAGCGCAGGCAGCGGCTACTACTTTCGCTACAACGTCGTCTGGAACGGCGGCGGTTGGAACACCGATACCTATCACACCCACCAGATCGATTAGCATGGCAGCGACGATTGCTGGCTTGGGAGCTCCAACTGTGGCCTTGCGGGCGAATACATGGAA
>CAWJOG010000011.1:0-187302 GCA_963844435.1 Vicinamibacterales bacterium | reverse complement strand
CGGCTCCCGGCTCAGGGAGCCGTGGAACACGGCTCTCGTTTTCCAAGCTGCTGTGGGCGCGTTCTTCAGCGTCCGCAGCAGCGGCCGTTTCACCACGGGCTGGTAGCCTCGGTGTGCAGTTCGCGCTTGTGCTATCCTCCCGCGCGTTCGCCTTCCACTCCTGATTCACAGCGCGCCCGGACTCCTGTCTTTCGGCACGGAGGACCCATGAAATGCCCCGTCACGATTGGTGTCAACGGCAGCACGTATCAGCGTGAGGTCGAGCCCAGGCTCCTGCTGGTGCACTTCCTCCGCGACGCCGGACTCACCGGTACGAAGATCGGATGCGACACCAGCCAGTGCGGCGCCTGCACCGTGATGCTGGACGGCGTCGCCGTCAAATCATGCACGGTGCTGGCGGTACAGGCCGACGGCGCCAGCGTCACCACCATCGAAGGCCTCGCGCAAGGCGGCCAGCTCTCGGCGCTGCAGGATGCCTTCTGGGCGAAGCACGGGCTGCAGTGCGGCTTCTGCACGCCGGGGATGGTGTTCGCCGCCCAGGAAATCCTGCGGCGCGAGCCGAATCCGACGGTCGAGCAGATCCGGCACGGGCTCGAAGGGAACCTGTGTCGCTGCACCGGCTATCAGAACATCGTCCGCGCGGTGCAGGCTGCGGCGGCGGATCCGCGGTCCGCGGGAACCGGAGGGGGCCGATGACCACCACACGAGTGGCGCCGGCAAGGGTCTTCGGTTCGGGCATCCGGCGCCGCGAGGACCCGCGGCTCCTGACCGGCACGGCTCGCTACACCGCCGATTTCACGCTTCCGGGCATGCTGCATGCCGCGGTTCTGCGGAGTCCCCATGGACATGCCCGGATTCGCGGCGTCGATACCAGCCGCGCCAGGGGCGCGGCCGGCGTGGTGGCCGTGTTCACCGCGGCCGACACCGAATCCGGCCTGAAGTGCATTCCCTGTGCGTGGCTCCTGCCGAATGCCGGGCTCAACGTCGCGCCTTACCGCGCCCTCGCCCCCGACGTCGTCCGCTACGTCGGCGATGCGGTCGCCGTGGTCGTCGCCGAATCGGACTACCAGGCGTACGACGCGCTCGAGCTGATCGACGTCCACTACGAACCGCTTCCCGCCGTGGTCGATCCGAACCTGGCCGCCGCGGACGGCGCGCCGCAGCTGCACCCGGAAGCGCCAGGCAACCTCGCCTTTCATTGGGTGCTCGACGGTGGCGACGTCACCGCCGCCTTCCAGTCGGCCGACGTGGTCGTCCGCGACCGCATCGTGCAGCAGCGGCTGATCCCGACGGCCATGGAGACGCGCGGCGCGGTGGCGCAGTTCACGCCGGCGACCGGCGAGCTGACGCTGTGGAACACCACCCAGAATCCGCATATCGTCCGCTTCATCATGTCGGCGGTGACCGGCGTCCCCGAGGACAAGCTGCGCGTCGTGGCGCCGGAAGTCGGCGGCGGCTTCGGCAGCAAGATTGCGCAGATTCAGGGGGATTTCATCGCCGCGTTCTGCTCGATGAAGCTCGGACGGCCGGTGAAATGGATTGAGACGCGCTCCGAGAACTACCAGTCGACGACGCACGGACGCGATCACGTGCAGGACGTGGAGCTGGCGGCCACGAAGGACGGCCGCATCCTGGGCATCCGCGCCACGGTCTGGGCGGGCATGGGTGCGTATCTGTCCACGGCCGCGCCCGGCATTCCCACCATCCTGCACGGGCTGATGCTGTCGGGGCCGTACAACGTCCCGGCCGTGAAAGAAGACGTCTACGGCGTCTACACCAACACGACGCCGGTTGAAGCGTATCGGGGCGCGGGCCGGCCTGAAGCGACCTTCATGCTCGAGCGCATGCTCGACAAGCTGGCGCACGAGCTGCGAATCGACCCGGTCGAAATCAGGCGCCGTAATCTGATTGCGCCCTTCGCCAACGGCCACGACGTCGTCACCGGGCTGAAATACGACAGTGGCAATTACCAGGCGGCGCTCGACAAGGCGCTGACGCACATCGGCTACGACACGCTGCGCGCCGAGCAGGCGGCCGCCCGCGACCGTGGGCGGTACATCGGGATCGGCGTCACCACTTATGTGGAGATCTGCGGTCTCGGCCCGTCTCAGGTGGCGGGGGCGATCGGGTTCCAGGGAGGCCTCTGGGAGAGCGCGATCGTCCGCGTGCATCCGTCCGGCAAGGTCAACGTGTTCATCGGCGCGTCGCCGCACGGCCAGGGAGAGGAAACGACGTTTGCCCAGGTGGTGGCCGACGAGCTCGGGTTCGCGGTCGACGACATCAAGATATTCCATGGCGATACCGACAACACGCCGATGGGATGGGGGACCTACGGCAGCCGGACGACCGCGGTCGGTGGCGCGGCGCTGGCGGTCGCCACGCGCAAGATCAAGGAGAAGGCCAGACTGCTGGCCAGTCACCTGCTCGAGGCGGCGGTGGAGGACATGGACTACGCCGACGGCAGGTTCTTCGTGAAGGGCTCGCCGGATCGCTTCAAGACGATCCAGGACATTTCGCTGATGGCGAACGTCGCCTGGAATCTGCCGCAGGGAATGGAAGCCGGTCTCGAAGCTTCGAGCTTCTACGATCCGCCGAACTTCACCTTTCCCTTCGGCGCCCACGTCGCGGTCGTGGAAGTCGAGCGGGAGACCGGCCACGTGCGCCTGAAGCGGTATGTCGCCGTGGACGATTGCGGACCGCAGATCAACCCGGTGATCGTCGAGGGGCAGGTGCACGGCGGCGTCGTGCAGGGCATCGGCCAGGCGCTCTGGGAAGAAGCCGTGTATGACGAGAACGCGCAGCTGCTGACCGGCTCGCTGGCCGACTACGCGATTCCGCGGGCAGACGGCCTGCCCGAGATCGAGGTGTTGTCGACGGTGACGCCGTCGCCCCATCATCCGCTCGGCGTCAAGGGGATCGGCGAGGCCGGGACGATCGCCTCGACCTGCGCGGTCTATAACGCGGTGATCGACGCGCTGCAGCCCTTCGACGTCGACAACATTCGCATGCCGCTCACGCCTGAGCGCGTCTGGCGGGCCATCAACAAGGACGGAAGGGGAGCGTAGGCATGTACGCAGCAAGCTTCGACTACTACCGCGCCCGCTCTCTCGCCGATGCCCAGCAGTTGCTGGCCGCGCATCCGGGCGCGAAGCTGCTGGCCGGCGGCCACAGCCTGTTGCCGCTCATGAAACTCCGGCTGGCCGCACCGCCGGCCGTCGTGGACATCGGTCGGGTTCCCGAGCTGCGCGGCATCACGCGATCGGGCGATGTGATCCGCATCGGCGCGCTGACGACGCACGCCGACCTGGCCGCATCGACCGAGCTCGGCGGCGCCGCGAAGGCGTTGGCGGAGGCAGCCGCGGCCGTCGGCGACCCGGCGGTCAGGAATCGCGGCACGATCGGCGGCAACATCGCGCACGCGGATCCGGCCTCCGATCTGCCCATCGTCCTGGTGGCCCTGGCGGCCCGCATGATCGCTGCCGGTGCCCAGGGGGAGCGAACCATCGACGCCGACCAGTTCTTCACCGGCATCATGACGACGGCACTGGCCGACGGAGAGATCCTCGTGGCGATCGACGTGCCGGTCGCGGGCCGGGGGCAGGGGTCGGCGTACGAGAAATTCGCGCACCCCGCGTCGCGCTACGCCGTGGTTGGCGCCGCGGCGCTGTTGACGATCGAGAACGATATATTCTCCGCGGCGCGCGTGGCGCTTGGCGGCCTGCTGCCGAACGCCCGGCGGGCGCCGGCGGTCGAGCGCGCGCTGATCGGCAAGCCCTCCAGCACTGGCACGATCGCCGCGGCGGCGCGACTGGCGGCCGACGACCTCGGCGGCGACGCCGCGGGCGATATCTTCGCGTCCGCCGAGTACCGCGCGGCGATGGCGGCGGTCTACGTCAAGCGGGCCCTCGAGACGGCCGTCGCGCGCGCGAAGCCCGGCTCGTGAACCCGCCGCCCCCGGACAAGCCGGCGGTTCCGGCCAGCGTCGACGAGCTGCAGGAGGCGATGGCCGCCCGACACTACGTCGCCGGGCGCTCGCTCGCCGTGTCGATCTATCTGGCGCTGCGGCTCAAACGGCCGATTTTCCTCGAGGGAGAGCCGGGAGTCGGCAAGACCGAGGTCGCCAAAGTGCTGGCGGCCACGCTCGATGCGGAGCTGATCCGGCTGCAGTGCTACGAAGGCCTCGACATCAGTCACGCGGTCTACGAGTGGAACTATCCCCGGCAGATTCTCGAAATCCGCCTGCTCGAAGGTGGTCATGCGCTCGACCCCCGCAACGCCGAGCGCGAGCTGTTCACCGAGCGCTTCCTGATCAAGCGGCCGCTGCTGCGCGCGATCGAGCAGACCGGGGACCGGCCGCGGGTGCTGCTGATCGACGAGATCGATCGCGCAGACGAGGAGTTCGAGGGTTACCTCCTCGAGCTGCTCTCCGACTTTCAAATCACGATTCCGGAGCTCGGCACCATTCGCGCCGTCGACCCGCCGGTCGTCGTCATCACCTCCAACCGCACGCGGGAGATTCATGACGCCCTGAAGCGGCGCTGCGTATATTGCTGGATCGACTATCCCGACGCGGCGACCGAACGGCGGATCCTCGCGGCCAAGGTCCCCGACGTGCCGGCGCGGCTGGCCGACCAGGTCATCGCGTTCGTGCAGGAACTGCGAACCGCGGAGCTGTACAAGACGGCCGGCGTGTCCGAGACGCTGGACTGGGCGGGGGCGCTGGTGGCGTTGAATCGCAGCGAGCTCGATGCGGACGCGGTGGACGAGACGCTCGGGATGCTGCTCAAGAATCAGGAAGACATGCAGGCCATTCGCGGCGAGCGTCTCCAGGCGGTTCTCAGCCGCGCGCTCGGCCGCGCCGCGACCGGGACATGAGCGACGGCGCCTTCCTCGCCGGCAACGTGCTGCTCTTCGGACGGGTCCTTCGCGCGGCGGGGCTCGACGTGCATCACGCCCGCCTGCTCGACGCAGTCCGCTCGCTCGAATGGGTTGGCATCCGCAGCCGGGCGGATGTCGCCGCGGCGCTGCGGTGCCTGCTCGTGCATCGCGAGACGGATCTCGCGCGGTTCGACGAGGCGTTTGCCCTGTTCTTTCGAGCGCACCGGCCTCCGGCGCCTGGACTGCCACTGTTCTCGCTCGGCGAGCGCCCGCGGGTGGTCGCGACGGCGGCGCCGGGGTCGGCGCTCCGGGTCGAAATCGACGGCGCCGAACCAGGCGCGGGCGCCGCCACACGGGCCGTCGGCGCCTGGAGCGCGGCCGGCGTGCTGCGCACGAAGGACTTCGCCGACTTCAGCGAGGCCGACCTCGAGCGCGCGCGAGTGCTGTTGCGCGATCTGCCCTGGTCGCTGAGCGTGCGGCGCACGCGACGGTGGCAGAGAGCGTCGGCCGGCGACGTCGATCTGCGGCCGCTGCTGCGCCAGAACCTCACCCGGGGAGGAGACCTCGTCCAGCTGCCCCGCCGCAAGCGGGCGACCGGCCTGCGGCCGATCGTGGTCCTCGCCGACGTCAGCGGATCCATGGAGCGGTACAGCCAGGTGCTGCTGTCCTTCGTCTACGGGCTCGCGCACAGTGCCGCGCGCGTGGAGGCGTTCCTGTTCGCGACCCAGCTGACCCGCGTGACGCGGCCTCTGGTCGACCACCGCGGCGCCGCGGTGTTCACGCGCGTCGCCCGCGACGTCCAGGACTGGGGCGGAGGGACGCGCATCGGCGAGGCGCTGCGCACCTTCAACCTGCGCTGGGCCCGGCGCGTCATCCGCAATGGTCCGATCGTGTTGATCGTGTCCGATGGGTGGGACCGCGGCGATCCCGCGCTGCTCGGTCGCGAGCTCGCGCGCATCCGCCGCAGCTGCCGCCGCGTGATCTGGCTCAACCCGCTCCTCGGGGCGGGATACGAGCCGCTGACGCGCGGCATGCAGGCGGCGTTGCGGCACGTCGACGACTTCCTGCCGGTGCGGAATCTCGCCAGCCTCGAGCAGCTCGCGAACCACCTGCGTCAGCTGCCGGCGCGGTCGAGGCCGGTGGGATGGAAGCCGGCTGGACCAGGATCCTCGCTTCAGACAGACGGACAACGATGAATCTCGAGGCGACCTATACCTTCGACGCCACTGTGGAGCGGACCTGGGCGCTGCTCATGGACACGGAGGCGATCGCCGCGTGCCTGCCCGGCTGCCGCGGCCTCCGGCCAGCGGGCGACAATCGCTACGAGGTCGATCTCGGTGTGGCGATTGCCGCGCTCTCCGGCGACTTCAAGGGCACCGTGGCGCTGCTGGACCTCGTCCCGCCGCAGTCGTACACGCTGGCCGTCGAAGGGACCGGCCGCCCCGGCTTCGTCAAGGGACAGGCGCGCGTCACACTCGAAGCCGCGGGGGAGCGCACGCTCGTGAAGATCGCCGCCCAGGCGGACGTCGGTGGCACCATCGCCCGGCTCGGCCAGCGTCTGGTCGAAGGAGTCGCGCGGACGACGATGGATCGGTTCTATGCGTGCCTGGCGAGGACCGGGTCGCACGTCTCCAAGTGAGGCTTGCGAGTGGCTGCGACGGCCGTCCCGCGAAGCGGGCGTCTCGCCCGGTGAGAGGGTCAACGGGCTGCTGTCGAGATTGCGGGCTCGGGCGTCTCCGAGCCAGTTTCGAGCGCGATGTTGAAGTCGGGCAGGAAGTCGCGGACGTAGACCAGCGTCGCGCAGATCGTGACGGTGGCGACGACGAGGCCGAGGAGCGCGTCGGCGCCGCTCAGCAGCGCGTCGATGGGCGCGAAGGTGGCCGCGCCGGCGACGCCGGTGAAGCGGCCGAGCATCGCGAACGGTCCGAGCCCGCCGAGCAGGCCGGCGAAGACGCCGCCGACGATCTGGGCGCGCACCGTCCTGGACGGGCCGGCCAGGAACTGCCGGAAGACCAGCGACAGCGACGCCGTCGACACGACGATCAGGCCGGCCCGGGTCACCAGCGTCCACGTCGACACCAGATCCCGGCCGACGACCTGCATCGCGGCGCACGCCGCGGCGGCGAAGGCCAGCGTCGCCCATGCCGGGCCGGCGCCGGGCCGGACGACGCGCTCGACGCGCGACGACGCCGCCAGGACGACCGCGACGAACAGCCACGGCACCGAGACCAGCCAGTTGGTGAGTTGCACGATCGCCGTCGGCGTCTCGGTCGGCAGGCCGGCCGGCGACGTCGCGACCACCGTGAGCGTCGTCGCCACGGTCGCGGACAGCGCGACGCCCAGGCCCAGCATGGAGAGCGCCCGCGTGGCGGCCGCGGGCGACAGGTTGATCGCCAGGCGCGGCGGCGCCGGCGGCACGTGGGCCGGCATCATCATGCCGCCCGCCCGCTCGGACGACCACTGCGCTTGCGATCGCGGCGGCAGCGTGCTGGTGGCCGTCGACGGCGCCATGGCCGTGCCGGTCGACACGCTGGGCGTCACGGGCCGCGCCGTGCCCGGCGGCGTCGGCCGCACCGCGCCCGGCGGCAGGGCGGCGCCGGCCGGCGTCCCCGGCGCCCGTGGCGGCATCGCGGCCGTCTGCGGCGCCGGCAGCTTGGGCGGCCGGGCCTGGCCACGAGGACGAGCGCGGGCGGGGTCGAAGGGCACTACCGGCATAAGGTTCCGTCGCTGGCGATAGCAAGCGCGCTGCCACCGCACCCGCGCCGGGCGCTCCCCGCACATTGCGCCGATTCCCGCGGATTTCCCGGATCGATCGACACTTTTTGGCACCCGGCTTGTGCGTGATCGACGGGACGAATGTCATCGCTGGGCCGGACTATTCTCCGATTGGGCGAGGGGTTACCCAGTGCGCCGCCCGCGTGCGGACGCCGCCGCGCGCCCAGCGCCGCGAATAGCAGCCGACGCCAAAGGCCGGCCCGCGCCCGCGCGTGAGAGCGCGGCGCGCAAACCAGATATGCTCCCGCCACCGCATGGCCGACGCCGATCTCTACACTCTCACCTCCGACACCGTCGAAGCCCCGCCCCGTGCACTCGGCGCGGCCCTCAAACGCATCGGACCGGGCATGGTCCTCGCCGCGTCGATCGTCGGCTCGGGTGAGCTGATCGCCACGACCACCCTGGGGGCGCAGGTCGGCTACCTGGCGTTGTGGATCATCGTCGTCAGCTGCGCGATCAAGCCGGTCGTGCAGGGCGAGCTGGGGCGCTACACCATCGCCACCGGGGAAACCGCGCTCGAGGCCTTCGCCCATGTGCCCGGGCCGCGCGTGCCGGGCACGGGCGGCCGGGTGAACTGGCTGGTCGCCTGCTGGCTGCTGACCGTGCTGCTGTCGCTCCTCCAGGTCGGGGGGATGTTCGGCGGCGTGGCGCAGGTGCTCAACCTGCTCGTCCCGGCCGTCTCCGTGAACCTGTGGGTCGGCATCTGTCTCGCGCTGACCCTGGCCCTGCTGCTCGGCGGCGGCTACGGCCGCATCGAGAAGCTGGCCGTGATCAAGGTCAGCTTCTTCACCATCCTCACCGTGTGCGCCGCGGCCGTGCTCCTGTGGACGCCGGGCGCGGTCTCCGCCGACGACCTCGCCGAAGGGATGGCCCTGCACTTCCCGACGGGCGGGCTGGCGACCGCCATCGCCGTCTTCGGCATCACCGGCGTCGGCGCCACCGAGCTGGTCATGTACCCGTACTGGTGCATCGAGAAGGGCTACGCGCGCTACACCGGCCCGCGCGACGGCTCGGCGGCGTGGCTGCCCCGGGCGCGCGGCTGGATCCGGGTGATGCACCTCGACATCGCCTGCTCCCTCGTCATCTACACGTTCGCCACGCTCGCCTTCTACCTGCTCGGCGCGGGCGTGCTGCACAAGGCCGGCCTGGTGCCCAAGGCCAGCGACATGATCGTGACGCTGTCGCGGCTCTACACCGAGACGCTGGGCGGCTGGGCACTGTGGCTCTTCTACGCCGGTGCGGTGATCACGCTCTACGGGACGATCTTCGCGTCGACCGCGGCGCATGCGCGCGTCACCGCCGACCTGGTCCGCATGGCGGGTGGCTTCGCCCGCGCCGACGGCGCGGCGCGTGGCCGCTGGCGCGACATCAACACCGTGATCCTGACGACGCTGCCGGCGATCTTCTTCTGGACGATCGGATCGCCGGTGCGGATGGTGGTGGCGGGCGGCCTCGCCCAGGCACTGATGCTGCCGCTGATCGGCCTGGCGGCCGTCTACCTGCGGCACCGGCGCGTGCCGAAGGATCTGCAGCCCGCGCCGCTCACGACCGCGGCCCTGTGGGTGTCCGCGATCGTGATGGCGTCGGCGGCCCTCTACTACGCCGGCTCGCAGCTGCGCGGCTGACGGCCCGCTAGGGCTGGCTCGTCGCCGGCGTCCAGGTGGCGCCGTAGGTCTCGTGGTAGACCTTGATCGCTTCGTCCTCCGACGGCAGCTGCAGGCCGTCGGTGAAGCGGTTCATGAAGGCGAAGTTGCAGGTCTGGATGACGACCTCGAGCGCGCCGGCCTCGCCGAACTCCTTCTTCACCGCGGCGTAGTCCTCGTCGCCGATCCCGGACGGCCGATCGGTGAGCTTGCGCGCGAACTTCACCGCCACCAGCTCGCGCGGCGTCAGCGCCGAGTCGTCCTTGCGCATCGCCTGCAGCTTGATCGGGTCGACGCCGAGGCGCCGCAGCCCCTGCACCTGGTGGAGCGTGCAGTAGCGGCACTCGTTGGCGGTCGACACCGCGAACGACACCTGCAGCTGGATGTCGCGGCCGATGGTGGCCTTGTCGCGGAAGCTGCTGCCGAACGCGCGCCACGCCTGCTGGATGCCCGGCACGCGCAGCATCGCGCGCTGCGAGTTGGCCATGCCGAGGCCGAGGCTGTTCCGCGCCTGCTGGACGGCCGGATCCTTCGACTGCGCGAGCGCGGCGGCCGCCGCCGTGATCTCGTCGTCGGCGAGCAACGCGATGCGGGGCTTGGGCGTCGGCGAGGCGGCTCGCGCCGGCCACGTCATCGTCCCGTCGAGCGCCCACGATTCGACCGGCAGGTGCAGCGCCTCGGTGTAGCGCGTGAAGAAGTTGAAGAAGCTGACGGTCATCGTCAGCTCGACGATCTCGCTGTCGTTGAACGTCGCGGCGACGCGCTCGAACTCGCTCGGCGCGATGTTCACGGTGCGCGTCAGGATCTCGGCATAGCGCAGCGCCACCTGCTCCGACGTCGACAGGCGGCTGCCGGCGCTGCCCTCCATCGCGGACCGCAGCACGCCGCCGCGGTCGTGCCCCTTGAGCACCCGCAGCATGTGCGCCGCGACGTACGGGCTGCCGTTGACCTGCGCGATGCGCAAGCCCATCGCGGCCTTGATCTCGGGAGCGACCGTGCCCTTGAAGAGCACGGCGTCCGGCAGCGCGGCCATGGGCTCGACCGAGGCCGGCAGGGCGCCGAGCGCCCGGACGAACGCGGGGGCTTCCGGCGAGCCCAGGCTCTTGACGCTGACCGAGGCATCGAGCGGGACGCGCGGCGTCGCCGACACCCGATCGCGGGCCTGCTGCGCCAGGTTGGTGAGGCTGGTCAGCGGCCGCGCCTGCGGCGGATCGGCGACGTGCTCGCGGGCGGTGAGGCCGGCTGGCGCGGCGGCGATCAGGACCGCGGCCAGGGTCGTCAGGGTGAGGCGCGACGCGACAGGACGAGTCATCGAGGTACTCCTAGAACTGGACCTTCACGCCGAGCTGGATGACGCGGGCGTCGAAGGCCTGCGTCGACTTGCCGAAGTTCGAGACCGACAGGTCGGCGTTCGGCAGGAAGAGGTTCAGCGTATTGAGGGCATTGTAGACGTCGAGCCGCAGCTGCGCCTGGCGGACGCCGCCGAGGCCGATGGTCCGCGTCAGCGACACATCGAGCGTCGCGTAGCGCGGGCCGCGGAAGGTGTTGCGGCCGAGCGTGCCGTTGGCGCCCGGCGCCGGCTTCGGGAACGCGCTGGCCGGGAACAGCCCATTCAGGAAGTCCTCCTGGCTGAAGCTGCTCGAGATCGCGCCGGCGTCCGGCGCGTTCGGCCGATCGTAGAAGCCGCCGCCGACCGCACCGCCGCCGCCGTCGGCGTTGTAGTCGCCGCCGGCCGAGAACGCGGCGCCGTTCCAGACCGAGAATGGCCGGCCCGACTGCGCGGTCACCACCGCCGACACCTGCCAGCGCTTCAGCAGGTGGCCGACGAGGTCGTCGCGGTTGTCGAAGCCCGTCGGCTGATAGACCAGCGACGAGGCGAAGCGGTGCGGCACGTCGAACAGCGACCGCGCCCGCTCGCACCGCAGGCACGTGATGTCCTGGGCGCCCTTGCCGGGTTCGGCATTGTCCTGGAACTGCCCCGTCGACGTGTCCGAGGACGTGTCCAGCCAGCGCGACCAGCGGTAGTTGGCCTGCAGCGAGAAGCCGCCGGTGAACTCGCGACGGATCTCCGAGGTGAAGGCGTGGTACGTCGACGACACACCGTTGGTCACGAACAGCAGCACGCCAAAGTTCGGGTTGAGCCGATCCTCGCGGCCGTCGAGCAGGTCGCCGTTGAAGCGGTTCACGTCGTCGATGCGCTCGAGGTTGACGCCCTGCGTGCCGGCGTACCCGAGCTCGACCACCCAGTGCTGCCCGACGCGGCGCTGGCCGTTCAGGAACCAGCTCTCGGTGTACTGGGTCTTGATGGTCGGGTTGACGACGAAGCCGGTGATGCGGATCGGCGGCTCGCCGGGACGGCTCTGCACGCCGCCGGAGTCGTTGAGCCCGCGGCCGAACTCCGGGTTGTAGGGCACGGGGATGTCGTACAGGATCTGCGTGCCGATGCCGTTCGCCGGCTGGATGACGCCGTCGATGGCGTCCGGCGGCAGCGCCCGCGCGCCCGAGATCGACTGCCCGTGGTGCGGCTGGTAGGCCAGGCTGAAGCCGCTGCGGATCGACATCCGGCCGGTGCCCGCGGGATCCCAGGCCAGGCCGATGCGCGGCGAAAAGTTGGCCTTCTCGGGCTCGTAGAGTCGATCGACGCGGAGGAGACTCGCGCCCGCGATCTGCTGCTGAAAGGTGTCCCCCGGACCGAGGACGATCGACGACAGCCGGCCTTCCTCCTCGGTCACGGTGCCGAAGTAGTCGTGCCGCAGCCCGAGGCTGAGGCTCAGGCGCGGGCTGATCGTCCACTGGTCCTGGATGAACAGGCCCGACTCGTACTGCGTGAAATAGCGCGGGAAGTTGGTCGGCTCGCCGCTGACCGGATCGACGGTCAGCTGCTGGCGGAACGGCCGATCGGCGACGAAACTCGAGAGCGTCGTGAACGTGAACGAGCCCGCCGTCGGCGGCCCGATCGCCAGGCCCTTGGTCACGCGGCGCACTTCCCCGCCAACGCGGATCGCGTGCTGGCCGCGCTCGAGCGTCAGGACGTCGCGGATCTCGAAGGTCCGCAGCCGGGTCGTGCTCTCGAACACGTCGCCGAACGGCGCGGTGATGCCGGTGATGTTGACGGTCGGGACGATGGCGTCGGCGGCGCCGCGCGTCGTGTTGATGATCTGGTAGGAGACGCGGGCGTCGTTCACGGCCCGGCCGAGAATCTGCTGCGCGCCGACGTTCAGGTTGCCGAAGAAGCCGTCGAACGGGCCGCGGCTGCCGCGCAACGCCCGGCCCAGCGTGGCGGCCGAGGAGCTGGTGCCGCCCTCGTCGCGCTGGTGCTCGCCGATCCACCGCGCCGACAGGCGCTGCGTCGAGCCGAGCACGTGATCGACGCGGCCGAAGTACTGATCGAAGCGCACGTCGTCGGCGAGGAGCACGTTGGCGCGGCCGATGGCCGGGATGGTGCCGCCCGGCGTCGCCAGATCGCGCTGATCGAGGTAGCGGCCGTCAGCGCCGCGATCGGGCGCGGGGGCCGGGAAGTCGCGCAGGAGCTCCGCCGCGACGCTGTCCGGCGAGGTGCGCAGGACGTAATCGCGCAGTTCCGGCGTCTCCACCTGAAACGCGAACGGCCGCTCGACCTCGTTCCGGGTGCCCTCGTAGGAGCCGAAGAAGAAGGTCTGATTGCGGAAAATCGGTCCGCCGAGGGTGGTCCCGAACTGGTTGAACGTCTGCGGCGGCGTGATCGACGAGAAGTGGTTGCGGGCGTTCAGCGCGTCGCTGCGGAAGTACTCCCAGACGCGGCCACGCAGCTCGTTGGTGCCGGACCGGGTCTGCACGTTGATCACCGCGCCGTTGCCACGGCCGAACTCGGCGGCGAAGTTCAGGGTCTGGACCTGCACCTCCTCGACCGCTTCGAGCGCCGGCACAATCGCCGGCTCGCCGGTGTTGTTCGGGTTGGTGTTCATCGCCCCGTCGAGGACGTAGTTGTTGCCGCGATAGCGATTGCCGTTGACCGTGATGACCGGCGAGCTCGTCAGCTTGGTCGAGTTGGCGGCGCCGGGGATGAAGGCCGCGCCGGCGCTCATCCGCGGCAGCAGGAACACGTCGCGCTGCGGCAGCGGCAGGTTCTGGACCTCGGTGCGGCCGAAGGTGTCCGACAGCCGGCCCTCGCGCGACACCGCCACGGTGACGGCGCCGGCGGTGACCTCGACCGATTCCCGCACGTTCGCCAGGCCGAGCGTGATCGTCACGTCGGCGGTCTCGCCGACGGTGAGGCGGAGGCCGTCCTTCACGAACGGCCGGAAGCCGGTGACGTCCGCGCCGAGCGAGTAGACGCCGGGCGTCAGGCCCGCGAGTAGGAACGTTCCGGCAGCGTCGCTGATGGTTTCGCGGCGGATTCCGGTGTCGGCGTGCCGGGCGGTGACGACCGCGCCCGGGAGGATGTCTCCCGAGGCGTCGACGACGCGCCCCTTGACGGTCGCGTCGGTGACCTGCGCCGCAGCGGACGCCGCGCACAGGACGAGCAGGACCACGGCAAGCCCGCCGTGGAAGGGCCTTCGGCGACGACCGTTCATGGGTGTCGGGATTTTTCAACGGGAAGGGCGGGGCGGTCGATAGCGTGAAGACGCTAGATTGCGGCGCTTCGATCGAAGGGCGGGTTACGCGGGAACCCCCACGGGCGTATAGGATGCTCCGCGGAGGCACACCCCAGATGGACCGATCCCTGATTCGCGAGCTCGCCGCGGAATGCCTTGGTACGTTCCTGCTCATCGTGTTCGGCGTCGGCTCGGTGGCGCAGATGGTCCTGAGCCACAACACGCTCGGCACGACGCTGTCGGTGAACATCGGATGGGGCCTGGCGGTGATGCTCGGCGCCTTCGCGTCGGCAGGGGTGTCCGGGGCGCACCTGAACCCGGCGGTGTCGATCGCCTTCGCGGCCTTCCGCGATTTTCCGTGGCGCAAGGTCGCCCCCTACGCGATGGCGCAGCTGCTCGGCGCGTTCCTCGCGTCCGCCGTCGTCTACGTGACCTATCGCGAGGCGCTGGACGCCTTCGACGGCGGGCTGCGGGCGGTCAGCGGTCCGACGGCGACGGCCGGCATCTGGGCGACGTACCCGCAACCGTACCTGTCGATCGCCGGCGGCTTCGTCGATCAAGTGGTCGGCACCGCCCTGCTCCTGATGGGGCTCTTCGCGCTGGTCGACGCGAAGAACGCCAACCTGCCCCACTACGTCGTGCCGGTCGCGGCGGGCGCGCTCGTGCTCACCATCGGCGCGACCTTCGGCATGAACTCCGGCTACGCGATCAACCCGGCGCGGGACTTCGGTCCGAGGCTCTTCACCGCCGTCGCGGGCTGGGGCGGCGACGTCTTCCGCGCGGGGAACGGGTGGTGGTGGGTGCCGCTCGTCGCCACGCCGGTGGGCGCGCTGATCGGCGGGTTTCTCTACGACCTCTGCATCACGCGGCTCCGCTCGGCGGACGGGTCTTCGACGACGGCCTGACCTGCGTCACGCCTTGGCAGATATCCGCGGCTGACGTTGACTGCGGGCGGCTCAAGCCGCTACCGTGCGGCGTCCGTGGCTGAAACGACGTTGAGCGAGATTGCGGCGTGTCTCTGGGATCTGCGGGCGCAGTGCGAGCAGGCGATGCGCACGCTGACCGACGCGCAGCGCCTGACCGAGGACTATCGCGACGCCGATCGGCACCAGAACCTCGTCCGTCGCCGCCTGCTCGCCGATCTGACGGCGGTGATTCGCACCAACACCGCCATCAAGGACGCCGCCCAGGACTGCCTCGGCCTCATCGAGAAGCTGCCTCACGACGACGCGCCCGACGTCTAGCAGCCTCTGTTCGCATAGCCCCGACTCCTCCAGCGCGCAGCTCGCCCAGGCGGATGGCCGGGATCCGACCCATCCATTTGTTTTTGACTAATCAAAATCAATATGGCATAGTCGACAAAATGGCTGATGAGGTTCCGGCCGCGCCCGTCGCGGCTCCCGATGCACCCGCGTGGCGGTCGCAGTCCGGGACCAGCCTCCCCGAGGTCCACGGCAGCATCCTCATCCCGCACGACGCCCCGCCCTGGCGCAAGTTCTTCGCCTTTGCGGGCCCCGGCTTCCTGGTCGCCGTCGGCTACATGGATCCCGGCAACTGGGCGACCGACCTCGCCGGCGGCGCGCAGTTCGGCTACTCGCTGCTGTGGATCATCATGATGTCCAACCTGATGGCCATCCTGCTGCAGCACCTGTGCATCAAGCTGGGCGTGGTCACCGGGCGCGATCTCGCCCAGGCCTGCCGCGATCACTACCCGCGGCCGATGGCGTGGTTCCTGTGGGTCCTCGCGGAGCTCGCCATCGCCGCCACCGACCTCGCCGAGGTCGTCGGCTCGGCGATCGGCCTGCAGCTCCTCTTCGGCATCCCGCTGATCTGGGGCTGCATCATCACCTCGATCGACGTGCTGGTCGTCCTCTACCTGCAGAACCGCGGCTTCCGCTACCTCGAGGCGATCGTCCTCGCGCTGGTGGCGACGGTGGGCCTCTGCTTCGTCGCCGAGCTGCTCTTCTCGAAACCGGAGCTGGGCGCCGTGCTCGGCGGCTTCATCCCGTCGGCGGGCGTGCTGAAGGATCAGGCGCAGCTCTACGTCGCCATCGGCATCATCGGCGCGACGGTGATGCCGCACAACCTCTACCTGCACTCGTCGATCGTGCAGACGCGCAAGTACCGGCGCGACGAGCCCGCCCTCGTCGAGGCCGTGCGCTACGCGACCATCGACTCGACCGTCGCGCTGATGTGCGCGCTGTTCATCAACGCCGCCATCCTGATCGTCGCGGCGGCGACGTTCCACGAGCGCGGCATGGGCGAGGTCGCCGAGATCCAGGAGGCGTATCGGCTGCTGTCGCCGGTGCTCGGGGTCGGCGTCGCCAGCACGCTGTTCGCGATTGCGCTGCTCGCCGCGGGCCAGAACTCCACGCTGACCGGCACGCTGTCCGGCCAGATCGTGATGGAGGGCTTCATCAACTTCCGCATGCGGCCGTGGGTGCGGCGGCTGCTCACGCGGCTGATTGCGATCATCCCGGCGGTGATCGTGATCGGCATCTACGGGGAGTCGCGGACGACCGACCTGCTGGTCGCCAGCCAGGTCGTGCTCAGCATGCAGCTCGGGTTCGCGGTGTGGCCGCTGTTGCGCTTCACCGGCTCGCGGGCCAAGATGGGCGGCCGCTTCGTCAACCCGCCGATCATCAAGGTGCTCGGCTACACGACCGCGCTGATCATCATCGGCCTCAACGTGAAGCTGCTGTTCGACACCTTCATCCCCGAGTCGTGGCGGATCGCGATCTACGGGGCCTGACGAGAGGCGACACGCATGTACCGACGCATCCTGGTCGCGCTCGATCACACCAAGGCCGACGAGTCGCTGCTGCCGCACATCGCCGCGCTGGCGGCGCTGACGCGGGCCGAGCTGCTGCTCGTCCACGTCGCGGACGGCTGGGCGGCGCGCAACTACGATCGCCTGAAGCTGGTCGAGTCGGAGGAGATGCGCGAGGACCGCGCCTATCTCGAGCGCACCGCCCTCGAGATGCGCGAGCGCCACGGCCTCACGGTGTCCTCGGTGCTCGCCCTCGGGGATCCGCCGCGCGAGATCCTCCGGCTGTCCGAGGAATCGCATTGCGATCTGATCGCGATGACCACGCACGGGCATCGCCTGATCGGCGACATCCTGTTCGGCAGCACCATCGACTACGTCCGCCACCGCTCCAAGACGCCCCTCCTGATCGTCAGCCCCAAGACGTCGTAGGTGCTCGGGATTCGCGGCTTCTTGCCACGGCCATCGCGGCAAGCGCGATCGCCAGGCACAGCGGCGAGAACAGCCAGGTGTCCCAGGAGCGGAAGGGATCGTCGCCGAGCGACTTGAAGAAGCCGACGTAGCGGAAGTCGCCGATCGCGCGGAGCAGGAAGATCACCGCGAGCACGGCGGTGAGGACGCGGCCGGCGCGGGTCGGCCCACGGGCGCCGAGCCAACCCGCCGCGGCGGCAACGCTGGCGGCGGCCGCGGCCAGCGCCAGCGCGACCGCCAGTGTTCCCAGCGGCGATGGCGTGAACAACGCCTCGCCGCCGTGCCTGGGAATCGCGACGGCGCCGCCCGCCCGTCCACCGGCGGCCCAGAAGACGTGCAGCGCCGACAGCGCGCCGAAGATCGCGATCAACCCCGCCGCGAGGATCCGCTGCACACCACGTAGTGTAGTTCCTGCGATCTCTCGCGGACCGCCGCCCGGTGCTCCGCCCGATGCTTCTCCCGATGCTTCTCCCGATGGTCCCTTCGGGAGCCTCTCCGAGTGTTGCTATTTCTTCAACTTGTAGCGGAACGCCACCCGCGTCTCTTCGTCCATCACCAGCGGACGGACGAAGGTGTGCGACCGGCCGGCGCGCGGGACGTCGAGGCGCACGGGCAGGACGCCGGCGGCGCGCTTCTGCAGGCTCTGCACGTTCAGCGACAGCTCGTTGCTGTTCTGCCGCTGGCCGGCGGCTTGCGCCTTGTCGGCAGTGACCACGGTGACCGATTCGGCGACACCGTAGCCGGCGCCCATCGGCGACGCCACCGGCACCAGCTCGCGCGGGAACGCGGTGCCGTCGAAGCGCGACGCCTCCATGTGGTCGGGGAGCAGCATCTCCCACTCCAGCCAGGCGACCGGCAGGTCGACGCGCGCCAGCGTCAGGCTGGCGTCGCCCTTCTCGGCGAACGCCGGGCCGGCGTGGAGATAGACGAACGAGACGGCGTACGGCCCCTGCGGCCGGAAGCCCGGACGCAGCAGCGGGATGCGCAGGCCGTCCGCCCCTTGCGCCGGCTTGACCGGGGCGCCGGCGACTTCCGCCGAGAGCAGCGTCGCCCCGGCCGGCAGCCCGACGCGCAGGAACGGCTGCGCCTGGTTGCGCACGGTCAGCGACACCTCGGTCAGCGACCGCCCCTCGGGCGTGACCAGCGTCGTCGCGGTCGCGCGATCGGCGGCCGCGGCGAGGACGGCGGCGTCCGGGAAGCGCGTGACGTCGAACACCAGCGTCACCGGTTCCGCCGCCCGCCGCTGATACCGATACGCCGCCAAAAGCGGCTCGTGCGCCAGCGCCGTCAGCGCCGCCGACAGCTCGACGACGTCGATGCGCGTCAGCGGACGCTGCTCCGCGACGGCCAGCTCCAGCGCGCCGACGCCTTCGACGGCGACGTCGCCGGTCTCGCGCTGGCTGCCTTCGAGCCACGGCAGCGCGACGACGCGCCGGCTGCCGGCGTCCACGATCGGGCGCTCGAGCGCGACCAGGAACTGGTGCCGGGCCCGCCCCGCCGGCACGTTCAGCACCAGCCGGCCGTCGACCACGTCGGCGCCCTCGTTCGGCGCGCCGGTGAAGCTGGTGAGCGAGAACCCGTCGGGCAGGCGCACGGCCAGCGTCGCGGTCGTGCCCTGGACCACCGTGACGTCGAAGATTGACGTGACGCGCAGATCGTTCTCGCCGACGGTGACGAGCGTCTTGACGTCGTCGAGGAGCCGCAGCGCGCGGACCGGCGAGGCCGTCCCGGCGTCGCGCGACGACCAGCCGATGCGCGACCCGCCGCCCGGCGCCACCGTCGCGTCCACGATCAGCCGCCCCTGCGCCCGCGCCCGCCGCGTGACCAGCGCGCGGTCGATGGTGAGATCGGATCCCTCGCCCGGCGCGTCGATCGTCGCGCGGATCGTGCCGGCGCCGAGTTGCGGCAGCTGCGCCGAGGCCCGGCCCGGCTCCGTTGCGATGGCGCCGGCCCACTCGATCTGCAGCGTGAAGGTGCCGGCCGGCAGCACCGCGTGGAACACGCCGTGCTGCTGCAGGATCGGCACGCCCGCCCCCGGGCCCGCGGCTGCGCCCTGGGCCGAGCCCGGGGCGGAGCCCGCGGCAGTACGCGGTTCCTGCATCAAGCGCGCGCGAATCAGCGTGCCACCTGAGAGCAGCGGCACGGCGGTCGGTCCGTCGCGCAGGACTTCACCCTGCAGGGTGATCGTGCCGCGCAGCAGCTCGCCGTCGACGCGCAGCGCGAGATCGGCTTGCGAGACGAAGGCGCCCGTCGGCGGCACGGGGACGGGGACGGCGGGGTTGGCGGCGCGATCGACGAGGCGGTTGTACTCCGCCAGGCTGATCGTGACGGTGTTCGGCGCGGCAACCGATTGCGCGATCGCAGCCGGCGCCGTGGACGCCAGGACGATGCCGGCAACTCCGAAGGTGACGAGGTGGATGCGCATGATCACTTCACCGCCCGCTTGAACGTGAACGCCGCCGTTGGCGACGCGCCGTCGGCCGTCAGGGCCGCGGCCAGGTAGAGGCCTGGCCCGGACTCGGGAAACGCGACCAGCACCGGCAGCGTGCCGACGCTGCGGACGCCGCGCGCCTCGCGCTGGAAGCGCTCGACCAGCCCACCGAGGGACTGCCCTTCCTCCTCCTGGCTGCCGCGCGGCCGCGGTCCCGCTTCGGCCCGCGGTTCCGCGGGGACGGGCGAGGCCGCGGGCGCCGGCGCCGGCGGTTGATTCGCGGACGGTCGGTTGCTCGCGGAAGGCGTCCGCCATCGCCCCCGCGTCCTGCCTCGCCTTCAGCTCACGCCCAAGCCAGCGCCGCGTCCTTCTCGGCGTCGAGCTGCAGCACCGCCGACAGCGGCGGCTCGTTCGCCTGGACGTGGAAGTCGCTCGGCAGCGGCGTCAGCCGGTAGCGCGGCGAGTGCTTCACCGTCAGCCCCATCTGCTGCACCGGCAGGTCGATCGCCGGCAGCGTCAGCCGCCACTCCCCCGACGGGCCCCACGCCGCCGCCGTGTCGGCGTACATCAGGCCGACGATGACCCGCGCCGCGTCGCTGCCGCCGCGGCGCTTCGGCAGCGGCACGAGGACGCTGCCCTTCGGCCCCGTGCCGGGCCGCACCGGACGCCCGTCGACCGCGACGCTCCACAACGTCGCGCCGCCCGGCAGCGTGAGGGCCAGGAAGCTGCGCTGGTTGTTGCGGACAGCGAGGCGGCCTTCGACGAGCGCCTTGCCGTCCTCGCTGACGAGGGCGCGATACCGCGCCTCGTCGACCGCGGCGAGCAGCACCTCCTGCGGCGCGTAGCGCGTCAGGGTCAGCGCGAGCGCGCGCTCCGCGTCGGGGCGATCGCCGCGGTAGCGGAAGGCGACGATGGCCGGCGACAGCCGCCCGCTCAGGAGGTCGCCGAGGTCGGTCGGATCGGTCGGATCGAGGCCGCGCGCCTCGTGCTTCATGACCTCGCCGGCGCCCAGCACCTCGACCGCGACGGCGCCGGTCTCGCGCTCCGCGTCGGCAAGGTGCAGCAGCGGCACCTCGATCCGGCCGGATGCCGGCGGCCGGAACTCGCCGCTGACGATCACGGCCACCTGACGGTCGACGCGATCGAGCAGCGTGATCGTCAGCGCGGCGCCCTGGATGTCCCAGTCGGCGACGTGCGCGCCCTGGACCTGGTTGACGACGAGGCCGTCCGGCACGCGCAGCGTGAACGCCGAGGCGCCGCCGCGCAGCACCTCGATGGTGACGCGCGCGGTCACGAGCGCGGTTTCCTCGCCGAGGCCGACCACGTGCTGGAGCTGGCCGCGGAGGCGTACCGGCAGCGACGCGCCGGTCGTCTCGCGCTGGCGCGACCAGGACAGTCCCAGCGTCTGCCCGAGAGCGGCGTGAGCGGTCACGCGGCGCGCGGACGGCTCCCCCGCCCGCTCGACGATCGTGCCGCCGCTGGCAGAGATCGCCACGTCGGCGCGCGGCACGGTCAGCGTCGCGCGCACCAGCCCGCCGGTGGCCGGCGGCAGCTGGATGTACTCGTTGCCGGCGGTTTCGGCGATCGGCACCGCGACGTCGAGCGTGACGAGCGATCGCCCCCGGCGCGACAGGAGGATGCGGCGCGTCCCAGATCCTGGCGATGCGCCCGGGGAGGCCCCCGGCGAGGCGCCGGCCGCCGGCCGGCTGTCGGTGATCGCCAGCGGGCGTCCGCCGAGGCGGGCCGCCCGTACGAACAGCGACGCCGGGAGCGGCACCTCGACCCAGCCGTCGTCGAGGACGTCGATGGCGAGCTCCGCGGTCCCCGTGGCCAGCCCCTCGCCCGCGGTCAGCTCATAGGCCGTCTCGGACACCGTCGCCCGCGCGGGCGGCGGCGGTGGCGGCGCCGGCCGCGGGTTGGCCTGGTCCCGCAGCTTCAGGTAGTCGGCGATGGTCAGCGCGACCCAGCCGTCGCCGGCGGGGAGCGGCGCGGGCGCGGGTTGCGCTCCCGCCGTGGCAGCGTGCGCAGCGGCGAGCACCGCCGCGCACAGGATCCGGTTCCGCATGCAAGGTCTCCTCTTCAGCGGGGCAGGCCCGCTGAGAGGAGAACGCTGGAGGCCGCGGGTTCTTGCGGAGACGGCCCGCCCGTGAGGGGCGGGCGTCATCACCCTGCGCGCTATGGCACGGCCGTCGCCGTCGCGGCACTGCCTGCCGCCCAGAAGACAGTGCTGGTATTCGAGTAGAGCGCGCGCTCGGCGAAGACCGGCTGGTCGGACGCCATCACGACGCCGAAGGATTCGTTGGCCAGCTCCGGCACCAGCGAGCCGGGACCGGTGGCGATGGTCAGGCGTCCGCCGGCCGGCACCGTCGCGGTCTTCGTGATGGGTGCGCCCGTCGTCCGCAGGAAGGTCAGCGTCAGGTTGGCCGCGGTCGTCCCTGGGTTCGCGACCAGGATGAACGTCTGGAACGCGAACGGGCCACCGACCCGGCCCTCGGCCAGGGCCCAGCGCGGCGCGGTCTCGGTCACGCCGAATGCGTTGTGCGCCTCCAGCCACGACCCGGGATCGAACGGCCAGTACATCGACCGCTCGGCGACGACGGGCACGTCGGATGTCACCCGCGTCGCCACGCTGGTCGCGGCGAGCGACGCATCCTCGAGCGCGACGTTGACGGTCAGCCGGGAGGCCGCCGGCATCGTCCGCGTTCGCGTGATGGTGCCGCCACCCTCACGCAGGTAGGTCAGCGTGACGGTCGCCGGCGTCGCGTTGGGGTTGGAGAGGAGCACGAAGGTGGTGAAGAAGCTGCCGGTCGCGCCCTCCGCCAGGAACCAGTTGGTCGAGGGCCGCGTCGCGCCGGCCGACTCGTGCCCGCCGTTGAAGACCGGCGAACCGAAGTACATCGCGCGCTCGGCCGCACCGGCGAACGCGAACGTCACCACCGTCCCGAACGACTGATTGACCAGCTCGGGGATGTCGCCGGCGAAGATGGTGCGGCGTGACTGCGGCGCCAGCGCGTAGGTCCGGGTGACCTCCGATCCGTTCTCACGCAGGAAGCGCAGCGTCGCCACGTTCGCGGTCGGTGACGGGTTGGTGAGCAGGAAGAAGGTCTGGTAGAAGCCCTGCGCCCCTTCGGCGAACAACCACGTCCGCGACAGGCTGGGGGCGGTCTTCTCCGTGTGCATGCCGTAGCCGGTGGCGTCCCAGCGCAGCGTCCGCTCGACCGCGAGCGGGATGCCCAGATGCGACGCCACGGTGGCCGAGAAGGCCGTCGCGCCGAGCTGCGTGTTGGCGTCGGCCGACACGCTGGTGCGCGACTGTGGCGCCAGGGTGAGGCCCTGTGTCACGACGCGGCCGCCTTCGGTGATGTACGTGACCGTCACCGCGACGTTCGACGCGGTCGGGTTGGCGAGCAGCAGGTCGGTGTCGAAGAAGCTGCCCGTCGCGCCTTCGGCGAACTGATACACCAGCGGCATCGCCGTCAGGCCGGTGACCACCGTGCCGGTGCCGATCGTACCGATCGGCGTGGCGGCGCCGGTCACGAGGTTGATCGTGTAGAGCCCGGCGACGCCGCCGACGTTCAAGGCCGCGAAGGCGGTGTTGTCGAGCGGCGAGATGTCGAAGGCGACGTCGGTCGAGGTGTTGACGCCGAGCGACCCGACCGCGGCCAGGACACCGCCGTTCGGTGGGTTCTGGATCAACAGCTGATCGGAGGCTGCATCGATGTCGTAGAGCACGGTCGACCCGGTGCCATCGACGTTGTTGAGGTAGGCGGCAGCCGTGACCGTGCCCGCCGGATTGAGCGGCGTGTCGACGCCGGCGATGGCGGCGTTGTTCGGGTTGATGCGGAGGTTCTGCCCGGCATCGCTGACGACGCGCAGGCGATCGACCATGGGGTTGAAGTCCACGCCGAAGCTGGTGCCGGAGAGCACCGTCGGGAAGACCGGGCCGATCTGCGTCGCGGCGCCCGTGATCGGGTTCAACAGGTAGAGACGGCTGGTGCTGCCGACACCATAGAGCTGGCCGTCGGCCGGGCGCATGTCGATGCCGACGAGCGTCTCCGCCGGCTGCAGCCCGGTGACGGTGACGGTGCCGAGGATCGTCCCGGGCGTGGCGCTGTGGAAGCGCGCCAGCTCGGTGCCGTTGCGCAGCGCCACCATCGGCACGCCACGCGACAGGACCGCGACGCCGCGCAGCGTCGCGGCGAACGCCGCCCCGACCTGCGTCGCACTGCCCGTCGCCAGGTTGATCGTGTGCAGCCGCGTCGTGCCGCCGATCGTCAGCGTGGCGAAGGCGACGCCATCGTTGGCGGTGATGTCGAAGCCGACGTCGTCGCTCGAGTCCACGCCGAGCGGACCGACCGGCACCAGCGTGCCGCCGTTGGGCGGATTCTGGATGAACAGCTGGTCCGTCGTGGCGTCGATCGCGTAGAGCGTGGTCGTCGTCGCGCCGGCGAAGTTGTTCGTGTAGGCCGAGCCCACGACGTGCGGCGCGCCCGGGTTGAGCGCGCCATCGACCGCCGCGACCGCGCCCGTGTCCGGGTTGAGCCGCAGGTTCTGGCCGGTGTCGCTGACCACCCGGATGCGATCGACCGTCGGATTGAAGTCGAAGCCGAAAGCCGTGCCCGAGAGCGCGGGCGTGAAGGCCGCGCCGACGGCCGTGGCCGCGCCCGTGATCGGATCGATCACGTAAATGCGGCTCGAGCTGCCCAGGAGGTACAGCTGTCCGGTCGCCGGCCGGACGTCGATCCCCAGGGCCGTCTCGCCCGACTGGAGGCCGGTGATGGCCACGACGGCGAGGGGCGTCGACGGGGTGTTGGTGTCGAAGGTGACGATCTGGTTGGCGTTCGACAGCCCGAAGGCCGTGATCGCCGCGGCCGGCGCCGGAAGGACGCCGAGGAAGCAGGCCAGGAGCGCCGCGAGCGGCCAGCGGGCCCGATCGCGGACGGCATGTGCGGAAGAGCGGGTGGTCGCCATGGCAACTCCTACGGAGCGCCACGCTGCGCGGATTTGCCGCCGGATCAGCCGGGCTGACGCCGCCGCATCCAGAAGCTGACCGACGTGTTGCCGGCCGGCGCGCCCTTCGGCGGCCGCAGCGCCAGCGGCATGCGGCGCGCCACCGTCTCGGTCTGGAAGCGGTTCATGTAGTCGCAGAAGTAGAGGATCTCGTAGGCCTGGTTGAAGGCCAGGAAGGCCCGCAGCGCCGGAGCCTCGTTCCACGCCCGGCCTTCCTCGTACCACTCCAGCGGATACTCGAACGACGTCGCGATGTCGTGGATGTGGACCACGACGCCCGGCCGCAGGCGCGGCAGGACCTCCAGGAACAGCAGTGACACGTCGCTGCCCAGCTTCAGGACGTGCGACGAATCGATGAACAGGATGTCGTTGGCCTCGAGCGTCGTGAACAGCTCGATGGGCAGGTTCTGGACGATCGTCTCGTGGATGGTCAGCCCGGCTTCGTCGCCGCGCAGCACCGAGCGGAGGCGGCCGGGCTCGGGATCGATGCAGACGATCTTGGGCGGGTCCGCGAGGTAGCGTTCGGACACGTCCAGCATCACCGCCGTGGAGTAGCCGGCGCCGACCTCCAGCACGCGCTTCGGCTGGTAGTGCATCAGCATCGTGGCGAGGACGGTCGCGTCGCCGGGCGAGAAGCCGTCGTTGTCCCACCAGTAGCGGGTCGGGCCGCCGGGATCGTCGGCGAACACCAGCGCGTCGCTCAGCGGACCCAGCGTCGACAGCATCTTCAGCTGGCCGTCGACGTTGAGGTCGACGCCGACCAGCGCCTCGGGCGGCTGCAGCCACTTGGCCGTCGCCCAGCGCTCGACGTCGGCCTTCGACGGGATCGGCGAGTAGTAGTGCCCGGGCGGCGCGAATGCGAGCACCGGGCTGCCGACGTGCGTGCCGAAGGCCTGGCGCATCAGCAGCGCCAGGAACTCCTCGCCGACGACGATGCCCTGGACGACGTCGAGGCGATCGGCGCCCTCGGCCAGCCGCTGCAGGTAGTAGTCGAGCCCTTCCTTCTCCGCCGGCCGGCGGAGGAAGCGCTCGAAGCACGATCGGACGAACTCCTCGTCCGTCACGACTGCGGCACGACGACGAGGCGGGGCTCGCCGAACACGGCGAAGTCGTACATCCCGTTCGGGACGTGTCCGGGGATGCTCTCCTGCGTGTTGAAGATCACGTTGACCGTCTTGCCCGCGTACTCGCTCAGGTCGATCGAAACCGGCACCCAGCCGCGATCGCCGGGGACACGGAACGGATCGACGTTGCGGGTGACGAGATCCTTGTAGGTGTCGCCGAGCGACACGCCGACGCGGAAGTAGACGCCGTCCGTCTCCTTCGGCCAGGCCTCTTCCTTCAGGCCGAGGTACAGCTCGAGGCGGGCGTGCGGCGGCACCTTGACGTCGTGGTAGATGATCCGGCTCGGCGGATGGGCGAAGATCGCCGGCCTGGTCACGCCCTGGATGGTCTGCGGATCGATCGAGAAGGCAGCGGCCGGATCCATCGGCGTCCGCTTCTCGGCGGCGCGGAACGCCTCGACGAGATCGAGGCCGCCGTCGCCGGCGCCGTCCTGCCGCATCCACAGATAGCCGGCGACACCGACCACCGCCGCCACCAGCACGATCAACCACGTCCGCTTCACGCTTGCTCCTGGTCCTGAAGGCGATCGACCTGACGCCGATCCCACCCGCATGGGCAGGCCCATTATAGTGACGGCGGATGACGACGCCGGATTCCCGCCCCGCGATGCCCGCCTGGATGGTCGGCCTCGCCGTCTTCGTCTACCTCGCCGGCTGGGCGCTGATCCGGCCGCCGCTGCAGAGCCCCGACGAACCACAGCACCTGATGAAGGCCAACTCCGTCTGGCTGCAGCCGTGGCTGAACGCGGTGCCGGATCGCTTCGTGCCCGATCGCGGCCGCGTCAACCCGCTCGCGTGGGAGACGCCGGCGATCCTCGACAAGCTGTTCTTCCGGCCGCTGAACGCCTTGACGCCGGGCGAGGTGGACCTCCTGCGGGCGACGCCGTGGCTGCCGCCGCAGGGCCCGCCGCTGGCGCCGTACCAGCGCGGCGTCGCGACCTACCCGCAGGTCTACTACTGGGGCGTGCACGCGCTGTCCGAGCCGATCATCCGCGGCGCCGGCCTGAATCCGTGGGATGCGACGTTCGTCTATCGGCTGGCCACGTGCGCGCTTGTCGCCGTGCTGTGGGCGCTGGTCTGGGTCGCCTGCCGGCGTGCCGGCATCCCGGGCGACGTCGCCGGCACGCTGCTGGCGTTCGTCCTGCTGACGCCGATGCTCGCCTTCATCTCCTCGGCGATCAACCCCGACGCCGTAAACGACGCGTTGTGCGCGCTGGTCATCGTCGCGGCGTGGGAAGTGCTCACGCGCGGCACCGGCGCGACGATCTGCGCGATGGCCCTGCTGGCAGCGGCGCTCACCAAGCCGGCTGGCCTGCAGCTCGCGGCAGTGCTGGCGCTCGTCGCCATCGGACTCGGCGCGGTCCGCCTGGTCGATCGCCGGCGCGCGGCCCTCGTCGCGGGCATCGCCGCGGGGATCGCCGGCACCGCGGTGGCGGTGTTCTACGCCTGGCAGCCGCTGCGCTTCCTGGCCACGGGGCCGTCGAACGACACGTTCGGGCAGTACCTCGAGCAGCGCTGGATCATGCTCCCCGACATGTGGCGAACGTACTGGGGCAAGCTGGGATGGCTCGACTACAACGCGTCCACCGGCTGGTACGTGCTGATGCTGGTGCTGCTGCTCGTCAACATCGCCTGCCTGATCTGGCGGCCGCGCCGGCCCACGCACCTGGCGTGGTATCTCGGCGCGTTCTGGATCCTGTTCGTGCTGTCGACGTTCGCCGCCGAGCTGCGCTACCTGAGCGAGGCCGGCTACACGTTCCAGGGACGCTACCTGCTGCCGGCGGCGCTCGGCCTCGGCGCCGTCCTGCTGCACGAAGTGCGCGCGGCACGGATCGCGCTGCTCGCCGGCGTCCTCGCCCTCAACCTGGTGCTCGTGCGCGAGACGGTGCGCCGCTACTACGGCGGCGGCTGGCACGGCGCGGTGCACGCGCTGCCGTTTCGCTGACCCGTCTTGGTCTGGCGGCCGCGCTCTCACGCGCGGCCGCGGGCCGCCTCCAGGCGGCAGCGTGATCTCACACGCCCGCGCGCGAGCGGCGCACGCGGTCGGCGGCGACGGCGAGGACGATGATGATGCCGATGATGATTTCCTGGATGTAGTTCGGCCACCCCATCTGCTGGGTGCCGTTGCGCAGGAAGGCCATGGTCAGCGCGCCGACCATGGCGCCGGCAATCGTGCCTTCGCCGCCGGCGAGGCTGCCGCCGCCGATGACGACCGCGGCGATGATGTCCAGCTCGGTGCCGATGGCGACGGTCGGATCGCCCTGGCGGAGGCGCGACATCTGCATCACGCCCGACAGCCCGAAGAAGAGGCCGGCCAGGCCGTAGATGGCGACCTTGACGCGATTGGTGGCGACGCCGCAGGCGCGCGCCGCCGCCTCGTTCGAGCCGATGGCGAAGACGCGCCGGCCGAACACCGTCCGCGCCAGCACCACCGTCATGACGATCGCCAGCAGCAGCGTCAGCCACACGCCGGGCGCCACGAGCAGCCACGCCGGCGTCGGGAACGTGACCGCCAGCTCGTTGACCCACGTCGGCGGCACGTTGACGGTCTGCTGATCGCCCAGCCATTTGGCGGCGCCGCGGGCGACGCCCAGCATGCCGAGCGTGGCGATGAACGGCAGGACCCGCAGCGTGGTGATGGCGAGGCCGTTCAGGATGCCGACCAGGCCGCCCATCGCGACGCCGGCCGCGATCGCCGTCATCGGGCTGTAGCCGTCGCGCAGCATGACCGCGGTGACGACGCTGGTCAGCGCGATCGACGATCCGACCGAGAGGTCGATGCCGCCGGAGACGATGATCATCGTCATGCCGATGGCGCCGAGCGCGACGATCACCGTCTGCGCCAGGACGATGCGCAGGTTCCTGACGGACAGGTACTGGTCCGGCGCATCGCTCATCAGCGCGAAGACGCCGACGACCAGCAGCAGGCCGAGCAGGGGCGCCAGCGCGATCAGCAGCCGGCCGTAGCGCGAGCCGACCGGTGCCTCACCCGCCAATGGCCGCCTCCATCACCGATTCCGGCGTCCACTCGCCGATCGGGCGCGCCGGGGTCAGGCGGCCGCGGCACATCACGGCGAGTGAATGGCACACGCCGAACAGCTCGGGCAGATAGGAGCTCACCATCACCACACCGGCCCCGCGGGTCGCGCACTCGACGATGGCGCGATAGATCTCCACCTTGCTGCCGATGTCGATGCCCTTGGTGGGCTCGTCGAGGAGCAGCACGTCGGCACGCTGGTGCAGCAGCCGGGCCAGCGCCACCTTCTGCTGGTTGCCGCCGGACAGGGTGCGCGCCGCCTGCCACGGGCTGCGCGCCTTGACGGCGAGCGCCTCCATCCAGGTGCGGGCCTGGTCGCGCTGCGCGCCGCGGCGCAGCCAGCCGCGCGTCGAGCAGGCACGGTAGCGGGTGCAGGTGATGTTGTCGGCCAGGGACATGGCGAGCGCCAGGCCCTCACCCTTGCGATCCTCGCTCAGGTAGCCGAGGCCGGCGCCGAGACGTGTCGCCGGTGACGCCGTGCGCGCGAGGCGCCGGCCGTGCACGCGGACGTCGCCGCTCTCCGCCGGCTCGAGGCCCATCAGCGCGCGGATCGTCTCGGTGCGGCCCGACCCGACCAGGCCGGCGACGCCGAGGATCTCGCCGCGGCGCAGCCGGAACGCGGCGCGCCGGACCGCCGGCGGCGAGGCCACGTCGACGACGTCGACGAGGACGTCCTCCTGCGGCTCCGGGGCGCGCTCCGGGAACAGCGCGTCCACCGGGCGTCCGACCATGTGCGCGATGAGCGCCTCGTTGGTCACGTCGGTGAGCGTGCCGCCCGCGACGCTGCGGCCATCGCGGAGCACGGTGAACCGATCGGCGATCTCGCGCACCTCCTCGAGGAAGTGGCTGATGTAGACGATGGTCACGCCGCTCGCCTTGAGCCGCCGGATCAGCGCGAACAGCCGCGTCACGTCCTCCCGCGGCAGGCTGCTGGTCGGCTCGTCCATCAGCACGATCGACGCCCTGGCCGCCATGGCGCGCAGGATCTCGACGACCTGCCGGGCGGCGATGGGCAGCGTGCCGACGAGCGCGATCGGGCGCCAGCTCGGGGTGCGAGAAGCTCTCGAGCAGACGGGCTGCCTCGCGACGCATCGCGGCGCGATCGAGCCAGCCGCCGCGGGTCGGCTCGAGCCCCATCAGGACGTTCTCGGCCACCGACAGGTGCGGACAGAGCGAGAGCTCCTGGTGGATCAGCGCGACGCCGGCGTGGCGCGCGGCCAGCGGCGACGCCGGCGCGTAGCGCACGCCGTTCACGTGCATCGTCCCCGCGTCCGGCGCCAGCGCGCCCGCGATCACGTTGAGGAGGGTGCTCTTGCCGGCGCCGTTCTCGCCGATCAGCGCGTGGACCTCGCCTGGCGCCAGGTCCAGGTCGACGCCGTCGAGCGCCACCGTCGCGCCGAAGCGCTTGCGAAGTCCCGACAGGGCGAGCACAGGCTGGCGTCTCTGCTACTTCAGATACTGGGCGACGGGTGGCTCGAGCAGCAGCACCATTTCCGGCGTCTTCACGTTCTCGGGGGTCACGACGTGGACGCCGGTGTCGATCACCGGCGGGACCTTCTGGCCCTGCAGGTGCTGCACCGCCGTCTTGACCGCGAGGTAGCCCATCTCGAACGGGTTCTGCAGGACGAAGCCGGCCATCTCGCCCTTGGCCATCGCCTCGACGAAGACCGGATGCGCGTCGAAGCCGAGGAAGGCGACCTTGCCCGCGCGGCCGAGATCCTGCAGCGCCAGCAGCATGCCGGCGGCAGACGACTCGTTGACGCAGAAGATCCCCTGCAGGTCGGGATAGCGGTTCAGCAGGCTCTCGGCGACGCGCTTGGCCGTGTCGCGGGTCGGGCCGGCGTGCTGGTCGGACGAGATCACGGTCACACCGGGGAACCCGGCCTTCAGCGCCTCGAGGAAGCCCTGCTCGCGCGCCTCGGTCGACGCCGAACCCTCCTGGTAGCGCAGCATCAGGACCTTGCCCTTGCCTTTGAGCAGCTTGCCCATGTGCTCGCCGGCGAGCTTGCCGCCCTTCAGGTTGTCGGTGGCGACGTAGCTGACGGCCGCCTTCGACTCGAGCGCCGAGTCGAAGATGACGACCGGGATGCCGGCGCGGGACGCTTCCTCGACCGGCCGGACCAGCGCCCGGGCATCGAGGGGCGCCAGCACGATGGCGCTGATGCCCTGGCTCTGGAAGCCCTCGACGACCTGGATCTGCTGCTCGCGATCGTCCTCGCGGAGCGGGCCCTTCCACACGACGTGGGCGTCGATCCCCTGCGCCTGCAGCTCACGCTCGGCCTTGACCGCGCCGGCGTGGATGGTGCTCCAGAACGAGTGTGTGGTGCCCTTCGGGATGACCGCGATCTGGTAGCGCGGCTTGCTCGAGGCCGGGGCCGCGCCGCCGCCCTCGCCGGGTTTCGACGACCCGCCGCAGGCGGACGAGCCGATCAGCGCGGAGAGGACGAGACTCCAGACCAGCCGAGTTCGGGATTGGGGCACGCCGAGAAGGTATCCCGCGCGTGCTCCGAGCCGCAAGGCCGCGAGCGCGACGACGCGACCGGCCGCACCGCCTTCCCCTTCGCTCGGCGCGGAACCAAACGGATATATGATATGCGCTTGCACCATCCGTTGACGCTCGCCCTCCGGCATCTGACGCCGAGCCGGAGGATTGACGGCACCGCGGCCTTGCCCGTGTGGCTGGAGCCCTCGGGCCGGCTCGACCTGCCCGGCCTCGCCGCCCGGCTGGAGGCGACGTTTGCCGCCGGCCTGACGCCCGCGGTCAACCTCTTTGCCGGATCGGTCGATCGGCTCGGGCGCGAGCAGCGCATGGATGTTCTCGCGACCGCCGCTGGCGTCGCGCGGGGACGCCGTTTCATCGCGGGCACGTTGCCGACGCGAGGACGCTGCCCCGCTGGCTGCGCGCTACGGGCGCGCCGTGGACGCGGTGGTCCGACAAGGCGGCACGCCCCTCCTGCTGCCCATCCGCGAACTGGCCGCGCTCGACGGCGACGCGCTCACCCACTTGTGGCGGCAGGCGACCGCCGGCCACCGCGGCGTGCTGCTGATCGAGATGGCCGCCGACTTCGGCGCGCCGGCCCCGCTCTACGCCGCCGAGGTCGTCACCCGCATTCTCGACATCGCCAGCCTCGGCGGGCTGGTCCACGCGTCGCTCGATCGCGGCGCCGAATGGGCCCGCATCGAAGCGCGCGACATCGCCCGGCCCGACTTCCGCATCTACAGCGGCCACGAGCGCGCGCTCGACATGGTGGCCTACGGCAGCGACTACCTGCTCGCCACCGCCGGCTGCGCGCCGGAGGCCTTCGGCGCCCGGGATCGGGCCTGGCGGCAGGGCGCACCGGTCGGCTTCGAGCTGAACGACGCGCTGCAGGCGCTCGCCACGCTGCTCTACCGCGCCCCGATCGACGGCGCCCGTCATGGCGCGCTGCAATGGCTGCAGGCGCGGGGGCTGGTCGGGCCCGCCTCGCCCGCGTCCGGCGTCGAGCTGCGCCCCGAGAGCGATCTGGCGCTCTACCGCGAGATCCACGCCCGGCTCGATTCCCTGCTCGCCTCGACCGACGCCCCCGACCTGGCGGCCCGCGCCTCAGCGGCCACTGCCTCCTGATCGCGACGAGACCGCATGTCCCAACCGGTGTCCTATCCACGCGTAGCGGCCCTCAAGACGGCGCCCCAATTCCTTGCCCGGCTCGCCGACCTCGGCGTGGCGCTCCCGTTCGACGAGCGGGTCGCGTCCGGTGACGGCTCGCCGCTGGCGCAGTCCACCGAGGCCGGCGGCCTGGCACCGCGCAACCGGTTCTGCATCCTGCCGATGGAGGGCTGGGACGGCACCCCGGATGGGCGTCCGTCGGATCTGACCCGCCGGCGCTGGGGCAGCTTCGGGCGCAGCGGCGCCGCGCTCATCTGGGGCGGCGAGGCGTTCGCGGTGCGGCACGACGGCCGTGCCAACCCGAACCAGCTCGCGCTCGGCCCGCACGCCGAAGCCGACCTCGTCTCGCTGCGCACGCACCTCGTCGAGGAGCACGCCCGTGCCACCGGCCGGACCGACGGCCTGGTCATCGGGCTGCAGCTCACGCACTCGGGCCGCTACGCGCGGCCCAACCCGGGCGGAGGCTGGGAGCCGATCACGGCCTACGCGCACCCCGTCCTCGATCGACGCTTCCCCGCCGGCACGCCGGTCCGCATGTTCACCGACGCCGAGCTGGACGCCCTCGTCGGCGACTTCGTGCGCGCCGCGATCGTGGCCCGCGCCGCCGGCTTCGACTTCGTCGACGTGAAGCACTGTCACGGCTACCTGGGACACGAGCTGCTCAGCGCGTGGGATCGGCCCGGCCCCTACGGCGGCGCGACCGGCCGGACCACGTTCCTCCGGCGCATCGTCGACGGCATCCGCCGCGACGCGCCGGGGCTGGCGATCGGCGTCCGCGTGTCGGCCTTCGATGCGGTGCCGTTCCGCAAGGACGCGCGCGGCGTCGGCACGCCGGAAGCCGACATGGCGTCGTACCGGAACGCCTTCGGGCTGCTCGCCGATCCGGCCGCCGCGCCCGATCTGGAACCGGCCCGCGCCTTCCTGCGCGAGCTCGAGGGCCTCGGCATCCGCTGGGTGTCGCTCAGCGCCGGCAGCCCGTACTACAACCCGCACATCCAGCGCCCGGCGCTGTTCCCGCCCTCGGACGGCTACCTGCCGCCCGAGGATCCGCTGGTCGGCTGCGCCCGGCAGATCGCGGCGGTCGGCGCGCTCAAGCGCGATTTCCCGAACCTGCGTCTGATCGGAACCGGCTACTCCTACCTGCAGGAGTGGCTGCCGCACGTCGGCCAGGCCGCGGTACGCCAGGGACTGACCGATTTCGTCGGCCTCGGCCGGATGGTCCTCTCGTATCCGGCGCTGCCGGTCGACGTCCTCGCCGGCAAGCCGCTGACGCGCGGCGCCATCTGCCGCACGTTCAGCGACTGCACCAGCGGACCGCGCAACGGCCTGGTCTCCGGCTGCTTCCCGCTGGACCCGTTCTACAAGGCGCACCCGGACGCGGCGCGGCTCAAGGCGATCAAGGAAGGGACGCCGGCATGAGCGCCGAACGGTCGCGGGGCCAGACGCTGGCGGCGGTGACGGCGTTCGTGTCGCTGTTCGCGATCGTCGGCCTCGCCCTCTACGGACTGCCGTTCTTCTACGACTTCATGGTCAAGGACTTCGGCTGGACGCGGGCCCAGGTGACCTCGGGCAACGCCTATTCGAAGCTGATCGTCGGCCCGCTCTTCGGGTTCTTCGCCGGCTGGTTCGTCGACAAGTTCGGATCGCGCCGGCTGATGATCGTCGGCATCCTGCTCGCCGGCCTCGCGCCGATCGGGCTCGGGATGGCGACGTCGCTGGCGATGTTCTACACGTTCTACCTGTGCAACGCGCTGGGCTACGTCTGCGGCGGCCCGCTCCCGAACCAGGTGCTCCTCTCGAAATGGTTCGACGCCGGCCGCGGCCGGGCCATGGGCTTCGCCTATCTCGGGATCGGCGTCGGCGGCGCGCTCGTGCCGCTCATCGCCCACGCGCTCACCACGCGCTACGGCTGGCAGACGGCGCTCCAGCTGCTCGGCATCCTGATGATCGCGATGGCCCTGCCGCTGATCCTGATGGTGCAGGACCGCCCCGTGGCGGCCGACGCCCCGGCCGGCCCTTCGGCGGCCACCGCCGGCCACGCGCCCGCCGGCGCCGCCTCGCTCGGCTCCGGCGGCTCGCGGCCGCGCATCTGGACCGACTGGACGTTCCCGCTGCTCCTCATCGGCAGCATGTGCTCGATCGGCGCGGTCGGCGGGACGATGCAGAACCTGAAGCTGTTCCTGAGCCTCGACAAGGCGATCACGCAGGGCGACGTCGCCGGCGTGCTGTCGCTGGTGCTGGTCGGCAGCATCGCCGGCCGCCTGCTGATGGGCGTGCTCGCCGACATGTTCCCGAAGAAGTACGTGATGCTCGGGATCTACGCGCTGGTCGCCGCGACGGTGCCGCTGCTCTACCTGGCGCCATCGGTCGGCACGCTGCAGCTCGCCGCGATCGCCTTCGGCATCGGCCTGGGCGGCGACTACATGATCATCCCGCTGATGGCCGCCGAGCTCTACGGCCTGGCGCGGCTGGGCCGCGTGATGGGCGTCGTGCTGACCGCGGACGGCGTGGCCGAGGCGCTCGTCCCGATGGGCGTCGCCGCGCTGCGCGACCACTACGGATCCTACGGCCCCGGCTTCGGCCTGCTGCTCGGGCTCGCCGTGGTCGGCGCGGTCGCGGTCGCGGCGCTGCCGCGCACGCTGCTTTCCACCCGCCAGCCCGCGCCGAGTCCCGCCGCCGACGCGACCGCCTGACCGGCTTAAGCTAACCTCCGTGGCGTTGTTCCGCGGACGGTCATTCCTGGCCTGGGGCTCAGCCCGGCGCAGCCCGGGGCTCAGCCCGCGGAATGATCGCGGTTTTTGCGATCGGCGTCGCCACGCTCGCGGCGGACCTCAGGTCCTTTCAGGGCGGCGCGCGCGGGCTCCCGACGATCGTCGTCACCAACGGCGAGGCAGCGGTCGGCGAGGCCGTCGTCTCGGTGGCGTTGCCGGCGGGCCTGGTCGGCGAGAGCTTCATCGTCCGCGGGGAGGACGACGGCCAGGCCGTCGTCGCGCAGCTGATGCGCGATCGGACCCTCGCCTTCACCGTGCGCGAGCTGGCGCCGCGCGAGGTGCGGCGGCTGCGGCTCGAACCGGCGCTCGATCGCGCAGTCGTCGGGCCGATCGTGGCGCGGGAGCGTTTCGATGGCGTCGACCTCTCGCTCGACGGCCAGCCCGTTGCCGCCTACCAGACGCAGCCATCAGTCCCCCTCGCCGGGGACGTCGGCCCTGACGTCGGACGCGGCGGCTACCTGCACCCGCTGCGGACGCCGGCCGGACGTGTCGTCACCGACGACGACGTGCCGGGACAGCCGGAGCAGCGCGGCGTGTGGTCGGCGTGGGGCGCGACCCGCGTCGAGGGGCGCACGCCGGACTTCTGGCACACCGGCCGCGGGACGGGCGCGGTCGAGTTCGAGGGCGTGCTCGAGACCTGGTCGGGGCCCATCGTCGCCGGCTTCCGGTCGCGGCATCGCGCCGTCGATCGCACGGTGCGGCCGCCGCTGACCGCCGAGACCGAGACCTGGGAGGTGAGGCTGCCGGCGCTGGGCCGCGTCGGGCCGCGCCATCGCGTCCTCGACCTGACCATCCGGCACGAGGTCGTGCTCGCGCGCCCGATCGTGGTGGCGGCCGCCGCCTACGGCGGGCTCGGACTGCGCGGGCCGCGGGCGTGGAGCGGCGGCACCGGCATGGCCGTCGTCACGTCGGAAGGCCGGACGCGGCGCAACGCCACACGATCGCGGGCGCGCTGGGTCGCGATGGTGGGCCTGGTCGGCGGCGGCAACGCCGGCCTCGCCATCCTCGATCACCCCGACAACCTCCGGCATCCGCAGCCGCTGTTCGTGGACGGCGGCCAGCCGTTCGTGAGCTACGCGGCGATGCAGTCCGGCCCGATCACGCTGACCCATGGACCGCGATCTGGTGCTGCGCTACCGCATCGTCACCTTCGACGGCTTCCCCGATCGCGCCTGGCTCGAGCGTCTCTGGCAGGCCTACGCGCATCCGCCGCGGGCGGCCTTCGAGGCGGGGGCGAAGTAGCGCGCGATTCGCGCACGACGCGAAACCCGAACATCGAGTAGGCCTGGCGCGCCTCATAGCCGGTCCGATCGACGGCGGCCCCCCGCCCCGAACCCGAGTCCCTGAACGACCAGCCGCGCAGCACGCCCACATCCGTCATCGTTCACAGGCCCGTACGGGTCGACCGACGGGGCCCACTCGTAGTAAGTGGCGTCGTAGGCATCGAGGCACCATTCGGCGGCGTTGCCGCCCATGTCGGCTATCCCGAACGGCGACCGATCGGCTGCCACACTTCCTACCGGTGACGTCTGCGGCACGCCCTCTCGCAGGTCGCCCCAAGAGGTGCGGCCCCAGTTGCCATACTCCTGCGGGTCTCCGCGGACCGGTCCCCACAGATGCAGGCGGCCGGTCGCGCCACGCGACGCCCACTCCCACTCGGCTTCGGTCGGCAGCCGGTAGACCTCTCCGCTGGCCGCGGACAGCCAGATCGTGAACGCGCGCGCGTCGCGCCATGAGATGCCCGTTGCCGGGTGTGCGTGGCGGGTCGGATCGCGCAACCACACCCAGTCGTCGTCATCAGATGCGTATCCTGAGCGGCGAAGGAACTCCGCATACTGCCCCACCGTGATCTCGTACGTGCCGAGCTCGAACTCGGAGACCGCCACGCTTCGGAGCGGCCATTCGTTGGCGAGCCCGTCGTCAGCGCCCCGATTCCATGTGCCGCCAGGCACCGCCGTGAGTTCGAGGCCTGGGAGGGCCGCCTGCGGCAGACTGGCCAGCCGGGGCCGACGGCGAGGCGCCGTCATCGCGAGTAACTGGCGCAGCCAGTCCTGGCCCGGACTCGGCATCTGGCTCGATTCGCCAGGCACGCGCGACACTTGCCGCTTCGACGTAACGGCCGCGCCAGTACAGCAAGCCGGCGAGGGACTTCGCCACCTCGCACGTCGGCGCTGTCCGCCAGCGATTGGCGGAACGACGCCTCCGCCGCATCGACCTGGCCGACAGCCCACTGCAGCCGCGCCAGCTCGGCGACGTCCTCCGGCGCTGCCGTCACCGAGACGGCGGCCTGCCTGTCGCGTCGCGAGCTGCTTCAGGCGCTCGCGTGTTTCGATGGCCCGCGGGCTGGGCCGCGTGATCGCGGGCTCGCAGGCGGTCGAGCCTGCCGCGATGAGTGCGATGGAGACGACGAGGTATCGGGCCGTCGCAGACAACATCGGTCGGCCTGTCGTCAGCGGCGTAGCCTCCGGGCCGCACCGCCGCGATGGCTACTTCGCCTCGGTGGCGGCCTGGCGCTCGTTGAACGCCGCGGCGAACAGCAGCAGCACGCCGCCGGCCATCGCCGCGGGCACCAGCCAGAGCTTCGTCCAGTCGTGCGGAATCGCGCCCTCGACGCGGTAGGCGTTGGCGACGAGGCCCGACAGGTACGAGCCGATGAACATGCCGACGCCGAGCGTGACGAAGGCGATGAAGCCCTGGGCCGCGCCGCGGATCGCCGCCGGCGCACGCTTGTCGACGTAGATCTGGCCGGTGACGAAGAAGAAGTCGTAACAGATGCCGTGCAGGATGATGCCGGTGTAGAGCATCCACACCAGCGGGCCGTTGTTGCCGAAGGCGAAGAGGACGTAGCGCAGCGTCCACGCCAGCATGCCGATCAGCAGCATCTTCTTGATGCCGAGGCGGGCGAACACGAACGGCATGACCAGCAGGAAGCCGATCTCGGACATCTGGCCGAAGCGTCATCTTGCTCTCGACGTTGGCCATGCCCGACTTCGGTCAGGAACGTGGCCGTCAGCGCGTAGTAGAACTGCAGCGGGATCGAGACCAGGAACGAGCCGAGCACGAAGACGGCGAAGGTGCGGTCCTTGAGCAGCGCCAGCGCGTCGAGGCCGAGGACGTCGCGGGCCTTGATGCCGCCGGCCGCCGTCGACGGCGGCGTGTGCGGCAGCGTCAGGCAGTAGACGACCGAGCGCAGCCGACGCCGCGGCCGCCACCTTGAACATGCCGGCGCTCTGCCCGAGGCCAAGGGCGGTGATGGTGAAGCCGGCGATGATCCACGAGATCGTGCCCAGCACGCGGATCCCCGGGAAGTCGCGGCCCGGGTCGCTCACGTGATGGAACGACAGCGAGTTGGCCAGCGCCAGCGTCGGCATGTAGCAGAGCGTGTAGGCGATCAGGATCGCGTAGAACGAGCTGAACTGCGTCTGGCCGGAGAGCCACCAGAGCAGCCCGGCCCCGACCAGGTGCAGCGTGGCCAGCACGCGCTCGGTCGGGAAGAAGCGATCGGCCACCATGCCGACGAAGAACGGCGAGATGATCGCCGCCAGCGCCGTGGCCCCGTAGGCGAGGCCGTTCTGCGGATCGGTGAAGCCGGCCGTCTTCGTCAGGTACGGGCCCATCGTCACGTACCACGCCCCCCAGACGAAGTACTGGAGGAACATCAGGAGCGAGAGCTGGATGCGGACGGTCGGCGACATAGGGCTCCGGAACAGGTTTGGCACGCGCCGTAGGCGCGAAGCGGCGTAGGCGGGCAGCTTACCTCAGCACGTCGACGCTACTTCAGCACCCGCACCTTGATGTTCTTGAACGCGACCTCGTCGCCGTGGGCCTGGAGGCCGAGGCGGCCGGCCTTGGCCATGCCGTAGGCGGGCCACGCCTTGAACTTGCTCGCCGCGACCTGGCCTTTCCACTTCTCCGACCACAGCTCGTACTCGACGACCTTGGTGCCGTTCAGCCAGTGCTCGACGTGCGCGCCCTTGACGACGAGGCGGGCGCTGTTCCACTCGCCGGCCGGCTTGCAGGCCGACGCGGGCACCGGCGGGTCGAGGGCGTAGTTGCCGCCGCAGAAACGATCCGGCCCGTTCTTGGCGTCCGGGTGACCGTCGTTGTCGATCACCTGGAACTCGGGCGCGCTGTGGTAAATCGGCTCGCCCTTCGCCTCGACGCCGCGGTAGAACATGCCGCTGTTGCCGTTCTTGGCGACCTTGAAGTCCACGGCGAGCTCGAAGTCGCCGAACTCGTCGACGCTGACGAGGTCGCTCGCCCGGGCCCTTCGCCGCCGTGATGGCGCCGTCGACGACCGACCAGTTGGCCGGGATCCCGGTGCCGTTGTTGACGCGCCACTTGTCGATGGTCTTGCCGTCGAAGAGGAGCTGCCAGCCGGCGGACTGCTCGGCCGCGGTCAGGGTGTTGTCGGCGGCGGCCTGGCCGTACACGGCCGGCGCCACGGCCACCGCGGCGGCGACGAAGGCCGCGGCGGCGAGCCCGGCGCGTGGCAACCGAACACGGGAGCGGACGAAGGTCATGGGGTTCCTCGGAGCGTGATGGCGGAAATGGGCCGGGCCATGGCCGGCCAGTGGAGCGAGTGGTGCGAGATGGCGGAGCCGGTGCCGTCGACGCGCTGCCAGAGCGCCTGGGCGCCGATGCCCCGCTGGCGAGAGCCGGCCGGGCCGCGGGCCGTCGGCAGCAGCCGGGCGCCGGCGTCGGCATCGAGGATGTCGAGCGCCGTGCTGAGGGCGTCGGCGTCGATGCCGTGCGCCGCGACGACGCTGGTCGCGCTGCGGCCGGTGACCGGCCAGCCGGTGCGCAGATCGATGACGTGCGAGCGGCGCACGCCGTCGACGGTCATCCACTGCTCGGCGTCGCCGGACGTGGAGACCGCGGCGCGGACGAGCGCGATGCGGAAGGGATCGCCGCCGGCGAGCGCCGGGATCGCCACCGTCCAGGCCGGCTGCCCGGGCGGCGGATCCCCGGCGGCGATGTCGCCGCCGATCGCGACCAGCGCCGCGCCGGCGCCGTGCGCGCGCAGGACGTGCAGCGCCTCCTCGGCGGCGTAGCCCTTGGCGATGCCGCCGGCGTCGATCTCGATCCCGGCCTCGGCGAGTGTGACGGTGCGGCGCCGCGAATCGAGCCGCACCTTGGTGAAGCCGCCGGCGGCGCGGGCGGCGGCGACGCGATCCGGCTCGGGCCAGGCGTTCAGGCGGCGGGCCCGGCGCCACAGGTGCGTGAGGCGGCCGGCGGTGATGTCGAAGGCGCCGCCGGTGCGCCGGGCCAGCGCGTCGGACGCCGCGAGCACGGCGAACAGATCCTCGCTGACGGGCACGGGGACGCCGGCGGCCGCGCGCGACAGCGCCGCCACCTCGCTGTCGTCGCGGTAGTCGCTGAGGCGCGCCTCGATCGCGGCGATGCGCGCGAACGCCGCCTGCGCGGCCGCGTCGCCGGCCTGCGGCGAGTCGGCGTAGAGCACGATGCGGACGAGCGTGCCCATGTGGGGCGCGCTCGTCTCGATGCGGATCGGCGCCAGCGCGGGCGCCGCCCCGAGGATCGCCGACCCGAAAGCCAGCGCGGCGATCGTGGCAACCCAGCGCAGCCCGCGTGCGGCGCCGCCGGCGCGCCCAGCGCCGGCGCACAGCAGCCGCACGCCCGGGGGGCTGCCTGCGGCGGCGCTGAGGGCGCCGCCGCCAGCCGAGCAACGCCTCACTCCGTCACGCCCGGCATCGGCACCGGCGGCATCGGCATCGGCCCCCACTCGAGGGTCTTCGGCATCAGGCTCGGCATCGCCAGCGCCTGCTCCCACGTCACGGCCCCGCCCTGGTAGGCGGCTTCGCGGCCGAGGATCCCGGCCAGCGTGCTCTCCGCGATCTGCTTCAGCTCGTTGAGCGGCTTGCCGGCGCGGATGCTCTCGATGAGGTGCGTGTGCTCGGTGACGTAGGCGTCGTTGATCTCGCCCTCGAGCGTCCACGGGTTCGCGCCGGTGATGTAGAACTGCGGCAGGATGAAGGCGCGGCCCTTGGTGCCGACGACCTCGTTGGCCACCTTCTTGTCGGTGTTGTCCTGCTGGCGCGTGAACATCGAGACGTGGACGCCGTTCGGGTACTCGTAGTCGATCGCGAAGTGGTCGTAGATGTGGCCCCACTCCGGCGCGGTGCGGACCTGGCGGCCGCCGGTGGCGACGGCCCGCACCGGGTTGGCGCGCATGATCCAGTTGAGCGCGTCGACGTTGTGGACCGCCTGCTCGACGAGATGATCGCCGGACAGCCACGTGTAGTACAGCCAGTTGCGCATCTGGTACTCGAGCTCGCTCCACTCCGGCTGTCGTTCCTTCCGCCACAGCCCGGAGGTGTTGTACCAGCCCATCAGGCCGACGATGTCGCCGATCTGGCCGTCGTGCACGCGCTTGATCGATTCGAGGTAGCCCGTGTGATGGCGATAGATGGTGCCGGCGACGAGCCCCAGCCCCTTCTTCTTCATCTCCTCGAACGACTCGAGACAGCTGCGGACGCCGGCGCCGTCCACGGCGACCGGCTTCTCCGCGAAGATGTGCTTGCCGGCGGCGACCGCCGCCTTGATGTGCGCCGGACGGAACGCCGGCGGCGCCGCCATGATCACGTAGTTGACGTCGGTCTGGAGCAGCCGGTCGCAGGCGTCGAGGCCGACGAAGGTCTTGTCGTCGGTCACGGCGAACTTGTCGCCGAGCCGCTCGGCGAGGATCGTCCGCGACTCGTCGAGCCGATCCTTGAAGGCGTCGGCCATGGCGACGATGCGGACGCCGGGCGCGGCGTCCACCACGTTGCGGGCGGCGCCGGTGCCGCGTCCGCCGCAGCCGACCAGGCCGACGCGGATTTCGTCGCTCCCCTGGGCCCAGGCTCCGTGCAATGCGTTCGCGCTCATGACAGCCTCAGTTCGTGGTGCCGCCGGGCATCGGCACCGGCGGCGTCGGCAGGGTGGCCGACAGTTCGAGGGACGGCGGCGCCAGCACGGTCGTGCTGTTGACGATGTCGTCGAAGGTGACCACCTTGCCGGTGTAGGCGGCCTCGCGGCCCATGATCGCGGTCGCCGTCGATTCGGTCGTGAACTTCAGCTCGCTGATCGGCTCGCCCTTGCGGATCGAGGCGATGAAGTCGGTGTGCTCCTGCACGTACGGGCTGATCTCCTTGCGCTTGAGCACGCCCTGATCGAAGGCCTTGGCCCCGGTGATCTTGTAGTCGTTCACCTGGCAGGTGCCCTTGCTGCCGACCAGCGCCTCCGAGACGCTGCCCGCCGTGCCCTGCTGCTGGCGGCACATGCTGAACATGTGGGCGCCGTTCTTGTACTCGAAGTCGACGGCGAAGTGGTCGTAGATGTGGCCCCACTCGGGGCCCGGTGCGCACCTGCCGGCCGCCGGTGCCGACGGCCCGGACGGGATGGCCCTTCATCGCCCAGTTGACCACGTCGATGTTGTGCACGTGCTGCTCGACGATGTGATCGCCGCACAGCCACGCGAAGTAGTACCAGTTGCGCAGCTGCCACTCGGTGTCGGACCACTCCGGCTTGCGGCCGCGGTTCCACAGCGCGCCCTGGTTCCAGTAGGCGCGCGCCGCGACGATGTCGCCGATGGCGCCGTCGTGGATGCGCGCCATCGTCTCGAGATAGCCCTGCTGATGGTGCCGCTGCAGGCCGCAGCCGACCAGCAGCTTCTTCTGCGCGGCGACGTCGACCAGCGACAGGCAGGTCTTGATGCCCGGCCCGTCGACGGCGACCGGCTTCTCGGTGAAGATGTGCTTGCCGGCCTCGACCGCGGCCTGGAGGTGCTGCGGCCGGAAGCCGGGCGGCGTCGCCAGGATGATGTAGTTGGCGTCGGTCTGCAGCACCGACTTGTAGCCGTCGAGGCCGGAGAACGCGCGATCGTCGGGGACGGTCGCGGCGGCCCCGAGCTTCGCCATGTTCGTGCGGCCCTCGGCGAGCCGATCCGGAAACAGCTCGGCAACCGCGACGAGGCGGACGCCCTTCGACGACTTGATCGCGTCCTGCACCGCGCCGGTGCCGCGGCCGCCGGCGCCGATCAGGCCGATGCGGATCTCGTCGCTGCCCGCCGCCCACGCGCCGGTGATGCTGGCTTGCGCGGCGGCGAGCGCACCGGCTGCGACCGACGCCGACTTGATGAAGGTGCGCCGCGTGACGGACCCTGGGGTCATCTCGGGGGTCGTGTCGGGGGTCGTGCCGTGATCGTCGCTTGCCATCGCTGCCTCCGTGGTGCGGCCGTCCGCTACTTGCCCGTAGTCGGGACTCTGCCGCGTCATTTTCGACTGGAAATCCTTGAGCGCCGGCGTCTCGTCGACGGGCCGCACGATGCGGAACCCGACGAAGATCGCGTCCGTGTGCCACCAGATGCTCTGCGGCAGCTGCGGATCGCGCCGGCTCCACTCGGGCTCGGAGGCGCGCCGCGCGGCGCTGCGCAGCATCGCCGGTTCATCCTCGAAGCCCCCGCCGCGCACGACGTGCGGGTAGCGCGCCGGCCCGGGCACGCTCACCGGCGAGACCACCGGCGACGGCAGCGCGGCGAGACGCTGGTAGCGCTTCGGCTCGTGCTGATCGATGACCCATTCGGCGACGTTGCCGTGCAGGTCGAACAGGCCGAACGCGTTGGGTTTCTTCTGGCCGCCGAGGTGCGGCTTCCCGCCGCTGTTGGCGGCGTACCAGGCGACGTCGCCCAGCGTCTCGGGCGTGGCGCCCGAGGACCACGGCGTGGCCGTGCCGGCGCGCGCCGCGTATTCCCACTCCGCCTCGGTGGCGAGGCGATAGGTCTTGCTGGTCTTGGCCGACAGCCAGCGGCAGTACTCCGCCGCCGCGTGCCAGGTCATGCCGAGCGCGGGCTGCTTGTCCTTGCCGAAGCCCCACGATTCGTCGGCATAGGGCGGCGTCGGCTTGCTCACGGCGTCCGCCCCGGTGGGCGTCGCGCCCGCCGCCGGCGCGGTCCGCTTGGCGAACGCATAGAGGTCGTACTCGGCCCAGGTCACTTCCAGCTTGCCCATCCAGAACGGCGAGACCTTCACCGTGACCGGTGGGCCTTCGTCCTCGACGTGGGACGGCTCCGACGCCGGGCTCCCCATCGTGAAGGTGCCGCCGGGGACCGGGACCATGTCGAAGCTGACCGCGGTGCCGGGGATCGTCTCGGTGTACGGCGCGGCGGCCGTCGCGGCCGCCTGCCTCACGAAGCCCGATCGCGCGTCGGGCGCGGCAGCCATCACCACGGCCACCACGCCCGCCACCGCCGCACCGGCCGCGCGGACGCTGAATTCCATCACTGCAAAGTGTATCCGGATTCTGCCGCTCGGATTGAGCGGCGGGTGCGGCGGGCACGAGGGCCCGCCGCACCGCACGTGACTAGAACAGGAAGCGCAGGCTCAGCTGGATGTCGCGCTGGCCCGTCTTGGTGGCGATCCGCCCGAAGTTGGCGTTGTTCGGATTCGCGTAGTTGTGCCCCTGCATCGAGTCGGTGTGGATGGTCCCGAGGTTGGGGTGGTTCAGGAAGTTGAACATCTCCGCCCGGAACTGGATCCGGCGCAGGCCGCCCATGCTGAAGTGCTTGAAGATGGCCAGGTCCCACTGCTGTTCGCCGGGGTTGTACCACTCGTTGCGGGGCGAGTTGCCGAAGGTGCCGGTGGCGGGACGTGCGAACGCTGCCGTGTTGAACGCCTCCGTCCCTGGACCGGAGTAAAGCTGGTAGTTCATGTCGCCCGGGTCGCCCACCAGATCCAGCGGCTGGCCGAAGCCCTGGTCACCGACACCGGCGACGTCGGTGGCCGTCTGGAAGACCGAGAACGGCTGGCCGGTGCGCAGGAACGTGGCGCCCGATATCTGCCAGCCGCCGAGGAGGTTGCTCATCAGCCCCTGGCTCTGGTCGCGCCAGAACGGCAGGTCGTAGATGTAGTGGATCGTGAGCGTGTGCCGGCGATCGAACTGACGAGTGGCCCCAGTAGCCCGTGTCGTCGTAGGTGTTGAACAGCACGTCGCGCTTGTTGCTGCCGTTGTCGAACGACTCGCCGAGCGTGTAGGCGGCGCCGACCTTCAGCCCGTTGCTGTAGCGCCGGTCCGCGGCGAACTGCAGGCTGTGGTACGTCGGAGTCGCCGGCGTTCTCCGACAGCCGGATCACGTTGTAGCCCTTGTACTGGCGGAGGAAGGCGACGTTGGCGCCGGCGTTGGCCGGGTCCTGGATGCGTGCCGAGCGGCAGCTGGTTGATGTTGCGCTCGCGCGGCAGGTAGAGGCCACGGCGTCCCACGTAGGTGATGTCGCCGACGAACCCGAACGGCAGCTCGCGCTGCACGCCCGCCGACCACATGTATGACGTCGGGTGCTTGAACACCGTGTCCTGGCCGTTGATGCCGAAGGGCAGGGTCGCCGCCGCGTTGCCGCCGGCGCCGCCGGGTTGTCCGCGCTGCCGTTCGACACCGTCACCTGCGGCTGGAACGGCGGGTTGCCGCCGAGCAGCGTCGAGTCGTTCAGCGTGACGCGGTTGTGGAAGCTGCCGGCGCTGGCGCGGATCACCGTCTTCTCGCTCGAGCTGGTAGCTGAGGCCGAAGCGAGGCTCGAAGACGTTGTCGTGCGTCTGCGAAAACCCGCGCGGCTCGCCGATGAACAGCGCCTGCACCGCCGGGTTCTGCGCGACGTCGAGGTCGTTGCCATCACCCTCGAAGCCGTCGCCGGGCAGGACGATGCCGTTGTAGCGGGGGCCGCTCACCAGCCGGCCCGTCGTCCGGTCGATCACCGCGGCGTTGTTCCGGTCGTAGAACCGCGGATCGAAGTTGGCGATGTTGTTGGTGGTCGAGTACCACGGCGGCCAGTAGACGTAGCGGAACCCGCCTTCGACCGTCAGGTTGGCGGTCGGCTTCCAGGAATCCTGGATGAACAGGTCGGTGGCCAGCGCGCGCCACGCGGTGAAGTTGCGCTGACCGAGCTCGGCGTAGTTGCTGAACAGGCCCAGGGCGGTGTTGGCGATGCCCAGACCAGTGCCGCCGGCGCGGCCGTCGAGGAACTCGAAGCGGCCGTTCTGGTTGTTGGTGCTGCCCGGGATCGCGCTGACGTTGATCTGGTCGAAGTCGTCCTCGCCCGAGTACTCCACGCTCACGCCGGCCTTGAACGTGTGCCGGCCGCGCACCATCGTCGTGACGTTGCTGATGGTGTGGATCGGCCCGGCCGACGACGCCGGGTACGGGACCGCCATCGAGCGCGTCGAACGGCGCCGAACCCGGTGACCGTCGGGATCTTGTCGTCGATCTCCTTGTTGTCCGGGAAGATGTACGGGTAGTTGATGCCGGTGCGGCTGCGCTGGTAGAGGCCCGTCTCGGTGTAGACGTCGATGAACACGTCGTCGCGCGAGAACGTGTAGGTGAGCTCGTTGATCAGGTTGCTCTTGATCGTGCTCGTCCAGCTCGCCGTCGACGTGAAGTTCGGCCGATCGATGATCTGGCGCGCCAGCGGGAACTCACCGCCGTAGGGGTTCAGGCCGACGAACGACGACCGCGAGAAGCGATAGGTCAGCTGGTTGGTCGGGTTCAGCCGGTAGTCGAGACGGATGCTGTCCTTGCGCTGATCCTGCTCGTTCTCGCTGGTCTGGAGCACGTTGTCCGTGCCCTGCCGGAAGCCGGGCGTCGGCAGCGGAAACGTGTTGAGGATGGCCACGCCGTTCGGTGACAGGCGGTTGGACGGGATGATGTTCCCCGGGAACGGCTGGCCGGTCAGCGGGTCGTTGATGACCCGCGCCTGCGGGTAGAAGCCGTTGTTCGGGTTCAGCAGCTCGCTGAAGTCGCCGCGGCGCATGGCTTCGGTCGGGACCGTGGCGGGGCGGGTCTCGAGCTGGAAGAAGTTCACCCATTCCTGCGCGCCGTAGAAGAACAGCTTGTCCTTCAACTGGCTGCCCGGAATCGGACCGCCGAAGGAGTAGCCGTACTGCTTGTAGTCGAACGCCGCCGGGCCCCGAGTTCTCGACCGGGTTGGGGCTGCGGTTGCGGGCCCAGGAGTTGGCCTGCAGCGACTCGTCGCGCAGGAAGAACGACGCGCTGCCCGTGTAGTGCTGGCTGCCGCTCTTGGTGACGAAGCGGATCTGGCCGCCGCTGGCGCGCCCGTATTCGGGCATGTAGTTGGCGGTCAGCACCTGCACTTCCTGGAGCGTGTCGACGTTCTGGATGCCGATGATCGTGCCGGCCGACCGGGTGCGGATGGCGACGGCGCCGTCGACCGTGATGTTGTTCTCTTCGGCGCGGCCGCCGTTGATGTTGAAGCCGCCGTTGCTGAAGGCCGCGAAGCCGCAGGTTGTTGAAGTTGCCGCCGACCACGCCGGCCTTGAGCGCCGGGACGCCGAGCGGGATTGCGGCCGGAGAACGAGAGCTGCTCGAGGTCCTTGGCCTCGACGGTCTTGCGAACGGTGACGTCGGTCTGCAGCGGCGGCGCATCGGACGTGACGGTGACCACTTCGGTCAGCGCGCCGGGCTCGAGCGTGAACGCGAGGGTCACGCTGGCAGCGGCGTCGAGCTGGACCGCCGCGCGGGTGGTCTTCTTGAATCCGTCGAGCTCGACCGAGATGTCGTACTTGCCGGGCATCAGCGACGGGATGCTGTAGTACCCGGACGCATCCGAGACGGCGGTGCGCGACTGCTGGGTCGTCACCTGGACCGCGGTGATCGTGACACCGGGCACGACGCCACCTTGCTGGTCAGTGATGGTGCCGGAGACGGAGGCGCGCTCGAATTGGGCACGAGCGACGCCGGGCACGGCGACGAGCAGCGTCGCGGCGACCGCAACGCGGCCCCATACCGCGCAGAGTTGGGGGGGACGGAACATGAGCCTCTCCTTCAAGACGGGGATCACCAGATTGCAAACCGGCCGGCCGCGGGCCCGGAAGCGGTAACATGAGCGGACGCGAAGACGTCGGTGGTCTAACCATAGACCGGCTGGATTTACTTGCTGTCGCGAATCAATTGGTTATGACACAGCGACCGTTCAGCTGGCGTCGTAGCAGATCATTATGAAGACTCGCCGTAACTTCCTGACGACGCTCGGCGCGTGCACCGTGGGTGCGACGGCGTGGCCGGCGGTGTCCTCGGCGTTCGCACCGCCTGGCGCAGGCATCGGCGGCAGGTGCCCTTCGCTTCGCCTGCCACACGATGACGTGGGGGGACGACTATGTGACGGGCATCGCCGACATCGCCAAGGCGGGCTTCCACGGCGTCCAGCTCCGGGCCAACGCGATGGCGCAGTTCGGCGAGAAGCCGGAGGCGCTGAAGGCGCTGCTGGCCCAGCACAAGGTCGAGTTCGTCTGCTTCTCGAGCAACAACGTCGCCCTTGCGCCCGAGCGCGAGGCCGAGACGATGGCCCTGCACGAGAAGAACGCCCGGTTCGTCGCGGCCGCCGGCGGCCAGTTCCTCCAGGTCACCGACGAGCGGCCCAAGGACCGCACGCCGACGTCCGAGGATCGCAAGCGGATGGGCGGCATCCTGACGAAGCTGGGCCAACGCACCGCGGCCCTCGGCGTGAAGCTGGTCTACCACAACCACATGGGCAACCTGGGCGAACGGCCCGAAGAAGTCGCCGAAGTCCTCGCGGCGACCGACCCCGCTGCCGTCGGCTTCCTGCTCGACATGGCCCACTACACGCAGGCGGGCGGCGACGTCGCCAAGGCCGTGCGCACGCACCGCTCGCGCCTCGCCGTGCTGCACGCCAAGGACGTCCGCACCGTGCCGCGCGCCGCGGACGCCAAGCCCGACGCGCCCGGCGTATCAGTTCGTCGAGCTGGGGCGCGGCCGGGTCGACCTGCCGGGCGCGTTCGGCGCGCTCGGCGAAGTCGGTTATCGTGGCTGGGTGATCCTCGAGCTCGACGCGGTGCCCGACCAGGGCGGCACGGCGAACGCCTCGATGCTCACGAGCAAGCGCTACATCGAGCAGGTGCTCAAGCTCGCCCTCTGAAGGCCCGCTTTCCGATGGTCTGACTCCTCCCTCCTGTCCCGGGCCGGCCGCAGCGCCGGCCTGCTCTCCCTGGTGGCGGCCGCGGCGATCGGCGCCGGGGCCGCGGCGTCGGCCGCCGACACGCGGCCCGTGGCGGGCGCCGAGCCGCCGCGCGTGACGCTGTCGCACCCGTCCGGCCAGGCGCGCATCGACGTCCTCGTCGACGGCAAGCCGTTCACGTCCTACATCTGGCCCGGCACGCTCAAGAAGCCGACGCTCTACCCGATCCGCAGCGGCGACGGCGTCGTCGTGACGCGGGGCTTCCCGCCGGCCGCCGGCGAACGCGCCGACCATCCGCACCACGTCGGCCTGTGGTTCAACTACGGCGACGTCAACGGCTACGACTTCTGGAACCACTCGAGCGCGATCGTCGACCCGGCGCGGCTCGAGAAGATGGGCCGCATCATCCACTCCGGCGTCACCCGGATGGACAGCGGCCGCGGCCACGCCGAGCTCGGGGTGCGCACGCGCTGGGTCACCGCCCAGAACGGCACGCCGCTGGTCGACGAGGACACCACGTTCACCTTCCGCGCCACCGCCGACGGGCTCCGCGTCATCGATCGCGCGACCTACCTGCGGGCCGCCGGGCAGGACGTCGCGTTCACCGACAACAAGGAAGGCATGCTCGGCCTCCGCGTCCGCCGCGCCCTCGAGGATCCGGCCGAGAAGGGCGGCGAGTTCGTCGACGCGGCCGGCACGGTCACCAAGACCGCGGCGCTCGACTCCACGGGCGTGACCGGCGTCTATACGAGCAGCGAGGGCAAGTCGGGCGGCAAGGTCTGGGGCACGCGGGGCAAGTGGACCACGCTCGGCGGGACGGTCGACGGGCGCCCCGTCACCATCGCCATCCTCGACCATCCGGGCAACCCGGGCTACCCGACCTACTGGCACGCGCGCGGCTACGGCTTGTTCGCCGCCAACCCGCTCGGCCAGGCGGTGTTCAGCGAGGGCAAGGAGACGCTGAACTTCATCGTGAAGCGCGGCCAGAACCAGTTGTTCCGCTACCGCGTGCTCATCGCCGACAAGGCGCTGACGCCGGACGACATGGAGCAGCAGTACAAGACCTGGATCGAAGAAGCGGTACGATGACGATGCACGAGCCACGCATGACGACGACCCACGTCCCGACGACGACGCGCCGATCGGGCACCCTCGCGCTGCTCGGTGGCGCCGCGCTCGCCATGGCGCTCACGCTCACCGCGACGCCGGCGGCCCAGGCCCCCGACGCGCCGGCCAAGCCGGCCGGCGGCAAGGTCGATGCCCTGGAGCTGTACCAGGCGAAGTGCCAGGCCTGTCACATGGCCGACGGCAACTCGCAGCTCATGCCGAACATGAGCTTCGCGGACGGTGTCTGGAAGGGCGGCTCCACGCTCAAGGCCGTCGAGACCACCATCACGAACGGCGTCCCAGGCACCGCGATGGTCGCGTTCAAGGAACAGCTGACGCCGGCCGAGATCACCGCGCTGGCGAAGTTCGTCCGCAAGTTCGACAAGAAGCTCAAGTAGGCCTGCGGGCGCCAACGTAATGCGGATCGTTTCGCTGCTGCCCAGCGCCACCGAGATCGTCTGCGCGCTCGGGCTCGAGTCCGCGCTCGTCGGGGTCACCCACGAGTGCGACCATCCGCCCGGCGTCGCCGCGGCTGCCGAAGGTCACGCGCACGCTGATCCCGCACGACGCCGCCAGCGCCGAGATCGACGCCCTGGTCCGCGAGCGGCTGAAGACGCAGCAGGCGCTCTACACGCTCGACCTGCTCGTGCTCGAGGCGCTCACGCCCGATCTGCTGGTGACGCAGGCCCTGTGCGACGTCTGCGCGGTCGCCGACGCCGAGGTGCGCGCGGCCGCGTGCGCGCTGCCCGGGCCGCCGCACGTCGTGAACCTCGAGCCGACGTGCCTCGAGGACGTCTTCGCCTGCCACGACCTGGTCGCGGAAGCGGCCGGCGTCGCTGCGCGCGGACGCGAGGTGGTCGCCGCGCTGCGCGCCCGCGTCGACGCTGTGGCGGCGCGCGCCGCCCGCGTGCAGCCGTCCCCCACCGTTGCCGTGCTCGAATGGATCGATCCGCCGTTCAGCTCCGGTCACTGGACGCCCGAGCTGATCGCGCTCGCCGGGGGCCGGCCGCTGCTCGGCGTCGCCGGCACGCGCTCGCGCACCCTCGCCTGGGATGATGTCCGCGCCGCCGATCCGGAGATCCTGCTGATCGCCTGCTGCGGCTTCGACGTGGCGCGAACCCGACGCGATCTGCCGATCCTGGCGCGCCAGCCCGGCTTCGATGCGCTGACCGCAGTCCGCACCGGCCGCGTCTACGTCACCGACGGCAACGCCTACTTCAGCCGCCCCGGGCCGCGGCTCGTCGACAGCCTCGAAATCCTCGCCCACGCGATCGCGCCGGACGTGCATCCGCTGCCGGCCGGCCTGCCGGCGGCCGAGCCGCTGCCGTCGCGGCGCCGCGCGTGGCGCGCGCGGCGCCGCAGCCGGCTCACGGCTCTCGTTGGCGTCTTCGGCGTCTTGTAATAGATGACGTAGTAAGGTCGCAGGCGCTGCGCCCACGTTGCGGAGGCGCGTGACGCGCGCCGGCCGCGAAGAACAAGATCGAGCCAGGGCCGACGTTCTGCGTCGTGCCGTCGAGCGAGACCTCGACCTCGCCTTCCTTGACGATCAGCACTTCTTCCTGGAGGTGCCGCACCGCCTCGCCGCTGGCCTTGCCGACGGCGAGCGTCGTCACGTGCACGTGCAGCAGGTCCACCGTCGCGGTCGGACCGTCGAGGACCTGCCGGCGCTCGCCGTTGGGGATCGGGACCGCCTGAAGGGCGGTCCAGTCGAACACCTTGGAGGCGAGCGGCGCCGGCGGGGACGCCGGCGACGTCCCCGGCGCAGCCCGCACGGCGAAGATCGCCAGCGGCTTGCCGGTCGCGCCGTAGAACTCGAGCCGTCCGCCGGCGATGCGCCACCCGCTGGTGCCCTGGAAGGCCGCCGCAAAGCGCCGCGCCACTTCGTCGCTCCCGGGACACGCCATGCGCGTCGCGATCATCGGGCCGAACGTGATCCGCTCGCCGTTCTGCGTGTAGGAAGCGGAGACCCGGTTGCAGCCGTCGGTACCCGCCGCGCGGCCGTCGGCCGAGAACTGGATCGCGGGTTGCCGCGCCGGGGGGTCGGCGGGCACCGGCATCCCGGCGAGCTCGACGGCGACCCAGATCGGCCCGACGAGCGACGGCGAGTCGCCCGCCTGGCCGGCCAGCATGATGAGCAACGTCGCGGCAGCGAGACTCGAACGCCATGTAGCCCCCGGAGTCGCGTCGTCAGGCGCTAGACGTCACACAACGTGACCGCTTCGCCGAGCGACGTCATCGGGTCGCGCTTCGGGATGAACTCGTGCGCGAAGTGGCCCTTGAAGCCGGTCGCGATGATCGCCTCGGTGACCGCGGGCCAGTTCAGCTCCTGCGTCGCGTCGAGCTCGTTGCGGCCCGGGACCCCGCCGGTGTGATAGTGGCCGATCTGGTCCTTGTACTTGTTGATCGTCGCGATGACATCGCCCTCCATGATCTGCATGTGGTAGATGTCGTAGAGCAGCTTGATGTTCGGCGAATCGATCGCGGCGACGATGGCGGCGCCGTACGGCGTGTTGTCGCCGATGTAGTCGGGGTGGTTCACCTTGCTGTTCAGCAGCTCGATGATCACGTTGACGCCGTTGGCCTCGGCGATCGGCTTGATCTGCTTGAGGCAGGCGATCGAGTTCTTGATCCCGTCGTAGTCCGACATGCCGTCGCGCTTGCCGAAGAAGCAGATGGCGTTCGGGAAGCCGGCCGCCTTCAGCTTCGGGCAGGCCGGTCTTCATGGCGTTGATGAGCGTCTCGTGGTGCTTGGGGTTGTTCAGGCCTTCGTTGATGCCGCCGGCGCCGATTTGGGCCATCGAGCAGATCAGGCCGAACTCGTTCTTGGCGACGGTCCACTGCTCCTCGTTGAGGAGATCGACGGCGGTGAGGCCGCGGTCGACGACGCCCTTGAAGAAGTCGGGCAGCGCCATGCCGCGGTAGCACCATTGGCAGACCGACTGGGTGATCCGCTTCTTGGTCGGCTTGCGGATCGGCGTCGCGCCAGGCATCTGCTGCGCGGCCGCCTCGCGTGCGGCCAGCGTGGCCGAGACTGCCGTGAGGCCCACGGCGGTGAGTGCGTCGCGTCTGGTGAGTTCCATCGTCCTCGCTCCTGTCGCGGACGTCCGGAGCCGGTAGCGCGCTACCAGCTGTGGAGCGTCCCGTCCAACTTGCGGTTCACGGGCAAATACGCCGGGTCGTAAGGATACTTCGCGGCCAGCGTCTCGTCGATCTCGACGCCGAGCCCGGGCCCCTCGCCCGGGTGCATGAAGCCGTCCTGGAACGTGTACTGGTGCGGGAAGACACGGTCGGTCTCGGCCGTGTGCGGCATGTGCTCCTGGATCCCGAAGTTGTGCACGCTCAGGCCGAAGTGCAGCGCCGCCGCCATGCACACCGGGCTGAGGTCGGTGGCGCCGTGGCAGCCGGTGCGGACGTGGTACAGCTCGGCCAGCGCCGCGATCTTCCGCAGCGCCGAGATGCCGCCGCCGTGCACGACGGTGGTGCGGATGAAGTCGATCAGCTGCTCGGTGATCAGCTGGTGGCAGTCGTGGATCGCAGTTGAACACCTCGCCGACCGCGATCGGCGTCGTGGTGTGCTGGCGGATGACGCGGAACCCTTCCTGCAACTCCGCCGGGACCGGATCTTCCATCCACCACAGGCGAAACGGCTCGAGGCTCTTGCCGACGCGCGCCGCCTCGATCGGGGTGAGGCGATGATGGACGTCGTGCAGCAGGTGCAGTTCCGGCCCGAACTCGGCGCGGACGCGCTCGAACAGCGACGGGATGAAGTCGACGTAGGCCTCGGTGCTCCACACGTGCTCGGACGGCAGCCCCTTCTCCGCCGGCTCGTAGGGCATGCCGACCCTTCGGCACGCCGTAGGTCGACGCGAGCCCGGGGATGCCGCGACTGGACGCGGATCGCCTTGTAGCCCTGATCGAGATGGCGGGCGACGTCGCGGACGGCGTCCTCGGTGTCCTTGCCGTTGGCGTGGGCGTAGACGAGCACCGCCTCGCGCGAGGCGCCGCCGAGCAGCTCGTAGAGCGGCATGTCCGCGGCCTTCGCCTTGATGTCCCAGAGCGCCGTGTCGACGGCGGCGATCGCCGCCATCGTCACCGGTCCGCGGCGCCAGTAGGCGCCCTTGTAGAGGTACTGCCAGGTGTCCTCGATGCGCCGCGCGTCGCGGCCGACGAGCAGCGGCACCAGGTGATCCTCGAGGTAGCTCGCCACGGACAGCTCGCGGCCGTTCAAGGTCGCGTCACCGAGGCCGGTGAGGCCGTCCTCGGTCGTCAGCTTCAGCGTGACGAAGTTGCGGCCGGGGCAGGTGATGACGACCTTGGCGTCGGTGATGCGCATGCGAGCAGGGATGGCTGGACGATCAGCGCTGGACGCGGCCGCTGGCGTCGCCGCCGGCCAGGCGATCGACCTCGGCCACCGAAACGCGGTTGAAGTCGCCGGGGATGGTCTGCTTGAGCGCGCTCGCCGCGACGGCGAAGCGCAGCGACGCGTCCGGCGTGCGGCCGGTCACCAGGCCGAAGATCAGGCCGCCGGCGAAGCTGTCGCCGCCGCCGATGCGGTCGACGAGGCGGACGTCGTAGTGCTGGCTGCGGTGGAACGCGCCGGTCGCCTTGTCGAAGAGGACCGCGCTCCAGCCGTTGTCCGAGGCCGACACGCTCTCGCGCAGCGTGATGGCGATCTGCGAGCAGCCGAACTCCTCGCCGATCTGCCGCGCCACCGCCTCGTAGGCGGCGAGGTTGAGCTGTCCGCTGGTGACGTCCGTGCCCTCGACGTGCATGCCGAGGACCGACTGGATGTCCTCCTCGTTGGCGATGACCACGTCGACGAGCGGCATCAGCGGCCGCATGGCCGCCTGCGCCTGCTTCTCGGACCACAGCTTCTTGCGGAAGTTGAGGTCGACGCTGGTGCGGGCGCCGGCCTTCCGCGCGGCCTCGAGCGCTTCCTTCGTGCAGGCGATGCCGTTGGCGCCGAGCGCCGGCGTGATGCCGGTGGTGTGGAACCAGGTCGCGCCGGCGAACACCTTCGTCCAGTCGACGGTGCCGGGCGCCATCTCGCTGATCGCCGAGCGGGCGCGATCGTAGATCACGGTGGAGGCGCGCTGGCTGGCCCCCGCTTCGGCGAAGTAGATGCCGATCGCGATCGCCGCCGCGGACGATGAAGTCGGTGCGGACGCCCTCGGCGCGCAGGGCGCGGATGGCGCCGTCGCCGATGGCGTGATTCGGCAGCCGGGTCACGTAGTGGCTCTCGAGCCCGAACTGCGCGACGCAGACCGCGACGTTGGCCTCGCCGCCGCCGAAGGTGGCGCCGAGGACCGGCGACTGCAGGAAGCGCTCGAACCCCGGCGGGCTCAGGCGCAGCATGATCTCTCCGAACGTGACGACAGTGGACATGATGGTGCGGCCCTCGCGCGAAGCCTGGCCCTATCCGTGTGACTCGACGCTGCGCGCCTTGGCGACCGCGGCGACGACGGTGCGCGCGTTGTCGGCGATGACCTCGAAGCGGCTCTCGGCGATGGCCTTCGGGTCGAGCAGCGCGGTGCCGACGCCGACGGCCACCGCGCCGGCGGCGATCCAGTCGCCGGCGTTGGTCAGCGAGACGCCGCCGGTCGGCATCAGCTTGATCTGCGGCAGCGGGCCGCGGATGTCCTTGAAGAACTGCGGCCCGAGCGCCGTCGCCGGGAACACCTTCACCACGTCGGCGCCGGCCTGCCACGCCGTGAGGATCTCGGTCGGCGTGAAGCAGCCGGGCATCGCCGCGACGTCGTAGCGGTGGCACATCTCGATCGTGCGCAGGTCCAGCGTCGGCGCGACGATGAAGGTGGCGCCGGCGAGGATCACCTGGCGCGCCGTCTCGGATCGAGCACCGTGCCGGCGCCGAGCCGCAGCCCCTTGGGCAGGTCCTTCGCGAGCTGCTCGATGAGGCCGACGGCGCCCGGCACCGTCATCGTCACCTCCATCGCCGTGACGCCGCCGGCGATCAGCGCGTCGGCGACGCCTTTCAGCTTGCTCGGATCCTTCATCCGGATGACGGCGACGACGCCGGAGGCGGCGACGTCCTGGACGACCTGTAGACGGGACATACGAGTCGTGACCTCAGTCGATGGGCGCCGGCGCGAGGCGCGGCACCAGGAGATGGATCACCGCCAGGCCGATGAGATACATCGAGCCGGCGATCAGGAAGACACCGACGTAGCTGCCGGTGCGCTGGAGGATCTCGCCGACGACCAGCGTCAGGCACATGCCGCCGATGGCGCCGGCCATGCCGCCGAAGCCGACGACGGAGCCGACGGCGCGCCGCGGGAACATGTCGGAGACCAGCGTGAACAGGTTCGCCGACCAGCCCTGATGCGCAGCCGCCGCGAGCGACACCAACAGCACCGCCGCCCAGAGGTTGTTGACCTGTGGCGCGAACACGATCGGCGTCACGGCGATGGCACAGATGAGCATCGCTGTCTTGCGCGCGCCATTGATCGACCAGCCGCGCTTGATCAAGAACGACGACAGCCAGCCGCCGCCGATGCTGCCGACGTCGGTGATCAGATAGATGGTGACGATCGGCATCCCCATCTGCTTGATGTTCAGCCCGTAGAGCCGGTTGAGGAAGTCGGGAATCCAGAACAGGTACAGCCACCAGACCGGATCGGTGAGGAACTTACCCAAAGCGAAGGCCCAGGTCTGGCGGTAACGGACGATCGAGGCCCACGGCACCGGCGTGGTCGTCTCCGGCGGATCGCTCTCGATCAGCGCCAGCTCCTCGGGGGTGACCTTCGGGTGGCCTTGCGGCGGGCCGTAGCTGACCAGCCACCAGATCAGCCAGAAGAAGCCGAGCAGGCCGGTGGCGACGAAGGCGCCCTCCCAGCCCCACCACTCGACGAAGAACGGCACGATGAGCGGCGTGATCAGCGCGCCGATGTTGGTGCCGGAATTGAAGATGCCGGTGGCGAAGGCGCGCTCCTTGCGCGGGAACCATTCGGCCACCGTCTTGATCGACGCCGGGAAGTTGCCGGCTTCACCGAGACCGAGCAGGAAGCGCGCGAGCGCGAAGCCGGCGGCGGCGCCGCCGAGCGTGACCACCGAGACGCCGGTCTTCTCGTCGAGGTTGAGGGTCGGAAAGTGCAACCAGGGGACGGAATCGGCGAAGGCGTGGCCGACCGCCGCAACGCTCCACAGGATGATGGCGATCGTGAAGCCCTTCTTGCGTCCCCAGCTTGTCCATCACCCGGCCGGCGAGGAGCAGGCCGATGGCATAGGCGAGCTGGAACGTGAAGACGATCGCGGCGTAGTCGCGCTCGGTCCAGTGAACTGGTCCTGGAGGTCCGGCTTGAGGAGGCCGATGACCTGCCGGTCGATGTAGTTGATCGTCGTCGCGACGAACAACAGCGCGCAGATCACCCAGCGATAACGGCCTCGGAGCACGTGCTTCTCCCTGCGTCCTGGCGACGGCCATCCGCGACCGTCGCTACTGATTCACACCGCTCGCCAGGAAGCCGCCGTCCACCACCAGCACCTCCCCGTTGACGAAGCCCGCCGCATCCGAGGCGAGGAACACCGCGGCCCCGACCAGCTCCTCGAGCTGCCCGAAGCGCCGCATCGGCGTCCGCAGCAGGAGCTCCTTGCCCCGCTCGGTCCCGTCGAGCAGCGCGGCGTTCAGGGCCGTCCGGAACACGCCGGGCGCGATCGCGTTGACGGTCACGCCCTGCGGCCCCCACTCGACGGCGAGCGACTTGGTCAGCGACGCCACCGCCGCCTTGCTGGCCGCGTAGCCGGCCACATGATAGAGCCCAACGAAGCTGGAGAGCGACGCAATATTGATGATCCGCCCGTAGCCGCGCGCGATCATCGCCCGCCCGAACACCTGGCAGGCGCGCAGCGTGCCGTGCAGGTTGGTCTCCATCACGGCGTGCCAGTCGTCCTCGGTCACGTCGATGGTCGGCGACTTGATGGTGCGGCCGGCGCAGTTGATCAGGATGTCGACCGGGCCGATGCCGGACGGCCACGGCGTCGTGCAGCGCCTGCAGCGACTCGCGGTCGCCGACGTCCGCCGGCTGGCGCAGCGTCCTGACGCCCTGCGCCTCGATCTCCGTCGCGACCGAGTCGATCAGCTCGACACGCCGGCCGGTGGCGACGACGTTGGCGCCGGCGGCGGCGAGGCCGATCGCCATGGTCCGGCCGATGCCGGACGTTCCGCCGATGACGACGGCCGTCTTGCCGTCGAGTGCGATGCGTGACATGGGTGTCCAGAAGGCGGCCCGCGGCGGGCCGTGAGAGGCCCGCCGCCAACGAACAGCGCTACGAGCGGAAAGCCTGCCGGCCGACGCCCTGGACCGGGATGCCCTGCGCCGCCAGCACGTCGTGCTGCAGCGCGAACATGGCGCCGGCCGCTTCGTCGATGTGGCGGACGAAAGCGATCGACCCCTGCAGGATCGGCGTCAGCAGCGCCTTGTCCTGGATGCGCGCCTTCGGGTACTCGTGCTCGACGACGAGGTGCGTGTTGGCCACGTCGAGCGCGAGCAGCTCGCGCGCCGCCAGCTGGTGATCGAGCCAGTCGACGCTGCGGTTCTGGAGATAGGCCAGCGGATCATGGCGGGCCGTGCCCGGGAGCTCGTGCTCGGCGAGGGCGACCTGCTTCTTCCAGGCGTTGGCCTGATCGGCCGGGTTCGGCGACGGCTTCCCGTCCTTCCAGTCGCCGCGCTCGACGGTCTGGCCGCCGCTGCCCCACGCCGACCAGCCCTTCGCATCGACGACCTGGCCCTTCACGTGGAAGCCGCCGATGAGGAAGTTGTAGCCCTCGTCCTTCAGGAACTGGAAGACCGAGCGCGTGTCCTGCCCCATCAGGATGGCGTGCGACGGGTCGTAGTGGATCCGGAACTGATCGCCGACGCCGTGCTTCTCGGCGATGCGGTGCAGCGCGATCCACGTCCCCGGCGTGTAGGCGATGTTGTTGTGCCAGTTGTCGCCGGTGGTCCAGCCGGGCATCGGGCACTGCTCGACGCGATACGTCAGCCCGCGCGCCTTCGCCTCCTTCAGCAGCGGCACGAAGTGCTGCTCGAAGTCCTGGAGGTTCTGGTCCATGCTGCGTTCCTGGTTGCGGCCGACGAAGCCGCACACGGCGTCGACGCCGAGCGCCGCCGCCGCGTCGAACGTGCGCAGCATGAAGTCGATCTTCTTCTTGCGGATCGCCGGATCGTGGTGCAGCAGGTTGTCGAAGTAGCCGACGTCGGACAGGCCGACGCCGGTCGCGTCGATCGCCTTGCGGACCCGCGCCGCGCGCTCCTTCGTGAACGGCTGGCGCAGGTCGAGCGTGTTGGCGACCGGGTCGAGCATCGCCTCTGGCGGAATGTCCGTCTCGGTTGGATGGAGCGCCGCCGACAGCTGGATGTAGCTGGCGCCCAGCGCCTTGGCGTACGCCAGCCACTCCTCGATCGCCTTGTCGGGATCCGGGTCGCGGACTTCGCGCGGGGTCAGCTCCTGCAGGGCGGCGGTCAGCACGCCCACCTTCATGAATTTCGGCTCGAACGGCTTCATCGACATCAGTAAGTCACCTTGGTCCAGACGCTGCCCTTCTTCGCGCTCTCGAGCATCGCCTCGATCAGCACGTTGGCGCGATAGCCATCCTCGAACGTGGCGAACGCCGGCGGATGCGCCTCGGTCGGCTTCTTCCCGGCGGCGATGAACCCGTAGATGTCGCGCATCAGGTTGCAGAAGGCGTCGGCCCAGGCCTCCTGGTGGCCGCCGGGCAGATGGGCATAGCCGCGCACCTCCGCGTCGAGCAGGCCCGGATCCTTCTGCAGGATCTCGTTGGCCTTGTCGCGGTTGCCGATCCAGAGCTCGTTCTGGACCTCCTGCTTCCAGGCCAGCGCCGCCTTCGAGCCGCACACCTCGAGGCGCAGATCGTTCTTGTGACCGGAGCAGACCTGGCCGACCGAGAACGACCCCTTGGCGCCGTTGTCGAAGCGGATCAGCACCGAGGCCAGATCCTCGACCTTGATGTCGACGAGCTCGACCCTGTCGTCGGCGCCGGCGGCGGCGAACGCCTCGCGCGAGCCGAGCGGCTTCTTGCGCTGCTTGATCACCGTCGTGATGTCGGCCAGCACCTCGACGATGCGCAGGCCGCTGACGTGCTGGGCCAGGTCGCACCAGTGCGAGCCGATGTCGCCGAGGGCCGACGACGCGCCGCTCTTCTCTGGCTCGAGGCGCCACGAGTAGTCGGTGTCCTTGAGCAGCCAGTCCTGCAGGTACTGACCGTGCACGAACGTCGGCGTGCCGATGTCGCCGCGGGCGATGGCGAGCCGCGCCTGCTGGACGAGCGGGTTGCCGCGGTAGTTGAAGGTGACGGCGTGGACGATGCCGGCCTTGACCGCGAGGTCGCGCAGCGACTTCGCCTCGGCCGCGGTCATCGCCAGCGGCTTGTCCGAGACGACGTGCTTGCCCTTGGCGATCGCCGCGGCGTTGACCGGATAATGCAGCGCGTTGGGCGTGCAGTTGTGGATGACCTCGACGCCGGGGTCGGCGAGCAGCGCTTCGTAGCTGCCGTAGCCCTTCGGGATGCCGAGCTCGGCCGCCTTCTTCTGCGCCGATGCCTCGTTGCTGCCCGCCACCGCCACGACGTCGACGTAGCCGAGCCGCCGCACCGCGTCCACATGATGCGGACCGATGAAGCCCGCGCCGACGAGTCCCATGCCGATACGTTTCACGCGAGTTTCTCCTCTTTGTAGTCCCGCCCCGCCGCCCGATCCCGGGCTAGACGTTGCCCTTCTGCACTTCGTCCTTGAGATAGTCCATGGCACGCCAGCACTGCGCCAGGATGCGAATTCGGGCGCACCGCTGTCTACCCGGGCCGCCGGCGACATCCACCGGCTGGCAGCTCCGCGACGAGGCGTAGATGGCCTCGATCAACGCCACGCTGCGTCGGCCCTCGCGGCCATCCACCCGGGGCGGGCGGCCCGCGTCGAGCGCCGACACGAAATCCTCGAACACGCGCCGGTGCGGGCTGGCGTCGGCGACGACGTGCGTGCTCGCCGCCGCTCCGGCAGGCGCCGCAGGCGCGATGACCGCCGCCCCGCCCGCCGCGCCTTCCAGCGCCGGCTCCCGGACGTCCCATGTCGCGACACGGGCCTGCTCGATCACCACCGTCCCCAGCGTGCCGGTGATCGAGACCCGACGGTCGTAGCCCGGCCACGCCGCCGTCGTCGCCTCGAGCGTGGCGACCGCCCCGCTCGCGAACTCGAGCACGGCGACCGCCGTGTCCTCGACTTCGATCGCGTGCAGCGCCGCCAGTGTCCGCGCGTAGACCCGGCGCACGTCGCCGAGCAGCCACAGCAGCAGATCGACGGTGTGGATGCCCTGGTTCATCAGCGCGCCGCCGCCATCGAGGGCCCACGTCCCCCGCCACACCGACTGCGCGTGGTACTCGGGGGGACGATACCACTTCACCCGGGCGTCAGCCAGAATCGGCCGGCCGAGCCGGCCGCTGACCAGCGCGTCCTTGACGTCCATCAAATCGGGCGTCGATCGATCCTGGAAGAACACGCCGAGCGTGACGCCGGCGCGGTCGACCGCCTCGAGCATGCGATCGATGCGCGCGGTCGTGACGTCAAGGGGCTTCTCACACAGGACGTGCAGGCCCTGCCCGGCCGCCGCCTCGATGTCGTCCGCATGGACGCCGGACGGCGTGCCGATGGCGACGATCTCCATCGGCCGGTGCCGCAGGAAGGCGTGGAGGTCGGTGAACGGCACGGCGCCGTGGCGGGCCGCCAGCGCCTCGACTCGGCCGGCGTCGCGGCCGCAGACCGCGACCACGCGCAGATCGGGCACCGCCGCCGCGGCGCGGGCGTGCGTGTCGGAGATGCCGCCTCCCCCGAGAATCCCGACGTGCCGGATCACGTCACCCGGCCGGGCGGGGGCCCGTGTGCGGAGCCAGAGCGTGCGTCTCGGGAAACGCGCCACCCGATTGAGGGGTGCCCATCGGCACCTGGGTGTTGCCCTTGAAGGCCGCGGCGATGCGCAGGTGCTCGCTCATCGCCGCCTGGGCCGCGTCGCCGTCGTGGTCGCGCAACGCCTGGTAGATCGCGCGGTGCATTTCGGCCGCCTCGCGCAGATCGCGGACGGCGCCGACGTTGGCCTTGCGCTGTTCGTAGAACATCGCGGAGACCATCTCGATCAGCGACGCCAGGATCGGGTTGTGCGAGGCGTGGGCGATGGCGCGGTGGAACGTGATGTCGTGGACGAGGAAGGTGAGGGGCTGATCGAGCGAGGCGAACATCCCGGCCATCTCCTCGGCGATGGCCGCGAGGTCTTGACCGGTGGCGCGCTCGGCGGCCAGGCGGACGGCGCCGACCTCCAGCACGCGGCGCGCCTCGAACATCTCTTCCTTGGTGAACCCGTGGAGCGCCGCCATGAAGCTGAGCGGCCCGGTCGCCAGCGTTGGCGGCCCGTCGGTGATGAAGGTGCCGGCGCCATGCCGCGCCTGCACGACGCCCATCGCCGACAGCGCCTGCAGCCCGGCCCGGACCGACGGGCGGCTCACGCCGATCTGCACGGCGAGCTCGCGCTCGGGCGGCAGCCGATCGCCTGGCCGCAGCTCGCCCTTTTCGATGAGCGCCCTGACGTGCGCGACGACGTGCTCGGTCGTCACACGGTCGGGCGGACGGACCACGTCTTCGGAGGGTGACCCGGCGTCAGGAGCGCCGGCGTCGACTGCTTTCGTCAGCTTGGCCATCGGGCGGTTGTGGGTGCAGTGTACCGGAAACAGTAGAATCCCGGCCATGAAGTTTCTGGGCATCGATGTCGGGACGGGCGGCACGCGGGCGCTCGTCATCGACCCCTCCGGCCGCATCGTCGGGTCGGCCACGACGGAGCACGTCCCGTTCGCCACGCCGCGACCGGGCTGGGCTGAACAGGACCCGGCGGACTGGTGGCGCGCGACGGGCGACGCGGTCCGCGGCGCCCTGGCCGACGCCGGGATCGACGGCGCGGGCATCGCGGCCGTGGGCTTCTCCGGACAGATGCACGGTTCGACACTGCTCGACGACAAGGATCAGGTCGTCCGGCCCGCGCTCCTCTGGTGCGACCAGCGCACCAGCGCCGAGTGCGACGTGATCACCGCGAAAGTCGGTGCCGCCCGCTTGATCGAGCTGACGCTCAACCCGGCGCTCACCGGCTTCACCCTGCCCAAGCTGCTGTGGGTGCGGCGACACGAACCCGCGCTCTGGGCGCGCGTCCGCTCGGTGCTCCTGCCCAAGGACTACGTCCGCTTCCGCCTGACCGGGGAGCGCGCCACCGACGTCGCCGACGCGTCGGGCACGCTGCTCTTCGACGTCGCGAACCGCCGCTGGTCGGCCGAGATCGCCGGCCTGCTCGACATCGACCTCGCGCTGCTGCCGCGCGCCTTCGAGTCTCCGGACGTGACCGGCACGGTGAGCGCCGCGGGCGCCGCCGCCACCGGCCTGCGGCCCGGAACGCCGGTCGTCGCCGGCGGCGGCGATCAGGCAGCCGGCGCGGTCGGCATGGGCATCGTCGAGGCCGGGCTCGTCAGCGCGACGATCGGCACGTCGGGCGTCGTCTTCGCCGCGACGTCCAAGCCGGCGCTCGATCCGAAGGGCCGCGTCCACACGTTCTGCCACGCCGTGCCGGGCATGTGGCACGTCATGGGCGTCACCCAGGGCGCGGGGCTGTCGCTGCGCTGGCTGCGCGACATGATGGGCGGCGGGCTCACCTACGATCAGCTCTGCGAGGCGGCGGCCGGCGTGCCGCCCGGCTGCGACGGCGCGCGCTGGACGCCGTACCTGATGGGCGAGCGCACGCCGCACCTCGATCCCGACGCCCGCGCGGCGCTGGCCGGCCTCACCGCCAGCCACACCCGCGGCCACCTGGTCCGCGCCGTGCTCGAAGGCGTCACGTTCAGCCTGCAGGACTCCTTCGCCATCTTCGCGGAGATGGGCGTCCCGGTGAGCGGCGTGCGGCTCGGCGGCGGCGGCGCGAAGTCGCCGCTGTGGCGGCAGATCCAGGCCGACGTCTACGGCCACCCCGCTGAGATCGTCGAAGCCGAAGAGGGCGCCGCCTACGGCGCGGCCATCCTGGCCGGCGTCGGCGCGGGGGCGTGGCCGTCGGTCGACGGCGCGTGCAAGGCCATCGTCAAGGTCGCCAGCCGCGTGCCGCCGAGCCCGACGGCCGTGGCGGCGCTGCGCACGGTCTACGCCGACTGGCGGCGCATCTACCCCGCCCTCAAGGGCGTCGGCGCAACGGATCCGGTCGCCATCGCGTAATTCCTGACAAGGAGCTCATGCAATGTCCACACGTGTTCGTTCGTTCGTTTCCGGCGACGTCGATCAGCCGGCAAGCCGGCTGCTTCGCCGTTCGCCCGCAACAGGCCGACGCCTCCGCCTTCGGCTCGGCGTTCGGTTTGCGGCCGCTGCCGTGGCCACCGCGGCCGTCGTCGCGTCCAGCCTCTCGGTGATGGCGATGACCGCCGCCCCCGCATCGTTCTACGACATCGAGACCAAGGCCCTCGATGGCAAGCCCGGCAACCTGGCCCAGTACAAGGGCAAGGTCGCGGTAGTGGTCAACGTCGCCAGCAAGTGCGGCTACACCCCGCAGTACGCCGGCCTCGAGAAGCTGCACCGCGATCTCACGCCGAAGGGCGTGGTCGTCCTCGGCTTCCCGAGCAACGACTTCGGCGGCCAGGAGCCGGGCACGGCCGAGGAGATCGCGACCTTCTGCAAGACCAAGTACGACGTCAGCTTCCCGCTGTTCGAGAAGGGCGTCACCAAGGCCGGCCCGACGCAGTCGCCGGTCTATCAGTACCTCGGCGCCACCGGGAACCTCCCCGGCTGGAACTTCTCGAAGTACGTCGTCGACAAGAAGGGCCAGGTCGTCGCGTTCTTCCCCAGCAAGGTCACAGTCCCGGATGCGCCGGAGCTGAAGGCGCGATCGACAAGGCGCTCGCCGAATAGCTCGGTCGCCCGCTGGTGGGCGGACGAGACGGGCTCGGCGTCCGACCCGCTGCGCGGACGTGGTCAATCCACGTCCGCGTTTCTACGTACGGACCACCGTTGACGCGCGGCGTAGCTGCTGGAATGATGGTGGGTCTCGTTCGACCGTCGAACTTCACAGAGCATCGCGCAGCGTACGCGCCGCATCAGAGCAGCAATGAGCTACCAATCGACACCTGCAGACAAGTTCTCCTTCGGCCTCTGGACCGTCGCCAACCGCGGGCGCGATCCGTTCGGTGAACCGGTCCGCGACGTCCTCTCGCCGGTCGACGCCGTGAAGATGCTCGGCAGCATCGGCGCCTGGGGCGTCAACCTGCACGACAACGACCTCGTGCCGATCGACGCGACCGCCAGCGAGCGCGACGCGATCGTCAAGGAGTTCAAGCAGGCCCTCGCCGATCACAAGGTGGTCGTGCCGATGGCGACGGTGAGCCTGTTCACCGATCCGATCTTCAAGGATGGCGCCTTCACCGCCAACGACCCCAAGGTCCGCCGCTACGCGGTGCAGAAGACCATGGGCGCGATGGACCTGGGCGCCGAGCTGGGCGCGAAGATCTTCGTGCTGTGGGGCGGCCGCGAAGGCACCGAGACCGACGCCTGCCGACGCGCCGACGAGGCGATCAAGCGCCTGCGCGAGGCGATCGACTGGCTGTGCGAGTACTCGCTCGAGAAGGGCTACGACTACAAGTTCGCCCTCGAGGCCAAGCCGAACGAGCCGCGCGGCGACATCTACATGGCGACGACCGGCAACTACCTCGGGCTCATTCCGACGCTGGCGCATCCGGAGATGGTCGGCGTCAACCCCGAGGTCGCGCACGAGACCATGGCGGGGCTCAACTTCATGCACGCCGTCGCCCAGGCGCACGAAGCCGGCAAGCTGTTCCACATCGATCTGAACGATCAGAACCCGGGCCGCTACGACCAGGACTTCCGCTTCGGCGCCGCCAACCCGCGCAACGCGTTCTTCCTCGTCAAGTTCCTCGAGGATGTCGGCTACGACGGGCCGCGCCACTTCGACGCGCACGCCTACCGGTCGGAGGACTACGACGGCGTGAAGCAGTTCGCCATCGGCTGCATGCGCACCTACCTGATCCTCAAGGAGAAGGCGGCGCGCTTCAACGCCGACGCGGACATCCAGGGCATCCTGGCGAAGCTCGGAAGCGACAAGCCCGGCGCCGGCAAGTTCTCGAAGACCGCCGCGCAGTCGCTGGTCGCGGAGCAGTTCGACCGCAAGGCGATCGCCGCCCGTGGCCTGGACTACGAGCGCCTCGATCAGCTGACGACGGAGATTCTTCTGGGATCGGTAGGGCGCTCGCAGCCTGCGTGCGGCGCCGCGACGCGCCCAGCGTCGCGTGACGAATGGCGAGGACGAAGTCCGGAGCCATCGTCCGGTCGACCCGCGCAGGCGGGTCGACAAATAGCTGCCGCACGCTCCAGGGCTGATCGCGGCGGTCCCTGAGTGGGACCGCCGCCAACAAACAGCGCGTCTCGATCAGCTGACGACGGAAATCCTCTGGAGTCCGCTGACACACCGTGGCCGAGGTCCTGGGTCCCCGCCCGGGACCCGGCTGCGTCAGCTGATTCGCCCGTCGCCTCACAACGGTTCACGCGATCGAATGGCACCACGTGCCATCCAGAAGGACGCAGCGCGTTCCTGACACCGCGTGTCAAACGTGTATCGCTGATCGAGGCAGATGCCAGCGAATAGCAGCGGCACGCTGGAAGGGCTGCCGCGCGCGGTCCTGAGGGAACCGCCACCTGCGCCGCAGCCCGCGTGCCGCGCCGCTGGCGAGCCGAATGGCGAGCCAGCGAATAGCTGCGGCACGCTGGAAGGGCTGCCGCGCCGTGGTCGCTGAGGGCGCACCGCGCGCAAACAAATAAGTCCGGGATGAATGCCAAGGACCGCCGCCCCCTTGTAAACAGCGGCCCCTGGATGCATTCCCCCGGACTTACTTGCTGATAACGACGGGAACAGGAAGAGCGAACAGGGCGTCGAAAGAAAAATTCACGGTCGAGCTTTCTAAGACGTTTGTTTGTCTTAGATCGTCGGCCACGAATTCATTAGAACAGTCGAATGCCCACCCCGCCGCTGACGGTTATGTAATGCCGCCGCACGTCCTCGACGTCGACGCCGCCTGTGCGTGACACGAAGCGTGCGTCCGCTCGCACGACGAGCCGCTGCATGAGCTCGTTCGGCTGCGCCGCCCCCGACTGCCACTTCACGCCTCCGCCCACGTACAGCGTTCGCCCGGTCTCGATCAGCACGCGGTCTTCGTGCACCTGCCGTAAGTAACCGCCGCCGCCATCGACAAAGGGAACTAAGTTCCCAGCGGGCAGCCGCAGCGCCGGCAGGTCGACGAGGACGCCGCCTTCGATCGTGATCTGGGTCAGCGTCGAAGACACCGTGATCGCCGGCGCCTGCTCGATGTCGTCGTGGACGCGCGCCTCGATGTCGTTCATACCGAGGCCGCCGGTGGCTTCGGCGTACACGCCGTCGAACACGCGCCAGCCGAGGCGCAGTTCGGCGCCGGGCCCCGAACGGATCGCGACGTCGCTGTCGAATAGCGTCACCGGCGATCCGGTGGGCGTCTGCGGACCAGTGATCGCCGCGCGCTGCTGGCCGAGCTCGTAGCCCTCCCACCAGGCACCACTGACGGTGACGTCGAGGCGCGGCTGGGCTGTCGACGCACGTGGCGCGAGCAGTGCCGCCGCGCAGACAGCGACTGCGATGACGATGACGCGGAGACGGGCCACCGTCATCGGGCCCGCACCGTGATGTCGATGTCCGCGGCCACGCCGCTGCGCGGCGCCACGGCGAGCTTCGAGTAGTAGGTGACGCCGAAGTCGAGATCGACGCGCTGGGCGTCCTCGAAGAAGCTTTCGACGTCGCCGTCGTCGAGCGGCTCGACCCGGACCACGTACGTCCCCGGCTCGAGGCCGTTGATCACGTAGTCGCCGTCGTCGGTGATCGAGAACCCGCCGACGATCTGGCCGCTGCGCAGGCCATAGGCGACGACGTGGGCGCCGAAGACGCCGCGCCCGTCCTTGCGAACGTGGCCGGCGAGTCCGCCCAGCGCCGGACCACCGCTGGCCGGCCGATACAGGTCGCTCACGCCGGCGACGTCGTCACTGCGCAGCGTGCGTCCCTCGACGCTGCCGCGCGGGAACGCGATGGGGAACATCACCGAGCCCGAGGCGATCAGCCGGCGACCGGTGCCGGACACCTCGGTCTCGCCGATCGCCGAATGCCCGAGGCCGAGCACGTGGCCGATCTCGTGCTGCGCGACGGCCTGCAGATCGAAGCCGGCGGCGGATCCGTTCTCGGCCACCGTCCACGGCTGCGCGGCGTTGAACAGCACGTCGGCCTCGACGATCTCGCCGCTGATCACGTCGATGGTGTAGCTCGTGACCGCCAGCGTCCGTTCGAGATCGGGGCGGCGCTCGAAGCCGAACACGTTGCTGGCGTCGTCGTCGCTGGGCCGGCCCGACGTGAAGCCCTGGCGCGTGAACCGGACGTCCGCCGAGGCGACATCCTCCCAGGCGCGGAAGGCGCGTTGGAGCGCCTGATCGAGCGCCGTGGCGCTGATCCCGTCGGCCAGCTCAGCGTCGCTGACGCGATAGGGGATGGCGCCCGGCCAGCGCAGGACCGTATTGGTTCCGTTGATGGAGAGCCCGAATCGCATGTAAGCCCCACCGGGGACGATGGCGAGGGCGACGAACGCCGCCGTGAAGAAGAGCGCGCGCCTCACCGGCGCCCCCGCAGCTGGGCGAGGACCACCCGCGCGATGCGCGCCTCGATCGTCGCCAGCGGCTGCGGTCCGCGATCGGTGGCCCCGCGCACGACCGGTCCGGCGACCTCCGACATGACGGGGGCGGCAACCACCCGCTGCCCCGTCGACGGATCGATCCGGACACGCATGACCCCCTGCGTGAAGCCCACCAGGTGGGTGGCGCCGGTCGGTGACGGGCGCAGGAAGAGGACAGCCTCCTCGCCCTCGGCGACCTCCGGGACGCCCGGCACCACGGTCCGATAGCGTCCGTAGGTGCCGCCAGGCAGCACGAGCTGCAGGACCTCGCCCGGGCTGCCCTTCAGCGCCCGCACGACCGCGAGCGTGACGACGCGCTCCACGCGCAACGTGCCCCGCGCCTGCCGGGCGTCGACGCGCGCGACGCGCGCATGCACGATGAAATCGGCTTCACCGGCGAGCTCGTCGAGGGTCGCGGGGATGACGATCGAGGCGTCCAGGGATCGAGGAATGGCCAGCGCCAGCATCAAGCCGGCGAGCGCGAACGCGCCGCGGCCTGACGGGCGCCTCAGTGAAGCAAGCATGCCTCACTCTAGCAGCCCGTGGTGGAACGTCCGCGTCGCACCGAGACGGGCGAGGCGGCCGCGGGCTGCCAGCAGCGGTCGGGACCAGCTTCGGAGTCACTCCTGCGCGGCGGCGACCTGTGTCCGGCCGATGCCGTCGGCACTCCATTGAACCGCCATCGAGAAGACGACGAGGAGCAGGATGACGATCACGACGGCCACGACGGCGCTGGCCGGGACGCCGGTGGGATCGGCGGCGTCGATGCGGTTCTGCAGGTCACGGGGGAGCTCCCAAGCCATGCCGGCGCACATTGCAACACTCTTGCCCACCGCGTTCGGGCGACGACCACGGCCAGCGGATCGTTTCAGCCGTCGCCGCGCGCGTCGCACGCCCGGGTGAGCAGCCGGCTTCCCAGATGTGGTGCGGTGCTTCAGCGGCCGAGCTTCGCAACGCGCAGGATGGCGTCCGCTGCCCGTCCGCTGGCACCGCCGCCACCAAGCCGCTGCTTCACGTCCCGCCACGCCTCGCACATCGCATCGGCGGCGTCGGGATCGTTGAACAGCCGCGCCACTTCGTCGGCGACGCGCACCGGCGAGAAGAAGTCCTGGATCAACTCGGTCGCCACCGTGCGCCCGGCGATCAGGTTGGCCATGCCGAAGGTGTCCACCTTCACGAAGCGGCGGCCGAGGAAGTAGCTCAGCTCGGACACGCGATAGACGATCACCATCGGCTTCTCGTGCAGCGCGGTCTGCACGGTCGCGGTGCCCGACGCGGTGAGGACGACGTCCGAGGCCGACAGCACGTCGTCGGCGCGGCCGTCGAGCACGGCGATCGGGACGCGCCCGTCGGCGCGCGCCGCCGCGAGCGGCGCGAACAGCGCGTCGTCGAGATTCGGGGCCCGTGCCACCAGCGCCTGGATCCCCGGCACGCGCTCGGCGAGCAGCGGCAGCGCGGTCACGAGATCGGGGAGGATCTTGTGCACCTCGTTGTGCCGGCTGCCCGGCAGCACGGCGAGCACCGGCCGCTCCGGATCGAGACCGGCCTCGCGCAACACCGCGACGCGGTCCGCCGGTGGCGGGATCAGGTCGATCAGCGGGTGCCCGACGAACTCGACGGGCACCTCGGCTCGCCGGTAAATCTCCGGCTCGAAGGGGAAGATCGGCAGGACCAGCGACACGAAGCGGCGCATGCTGTTCAGCCGTCCTTCGCGCCAGGCCCACAACTGCGGCGCGACGTAGTAGACCACCGGCACGCCGGCGGCGTTCAGCGACGCCCCGAGGCGGAAGTTGAAGTCGGGAAAGTCGATCGGGACGAACACGTCGGGCGGATGGCGCCGCGCCTCGGCCACCAGCCGTCGATAGAGGCGCCACGTCCGCGGCAGCTGCTTCACGACCTCGGCCAGGCCGGTCACGCTGTAGTGGCGATAGTCCTCGTAGAGGGTGGCTCCAGCGGCGGCCAGCCGCGGCCCGCCGAAGCCGACGATCTCGATGCCGGGCTCGCGGCGGCGCAGCTCCTCGGCGAGCGCGGCCGCATAGAGGTCGCCGCTCGCTTCTCCGCAGGAGATGAAGACGCGCGTCATCGCGCCGGCGGCGACGTACCGGGCGCGCCAGCCGCGGCTCGCGGGACGCGCTTCAGATTGACCGCGGTCAGGTCGAGCTCGTCCAGCTTGACCAGCTCATAGCTCTCGAAGCCGGCCTTCTTCAGCTGGGGGACGAACTTGGCGGCGTCGCCGACGAGGACGATCGCCAGGCGGCTCGGGCGCAGGTACGCCTTGCGAGACGCGCTGGATGTCCTCGGTGGTGACGCGATAGACCTGCTGCGGGTAGTCGGGCAGGTCCTTGAGGTCGAGGCCGTAGAAGATGGCGTTCAGCACCTTCAGCGCGATCGCGTCGGGCGTCTCGATGGTCAGCGCGAAGTTGCCGGCGAGGAAGGCCTGGGCCGAGCCCAGCTCGCGCTCGCTCACCGCCTCCTGCTGCAGGCGGATGAACTCGTCGACGGTCAGGCGGAGTGCCTCGACCGTCGTCTCGGTCCGGGTATCCGTGTCCGCGACGATGGCGCCGGACCGCTGGAACGCGTCCATCTCGGCCGACGCGCCGTAGGTGAGGCCGCGATCGGAGCGGAGCACGCCCTGCAGGCGGTTGCCGCCTTCGCCACCGAGGATCTTCACCGCCAGGTTGAGCGGCATGTAGTCCTGGTGATCGCGGCGGATGGCGAGCTGGCCGACGCGGATCTCGGTCTGCACCGCGCCCGGCCGATCGACGACGACGATCCGCCGGGTGGGGTCGGGCGGATCCGTCGCGGTCGACGTCGGCACCGCGCCCTTCGGCCAGTCGCCGAACGCCTTCGTCACCGCCGCCACGGCGGTGTCGACGCTCACGTCGCCGACGAAGGCGATCAACGTGTTGTTCGGGTGGTACCAGCGGGCGTGGAACGCCACGAGATCGTCGCGCGTCAGCGCCGCCACGGATTCCGGCGTGCCGTTGCCCGGTTTGCCGTACGGATGGAAACCGAAGATCAGGCGCTCGACCACCGCGCCGGCCACGTAGTCCGGATCCTCGTAGCTCACCTTCAGCGCCGACAGCAGCTGCTCGCGCTGCCGTTCGAGCTCCTCGGCCGAGAAGGCCGGCCGGCGGATGATGTCGGCGAGCAGCTGCAGCCCCTCGTTCAGGTTGCTCGGCAGCAGGATGGTGTTGGCGAAGGACAGGTCGGTGCCGGCGCCAGTGCCGAGCCCGCCGCCCATGAAGTCGATGATGTCGGCGATCTCGGCAGCGCTGCGCGTCGTCGTCCCCTGGTCGAGGAGCGTCGCCACCATTTCGGCGACACCCGGCTTGTCGGCCGGGTCCTGCGCCGAACCGGCCCGCACCAGCATGCGGACGTTCACCACGGGCTGTTCGTTCTGGCGGACGACGACCACCTGCAGGCCGTTCGGCAGCGTGCGCAGCTCGTAGTTCGGGAACGTCACCGGGTGCGGATCGAGGGGACGCGGTGGCCGCTCCGACGGCCAGCCCGCCGACTGGGCGCAGACGACGGCCGGCGCCGCGGCGATCAGCAGGACCAGAAGAGCGTGCTCGCGCAGGCGGCGCAGCAGCCGCGCCATCATCGGCTCGCCTCCGCGGTCGGCGCGGCGGCGCGCGGCAGGATCGTGATGATGGTGCGCGTGGCGGGCGTGAAGTAGGTCCGCGCCACGCGCTGCACGTCCGCCACCGTGGTGCGCTGGAAGATGTCGAACTCGCCGTCGGCGGTCTTCAGGTCGTTGTGGATCACGGCGGCATGGGCGAGCATGCTCGCCTTGTCCTGGATGGTCAGGCGCGTCAGCAGATAGTCGCGCGCCCACTGGTTCTTGGTGCGCTCCAGCTCACGCTCGGTAATCGGCTCCTCGCGCAGGCGATCGAGCTCGGCGGTGAGCGCCTTGATCGCGGCGTCGGTCGACTGCCCCGGCTGGACGACGGCCGTGGCGAAGAACAGATTCGGGTGCTCGACGATGTTGCCGCCGCCGAACGCCGACAGGGCCAGCCGTTTCTCGTAGACCAGCGACCGGTAGATGCGCGAGCTGTTGCCGTCCGACAGCACCTTGTTGACGATGTGCAGCGGATAGCTGTCCGGGTGGCCGTCGAAGGTGATGTGGTGGGCGACGACGACGGCCGGCAGCGGAATGTCATCGTAGACCGTGAGGCGGCGCTCGCCGGACGGGGTCGGCTCGGCGGGGATGTCCCGCGGCACCGGCTTCTTCGCCTTGGGCACGCGGCCGAAGTAGCGCTGCACCATCTCCCCCGTCGCGACAGGGTCGAAGTCGCCGGCGATGACGAGCACGGCGTTCTCCGGCACGTAGTAGGTCTCGAAGAAGTCGCGCACGTCCTCGATGCGCGCCGCCTCGAGGTCCTCCAGGCTGCCGATCACCTGGTGCTTGTAGGGATGCGTGGTGAACGTCGCGTCGTAGACGATCTCGGCGAGGCGTCCGTAGGGCGTGTTGTCGACGCGCTGCCGGCGCTCTTCCTTCACCACGCTGCGCTCGCGCGCGAACGCCGACTCCTCGACCTTGAGCGAGGCCATCCGATCGGCCTCGAGCCACAGCGCCAGCGGCAGGTAGTGCGCCGGCACCGTCTCCCAGTAGTTGGTCGAATCTTCGTTGGTCGAGGCGTTGCTCTCGCCGCCGATCGAGGCGATGAACGACTGGTGCTGATCCTGGGCGACGTTCTTGCTGCCCTGGAACATCAGGTGCTCGAAGAGGTGCGCGAAGCCGGTCCGGCCGGCCTTCTCGTTCTTCGAGCCGACGTGATACGTGACGCTGACGTGGACGATCGGCGTCGAATGGTCCTCGTGGAGGACGACCCACAACCCGTTCGCGAGCTTCGTCGTCGTGTAGACCAGCGTGGTCGGCCGCTCGCCCGCCGCGGCCCCCGGCAGCGCCGGCGGCGACAGCAGCATCGCCGCGGCCAGCCCGGCCGCCATCATCCGCTTCCTGCTGAACCGCATCGATCGATTATGGCACGGGCGTGCCGGCGTCTCCGGGCGTGTCGTCGTCCGGCGTGGAGCTCTCGGTGACGGTCTGGTTCGCGGCCAGGCCGAGACGGCGCTCGACCGCCTTCAGCCGCTCGCGCAGCGCCGGCAGCTGGGCGAAGACCACCGACGCCTTGCGCCAGGCCCGGTTCTCGATCGCCGGATAGCCGGTGACGAAGTGACCCGGCTCGACCGAGTTGGTGACCCCCGACTGCCCTGCCGCGATCGCGCCGCGTCCGATCACGATGTGGCCCTGGACGCCGACCTGGCCGCCGAGCGTGACGCGATCCTCGAGCGTGGCGCTGCCCGAAATGCCGACCTGCGCGGCGAGCAGCACCTCACGCCCGATGCGCACGTTGTGCCCGACCTGCACGAGGTTGTCGATCTTCGTGCCGGCGCCGATGCGGGTCTCGCCCACCGTGGCGCGATCGATCGTGGTGTTGGCGCCGATCTCGACGTCGTCCTCCACCACCACCGTGCCGACCTGCGGCACCTTGACGTGCGCGCCGGCCGGGTCGCGCGTGAACCCGAAGCCGTCGCTGCCGATCACCGCGCCGTTCTGGACCACCACCCGATCGCCGAGCACGACGCGCTCGCGGATCGAGACGTGGGCGTGGACGTGGCAGTCGCGGCCGATCACCGCGCCCGCGCCGACCGCGACGTGGCTCTCGAGGATGCTGCCGGCGCCGACCCGGGCGCCGGCCCCGATCGCCACGAACGGACCGATCGTGGCGGCGGGATCGACGACGGCGCCGTCGCCGACGACGGCCTCCGGGCTGATCCCGGGCGCGGGCCGCGGCGGCGTGTGGAAGATCGCGAGCGCCCGCGCGAAGGCGAGGACCGGGCTCTTCGCCCGCAGCAGCGGACGCGCCAGCGCCGGCGCGTCCTCGGCGACGATCACCGCGCCGGCCTGCGTCGCCGCGGCCTCGGCCTTGTAGCGCGGATGGGCGAACAGCGCGACCTCGTCGGCGTGCGCCGTGGCGAGGTCGGCGACGCCGACGATCGTCGCGGCGCCGTCTCCCTCGAGACGGCAGCCGAGTATGCTCCGCCAGCTCGCGCCGAGGCGTCATGCGGGTGTGTATATCACGCGCCGTCAGTCAGGCACCGCCGGCCGGCCGCGGCTCGGCCACCGACCCCGGCCAGCAGATGCGATTGACGAACAACGCCAGCCGCGGGAGCCGCAGGCGCTCCGCCAGTTCGTCGATGCGCGCGTCACGCTGCTGCGGCGCCAGATGGAGCGCGTCCCGCAGCTCGATCAGGGGATCGCACGGCGCCGTCGTCCAGGTCACCGCGTCGAGGCCCTGCCGCGCGCCGCGCCACGACAGATAGTGCCCGACGACGCGGAACGCGAAGTAGTAGCCCAGGACGTTCGGACCGGGCACGACCACGAGGGCCCCCGAGAGGATCAATAGGAATGCGTCGATCATCAGCCAGCGGAAGTGGCGGTCGCGATCGCGGACCATCGAGGCACGCATGATCACGAGCGCTCGCTCGCCGGTCATGTCGGACGGATGGTAGAGGTTGGCGGCCTCGAGGTGACGCAGATGCCAGAGCAGCCGCTGCTCGGCGACGGCGTCGGCGACCTTGGCCAGCACGCGCGCCCGCGTCCGTTCCCACCACGTGTCGATCGGATCGTACTCGCCGCGGGCGCGGCGGGCACGGGCGACCTCGGCGGCGCGCATCATCTCGGTAAACCGGCGCCGCATCCGGGAGAAGAACCCGGGCGCCGGCGCACCGCTGTCCGAGGCTGTCTCGTCGTCGTCCGACGGCTCGCAGTACAATTCGTGCCGCTCCGGTCCGAGCGGCACGAGAAACACATCCATGATGGGATCTTACGACAGCGACCGCACGAAGGTGCGATGGACCAAAGTCCTGCACCGTCCGGCGAGGCTCGGTACTGTCGTGCTCTGCGCGATGCTCCTTGCCGCCGCGCTTGCCGCGGCCCAGACCGTGCCGGCGCCAGCGCCGGCCGCACCGCCAACGACGCCGGCGATCGCCGTCCCGCCCGGCGGCCCGAACGTCCGGCTGCAGGTGCGGGTGTTCGACGGCGTCACCGAGGTCACCCGCGAGACCCGCGTCCGGCTCTACCCCGCCGGCCGCCGCGGCACGCCGATCAAGCTGACGCTTGGCGCCGACCGCGCCTACGAGGCCGACGTACCGGTCGGGCTCTACGACGTGCAGGCCGTCCGGATGCGGTCCGGCTCGGTCGCCGGGGTCCGCTGGGTCGAGCGCATGCTCGTCCAGAAGTACCCCGACGAGTACGGGCGGCACCTCCAGGTGATCAACCTGCGGGAAGGGTTCGGCGCGCTGCAGATCCGTCCTGACGGCGACGCCGGCCCGGCCGGCTGGTCGGCGGTCGCGACGCCGCCCGGTGTGCCCGCCACCGAAGTCGGCAAGGCCCGCGCGCTCGGACCCGATCTGCTGCTGGTCGTGCCGGCGGGCACCTACGACGTGAAGGTGGTCCTCCCCAGCGCGCAGCCGGCGTGGCTCACCGGCATCGACATCCCCGACGCGCGCACCCGGCTCAAGACCTGGCCGTTCAAGTAGCCGCGGCATCGCGGCTCACGCCGGCCGCTTGGCTTCCGTCGCCGGCGGTCCCCACGTCGACAACGCCTCGGCGAGGCGTTCGAGCTTCAGCGGCTTGGACAGGTGCGCGTCCATTCCGGCGTCCAGACAGCGCTGCCGGTCGGCGTCCGACGCGTTGGCGGTCAGCGCCAGGATCGGGATGCGGCGGCGGCCGGCGAACGCCGCGCGGATCCGCGCCGTCGCCTCCCAGCCGTCCATCTCGGGCATCTGGCAGTCCATCAGCACGATGTCGAACGTGCCGGCCTTGGCCCGCTCCAACGCCTCGCGGCCGTTCACCGCGACCTCGGCGTGATGCCCGAGCCGCTCGAGCATCCGCGACACGACCTTCTGGTTCACCTCGTTGTCCTCGGCCACGAGGACCCGCAGCCCGCCAGCCGGCCGGGCCGGGCGCTGGCCCGGGACCGCCGCCGCCGGCGGAACGACGCGCGTCATCGCCGGCTCAATCGACGGCGGCGGTGCCGCGCGTGCCGGCCGCCAGCGACTCCATCGTCGCGATCAGCGCCTGCGCCAGCTGGTGCCGGCGCTGCGGCTTCACCAGGCACGTCGCGAAGCCGAGGCGCTCGGCGCTGGCCAGACCCTCGGCGCGCGTGCGCGACGTGAGCAGCACCGCCGGCAGGGGCGGCAGCCCGGCGAGGCGACGGGCCGCGTTCAGCGCCACCGAGCCGCCGCGCAGCGGCAGTGATTCGTCGATCAGCAGCAGGTACGGGCCCTGTGGCAGCGCGGCGCGCTTGAACAGCTCCTCCGCCGAGCCGGTCGCCTCGACGATGGCGCCGAGCGCCGTGAGCTCCCGGCCGAGCGCGGCGAGCGCGAAGGGATGATCGTCCGCGATGAGCAGGCGCAACCCTTCGAGCGGCGTCGCCACGAACGGCGGTTCGGCCGCGGTCCCGAAGCGGGTGGTGAACCAGAAGGCGCTGCCGCGCCCCTCGGCGCTCTCGACGCCGACCTTGCCGCCCATCAGCTCGGCGAGCTGCCGGGTGATGGCCAGGCCCAGACCGGTGCCGCCGTAGCGCCGGGTCATCGAGCCGTCGGCCTGAGAGAACGGCTCGAACAGCCGCGCCAGCGCCTCGCGCTTGATGCCGATGCCCGTGTCGGCGACGGTCGACGCGCAGCAGCGGCTCGCCCTCGCCCGACGGCTCGATCGCCAGCGTGGCGCGCACGCTGCCGGTGGCCGTGAACTTGACGGCGTTGCCGAGCAGGTTGAGCAGCATCTGGCGCCAGCGCGACGGATCGAGCCGGATCTGTCCCGGCAGGTCCGCCGGCACGTCGCACACCAGTTCGAGCCCCTTCGCCTGCGCGGACGGCGCGACGACGTCGATGGCGTCGTGCAGCGCCTCGCGCGGATCGAAGTCGACCGCTTCGAGCGTCAGCTTGCCCGCTTCGATCTTCGAGAAGTCGAGGATGTCGTTGATGATCGTGACCAGGCTGTCGGCCGACCGCTGGACCTGCTCGGCGTACTCGCGCTGCTCGGAGGCGAGCGGCGTCTCGAGCAGCAGGCTGACGGTCCCGATGACGCCGTTCATCGGCGTGCGGATCTCGTGGCTGACGGTGGCCAGGAAGGCGCTCTTGGCTTTGGCCGCCTCGAGTGCGGCGTCACGCGCGGCGGCGAGCTGCCGCTCCATCTGGCGGCGCCGCTCGATCTCCTTGCGCAGGTCGTTGTTGACGCGCCGCGTCGCCTTCGTCCGACGCCCGCCCTCGTCGACGAAGTGGGCGCCGACGCCGGCGAACACCGCGAGCAGCAGGCCGACGCCGAGGACGATCTCCGGCAGCGGCGAATCAGCCGGCACCAGCCGGCTGCCGCCTCGCCAGGCGCGCAGCCGCCACTCGAACGCGCCCGGCAGGTTGATCGGCGTCCACGCCAGCGGGCCACCGGCGGGCCGCTCGGGACCGGCCCGGTACAGCGCCGACGGCGCCGTCCGCAATCTCGACGCCGGCCCGGCGCACCGAGGCGAATCGACGCGAACAGATCGTGGTACAGCACCAGGCCGACGACGATCCCCTCGCTGAGCGCGCCCGGCGGCGTCGGCACCAGGATCAGGAAGCCGTCGCCTTGGACGTCGACGTCCACCGGCCGCGAGACGACCAGGGCGTTGGTCGTCCGCGCCTGCTTGACGAGCGCCCTGCCGGCGGCGAGGCTCCTTCAGATCGATCGCCTCGCGGCGGCCCGGATCCGGGCTGACGACGATGCGCGTCTCGAGCGACGGCGTCACCCAGGCGATCGCGGCGAACGCCGGCAGCGTGGCACTCTGGCCCTGCGCACTGCGCGCCCAGTCGGCGGTGTTGGTCACCGGCCAGTAGGCGAGGCGCTTCAGCACCGCCGCGTGGCGGTCGATCGGCGCGCGGACGTCGCCGGCGATCGCGACGACGTCGCGGTGCTCCATCGGCTGGGCGCCGCGCGAGCGCTCCATCGACAACGACCGCCACAGCACGCACGAGAGGGCGGCGAGCGTAATCGTCACCGTGAAGGGGATCTGACGCCAGCCGGTGATGGGCGCGCCGAGGAGCGCGACGCCGCGCCGCACCAGCAGCAGCGCCCCGCCGAGCGCGATGGCGCCGGCGGCGACGGGGACCGGCATGCCGGCGAAGGGATCCCAGGCCAGGCCGCCGCCGATGAAGCCGGACAGCCGCGCCAGCCCGCCGGCGAGCAGCACGGCGGCGACGAACGCGCTCGAGGCGTCGCGCAGCCGCGGCGATCCGCTGCGGAGCGGGATGAACAGCCCGACGCCGCACACCATCAGGACCTGCGCCGAGGCGTTGTCGATCCAGCCGTGGCGCGTGACCAGATCCCACAGCAGCAGCCCCGGAGCGGTGCCGACGATCGCCGGCACGTGGATCAGCGTCCCGACGAGCGTGAGCAGCAGGACGATCAGGCCGGCGAAGCGGGCCCCCGCCTGGCGGCCGCGGGACAGGCCGACCACGCCGGCGGCGCAGAGGATCAGCGCGGCGCCGGTCGTGACGGGACCGGCGCCGAGCAGCGAGAGGCGGGCGATCCCCTGCAGCGCCATCGGACCGAGCGCCACCCAGAGACCGGCCGCGGCGGCGGCTCCCGCAAGGAGCCGCGCCCAGGTCACCGCCGTCCAGAACGACCGTTGTCGCCGCACGTGTCAGCCGCCGTTTCCCCTCGAGGCCGTCTCGACAGGAGGTTTCCGGCACTCTGCGGATCGGCACTTTCGGCGCGTTCTCTGAATGACGGAGCCCGGCGGCGGAGGCATCGGGCGGCCCTGTTACACTGGCGCCCGTGTCCGCGTTGTCAGACCGTGACGTCCTGCGCATCGCCGAGCTCTCCCGCCTGGCCCTGTCCGCCGAGGAGCGGGCCCGGCTTGGCCGCGAGCTGGCCGCCATCCTCACCTACGTCGAGCAGATCGGCGCCATCGACACCGCGGGGATCGAGCCGACCTCGCACGTCCAGCTCGATTGGCCGACGCTGCGACCCGACGAGCCGAAGCCGTCGCTCAGCCGCGAGGCGGCGCTCCGCAACGCCCCCGACGCCGCCCGGGGGACCGGCCTGTTCCGCGTCCCAAAGGTGATCGGGTGAGCGGCGCGATCCATCAGTGGACCGCGCGCCAGACGCGCCAGGCGATTCGCGACAGGGAGACATCGGCGACGGAGGTTGCCCAGGCGCTCCTGGCGCGCATCGCCCGGCTCGATGGCCGCGACGCGCCCGGCGGCGGGCTCGGCGCCTTCCTGCACGTCGATCCGGCGCGGGTGCTGGCGCGGGCGGCGGCGCTCGACGCCGAGCACGCCACGGCCGTCGATCGGCCGCTGTTCGGCGTGCCGGTGGCGGTGAAGGACAACCTCTGCACGCGCGACGTGCCGACGACCGCCGCCTCGCGCATCCTCGAGCGCTTCGTGCCGCCCTACACCGCGACGGCCGTCGAGCGCCTGGAGGCGGCCGGCGCGATCGTCCTCGGCAAGACCAACTGCGACGAGTTCGCGATGGGCTCGTCGACCGAGAACTCGGCGCTCGGCGTGACACGCAATCCGTGGGCGCCGGATCGCATTCCGGGCGGGTCGAGTGGCGGCTCCGCGGTCGCGGTGGCAGCCGGCCTGGCGCCGGTCTCGCTCGGCTCCGACACCGGCGGCTCGATCCGCCAGCCGGGCTCGCTCTGCGGCGTCGTCGGCTTCAAGCCGACCTACGGTCGCGTGTCGCGCTACGGCCTGCTCGCGTTCGGCTCCTCGCTCGATCAGATCGGCCCGTTCTCGCGGACCGTGCAGGACGCCGCCGACGTCTTCGCGGCGATGGCCGGCCACGACGACGCCGACGCCACGACGGCGCACGCCGCCGTCCCCGACGTGTCCGCGCTCGGCGCCGGCCAGGGCGGCACGATCGGGAGCACGCCGCTCGCCGGCCGCCGCATCGGCGTGCCCCGCGCCCTGCTCGGCTCCGGCGTCGATGCCGCGGTCCAGGCGGCCATCGACGCCGCGCTGGCGGTGCTCGAGCAGCTCGGCGCGACGCTCGTCGACGTGGCGCTGCCTCACGCGTCGGCGGCCATCCCGGTCTACTACCTGGTGGCGACCGCCGAGGCCAGCTCGAACCTGGCCCGCTACGACGGCGTCCGCTACACCGCGCGCGCGAAGCTCGCGCCCGGCGACGATCTGGCGGCCCTCTACGACCGCACCCGCGGCGAGTCCTTCGGCGCCGAGGTGAAGCGCCGCATCATGCTCGGCACCTACGTGCTGAGCGCGGGCTATTACGAGGCCTATTACCTGAAGGCGCAGCAGGTGCGGACGCTGATCCGCCGCGACTACGACATCGCGTTCGCGGCCGACGTGGACGCGATCGCGATGCCGACGTGTCCGACGCCAGCGTTCCGGCTCGGCGAGCGCGCCGGCGATCCGCTGCAGATGTACCTGGCCGACGTGTTCACGGTCAGCGCCAACCTGACCGGGCTGCCGGCGATCAGCGTGCCGTGCGGGTTCTCGCCGGATCGCCTGCCGATCGGCCTGCAGCTGACCGGCCGGCCGTTCGACGAGGCCGGCGTCCTGGGCATCGCCCACGCCTACGAACAGGCAACGCCCTGGCACCGCGAATCGCCGGCGCTGGACTAAAGGCGGTTGCGCGTGAGAGCGCGACCGCCACTAAGGCGTCAGCCAGTTGAGTACGAAGCTGAGGGGCGGCGGCGTCGATCCCGCGACCGGCACGTTCATCACGAACGCGCTGCCGTCGGGCAGCGGCGCGACGTGATAGCGCACGTCCCAGCCGCGGAACTGCAGCTGCACCAGCTGCCGCGGCGAGCTGATCTCCGGCGTCGCCTTCGAGAGGTCGAGCGTCACCGCCATCAGCCAGCGATCCGGCCCGTGGTAGTAGAGCTCCTTGCCGTCGGCGCGCCAGAACGGCTCGCGGCCGTTGCGGACCGAGACCTGGAAGCGCGGCCCGGGCGAGTCGACCCGCTCGATGTAGACGTGGCGGTCGCCGGTGTCGGTGCTCGAATAGGCGATCCACTTGCCGTCGCCCGAGAAGCGCGGCTCGTTCTCGCGCCACGTCGAGGCGCGGAACGTCCGCTGCTCGCCCGGCAGGCCGTCGGAGCCGAGCGGCACCACCCAGACGTCGTTGTCCCGCCGCTGGTCCCGGCGCGTGAAGCTCAGCAGGTTGCCGCTCGAGACGTGGAACGGCACGGCGCGCGCTGAATCCGCCATCACGACTTCGTCGCCGCCCGACCCGTCGGCGGCGTGGCGATACATGGTCGAGCGCCCGCCGCGGTTCGAGGCGAAGTAGATCCAGCGTCCGTCGCGCGACCACGCGGGCGCGAGATCGTCGTCCGGATCGTCCGTGATGCGCGTCTTCTGGCGGCGCGCCAGATCGAGCGTCCAGATGTCACGTGTCCCCGCCACCTCGTCGAGCTGCTCGTAGGCGAGCTGGTCGCCAACCGGAGACATGGCGATGTCGCGGAACTCGCCGGGGCCGATCAGCGGCTTGCTCTTGCCCTGCCGATCGACCAGGACCAGCTCGCGATCGACCTGGCGGGCGCCGAGATAGGCGAGCAGCGTGAAGCCGTGACCGGCCGCCGAGAAATTGGCGTAGTCCTCGCGGTTGTAGAGGTTCGATCCGATCCGGCCGGCGACCGGCCGCGGCGCGCCGGTGAGGCGCAGCGCGCGGCTGTCGAAGGGCTGCGCGAACAGCCGGCCGTTACGCACGAAGAGCAGACGATCGGCGGCGACCTGGGCGTTGGCGTCGCTCTCGAGCAGCAGGTGATCGCTGCCGCTGCCGTCGAGGCGTCCGGCCAGGATCATGCGCGGTTGCTCCGGCGCGCGGCGCGACGAGTAGATGAACGCCGCCGTCCCGGGCACGAACGCCGGCCAGCGCAGGTCGGTGCCGTGCTCGCCCTGCAGGCGGATCGGGACGCGCTCGCCGCCGGCCGCCGGGATGCGGTAGATGGCGCGGCCGAAGTCGGCGGCGAAGAGAATCGTGCCGTCGACGCCCCACGAGCCGCCCATCGCGTTCCACGCCGGGCACAGGTAGCGTGATTCGCCGCCGCCGATGGCGGCGACCCACAGCGCGTTTTGCTTGAAGTAGGCGACCGACCGGCTGTCCGGCGCCCAGAACGGATCGTGCGCCCCCTGCGAGTCGGCGAACGGGCGCGCCTCGACGCTGCCGAGTGGCCGCGTCCACAGCTTGCCCTCCGCGCCGAAGGCGACCTGGGATCCGTCCGGCGCCAGCGAGAAGCTGAGGAAGTCCTCGTTGCCGGGCGGCGTGATCATGAACCGCACGGTCGGCGAGGCGGGCGGGCGCGCGGGCAGCCACGTCCGCGCCCCGGCGACGCCGGCGGCGACGCCAATCGCCAGGATCGCGGCGAGGGGCCAGGCCCGGCGCAGGCGATCGGTCCACGTCGGCGGGACCGGCGCGGCCTGCGCGGGCGCGGCGGCCGGCGTCGCATGGCTGCCGGACCCGTGCGCCGACCCGGTGGACAGCTCCGCCGAGGTGGCGAGGAAGCCGGTGAGCGCGAACTCCAGCTCGCCGGCACTCGTGTAGCGACGGGCGGGGTCGCGGGACAGCGCGCGCTCGACGATGCTGACGAAGGCCGAGGGCAGATCGGAGCGCTCGTCGCGCAGCCGCTTGACGCGGTTCTGCTCGTGCCCCAGCCGGACTTCGGCAAGCGAGCGGGCCGGCAGCGGGAAGCCACCGGTGACGAGACGAAACAACAGGACGCCGACGCTGTACACGTCGGTCTGCGTCGCCGCCGCGCCGCCCGAGAACAGCTCGGGCGCCATGTAGAGCGGGGTGCCCGCGAGGTCCGCCACGGCGGCCTCGTCGGGCAGCTCGCGGACACGGCCGGTGCCGAAGTCCATCAGCACCACGCGGCCGCTGCGATCGCGCATCACGTTCTGCGCCTTGACGTCGCGATGCAGCAGGCCGGCCGAGTGCACCGCGGCCAGCGCTTCGCACACCTCGGCCCCGAACAGCGCCGCCTCGCGGGCACTGAACCGGCCCTGCTGCTGGATGATCTCCTCGAACGTCGCGCCCTGGATCAGCTCCATCCAGAGGCCGGCGAAGCCGGCGGCGCGGGCCGCGCCGAACACCGTGACGACGCCGCGGTGCCGGACCTTGGCCAGCAGGCGGCCTTCGTCGACGACGATCATCGCCTGGTCGCGCTGCGCGGATTCGGAGATGAGCTTGAGCGCGACCTCACGATCGAGCTGCGGATCCCAGGCGCGATAGACGACGCCGTAGGCGCCGCGGCCGATGACCTCGCGCAGCGTCAGATGGGACCAGACGTCCCCGGCGTAGAGCTCGGCGGGCCGCTCGCCCGCCGACGGCGGCATGGTGCGGTGCAGCCCGGCGATCTCGGAGACGACCTTCAGCGCCGCGAGGACGCGCTGATCGGACGGGGACGCCTGCGACTGGGCGGCCGCCCAGTCGACGGCATCGCCGTCGGAAACAGCCTCGGCCAGCCGGGTGAAATCGACGGGATCGACCGTCGGCATTGTGTGTGGCCGCCGGACCGCGCGGCCCAACGACGGACCGCCCTCCTGGCGGCGGCTACGCTACTCCGACAGTGTCCAGCCGGTGCGGTACTCGCGGCGAAGGAAGTCGTTCGCCTTCTCGGAGTTGGTGACCCGCATGTTCGCCGCGTCGTAGTGGATCTTCGTTCCGGCCCGGAGCGACACGATGCCGAGCAGCATCACCTCGGTCAGCCTGGCCGCGTACTCGAACGGGCTCGACGCCGGCGTCTTGCCCTTCGCCGCCTCGACCCAGTTCATCTCGTGGCTGGTCGCGATGCGCGGCAGCGTCTGCTTCGGCGTGCCGGCGCTGTCGTGCAGCGACTGCGGCAGCAGGCGCGGGTTGGCGCCGTACGTGTCCTGCATCAGCTTGCCCTTGCTGCCGATGTAGAGCACGCCGCCTTCCTCGACGAGCTGCGTTTCGCCGAGTCTCCTCCGGGAGCGGCGGCTTGAAGCCGCCGTCGTACCACGTCAGCTTCACCGCCGGCTTGCTGCCGCGCGCGGCGAACTCGTAGTGCGTCATCGTCGCCGTCGGGTACGACGCGCCGTTGAACGGCGTGGACACGGTCTCGATCGTGGTCGGCATGCCGAGCTCGAGCGCCCAGAACGGGTGATCGACCAGATGCGCGCCCATGTCGCCGAGCGCACCCTGGCCCCAGTCGACCCAGCCGCGCCAGTTGCCCGGGTGGTAAATCGGATGGTACGGCACCTCGGGGGCCGGGCCGAGGAACAGATCCCACGCCATGCCCTGAGGCACCGGCTGGCTGCCCGCCGCCAACATCGCACCGACCCGCTCGGCGACGCCGCGCGTGCTCCACGCGAGCTCCTCCGGCTTCGTGCTGCTGGGCGCGGGGCGAGGCACGCCCTGCGGCCAGTAGGAATGCGGTCGGTTGGTCCAGATGTGGACCTCCTTCACGTCGCCGATGTAGCCGCCCTGGATGTACTCGACACCCTTGCGCGCGTCGTCGAGGGAGTGCCCCTGGTTGCCCATCTGCGTGGCGACCTTCGATCTCGGCCGCCTTCTTCGCCAGGGCCCGTGCCTCGTGCACCGACCAGCAGAGCGGCTTCTGCACGTAGACGTGCTTGCCGAGCGACATCGCCGCCATGGCGACCGCGGCGTGCGTGTGATCGGGCGTCGCGACGACGACGCCGTCGATGTCCTTCTGCTCCGCCAGCATCTGGCGGTAGTCGTGGTAGCGCTTCGCCTTGCCGGCCTTGGCGATCAGGGCCTCGACGTTGGCGGCACGCCGCTCGGCGGCGTCGAGCCGGGCCGCGGGCGTCATCGTGCGGCCGGCGCCCTGCGCCGGCGGTGGCGCGTTCGGGTTGGCCTTGAGCTCGGCGATCTGCTTGCGCGCCTGCGCGAGCTGCGATCGACAGGTCGGCGTACTTCCGGTCGACGTAGCCGAAGTCGACGTCGCAGAGGGCCACGATGTTCTGGCTGGCGAGGGCGGTCAGGTTGCTGCGGCCCATGCCGCCCACCCCGACGCCCGCGACATTGAAGGTGTCACTGGGGGCCTGGTAGCCGGTGCCGCCGAGGACGTGGCGCGGCACGATGGTCACGCCGGCTGCCGCCGCGGCGGCCGATTGGAGGAACGTCCGACGCGAAGGGAGTGATGTCATCGCAAGCTCCAGGCAGAAGGAACGGATGGGCTCATTCTGCCGGAAGACCCGCGCTTCGACAAGGCGCGTCGGCGGGCGTGGCGCCCCGTCTCAGGACGGCACGGATCGGGGGGACGGGCGACTCAGCTTGACGACGAGCCAGACGAAGGCGGCGATGACGAGGACGGGAAGCAGCGGCACGAACAGCGCGGCCACCACCGCGGCCACGACCGCCGCCATGACCGCCACGACGGGCGTGAGGACGGCGCCCGCGATCCCGACGAGCAACTTGAGGAGGAGCAGCGGGAGGAACAGCAGCCAGCCGACGACGCGGAACGGCAGGAACAGGATCCACAGCGCGGCACGGACGACCGTGCCGATGACCGTCGCGGTCACGATCAGCGCCAGGATCACGAGACCCGCCAGGAGCACCATTTCCATCGCGACCACCTCTGCGGTAATCGGACGTGATTCACTCTGGCTGGGTTCCGCGCGCCTCTCACGGCGCGCGGAGGCGGCCCTTCGCGCGAGCGGCTGCTGTTCGGGCGGCGCCAGGCGCGCCGCCGGCGCCGCTCGCGGGCCGCGCTAGACGGTCGGCGTTTCGACGGCCTTCTTCTCGGGCGCGGTGTACTCGACCAGGCCCTTGCGCACTTCGTCCATCGCGATGCGCTCGAGCTTGTGCGGCGTGTCGTGGCCCGGCGTGGTGCGGACCAGCGCCCCGCGGCGGAGCTGCTTGGCGCGCAGCGCCGCGACGTCGACGAACATGAAACGGCTCTCGATTGGCGCGACCGGCTGGCGCTCGGTCGACTGGCCTTCGACGGCCGGGATGTCGGTGTGCGGATCCATCATGGGCGTTGTCTCCTGTGAGCGGCCGGCCGCGAGAGGCGCGGCCATCACCAAGCTAGTAGTCGTCGTGAGAGTGATCGTGGCCGCCGGCGGCCGGTGCCGGCTTCTCCGGCAGCTCCGAGACGAGCGCTTCGGTCGTGAGCAGCAGCGACGCGATCGAGGCGGCGTTCTGCAGCGCGCTGCGCACCACCTTGACCGGATCGATGACGCCGGCCTTGACCAGGTTCTCGTAGGTGTCGGTCGACGCGTTGAAGCCGAACTCGGCGTCCTTCGCGGCCTTCACCTTCTCGACCACGATCGAGCCTTCGTGGCCGGCGTTGGACGGCGATCCAGCGCATCGGCTCCTCGACGGCGCGGCGGACCAGCTCGACGCCGCTCCGCTCGTCGTCCGAGAGATCCTTGCGCTTCGCCACCGCGTCGAGGCTCTTGGCGGCGCGCAGCAGCGCGACACCGCCGCCCGGCACGATGCCTTCCTCGACCGCCGCCTTGGTCGCGTGCATCGCGTCCTCGACGCGCGCCTTCTTCTCCTTCATCTCGGTCTCGGTCGCCGCACCGACCTTGATGACGGCGACGCCGCCGACCAGCTTCGCCAGCCGCTCCTGCAGCTTCTCGCGGTCGTAGTCGGACGTCGTGTCCTCGACCTGGGCGCGAATCTGCTTCACGCGGCCCTCGATGGCCTGCCGGCTGCCGGCGCCCTCGATGATCGTCGTGTCGTCCTTGTTGATGTGGAGGCGCTTGGCCCGGCCGAGATCCTCGGGGGTGATGTTCTCGAGCTTGATCCCCAGATCCTCGGTGATGGCCCGGCCGCCGGTCAGGATGGCGATGTCCTCGAGCATCGCCTTGCGGCGATCGCCGAAGCCCGGCGCCTTGACGGCAGCGACCTTGAGCGTGCCGCGCAGCTTGTTGACGACCAGCGTCGCCAGCGCCTCGCCGTCGACGTCCTCGGCGATGATCAGCAGCGGCGCGCCGCTCTCGGCGACGCGCTCGAGCACCGGCAGCAGGTCCTTCAGGCTCGAGATCTTCTTCTCGTGGATGAGGATCATGGCGTCCTCGAGGACGACTTCCATCCGATCCTGATCGGTCACGAAGTACGGCGAGAGGTAGCCGCGATCGAACTGCATGCCCTCGACCACGTCGAGGCTGGTCTCGAGCGTCTTGGCCTCTTCGACCGTGATCACGCCGTCCTTGCCGACCTTGGCCATGGCGTCGGCGATGATCTTGCCGATCGTCTCGTCGCTGTTGGCCGAGATGGTGCCGACCTGCGCGATCTCGTCGCCCGACACCGGCTTGGCCATCGCCTTCAGCGCGGTGACGACGGACTCGACGGCGATGTCGATGCCGCGCTTGAGGTCCATCGGGTTGGCGCCGGCGGCGACGTGCTTCGCGCCTTCGCGCATGATCGCCTGGGCCAGCACGGTGGCGGTGGTGGTGCCGTCACCGGCGATGTCCGAGGTCTTGCTGGCGACCTCCCGCACGAGCCGGGCGCCGAGGTTCTCGACGCTGTCCTTCAGGTCGATTTCCTTGGCGACGGTGACGCCGTCCTTGGTGATCGTCGGCGAACCGAACTTGCGGTCGATCACGACGTTGCGGCCTTTCGGCCCGAGCGTGACCTTGACCGCGTCGGCGAGCTGGTTGACGCCGCGCAGGAGCGCCGCGCGCGCCTGCTCGTGGAAGATGATCTGCTTGGCTGCCATGTAGTCGGTACTGAACGCTGTGGATGGACGATCTAGGCCATCGCCATTTCGGCGACGCCTTCGACGACGCCCAGGACTTCTTCTTCGCGCAGGATGACGTAGTCCTTGCCGGCCACGGTGATCTCGCTGCCGGAATACTTGCCGAGGAGGACGGTGTCGCCGACCTTCACGTCGAGCGCGAACACGTCGCCGTCGTCGTTGACACGGCCGCGGCCGACCGCGACCACCTTGGCCTGCTGCGGCTTCTCGCGCGCGGAGTCGGGGATGATGATGCCGCCGATGCGCTGCTCGGATTCTTCGAGGCGCTCGACGAGGATGCGATCACGGAGGGGTCGGACGTTCATGGTGGAGCCTCCCGGGGCGCGTCGCAGCAAGGCGGTCGCGCACGTGCGCCGTGGCCGCTCATCGGCCGCGCGCAACCCCTAATACTCGTCTATCGCGGCCGGAGAGGCAACTGGCGACCTCGAAGAGCCCGCCGCTGTAGGATGCGGCGGTGGGGCTTTCGCCTTTTCATCCAGCTGTGCGGGACTGGTTCGAGGCGTCCTTCGCCGGCGGTCCCACGCCGGCGCAGACCAAGGGCTGGGCCCCCATCGCGCGGGGGGAATCGACGCTGCTCCTGGCCCCGACCGGCAGCGGCAAGACCCTGGCCGCGTTCCTGTGGTGCCTGAACCGGCTGATGTTCGAGCCGGAGCCGCCGCCGAAGCGCCGCTGCCGGGTCGTCTACGTCTCCCCGCTCAAGGCGCTGGCCGTGGACGTCGAGCGCAACCTGCGGGCACCGATCGCCGGCATCACGCAGGCAGCGGCACGCCGGGGTGACTTGGTGCGGATGCCCAGCATCCTGGTGCGCACCGGCGACACGCCGACCAGCGAGCGCGCCCGCTTCGTCCGCGAGCCGGCCGACATCGTCATCACGACTCCGGAGTCGCTCTACCTGCTGCTGACCTCGAACGCCCGCGAGGCGTTCCGCAGCCTCGACACGCTGATCATCGACGAGATCCACGCGCTGGTGCCGACCAAGCGCGGCGCCCACCTCGCGCTGTCGATGGAGCGCCTCGAGGCATTGGCCGAGGGCCCGCTGCAGCGGATCGGGCTGTCAGCGACGCAGCGGCCGCTCGAAGAGGTCGCGCTGCTACCTCGGAGGGCGGGCGGCCAACGCGCCAGACGGCGGGCGGAGCGCGAACCCGACCGCTCGCCCGGCGGATGCCGCCAGCGAGATCGCCCACGAGTTCACCGGCGCCGACACCGCGGCGACGCCGGCGCGCCCGATCACCATCGTCGACGCCGGCCGGCGCAAGGCGCTGCGGCTGAAGATCGAAGTGCCGGTCGAGGACATGGCGCGGCTCGCCGAGCCGATCGACATCCCGAGCGGCCCCGCCTCGCAAGGCCCGACGCGCCCGTCGATCTGGACCGCGATCCATCCGCGGCTGCTGGCGCTGGTGCAGTCGCACACCTCGACGCTGATCTTCGTCAACAGCCGCCGCGTCGCCGAACGCCTCGCCGCCGCGCTGAACGAGCTCGCCGGCGAGCCCCTGGTGCGCGCCCACCATGGATCGCTGGCCCGCCCGCAGCGCGTCGACATCGAGGACGCGCTGAAGGAAGGCCGGCTGCGCGGCCTGGTGGCGACGTCCTCGCTCGAGCTCGGCATCGACATGGGCGCGATCGACCTGGTCGTGCAGATCGAGGCGCCGCCGTCGGTGGCGAGCGGCCTGCAGCGCATCGGCCGCGCCGGGCACCAGGTCGGCGCCGTCAGCGAAGGCCTCATCTTCCCGAAGTACCGCGGCGATCTCGTCGCCTGCGCCGCCGCGGCGCGCAGCATGCACGAGGGCCTGGTCGAGGCGACGCGCTATCCGCGCAATCCGCTCGACGTGCTGGCGCAGCAGATCGTCGCCACGGTCGCGATGGACGGCTGGCCGGTCGACGCGCTGTTCGCGATGGTGCGGCGGGCCGCGCCCTTCGCCGACCTCGATCGCGGCGTCTTCGACGGCGTGCTCGACATGCTGGCCGGCCGCTACCCGTCCGACGAGTTCGCCGAGCTGCGGCCGCGCATCACCTGGGATCGCGTGCGCCACACGGTCGTCGGACGCGAAGGCGCCAAGCGCGTCGCCATCGCCAACGGCGGCACCATCCCCGATCGCGGGCTCTACGGCGTCTTCCTCGCCGGCGCGCCGGCCGGGTCCGCCCGCGTCGGCGAGCTCGACGAGGAGATGGTCTTCGAGAGCAAGGTCGGCGAGACCTTCCTGCTCGGCGCCTCGACGTGGCGCATCGAGGACATCACCCACGACAACGTCGATCGTCTCGCCGGCGCCGGGCCAGCCGGGCAAGATGCCGTTCTGGAAGGGCGAGGCGGCCGGCCGGCCGCTCGAGTTCGGCCGCGCCATCGGCGCGCTCGTCCGCTCGCTCCAGGCGCAGCCGGCCGCGGCCGCCCTCGCCCGGCTCGAAAAGGAGCACGACCTCGATCGGCAGGCGGCCGAGAACCTGCTGCAGTACCTGGCCGATCAGCGCGCGGCGATCGGCCACGTGCCGGACGATCGCACCCTCGTCATCGAGCGCTGCCGCGACGAGCTGGGCGACTGGCGCGTCTGCCTGCTGTCGCCGCTCGGCGGACGGGTGATGGCGCCGTGGTCGATGGCGATCCTCGCCGGCATGCGCGAGGAGGGCGGCATCGACGCCGAGACGATGTGGAACGACGACGGTCTCGTCGTCCGCTTCCCCGACACGGACGAGCCGCCCGATCCGCGGCTGATGCTGCCCGATCCCGACGACGTCGAGGCGCTGGTGCTGCGCCAGCTCGGCGCGACGTCGCTGTTCGCGGCCAAGTTCCGCGAGGCCGCGGCGCGGGCGCTGCTCCTGCCCCGGCGCCGCATCGGCGGCCGCACGCCGCTCTGGCAGCAGCGCAAGCGCGCCGCCGATCTGCTCGCCGTCGCCTCGAAGTTCGGCTCGTTCCCGATGCTGCTCGAGGCCTACCGCGAGTGCCTGCGCGACCTGTTCGACGTGCCGGCGCTGATCGAGACGCTGCGCGCGATCCGCGAGCGCCGCCTGCGTGTGGTCACCGTGGACTCGACGACGCCGTCGCCGTTCGCCGCGTCGCTGCTGTTCGGCTACGTCGCCAAGTATCTCTACGACGGCGACGCGCCGCTGGCCGAGCGGCGGGCGCAGGCGCTGTCGATCGATCACGCGCAGCTCAAGGCGCTGCTCGGCGACGCCGAGCTGCGCGACGTGCTCGATCGCGACGCCATCGACGACGTCGAGCACGAGCTGCAGCACCTCGCGCCCGAACGTCGCGTGCGCACCGTCGACGGCATCCACGATCTGCTGCTCCGCATCGGCGATCTCACGGCCGCGGAGATCGAGATGCGCTCGGCGATTCCTGGCGGCACCGCCGAGGCGATCGAGACGCTGGTGCGGGCGCGGCGCGCGCTGCGCCTCCCGGTCGCCGGCGAGACGCGGCTCGTCGCGGTGGAGGACGCCAGCCGCTACCGCGACGCGCTCGGCACGCCGCTGCCGCAAGGCCTGCCGGAGGCGCTGCTCGAGCCGGTCCGCGATCCGCTGCTCGATCTGGTGATGCGCTACGCGCGCACGCACGGGCCGTTCACCACCGGCGACGTCGCGCGCCGCTTCGCACTGGGCGAGGCCGTCGTCGAGAAGGTGCTGCGCCGCGCCGTCGGCGCCGGCCGCCTGCACGAGGGCGACTTCCGACCCGGCGGCACCCACCGCGAATGGTGCGAGCCGGGCGTCCTCGGCCAGATCCGCCGGCGCTCGCTGGCCAAGGTGCGGCACCAGGTCGAGCCGGTCGAACCGGCCACGCTCGGGCGGCTCGTCACGACCTGGCAGGGCGTGACCCGCAAGCGCCGCGGCCTCGACGCCATCCTCGACACCGTCGAGACGCTGCAGGGCGCGCCGCTCGTCGCGTCGCTGCTCGAGCGCGAGATCCTGCCGGCGCGCATCGACGGCTACGAGCCGGGCGACCTGGACACGCTGCTCGCCGCCGGCGAGGTGGTGTGGGCGGGCGTCGAGCCGCTCGGCGACAAGGACGGGCGGCTCGCGCTGTATCTCACCGACGCCCTGGCGCGGCTGTGGCGTCCGCCGGCCGCCGACGGGCTCGGCCCGCGCGCGCAGGCGATCGCCGATCACCTGCAGGCCGAGGGCGCGTCGTTCTTCGGCGCGATCCACGAGGCGGTCGGCGGCGGCTTCCCGCGCGACACCGTCGACGCGCTGTGGGACCTCGTGTGGCGCGGCCTGATCACCAACGACGCGCTGCAGGCGGTCCGCGCCTTCGTCGGCCCGCTCGGACCGAAGCTGCCGCGCAGCGCGGCGCCGCGGGTCCGCGCCACCGGCCGGGTGTTCCGCTCGCGGCGGCAGGTGCCGGCCAGCGCCGAAGGCCGCTGGTCGATCCTGAGCGCGCGCGTCACCCCGGTGTCGCCGACCGAATGGAGCACCGCGCTGGCGCAGCAGCTCCTCACCCGCTACGGCGTCGTCACCCGCGAGGTCGGCGCCGCCGAGGCGATCCCGGGCGGCTTCTCCGCGGTCTACGACGTGCTGCGGGCGCTCGACGAGAGCGGCCGCGTCCGGCGCGGGTTCTTCGTCGGCGGCGTCGGCGCGACGCAGTTCGCGCTGCCGCCGGCTCTCGACCTGCTGCGATCGCTGCGCCAGCCGCCCGAGGAGCCCGAGGCAGTCATCCTCGGCGCCGCGGATCCGGCCAACCCGTACGGCACGCTGTTGAAATGGCCATCGCGCGAGGCGGACGGCACGGCGCCCCGCCGCGACGACGCCAGCGACACGCCGGTGCGCCGCGGCCCGACGCGGACCGTCGGCGCGCGCGTCGTCCTCGTCGACGGCGCGCTGCGTCGCGCACGTCTCCCGCGGCGGACGCCAGATCCTGACCTGGCTGCCGGAGGCCGAGCCCGAGCGCTCCCGCGCCGCCCGCGCCCTGTCGGCGACGCTGGCCACGGTCGCGCGCAGCGGCGAGGGTCGCGACGGCGGGCTGCTCGTCAGCGACATCGATGCCGTGCCCGCGCACGAGCATCCGCTGGCGCCGTTCCTCGTCGCCGCCGGCTTCGTCCGATCCGGCCTCGGCTACCAGGTGCGGCGCGAGCGCCGGCCGGACTTGGGACGGGCCGACGCGGGGCCCGCCGATCCCGCGGCGCGCCATGCCTGAAGGCGACACGATCTTCCGGGCCGCGCGCACGCTGCATCGCGCGCTGGCCGGGCACGTCGTGACCCGCTTCGACACCGCCTACGCGCCACTCGCCCGCGTCCACGACGACGCGCCGATCACCGGCCGCACCATCGAAGCGCGTCGAGGCGCACGGCAAACACATGGTGATGCGCTTCTCCGGCGATCTCGTGCTGCGCACGCACATGCGGATGCACGGCAGCTGGCACATCTACCGGCCCGGCGAGCGCTGGCAGCGGCCGCCGCGGGAGATGCGCGTGCTCGTCGGGACGGCGGACTTCGTCGCGGTCGGCTTCAACGTGCCGGACGCGGAGTTCGAGGCCGCGCGCGACGTCGGGCGCGCGTGACGCGATCGCCCGGCTCGGGCCGGACCTGCTCGCGCCGGACTTCGACGCGGCCGAAGCCGTGCGCCGCCTGCAGGCGCGCGGCGACATGACGATTGCCGAGGCGCTGGTCGATCAGCGCGCCCTCGCCGGCATCGGCAACGTGTTCAAGTCGGAAGTGCTGTTCGAAGGGGGCGTCGAGCCGTTCGCGACGGTGGCGACGATCGCCGGGGATCGCCTGTCGGCGCTGGTCGACATCGCGCGCCGTCAGCTCGCCGCCAACGTCGGTGGCGCGTCACGCGGCCACGGGCGCCGCACGACGGGCCGCCTCGCGCCGGCCGAAGGCCTGTGGGTCTACGGGCGCGGCGGCCGGCCGTGCCGGCGGTGCGGCACGCCGATTTCGTTCGCGAAGCAGGGCCTCGGGGCTCGACCGACCTACTGGTGCCCGCGCTGCCAGACGGTCTAGCCCCTCCGACTCCGGAGTGAAGAGCGACTCCGGAGTCATCGGGCGGTCCCGTACGCGAAACGAGGCGCCGGCTCGCATCTGCGACCTCGGACGCCTCGTGCAACTTGACCTGCGCGGCCTGCGCGTCGCAGGCGCGCGGCCGCCAACAATCAGTTGATGGCGATCTGGACCTGACGCGGCTTCGCTTCCTCCCGCGCCGGGAGGACCACCGTCAGCACGCCGTCCTTGAACTCCGCCTTCACCCCGTCCGGGTTCACCGTCGACGGCAGCGTGAACGAGCGGGCGAAGGCGCCGTAGGTGCGCTCGACGCGCTGATACGCGTCCTGCTTGATCTCCTGCTCGCGCTTCCGCTCGCCGCGGATGGTCAGGATGTTGTTCTCGACCTTGAGGTCGATGTCCTCGCGCTTGATGCCGGCCAGCTCGGCCTTCAACACCAGCTCGTGCTGCTCGGTCTCGAAGACGTCGACGGCCGGCACCCAGTCGGCCCGGGTGAGGGTGTCGTCGCCCTGCTCGTACGGCTCGCTGAAGATGCGGTTGAGGCGGGCCTGGACGGCAGCGAGCTCGCGGAACGGTTCGAAGCGGTTGATCGCGACTCTCATTGTTTCTTCTCCTCGATGCTGCGGGGCGGAGCCCCTGATGCGTTTCCCGAAATCCGGTTCGTCGTGGTGAACGAGATAGAGGATAGCAACGTGTCGCGTGCGTGTCAAGCATATTATATGCGTCTAAATACACTCATGCATCGACGGCTGGACTCCGCCTGGACAGTCGGAGGGCTCGGTCTATGATGCGGGGCTGATGCGCTCCCCTGCTTCCCGCGTCGCGGTCGCCCTCACGGCGGTCCTGCTCGGCTCAGCCTTCGCACCAGGCCCAGATGTCCGGGACGCGGTCCGCGAGCGGATCCGCAGCGACTACCCGCAGCTGCGCGCCATCTACGAGCACCTCCACGCCCACCCCGAGCTGTCGTTCATGGAGGTGAACACCGCGGCGCTGATCGCCAAGGAGTTGCGGGCGCTCGGCATCGACGTCACCGAGAAGGTTGGCCGGATGGGGGTGGTGGGCGTGCTCCGCAACGGGCCGGGCCCGACGGTGCTCGTGCGCACCGACATGGACGCGCTGCCGCTGAAGGAGACGACCGGCGTCCCCTACGCCAGCACCGCGGTCGTCAAGGATCTGCAGGGCCGCGATCAGCCGGCGATGCACGCGTGCGGGCACGACGTGCACATGACCAGCTTCATCGGCGCGGCGCGGACGCTCGTGGCCGTGCGCGATCGCTGGTCGGGGACGATCGTCTTCGTGGCCCAGCCCGCCGAGGAGATCGTCGCCGGTGCGCGGGCGATGCTCGACGACGGGCTCTACACCCGCTTCCCGAAGCCGGATTTCGCCCTGACGTTCCACGACGACGCCATGCTGCCCGCCGGCAAGGTGGGCTACGGCGAGGGGCCGTTCATGTCGGGCGTCAGCTCGCTCGACATCGTCGTCCGCGGCGTGAGCGGCCACGGCTCGGCCCCGCACACCGCCAAGGATCCGGTCGTGCTCGCGGCGCAGATCGTGGTTGCGCTGCAGACGATCGTCAGCCGCGAGGTCGCGCCCGGGACGCGGGCGGTCGTCACCGTCGGCACGATCCACGGCGGCCTGAAGCGCAACATCATCCCCGACGACGTGAAGCTGGAGCTCACGCTGCGCGCCTTCGATCCGGCGGTGATGGCGAAGCTCGTCTCGGCCATCCGGCGCATCACGGCTGGCACGGCGCAGGCCGCCGGCGTGCCGGAGGATCGGCTGCCCGTCGTCACCGTGACCGACGAAACCATCGGCGTGACGACGAACGATCCGGCGTTGACCAGACGACTGGCCAAGGTCTTCACCGAGTGGATGGGCGCCGACCGCGTGTCCGAAGTCGAGCCGATCAACGCCGGCGAGGACTTCTCGCTCTACGGCCAGACGGCGGAGCGCGTGCCGAGCGTGCTGTGGCGCATCGGCGCGAGCGCGCCCGAGAAGTTCACGGAGAGCGCGCGCACCGGCGTGCCCGTGCCCTCGAACCACAATTCGGGTTTCGCGCCCGTGCCCGAGCCGACCATCACCGCCGGGGTCACGACGATGACGGCGGCGGTGCTCGAGCTTCTCGCGAAGAAATAGTCCGCCCGTGCCCCACCTGACCCTCCTCTTCATCGGCGACGTCTTCGGCAAGCCCGGCCGGGACCTCGTGCGCCTCGGCGTCCCCAAGCTCGTGCAGCGCTACCAGGTCACCGCGGTCATCGCCAACGGCGAGAACAGCGCCGGCGGCTTCGGCATCACCCGCGAAACGGGCGAAGAGCTGTTCGCGTCGGGCGTCGACCTGATGACGTCGGGCAACCATGTGTGGGACAAGAAGGAGGCGCTCGACTACCTCCCGCTCGAGCCGCGCCTGGTGCGGCCGGCCAACTTCCCGGCCGGCGTGCCCGGCAACGGTTCCGCGATCATGCGGACGTCGGAAGGCGAAGAAGTCGCGGTGCTGAACCTGATGGGCCGCGTCTTCATGAACGCCATCGACGATCCGTTCAGCCTCGGCACGCGCGAGGCGGCGCGGCTGCGGGCGCGCACGCCGATCGTCCTCGTCGACATGCACGCCGAGGCGACCTCCGAGAAGATCGCCATGGGCTGGCATCTGGCCGGCAAGGTGACGGCGGTGGTCGGCACGCACACGCACGTGCAGACCGCCGACGATCAGATCCTGCCCGGCGGCACCGCCTACATCACCGACGTCGGCATGACGGGCCCGCACGACGGCATCATCGGCGTCGAGCGCGAGCCGGTGATCAACCGGTTCCTGACCGGCCTGCCGTCCCGCTTCGAGGCGGCGAAGGGCATGCCGAAGCTGCACGCGGTCGTCATCACCGCGGACACGACGACGGGCGCGGCCACGTCGATCGAGCGGATCAGCCTGACCCGCGCCGCTCTCGAAGCGATGTAGGCTCGGGGATCTGTAGACTCGTCCGGAGCGACGATGCCTTCGCTGTTCGACGACGCCTTCGAGGACGATCGACCGCCGGAGCCGGAACCGGCCCCGCGCCCGGAGGCGGCCCCGCCGCCGGTGGCAGCCCCGCCGGTTGCGACCAAGCCACCGGCCCGGACCGTCTACACCGTCAGCGAGCTGACCGCCGCCGTCGCGCGCCGCCTCGAGAAGGAGTTCTTCCAGGTCTGGCTCGAGGGCGAGATCTCGAACGCCCGGCCGGCCGCCTCGGGTCATCTCTACTTCACCCTCAAGGACGACACCGCGCAGATCAAGGCGGTGATGTTCCGCGGCAACCTGCGGCTGCTCCGCTTCAAGCCCGCCGACGGCCAGCACGTCATCGCGCGCGGCCAGCTCGAGGTCTACGAAGCGCGCGGCGAGATGCAGATCGTCTGTCAGCACCTCGAGCCGCGCGGGCTGGGCGCGCTCCAGCTCGCCTTCGAGCAGCTGACGCGCCGGCTCGAGGCCGAAGGCCTGTTCGCCGCGGCGCGCAAGCGTCCCCTGCCGCTGCTGCCGCGGACCATCGGCATCGTGACCTCGCTCGAGGGCGCGGCGGTGCGCGACATCGTGCGCGTCGTCACCAACCGCCATGCCGGCCTGCGGCTGCTGATTCGCCCGTGCCGCGTCCAGGGCGAGGGCGCCTGCCACGAGGTCGCCCGCGCCATCCGCGACGTGTCGCGGCATCCCGGCGTCGACGTCGTGATCGTCGGCCCGCGGCGGCGGCTCGCTCGAGGATCTGTGGGCCTTCAACGAGGAGGCCGTCGCCCGCGCCATCGCCGCCTCGCCGGTGCCGGTCGTCTCCGGCGTCGGGCACGAGATCGACACGACGATCGCCGACTTCGCCGCCGACGTGCGCGCCGCGACGCCGTCGAACGCCGCCGAGATCGTCGTCGCCCGGCGCGACGAGCTGGCGCGGCGCATCGCGCACCTCGATCATCGGGCCCGCGCCGCGGTCCGCCAGCGCGTCGCCAGCCGGCCGGGCCGCGGTGCACGCGCTCGGCACCCGCCGCGGCCTCCTGACGATCCAGACGCGCGTCTCGAACCGCGAGCGCCGCCTCGGCGAGCTGTCGGCGCGGCTCCGGCGGATCCTGGCCCGCCGCCACCAGTCGGCGCGGCAGCGGCTCGGCGCGCTGGCCGAGCGCCTCGCCGCCGTCGATCAGCGGCGCCGGCTGGCCCGCCTGCGCGCCCGGCTGGCGGAGGCAGGCGGACGGCTGGCGCCGGCCACGCGAGCCCGCCACCATCGCGCCGCGCTGGCGTTCGGCTCGCTGGCCGGCCGGCTCGACGCGCTCAGTCCCCTGGCGGTGCTGGGCCGCGGCTATGCCGTGTGCTTCGCGGCGGATGGGCGGACCGTCCTGCGGGACGCCGCGTCGACCCGCGACGGTGATACCGTTCACGTACGCCTCGAACACGGCCGGCTCGCCTGCACGGTGACGGGGCGCAAGGCGGAGGAGGCGACGCGCCCGGCGCGTCCCGATGGCGATGGCTGACACGCTGCCCGATTTCGAATCCTCGCTGACCGAGCTGGAGACGATCGTGACGCGCCTCGAGCGCGGCGATCTGGCGCTCGAAGAATCGCTCGGCCTGTTCGAGCGCGGCGTCGAGTTGTCCCGGGCCTGCCACGCGCGGCTCGAGGACGCCGAACGCCGCATCGAGGTCCTCACCGAACGAGGCGATGTCCGTCCGGCCCCTTCGACGCTCACCACGGATGCCGACGCTCGCTGACCAAGCCACCCGCCCGGACGCGTTCACCGCCTGGGTCACGCGGATGCGCGCGGCAGTCGATGCCTGCCTGGGCCGGGCCATTCCCGCGACACCAGCGACGCCGAGCGTGCTCGATGCCGGCCTCCGCTATGCGCTGCTCGGCGGCGGCAAACGCGTCCGCCCGCTCCTGGCGCTGGCGACTGCCGACGCCATCCTCGGCTCCGAGCCGGAGACCTGCCGGCTCGCCATGCCGGCGGCCTGCGCGCTCGAGCTGATTCACACCTACTCGCTCGTCCACGACGACCTGCCGGCGATGGACGACGACGACCTGCGCCGCGGACGGCCGACGACGCACATCCGCTTCGGCCAGGGCCAGGCGATCCTCGTCGGCGACGCTCTCCTCACCGAGGCGTTCGCCTGGCTGGCGCGCGAGCCGGACGACGCGCATCCGGCCATCGTCGCGCGCAAGCTGCAGACGATCGGCGTGATCGCCGCTGCCGCCGGCGCCGCCGGCATGGTCGGCGGCCAGGCGATCGATCTCGACGCCGCCCGCCCGCACGACGGCGCGCCCCGCCCGACCTTCGACGCCGCCGCGCTGGCCGACATGCACGCGCGCAAGACCGGCGCGCTGATCGAGGCGGCCGCGGTGGCCGGCGCGACGATGGCCGGCGCCGACGCCGCGACCATCCGCGCCGTCGGCGTCTTCGGCCGCGAAATCGGCCTCGCCTTCCAGATCGTCGACGACGTGCTCGACGTCGAAGGCACGTCCGCCGACCTCGGCAAGACGGCCGGCAAGGACGCCGCCGCCGGCAAGCCCACCTACCCCGCCCTGTTCGGCCTCGAGCAATCGAAGGCGCTGGCCGCCGACGCGCGGGCCCGGGCCCGCGCCGCGCTCGCCACCGCCCACCTCGGCGGACACCTCGAACGCCTGTCCGACCTGTTCGTCCAGAGACGCGCGTGAAGACGCGGCTCGACGCACTCCTCGTCGCGCGCGGCCTGGCCGCGACGCGCGAGCGGGCGCGGGCGCTCATCCTCGCCGGCCAGGTCCGCGTCGACAAGCCGCCGTCGAAGGCGGGGCCGCTCAAGGCCGGCACGATGGTGCCCGCGGACGCCGAGATTTCGCTCGCGGTGCCCGACCATCCCTACGTCGGCCGCGGCGGGCTCAAGCTGGCCCACGCGCTCGACGTTTTCGCCATCGATCCGCGCGGACGCGTCGCCCTGGACGTCGGCGCGTCGACGGGCGGCTTCACCGACGTGCTGTTGCAGCGCGGCGCGACGCGGGTGGTCGCGCTCGACGTCGGTCATGGTCAGCTGGCGTGGTCGCTGCGCACCGATCGCCGCGTCGTCGTGATCGAGAAGGTGAACGCGCGCACGCTGACCCCGGATCAGCTCGGACCTGACGCGCCGCGCACCTTCGATCTCGATCACCATCGACGTGTCGTTCATCTCGCTGCGGCTGGTGCTGCCGGCGCTCGTGCCGCTGCTGGCGCCGGGCGGCCGGCTGGTCGCCCTGGTCAAGCCGCAGTTCGAGGCCGGGCGCGAGGACGTTGGCGCGGGCGGCATCGTGCGCGACGCGGCCGTGCACGAGCGGGTCGTCGCGGAGGTGGTGGCCGAGGCCACGCGCCTGGGCCTCGTGCATCGCGGCACGACGCCGTCCCCCATCGCGGGCGCTGAAGGCAACCGCGAGTTCCTGGCCGCGTTCGATCTGCTAGCAGCCAGTGGTGGAAGGGCCGTGTCGCACCGAGACGGGTGAGGCGCCCGGCGATCAAGGCGTGAGGAGTGAGAATATCGGCAATATGCGAGCGACGAGCAACGCCGAGCGACGGGATGCATCGCCCGTCGAATGCAGCGGGACTTCCACCACAGGCTGCTGGGGCGACGCCCTGGACCGGATAAGCTGACGCCGTGGACTGGCCGCCCATCCGCCGCGTCGGGATCGTCGTCAAGCCGCGGCTCGACGGAGGGACGCGCGTCGTGCGTGACCTGATCGCCTGGGTGAAGGCGCGGGACATCGAGCCCGTGCTCGACGAGGCGTGCGCGGCGATGGAAGGCAGCGGTTCGCATCGCACCGTCACCGCCGAGGCGCTGCCGTCCGAGGTCGACCTGATCGTCGTCCTCGGTGGCGACGGCACGCTCCTCGCGACCGCGCGGCGCATCGCGCTCGCGGGCGCCGACGTCGCGGTCCTCGCCGTGAACTTCGGCAGCCTCGGGTTCCTCACCGAGACGACGCTGCCGGAGCTCTACGCCGCGCTCGAGCGAGTCGTCGCCGGCACCGCCGCGGTCGAGGCGCGGACCATGCTGCAGATGCGGATCGTCCGCGACGGCGCGGTGCGGCACGAGACGCCGGTGCTCAACGACGTCGTCGTCAATCGCGGCCCGCTGTCGCGGATGACCGACCTGTCGGTCCACGTCGACGATCTGTTCGTGGCGCGCTTCAAGGCGGACGGGCTGATCGTCGCCACCGCCACGGGATCGACGGCCTACAACCTGTCGGCCGGCGGACCGATCGTCCACCCGTACGTCGACGCGATCGTGCTGACGCCGATCGCGCCGCATACGCTGACGAACCGGCCGGTGGTGCTGCCGGCCACGGCGGCGCTGACGATCCAGCCGATCATCGCCGGCGGCGAGGACATCTTCGTGACCGCGGACGGCCAGACCGGCTATCCGCTGTCGGTGGCCGATACCGTGACGGTCACGCGCGCCCCGCGCGTCCTGCGCCTCGTCCGCTCGACGGAACGCTCCTACTTCGGCGTCCTGCGGCAGAAACTGAAATGGGCCGAGCGGTAGCGAACCACTGCTCCCGATGCTGCTTCCGATGGTCTTCCCGAACCTCTCGAAAACGTTTCATTTTCTGCCAGCGCGGCGCTGATCGCGGAAATACTGCACCTGGTGCTGGTGCACGTTGCGGTTGTGCTCGGCCAGCGTCGCCGCGAAGACGTGTGACCCGTCGTTGCGGCTGACGAAGTAGAGATACGGGACATCGGCCGGCGCGACCGCGGCCTCGAGCGAGGCGCGCCCCGGCGCGGCGATCGGCCCGGGCGGCAGGCCGCTGTAGCGATACGTGTTGTACGGCGAATCGAACTGCAGGTTCTCGCGGGTCAGGTTGCCGTTCCAGCGGCCGGCCCGCTGCAGCGCGAAGATCACGGTCGGGTCGCACTGCATCCCCATGCCGATGCGCAGCCGGTTCTGGTAGACCGCCGACACCAGCGGCCGTTCCTCGGGGCGGCTCGTTTCCTTCTCGATGAGCGACGCAATCGTCACCACCTGACGCGTCGTCAGCCCGCGCGCGCGGGCGCGCGTCGCGCAGCTTCGTGTCGTAGACGGCGAGGAAGCGCTGCGCCATCTGCTCGACGAGCATCTCCGCCCCGGCGTCGCGGGGCAGGTTGTAGGTCTCGGGAAACAGGTAGCCCTCGAGATCGTCAGCCGTCCCGTCGATCTCGTGGACGAGCGAGCCGCGCCGCGCCGCCGCCGTGAACATGGCCCTGGTCCCGAGTCCGGCCGATTCGAAGACGGCCGCCATCTCCGCGATCGTCAGCCCCTCGGGGAACGTCACCGGCCGCAGGAACACGCTCCCCGCGACCAGCCGGTCGACCACGTCGGTCGCCCGCATCTGGCCGGTGAAGCGATACTCCCCCGCCTTCAGCGTCCGGGCCGCGCCGCGCCGCCACACCGCCAGGCGGAACGCCCAGTCGCTCTTGATGACGCCCGATTCGACGAGGCGGTGGCCGATCGCCGCCACGCCGAGCCCGTGCGGGATGTCCACGAAGATCTCGGGCTCGACGTAGCCCTGGAAGGGCTGATTCAGGCTGCGGACGGCGACTGCGCCGACCGCGGCAACGACGACGGCCAGGATGAGGAGTCGGATGAGTGCGCGCATCAGGGGGCCGGCTTTGGATTCAGCGCTGCGTCTGGCTCTGCGCCTGGCTGTGGGGCCGGCGTCGTCCGGCGCGGGTCGGTGTCGAGGAAGTCCTGCAGGATCACCGCGGCGGCGGCGGCGTCGAGGCGCGGCTTGCGCTTCCGCCAGTCCCGCTCGCCGACGCTCAGGCGGCGCTCGGCCTCGACGCTGGACAGGCGCTCGTCCTGGACGAACACCGGCAGCGCCGTCCGCGTCCGGAGCCTGGCGACGAAGGCGTCGACGTCCGCGGTCTCGGCGCTGGCGCGGCCATCGAGGTGCAGCGGCCGGCCCACCACGATGGCCGACAGCCCGTCCGATTCCGCCGCGAGCTGGTCCGCCGTTCGCAAGACTTCGGCGAGCGGCGGCTGCGCGGTGATGACGCCGTAGGGGGTCGCCAGGGTGCGGGTCGGGTCGCTCAAGGCAAGACCGGTGCGCCTCCGGCCGATATCCAGGGCGAGCACGCGACCGGACCGGACGGCACCCGTCATGTCCAGGGAGTCTGCCAGAATGCACACGATCGTGGGAAGCGCCACATCCGGAGCCGCGCTCGCGGCAGTTCTCGCGATCGCGACGGCGGGCCTCGGCGCGCGGCCGGCCGCGCCCCAGACGTCCGGCACGACGTCCGGCACGACGTCCGGCTCCGCGCCCGCGCGGCCCCGCGTCCAGGCCAAGGCGTCGCCGAAGGTCCTCGACGCGAGGCTGGCCCAGGCCAGGGCGGAAGCCACCCGGCTGGCCGTCGAGCAGCGCACGCTCCTCACCCGCCTGCGCCAGATCGAGCTGGCGATCGAGACCCGCGAGCTGGAACGCGAGAAGACGGCCCGCGCCCGCACCGTGGCGACGGCGGCCGTGGACGCCGCCGTGGACCGCGTCGCCGCCGCCGACGCCGAGCTCGCCGCGCTGATGCCGGAGGTCCGGGCCCGCCTGGCGCGGCTCTATCGGCTGATGCCGCTCGGCTACGACCGCCTGCTCTTCTCGCTCGATGACGCGCGGACCTTCGATCGCGCGGCACGCGTCGTGGCGGTCCTGGCCCGTCGCGATCGCGAGCAGCTCGAGCGCTTCACGGAACTGCGCGCCACGCGGGCCGCCGACGTGGCCCGCCTCCAGCGGGACCGCGACACGCTGGACATGCTGACGCAGCGCCTGGCCGGCGAAGAAGCCGCGCTCGCCGAGAACGCCGGCATCCAGGAGCGCCTGCTCGCCGATGTCCGCGAGCGCCGCGACCTGAACGCGCAGCTGGTGCGCGAGCTGGCCGCGGCCCGCGATCGCCTCGAGCAGTCGATGGCCGAGTTGACCGCCGAGCGCGGCGCCTCGTCCGTGGCCGTCGCCGGGGGCGGCCGGCTGCGCGCCGGCACCATGACCTGGCCGGTGCCCGGGCGGGTCGAAGCGCGATTCGGACGGCAGCCGTCGAGCCGTTTCGGCACCATGGTGAACCGCAACGGCATCGACATCGGCGCCGAACCCGGGTCGCCGGTGAAGGCGGTGCAGGCCGGGACGGTGGCCTACGCCGACGCCTTCGCCGGCTTCGGGCGGGTGGTCATCGTCGACCACGGCGGCCGCTTCTACACCCTCTACGGCCATCTGGCCTCGGTCGACGTCTCCAAGGGAGCCGCGGTCCAGGCCGGGGACGAGATCGGCACGGTCGGGATGGCGCCGACCGGCACGCCCTCGCTCTATTTCGAAGTCCGCATCGACGGTCGGCCGGCCGATCCCGTACAATGGCTGAAGCCCGCCTCGTCCAGACCGCCCGCGTGAAGGCTCCCGGCCGCAAGGACCACGTCACCATGACCACTCGCACCCGCTGGATCGTCCTGCTCGTTTCGACCCCCGTCGTCGCGTTCGTCGTCATCGGCAGCCTCCTCGGCCGGACGCTGGCGAGCCAGGGCGCCTACGAGCACCTGCGGGTCTTCGAGGACGTCGTGTCGCTCGTGACGCAGAACTACGTCGAACCCGTCAACGTGGACAAGGTGATGAGCGGCGCGATGCGCGGCCTCGCCGACGGACTCGACGCCGACAGCAGCCTACCTGACGCCGGACCAGGTTCGCACCTTCGAGGCGGAGCGCGTCGCCGCGGCCGGCACGACCGGCCTCGACCTGACGCGCGGCTACTACCTGCGCGTCGTCTCGGCCCGCGACGGCTCGCCCGCCGCGCGCGCCGGACTGCGGACCGGCGACTACGTCCGCGCCATCAACGGCGCGCCGACGCGCAACATGTCGACGCTCGAGGGCATGCGGCTCCTGCGCGGCGCGGTCGGGTCGAAGGTGACGCTCACCGTCCTGCGCGGCAGCGCCACCGATCCGCGCGACATCCCGCTCGTCCGCGAGGCGCCGCCGGCGAACGACGTGACGTCGAAGGTGCAGACGCGCGGGCGTCGGCTACGTGCGGGTGGCCGCGTTCACGGCCGGCGCCGCCGGGCGGCTCGAACAGGCAGTGGCCCAGCTCGCCCGCGGCGGCGCCGCCAGCGTGATCGTCGACCTGCGCGACACCGCCGAAGGCCGCCTCGAGGAAGGCATCGCCGCGGCGCGGCCGTTCGTGCCGGCGGGCAAGACGCTGTCGACGCGCGAAACCAAGGCCGGCAAGGACACCGCCGTCACCACCACGGCCAGCGACGGCAAGGTCACGACGCCGCTGGTGCTGCTGACGACCAACGGCACGTCCGGCGCCGCCGAACTGTTCGCGGCGGCGCTGCTCGACAACAAGCGCGCGACGCTGGTCGGCGAGCACACGCTGGGCCGCGCCGGCGTGCAGAAGCTGGTGAAGCTGCCGGACGGCAGCGCGCTCTACATGACCTACGCGCGCTATCTCGGGCCGTCGGGGGCGAGCATCCACGGCACCGGCCTGACACCGACCGTCGACGTCGAGCAGCCGGAGCACGAGTTCGGCGCCGCGCCGCCGACGAACGATCCGATCCTCGAGAAGGCGCTCGAGCAGGTCCGGTGAAGAAGGCGGCGTGATTCGCCACTGCGCGCGCGCCGATCGCGATGCGATCGCGCGTCGTGTGCTTGACTCCAACTGAGCGCTAACGTATAACCGCGCGGCGGCCGCACGTATCGAGGCCGCTCGCGGCCGCGCGTGCAGCGCGCCGGCGGACAGTTGTTGCGCGTCGTGGACGACGCGTGCGTGGCGGGCATCAGGAGGCGTTCGGTGAACAAGCAGGAACTCATTGCCAAGATCGTCAAGGACACGGGGCTCACGAAAGTCAGCGCGACGGGCGCCGTCGAGTCGCTGCTCGACGGCATCAAGAAGTCGCTGAAGAAGGGCAACGCCGTGACCTTCGTCGGTTTCGGCTCGTTCCAGACGTCGATGCGGAAGGCGCGGACCGCGCGCAACCCCCAGACGGGCGCCACCGTGAAGGTGCCGAAGCGGCGCGTCGTCCGCTTCAAGGCCGGCAAGGCCCTCAAGGACTCGGTCAACTAGGGGTGCCATCCCGGCCTCGCCCGATGCCGCATCGGGGCGAGCGCCCGGCCAGCACCGCCAGCAGGCCGAAAGACCAGCAGGCGGGGTCCGCTCCCCCGGACCCCGCCACCTCGTGACCTGCCCGCGGCCGACACCGCTCGGCGGGCCCCACCCCACCGGCAGGCCCAAACTACCGGTGCGCGTTGACTCACAAAAAGTCGGGCTGGTATACTGACCGTTCGCGCAGTGGGCCAGGGGCGCGTAATAGGCGCGTAGCTCAGGGGTTAGAGCGCCTGCTTGACACGCAGGAGGTCGGTGGTTCGATTCCACTCGTGCCTACCATCCCACTTTGCCGCGACAAGGGCGGGGGGCCGTGAGCCCCAGCCGCCCAGCAGTCGAACGAACAACCACGCCGTGCACGTCTTTCAGACTTTCCCCGCCGGTCGGCGTTCCGCCGTCCCGTCCCTCCGTCGATGACTTCGGCAGTGGAATCGGGGGAGATTTCGCTCACCCTGCCGGACGGGTCCGTCCGCAAGGTGTCGGCCGGCACGACGGGGGCCGACCTGGCGATGTCGATCTCGCCGCGCCTGGCGAAGGCGGCGCTGGCGGTCGTCGTCGACGATCGTCTGACCGACCTGACGCGGCCGTTCGAAGCCGACGCCCGGGTCCGCATCATCACCGAGCGGGATCCGGAAGCGCTGCACCTCTATCGCCACAGCACGGCGCACCTCCTGGCGGCGGCGGTCCTCGAGCTGTTCCCGGGCACCCAGTGCGGGATCGGCCCGGCCCTCGACGACGGCTTCTACTACGACTTCGTCGTGCAGCGGCCCTTCGTCCCCGAGGATCTGGCGGCCATCGAGCAGCGGATGCGCGAGATCGCGGCGCGCGACCTGCCCTTCGTCCGCGAGCTGCACCCCAAGGAGGACGCCAAGGCGTTCTTCGCGGCCCGCGGCGAGCCGCTCAAGGTGGAGCTGATCGAGGAAAAGGGCGGCCCGATTGTGTCGGTCTACGACATCAAGGGCGTCTTCCTCGACTTCTGCGTCGGCCCGCACGTGCCCTCGGTCGGCAAGCTGGGCCACTTCAAGCTGCTGTCGACGTCGAACGCCTACTGGAAGGGCGACGCCAAGAACCAGCCGATGCAGCGGGTCTACGGCACCGCCTTCTTCTCGAAGGACGAGCTCGAGCAGTACCTGAACCGCCTCGAGGAAGCCAAGAAGCGCGACCACCGCAAGCTGGGCAAGGACCTCGGCCTCTTCCACTTCCACCCGTGGGCGCCCGGCGCGGCGTTCTGGCTGGCCAAGGGCACGACCGTCTACCACACCATCGGCCAACTACATGCGCGACGTGCTGCTGCCGAACGGCTACGTCGAGCTGAAGACGCCGCTGGTGTTCAACAAGGCGCTGTGGGAGACCTCCGGCCACTGGCAGCACTACCGCCAGAACATGTTCCTCATCGACAACGACGAGGAGCAGATGGCGCATGAAGGCGATGAACTGCCCCGGCCACATGCTCGTCTTCGCCAGCGAGACGCGGAGCTATCGCGACCTGCCGCTGCGCTTCCACGAGCAGACGCCGCTGCACCGCAACGAGGCGTCCGGCGTCCTGTCGGGGCTGACCCGCGTGCGGCAGTTCTCGCAGGACGACGCGCACTGCTTCGTGATGGAGTCGCAGATCGGCGAGGAGGTCGAGCGGCTGCTCCGCCTCGTGCAGCGCGTCTACGGCGACTTCGGCCTGGAGTACAGCGTCAAGCTGTCGACGCGGCCGGCCGAGTTCCTCGGCGAGATCGCGACCTGGGACCACGCCGAGGCCGAGCTGAAGCGCGCGCTCGAGAGCGCCGGCCAGGCCTACACGGTCGACGAGGGTGACGGCGCCTTCTACGGCCCGAAGATCGACGTCGACGTCACCGACGCCATCGGCCGGAAGTGGCAGTGCGCGACGATGCAGCTCGACTACCAGATGCCGCAGCGCTTCGGCCTGAAGTACACCGGCGCCGACAACGCCGAGCACTGCCCGGTGGTCATCCACCGCGCCATCTTCGGCAGCTTCGAGCGGTTCATGGCGCTGCTGATCGAGCACTACGCCGGCGCGTTCCCGATGTGGCTGGCGCCCGTGCAGGCGGCGGTGCTGCCGCTGTCGGATCGCCACCTCGACGCCGCCAAGGCGGTCGTCGGCGACGCTCGAGGCGGGCGGCCTGCGCGTCACGCTCGACGCGCGGGTCGAGAAGATCGGGTACAAGATTCGGGAAGCGCAGCTCCAGCAGATTCCGTACATGCTGGTGCTGGGTGATCGGGAGGCGGCGGAGGGTACGGTCTCCGTCCGCAGCCGCCGGGGCGGGGACCTCGGCGCCCGTGCCGTCGAGGCCTTCCTCGACGATGCCCGGCGGGAAAGTACAGCAGAAGGGGAGGTAGTTATCGCATTCGACAGAGGCAGGCCGCCGCGCCGGGACGATCGGGTGCGGATCAACGACCGAATCCGCGTCCGTGAAGTCCGCGTCATCGACGAAACCGGCGCCCAGCTGGGCATCATGGCCCCGCAGGACGCCATTCGCATCGCGCGCTCGAAGGGACTCGATCTCGTGGAGGTCTCGGCGACGGCCGTGCCTCCGGTGTGTCGCATCACCGACTACGGCCGCTACCAGTACAACGAGCAGAAGCGGGCCCGTCAGGCGCGGAAGCACCAGAAGACCATCGAGGTCAAAGAAATCAAGTTCCGACCGAAGGTCGACGAGCACGACTACGACTTCAAGAAGAAGCACATCGAGCGCTTCCTGGCCGAGGGTGACAAGGTCAAGGCGACGGTGTTCTTCCGCGGCCGGGAAATCGCGCATCCCGAGATCGGCCGCCGCATCCTGGAGCGGTTGATCCAGGAAGTCAGCGAGCTGGCGATCTCGGAGAACGTGCCGAGGCTCGAGGGCAACACGATGCACACGATCCTCGGGCCGAAGCCGCAGCTGGCGCAGCAGCGGCGGGAGCGGCTGGCCGCCAACGCCGGCGCCCCGCGCCCCGAGGTGAACATGGCGTCGCTGAACGACACGGCGAGCGATCGCGCGCCGGATACGGAAGCGGCGGACACGCCGGACACGGCTGCCGCCGCCGAGCGGGGAATAGCAAACGGAAGGCCCACCGGAACGTCGGGCCTGGTCAGGGCCAGACAAGGCCGGAGGGGAACGGAAACGGACATGCCGAAGCTGAAGAGCCATCGTGGCGCGGCCAAGCGCTTCAAGCGCACCGCGTCGGGCAAATTCCTGCGAGCGAAGGCGTTCAAGCGCCACATCCTGACGAGCAAGAGCACCAAGCGGAAGCGCAGCCTGCGCAAGATCGCCCTGGTGTCCGACGGCGATCAGATGAAGCTCGAACGGATGCTGCCCTACAAGTAAAGACCGCGCGTCTTCGGCGGGCACGCCCGGCGTCCCTGCCCCGAGAGAATCATGCCTAGAGTCAAACGTGGAACCGTCCGCCGCGCCAAGCGCAAGAAGATCCTTGCCCGGGCGAAAGGCTTCTTCCAGACCAAGAGCAAGCTGTATCGATCGGCCAAGGAGTCGGTCGACACGGCGCTCAAGTACGCCTTCGTCGGCCGCCGCCGCAAGAAGCGCGACTTCCGCCGCCTGTGGATCGTCCGCATCAACGCCGCCGCGCGCGAGCACGGCCTGTCGTACAGCGCGTTCATCCAGGGGCTCGAGGCCGCTGGCGTGACGCTCGACCGCAAGATGCTCGCCGACCTCGCGGCGCGCGAGCCGAAGGCGTTCGCCGTCCTCGCCGAGCAGGCGAAGGCCGCCCGTCCCGCCCCGCGTCCCGCCGCGTAGCCCACCCGCCGTGGACGACGCAACCGGGACGACCTCTGGGAGGCGTTCGAGACCGAGCTCGCCTCGGTCTCGACGCCGAGGGATCTCCAATCCCTCCGCGATCGGTATCTGGGCCGCAAGGGCGGCCGCATCTCGAGCCTGTACGCCGAGCTCGCGACCGTCACCGCTGACAGGAAGCGTGAGCTCGGGGCCCGCCTCAATCAGCTGAAGGCCAAGGTCGAGGGCGCCCTCGATCGCCACGCCGAGCGGCTGGCCTCGTCGGCGCCGCCCCCGCCGCGGCTCGATCCGACGCTGGCCGGCCGGCGGCCGGTCGTCGGCCACATCCATCCGCTGACCTATCTCCGCACCCGGATCGAGGCCTACTTCGCCGCGGCCGGCTACGAGATCCTCGACGGTCCGGAGACCGAGGACGACTACCACAACTTCGAGGCGCTGAACCTGCCCGCCGATCACCCGGCGCGCGACATGCAGGACACGCTCTACCTCGAGAAGCCGTGGCCGCGCCCGGTGTTCCCGGTCGGAGCCGACCGCCGGGGCGAGCCTGCTGCCGCCGCGACGACCGGAACCCGCGCCCCGCGCGACGAGCGCGCCGCGACGCTGCTGCGGACGCACACGTCGGCGATGCAGATCCGCTACATGGAGCGGCACGAGCCGCCGGTGCGGATCATCTGTCCCGGCCGCGTCTATCGCCGCGACAACCTGGATCAGACGCACACGCCGATGTTCCAGCAGGTCGAAGGCCTGGTGGTCGGCGAAGGCGTGACGATGGCGCAGCTGAAGGGCACGCTGGTGCCGTTCCTCCGCGATCTGTTCGGCGAGCGCATCGAGATCACGTTCCGCCCGTCGTTCTTCCCCTACACGGAGCCGTCGGCCGACGTGTTCCTGCGCGACCCGGCCCGCGGCCCGAAGTGGCTCGAGGTGCTCGGCTGCGGCATGGTCAACCCGGCCGTGTTCGAGGCCGTCGGCTACGATCCGGAGCGCTACACCGGCTTCGCGTTCGGCATGGGCATCGAGCGGCTGGCGATGCTCCTCTTCGGCGTCGACGACATCCGCCAGTTCTACGAGAACGACGTGCGGTTCCTCGAGCAGTTTCCCCAGTAGCGGCCGGTCCCCTGGAAGCGTGATGACTGCGATGAGGCCCGCGGCGCGGCGCCCGGATGGCAAGGCGCGACGAGCGAGCATATCGGGAATATGTGAGGGAGGAGCAACGCCGCCAGGCGGGATGCCCCGCCCGGGCATCGTCGCAGACATCATGCTTCCCGGGGACCTGCCCGCTCGCCGTACGAGAGAATGACGCCGTGAAAGTGCTCGTGTCCTGGCTGCGTGAGCTGGTCGACGTCCCGGTCGGCATCGAGGCCCTCGCCGAGCGGCTGCACCTCGCCGGCTTCGAGCTCGCCTCGATCACGCCGCTCGATCCCGTGCCCGGCCCGGACGGGCCGACGACCGGTCCCGACGCGGTCATCGACTTCGAGATCACGGCCAACCGGCCCGACGCGCTCAGCGTCGCCGGCTTCGCCCGCGAGGTCGCCGCGCTCTACGACGTGCCGCTGCGGTTCCGTCCGGCGGCACCGCCGTCCGGCGCCCACCCGTCGGCGGTCGGTCCGCTGCGCGTGACGATCGAGGCGCCGGCGCTGTGCCCGCGGTTCACCGCCGGCCTCGCCGACGTGACGGTCGGGCCGTCGCCGGCCTGGCTGGCCGGCCGCCTCACCGCGTGCGGCGTCCGCGCCATCAACAACATCGTCGACATCACCAACTACGTGCTGCTCGAGACCGGCCACCCGATCCACGCCTACGATCTGGCGCGGCTGGCCCAGAGCGAGTTGCGCGCGCGCCGGGCCGCGCCGGGCGAGCCCGTGAAGACGCTCGACGGCGTGACACGGACGGCGTCGGCGGACATGCTCGTCATCGCCGACGCGGCGCGCACGCAAGGCTTCGGCGGCATCATGGGCGGCGGCGACTCCGAGGTCACGAGCGCCACGACGACCATCGCCGTCGAGAGCGCGCACTTCACGCCCGCCCAGGTGCGGCGCACGGCACGCCGGCTCGGGCTGGCCACGGAGGCGTCCCACCGCTTCGAGCGCGGCGCCGACTACGACGCGGCCGCCACCGCGCTCGCGCGGGCCCTCGAACTGGTCGCGCTGATCGGCGCCGGGACGCCGCGGCCGGGGTGGATCGACGCGCAGGCCGAGCCGCCGGCGCCGCGCCCGGCGCTGACGCTGCGCCGCGGCCGCATCGCCCGCGTCCTCGGCTACACGATCGACGACGCGACCGTCGAGCGGATCCTGACCGCGCTGGGCTTCACGCTCGCGGCCACCCACTACGGCGACGGCTGGACGGTGACCGTCCCGAGCTGGCGCGTCGACGTGTCCGGCGAATCGGACCTGATCGAAGAGCTCGCCCGCGTCGACGGTTACGACCGGATCCCGGAGGCCTTCCCGCCGCTCGAGCTGCCGCCGCCGCGGCCCGCGCCGCGGCTGGCGCGCGACGCGCGGCTGCGGACGCTGGCGCGCGCCGCCGGCTTTTCCGAGAGCGTCACGTTCTCGTTCATCGCGCGCGACGCCGCGCGCCGCTTCGCCGCCGACGCCGACATCGTCGGCATCGCCAACCCGCTCGCCGAGACGATGGCGGTGATGCGGCCGACGCTGCTGGCGGGCCTGGTCGACTCGGTCGCGCACAACCGCCGCCGCGAGCAGAAGGACGTGCGCCTGTTCGAGCTGGCGACGATCTTCCGCGCCGGCGCCGGCGAGCATCGCGCGCTGGCGCTGGCGTCGCTGGGCCAGACGACGGCGACGCACTGGAGCGGCTCCGGCCGGGCCGCGGATCTCTACGACACGACCGGCGCGATCGGCACGCTGTGCGGCGCGCTCGGCCTCGAGGTGGTGTTCGCGCCGGGCGAGGCGTCCTTCCTGACGCGCGAGAGCGCGACGACGATCGCGGTGCGGCCGGTGGACGGCGGTGACGGCGTCGAGCCGCGCGTCCTCGGCGTCCTCGGCGAGATCGCGCCGGCCGTCGCGGAGGCCCACGGCCTGCCCGCGCGTGAGCGTGTGTTCGTCGCCGAGATCGACCTCGATCTGGCGCTCGACTGGACGACGCGCGACGACCGCGTCCGCGCGCAAGCCCTGCCGCGTTTCCCGTCGAGCTCGCGTGATGTGTCGATTGTCGTGGACGCGACCTTGCCGGCGACGGCCGTTCGTGGCACGATCCGACGCGCGGCGCCGCCGACGCTGGTCAGCGTGGAGGAATTCGATCGCTACCAGGGGAAGGGGGTCGCCGACGGTCGCTGCAGCCTGTCGCTGCGGCTCGTCTTCCGTGCGGCCGACCGCACGCTGACCGACGCCGAGGTGCAGGCCGCCATGGACACCATCGTCGCCGCGCTGCAGGCCGGGCACGACGCCCGGCTGCGACAGTAGAGAACCCGCACCGTCCGGCCCGCGCCGACATTCACTCACCCATCAGAGATTCCGAACAGACCTATGTCAGCTCCCGCCATGGCCAAGTCCGCCCAGAGCGTCGAACTCGACGCCATCGAACGCCTCGAAGAAAAAGTCCGCAAGCTGGTCGCGCTGGTCGAGGAGATGCGCGGCGAACGGGTCCGGCTCGCCGCCGAGAACCGCGCCCTCGGCGACGAAGTGGGCGGCCTGCGCAAGAAGCTGGTCGACGGCGAAGGCGCGGCGGCCGAAGTGGCGACGCTGCGCGACGAGCGCGACCAGGTACGCAGCCGGGTCAAGGACATGCTCGCGCAGATCGAAGCGCTCGAGCTCTGAGACGCGACACCGCACCCGCCCGGAACAGCATGAGCGAAGCCAGTCGCGTCGTCACGATCGAGATCCAGGGGCTGCGCTACCCGATCCGCAGCGAGCTCGACGAGCAGTACGTCATCGAGCTCGCCCGCTACGTGGACGGCAAGATGGCGCGCGCCGGACACGAGGTGCCGACCGGCGAGTCGCTGAAGATCGCGGTGCTGGCGGCGCTCAACATCGCCGACGAGCTGTTCCGCTGCCGCGGGGCGGGCACGCTCGAGCACGCCGAGCTGGTGCGCCGCACGCACGATCTCGAGCGGCTCGTCACGGCGGCGATCGATCGTCTTCACGCCTGATCGCACCGCGACGCGGTGATCGCCCTTGCCGATTCAAGAACGAGGGCTTAAGATCCGATCCCTAGGTGCCCTGGGTTGTCCGTGTTTGGGTGAGCGCTCCGCTGAGCCAACGTTTCACCTAAGCGAATCGCGACGTCGCGCTGTGTGCATGCCTCTGTGACGAGGAAGCCTGACGCGAGGCGGCTTACCGCGGTTCCACCTGCAAATCGCAGGTTCACCGGACCTCTCCACACGACTGGCCGGGGCATCGTTCGCTTTTCGGCGGGGGTGTGGCTGCGTTGACGCGCAGCCACACCCCCGCTTTTGTTTGTGGCGGCCGGTTCCCTCAGAATCGGCCGCGGGCCGCCTTCTGGCGGCGGCGCTGTTCGCCGCGCGTCCGCGCGGCGGCGCCGCCCGCGCGCGGCCTCGCGCTTCGCGGGGTTCCGCTTCGCGCAGCGGCATCGCTTCGCTCGCCTGAGTTCAGACCAGCTGCCTCGAAGGCATCCCGCGGCGTGCGCCTTCGCTTCGCTCGGCTTGCTCACGGCGAATCCAGAGCATTCCCCCTGCCACGACGGCGTATCCTGAGCACGCATGACAGTTGGTGAGGCGGGCGAGCGGCAGGTGATCGCGCGGGTGCGGGCACGGGTGCCGGCGCCGCCGTCGTTCGTCGTCATCGGCATCGGCGACGACGCGGCGGTGCTCGAGCCGCCGCGCAACCGGCTCGACATCGTCACCACCGACGCGGCCGTCGAGGGGGTGCATTTCGACCGGCGGTTCATGGACGCCGGGGCGATCGGGCACCGCGTGCTCGCCGCCAACCTCAGCGACCTCGCCGCGATGGGGGCCGAGCCGCGGACGGCGCTGCTCTCGCTGATGCTGCCGGACGCGCTGCCGCTGGCGGAGCTGGACGCGCTGCTCGACGCCTTCCTGGCCCTCGCGGCCCGGACCGGCACGCACCTGGTCGGCGGCAACGTCACGCGGTCGCCGGGGCCGCTGGTGATCGACGTGACCCTGTCCGGCACGGCCAAGCGGCGGAGGGTGCTGACCCGCTCGGGCGGACGGGCGGGCGACGAGCTGTTCGTGTCGGGATCGGTGGGCGGTGCGGCGGCGGGCCTGGCCTGGCTGCAGCAGTCCGGCGCGGGCACGCCGTCGGACCCGGCCATCGCGGACGCCGTGGCGCGCTTCCTGCGCCCCGAGCCGCGGCTGCGCCTGGGGCTCCTGGCTGGCCGGACCAGGGCCGCATCGGCGGCGATGGACCTGAGCGACGGCCTGGCCGACGCGGTGCGCCAGCTGGCGGAGGCGAGCGGGACCGGGGCGCGCATCGAGGCGGCGGCCCTGCCGGTGCACCCAGGCGTCGCAGCGGCGCTCGGCGACGCAGAGGCGGTCCTCGGGACGGCCCTCGCCGGCGGCGAGGACTACGAGCTGCTCCTCGCGGTGCCCCCGCGGGCCGGCCGGCGCTTCGCCGCGGCCGCCCGGCTGGCCAGGCTGGGGGTCACCCGGATCGGCGCCCTGACGCCCGTCGGGGCCGGGCTGACCTTGGCCACACCGGCCGGCGATTGGCCGATTCCCGAGGGTTTCGAGCACTTTCGGGCCCCGATCGCCGCCGTTTCCGCGCCCGGCCGATGATTGCCGGCGGGTGCCCCCGCCTTCACCCTGGGATCGCTTTCGGGGTTCCATCCGGTGCCGGGTGGCGTATGCTAACCGGGTCCCCAGGGCGGCCCCAAGCTCCCAGGCCCCCCGTGGACCCAGCCGGCCAGACCATCGGCAGGCGCGTGCAAGACCAGGAGGCCCCTATCCGCAAGTCCGGCGCACTGTCCGGGGGCCTTGGGTCACGAATTATGGTGCTGTCACGCTCGCTGACGCGGAAGCTCGCCGCCACGTGCGGAGCGGTGCTCGGCTTCGTCCTCCTCTATGAGGTGACGGCGCTGGACTCCAGGGCCACGGCCGCCCATGAGGTCGAGGTGCGTGAGACGACGGCCTGGCCTCGTCCCGGTGCCCGGCTGCGCTTCCACGCGACCGCCTACTGCAAGGGCACGACGACCGCCTCGGGCACCACCGTCCGCACCGGCATCGCCGCCGCCGACCCCCTCCTCCTGCCGGTCGGGTCGGTCATCCAGGTCGACTCGCTCAGCCCCCGCTACAACGGCATCTACACGGTGATGGACACCGGGCCGGCGGTGCAGGGCCGCGAAATCGACATCTACATGTGGAACTGCAGCGAGGCGCTGGACTTCGGGCGCCGGTCGATCGCCATCAACGTGCTCCGCCTCGGGTGGAACCCGAAGGCGTCGGCGCCGGCCTCGCTCGCCGCCGGCGATCCGCGCCCACGAGGCGGCCACGCCCGAGGCGACCGCGGCACAGGCCAGCACGACCTCCGTGACGGTGGTCGTCACGAGCCCCGCCACCGCCACCGCCGCCGACAGCACCGCCGCCCTCGAATCCGCGCCCAGGTAAGGGTGCGATAAGCTGCTCCGCCGAATGGAGCAGCTCCTCGAAGAGACCTACCGCGCCGAGCGCGAGCACTTCTGGTTCAAGGGTTTCCGGCAGTTCATCGGGCCTCTCGTCGACCAGGCCCTGGCCGGCCGTCCGGCGCCCCGGCTGCTCGACTGCGGCTGCGGCACCGGCACCAACCTCGATCTCTTCCGGTCGCGCTGTGACGCGTTCGGTTTCGACCTGACGCCGGGCGGCCTGCGCCTCGCCCGCACGCACGGCGGCCTGCGGGTGGCGCGGGCCAGCATCACCCACGTCCCCTTCGCCCCGGCGACCTTCGACGTGGTCACCTCGTTCGACGTGCTGCAGTGCGTGACCGAGACGCAGGAGACGCTCGCCATGGCCTCGATGGCGCGCGTGCTGAAGCCGGGCGGGGCGCTGATCCTGAACGTCGCCGCGCTGGACATCCTGAGCGGCAGCCACGCCGTGCTCTCCGAGGAAGTGCGCCGCTACACGAAGCCGCTGATGCGGCAGGCGCTGTCGCGGGCCGGCCTGGTACCCGAGCGGATCACCTACACGAACTTCTGTCTGTTCCCGCTGATGCTCGTCACCCGCTCGTGGCAACGCCTGCGCGGCGCGGCCCGGCCCGACGCGCTCACGTCGGAGATCACGGTGCCTTCGGCGCCCGTCAACGCCGCGTTGACGGCCGTGCTCTCACTCGAGGCGCGCGCCCTGCGGCTCACCAACCTGCCGGTCGGCAGCTCGCTGCTCGTGCTCGCCCGCAAGCCAGCCTGATCGGGCGCCCTGATCGCGGTACTGGAGCTGGTAGAGCCGCTCGTAGAGGCCGCGCTGCGCCAGCAGCTCCTGGTGCGAGCCCGACTCGCGCAGCTCGCCGCGGTGGAAGACGAGGATGCGGTCGACGTCCTGGATCGTCGACAGCCGGTGGGCGATGGCAATCGTCGTCCGGCCGGCCATGAGGACGTGCAGGGCATCGCGGATCAGCAGCTCGGTTTCGGTATCGACGCTCGACGTGGCCTCGTCGAGGACGAGAACGGCGGGATTGCCGGCCAGCGCCCGGGCGAACGACAGCAGCTGCTTCTGCCCGACGGACAGCGACGCGCCGCGCTCGCCCACCCGCGTGTCGAGCCCGTCCGGCAGCGCCGCCACGAAACGATCGGCGTGGACGGCGGCGACGGCGCGCTCGATCTCGCCGCGCGTCAACGCCGACCGGCCCAGGCGCACGTTGTCCACGATGCTGCCCGAGAAGAGATACACGTCCTGCAGCACCAGCCCGCAGATGCCACGGAGCTCGGCGAGGTCGAGCTCGCGGATGTCGACGCCGTCGACGAGGATGCGGCCGCGCTGGACGTCGTAGAAGCGCAGCAGCAGGCTGATGATGGTCGTCTTGCCGGCGCCCGTGGCGCCGACGATGCCGACCCGCTGCCCCGCCGGCACCTCGAACGAGACGTCGCGCAGCACCCAGTTGACGTCGCCTTCGCTGGCATCGGCCGCCGTCGCGGCGTCGACGCCGTAGGCGAACCAGACGTGCTCGAACACGATGCGGCCGCGCGCACCGGGCGGGCGCGGCGTCGCCGGCGCCGGCGAGGCGATGGTGACCGGCGTGTCGAGCAGCGTGAAGATCCGTTCCGACGACGCCATCGCCGCCTGCAGCAGGTTGAACTTCTCCGACATGTCGCTGATCGGCCGGAAGAAGCGCTGCGCGTACTGCAGGAAGGCGACCAGGGCGCCGATGGTCAGCGTCCCGGTGCCGACCCAGTAGCCGCCCGCGACGATGATGAGCGCCGCGGCGAGGGCCGCCACCGCTTCGATCGCCGGGTAGAACACCGCGTAGTAGAAGATCGCCTCGACGTTGGCGTCGCGGTGGCCGCGGTTGATCGTCTCGAAACGCTCGAAGTTCAGCGTCTCGCGGCGGAACAGCTGCACCGTCGCCATCCCGGTCAGGTTCTCCTGCAGGAAGGCGTTGATGCGCGCCACCCAGCCGCGGACGCGGCGGTACGACTCGCGGACGTGGCGGCGGAACCACTGCGTCACGAGCACGATCAGCGGCAGCACCGAGAACGTGACGAGCGCCAGCCGCCAGTCCATCCACAGCACGACGCCGACGATGCCGGCCAGCATGAACGCGTCGCCGAACACCGCGACCACGCCGGCCGAGAAGAGATCGTTGAGGGCATCGACGTCGCTCGTGACGCGCGTCATCAGCCGGCCGACGGCGTGACGATCGTAGAAGGCCACGTCGACCCGCTGCAGGTGGCCGTAGATGGCCATCCGCATCTCGAACATGATGCCCTGGCCGATCGTCTGCGAAATCCAGGTCTGCGCGAACTCGAGCACGAAGACGCCGGCGAGCACGGCCAGGAACAGCGCCGCGACCCGGCCGACGCCGGCCAGATCCCCGCGGGCGATGTACTCGTCGATCGCGACCTTCGTCAGCCACGGCTGCACGAGCTGCAGCAGCGAGGTGACGACGATGACGACCAGGCCGAGCAGCACGGTGCGCCAGTGCGGGCGCAGATAGCCCAGCAGCCGCCGCATCAGGCGGGCGTCGTAGGCCTTGCCGATGATGTCGTCGTCGGAGGCGGCGGGATCGCTCACGAGGCGGCCAGCTCCTCTTCCAGGCGCTGCAGCCGGCACATCTCGGCGTAGGGCCCGCCCGCCTGGACGAGCACGTCGTGGCTGCCCTGCTCGACGATCCGGCCGTCCTCGAGGACGACGATGTGGTCGGCGTGGCGGATGGTCGACGCGCGATGCGCGATCAGGATCGCGGTGCGCGTGCGCATGACCCCGGCCAGGCCGCGCAGGATCGCCGACTCGGTGTCGGTGTCGACGGCCGACAGCGCGTCGTCGAGGATCAGGATCGGCGGATCGATCATCAGCGCCCGCGCGATCGCCGTGCGCTGCTTCTGGCCGCCCGACAGCGTCAGCCCGCGCTCGCCCACCGTGGTCGTCCAGCGGTTCGGGAACGTCTCGACGTCCACGTCGAGGCGGGCCACCGCCACGGCGTGCTTGAGGTCCTCGACCTCGTCGTGCTCGGGCCTCCCGAACGCGACGTTGCCGGCGATGGTGTCGCTGAAGAGGAACGGCTCCTGCGGCACCATGCCGATGCTGCCGCGCAGGACGGCGAGCGGCAGCTCGCGGACGTCGATGCCGTCGACGAACACCGTCCCGGGCGGCGGATCGTAGAGCCGCGGCAGCAGGCTGACCAGCGTCGACTTGCCGCTGCCGGTGGGACCGACGATCGCGAGCGTGGTGCCGGCCGGGACGGTGAGCGAGATGTCGTGCAGCACCGGGGCCGCGTCGCCGTACGCGAACGTCAGGTGCCGCCATTCGATGGCGCCGGTGAGCCGCGCCGCGACGTCGTCGCGCGGGCCGTCGACGATGGCCGGCGGCGTGTCGAGCACTTCGAGCATCCGGCCCCACGACGCCGAGCCGCGCTGCAGCAGGTTGGTGACCCAGCCGAAGGCGATCATCGGCCAGCCGAGCATCGCGAGGTAGGCGTTGAAAGCGACGAACTCGCCGACCGTCAGCCGGCCGGCGATGACCTCGCGGCCGCCCAGCCACAGCACCACGAGCGCGCCCACGCCGAGGAGGAACGTGAGGCTCGGATAGAACAGCCCCTGCAGGCGGATCAGCCGGCGGTTGCGGAACAGGAACTCCTCGTTGGCGAGGCGGAAGCGCGCCAGTTCGGCCTCCTCCTGCCGGTAGGCGCGCACGACCCGGACGCCGGCCATTGCTTCCTGGGTCACCGCCGACAACTCGGACAGCTGGGCCTGGATCTGCTCGAACCGGCGATGAATCGTCGTGCCGAAGCCATAGACCGCCAGCGACACGAACGGCAGCGGGATCAGCGCCATTCCGGTCAGCCACGGGTCGATCGACAGCATCAGGCCGATGGCGACGACGAAGACGATGCCGGTCGAGACCGCGTACATCACCGCAGGACCGGCCATCATCCGCACCGCCGACAGGTCGTTGGTGGCCCGCGACATCAGGTCGCCGGTCCGGCGGGCCTGGAAGTAGGCCAGCGGCAGCCGCTGCAGATGGCGCAGGAAATCGTTGCGGATGTCGAGCTCGATGTCGCGGGACGCGATCACGAAGCACTGCCGCATCTGGAATCGGAAGTACCCGCCAACGACCGCGATGGCGAGGAGGACGGCCGCGTAGCCGCCGAGGACCGGCAGCGAGGCGCCGCCGGCGGCGAGGTCGTCGATGGCCAGGCGCAGCACCCACGGCCCGACGAGCTGGATGCCGGTCGCGATCAGCGCGCTCAGCAGCCCCAGCGCGACCGCTCCCCGATAGCGGCGCACGTACGGAAGCAGCCGCCGCAGCGCCGTCCAGGTCACGCCGCCAGTATATGTGGCGGCCGCAGACCTATCGAGGCCGGGCGAGCGACCGATACGTGGGCGAGAGCCAGCCGCCTGCACGTATACCCATGACCCGACGACTCACATTGCTCCTGACCCTGGCCGCCTCGATGGTCGCCGGAACGGCCCACGCCCAGTTCAACCGGAGCGATCCCGCCACCGGTGAGGTTTACGCCGTCGAGCTCGCCTACGGCTGGTGGCGCCCCGCGCCGACCATCCAGATCGCCAGCGAAGGCCTCGGCATCCCGCCGACGCTGATCGACTTCGAGACCGACCTTGGCATCGAGCAGCAGCGCGTGCGCGAGTTCCGCGTCGTCCTGCGGCCGGCCCGGAAGCACAAGTTCAAGTTCGACTACCTGCCGATCAGCTACGAAATCGTCGACCACGTCCTGGAGCGGACCATCGTGTTCAACGGCCAGTCCTACACGGTCGGGGTGCCGGTGAACGTGGACGCCGACTTCACCACCCTGAAGATCGGCTACGAGTACGACTTCCTCTACTACGACCGCGGCTTCCTCGGCTTCATCGTCGACACGAAGATCACGCGGGCCCGGATCGATGTCGAGAGCCCGATCAACGCCGAGTTCGCCGAGGCGACCGCGCCGATCCCGACGGTCGGCCTCGCCGGCCGGGGCTACGTCGCGCGCAACGTCGCCTTCGGCGGCGAGTTCACCTTCTTCCAGATCCCCGGCGGCGAGGATCGCGACTACGACGGCTCGTACTTCGACTACGACGTCTACGGGACCATCAACTTCACCAAGAACGTCGGCGTCACCGGCGGCTGGCGGAAGCTGGATCTCGACTACACCGACGAGCTCGACTACGGCTCGCTCGATCTGGCGGGCTGGTACATCCATGGTGTCGTTCGCTTCTAGGCGCATCTGCGGTCGGACCTCCCGGCCCGACCGCGATGCCCCTCTCACCAGACCGACGCCTCCGCCTTCGGCTCGGCGTTCGGTTCGCTTCTAGTCGAGCGCGATCCAGACGCCGAGCAGGCGGAAGTCGCGGTTGCGGTGATCGCCGTCGAACGGACGGACGCCGCGCGCGGCTTCGATCACGATCGGCGTGGCGCGGCCGGCGGGCGGCACCTCGACGCGCATCTCCTCGCCCGGCGCCAGGTCGAGCGTCCGCCGCCAGCTTCCAGCGGTGAGCTCGATGCGGTTGGCGATCGGCGCGTTGCGCACGAAGACACCGATGGGGCCGAGCGTCTCCCCCACCACGACCCGCGATCGCCCGGGCCGCACCCAGAACCCCGGCGCCTCCGGATAGCTCTCTTCGTCGAGGAAGAACACGTCGTGCGTCCCGTAACGCACGACCTGACGCGCGACGTCGGCGGCGCCCGTTGCCGAGACCGCCACTCCCAGCGGTTCGACGGTCAGGGTCCTCGGCGTCGCGGCGGTCGTCGCGGCGGACGTGTCGAGGGGCCAGGCCGCGGCCGCCGGCACCGTCACCGGCACGTCCACGTCGAGCGCCGACACGGCCGATGGATCGAGCCGCCGCCAGTCGAGCCCTGAGCGGCCGGCGCGCAGGGCCAGCGCCGACGGCAGCGGCGCCAGGTGCGTGAACCGATACCGGCCCGGCGCCAGCGGCGGCAGCTCGAGACGCAGCTGGCGTCCGGTCCCGGCGGGACGCGCCTCCAGCACGAGGTGGGCGCGCGCGTCGGCCGGCGTCGTCCGATGGGCCGCCACGCCGCGCACCTGGATCAGCGTCGCGCGCGGGTGCTGCTGCCACGCCGCCAGCGCGGCGTGCGCGGCGCCGCCCGGCAGCCGGGGATCGGCGGCGCCGCCATCGACCCGCCACGCGACGCCGACGGCGGCGGTGCCGGCGACGCCGATGATCAGGCCGGCCAGCGCCCGCGCCCGGGCGACGGACGTCCCGCGAGCGACCCCGGCGATCGCCACCCACGCGAGGGCCGCCGCGCCCGCCCATACGGCGGCGAGGGCCGCGGCCGCGCCCGGCGTGCTCCGGTGGATCCCCGGCAGCGCGCGTGCGAGATCGACCGCCGGGCTCGCCCACCGCGTCCAGCCAGCCACCGCCGTGCGGCTGCCGTAGGCGAGCCGCCCGTCGTCGACGCCGACGAGGATCAGCGTCACCGCGGCCGTCACGAGGAGCGCGGCCATGGCCAGCGCGCGAGTCGCCACACCGCGGGTCCGGCTCCACGCGACGCCGATCGGGAGGGCCAACGGCAGCAGCATCGGCACCAGGAAGCGCGCCGGCGCGCTGGCGCCGCCCCACCACATCCGGTACGACGCCGAGGCGACGGCGTAGCCCACGAAGGCGGCGACGATCGCGAGGGCGACGATGCGGCCCCCGACCGTCGAGCCAATCGCCGCGCGGTCGGCGGACGGGTCGCCAAGCAGCCATCCACGCCAGACCGACCAGCGCCAGCGCGAACACCGGCGCGACGCCGAGCACGCCGAACTGCGCGTCCAGCAGCAGCCCGGCGAGGCCGGCCGGCACGTGCGCCCACGCGGTCTGCGTGTAGCCGCCGTAGGGCGCCGAGGGATCGAGCGTGCCGTAGACGCGCAGGAAGTAGCCGAACCAGCCGGCGGCACTCAGTATCGGGACGATCGCGAACGCCGCGAGCCGCGGCCACGGCGTGCGGCGCCAGATCGCCGTCGCGACGATCGCCAGGCCGAGCGCGGCGGCAATCACCGCGGCGCGCGTGTGCAGCCAGGGCAGCACGGCCAGCGCCGCCCCGCTGGTCACGAGCGTCGTCCAGGACGCCGGCGCCGATGGATCGCGGTCGCGCCGCGCCCCGGCCATCTCCGCGAGGCCGCGGACCCCGACGAGCGCCGCGATGCCGGCCACGCCGTCGGGGAACACCGTGAACGCGTGGAACAGGATCGGCGACGCGAGCACCGCGGCGGCCCAGGCGAACCAGGCGGCGCCGGCGTCGGCGGTCACGTCGCGGACCAGCCGCCACAACAGCGCGGCGCCCCACGCCGAGCCGATCAGCAGCGCGGCGATGACGCCGGCGTAGCCGAACGCGGCGTACGCCGGGAGCAGCAGCACGGGCAGTCCCGGCGCGTGGATCGAATAGATGCGGCGGTCGACCCCGCGCCGCAGGTAGTCGGGCGCCAGCTCGCCGCGGAAGAACGACAGATAGTCGCCGCGCTCGTGGTTGTCGTCGATGGCCAGGTCGCCGTCACGGCGCAGGCTCTCGGCAATCACCAGGTAATGCGGCTCGTCGCCGCCGGGCAGGATCGAGCGCACGGACGCGTAGGCGGACGTGAACAGCACGAGCGCGATCGTCCCCGCGAGCCAGCCGCCGCGACGGCGATCGCGCGGTCCACCGGCGCGAGCGCGGCACGGCCACGCCGGCCTGCCGGCCGTCATGCAGGCCACACCGGTCGCGACGGCGCCGGCCCACGCCAGCCACGCCAGCGGACCGAGCCAGACGAAGCGCGCCGCTGGCAGCGGGAGGGGCAGCCACGGCAACGCCGCCAGCAACACGCCGCTCCATGCCGCCGCCGGCCACGCCGCCAGGAGCGGCCAGCGGCGCGTCGCCACGCCCAAGGCGAGCGCGACGGCCACGGACGCGACGAGCACACCGACGATGAACGCGCTGGCCGGCAGGACGCCGAGCCAGGAACCGTCGGGGGCCGGCAGGGTGCGGGCCCCGAGCGAGAGGACCAGGGCGACGCCCGCCAGCGGGGCGGCGAGCAGGCCCGATTGGGGCAGTTTTCGGGCCATTTTCCGGACGGGAGCGCATGCTACCATACGCCGGCCGATGCCCCTGCCGCGCGACCACGCCTCGACGAGCGCGCTCGCGGCGGCTCGCCCGCGGCAGCGCGATCGCGGCGCTCGCCGTCCTGCTGACGACGGCCTTCACCTACCCCATCGCGCCGCGCCTCGGCAGCGTCGGCCGCTTCGACACCAGCGACGGCCACTGGAGCATCTGGTGTGTCGCCTGGGTGTCGCATGCCCTGGCCACGAACCCGGCAGGGCTGTTCGACGCGAACATCTTCGCGCCGCATCGCGACACGCTGGCCTACTCCGAGAACAACGTCGTCGCCGGCGTGCTCGGCCTGCCCGCCTACCTGCTGACCGGCAATCCCTACGCGACGCACAACCTGTCGCTGCTGCTCGGCGTCGGGCTGGCGTTCGTGGGCGCGTACGCGCTGGCCCGCCACCTGACGCGGGACACCGGCGCGTCGATCGTCGCGGCGATCGGCTTCGCCTTTTGCCCGTTCCTGTTCGCGCGCACCGCGCACATCCAGCTGGCGCTGTTCTTCGGCCTGCCGATCGCGATGCTGGCGATGCACCGCCTGGTCGACGCCCCGTCGATTGGACGCGGCATCGCGCTGGGCGTGGCCCTCGCGGTGCAGGCGCTGGCCTGCGGCTATTACGGCATCTTCGCCGGACTGCTCACGGCGCTCGGCCTGCCGTTCTTCGCGGTGACGCGCGGCCGCTGGCGCTCGGCCCACTACTGGCTGTGCGGAGCGGTCGCGGCGGCCACGGCCATCGGTCCGGTCGTCCCCTTCTTTCTGCCCTACGTCCGCGTGCAGGACGAGCTGGGCTTCACCCGCTCGGTCGAAGAAGCCGCCTACTACTCGGCCGACCTCCAGGCCTGGCTGGCGTCGAGCGCCTGGGCGCACCGGTGGATCCTGCCGTGGCTCGGCCGCTGGAACGAGGTGCTCTTCCCTGGCGTCCTGACGCTGGTCGGCGGCATCTGGGGCGCCGCATACGCCTGGCGGGCGGCGGCCCCGGCTGCCGCGACGGCGAGCGTGCCGGACCCGACCGCCAGGCCCTCCCGGGATGTGCTGGCGTTCTACGGCATCAGCGGCGTGCTCGCGTTCTGGATCTCGTTCGGGCCGGCCGCCGGACTCTATCGCGTGCTGTTCGCGGTGATCCCGGTGTTCTCGCTCCTGCGGGCGCCGAGCCGGATCGGGATCGTCGTCGTCCTCGCCCTGGCGGTATGCCTCGCGTCGGGGCTCGCTGTGGTGTTCGCGCGGCTCTCGCCGCGGGCACGGACGTGGGCGGCTGCGGCGCTGTCGCTGCTGATGTGCGCCGACCTGTTCACGGCGCCGATCGCCGTCCGCGAGGCCCCGCCCGTCGCCAGCGCCTATCGTCATCTCGCCACCCTGCGCCGGGCGGCAGTCCTGGAGCTGCCGTTCTTCTACGAGCGCAGCGACTTTCCCCGGCACGCCGCCTATATGTCGGCCTCGGGCTGGCACTGGCAGCCGCTGATCAACGGCTACAGCGATCACATCCCCCTCGAGTTCCGCGACCTGGCGCCGCGCATGCACGGCTTTCCGTCGATGGAATCGTTCGCCGAGATGCGCCAGCGCCGTGCGCGCTACGTCGTCATGCACCTGAACCTGTACGGCCGCCGCGATCGCGAGCGCGTGCTGGAACGCCTGAAGGCCTACGGCGCATACTTGACGCTGCTGAACGACGACGGCAACATCCGCCTCTACGAGATCACGGCATGGCCGCAATGACAGGGCTCCAGCCCCGGACGGGCGCGCGGACATGACCAAGCTCCGGGCCTCGCGCAAGGCCGCCTGCTTCACCGAATCGGTCATCCGCGAGATGACCCGGCTCGCGCATCGGCACGGCGCCGTCAACCTGTCGCAGGGGTTCCCCGACTTCCCGGCACCCGAGGTGATCAAGGCCGCGGCGGGCCGGGCCATCGACGCCGACGTGAACCAGTACGCCGTGACCTGGGGCGCGCCGGAGCTGCGCGCCGCCATCGCCCGCGATGCCGGGCGACGCCATGGCCTGACCATCGACCCCGACACGCAGGTCACGGTGTGCTGCGGATCGACCGAGGCGATGATCGCGACGCTGCTCGGCATCGTCGATCCGGGCGACGAGGTGATCGTCTTCGAGCCGTTCTACGAGAACTATGGCCCGGACGCGATCCTGTCGGGCGCCGTGACGCGCTACGTCACGCTGCGCGCACCGGACTGGACGTTCGATCCCGACGAGCTCGCCGCCGCCTTCAACGACCGCACCCGCGCCATCATCGTCAACACGCCGAACAACCCGACCGGCAAGGTCTTCTCACGCGCCGAGCTCGAGACGATCGCCGCGCTGTGCCGCCGCTGGGACGCGATCGCGATCACCGACGAGATCTACGAGCACATCGTCTATGACGGCGCCCGGCACGTGCCGCTGATGACGCTCGACGGCATGGCCGAGCGGACGGTGGCGATCAACAGCATGTCGAAGACGTTCAGCGTCACCGGCTGGCGGGTCGGCTGGGCGGTCGCGCCGCCGGCGCTCGCTGCCGGCGTCCGCAAGGTGCACGACTTCCTGACCGTCGGCGCGCCGGCGCCGCTGCAGCAGGCGGCGGCGTTCGCGCTCGATCTCCCCGACGCCTATTTCGCCGAGCTCGCCGCGCACTACCAGGCGCGGCGCGATCGGGTGGTGGCGATGCTGGAGCGTGCCGGCCTGCGCTGCTCGGTCCCGTCCGGCGCCTACTACGTGATGACCGACATCACGGGGCTCGGCTGGACCGACGACGTCGCGTTCGTGCGCCACCTCGTCGAGGACATCGGCGTCGCCGCCGTCCCGGGATCGAGCTTCTACCGGCCCGCCGCGACGCACGCCGTCTCGGGCGGTCTCGGACGGGTGCGGTTCTGCTTCTGCAAGAAGGACGAGACGCTGGCGGAAGCGGAGCGCCGCCTGGCGGCGCTGGCCCCGCGCTGAGCACAGGCCGCGCTCGAGCGCGCGGCCGCAGACAGACTAGTTCGCGCTGGCGCGCCGGTCGCCGTAGAGCTGACGGTAGTCCTCGGCCGTCCCGAGGATCTTCTTCACGTAGAGCTGCGTCTCGGGGAACGGGATGTCGTCGATGAACTCGTCCTGCGGCAGCGGGCCGCGCTCGGCGATCCAGCGCTCGACCCGGTTCTCGCCGGCGTTGTAGCTGGCCAGCGCGAAGTGCGCGCCGCCGAACTGGTTGACCAGCCCCTTGAAGTAGAAGGTCCCGAGCTTGACGTTGGTTTCGGGATCGGTGAGCTTGCCGGTCGAGAACTTGCGGATGCCCAGCGAGCGCGCCAGGCGCTTGCCGGTCGCCGGGACGATCTGCATCAGGCCGTAGGCGTTGGCCGCCGAGCGCACGTCCGGGTCGAACGTCGATTCCTGGGCGACGAGCGCCGCGATCAGATACGGGTCGAGAGCGCGGGCGCTGGCGTGGCGCGAGATGATCGGCCAGTAGTCGAGCGGGAAGATCACCTTCTTCGCTTCGAGCGGCAGCTGGTCGCCGTCCCGCGTCATGTACTGCGGGTAGGCCCGCTTCATCGCGTTGATGGCGGGACGATACTCACCGCGGGCCCGGAGCAGCCACGCCCTGGTCGCCTCGAGCGCCGGCAGCGGCGCGAAGCGCCGCTGGGCGAAGCGGATCTCGGCCTCGGCGAGCGGGAACGCCCCGGACAGGATCAGCTGCCGGATGGCGGCTGCGTTCGGCGGCAGGCCGGCGGGCGGCGGCTCGTCGGCCGCCGTGGGCTGCGCGCCGACCGGTGAGCGCGACGCGTTCGCGGCGCCGAGGTGCACGCCGGAGAGGCGTCCGTAGTACGAGTGGAGATAATCGGTCCGCACCAGCTCGAAGCGGGCGTTCGCCCGGGGCGTCTGGTTGACCTTCGCATAGGCGCGACCGGCCCAGTACAGCCAGCTCGGACGGTAGTCGGAGCGCGGGAAGTTGACCGCGGCCCGATCGAAGATCGCGGCGGCACCATCGAAGTCGCCAGCGCGATACTTCCACCAGCCGAGGCGCCACGCCGCGCGGGCGCCATACTTGCCCTGCGGGAACCGCTCGAGATAATCGGCGAACACGGTCCCCGCGGTCGCATCGTCATCGGTGACGATGTAGTGCGTGGCCAGGTTGTTCAGCGTCTCTTCCGTCCACGCGCCGGCCTTGAAATCGGATGCCAGCGCGCTGGCCGCGGCCACGTAGCCGGCGTGATCGCCGAGCGCGCGCGCCGAGGAGAAGTGGAAAAAGCGCGCCTCGGCTTCCCGTTTGGCGCCCGACAGGTACGGCTCCAGCGCGGCGATGGCCTGCCGGTGCCGGCCGAGATAATGGTGGCACTCGGCGATGCGCAGGGCGACCAGCTCGCGATCGTCGCCGCTGCGCGCCGGCAGCGACTCGAACGCGGCCTGGGCGTCGGCGTAACGGCGGGCGGTGAAGAGCTGCTCGGCACGAGCCAGCTCGCGCGCGTCGTCGCTGGCCGCCGCCGCACCGAGGGCGATCATCTGCGTCCGAGCGTCGGCCGCGACGTCGCTCAATGGGTAACCGTAGTAGAGGTCGCGGTAAGCCTGGAGCGCCCGCTCGCGGTTCCCGCTGGCCGCCAGCGACCGCGCCAGTCCGAGCAGCACGGTGTCCGGCTCCTCCGGCTTGTTCTTCGACAGCGTCTCGTAGAGGGCCGCGGCGGCCGGGAAGTCGCCGGCCTGCTCCGCCGCCATCGCTTCACCGACGAGCGCCCACTCGCCGAGCACGCCGGCCGGTCGCGCCGCGACGATGGCGTGGAACGCTTCGCGCGCGCGGACCGCTTCGCCCCGGCGCAGATCGATCAGCGCGGCGTAGTAACGGGCGTACTCCGCGACCGGCGTCTTCGCCAGCGCCGGAGCCACGAGCAGCGGGCGCGCCTCGTCCAAGGACCCGGCCTCGACCAGCTCGATCGCGCGCGTGAAGTTCTTGAGGAGGAGCGGCGGCACCGGCCGCGCGTCGGGCACCAGCCAGAGCGACGCGAGATCGCGAGGCACCCGTGGATGCGCCGTCGCCGTTGGTTCGACGCGGGCGGCGTCGGCGAGGACGGTGGCGGGCGCCAGCGTGGCCGTGGGCGCCCATGCGAGCGCGGTCGGCCAGACGGCCGCGACAGCGACCGTGACCATGCCGACGCGCAGAGCCTGTCTGACCTTCACAACGTGCTCTCTTACTTACTATAACGCCCTCACCGTCCGATCGAACGGCGAGGGCGCATCTCTCGTGTCGTCGTGCGCGCGGCGCGCCGTGCGGTCAGCGCTCGGCGCCGACCGGTTCCTTCTGCGATCCGGGAGCGAGCTTGGCGGCGCGAATGGCCGTCTGCGCTTCGAGGCAGCGCGACGCGTGCCGCGCCAGGATCTCGATCGTCTCGCGCCAGCCGGCCGGTCCACCGGCCCCGCCGTCGTCACCGTAGATGACCGCGGCGGTCTCGCCGCCGAGCGTCACCGGCATGGCGAGCCCCGACGCCGCGTCCTCGGCCGCGAGGAACGCGAGTTCTCCGGCGGCAAACGTCGCGGGCGAGATCTCGACGCGGGCCTTCGAGCGCACGCAGACGCCGATCGCGCCGGCGGCGTCCAGCGAGACGCTGACCAGCCGGACGTCGGCGGGTGCGTCGCTGAGACCGGCCACGCGCCAGCCGCGCACTTCGCGCGCGCGGACGACGAACACGGCCGACCGGGTCGTCTCGCTGGCCGCCGCTTCCGCCAGGGTATCGATGAGCGCGGTGAGCGTCGTCGCCTGATCGAGCCGCCGGAACGCGTCGAGCAGCCGTTCCATTGCCGCCAGCGACCCCTGCTCGGCCGCCGCGCGCAGGGCCGCCGCCTCTTCGTCGAGGCCCCGGCGCGCCTCGCGGTCGGCCTGGAGCGCCGCCTGGGCTTGCGCCGCTTCCTCGCGCGCCCGGGCCACCAGCCCTGCCGCCTCGCGGGCGACGTTCTCGCGCGTCTGGGCGACTGCCGCCTGGACGGCCGTCCTGGGCCGCTTCCGCGCCGCTGCCTGCGCCTCGCGCGGCCGCCTCCGCAACGGCTTCGATCCGCCTGCGCTTGCAGCGCGTGCTGGTCCTTGGTCACCTGCACGAGCATGTCGTCCAGGAAGCGGCCGAACGCCTGTTGGATGTCGAGGCCGAGCTCTTTCGCCAGAGCATCGGCGTTCTTTCGGACCTGGTCGTCAAGAGCCATGCTAAGTAACTATCGGAACGTCTGACACAAACCGTCAATGTCCTGCTGCCCGCCGTTGCACGGCGCGGCGCGGGGGGCCGACGGGTGGTAAACTGTCTCTGCGTAGCGACCGACTCACGTGGGGGCGTTCCGGCTTCGACGGAGGTAAGGGTTCGCAGGACGCGTGCCGAGCGCCTCCGACTCGTAAATCCGGTGGAAAACAACCTAACTGCGGACACGCAGCTCGCTCTCGCGGCTTAGACCGTGAGCGCCTTCCGGTTCTCGCCTGTGGAGCCGGGTCTGGCGTCATCAGCAGGATAGGGACTGGCTCCTGTGCGACGGAGGAGCTGGAACCGAAATCAAACCGTCGCTGGCCTGACGCGGGTTCTCAGCCCTTCTCCAACGCGTCGAGCGAGATCGCCAAGAAGGGACACGCACGTAGAGGTCTGCGGAGCAGTACTTTCGGACGCGGGTTCAACTCCCGCCGCCTCCACCAATCGCCCGCCTCGGCGGGCGGATTGGTGTCGCCGGCGTAGTTAGCTCGACGGCTCCGGTCCTTCGGACCTCGCCGTTCGAGTCAACTCCCGCCGCCTCTGCCTTGCGAGCGCCCATGCGCTTCGCGGGGCGCCATCGCTCGCTCGGCGGGCCATCGCTGCTTACCGCCGTCGCTTCGCTCGGCTGGGTTTAAGCGCTTCGCGGACACCGCCTTCGCTTCGCTCGGCTATCACCGTCGGTCACCTTCATCAGACGACTGGAACCGTTGAGTAATCACCCCACCACTCCGCCTTCGCACGCTTGTCCTTCCTGTGGCGCGGTCGATCCCGTGTTCAACGCCAACACGGCGCCGGAGGTCACCTACATGCGGTGCAAGAAGTGCGGCGAGGTGTGGAACGCCGGGCGCTGCGTTCCGCCTCGGGCAGCACAGGGGCCGCGCTACGGCGGCTGGCGCTGACGATCCGCTGGCGTCAGGGTGCGACGGTCGCCAGGCCGAGCACCTCGCGCTCGTAAGCGTGCAGCGCCGGCAGGCCGCCGGTGTGCATGAACAGCACGCGCTCGCCGTCGCGGAACGTCCCGGCGCGGGCCAGTCCGATCAGCCCGGCCATCACCTTCCCGGTGTAGACGGGGTCGACGAGCACGCCTTCCGTGCGGGCCAGGACCTGGACGGCCTCGACCATGCGGGCGTTGGAGACGGAATACTTCGGCTGCCAGTAGCCGCCGACGCAGTGCACGGCATCGTCGGGCACGTCAATCGCGACACCGAGCAGGTCCAGCACGGCCTGGGCCTCAGTCCGCACCAGCGGCACCTGCTGATCGGGGTCGCGGCTCACGTCGATCCCGATCAGGCGCGCGCGGACGCGGTGCCCGAGGAACCCAGCCAGCATCCCGCCGTGCGTCCCCGAGCTGCCCGACCCGACGATCACGTGGTCGATCGACAGCCCCTGCGTCGGACCACTGCTGCAACAGCTCCTGGACGCAGGCGACGTAGCCGAGCCCGCCGACCGCGTTCGAGCCGCCGCCCGGGATCACGTAGGCCCGGCGCCCCTCGCGTGCGAGCGTGTCGGCTTCCTCCTGCAGCGCAGCCGCCATGTCGCTCCCGCCGGGGACGACGCGCAGCGACTCGACGCCCAGCAGGCGGAACAGGAAGTGGTTCCCGCTGGCGTCCTCGCGAAACGAGCCTGGCACCCGCTCCTCGATCACGAAGCGGCACCGCAGCCCTTCCTTCACCGCGGCGGACAGCGTGATCCGGCAATGATTGCTCTGCGGCGCCCCGCACGTGACCAGCGTGTCGGCGCCCTGCTGCAGGGCATCCGCCACGAGGAACTCGAGCTTGCGCGTCTTGTTGCCGCCCGGAAACAGGCCGAGCTGATCGTCGCGCTTGATCCAGATCTCCGGCCGGCGGCCCTCGGGACACTGCGATGCCAGCCACGCCGTGAAGCGCGGCAGCGGCTCGAGCGGCGTCGGCGTGGCGGTGTAGCGCCGCCGGGGGAACCGCGACAGATCCATGCCTGCTACTTCTGCCGTTTGGCAACGAGCGACATCTTGTCGCCCCGCGTGCCGGTCACCTCGAGCGTCATCTCGTCACCCTTGACGGTGCCGGCGTAGGCGATGGTGCCGGGCTCGATCGACACCTCGAAGCTGATCTTCTCGCCCTCGACCTTGCCCTTCTCGATGCGGCCTTCGTAGGTCGCGACCTGCACCTTCCCGGCCAGCGCCGCGCCGGGCTCGATGGTGATCGTCGTCTCCGTCGGGCCGATCTGCGTCTCCATCGTGCCCTTCCACACGCCGGCGAGATCAGCCGCGGCGACAGCCGCCATCGGAGCGATCGTCGTGACGAGCGCGAACAGGCCTGCGATCAGGCATGGGCGAAGCGTGGCAAGCATCGACGTCTCCTCCATCACGACGGTGGCCGGCGTGCAAACGGGTCTCCCCGAGCCTCTGACGATACACGACTCGAGGCGCGGGAATCAGAGCAGCTGGTTGCCGCGCGTCTCCGGGATCCAGATCCAGAAGAGAGCCGCGAGCAGGAAGGCGGCCGAGCAGATCGACAGCGCGACGCCGAAGCCGTGCGTCTGCGCCAGCGTGCCGACCGCGAACGGGGCGGCGGCGCTGGCGATGCGGCCGGTGTTGTAGGTGAGCCCCTGCGCCGTGGCGCGGATCGCGGTCGGATAGATCTCGGCCGTCACCGCGCCGAAGCCGGAGAAGTAGCCGGTGGCGAAGAAGGCGACGAACGGCCCGAGCAGCAGCAACACCAGCGGCGACCGCACCGACACGTAGACCAGGATCAACACCGCGGCAGCAAGCAGATAGCTCACGTAGGCGCGACGCCGGCCGATCCGGTCGCTGACGTAGCCGAACGTGACGTAGCCGAGCCACATCCCCACCTGCATGGCCACGACGAAGCCGGACATCGTCGCCGGGCTCAAGCCGACGCCGCCTTTGGCGGTCGGCAACGACAGGTAGCCGGGCAACCAGAGGTTGAAGCCCCACCACGCGAACAGCGTGCAGGCGTTCATCAGCGTGACGATGATCGTGAGCCGCAGACGCCCGCTGGAAAAGACCTCGCCAAGGCCGAGCCCGGGGCGGCGCCCGGGGCGCCGGTCGCGCCAGATCGCAGGTTCTGCGACGCCGCGGCGGATCCACAGCGTCAGCAGCGCGGGCAGCACGCCGACGAAGAACACCCACCGCCAGCCCCAGCGCGGCAGGATGACGCCGGTGACGGCGGCCGCGGCGCCGTAGCCGATCGCCCAGGCGCTCTGCATCAGGCCGAGCGCCTTGCCGCGATCGCGCGCACTCCACGTTTCGGCGACCAGCGCCGCGCCGCTCGCCCACTCGCCGCCCATGCCGAGGCCCAGGCCGATGCGGCAGAGCGCCAGCTGCCACACGGTCTGGGACAGGCCGCAGAGGAACGTGAACACCGAGTAGACGAGGATGCTCCCGATCAGCGCCCGCGTCCGCCCGAAGCGATCGGCGATGACGCCGAAGCCGATGCCGCCGGCGGCGGAGGCGAGCAGGGCGATCGAGCCGAGCAGCCCCGCGGCCGGGGGCGACAGCGCGAAGTGGCGCATCAGGTCGGTGAGGACCAGCGCCCACAGCATCACGTCGAACGCATCGAGCATCCAGCCGAGCCCGGCGGCGATGAGCGCGCGCCGTCCTTCGGGAGTGCCGTCGCGCCACCAGCCGAAGAGGCCGGCGGACGCGGGTCGCGAGTCCGCGCTCACTCCGCCCTTCCGGCCAGAGGGGGCCTCCCGTAGCCGCCACCGCCCGGCGATTCGATGCGCAGCCGATCCCCTGGCGCCAGCGTGAGCCGGACCTTGCCGGGCAGCGTCGTCTCGACGCCGTCGCGGATCAGCGTGTTGCGGCCCGGCTGCCCCGGTGCCCCGCCGTCGGCCCCGTAGGGCGCGCCGATGCGGCGATCGGACAGCACCGTCACCTCGGTCTCGGTGAGCGCCTCGTACTCGCGGACGATGCCGTCGCCGCCGCGCCACGTCCCCGCCCCGCCGCTGCCCGCGCGGATCGCGTACTGGCGCACCCGCACCGGCAGGTAGTGCTCGATGGCTTCGATCGGCGTGTTCCGGGTGTTGCTCATGTGCGTGTGCACGCCGCTGATTCCGTCGAGGCCGGGCCGTGCGCCCATCCCGCCGCCGATCGTCTCGTAGTACGCGAAGGGCCGTCCCGTCGCGGGATGGCGTCCGCCGAGCGTGACGTTGTTCATCGTGCCCTGGCTGGCGGCCGGCAGCCGGGCCGGGAGCGCCTGCGCCAGCGCGCCGAACACGACGTCGGTGATGCGCTGCGACGCCTCGACGTTGCCGCCGGCCACCGCCGACGGGCGGACGGCGTTGACGATCGTGCCGGCCGGCGCGATCACCTCGACGACCCGGCCGATGCCGGCGTTGTAGAGCACGTCCTCGCGGACCAGGCAGCGAAACGCATACAGCGTGGCGGAGAGCGTGATCGCGAAGTTCGCGTTCACGCCGCCGGTCGTCTGCGGATCGGAGCCGGTGAAGTCGACGATCGCGCCGTCGCCGGCGATGCGCACGCGGACCCGGATCGCGATCGGATCCGGCCCGAAGCCGTCGTCGTCGAGGCGATCCTCGAAGGCGTACTCGCCGTCCGGGATCTCCGCGATCGTCGCGCGCAGCACCCGCTCGGTGTGGTCCTGCACGGCGGCGGCATACGCGGCCACCCGCCGTGCGCCGTGCGCCACGACGATCTCGTGCAGGCGCCGCCCGGCGACACGGTTGGCGGCGATCTGCGCCGTGAGATCGCCCTCGCGCTCGTCCGGCGTCCGCACGTTGGCGAGGATCATCGCCAGCACGTCGTCGACGATCGCGCCGCGCCGCACCAGCTTCACCGGCGGGATGATCAGGCCTTCCTGGAAGATCTCGCGCGCCAGCGGCATCGACCCCGGAGACATGCCGCCGACGTCGGAGTGATGGGCGCGATTGGCCACGTAGAACGCCGGCCGGCGTCCGCGGTTGAGGAAGACCGGCGACACCATCGTGATGTCGGGCAGGTGCGTCCCGCCACGGAACGGGTCGTTCAGCACGACGACGTCGCCGTCCTGCATCGGCGCGTGGTCGATGGCCGCGCGCACGGACAGCGGCATCGCCCCGAGATGGACGGGCATGTGGTCGCCCTGGGCAATCGTGGCCCCCGACGCGTCGTAGATCGCGCACGAGTAGTCGAGCCGCTCCTTGATGTTGGGCGAGAAGCTCGTGCGGCACAGCGTGACGCCCATCTCCTCGGCCACGGAGACGAACAGGTTCTCGAAGACCTCGAAGGCGATGGGATCGATGCGCATGCGGTCGTCAGTGCGCCGGCGGTAGGGTGGCGACGACGTTGGCAAACTCGTCGAGGCGGAACCGGAACCCCGGCGGAACGACGGCCGTGGCTTCGCCGCCGGCGATCACCGCGGGCCCGTCGGCGGTCGCGCCTGGCGCCAGGTCGCGCCACCGGAAGAACTTCGTGGCCACGAGCGCGCGGTCGAAGCGCGCGTCGCCCACCCGGTACGGCTCCGCGATCGACGGCCTCGCCTCGGCGCGCGGCATTGCCGGCTTGTCGGTGCGCCCGATGGCGACGACGCGCAGCGTCACCACCTCGATCGCCCGGCGCGGATCGGCGTAGCCGTAGGTTCGCGCGTGCCGGCGATCGAACTCCTCGCGGAAGCCCGGCGCCATCGGCACGGCGAGCTCGTAGGACTGGCCGGCGTAGCGCACGTCCAGCCGGCGCTCGATATGGATCCGATCGGGCGGGAACCCTTCGCGCGCCAGGTCGCGCCCGGCCTCCTCGACCAGCGGCGCGAACAGCGTGTCGAGCTCGGCGGCGTCGATGGCGTCGCCGGCCCGCAGGATCGTCAGCGCATGGTCCTTGATGGCGTCGGCGAGCAGCATGCCCAGCGCCGAGAGCACGCCGGCGTGGCGCGGCACGATCACGGTGCCGATGTCGAGCGTCTGGGCGATGGCGCAGGCGTGCATGCCGCCGGCGCCGCCGAAGGCGAGCAGCGCGAACTCGCGCGGATCGACGCCGCGCTGCACCGACACGACGCGAATGGCGCGCTCCATGTTGGCGTTGGCGATGCGGACGACGCCCTCGGCCAGCGCCGCCTCGTCGAGGCCGACGCGTCGCGCCAGGTCGGCGGCGACGCGACGGGCGCGCTCGACATCCAGCGTCATGCGGCCGCCCAGGAACTGTCCGGGATCGAGACGCCCGAGCAGCAGGTTGGCGTCGGTGACCGTGAGCTCGGTGCCGTGACCGTAGCAGGCCGGCCCGGGCACGGCGCCGGCGCTGCGCGGGCCGACGCGAAGCGCGCCGCCGCTGTCGACGTAGACGATCGATCCGCCGCCGGCCCCGACCGAGTGGATGTCGATCACCGGCAGCCGCACCGGAAAGTCGCCGACCATCGTGTCTGACGTGGTCGGAATCGCGCCGTCGATCAGGCAGACGTCCGTCGACGTCCCGCCCATGTCGAAGCCGATGACGCGCGGATGCCCGGCCGCCTCGGCGACGGCACGGGCGCCCACTGCCCCGGCGGCCGGCCCCGAGAGGATCGTGCGCACGGCGGCGGCCTTCGCGGCGGTCGCGGAGAGCCGGCCGCCGTTCGACTGCATGACGGTGAAGCGATCGCCGGCGAGGCGGGTCTCGAGCGCGCCGAGGTAGGCGCCCATGATCGGCGTCACGTAGGCGTTGACGATCGTCGTGCTCCAGCGCTCGTACTCGCGATACTCGCGCAGCACGCGCGAGGACGCCGAGACGGCGAGCCCGGCCGCGTCCAGGGCCGCCGCGAGCCGCTCCTCGTGGGCCGGGTTCCGGTAGGCGTGGAGCAGGCAGACCGCGGCGGCGGTCGCGCCGGACGCGCGGACGTGCGCGACGACGCGCGCGACCTCGTCGTCATCGAGGGGGATCAGCGGCCGCCCGTCCGCGGCGAGCCGCTCGCGGACGCCGATCGTGAGCGCGGGATCGACCAGCGGGCGTCGATCCTCCTGCATCAGGTCGTAGAGCGCGCGCCGCGTCTGCCGGCCGATGCGGACGACGTCCTCGAAACCGGCGGTCGCGACGAGCGCCACGCGAGCCCCGCGGCGCTCCAGCACGGCGTTGGTCGCGACCGTCGATCCGTGCACGACGTCGAGACCGGTACCGGCTGCGGCGCCGGCAACGTCGGTGATGCCCTCGACGATGGCGCGCGATGGATCGTCGGGCGTCGACCGGACCTTGTGCACCGAGATGCCTTCGGGACCGAAGCGCACCAGGTCGGTGAACGTGCCCCCCGTGTCGACGCCGACCCGGATCATGGGCGCGCGGATACAGGTCCGGGCGCCTTGATCGCGGACCAGCCCGAGCCCGTCATGCGGTCGCCGTTCACACGCCCCGTGTAGGTCCGGCCGCCGGCCGTGAAGGTGATGGTCTCCCCATTCAGCTTCCCGTCCGCGATGACTGTCGTGCCCAGCGAGCCGGACACCATCTGGTACTGCTGGGTGAGGGTGAGCATCCGGTCGCCCAGCCGCCACGAGCCGGCGACCTTTGCCGGCACCACCCACAACATCGCCTTGCACCACGACGTGCAGGCCTCCGACGTCGCCTCGGCGTCGGAGTGCCAGTCGCCCATGTCGAACGTGTTCGACACGATCCGCGTCCCCGGCTTCAGATCGAGCAGGGATGGCCGCAGCTTGAGGTTGATGTTCGGCAGCAGGAACAGCGTGATCACCGTCGCTTTCGACAGATCGGCCTCGTACAGATCGCCTTGGGTGAACGTCGCCTTGTCCGACACGCCCGCCTCTTTCGCCTTCCGCTCGGACAGGGCGACCATGTCCGGGTTGAACTCGACGCCGTGCGCCCGCGCGCCCTTCTTCGCGGCGCTGATCACGGTGATGCCGTCTCCCGACCCGAGATCGATCAGGTAGTCCTGCGGCGTCAGCTTGCTCAACGCGAGCATGTTGTCGACCGTCGGCTGCGGCGTCGGCACCCACACGACGTCCTTGCCGGCCTGACTGACGGTCGGCTCGAACGGCTTCTGGGTGTCTGGCGCCGCCTGGGCCGGCGCGGCTTGGGCCGGCGCGGCCTGGACCGGCGCGGCAAGGACCGGCGCGGCCGGGACCGGCGGGGTCTCGGCGGGCGACGCCTGGGCACAGGCGTTGGCGGCGACGAGCGAGAGCGCGACAGCGACGAGACCACGGACCACCTGCTTCACATCGATCATGAACAGCTCCCCCTTCAGCGGGCACCAGGTCACGCGTGCATGACCTGTCCCCCATCGACGTTGAACGTCTGGCCGGTCACGTTGTCGGCCAGCCGTGATGCCAGGAATACGACGGCCGCCGCGACATCCGCTGGGGTCTGCCAGCGCGCCAGCGGCGTGACCCGGCGCATCTTCTCGGCGGCCCAGGTCTCGTGATCGACGTGGTCGGCGCCGGGCGTCCGCGCCCGCCACGCCTGCCACACGCTCCGGTTCAGCTCGGTCGCCACCATCCCCGGACACAGGGCGTTCGCGCGGATGCCGTACTCGGCCAGATCGCGCGCCGCGCATTGCGTGAAGTTCAGCACGGCCGCCTTGGCGGCGCTATAGGGGGGATCGGTGGGCGACCCAATCTGGCCGGCGACCGACGAGAGAAAACAGAAGGAGCCGCGCCGCTGCTCCAGCAGGGCCGGCACGAACGCGTGCGCCGCGTGCACGCAGGACATGAGGTTGACGCGCACCACCTCGGGCCAGTCGGACGGATCCATCGCCCAGAACGGCAGGCCGAGCTTGCCGGAGCCGACCCCGATCGACACGACCACATGCTGCGGCCGGCCCAGCTCGCGGCCGACCGCGGCCGCCGCGTCCTGCACCGCCGCGTAGTCCGTCGCATCGATGACCTGGGCCCACGCGCGGACGCCCTGCCGGTCGCGCAGCTCGGCGGCGAGTTCGATGACCGTCGCGCTGCGGTCGAGCAGCGCCAGCCCGCAGCCTTCCGCCGCGAAGGCGTGGGCGATCGCGGCGCCGATCCCGCCGGCGGCCCCCAGCACCACCACCACGTCGCCCGCCAGGCCGGTGTCCACGGCTCGGGATTGTATGCCGCGCAAGCCACGCAGCGTGATCGCGCGGCCGAGGCGGCGCCGGACGGCACCGCGAGCTCAGGCGTCGCGCAGGACGATGAGCGGATCGACGCGCGCCGCGCGCTGCGTCGGGACGAGGCAGGCCCCCAGCGTCACGATCGCGAACGTGACGATGACGGTGACGTAGGTGAGCGGATCGGCAGGGCTCACGCCGTGCAGTTCGGCCGCCAGGCCTCGCATCGCCACCAGCGCGCCAGCGAGACCGGCGGCGAGGCCGGCGGCGCACAGCGCGGCGCCTTCGCGGACGACCAGCCAGCGCAGGTCGCGCGGCAGCGCGCCGAGCGCGACCCGGATCCCGAACTCCTGCGTCCGCCGGGACACCAGGAAGGACAGCACCGCGTAGACGCCGAGGCTGCCCAGCGTCAAGGCGAGGACCGCGGTCGCCACCAGCACCGAGGTCGTCGCGGCCGGAACGGCGGTGGCGTCGGCCAGCACCGCGTCCAGGCTGCGCACGTCGTCGACGACGACGCCGCCCGTCTGCTGGGCCAGGCGCTGCAGGTGGTCCGCGATGACCGTCGGCGCCAGCCGCGTCTCCAGGACGGCAATCATCTCCGCCGGCAGCCGCCCGTCCTCGAGCGTCACGTCGGCGGCGTGCGGCGCGTAGAGGGTGCCGTCGATCCAGTCGGGCTCGTCGCGGGTCAGCGAGTGGGCGCGGACGTCGGCGACAACGCCGACGACGGAGCGCCAGCGTGATTCGCCGACGAAGCGGACGTGCTGCCCCACCGCCTCCCGTCCCGGCCAGAACCGGCGCGCGGTGGCGGCCGACACCTGGACGACCGGTTCGCCGGCGCGGTCGCGGTCGGCGAACGGCCGGCCGCCGGTCATCCGCAGGCCCATCACGCGGCCGTAGTCCGGCGTCGCGATGGTGAGCCGGACCAGCGGCGCGGACTTCCCTGCCGGCACCGTGTACCCCTCGATCTCGAGCGATCGCTTGGCGACGCCGCCGGCGAGCGGCAGCACGTTGACGAGCGCGACGCCGCGGACACCAGGCACGGCCCGCAGTCGGTCTTCGAGCGTGCGCTGGAACGCCAGGCAGCGCGCCGGCTCGCCGCAGTGCGCATCGTCGGTCGCCAGCCGGGCGGTGACGAGGCCGCTGGTGCGGAAGCCCGGATCCACGCTCGACAGCGTCCACAGGCTGCGGACGAGGAGGCCCGCGGCGATCACGAGCAGCGCGGCCCCGGCGATCTGGCCGGCGGCCAGCAGCCGCCGGATGCGGCCCGTCGCGGCCCCGCCGCCAGACCGGCCGCCGGCGTCCAGCACGGCCCGCAGTTGCAGGCGCAGCGTGTGCGCGACGGGCGCCAGGCCGAAGGCCGCCCCGGTGACGATCGCGAGCAGGGTGCTGAAGCCCAGCGCGCGCCACTCGAGCGCCACCGCGCCGAGCCGCGGCGTCTCCGGCGGCAGGACGCGCGTGAGCACGGTCAGGAGCGGCCAGGCGAGCAGGAACCCGACGGCCGCGCCGATGCCGGCGAGCAGGAGATGCTCCGTCAGGAGCTGCCGGGCGACGCGGCGGGGCGCGCCCCCGATCGCGGTCCGGATGCCGATCTCGCGTTCGCGGGTCGCCGCCCGCGACAGGCTCAGGTTGGCGACGTTGGCGCAGGCGATCACCAGCACCACCAGCGCCGCCGCCGACAGGATCCCGAGCCGCGAGGCGACACCGCCGACGAGCGCGGTCTGCAGCGGCACGACGACGAGATCGCGGTTCCACTCGTCGGGCATGGTCCACGGGAACTGCTGGCGCACGTCGCGCTGGAACAGCCGCAGTTCGGCCTGGGCCTTCGCCGCGGTGACGCCGGGCCGGAGGCGCGCGACGAGCGGCATGAAGTCGCCGGCCCAGTAGCGCGCGGTGTCCCGCGGATCGAGCGCCAGCGGCACCCAGATCTGCGTCCGCCGCGACGGGAGATCGACGCTGGCCGGCAGCACGCCGACGATCTCGCGCGAGCGGCCGTCGACGACGATCGACCGGCCGACGACGCCGGGGTCGGCCCCGAAGCGCGTGCGCCAGAGCGCGTCGCTCAGGAGCACGACAGCGTCGCGGGCCGCCTGATCCTCGCCGGCGCGGAAGATGCGGCCGCGGGCCGGCGTGACGCCGAGGACGCCGAACAGCTCGGCGGACACGCGCGCGCCGGTGACGCGCACCGCCGGGCCGTCGCCGGTGACGGTGAACATGTGACCGTCGGCGTACGCGGCGACGTCCATCGTGGACAGCGTGCGACGCGCCGCGGCCAGCCCGCCGCCGGGATACACGGCGTTGGCGGTGACCAGACGTTCCGGCGCCGGGTACGGCAGCCGCGTCACGAGGATGCCGTCAACGAGCGCGAAGACTGCCGTGGTGGCGCCGATGCCGAGCGCGATCGTGAGAACGGCGGGCACGGCATAGGCCGGCTGGCGCAGCAGCGACCGCGCGCCGTAGCGCAGATCCTTGACGATGCTTTCGACGAGCACCGTGCCGCGCGCGTCCCGGCACGCCTCCTTGGTCTGATCGACCCCGCCGAAGGCGCGAATCGCGGCTTCGGCGGCCGCGGCGGGGACGTCGCCGCGGGCCTCGCGGCGGTCGGCCTCCTCGGCGAGGTGGTAGGCGATCTCGTCGGCGAGCTGCGTCTCGACCTCGCGACGCCGCGTCAGGGAGCGCCAGCGGAGGCGAAGTACGTGGACGGCGCGGTCGAGCATGGGACGTCCTTCCGGTCGGCGGCGCCCGGCTACGCGGCCCGCTAGGCCCGCGTCAGCTGCACGACCTGCGTGATGGCGGCGGAGAGCCGCGTCCAACTCTCGGTCTCCCTGGCGAGACGGGTGCGGCCGGCGCGGCTGAGCGCGTAGTACTTGGCGCGCCGCTTCTTCTCCGTCACCTTCCACGTGGCGACCAGCCAGCCTTCCTGTTCCAGCTTGTGGAGGGCCGGGTAGAGCGATCCGTCGCTCACCTTGAGGACCTCGCCCGACACCTGCTGCAGCCGCTGCCCGATGGCGTGGCCGTTCATCGGCTCGAGGGCCAGGATCTTCAGGATCAGGAGGTCCAGCGTGCCCTGGACGAGGTCGGGAGGTCGGCTCATGTGGTCTCGCTCGGTTACCGAGCTGAGCGTAACCGACCTTCCGCTCGGTAAGCAAGGGGAACATGCCTGCTCCAGCCTCCCGCCCGATGGCGACCGCGTCTAGCCTCGGCGAACTGGCAAGCTGAGCTGCGCCTGAGGGCCTCGACGGCACGCTTTCGCGGGCCGCTTGACGCCGGCCGCCGCAGGTGCTATTTTCGTCGCACCTGTTATTTTACTAACATGCCGACCCACCCCCACAGCACCCTGACCAAGCGCGAGCGCCAGATCATGGACGCGCTCTACCGGCGCGGCCGCGCCACCGCCGGCGAGATCATGGCGGCGCTGCCCGGCTCGCCCAGCTACTCGACGGTGCGGACGCAGCTCCGCGTGCTCGAAGGCAAGGGCCACGTCAGCCACGAGGTCGACGGCGTGCGCTTCGTCTACGCGCCGACGATGGCGCGGCGGACGGCGCGGCGCTCGGCGCTGAAGCACCTGGTCGACACGTTCTTCGAGGGATCGAGCGCCCAGGTCGTCGCGGCGCTGCTCGGCGGCGACGGCAGCCGCGTGTCGGCCGACGAGCTCGAGCGGATTGAAGCGCTGGTCCGCCGCGCCCGGGAGGAGGACCGATGAACCCGCTCGCCGACGCCGCCCTGCGGGCGTCGATCGTCCTGCTGATCGGGCTCGCCCTGCGGGCCGGCCTGCGGCGCCGCTCCCCGGCGCTGCGGCACGCCGTGCTGGCCGCGGCCATCGTCGCCGCTCCCGTGGTCGGGCTGATCGGTGCCGTCACGCCCGGCGTGGCTGTCCCGACTGGCCTCGTTGGCGCGCGCCAGGCGCCGATCGTCGCGCCAGATCGTGGTGCTGCTGCGACGGTCGCGACACAAACGGCGGTGACGGCTGTGGCGACCGGCGTCGCGCAACCCGATACGCCGGTCACCGCCGGCATGAGCTGGACGACCCTGGCTCTCGCCCTCTGGAGCGCGGGGGCCGCCATGTCGCTCGGCTGGCTGCTCGTCGCCGTCGTGCGCCTCCGCGGCCTGGTCGCGAAGGCGGTGGTGGTGGAGGATGTGCGCTGGCGCCAGGCGCTCGATGCCGTCTGTCGTGACGCGGCGCTCCGCCGGCCCGTTCGCCTGCTCGTCGCGCCGCAGGCCCTGCTGCTTGCGACATGGGGGTGGCGGCGGCCGCGCGTGGTGATCCCCGCGTGCGGGCTGGGCTGGAGCGACGAGCGCATGCGGACGGTGCTGGCGCACGAGGTGGCGCACGTCGTGCGCCACGACTGGCTTCTCCAGTCGGTCGCCGAGACGCTGCGCGCGCTGCTCTGGTGGAACCCGCTGGCCTGGCTCGCCTGTCGCGCGCTGCGCGACGACAGCGAGCTGGCCTGCGATGACGCCGTGCTCCAGGCCGGCGTCGGCGCCACCGCCTACGCCGATCATCTCGTGCAGATTGCCCGCATCGTCGCTCCCGGCAGGGCGCCGGCAGTGGCCGTGATGCGGATGGCTCGTGTGTCCACGCTGGAACGGAGGATCGTCGCGATGCTGAACCCCCGACTCGATCGTCGTCTGCCGACGCGTCCCGCCGTCATCGGCGTGGCCGCGGTCATGGCCCTGCTCGTCCTGCCCGTGGCCATCCTGCGCGCCGGACAGACGTCGCGCCAACTGCTCGAAGGCGTCGTCTACGACACGACCGGCGCCGTGCTGCCTGGCGTCGCCGTCACGCTCGACCCGGGCCCGTCGAAGATCGACACCACGACCGACGCCGCCGGCCGGTTCCGGTTCGACGGCGTCGAGCGTGGAACGCACGTCATCCAGGCGGAACTCCCCGGGTTCCGCGCCCTGCGCCAGCCGCTGGAACTGCGCAACGACAGCGACTGGAACCGGTCAGTCACGCTGCAGGTCGGCGACCTGCGAGAAACCATTTCGGTTCGGGAACGCCGGCCAGCGTCGGTGACGCCGCTCGCGGACACCGGTGGGAGCCCGACGCCTGTCCGCGTCGGCGGCAACATCCGCGCACCGCGCAAGCTCGTCACCAAGCAGCCGGTCTATCCCAGGCGCATGGTCGAAGCCGGTCTCGAGGGCAAGGTCTCGGTCGAAGCGGTCGTCGGCATCGACGGCCGCGTCGTCCGGGCACGGGCCGCCACCGGCGAGGCCCATCCCGACCTCGCCCAGGCGGCCGTCGATGCGGTGCAGCAGTGGCGGTTCGAGCCGACCCTGCTGAACGGCGTGCCGATCGAGGTCGTGATGACGGTGAGCGTGGACTTCAGCCTCGAGTAGGGCGAGCCTCGATCGGGATAAGCTCGCCGCGATGGCCGCGGGCTCTTCCGATCGCATCCTCCTCGTGACGGGCGGCAGCCGCGGCATCGGCGCCGCCATCGCCCGGCTCGCCGCGCTGCGCGGCCATGCCGTCTGCGTCAATTACCGATCGCGCCAGGACGCGGCCGATGCCGTCGTCGCCGCCATCGTCGCGGCGGGTGGCCGCGCCGTCGCAGTTCAGGGTGACGTCGCCGTCGAGGCCGACGTCGTCCGGCTGTTCGAGGCCTGCGACCGGGCACTCGGCCCGGTGACGGCGCTGGTCAACAACGCCGGCATCCTCGAGACGCAGATGCGCGTCGAGACGATGGATGCGGCGCGCATCACGCGGATCCTCGCCACCAACGTCGTCGGATCGTTCCTCTGCGCGCGCGAAGCGGTGCGCCGCATGTCGACGCGGCACGGCGGACGCGGCGGCGCCATCGTGAATCTCTCGTCGGGAGCGGCCCGGCTCGGCGCGCCAGGCGAGTACGTCGATTACGCGGCGTCGAAGGGCGCCATCGACACCTTCACCGTCGGCCTCGCCCAGGAAGTGGCGCAGGAAGGCATCCGCGTCAACGCCGTGCGCGCCGGCTACATCTACACCGAGATGCACGCCAGCGGCGGCGAGCCGGACCGGGTCGATCGCGTGAAGGCGTTCGTGCCGATGCGGCGCGGCGGGGAGCCCGAGGAAGTCGCGCAGGCGGTGCTGTGGCTGCTGTCCGACGACTCGGCCTTCACCACCGGTTCGTTCATCGACGTCACCGGCGGCCGCTGATCGCCGTCACCGGCGGGCCTGGCGCGCGGCCCTCGTCGCAGCCGCCGCGGATTTCTTCCGGACGCGGGCCGCGATCAGCGGACGCGACAGGTCGCGCAGCCCGTCCTTCCCGACCCACCGCGCCGCCGCGTCCTTCGAGGTCGCCAGCCGTCCGGCGAGCGCGAGCGCGGCAGTGTGCAGCACGACATTCCGACTGCCGATGCTCCGCAGCGCCCAACTGACGCCCTTCTTGACGAAGTTGCGCGGATCGGTCGCCGCCGCCTCGATGAGCGGCAGGCGGTCCAGGAACTCGCGGTCGCTGGCGTCCTTGTCGTGCAGCGCCAGGGCCGCGAAGAGCGCGAACGAGGCGCGCTTGACGAACTCGGCGTCCTTCGCCGCCCACTGATCCACCTTGCGCCACGCGTGCGGCGAGCGGTCGAACAGGTGGAACGTGAGGTGGTCGCAGATGGCCCAGTTGTCGAAGTCGCGCGCCCAGCGATCCATCTGCGCGGGCGTCACGCGGGCCGGGTCGGCGATGAATGCGACCAGCATCCGCGCTTCGTACCACCCGGTCTTCCACAACGGCTCGGCCAGGTCGTGGCGCATCCCCAGGGTCTTACCGAGCCGCCGGATGTCCATGACCGAATCGCCGAAGACCTTGTCCGCGACGATGGCGTAGCGGGCCATGCCCTCGCGATTCGCCCTGGTGCCGCGCTTCTTCAGCCAGGCGAGGGCGGCGTCGACGTCGGTGGCGGTATCGACGGTGTGCGGATCGGATGTCTTGCGGGCGGAGGTCCTGGCCATTTGGGTGGCGTATGATGCCTCATCCTCCCTCGCCTGTGCACGATGACGCTACGTCGATGTGGATGCGGCGCGCCGCCCCGGCCGCCTGCCCTGCTCGCGACCCTCGCCTGCCACAAGGACGCGTCACCGACCGCTCCGAATCCCGGCGCGACATCGCCCGGAGCCTACCGGCTGGTGTGGTCCGACGAGTTCGATCGCGATGGCGCGCCCGACGCCTCGCATTGGACCTACGACGTGGGCGGCCACGGCTGGGGCAACAACGAGCTGCAGTTCTATACCGGCAACCGCCGCGAGAACGCGCGGGTCGAGGGCGGCCATCTGGTCATCGAGGCGCGGCGCGAAGCGTGGGAGGGCCGCGACTACACCTCGGCGCGCCTGATCACGAAGGGCAAAGGTGACTGGACCTACGGCCGCATCGAAGTACGCGCGCAGCTGCCGAGCGGCCGCGGGTCGTGGCCGGCGATCTGGACGTTGGGCTCGACGACGGTCCAAGGGTGGCCGGACGACGGTGAAATAGACATCATGGAGCACGTCGGTTTCGATCAGGGCGTCGTCCACGCCTCGATTCACACCCGGCAATACAACCATGTGCAGGGGACGCAACGCACCGCGCGGACCTCGGTCCCGGACGCCTCGAGCGGTTTTCACGTCTACGTCACCGAGTGGACCGCCGATCGCATCGAGACGTCGGTCGACGGCCGCGCCTATTTCTCGTTCGCGCGCGAGCCGAAGGGCGGCCGGGCGACATGGCCCTTCGACGCGCCGCAGCACCTGCTGCTGAACGTCGCGGTGGGCGGGAACTGGGGCGGCCAGCGAGGCGTCGACGACACGACGCTCCCCTATCGCTTCTTTGTGGATTACGTCCGGGTCTATCAGCGGACGCCCTGATGGACGTCCCTGCGGGCTCTCGTCATAATGACCCGGTATGACCACTGATATGTGACGGCAATTAGAAAGCCACGAATAGCAGCTGAGTTTCGTCCAGCTTTTAGCGCGACATTTACGGCCCGCACGGGTAAGATGACCGCGCCACAAAGGTGGCCCCCTTAACCTGTGGAGGCAAGATTGAGTCTGAGTGGAGAGCAGCTGAAGGCGTTGGCCCGCCAGGGTGCGGCCCAGCGATATAAGGAGCTTCAAGCCGAACTGGCCGCCTTGACGGCGACGTTCCCTGAGCTCGCGCGCGGGGGCGGCGGCAAGCGGCGGACGTCCGCGGCGCCGAAGTCGGCGAGCCGGCGGCGGCGGTCCATGAACTCCGCGCAGCGCAAGGAAGTGTCGGAGCGGATGACGCGTTACTGGGCGGCCCGCCGGGCGGCAAAGGCGAATGGCGGTGCTGCGGCCGGCAAGGCCAAGGGTCGTCGTCGCAAGTCCGCGAAGAAGGCCGCCGAGTAAGGCGACCGGCGATTCGACGAGCCTGGAGCAAGGCCGTCCCATGCCAGATCCGGTCAGCCTCGCTTCACTCTTCGACGCCGCCGAGCAAGCGGCCATGCGCGGCGATTTCGCCGCCGCCGCCCGCTTGCTCGGTGAGGCCGCCCGTGCGCAGGAAGCCGCACTGGGGCCCGACCATCTCGATCTCGCCAACACGCTGAACAATCTCGCGGTGGCGCACGAGCGCAGCGGTCAACTCGACGCGGCCGAGCGCGAGTACCGGCGCGCCCACGCGATCGCCGCGCGGACGCGGCCGGCCCACGATCCGCTGGTCACGACCAGCGCGCAGAACCTGCGCGAGTTCTGCGCAGCCAACGGCCGCCCTGTAGACGTGCCCCCGTCCGCGCTCACGCTGGCCGACGACACCTCCGACCTGCTCGGGGCCGATCCGGTCACGCTCCCGCCATCGCCCGGCCGCAGACGCACGCCGATCCGCCAACGGTGCCGATCGCGCCGCTGGCGATCACCTACGCCGAACCGGCGCCCGTCAAGCCACGATCCGATCCGCCGAGGGCCGACGCCTCGGCGCGGACCGCGGCGGCGCCGGCGAAACCGGCCGCGGCACGGACACCCAAGCTGGCGCCTGCAGCTCCCGCGGCCACGACCGCGCCGGAACCCTCGGCACCTGACGCGCGGCGACGCCGCGTGTCGGTTCCGGTCCTCGTCGCACTCGGCGCCATCGCCGCGCTCGTCATCTGGTTGCTGGCTGGGCGCGGCCCCGCGGCAACGCCTGGGGAGACGACAGCAGCCGCGTCCGACGCGCCGCCAGCCGCCACAGCGGACGCGCCCGCTGTGCCGCCCCCAGCCGCCGCGCCCCCGGCTGCCGCCCCGATACCGGCCGCCCCGGCGCCGGCCTCCGCATCGGCGGGGGGCGTGACGATCGGCGACGCGCAGCTCTGCACGTCCCTCTCGTCGAGCTATCGGTGCGATGCCGCGGGTGCGACCGTGCGGCCTGGGCGCCTCGTGTTCTACACGCGGCTGGTCGCCGACCAGAACACGAGCGTGGTGCACCGCTGGTATCGCGGCAACGAGGTGCGGCAGTCGATTCGGCTGGACGTGCCGGCGCGCCGCCAGGGCTTCCGCACCTTCAGTCGCGCGACCGTCACGGCCAGCGAGGGCGAGTGGCGCGTCGAGCTGCGGACGCGCGACGGCCAGATCCTGCACACCGAACGCTTCACCGTCCGCTGACGAGAAGCCGCTACTCGCGCAACGTGGCGATCGCGTCGAGACGCGTCGCCCGGATGGCCGGGCCGCAGCTCGCGACGATCGCCACGAGTGCGATGGTCGCGATGGCGCTGGCGAAGACCAGCGGGTCGGACGGCCGCACCTCGAACAGCAGCTCCTGCAGCCATCGGCTGGCCGCGGCCGCCGCCAGTCCGCCGGCGACGAGGCCCGCGGCGGCGAGGCCGAGCCCGCCGGCGACGACCGATCGGATGACGTGGCTGCGGCTGGCGCCGAGCGCGATGCGCAAGCACAGCTCGCGACGGCGGACGCTCACCGCATCGGCCATGACGCCGTAGACGCCGAGCGAGGCGAGGGTCAACGCGGCCATCGCGAACAGCGCGACGACCCAGACGGCGAGCCGGCGATCGGTCATCGACTGCGCTCGCGCGTGCTCCAGCGTGCGGATGTTCACCGCGGCGACGCCGGCGTCCACCGCGCGGACCGCCTGCCGCACCGCGGGCGCGAGCGGCCCCGGATCGCCGGCCGTCCCCACCACGATCGAGAATGTGAACGGGTTGCGCGCCTGGACGGTGTAGAAGCGCGGCGCGTGCGCCAGATCCAGCCGGCGATCGACGACGTCGTCGATGACGCCGACGATCTCGTACGGTCCGTTGAAATAGATCGTCCGGCCGACCGGATCGGTGTTGCGGAAGAACTGTCGGACCACGGCCTGGTTCACGACGGCGACGCGGCGGGCATCGCGGCGGTTGTCGTCCGCGGTCAGGAAGCGGCCGGACCGCAACCGCGCCCCGAGCGCCTCGAAGAACCCGTCCGACACGTAGTCGACGCGGCCGATGATCAGGTCGCCGCGCTGCGGCTGCGGCACCGCACTCAGGAACTCGCCGTAGCCGCCACCGGCAAAGGGAATCCCCATCGCCGTGCCCGCGGCGTGCACGCCCGGCACCGCGCGCAGCCGCTCGAGCACCGCCTTGGAGAAGGCCAGCCGGCTCTCCGGGTTGGGATACGTCGCATCCGGCAGCGAGAGGTCGAATGCGAGGACCCGCTCCGGCGCGAAGCCGGGATCGGCGGTGACGGCGCGCATCAGGCTGCGGCCGAAGAGACCCGCGGCGACGAGCAGCACCACCGTCAACGCGACCTGGCCCACGACCAGCGCCGCCTGCCCGCCCGGACGACGGGCCGTCGCCGTCGGTCCGTCGCGGCGCATGGCGTCGATCAGGTTCGGCCGCCGGGCGCGCCATGCCGGCAGCACGCCGAACAGCAGTCCCGTCAGCAGCGACACGAGCACGGCGAAACCGGCGACGCGCAGGTCGAGTTTCGGCAGCATCGCCGGCGGCAGGAAGTCGACGGCCTGGGCTTCGAGCACGCCGATGGCGAGCGCGGCGAGCCCGAGGCCGGCGGCGCCCCCGATGAGGGCCAGCACGGCGCTCTCCGTCAGCAGCTGACGGGCCAGTCTCGCGCTGCCGGCGCCGAGAGCGGCACGCAGCGCCACCTCGCGCTCGCGCAGCCAGGCGCGCGCCAGGAGCAGGTTGGCGATGTTCGCGCACGCGATGAGCAGCACCAGCGTCACCGCGGCGCCCAGCGCGATCAGCAGCGGCCGCGCCTCGCGCGCCATCTGCGCCTGCAGGCCGAAGGCCTGGACGCCCCAGTCGCGCTTGAACGAGGGATAGGCGGGGTTCAGGCGGCGCTTGACCGCCTTCAGCTCGGCGTCGAGCTGGGCCACGGTCGTCTCCGGCGTCATGCGCCCGAACACCACCGCCCAATGGCCGTCCTTCTGGCCGCGATCGGCCGGGTCGAGCACCGCCGGCACGAAGAACTGCACGTCGCGCTCGGTGTAGATGCCGCCGGGCACGACGCCGATCACCGTGCGCGGCCGCTCGTCCAGCGTGATGGACGTGCCGACGATCGCCGCATCCGCGGCGAAGCGCGATCGCCAGAGCGACTCGGTGAGCAGCACGACGTCGTTCGTACCACCGGGCTTGTCGTCCTCCGGTCCGAATCCGCGGCCGAGAATCGGCGACATGCCGAAGACGCGCAGCAGCTCGTGCGACACTCTGGCGCCCGCCAGCCGATCGGCTGCGCCGCGGCCGCGGCGCAGGTTGGCGGTCACGCCACCCATGAGCACGGCACTGTCCAGGCGAGTCGCATTGCCGCGCCAGTCGAGGAAGGCGCCGGCCGAGACGGAGTTGCGCGAGCCGTCGTCGAGGAGCTCGACGATCTCGACCAGGCGGTCGGGCGCCGCATACGGCAGCGGCCGCAGCAGCGCCGCGTCGAACGCGCTGAAGATCGTCGCCGTGCCGCAGACGGCGAGCGCGATGGTGCCGATCACGACCGTCGAGAACGTCGGCCACTTGGCCAGCAGCCGCACGGCATAGCGGACGTCCTGCGCTGTCTGGGCCAGCCACAGACCGGTCCGGCGATCGCGGACCGACTCCTTCAGCGACTCGACGTGACCGAAGGCGATCGCCGCCTCGCGTCGCGCCGCGTCCGGCGCGGCCCCGCGCGCGACGGCGGGCCTCGGCCTCCATCTCGAGATGGGTCCGCAACTCGTCGGCCATCTCCGCCTCGAACCGCTCGCGCCGCACGCCGCGTCGCATCCGCGTCAGCCAGCCGCGCCAGGCGCTCACGACCGCCCTCCCGCGAGCAGCACCTGGTTGACGGCGCCGGACAGCCGCGCCCACGACGCCTCCTCGGCCTCGAGGCGGCGGCGGCCGGTCCGCGTCAGCGCGTAGAACTTGGCCTTGCGGTTGTTGTCGGACGTGCCCCAGTCGGCGCTGATCCAGCCGCGCTCCTCGAGCCGGTACAGCGCCGGGTAGAGCGACCCTTGTTCGATGCGCAGCACGTCCGACGACAGCTGCTGGATGCGCTGGGCGATGCCGAAGCCGTGCTGCGGCTCGAGTTGCAGCGACTTCAGCACGAGCAGGTCCAGCGTGCCCTGCAGCAGATCCCCCTTGTCCTTGGCCATGACTCGCTTCCCTGCTATCTGCCGGCCGGCGTGATCGTCACGTTGGCGAAATCGCCAGGCGAGGTATTCCCCACCCACAAGCCGACCCACCCGCCCGGGCGAGTCGTCAGGCGCTGCACCGCGAGCACCTCCGTGGCGGCGCGATCGACGAACACCTTGACGGTGTCGGCATCGACGCGGATCGTGACGTGAAACCAGCCATCGGGATTGGGTGGAGGACTGACAGGCTTCTCGAAGACACCGGGCTGCTGGTCGCGCAGCACCTGCCAGGGATGCGCCGGATGCGACACGTACTGCACGGCGCGCAGGCGCCGGGCCGGATCCTCGGTGGCGAAGTTGAAGGGCCGGAAGTAGATCGCTTCGTAGGTCGTCGCGTCGACGCCGTGGAAGGCGACGCCGACGAAGCTCGCCTGCGGCACGTTGCGGCCGCGGATGTCGAGCTCGATGGTGCCGGTCGTGAATGTGGTGTCCGGCCACCACGCCACGCCATCGCCGGGCTTGGCGTCGAGGCGGAACACCTGGCGTCCACCGTCGGTCACCGTGGACAGCGTGCGGTTGTGGATACTGGGCGGCGGCCCGGACTGTGCCGTGGCGGCCGTCGAAACGGCGAGAAGGATCGCGCTCGCCAGCGCGAGTCGGCGCATGTGCATGCTCCCCTAGACGGTCTAGAGCATGCCGCGGTTCCCCTAGACCGTCAAGGCGAGCAGTCGCAGACTGGCATTCTGTGGCGGATCGAGGTCGATGGCGGACGCTCCAGTCACTCGCCGGGCGATGCGCCATGAGCCGGTCGTCCTCCTGACGACGGCCCTCGCCAAGTTCCTCTCGGTGTCGCGAGCATCGGCGCTCGGCGCTCACCGAGCTCGGCGTCGGACTGTTCGTCGTGATGGGCGTCGGCGGCAGCCGGACGGGCGCGTGGGCGCTGCCCGCCATCGTCGCCGCCACGCTGCTGGCGGTCTACGCCCGGCACCTGGACGTCGCCAGCTGGGGGCTGCTCCTTCCAGGCGGTCTGCCCGGCCGCCTGGAACGCGCCTTCGGGCGCCGCGGGCACCGGATTCGGCGCGGCAGCGGTCCTGAGGGAGCGGCTGCTCCTGGCGGCGCTCGCGAGCGTCATCGTCGGTGACCATTTCGCCCACCTGCTGACCGCTGCTGTCGGGCTCGACGTCCTGGGCCACGAGGTGACGACGACCGAGCTTGCCGCGGTCCTGGCCATCGCGTCTATCACCATCCTGTGGATCCGCATGCGGCTGGGTCACCTGCTGCCGGTGCCACCGGGTCGCGCAAGGGGTGTGGCTCGGTGTGGCCGTGCTGGGCGTGATTTTGGCCCTTGCGACGTGGTCCGCTCTGGCGAACGGGCGCCGACCGGGTGGTCGGCGCCGTGACCCTGTCGTGGCCGGTGGGCTCGCACCCGATCTGGGACGGCGTCACGGTCGCGCTGCTGGCGTTCGGCCTGGCGCTGCCCACCGTGGGCGGCGGCGATGCCCTGACGCGGCTGGCGCACGAGTTCCCCGCGCCCCGCCTCGGCGTCCTGCGGCGAACGGCGCGGATCGTCCTGTCGCTCGTCGCGGCGGGGACGGTCTTGTTCACGATCGCCTTCCTCGTCCTCGTCCCCGCCGACAGCCGAGGCGGGTGGACTGACATCCCGCTGGCCGGCCTGATCCGTCATCTCTCCGCGCCCGGATGGGTCCAAGCTGTCCTGCAGGCCGCGCTTGCCGTCACCACGGTGCTCTTCCTCGTCCCGGCGATCCAAGCCTGCATGGTGGACGCCGGCCAGCTGCTCCGCCGGCTCGCGGCGGCCGGCGTGCTGCCCGAGGTGCTGGCGATGCCCCATCCGCGGCTGGGCACGCTGACCAAGAGCCTCGACGTCGTGACTGCCGCGAGCGTGCTGCTGGTGCTGACCAGCGCCGGCCGCGTCGCGTGGCTGGCTGGCGCGTACGCCACGGCCATCGCGGCAACCGTCGCCCTGCGCGCCCTCGCCCTTGCCCACCTGCGGCGAACGGGTGTGGACGGCCTCCCGGCGCCGGGGCCGGCCGTCGCCCGATCGAGACGGCCGCGGCGCGATCGGCCCGACGATCGTCGCCGTGGTCGATGGCGACCGTGACGGCGTCCATGGTGGTCGCGCGGCGAAGGCGCGTGGCTCGCGGCCGCCGGTCTCGTGCTCGGGCTTGTGCTCCTGCTCTCGCGGCAATCGGAGCGCGCTCCGGACGAAGGCCTGGGCGAGGCGGAAGGGTTCGAGCTCCTCGCCTCCTCCGCGATTGCCGTCGAGGACGCCCACGCGCAGCCGGGCAACATCCTCGTGGCGGTGCGGCATCCCCATGCGCTCGAGCACGTCGCGGCCGCCCTGCAGGGCGGCGCCGACCGCGAAGTCGTGGTGATGACCGTGCGCCTCCATGGCGTCGACACCGACAGCGCTGGCCCCGACGATCCGACGCCACTGCCAGCGGAGCGCTACCTGTTCTCGCGCGTGATCACGCTCGTCGAGCGCTACGGACGGCCGGTTCGCCTGCTCGTCGTTCCCGCGGCCACCGTGGCCGACGGCCTGGCGACGGCGGTGGGCCGCCTGCGCTCGTCGGCGGTCTACGTCGGCGAGTCGGCGACGCTGTCGGTCGGCCGACCAGGCACGGCTGCTCGGCGAGGCGTGGGAGCGCATCTCGAAAGCCGGAGCCGCTCGACGTCCGGCTCGTCGTCCATCACCGCAGCGGGCGCGCCGACACCTATTACCTCGGCGCGCACCCGCCGGCGCTCACGCCCGGAGACCTCGACCTTATTCACCGGCGTGTGGCGCGAAGCCACGCGGGCCGTCGGGCCCCACGTCCACCACCACGACGTCGTCAGGGCGGCGCTCACGCACATGGAAGCAACAACTGAACGGTCCCGATCGGGACGACGCGCTCGCGCGCATCCGCGACACGGCCCGCCCCGCCGAGGAGCTGGCCGCCGTCACTCCGGGCGCGCGACTTCACCCGTCTCCGCGACATGGTGCGCAACCGTCCGTCCAGCGAGGTCGCCGAGGTGCTCACCGCCTCTCGGTCTCGAAGACCAGGTGGTGGCCTTCCGCGTCCTGCCGCGCAAGGATGCGGCCGCGGTCTTCGAGTACCTCTCGCACGAATGCGCAGGAAGCGCTGCTCAAGGCGATGGCCCAGGAGGACGTCGCCGCGCTCCTCAACGACATGGCCCCGGACGATCGCACGATGTTCCTGGAGGAACTGCCGGCGGCGGCGACGCGCGCAGCTCCTGGCGCTGCTGACGCCCGAAGAGCGCGCGGTCGCCGTCAACGCTGCTCGGCTATCCCGAGAGGTCGATCGGACGGCTGATGACGCCGCACTACGTGGCGGTGCGCGAGCACTGGACCGTGCGCGAGGTGCTCGACTACGTGCGCCGCCACGGACAGGACAGCGAAACGCTGAACATGCATCTACGTCGTGGACGACCACGGGCTGCTCATCGACGACATCCGCATCCGCGAGTTCCTGCTGACCCGACCCGACAGCCGCGTCGCCGAGCTGATGGATCGACAGTTCGTGGCCCTCAAGGCCACCGATGACCAGGAGACGGCCGTCGCCGCCTTCCGGCAGCACGATCGCATGGCGCTGCCCGTCACCGACACCGCGGGCATGCTGATCGGCATCGTCACCATCGACGACGTGCTCGACGTGGCCGAAGCCGACGGCGACCGAGCGACATCCAGCGCATCGGCGGATCGGAGGCCCTCGACGAGCCGTACATGAAGATCGGGTTCGGCGCGGATGATCCAGAAGCGCGCCGGCTGGCTCACGGCGCTGTTCCTCGGCGAGATGCTGACGGCCACGGCGATGGGCTTCTTCGAGGCGGAGATCGCGAAGGCGGTGGTGCTCGCGCTGTTCGTCCCGCTGATCATCTCGAGCGGCGGCAACTCCGGCTCGCAGGCGTCCACGCTCGTGATCCGCGCGCTGGCGCTCGGCGAGGTGCGGTCTCGCGCGACTGGTGGCGGGTGATGCGGCGCGAGATCTTCGCCGGGCTGGCGCTCGGCAGCATCCTCGGCACCATCGGCTTCCTGCGCATCACGATCTGGACGGCTTCTCGGACATCTACGGCGACGCACTGGCTGCTCGTCGCGCATTACCGTGGCGATCGCGCTCCTCGGCATCGTGCTGTGGGGGACGCTGATCGGCTCGCTCCTGCCGTTCCTGCTTCGCCGCCTCGGCTTCGACCCGGCGACGTCGTCGGCGCCCTTCGTGGCCACGCTCGTCGACGTCACCGGCCTGGTGATCTACTTCTCGGTCGCGATGGTGATCCTGCGAGGGTCGCTGCTCTGAGATCGCTGTGTCTCCGGGCGCCGGGTGGCGTTCCGTGGGCCGCGGCGTTGTGTCTGCTGTGGCCGATCGCGGCAAACGCGCAGCAGCCCTTCGTCGTCGACGACGCCGAGCTCACGGCGCCGCGCATCTGGCATGTCGAGCTGAGCACTCAGGTCGATCTGCTGCGATCGACGGCGCGGCCCGCGCTGTGGCAAACGACGACGGACGTCGAACTCGACGTCGGAGTAGCTCCTCGCCTGGAGCTCGCGGTGCTGGTTCCGTTGATCGGCCTGGTGTCGGAGACGCCTGACGGGCGGAGGCTCGCCGCCGGCATCGGCGACACCTCGTTCGGCGCGAAGATGCGTTTGACGAAGTCGCCTGACGCGCGACATGCGTTCGCCGGCAGCGTCTCGATCGAAGTACCGAGCGGCGATCGGCAGCGCGAACTGGGCTCCGGCCTCGTCGACTACGGCGTGAACCTGATCTCGCAGCATCGGCTCGACTCACGGTGGACGGCACGGTTCAATGTCGGGCTCGTGCTCGCTGGCAACACGCAGACCGGCGCGGTCGGCATCAAGGAACGCGGCACCGTCATCATCGGCGGCGGCTCGCTGGTGGCCCAGGCGACGCAGCGGGTCCATCTTGGAGGCGAGATGACGATCGGCTGGTCCGAGAAGGCCAGCCTGGGCGGTTCGTACGTGAGCGCCCAGCTGGGAGGTAACGTGCTCCTCCAGGAGGGGTGCACGCTGGACCTTGCGCTCAGCACCGGCTGGTTCGACGCCAGCCCGCGAGTCGGCGTCCAAGTAGGGCTCTCCATCGACCTCAATGGGCGATGACAGGACAGGACTTCGAACCGTGCCCCCTCTCGCGTTCGCCGTCGCAGCGTCGGTGATCGCCTGGATGCTTCAAGGCCCTCCGCCGGCCGCGCAGACGACCGAGGCGACCGTCGTCACCCTCCCGCTCGAGTTGATGGCTGGCCGCCCCCTCCTGTCGGTCCACGTGAACGGTCACGGTCCCTTCAGATTCCTGGTCGATCCGCTGGCGACGATGACGCGGCTCGACATGGCCCTCGTCGATGAGTTGCGGCTGCGCCCGCCCTCGACGGCGGGAGGTCAGGCCCCAGCGGCGTACCGCGTCGGATGCAGATGGCAAGCCTCGCCGTGCGGGACTCTCGGTGGTTCTGACGCGGCCGGTGGTGCTGACGTCTCGGTAGGTGGGTGTGCCCACGCTGGGACGGCATGGCTCGGTTCGTTCGTGGTCATCATCGATGCCGCGAACCGTCGCGTCCAGTTCGTGCCGCAGCGCCGCTAGAGCACGCCGGCCTGGCTCAACGCGACCCGCCGCCCGACCCTGCGGCCCGTTCGCCGCGACCGTTGGGGTAGGCTGGTCTGGCGCCACCCGCGAAATAGCCGCTCCTCGCCCGAACGACGGCATCCTTGTGTCGAACGCGGACCTCGAGATCGTACCAGCCCGCCTCCGCTGCCGACTCGAAGGTGAGCACGTACTGGTGTCGCAGTTGTGTCAGCAGATCGCGGACGGCGGCGCTGACGTGCGCCGGCGCGCTCGCCATCATCAAGTCGCCTCCGGTCCACGCGCAGAGGTTGGCCAGTTGCGTTTCGACCACGGAGCCAATCGAGCTGGGAACCGCGTATTCCGTCCCCGGGTGGTCGAGCGGCGACAGCAGGGCGATCACGTACACCGGCACGTCGATGGCGCTGGCCAGGCCGGACACCCGGGCCGCCGTCAACGTGCTGCTGGTATCGACGCCGTCCGTGACGACGATCACGGCCCGGCGGGGCGACGGCCGCTCGTCGAGCGCCTTCGCCGCCAACGCGATCGCATCGTAGAGGGAGGTCGTGCCCATCCCGTCCAGACGGGCCACGCCGTCCCGGATGCGCGCCGGGTCCTTCGTGAACGGCACCTCGAGGCGAAGGGTCTGATCGAACGAGAACAGGCCGATCTCGTCGGTCGACGAATCGATCCAGCTGAGCACGTGCTCGACCGCCTCCCGCGAGGCCGCGAGTTGACGGCCGACGCGCATGCTGCCGCTGGTATCCATCAGGATGGCCAGGCTCACGGGGCCCTGATCGCCGGCCGCGAAGTTGGCAATCCTCCGGGGACGGCCACGCTCGAGAACCACGAAGTCGTGCGGCTGGAGCCCCCGCAGCGTGCGGCCGCGGCCGTCACGCACCACGGCCGTCAGCGGTACCAGGTCGACGCCAGCGCGGAAGGTCGGGGTTTCTGTCGCGGGTTGGGCGTAGGCAGTCGCCCCGCCGGCTGTGACGGCCGCAATGAAGACGAACGAACGAAGCAGGTACGGCCGCAGCGTCAGCAGGGTCAGGCCTCGTCTGGACTATCGGCACGCGGTTGTACCGACACCAGAACTACCCGTCCAGCCGCTGGATCGTGTACTGCTCTGCGAAGGCGCTCCGGCTGATCGTCTTGTCACGCAACGATTTCACGAGCGAGAGCGGAGCCCTGACGCGCATGAGCGGCATCGGCACGACCAACTCGATCTCGGTGAAGAACGGCAGCCACCCTTTGCGCTCCAGCACCGCGTAGATCGACGAAAAATGGTCGATCAGCTCCTCGGTGAGCATCTGCTGAGACTGGCTGGTGTAGACGGCACCGACCACCAGGACCTGATCAGTGGCCTTCTCGCCCCTCCTGAAATCGACGAACGTCGGGTTCCTGGCGCTGCGGACGGCCGCCAACGCTTCCTCGACGAGCGGCGCGCTGAGAGAGGTGGGACGCGCGGCAACTTGCGGATCCGCGATCAGCATGACGGACAGGAGATGGATCGCAAACGCCGGAGCCTGCATCGTCGGATGCTATCAGCCCGCGCCTCGTGGATGGGGACCGATGCGCCTCCGCCGAGGCTACGACGCGCCGAGGGACTACGTCTCGGTCCCGACCGCCTGGATCAGCGCCTTGATGTAGCCGTATCCGTAGGCGAACGCCTGATGGCCACCGGGATCGTCGGGGTGGGTCGGCATGTGATCCGGCATCACCATGTACGGGTAGTCGACCGCGTGCAGCGTGCGCAGGACGGCGGCCATGTCCATGTCGCCCTCGTCCGGGAAGACCTCCTCGAAGCGATCGCGGCGGCCGCGGATGTTGCGGAAGTGGATGTTGAAGATCTTCTCGCGCTTCCCGAACCAGCGGATCACGTCGTGGATCTCGCGCCGCGGATCCTGCAGCATCTCGGCGACGGTGCCGAGGCACAGATTGAGCCCGTGATACGGGCTGGGCGCGATGTCGACGAACCGCTTCAGGCCCTCGACCGTGCCGAGGACGCGGGCGACGCCATGGAGTCCCGCCGCGGGCACGCCGGGATCGTGCGGATGACAGGCGAGCCGAATCCTGTGCTCGGTGGCGATCGGCACGATGCGCGTGAGGAAGTGCGTGATGCGCTCCCAGGCGGCCTCCGCCGGCATCGTGCCGGCGCGGGTCAGCGCCTGCGGATCCTTGACCTCGTCGAGGCGCCAGGTGCTCAGCTTGGTCCCGCCGCGACCGGTCGCGGACGGGGTCCGCAGCACGCCGAGCACCGAGAGGTTGTATTTGATGGCCGGGATGCCGATGGCGGCGCATTGGCGGATGATCGTCACCGCCTCCTCGAGCTCCTTCTCGCGATCGGGCTCCTGGCCGAGCATGATGGCGCGCCGCTTCGCGCGATCCACGTGCGAGGACGACATGAACGGGAACTGGATCATGTCGAGCGCGATCCCGGCCTTGTCGCAGCGCTCCTTGAGGCGCGGCAGCACATCGGGCGTCCACGGGCCTTCGGCGTCCGCGAGCCCGGCGGGCGCGCCGCTGATGTGGTCGACGCCGTGGCGCTTGAAGAACGCCAGCATCTTGTCGTCCGTCGGCCCGCGCTGGCACCCCACCACCATCCGGAGCGGTTTGGCCGCGACGGGCGGCGCCGGCGGAGCGCCTCCGGCCAGGCTTGGGTCGGCTGACGCCAGCGCCGGGACCGCGACGGCCGCCGGCAGCGAACGAAGAATGGCGCGTCTTTTCACGGAGGCTCCTTGGGTTGCACGAATGCTGGGGATGCTACCTCGACCCCGGCTTGACAGCCCCCTGCCGTGGGCGCATACTCGGCTCCAGCGTGTAGTGAGCAAGTGTTCACTCACGCAGGCTCGACAGCAGGCGCAGAATGGGCGCATCGCCGGATCGAGCCGACTGAAGAGAGGGAGCCATGCCACGCCATCGCTTCGTCGATACCCGGGACCGCATCGAATCCGCCGCGATCCACCTGTTCGTCGAGAAGAGCGTCGACGGCACCACCGTCCGCGACATCGCCGGGCGGGTCGAGCTCTCCGAGGGCGCGCTCTATCGCCATTTCGCCAGCAAGGACGACCTCGTCTGGCAGGTCTTCGAGAAGCACTACGTCGCCCTGGCCGACGAGATCCGCCGCCTGGCCGGCGAGGCCAGGACCACGAAGGGCAAGATCGCGGCGATCATCCGCGGCTGCTGCCGCGCCCACGACGCCGACCCGACGCTGTTCCGCTTCCTGCTGTTCACTCAACACGGCCAGCTCTCGAAGCTGGGCCCGGGCACGCCGACCCCGGTCGACGCCGTCCGTGAGGTGATCGTCGCCGGGATGCGTGCCGGCGACCTGCCGGAGCAGGACGCCGACCTGGCCACGGCGCTGGTGCTGGGCGTCGTCCTCCAGCCGGTGACCTTCTCGGCCTACGGCCGGCTGCCCGCGACGCTCGGGCCGATCGCCGATCGTCTGGTCGCGGCGGCGTGGAACGTCGTCGCCACGGTGTAAGCGGACTCGTCCTGCACGGAGACGCCCGACATGTCCTCCTCACTTGGTTCGCTGCTCACCTCGCGCCGGTTCGCGCCGCTGTTCGTCACGCAGTTCCTCGGCGCGTTCAACGACAACCTGCTGAAGAACGCCCTCGGCATCTACGTCATCTTCGTCCTGGTCACCGGCACCGGCGCCGAGGCCGGCGTCGACGTCGGCGGCGGTCGCATGGCCGCGGCCACGCTGGTGCTGCTGGCGCAGGCGCTGTTCATCGCGCCGTTCTTCCTGTTCTCGGGCGTGTCCGGCACGCTCGCCGATCGCGTCGACAAGGCGGCGATCGCCCGCTGGGTCAAGGTCGTCGAGATCGGCATCATGGCGCTCGGCGGTCTCGGCCTGTGGCTGGCCAGCGTGCCGCTGCTGCTGGCGGCGGTGTTCGCGCTCGGCACGCATTCGACGGTGTTCGGGCCGATCAAGTACGCGCTGCTGCCCCAGCATCTCCGCGACGACGAGCTGGTCGCCGGCAACGCCCTGATCGAGGCCGGCACCTTCCTGTCGATCCTGCTCGGCACGATCATCGGCGGCAGCGTCGTCCTGATGGCCGGCGGTCCGGCCATCGTCGGCGTCATCGGCGTCGTGTGCGCGGTGATCGGCACGGTGACGGCCCGCCTGATCCCGCCGGCGCCGCCGGCCGCCGGCACCGATCGGCCGAAACCCCGGCTCTTCGCCGACTCCTTTGCGGTCGTGATGCACATCGTCCGGCGCCGGGACCTGCTGCTGCCGGTGCTGGCGATCTCGTGGTTCTGGACCTTCGGCGCGACGATCATCGCGCTGCTGCCGGACTTCGCCAAGAACGTGCTCTACGCGGATGGCCACGTGGTGACGCTGATGCTGGCGCTCTTCGCGCTGGGCGTCGGCCTCGGCTCGATCGTCGCCGAACGCCTCCTGCACGGCGAGGTCAGCGGCCGTCACGTGCCGGTGGCGGCCGTGATCATGGGCATCGCGGCGATCGACCTCTACTTCGCCAGCAGCGGCCGGCCGGCGGCGGCCACCCTCACCGGCGTCGGAGCATTCGTCGCGACCTCCGGCAACTGGCGGCTCCTCGCCGATCTCGTCGGCATCGCCGCGGGCGGCGGCCTCTTCACCGTGCCGCTCTACGCCGTGCTCCAGCACGTCAGCGAGCCGTCGCACCGGTCACGGGTCATCGCCGGCAACAACATCATCAACGCGATCGCGATGGTCGCCGGCACCGGCATCGTCGGGGCGCTGATCGGCGGCGGCATGGCCGTGCACCAGGTCTTCGCCCTGTGCGGTCTTGCCACGCTGGTGGTGGGGCTGATCTCGACCTGGATCCTGCGGCGCACCCTGCTGCAGCGGCTGGTGCGCGTCGTGCTCCGCCTGCTCTACCGCGTCGAGGTCGAAGGGCTCGAACACGCACAGGCGGCACTCCCCCACGCCGTCATCGCCGCCAACCACACGTCGTTCCTCGACGGCATCCTGCTCGGCGCGTTCCTGCCCGGGGAGCCGATCTTCGCCGTCGACACCCAGATCGCGCGGAAGTGGTGGGCGCGCCCGCTGACGCTCCTGGTCAACGCCCTGCCGGTCGATCCGACCAACCCCTTGTCGATCCGCTCGATGATCCGGGCCGTGGAAGCCGGCTCCGCCTGCGTGATCTTCCCGGAGGGGCGGATCACGACCACTGGCGCGCTGATGAAGGTCTACGAAGGCCCGGCGGTGATCGCGGAACGGACCGGCGCGGCGCTCGTGCCGGTGCGGATCGAGGGCGCCGAATACTCGCCCTTCTCGCGCCTGGGCGGCAAGGTCCGGCAGCGCTGGTTCCCGAAGATCCGGATCCGCATCCTGCCGGCCGAACGCCTGGCCGCGCCCGAAGGCGTGGTCGGCCGCAAGCGGCGGGTGGCCCTGCGCCGCGCGCTGGCCGACGCGATGGTGCGCTCGCTGTTCACGACGGCGCCGATCGACACCACGCTGACCGACGCCCTGCTCGAGGCCCGGCGCCTCCACGGCGGCGGCCATCCGATCGTCGACGACCTGGAGTTCGCGCCGCTGTCGTACGACCGCCTCGTCACCGCCTGCCTCGCGCTGGGCGCGCGCCTCGCCGCGCGGACGAAGCCGCAGGAGCGCGTCGGCGTCCTGCTGCCGACGTCGCGCGCGTCGGTGGTCACGTTCTTCGGCCTGCTGTTCCACCGGCGCGTGCCGGCGATGCTCAACTTCTCGACCGGCGCCGCGTCGGCCGAAGCCGCGTGCACGGCCGCCGAGATCCGGCTGATCGTCACGGCGCATCGCTTCGTCGAGAAGGCCAAGCTCGAAGGCCTGGTGGCGGCGCTCTCGGCGAAGGCGACGATCGTGTACCTGGAGGACGTGAAGAAGGAAATCGGCCTGGCCCAGCGGCTGACGGCCCTGCTCCAGGCGCGCCGGCTGAAGCCGCAGGCCGCGGATGCGGCGCGGGCCAACGAGCCGGCCGTCGTGTTGTTCACGTCGGGCTCCGAGGGCACGCCGAAGGGCGTCGTGCTGAGCCACCGCAATCTCCTGGCGAACCGGCACCAGCTCGCCGCGGTGGTCGACATCACGCCGCGGGACATCGTCCTGAACGCGCTGCCGGTGTTCCACAGCTTCGGGCTGACCGGCGGCCTGCTCCTGCCGCTGCTGTCGGGCGTGCGGACGTTCCTCTACCCGTCGCCGCTGCACTACCGCACGGTCCCCGAGCTGGCCTACGGGCTGAACGCGACGATCCTCTTCGGGACGGACACGTTCCTCGCCGGCTACGCCCGCGTCGCCGACAACTACGACTTCTACGCCTGCCGCTACGTGTTCGCCGGCGCCGAGCGGGTCAAGGCCGAGACCCGCAAGACCTGGTTCGACAAGTTCGGCATCCGTATCCTCGAGGGCTACGGCGCGACGGAGACGGCGCCGGCCATTGCCGTCAACACGCCGATGCACTTCCGTGCCGGCACCGTCGGCCGGCTGCTGCCAGGCCTCGAGCACCGTCTCGACGCCGTGCCCGGGATCGCCGACGGCGCCCGGCTCGTCGTCCGAGGCCCGAACGTGATGCTCGGCTACCTGCGCGCCGAATCGCCGGGCGTGCTGCAGCCGCCGGACGGCGGCTGGTACGACACCGGCGACATCGTCGCCATCGACGCCGACGGCTTCGTGACGATCAAGGGGCGCGCCAAGCGCTTCGCCAAGGTCGCCGGGGAGATGGTGCCGCTCGGCGCCGTCGAGGAGTTCGTCGGCAAGGTGTGGCCGGACGCGGCGCACGCGGTCGTCGCCATCCCCGACGAGAAGCGCGGCGAGCAGGTGGTGCTGGTGACCGACCAGAAGGACGCGGCGCGGGCCGCGCTGATGGCGGCCGCGCGCGAGGCGGGCGTGCCCGAGATGTTCGTGCCGCGCGCCATCGTCAAGGTGGCGCAGGTGCCGATCCTCGGCACCGGGAAGATCGACTACGTGTCGGCCGCGAAGCTGGCGGCGCAGCCGCTGCCGGTCACGGCCTGAAACGGTACGGCCGGTCCTGCCTGGCAGCGGGACCGGCCTCCGTCTACGCGGCTACTGGCCGGGCTCGAGTTCCGGCAGCGGCGCGTCGACCAGCCACTTGCCGCCGATCTTGTCGATCTTCATCGTGCGCGGACCGGACTTCACCGTCGCGTGATCGCCGTCGACCTTGAGGGCGGTGAACGGGCCGACCTTCATGATTGGCTGCTTCTGCTTCATGCCGAGGGCCGGGCCCGCCTTGACGACGGCATCCCACAGCGCGGGGACCACCGTCGCCGCGTCGGCCGCGCCGATCTTGGCGTCCACGACCTCCATGGCCGGCATCAGCGGCTTGCCGATCGCGGCGTCCATCCCGGACGGCTTCAGCGCCGCGATGATCGCCGTCTTCGCTTCCGTGTAGGCCTTCTTCTTCGTCGCGAGCTCCGCCGGGGCCGGTTTCGGCCCCATCGGGTTCGGATCGTCCGGATCCGTGAACGCCAGCATCGCCAGCGACCCCATGACGGCATCCTTGGCCAGGCGCTTCTGCCCGTCCGGCGTGAGGAGGGCCATTGCCGCCCGGGCATCGCCGGCCGCGATGGCCGCTTCAAGAGCGTCGAGCGCCGCCTGGGGCGTCGCCGGGGCGGGCTTGCCAGCCTGCGCGAACGCTGGTGCAACAGTGAAGGCGACGCTGGCGACCAGGGCGGCGGCCAGCATCGAACACGAACGAACGGACGGTGTGAGCATCGGACCTCCAGGGCGTCGAGTCGACGCGGGTGCGAACAGGCGGGCTGAGTCTACTCCCGTCGCGCCCTCAGCGCATCGACGATCGCGGTCGGCACCGCGATGACGGTGCCGTGCCGCATGCGCACCGCCGTTCCCTCGTCCGGGAACGTCATCTTGCTGCTCACGTCTTCCCAGGTCACGAGGTCCCGCGAGCGCATCGCGCCGTAGCGCTTCTCGACGTAGGCGTCGAAGTAGACCAGATAGTCGTCCCCGATCCTGATGGCGGTCGGCCCCTCCACCCACACCCCTGCCGGCGTGAACGGCGCCGACAGCCGGCCGAACGGCCCGTGGACATCCGAGACCGGCGCGATCTGCAGGTATTTCTTCGGCGGGCGCAGGGTCTCGTCCTTGACGATCAGCCGGCGGCCGGCGCCGGTGTCGACGAACGTCGCGTCGATGGTGCTGAAGCCGGGATCGTAGAAGAGCGCCGTCGGCGTGAAGGCGACGAAGTCCTTCGTCGTCGTGCCGTAGATGCGGTGGTTGTACTTCTCCTCGGACGATCCGGCCGTCTGCGGGAAGCGCCCCGGAATCGTCGACGCCCAGAAGATCACGAACTCGCGGCGGGCGGCATCGTAGACGACTTCCGGCGCCCACGAGTTCAGCACGGTGGGCTCGTGCGCCATCACCGGGATCGCCTTCTGCCCCGTCCAGGTCTTGAAGTCGCGGGACGACGCGTAGCCGATGGTCGCCTCGTTCCAGCCGGACGTCCAGACCATGTGGAACGTGCCGTCCGGGCCGCGGACGACACAGGGGTCGCGCATCAACTTCGACGTGCCGACCGTCGGCGTGAGATAGCTGCGGCCGTCGTTCAGCTTCTCCCAGCGGTAGCCGTCGGCGCTCCACGCGAGGTGCAGGCCGTCCTCGCCGTTCCCGGTGAAGTAGGTGAAAAGGTAGGCCTGCTGCGCGGCGGCTGCCGGCGGGAGTGCCAGCAGCAGGGCGAGCACGACGAGGCAAAGAGGGCGCATGCGCGGTTGCATGCGCGCCATTATGCCGCGCCCGAGTCCGCCGGAGACGTCTCTTGCCTACTCCGAGGCGGCCAGGCCGTGCGCGTGGTGGCGGACGTCCTCGCCGGCGACGACGAAGAAGACATCCTCGGCGATGTTGGTGGCGTGGTCGCCGATCCGCTCCAGGTGCCGCGCCAGCAGCATCAGCTCGAGCGAGGACGGGACGCAGGCGGGAAGCTTGGCCATCGTGTCCGCGAGCCGCCGGAAGGCCTGGTCGCGCAGGGTGTCGAGGATGTCGTCCCGCTCCAGCACGGTCTGGGCCAGGCCGACGTTGCCGGTGACGAAGGCATCGATGGCCCAGTGCAGCATCGTCTCGGCGACCTCGGCCATGCGCGGGAGCACTTCCTCGTCGCTCATCGTGCCGAAGTCGATGTAGCGGCGCGACGCTTCGGCGACGTTCACCGCCAGATCGCCGATCCGCTCCAGGTCGGCGTTGACCTTGATCGCCGCGACGATGACGCGCAGGTCGATCGCCACCGGCTGCTGCAGGGCCAGGAGCTTGAAGGCGCGATCGTCGATGTCCATCTGGCGGGCGTTGATATCGCCGTCGCCGATCGCCACCTCGTCGAGCGCGTGCAGGTCGCGGGTGGCGAGGCCGCGGACGGCCTTGCTCAGTCGCGCCGAGACAGTCGTGCCCTGCAGCGCCAGCTCGCGCTTGAGCTCGTCGATGCCGGCCTGGAAGTGGCGTCCCGTCGAAGTCGTGTGGGTCATGGCGACGTCTAGCCGAAGCGTCCGGTGACATAGTCCTCGGTCAGCTTCTCGGTCGGGTTGGTGAAGATCTTCTCGGTCCGATCGAACTCGATGAGCTTGCCGAGCCAGAACAGCGCGGTCATGTCGGAGACCCGCGCCGCCTGCTGCATGTTGTGGGTGACGATGATGATCGTGTAGGTCGAGCGCAGCTCGTAGATCAGCTCTTCGATGCGCTGCGTCGCGATCGGATCGAGCGCCGAGGCGGGCTCGTCCATCAGCAGGATCTTGGGCTTGATCGCCAGCGCACGGGCGATGCACAGCCGCTGCTGCTGGCCGCCGGACAGCGCCAGCGCCGAGTCGTGCAGGCGATCCTTGACCTCGTCCCACAGCGCGGCGCTGCGGAGGCTCTCCTCGACGATGTCGTTGAGCGCGGAACGATCCGCGGCGAGACGGTTGAGACGCACGCCGTAGGCGATGTTGTCGAAGATCGACTTCGGGAACGGGTTCGATTTCTGGAACACCATCCCGACTTCACGGCGCAGCAGCACGGGATCGATGCCCGACCCGTAGATGTCGCGGCCATCGACGATCGCCTTGCCGACCACGCGCGAGCCGGGAATGACGTCGTTCATCCGGTTGAGCGTGCGCAGGAACGTGCTCTTGCCGCAGCCGGACGGGCCGATGAAGGCGGTCACCTGCTTGGCCGGGAACTGCGCGGTGATGTCGAACAGCGCCTGCTTGCTGCCGTAGAAGAACGACAGGCCCGTTACGGCAATCGCCACTTGCGGCACCCCGGCCGGAACCTGGCGGGCCGGCGGAACCACCGTGGTGAGCGTGCGGGGTGGCGCCTTGGGCTCTTCGGACACCATGACTGCGCCGGTGCTGGTCGAGCGTGGAGCTGGTCCGTTCACGGGGGACATCCTCTGAATCACTGTCCGGTCTGCAGCCGCTCGAGCCGCCGGGTCGCGACCCGGGCCAGGATCGAGCAGAACAGCACGAGCGCCACCAGGACCAGCGCCCCGGCCCACGCCTGACGATGCCAATCTTCGTATGGCGATATGGCGTACGTGTAAACCTGCACGGTCAGCGACGAAATCGGCTGCGTCGGATCGAGCGACAGGAAGCGGTTGTTGAACGCGGTGAAGAGCAGCGGCGCCGTCTCGCCGGCGATGCGGGCCAGGGCCAGGACGACACCGGTGATGATGCCGGGAGCGGCCGCCGGAAGCACCACCGTCAGAGTGGCGCGGCCGCGCGTCGCCCCGAGCGCCAGCGCGCCCTCGCGCAGCGCCGCGGGCACCAGCTTGATCAGCTCCTCGGTGGTCCGGGTGACGATCGGGATCATCATGATGCCGAGCGCCAGCCCGCCCGCCATGGCGCTGAACTGCCGGAACGGCATCACCGCGATGCCGTAGACGAAGACCCCGACGACAATCGACGGCACGCCATTCAGCGTGTCCGCCGCGAAGCGCGCCATGGTGGCGAGCTTGGTCGCGGGGAACTCGGCGATGTAGATGCCGCTGATGATGCCGATCGGGACCGCGAACACGGCCCCGATCCCCACCAGCATCAGCGTCCCGACGATGGCGTTGGAGAAACCGCCGCCCAGCTCGCCCACCGGGGCCGGAAGCGCCGTGAAGAACGCCCAGTTCAGGGCCTGGACGCCCTGCGACACCACGAAGAACAGAATGAAGGCCAGCGGCACCAGCGCGACCAGCACCGACAGGCCGCACAGCCACACCACGACCGTCGAGATCCAGCGGCGGACGGCGTCGTGCCTCATGCCGTGCCTCCCGCCGTCGCGGCGCCGATCGGCACACGGGCCGCGCGAGGCGCCTTGACCGGCCGGTTCATCTGCCAGATGAGGATCCGGGACGCCATGTTGACCATCAGCGTGATCGCGAACAGCACCAGGCCGATCTCGATCAGCGCGCTGAGGTAAAGGTCGTCGGCGGCCTCGGCGAACTCGTTGGCCAGCACCGCCGACATCGTGTACTGCGGCGCGAACAGCGACAGCTGGATCTGCGGGTTGTTGCCGATGACCATCGTCACCGCCATCGTCTCGCCCAGCGCGCGGCCGAAGCCGAGGATGAGCGAGCCGATGATGCCGGTCCGGGCGTAGAACAGCGCGGCGCGGATCGCCTCCCAGCGGGTCGCGCCGAGCGCGTACGCCGCCTCACGCTGCGAGCTCGGGACGGCCTTCAGCACTTCGCGCGCGACCGACGACGCGAACGGGATCACCATGATCGCCAGGATCAGCACCGCGGCCAGCATGCCGACGCCGACCGGCGGGACCGCTGAACAGCGGCGTGCCGCGCAGGAACGCCGGGAACGACTGCTCGAGGCTGCGGACCACGGGCACCAGCACGAAGATGCCCCAGAGGCCGTAGACGATCGACGGAATCGCCGCGAGCAGCTCGGTCAGGAACGTCAGCGGCTGTCCGCAGCCGGGCCGGGCACAGCTCGGACAGGTAGATGGCGATGCCCAGGGCGATCGGGCCGGCCAGCAGCAGCGCCAGCACCGACGAGTAGAGCGTGCCCCAGATGAAGGGGCGCGCCCCGAACTCGCCGGACACCGGGTCCCAGATCTCGCCGAGCCAGAAGCCGAAGCCGAACTTCTCGATCGTCAGCATCGACTGCCGCCACAGCTCGAACCCGATGCCGAGCACGATGACGACGAGGAACGCCGCGAAGAAGCCCGTGCCGAGCTTGAAGCCGAGATCGCTTCCCCTGAGCCAGCTGCGCATGATCTCTAGGAGACCTTGATGGTGGCCAGCGCCGCCTGTTCGAGCTTGACGACCTCGGCCGGCAGCGGCGCGTAGCCGAGATCGGTCGCCATCTTCTGGCCGTCGGTCAGCGCCCACTTCATGAACTCGACCATCGCCTTGCCCTGGGCCTTGTCCTTCGGGTTCTCGTAGAGCAGCAGCCACGTGAACGAGGAGATCGGATAGACGCCGGCGCCCGGCGCGTTGGTGATCGAGACGCGGAAGTCAGCCGGCATCGACTTCGCCGCCGCCGCGGCGGCCGCCGTGACCGCCGGAATCGACGCCTTGACGAACTCGCCGTTGGCGTTCTGCACCGCGCCGAAGGCGATCTTGTTCTGGATGCGCGTAGATCAGCTCGACGTAGCCGATCGAGCCGGGCGTCTGCTTGACCAGGCCGGCGACGCCCTCGTTGCCCTTGCCGCCCAGGCCGACCGGCCACTTGACGGCCGTCGAGACGCCGACGTTCTTCTTCCATTCCGGCGACACCTTGGCGAGGTAGTCGACCCAGATGTAGCTGGTGCCCGACCCGTCCGAGCGGTGCACCACGGTGATGTCGGTATCCGGCAGCTTCACGCCGGCGTTGACCTTGGCGATCGCCGGATCGTTCCACTTGACGACCTTGCCGAGGAAGATGTCGGCGAGCAGCGGACCGGTGAACTTCAGCTCGGCCGACACCCCGGCGAGCTGGTACACCGGCACGACCGCGCCGAGCACGGTCGGCAGGTGCAGGATCTTGCCGGGCGCCGCCTGGAGCTGGTCGGTGGTCATCGGGCCGTCGGTGGCCCCGAAGAACACGGTCTGGTTGGTCAGCTGGCGGATGCCGGCGCCGGAACCGAGCGACTGGTAGTTGATCTGGACGCCGGGCTTGATCTTGGTGTACTCGGAGAACCACTTCGAGTAGATCGGGTTGGGGAACGTGGCGCCGGCGCCGTTGATTTGCGCCTGCGCGAACAGCGTCACCGACGCCGCCGACACCGTGAGCGTCGCCGCGATCGCGGCGAGCGCGGAACGCCGGGTGAAACGGGAAACCTGCATGTCTGCCTCCTGAGAACGAACGACGAAAAGCCTAGAACGTCACCAGCATGTGCACCGCGATCCGCTTCTCGGTCGGGCGCGCCGGCGCGAAATCCTCGTAGTTGACCTGCTCGACGTCGAACAGGATGGCCGTGTTGACCGTCGTGACGGTCATCTTCGGCCAGTAGGCGATGCCGCCGATGACGCGATCCTTCTTGCTGTCGTTGGCGTCGTTCGGGTTCAGCTTGTCGTACCGGAACAGGCCCTCGAGGCCGAACGTCGTCTTCGGCGTGATCCAGAACGAGTAGCCGTCGCCGTCGATCGGCACGACTCTCGTCGTGGCCTGGTCGGTGGTCTTCAGGTAGCTGTAGTAGGCATTCACGTACTTGTGCTCGTAGAGCACGCTGGCGATGAAGCGGTCGCGGTCGGCGCTCTTCACCGTGTGGTCCTGGTCCGTGTACGCGGTCAGGCGCAGGCCGCGGAGCAGCCCCGGACCCGGGAACGGCCGGACCGTCGCCCGGATCCGGAACGACTTCTGGTCGTTCGGGTCGACGCGCGTGTAGGAGTCGCCGTTGTAGTAGCCGGCGACCACCTCGCCATAGTTGTTCGGGAACGCCGTCCGGAACGAGAGGCCGTAGTCGGACGACGAGTTGTAGCCTTCGCGGTCGACGAAGACCGTGCCCTGGAAGCGGTAGCGGTAGACCGTCTCCTCGAAGTCGACGTACGGCGTCTGGATCATGCCGAACCGCACGTAGGTGCCCCGCCACAGCCAGTCGTCCATGTTGAACTGGGCGTAGCCGTACTTGAGCCGATACGTCAGCGACCCGTTGAGGGAACTGCCGACGCCGGTCTCGCGGACGATGTCCGGCGTGACGCGGAACTGGAGGAGATGATGGACCTGGCCCGTGACGTTGATGTACGCCCGCCCGACGTTGAAGGCCGACTGGCTGACCCTGTTGCCGTCGGCGTCGGTGATCTGCGGCTCCTGCGTGTTCGTGTAGTCCAGGAACAGGACGCCGCCGACGCGGACGCTCGGGGTGTCGTCAGGCGGCGTATAGCCCGCCGCCGGCGTCACCTGCGCGCTGGCTTGACTGCCACCCCACAACATCGCCGCGGCTGCCACGGTCGCCACTCGCACACCCACCCTCGAACGTCGCGTCACGCACCCTCCGCTAGGCCCATGGGTCCAATTGAGCAGCCTGGACCGGAAGATATCGAGGGCTTGTGTCGGGCGTGTTTCGGATCGACTGCCGAGCTTCGCTCCGGCTGTAAATAGTGTGTAAACAGCGGCGTCACGCCGACTGGCGGGCGTTCAACCAGCGCAGGACCATGAAGGCCGCGGCGGCGCCGGCCAGCTGGGCGCCGACGAATGGCGCGACGTCGATCGTCCGGATCCCGGCGAAGGTCGCGGTCAGGCTGCGCGCCACGGTCACCGCCGGATTGGCGAACGACGTGGACGCGGTGAACCAGTACGCCGCCACGATGTAGGCGCTCACCGCGCCGGGAATCGCGTCGGGACGTCGCCGGGCACACCCGAGGATGACCGCCAGCAGCCCGAACGTGGCGATGGCTTCGCTGACGGCCAGCGCCACGCCGCTCCGGTCATGGGTCGCCCAGCTCACCCAGGCCTCGCCGAACATCAGGTGTGCCGCGAGCACGCCGAGCACCGCGCCGGCCAGCTGCGCGGCCACGACGACCGGCACGTCGCGCCACGGCAACCCGCCCGCCGCCGCGTCGACGACGGTGACCACGGGGTTCAGGTGCGCGCCCGAGATCGGCTGCAGCGCCGAGATGATCGCGAGCAGCGCGCCCCCGGTGGCAAGGCTGTTGGCGAGGAGCGCCACCGCGACGTTGCCACCGGCCAGCCGCTCGCCCATGATGCCGGAGCCGACGACGGCGGCCAGCAGTCCGGCCGTCCCGAGGGCCTCGGCGACGGCCCTCCGAGTCAGATCGATGGCCATCGCTACTCGCCGCCGATGTCGCGCACGCGTTCCTGCAGGGCCAGTCGCGACAGCTTCTCGAACGGCAGGTTCGCGAACAGCTCGATGCGGCGGCGCAGCGCGAACAGCGCGTCGCGGAAGGCCTTCCGCTTGGCCTCGTCCGACCCCTCCACGGCGGCCGGATCCGGCACACCCCAATGGGCCGTCATCGGCTGGCCGGGCCAGATTGGACACACCTCGGCGGCCGCGTTGTCGCAGACCGTGAACACGAAATCGAGCGCCGGCGCATCCGGCCCCGGCGAACTCGTCCCAGCTCTTGCTGCGCAGCCCTTCGGTCGACATCTTCTGCTCGCGCAGCAGGTCCAGCGCGAGCGGGTTGATCTCGCCCTTGGGCTGGCTGCCGGCGCTGTAGGCGCGGAATCGACCGCGTCCGACGGCGAGGTTATTGAGTGTGGCCTCGGCGAGGATCGAGCGCGCCGAGTTGCCGGTGCAGAGGAAGAGGACGTTGAACGGGGTCATCGACGTGTCCTTTCCGGGGCGCTGACGCACCCCGTGGTCTTGCTCAAGGCGGCGGCGTCGCGACGCACGGTCGCGACCTGGCGCAGGGCAGCCGCGACCGCAGTCACCACGGCGGCGACGACCGCGATCGGACGGCTCCGCCAGGCGGTAGTGCATCCACAACCCATCGCGGCGCGCCGCGACGAGGCCGGCGCGGCGGAGAAGGCCAGGTGGCGGGAGGCCTTCGGCTGCGAGATGTCGAGGCTGGCGTGGAGATCGCACACGCAGACCTCGCCTCGCGCGAGCAGGCCGATGATGCGCAGGCGGGTCGGATCGCCGAGCGCCTGAACAGACGCTCGAGCGAGCTGTATCTGCGTGGCCATATATACCCTAGACAGATATATCACACCGAGGCTCGCCACCACGCCCCGCGGGAGGTTTAACCCACACGACTTCGACCAGTCACACCGTCGTTACCCAGGGTTCATACGCTGTCGCCGTTTTCGGCGGCGCCGCCCGCGACCCAGCGCGCGCGCCATCCGATCCCCCACTCGAGGAGCGTATGACTCGCACGGTTCTCAGCACGACCTTGCTCGCCGTCTTCCTGGCGGCGAGCCTTTCGGAGCGACCCGCGTTCGCCCAGCAGCCGGCAAACGCCGCATCCGGCCGCACGGTGCGCGTCGTCGGCACCGTCCGCGACCAACAGAACGCCATCGCCCTGCCCGGCGTGCCGGTCGAGGTCGTCGGCACGGAGCCAGATCGTCTACACCGACGTTGACGGCCGCTACGTCCTCGACCTGCCGCCCGGCACGCACCAGCTCAAGGTCGACGATGGACGGCTATCAGCGAGAAGCCTGGTCACGCGTCGACGTCGCCGCCGAGCGCACGGCCGACGGTCGATGTCGGCCTGTCCATGGCCGGCTTCAGCCGAAACCGTCACCGTGGCGGCCAGGTCGTCGAACGCCGGAGACGTCGTCGGCCGAGGCGCAGCTGGTCGAGCGGAAGAACGCCCAGGTCATCACCGACAACGTCGGCTCGCAGGAGATGCGGCGCAACGGCGACTCGGACGCCGCCGCCGCGATGCCGCGCGTCACCGGCCTGTCGGTCGTCGACAACCAGTATGTGTTCGTCCGCGGCCTCGGTGAGCGCTACAGCAACACGACGCTTGCCGGCTCCGTGCATCCCGACCACCGAGCCCGACAAGAAGGTCGTGCCGCTCGACCTGTTCCCGACCGGGCTGCATCGACAGCGTGCAGGTCGCGAAGATCGTACTCGCCCGACAAGTCGGCGGAGTTCGCCGGCGGCCTCGTTCAGATCGTCCCGCTGAAGCTGCCGAACCGGCCGGTGTTCGACTTCGTCGTACGGCCTCGAGCTTCTACTCCACCGCCACCGGCAAGAGCATCCCGCTGAGCCCGCTCGGCAGCCGCGACTGGCTCGGGCTTCGACAACGGCGCGCGCGCGCTGCCCGTCGGCGTTCCCCGACAACAAGATCGTGCGCCGCGGCATCTTCACGCCGGACGTCGGCTACACGCCGGACGAGATCACGGCCTTCGGCCGCGCGCTCGACAACACCTGGCAGCCCGGCCGACGCGGACGGCGCGCCCGGACAGAACTGGAGCGTCGGCCTTCGGCAACCGCTTCGGCAAGCTCGGCATCGTCGCCAGCGTCACGCACTCGTACAAGGAGCAGTTCGTCGAGGAGAACCGCGCGGTTCTTCCGCGTCGGCGGACGCCGAGCGAGCTCGAGAGCCGTCAGCGACTACCACATGCAGACCGGCACGCAGAAGGCGCAGCTCGGCATCGTCGGCAACGTCGCCTACCAGTTCACGCCGAACCATCGGCTGTCGCGTCGAGAACTTCTACACGCACACCGGCCGCGACGAGGGCCGCTTCTTCCAGGGCGCCAACACCGAGAACCTGCTTCGACTACCAGAACTACCGGCTGCAGTTCATCGAGGAAGGCCTGATTTCGAACGCGCGTCGCCGGCGAGCACTTCTTCCAGAGCCTCGGCCAACAGCCGCATCGACTGGCGCGTGAACGTCGGCGCGCGCCAACCGCGACGAGCCGGACCTGCGCGAGATGCTCTATCAGCGGCCGCTTGACACGCCGACCGCCGGACGCACCGTTCCTGCTCGCCGACGAGTCGCAGAGCGGCTTCCGCATGTTCAACGACGCTCGACGACGACACGCTCGACGCGGCGGCGAACTGGAGCATGTTCAGCACGACCGGCGGCCGGCCCACGCAGTTCAAGTTCGGCGTCAACTTCGTCGATCGCGACGCGCGACTTCGCAGTCGCGCCGGTTCCGCTTCATCCCGATCGTCGCCGACAAGGACGGCGCGGTCGCCGATCAACCTGACCGCTGCGACGCCCGAGAGCAGCTCTTACACAGTCGGACAACATCGGCACGGCCTTCCGGTTCAACGAAGAGACGCGGCCGGTCGACGCCTACGACGGCGACCAGACGACGACCGCCGTCTACGGCATGGTCGACATCGCGCTCTCGGCCGCGCACGCGCCTCATTGCCGGCGCGCGCGTCGAGCGACTTCGACCAGGAGGTGAACACGTTCGACCCGTTCGGCCTCTTCGTGCGCGACGGTCACGGCGGAGAACAACAACACCGACTTCTTCCCGGCCGTCAACTTCGTGTAGGCGCTGCGGCCGGACATCGAACCTGCGCCTCGAGCTACAGCACGACGGTCAACCGTCCGGAGTTCCGCGAGCTGGCGGCGTTCGAGTTCACCGACGTCGTCGGCAACCGCGCCGTGCAAGGGCAACCCGGACCTGAAGCGCGCGCTGATCCAGAACGTCGACGCGCGGCTGGGAGACTGTTCAGCGGCGGCCGCGGCGTCCTCGCCGCGCAGCGTCTTCTACAAGTACTTCGACAAGCCGATCGAGCGCGTCGTCATCGCCGGCGCCCAGCCGCTCGTCGACGTTCCAGAACGCCGACAGCGCCCGCAACTTCGGCGTCGAGCTCGAGGCCGGCCGGGAGCTCGGCGAGCACTTCTTCGTCAACGCGAACTACACGTTCGTCGACTCGACAGATCACGCTGCTCGCCGGAGCAGCGCGACGGTGCAGACCTCGCTGGAGCGGCCGCTCGCCGGTCAGTCGAAGAACCTGTTCAACCTGATCGGCGAGTACACGCTGCGGCGGCTTCTCGGCCCGGCTGCTCTTCAACTTCTTCGGCGACCGCATCTCCGACGTCGGCGCCAACGAGCGCGCCGGACATCGTCGAGCAGGGCCGCGGCAAGCTCGACCTCGTGTTCGTCGCAGCGGTTCGGCGCAGCTCGAGCTTCCGCCTCGACGCTCGAGAACCTCACCGACAGCGAGTATCTGTTCACGCAGGGCGACCGAGGACCAGCGCGCTGCTTCAAGCTGGGACGCACGGTCGCGCTGTCCTTCGGCTACAGCGTCGTTCTGAGCGACGACTGACTCATGGAGCGCATCGAGGACATCATGACGACGATCATTCGCATCCTCGGTTGGCTCGCCGCTCGTGCGCCGGCCTGGCGCTCGCGCAGGTCGCGCACGTGTCGACCGACCAGGCGCCGCCGGTCAACGTGCCGGGCATCGACAAGCCGGTCATCGTCGTGACCGGCGAGGTCACCGGCACCGAGACCTGGACCAACAACTACTACTACGTGCTGCGCGGCGCGGTGTTCGTCCGCGACGGCGGCGACGCTCAACATTCAGGCCGGCACGCGCGTGATCGGCGAGGCCGGGCAGCGTCGGCACGCTGATCGTCGAGCGCGGCGGACGGCTGAATGCGATCGGCACGCGCGAGCAGCCGATCGTCTTCACGAGCGACCAGCCGGTCGGCATCGCGCGCCCGCGGCGACTGGGGCGGCATCATCATCAACGGCCGCGCGCCGGTCAACATCCCGGGCGGCGAGGGCGTCGGCGAAGCCGACACCGGCGTCTACGGCGGCGACCGAGCCGAACGACAACAGCGGCATCGATGCGCTACGTGCGCGTCGAGTTCGCCGGCGTCGAGTTCAGCCCCGACAACGAGCTGAACGGCATCGCGTTCCAGGGCGTCGGCAGCGGCGGCACGTACGAGTACATCCAGGTGCACATGAACCGCGACGACGGGCTCGAGTGGTTCGGCGGCACGGCCGACATCAAGCACGCCGTCGTGTCCAATGCCGCCGACGACAGCTTCGACTGGACGTTCGGCTGGAGCGGGCCGCGCGCAGTTCGTCGCCATCCACCAGCGCGGCGACGACGCCGACAACGGCATCGAGGCGGACAACAACGAGTTCAACAACGACGCTGCTGCCGCGCGCGAACCCGCAGATCTACAACATCACGATGTGCGGCGATCCCGGATCGCAACGAGGGCGGCGAGAGCGCCGCGCGCGATCCTGTTCCGCCGCGGCACGGCGGTCACGTTCCGCAACTTCCTCGATCACCGGCTTCAAGACGCACCGGGCATGCAGATCGACGACGACCGCGACGACCGACGCAGGTCGACCAACGGCACGACGCAGATGGGCGCCGGCGTGATCTGGGGCATCGCGACGCCGACGGCGAACGCGTCCACTCGAGCGCGGCGCCGTTCATCACGAGCGGCCGCTTCCCGAACGTCCGCCTCGGCGTCGACGGCGGCCTGTCGGCCGACTGCTTCGACCACGACGACGCCGAACTTCCGGCCGACGCTCGGTCGGCGACGCTCGCCGGCGGCCAGCTGCGCGCCGATTCAGCCGCCGAACGACGGCTTCTTCGAGCCGGTGACCTTCATCGGCGCGGTCCGCCCGGCCCGGCGACGACTGGACGACGGGCTGGACGTCCTATCCGCAGCGATGATGGACGCGAATATCGGCGGCTCCCGTCAGGGAGCCGCCTGGCTCGGGTGTCTCGCCGCCGCCCTCGCCGCCGTCAGCCTGCTCGCCGGCACCGGCTCCCGGTTCTTCGGCCTTCAGCTCCAGCACACGCACGCATCGCCGAAGGCCGTGGCCGAGGCCGTCGTCGCCGCGCTCGACCACCGGGACGTCGCCGCGCTCGAGCACCTCGCCGTGAGCGAGCTGGAGTTCCGCGCCTGGTGTGGCCGCGCCAGCCGGCGGCGCGGCCGGAGCGCAACATTCCCTGGGAATACGCCTGGCGCGACCTCGCCGCCAAGAGCCGCCTCCAGCTCCGCGCGCGCCTGGCGGAGTGGCGGTCGGCGTGCGTCACGGTGGTGGAGGTGGGCTTCGAAGGTGAGACCACCGACTACGGCACCTACCCGCGTGATGCGGAGGAGCCGGGTGACGCTGCGCGACGGGCGGGCAATCTCACGACCGCGCGCCTGTTCGGCTCAGTGATCGAGCAGCGGGTCACTCAAGGTCTTTTCCTACGTCGCCGACTAGCCCCCATGGCTGGCGCCGCACGCTGCGCCGGCCGTTTCGCAACCGCGCATGGTGGCGCTGATCGGGTTCGGCCGCCTACGCCGTCTGGCGGAGCCGTCCCTCGACGACGTGCGGCGGCGGCTCGCGCAGATCCCAGATCAGGCCGACGGCGGCGAGACGCCTTGAGCAGGTAATAGGTGATGTCGATCTCCCACCAGAAGAAGCCCTGGCGCGTCGACGACTGGTAGTAGTGGTGGTTGTTGTGCCAGCCCTCACCCAGCGTGAGGATCGCCAGGATGAAGCTGTTGCGGCTGTCGTCCTTGGTCGGGTAGCGGCGGCGCCCGAACATGTGGGTGAGGCTGTTGATCATGAAGGTGACGTGCCAGTTGATCACCGTGCTCACGATGAAGCCCCAGACGAGGACCGGGAAGCCGCCAATCAGGTAGCACAGGACGCCCATCGCCACGCCGGGCACCAGGTGGTAGGTGTCCAGCCACCGCAGCTCCGGGTACTTCACGAGATCCGGCACACCCTCGAGGTTCGTCTCGTGCCAGTCGTCGCCCATGATCCAGCCCATATGGGCCCAGATGAAGCCCTGAAGCCCGGGCGAGTGGACGTCGCCATGCTGGTCGCTGTGCTTGTGGTGGTGCCGGTGGTTGGCGGCCCACCAGAGCGGCCCCTTCTGCACGCAGGTCAGGCCCCAGACGGCCATCACGAACTGGAACGCCCGGCTGGTCTTGAAGCTGCGGTGCGAGAAGTAGCGGTGATAGAAGCCGGTGAGGGCGAACATCCGCACCAGATAGAGCCCGATGGCCAGGGCGACGAGATTCCATGAGAACGTGGTGAAGAACGGCAACACCACGGCACCCGCGTGCATCAGCAGGAAAGGCAGGCTGCGCCAGTCCCACTTGGGGAACCCGCGCTGGAGCGGCTGTTCATGGATATCGGCGGCCGCGACGGGCCGGGAGGGTTCGGGGACGCGCTGACTCATACATCCCGATTATCGGCATCCCCCAGCCGGGGTGCTGTCACGCTTGCGCACGGAAGTGTCACGGAAGTGTCATGAGGTCCTTCCGACGGGCACCGCCTGGATTACTCTTGCCCTTTGGCCGGTCCCATGCAGCGCCCCCGCCGCTTCGCGCGCATCATCGTCGTCTACATCGCCTCGCTCGTGATCACGGTCGCGATGCTGGTGTGGTGGATCATCGCGGTGCTCCCCTACCACTGGGCGGTGCTGACCGGCGGCTCGGTGCTGCTCGGCCTGCTCATCGTCGGCCTGACGTTCCAGCTCGCCCACGCCCTCGGCGAGCGCAACTACTCGCGCCGGCAGGAGGAGTTCGTCTCGAACATCACCCACGAGATGAAGTCCCCGCTCGCCGCAATCAAGCTGCACGCCCAGACGCTCGAGCAGATCGCCCCCGACGACCGAGCAGCAGTCGGTCCACTTCATCCTCCAGTCGGTGGCGCGGATGGAGACGCTGGTCGACAACGTCCTCGAGAGCAGCCGCCTGATGTCGCGCAAGGGCCGCACGCCGCTGGCGCCGACGCCCCTCCGGCCGTTCTTCACGACCTACTTCGACGAGGCGCGGCGGGCGGTGGAGAGCCGCGGCCTGGCCTTCGCCGCCGACGTCGACACCCATGCCACGGTCCTCGCCAACGACGACGGCCTGCGCCGGGTGATGACCAACCTGGTCGAGAACGCCGTGCGCTTCTCGCACAAGGGCGGCGAGATTCGCTGCCGGGTGGCCGACGCGGGCGACGCCGTCCGGATCGAGGTCGAGGACGATGGCGTCGGCATCCCTCGGCACGAGCTGACCAAGATCTTCGACCGCTTCTACCAGATCGGCCGCGAGATCTCGGGCCGGCGCGGCGGCACCGGCCTGGGCCTGGCGATTGTCGCCGCGCTCGTCAAGGACATGAACGGCGACGTAAAAGCGATGACCATCGACGGCAAGCCCGGTACCCGGTTCGTAATCACCCTGCCCCTGGCGGAGTCCGGCTCGTGACACGTGAAGCGGTCGCACGCATCCTGCTCGTCGAGGACGAGGAAGCCCTCGCCGAGGGCCTCCGGGTCAACCTGCACCGCAAGCAGTACGACGTCGACGTCGCCGGCGACGGCCGCACCGGGCTGGCCTCGGCCCAGGCGCGGCGCTACGACCTCATCCTGCTCGACATCCGGCTGCCCGAGATCGACGGCTTCGAGGTCTGCCAGCGGCTGCGCCAGGACGGCAACTTCACGCCGATCCTCATGCTCACGGCGCGCAACCAGCCGGACGACGTGGTCTACGGCCTCAAGCTCGGCGCCGACGACTACGTCACCAAGCCGTTCGACCTCGCCGAGCTGCTGGCGCGGATCGAGGGCCTGCTGCGGCGGCACGAATGGTGGCGGCAGGAGCGCGAGGACAGCGACGTTCCCGACCCGGACCGGCCCGAGCCCGCGACGCCGGCGGCGGACGCGCCGGATCGGGGCGAGCGCGAACCGGTCGCAGCGGCGCCGGTCGACGGCGACCACACGGGCGCGGCCGCGGCGGCCGCCGGGACGGCCGGCGATGCGCGTCGCGTCGAGTTCGGGCCGTTCTGGGTCGACTTCCGCACCTGGCAGGCGCGCACGCGGCAAGGCGTGGTCGAGCTCTCGCGCAAGGAGCTGGCGGTCCTGAAGCTCCTCGTCGAGCGGCCGCACGAGGTCGTCAGCCGGCGCGAGCTGCTGGCCGAGGTGTGGGAGCTGCCCAATCACCCCAACACCCGCGTCGTGGACAACGTGATCGTCTCGCTGCGCCGGGCCTTCGAGACCGACGCCGCCAAGCCGCGCCACATCCTCAGCGCCCGCGGCGTCGGCTACCGCTTCGTGCCGTAGCCGGTTGGCGGCCGCGCTCTCACGCGCGGCCGAGGGCCGCCCGTTGAGGTTGCCGGCCATCTCCGGGCTGGCGAGACGCCCTGCTCCGGTGCGGTTCGCCCTCCGGCGCTCGCAGCGTCAGCGCGAACGCCAACGGCTTCACCGGCGTTCGCCCGCACGCCGAACGGCCAAACGAGCGCCGGACGACGACCCGCACCGCGTCCGCCCAGGCGTCCGAGCCGCGAGAGCCGAGTCGTGACCACGGTTCGCGCCAACTCGAACACGGAGCCCGCCAGCCGTTCGCCGCGAGGCGAGCTTGTCCTTCGGCGGCGATGAACAGGTGTCGGCCGCGCGCAGACGGCACGGTGGATGCGCCGCCGGCGCGGGATGTTCGCTGTCGTGCGAGCTGAGGCCTTTGTGGTCAGGGACGCGGGGCGTCTGGCGGTGCGGGTGTGCTTTCAGCGCTCGTCAGGCCGTTCGCGTGCGGGCGAACGCGCCCCATCCTGCCGGCGTTCGCGCTGACGTGCGAGCGCAGAAAGCACACGCGCACCGCGCGTGGGGCGTCCACGCCCAACAGCAGCCGCGCGGGCAGCCCGCCCGTGCGCGGCAGCTGGGTTGCCGGCCGCGCGTGAGAGCGCGGCCGCAAGACCAGCAACGCGCGCGGTATCATAGGCATCTGTGCCATTTGCGCGTGTCCCCACGGGTCCTGAGCGCCCTCGTGCTCGCCGCCGCGCTCGCCGCGGCCGTCGTCGTCACAGGACGCGGCCAGACTCCGACACCAACGCCGGCGCAGCCGACCGCCGCCCCGCAGACGCTCTGGACCATCATCGGCCCCGATGGCCGGCGCCCGATGGCGACCACGCCCGTCGGCGGCCGCGAGATGGTCACGGCCGAGGAGCTGGCGCGCGTCTTCGGCGTCGAGCTGCGCGAGGATCCGCTGACGAAGGGCCTGGCGCTGACCGTCCAGGGCAAGACCATCGTCGTCTCCCCCACCACCGGTCTGGCGTCGATCGGCGGCCGCGTCGTCACCCTGTCGACGCCTCCGGTGCGCGGCGAGCGCGGCTGGAGCCTGCCGATGGACTTCGTCGATCGCGCGCTCTCGCTCGTCTACCAGCCGCGCCTCGACGTCCGCCCCGTCACGCACCTGATCATCGTCGGCGACGTGCGCGTGCCGCGCGTCCAGGTCAGGCTCGAGACGCAGCCGCGGCTGGCGCGCGTCCATTTCGACGTGACGCCATCGACGCCGCACACGGTCGTCGCCGAGCCCGGCCGGCTGGTCGTGCGCTTCGAGGCGACCGCGCTCGACCTCGAGCTGGCCGCGGCCGGCCCACCGGATCTCGTGCTCGCGCTGCGCGCACTGCCCAACACGCCGGCGGTCGCCATCGATCAAGGCCCGCGCTACGGCACCTTCCGCGTCGTCGAAGGCGCGGACGGACCGACACGGCGCACCACGATCGAGGTCCTCGCCGCCGAGACGCCGGCCACCGGACAACCCGCCCCGACCACTCCGGTCACACCGGGGCAGCCGGGACAGCCGGCGACGCCCGGCGCACCGGCCCCCGAGACGACGCCCGTGCTCGGGCCCGAAGCGCCGTCGATTCACACCGTCGTCATCGATCCCGGACACGGCGGCGACGTCGACGTCGAAGGCGTCCGGGGGCCCGGCGCCCGCGGCCCCGCCGGGACCTTCGAGAAGCACATCACGCTGACCGTCGCGCGCCTGCTCAAGAGCGCGCTCGAAGCACGGCTCGGCGTGCGGGCGCTGCTGACGCGGGAGGACGACCGCACCGTCTATCTCGACGAGCGCGCCGCCTATGCCAACAACAACAAGGCCGATCTGTTCATCAGCCTGCACCTGAACGCCTCGGTGAGCCAGAAGCCGTCCGGCGCCGAGGTCTTCTTCCTCAGCCTCGACGGCTACAGCCCCGAGGCCCGGCGCGTCGCCCAGAGGGAAGGCGCGGTGCTGCCGTCGGCGACCGGCGGTGATCGCACGATCGAGATGATGCTCTGGGAGATGGCGCAGCTGCAGCATCTCGAGCAGTCGGCCGTGGTCGCCGGTCTGGTCGAGCAGACGCTGCGGACGCGCGTGAAGATGAGCCCGCGGGCGATCCAGCAGGCGCCGTTCCGCGTGCTCGTCGGCGCCAACATGCCGGCGGTGCTGGTCGAGCTCGGCTTCATCTCGAACCCCGAAGAAGAAAAGCTGCTCGGGTCGCACGCGTACCAACTGCGGCTGGTCGAGGGCCTCGTCGATGCGGTCGGCCGCTACCGCGCCGAGCTCGAGGCGCGCCGTCCCGGGGCGGCCGCGCCCGTGCCCGGCACGGCCCCGGCTGCGGCTCCGGCCACGGCTCCGGCCTCGCCGCCTCCGGCTCCGAGGACGCCCTGATCGTGCGGCGCGCGCTCGTCGCGCTCGGCGTGATCCTCGCCGCAGGCGCGCTCGGCTGGGCGATGTTCTGGTGGCTGCCCGGCATCGTCTCGCCACAAAAGGCGACGCGCGGCGGGTCGGCCATGGCCGATGTGCCGGCCGACAGCGGCCGGACCATCCGGGCCACCCTCTTTTACGCGAACGAGAACGGCGACGGCCTGGTCGGCGTCGAGCGCGAGGTGCCACAGGCCGACGACACCGCCGAGCAGGCCCGCAACATCCTCGATCGCCTGCTCGAGCCGGCGCCGGCACCGCTGCTGCAGGTCGTCCCGGAAGCGACGCGCGTCCGGACGGTGTTCCTGATCACGGGCGGCACGGCGTACGTCGATCTGACCGGCGAGGTGGCGAGCACGCACCCGGGCGGTTCGCTCGACGAGCTGCTCACGGTCTACGCCATCGTCGACGCCCTGACCGTCAACCTGCCGTCCATCACCGGCGTCCAGATCCTGATCGACGGCAAGGAAGTCGATACCCTGGCCGGGCACGTCGACCTGCGCCGGCCGCTGCCGGCCAACCGCGCGCTCATCCGTCCACCCGCTTCGTAAGGAACGTTCCACCCCATGGCTCGAGCCGATTCCCGATCGCCCGGCGACCTGCGCCTCACGCGCATGACGCCGCACTTCCAATTGCACCCCGAGGGCTCAGTCCTTATCGAGGTCGGCAACACGCGCGTCATCTGCGCCGCCTCGATCGAGGACCGGGTGCCGCCGTTCCTGCGCGGGCAGGGCAAGGGCTGGGTGACCGCGGAGTACGGGATGCTGCCGCGCGCCACCACGACGCGGACGCAGCGCGAGTCGTCGTCCGGCAAGGTCGGCGGGCGGACGCAGGAGATCCAACGCCTGATCGGGCGCTCGCTGCGCTCGGTCGTGGCGATGGACAAGCTGGGCGAGCGGACCGTGTGGGTCGACTGCGACGTCATCCAGGCGGACGGCGGCACGCGCACGGCGTCGATCACCGGCGGCTTCGTCGCCATGGTGCTCGCGCTCGGCAAGCTGAAACAGGCCGGCGGCATCGGCACCGTCCCGGTCCTCGACTATGTCGCCGCCACCAGCGTCGGCGTCATCGGCGGCGTGCCCATGCTCGACCTCGCCTACGAGGAAGACTCCCGGGCCGAAGTGGACATGAACGTGATCAAGACCGGCGACGGCCGCTTCATCGAGGTGCAGGGCACCGCCGAGGGCGCCCCGTTCGACCGCGACGCCCTGGACAGCCTGCTCGATCTCGCCGGCGCCGGCATCACCGCGCTCATCGCCCTGCAGCGCGAGCACGTCGGCGCGATCCTCGGGCGATAGCCCGCGCCGCGGCGACAAGGGACTCACCCAGCCGTTCGATTGCGGCGCCCCCCGCGTTTCATCCGGTGGGGCACGTTGCTGGTCTGGCGGCCAGCCTCTCACGGCCGGCCGCGGGCCGCGCTTTGAACGTGCGGCCTGCTATACGCGGCGCTGGGCGCGCCGCGGCGCCCGCACGTGCGCGGCAGCTGGTCTGGCGGCCAGGCTCCCACGGCCGGCCGCGGGCCAACAACCACCGCCGGCGTGAGGAGAGTCTCGATGTCGTCGTACACGGAGCAGGTCCTGAACGCGCTGACCGCGTTCGATACCACGCTGGCCGGGTTCGGGGCGCTCGTCCGCACCCGCCCGTCGAGCGCCACGGTGCTGCGCAAGGACCTGGACAAGCTGACGGAGTGGGCCAACCGCGCCGGGGCGGCGGCCTCGCAGCTGCGCTTCTCGTCCAACATCGTCGTCGACACCGCCGTCGACATCGTCGATTTCCAGGTCCGGCTGCAGGGCGAAGCCGCCGCCCTCGCCTCGGCCCTCGGCGGCCTGGCCAGCGTCCTCGAGAAGCAGCCGGCCATCCGTGACGCGTTCGAGGACGCGGTGGTGTCGCTCGACGAGGCCGCCCAGGGCGTTGCCTCGGCGCTCTTCCCCGGCGCGGTCGAGGGGCTCGGCGACGTCAACGTGGCGCTGTGGGACTTCGACCGCGTGCTGTGGCGCGAGTACACGACACGCTTCCGCGACGCCGTCCGCGACGGCGACCTGACGTTCGACCAGCAGTCGCGCATCCAGGCCATCGCCAACGAAGTGCACCAGGCGTTCGACGACGTCAACGCGCTGCTGAACGCGCTGGCGGAGAACGCAATCCCGGACGGGCCGTCGATCACCCGGGCGCTGGCGGCGGCACGGGCCGCGCTGCTCCACTCGGTGGACAACGCCTCGAAGAAGCTCACCAAGCCGTACGCCGACTTCGCGCCGTTCGTCGAGCGCGCCGGCCGCATCGCCCGCAAGGTGGACAAGCTGCTCGACAAGCTGCGGATCCCGGTGTTCCCGGCGCACGCCGGCCTCGGCGTCCTCGGCCCGTGCATCGCGCCCGCGCTCTACGCCTCCCTCGGCGGTGCCCAGCGCTTCGCCCTCCTGAACATCGCGTCGCGACTGCAGGCGATCACGGTGAACGGCCGCCGCCTGCTCGATCCGGCCTACGACGTGAAGATCACGCGCGTCTTCCCCGATCGCATCTACCTGAACGCCGACGCCGCGCTGATCGCCGACATCGGCGGCGACGCCGCGCAGTTCGCCCCCGCGCCGGCCGGGCTCCACCGCTTCCGGGACGGCAGCTTCAAGGGACGCCACGCCCGCGAAGGCAACCTGCAGGTCAGCTTCGCCACCAACGCCGGCGGCGGGCGGGTCGACGTCGACGCCGACATCGACCTCTATCGCGATCCGTTCCGGCACCTCTTCGGCGAGGTGCTGGTCAATCACCTGACCGGCCGGACCACCGATCAGTTCAACGTGCAGCAGATCCTGGCCGCGCAGCGGATCGCGCCGATCGGCGGCTTTACGCTGCTCGCG
>CAWJOG010000010.1:0-541130 GCA_963844435.1 Vicinamibacterales bacterium | reverse complement strand
GCGAGGCGAGGAAGTAGACCGCTTCGGCGACGTCCTCGGGCAGCACGCTGCGCTTCAGCATGCTGCGCTGGCGATAGAAGTCCTCGACGTCCTGCTCCTCGATCTTGTTGCTGGCGGCGCGCTCGGTCCGCCACGTGCCGGACCAGATGCGCGAACCGCGGATCACCGCGTCGGGGTTGACGACGTTGGCGCGGATGCCGATCGGCGCGCCTTCCGCCGCCAGGCAGCGGGCGAGGTGGAGCGCCGCGGCCTTGGCCGAGCAGTAGGCGGCCGCGCCGGGCGAGGCGACCAGCGCGTTCTTGCTGCCGACGAACACGATGGAGCCGCCGATCGCCTGCCGCTTCAGCAGGGCGAAGGCGTCGCGGCCGACCAGGAAGTAGCCGGTCGCGAGGATGTCCATGTTGGTCTGCCACGTCTGCAGCGTGGTGGCTTCGATCGGGGACGCCGACGCGATCCCGGCGTTCGAGACGAGGATGTCGAGGCCGCCGAACTCGGCCGCGGCGCAGGCCATCGACGCCGCCACCGATGATTCGTCGCGCACGTCGCAGACCACGCCGCGCACCTTGTCGGCGCCGAACGCCTTGGCCAGGGCTGCTCTCGTGTCGTCGAGGGCCGCTTCGTCGCGATCGCTCAGCACGACGTGCGCCCCCTCGGCGAGCAGCCGCCGCGCCACTGCCTGGCCGATGCCGCCGGCGCCGCCGGTGATGAGCGCGAGCCTGCCTTCGAGCGCCTTCGCCTTCGGCAGGCGCTGCAGCTTGGCCTCTTCGAGCAGCCAGTACTCGATGTCGAAGGCCTCCTGCTCGGGGATCGGGACGTACTCGTCGACGCCCTCCGCCCAGCGGACGACGTTGATCGTGTTGACGAAGTACTCGGCGGCGACGCGCGCCGTCTGCTTGTCCTTCTGGAAGGCGAGCAGGCCGATGCCCGGGACCAGCAGCAGCACCGGCATCGGGTCGCGCATCGCCGGCGAGTCCGGCCGCTTGCAGCGCTCGTAGTAGGCGGCGTACTCGGTCGCGTAGCGCTCGACCAGCGGGCCGAGCTTCTCGGCGAGCTGCGCCGCGGTCTCCTGGCCCGGCGTGAACGGCACCCACAGCGGCAGGATCTTCGTGCGCAGGAAGTGATCCGGGCAGGTGGTGCCCTTGGCGGCGAGGTCGGCGCCGCGCGCCGAGCCGACGAACTCGAGGATCGCCGGCCCGTCGGCGTAGTGCATCACCTTCGGCGTGGTCGCGCTCAGCATGCCGCGGACCAGCGGCGCGAGCTCGGCGACGAACGCCCGCCGCTCCGTCTCGGGCAGCGGCGCCACCACCTGCGGGCCGAACGGCTCGGGCTTGCCGTTGGCGTCGAGCCACGCCGCGGCGCGCTCGATGATGCTGATCGTGCGCTGGTAGCACTCCTTCGACGTGTCGCCCCAGTTCACCAGCCCGTGGCTGCCGAAGATCAGGCCCTTCATGTCCGGGTTGGCCTGGCACAGCGCCTCGCAGCGCAGGCCGAGCTCGAAGCCCGGACGCATCCAGGGGATCCAGCCGATCTCGTTGCCGAAGGCTTTCTTGATCAGCGCTTCGCCGTTCTTCGCCGCGGCGAACGCGATCAGCGCGTCGGCGTGCATGTGATCGATGTGGCGATAGGGCGTGAAGCAGTGCGGCGGCGTGTCGATGCTGGTCGCGCGCGGGTTCAGGTTGAACGTGCAGTGCGGGAAGAACGCGACCATCTCGTCCTCGTGGGCGAGGCCGCGATAGCGTCGCTTCAGCGCGTGCAGCCTGTCGAGGTACAGCGTCGCGAAGCCGTCCATCGTCATGCTGCCGATGTCACCGCCCGAGCCCTTGACCCACAGCACCTCGACCTCTTCGCCGGTCAGCGGATCGGGCTGGCGGATCTTGGCGGAGGTGTTGCCGCCCCCGTAGTTGGTGATGCGGAGGTCGGAGCCGAGCAGGTTCGATCGGTAGAGGAGGAGCTGCGCTTCGGACATCCCCGCGGTCGCGGCGTCGTCCCAACGGGGCAGTGGCTGAACGGACATCGATTCGGTTCCTTCGTGAAGAGCGGGGCCAGTCTCAGAAATCGAAGCCGCCGACGTTCGCCTTGGTGAACGTGAACGGCGTGCCGAGGATGACGTTGTCGCCGCGGACCTCGAGCTGGCCGAGGCGGCCGGCCGGGAACGGCGTCGTGCCGGCGACCTTGGTGCCCTTGGCGAGCGCGGTGGCGACGTGGACGGTGAGGTAGCCGAGGTCCTTCGTGTTCCACAGGACCGCGGAGTCGAGCACGCCGTCCATCAGGTACGGCTTCGAGGCGTTGGGCAGGCCGAGGCCGGTGACGCCGACGTCCGTGCGGCCCGACTGCTTCACCGCTTCGGCCGCGCCGGGCACGGCCGGCGAGGCGATCGCCATGACCACCTTGACGTTGGGATGGACGCGCAGCAGCGTCTGCGTCTCGTCGAACGCCTTCTTGCGATCGTCGTCGCTGGGCCGGATGTCGACGACCTTCAGGTTGGGGTACTTCTCGGCCAGCACCGTGCGCATCTCCGCGATCCAGGAGTTCTGGTTGGCGGCGGTCAGCGATCCGGTGATGATCGCCGATCTCGCCGCCGGCCGGCCGGCGAGGCGCGCCGCGTGGCCGAGCAGCGTCTCGGCGATGCCGCGCGGCGTCGCCTGGTTGACGAACGCGTCGCGCGCGTCGGGATCGGCGTCGGCATCCCAGGTCACCACCTTGATGCCCTTGCCCCTGGCCTTCCGCAGCACCGTCGACATCGCCTCGCGGTTCTCGACGCTGACCGCGATCGCCTGCACGCCGCGCGTGATCCACGCCTCGACGACGTCGTTCTGCTTGGCCGGATCGGTCTCGGTCGGGCCGTCCCAGAGCAGCTTCACGCCGAGCTGCTGGGCCGCTTCCTCGGCGCCTTGCCGGCAGCTGACGAAGTAGGGGTTGCCCTTGTTCTTCGGCATCATCGCCACGGTCAGCGCGCCGTCCGGCGCGTCGCCGCCGCCGCGGCAGGCGCCCGCCGCGCCGAGCGTCAGCAGGCCGAGGCTCAGCGCAGCCGCGAGTGCCATCCCGATCGTCCGTCGCGTCATCTGTTCTCCTGTGCTCACACTCGACCGCGCCGCGCCCCGACGCCGATGGCGACCACCAGCAGGATGCCGGTCAGCACGCCGGCCAGCTCCGCCGGCTGATCGGCGAGACGCAGGCCGTTGGCCAGCACCCCGAGCGCGACCAATCCCAGCATCGTGCCCCAGACGCTGCCGCGCCCACCGAAAATCGACGTGCCGCCGAGGACGACGGCCGTGATCGCCGACAGCTCGAAGCCGGTCCCGGCGTCGGCCCGCGCCTGGCCCAGCCGCGCCGCGTAGACGAGCCCGGCGACGCCGGCGGCGCCGCCCGAGAGCAGGTAGACGAGCGCCAGGCGCCGTCCGACCGGGATGCCGGCGAAGCGGGCGCCTTCCGGCGCGTAGCCGATGGCGCGCAGGGCGCGTCCGATGGTCGCCGCGTGGACGAGGACCGCGATCACGGCGACCGCGCCGATGAGCACCCAGGCCTGCGTCGGCAGGCCCAGGACGCGGCCCTGGCCGAGATGGAGGAACGCGGCGGGGAAGCCCGAGTAGTTGACCGCGCCTCCGGTGAGGCCCTCGGCGAGGCCGCGGAACAGCGAGGCGGTGCCGAGCGTCACGATCAGCGCCGGACGGCCGAAGCCGGCGACCATCCATGCGTTGATCGCGCCGCCGAGCGAGGCCGACCCCGAGCGCGGCCGCGACGGCGACGGGGAGCGGTTGCCCGGCGTCGCGGAAGATCGCGCCGAAGACGACCGCCGAGAGCCCGAGCAGCGCGCCGCACGAGAGGTCGATCCCGCCAGTGAGGATCACCGGCGTCAGCGCCAGCGCCAGCAGCCCGACCTCGGTGCTGGCGCGCAGGATCTCGAGCCCGTTGTCGAGCGTCAGGAAGTTGGTGCCGGCGAGCGAGAACCACACCAGCTCGCCGATCAGCAGGGCCAGGAGCACGATTTCCGGCGTGGCGAGGCGCGCCCGCCGCGTCGCCACCGCTGCCGCCGTGTTCACCGGCCGCGGCGTCAGTGGGCATGGCGTCCCTCGAGGCCGCGTACGCGCGAGAAGCCTTCGGCCGACACCGCAATCAGGATGATGGCGCCCTGCAGCGCCCGCTCCCACGCCACCGGCGCTCCGAGAAAGGTCAGCGCCGGGCCGACGGTGGCGAGCAGCGCGACGCCGGCGAGCGTACCGGTCAGCGACCCGCGCCCGCCCGAGACCGCGGTGCCGCCGACGACGACCGCGGCAATCACCGACAGCTCGAGGCCGATGCCGGCGTTGGCCTGGACGTCGATGAACTGCACCGCCGAGAGCAGCGCCGCGAGACCGGTGAGCGCGCCCATCACCACGAACGCGCCGGCGATCACCACCGGCGGCCGCACGCCGAGCAGGCGGGCCACCTCGGCGTCCGAGCCGGTGGCGTAGACGGCGCGGCCGGCCGGTGTCCAGCCGAGCACGAAGGCGACGGCCGCCCACACCGCCGCGGCGGCGAGGCCGACCAGCCAGCGGCCGATGTCCTGGCCGAGGCCGAACCACTGGAAGCCGGCCGGCAGGTCCTGCACCCAGACGCCTTCCGTGGCGAAGCGCAGGCCCTCGCGCCAGGCGACGAGCGTGGCCAGCGTGACGACGATCGCCGGCAGGCCGAGACGCGCGACGAGCAGCCCGTTGATCAGCCCGAGGCCCGCGCCGGCGCCCATCGTGCCGAGCGCCACGAGCGGCATGGGCAGGCCTTCCCGCGCCAGCAGGCCGGCGACGACGCCGCAGATCGCGAACTGCGAGCCGACCGAGATGTCGATCTGTCGAGCCAGGATGACGATCGTCATGCCGCAGGCGACGATCAGCAGCGGCGAGGCGCGGACGACGAGGTCCCGCAGGTTGACCGGATCGAAGAAGGCCGGCGCGACCGCCGCGACCAGCGCCAGCAGCGCCGCCCAGGCCAGCGGCCACCCACAGCGGACGGTTCACGCCAGCCGGGCCTCGTCGCCCGGTTGCGCCGCGCCCCCCGGTTGCGCGGCGCCGACTGCCAGCGGCGTATGGCCGAGGGCCAGCCCCATCAGCCGCTCCTCGGTGGCGTCGGCGTGGTCGAGCACGCCGGCCAGCTGGCCGCCGCGCATCACGCCGATGCGATGGGCGAGGCCGAGCAGCTCGGTCAGCTCGGACGAGATCAGGAGGATGGCGAGGCCATCGGCCGCGAGCGCGCGAATCAGCCGGTGGATCTCGGCCTTGGCGCCGATGTCGACGCCCTGCGTCGGCTCGTCGAGGATGAGGAGACGCGGCTTCGTCGCCAGCCAGCGGGCGAGCGCGACCTTCTGCTGGTTGCCGCCGGAGAGCGTGCCCACCGGCGCGTCGATCGACGGCGTGCGGATGGCGAAGTCGGCGACGAAGCGCTGCGCCTCGGCGCGCTCGGCGGCGCGATCGAGCAGGCCAAAACGGCTGCAGGGGCCGAGGCGGCCGAGCGAGGCGAGCGCCGTGTTGGCGGCCACCGACATCGCGCCGATGACGCCGTGTTGTCGCCGATCCTCGGGCACGTAGGCCAGGCCGAGGCGCACGGCATCGGCCGGCGTGCGGATGGCGCGGACGCGGCCCTCGATGGCGATCGTGCCGGCGTCGGCCGGCGTCAGGCCGAACAGCACGCGGGCCAGCTCGGTGCGTCCGGCGCCGACCAGGCCGGCGAGGCCGACGATCTCGCCGGCGGCGACGCGCAGGCTCACGCCGGCGATCCGCGACGCCGCGCAGCCGACGTCGTGCAGCGTCAGCACGTCCCGCGCGCTGGCGTCCGCCGGCGGTTTCGGCACGCCCAGTCCGAGATCGACGTCGCGGCCGACCATCAGCCGGACCATGCCGTCGCGGGTCACCTCGGCGATGGGCAGCGTGGCCATGAGCCGGCCGTCGCGCAGCACCGACACGCGATCGGCCAGCGCCATGACTTCCTCGAGCCGGTGCGAGATGTAGACGCAGCCGACGCCGTCGGCGCGCAGGGCGCGGACCAGCGTGAACAGCCGCGCCGCCTCGACGTCGGTGAGCGCCGCCGTCGGCTCGTCGAGCAGCAGCACCTTGGCGCGCGTGCCGAGGGCGCGGGCGATCTCGACCAGCTGCTGCTCGGCCATCCGCAGCGTGCCGGCCGGGCGATCCAGGTCGAGCGCGATGCCGACCCGGGCGAGCAGCTCGGTGGCGCGGGCGCGGCGGGCGCGCCAGTCGATGCGGCGGAAGGCACGGCCGTGCTCGAGGCCGAAGGCGAGGTTCTCGACCACCGAGAGGTCGGGCAGGAGCGCTGGCTGCTGGTAGATCGGGGCCACGCCCAGGGCCCGCATCCGCGTCGGGTCGGGCCGCTCGATCGCCTGGCCGGCGATCGACACCGTGCCGGTGTCGGCGCGCACCGCGCCGGTCATCACCCGGATCAGCGTGCTCTTGCCGGCGCCGTTCTCGCCGACCAGCGCGTGCACCTCGCCGGGGCGGATGTCGAACGACACGCCGCGCACGGCCTGGACGCCCCCGAAGGCGACGGCGATGTCTGAGAGGCTGAGCAGGGGAGTCATTGCCGGCGGGCGCGCCGCCGCCGACGATACACTAGATTGTGTGAGCACGCGCCCTCAGCGCGTGCTCAGCGGCCCTTCGACGTGCGGGCTGCTATTCGCGGCGCTGGGCGCGCCGCGGCGCCCGCACCGGGGCCGGTCCGCATTGAGAAAACCGCCCCGAGTTAGTACCGATCACCGAACCTATGTCCGAAACGCGCGTGCCCGACAAACCGGCCCTCGAGGGCCTCGAAGCCAAGTGGAGCCCGCGCTGGGAGACGGAGGGGACCTACCGCTTCGATCGCACCGCGCCGCGCGAACGGGTCTACGCCATCGACACGCCGCCGCCGACGGTGAGCGGCTCGCTGCACGTCGGGCACGTCTTCTCCTACACCCACACCGACGTCATCGCGCGCTACCAGCGCATGTGCGGCAAGGCCGTGTTCTACCCGATGGGGTGGGACGACAACGGGCTGCCGACCGAACGACGGGTCCAGAACTTTTACGGCGTCCGCTGCGATCCGTCGCTGCCGTACGACCCGACCTTCGAGCCGCCGGAGAAACCGGGCAAGCAGGCGATCTCCGTGTCGCGGCCGAACTTCATCACGCTGTGCGAGCGCCTGACCGTCGAGGACGAGAAGGTGTTCGAGGCGCTGTGGCGGCAGCTCGGCCTGTCGGTCGACTGGTCGATGACCTACGCGACGATCAGCCGCGCCTCGCAGCGCGTGTCGCAGCTCGCCTTCCTCAACCTGCTGCGCAAGGATCGCGCCTACCAGCTCGAGGCGCCGACGCTGTGGGACGTCGACTTCCGCACCGCCGTCGCCCAGGCCGAGCTCGAGGATCGCGAGCAGCCGGGCGCGTACCACAAGCTGCGCTTCGCCCGTCCGACGGCGGCGATCCGATCGAGATCGAGACGACGCGGCCGGAGCTGCTGCCGGCCTGCGTCGCGCTGGTCGCGCATCCCGACGACGAGCGCTACAAGCCGCTGTTCGGCAGCGAGGTGCGGACGCCGCTCTTCAACGTGTCCGTGCCGATCCTCGCGCATCCGCTGGCCAGCCCCGACAAGGGCACCGGCGTCGCGATGATCTGCACCTTCGGCGATCTCACCGACGTCATCTGGTGGCGCGAGCTGAACCTGCCGGTGCGCGCCATCGTGCAGGCGAACGGGACGCTGCGTCCGATCGTGTGGGGCAGCCCCGGCTGGGAATCGCGCGACGCGGCGGCGGCGCAGGCCGCCTACGACCAGCTGGTCTCGACGTCGGTCACCAAGGCGCGGACGAAGGTCGTCGAGCTGCTGCGCGCGTCGGGCGATCTGCTGGCCGAGCCGCGCCCGATCACCCATGCGGTCAAGTTCTACGAGAAGGGCGATCGCCCGCTCGAGATCGTCACCAGCCGGCAGTGGTTCATCCGCACCCTGCCGTTCCGCGATCGCCTGCTCGAGCGCGGCCGCGAGCTGCAATGGCATCCGCCGTACATGCGGACCCGCTTCGAGAACTGGGTCGGCGGCCTGAACGGCGACTGGTGCGTCAGCCGGCAGCGGTTCTTCGGCGTGCCGTTCCCGGTCTGGTACCGCCTCGACGCCGATGGCCAGCCGGACTACGCGTCGCCGCTGCTGCCGGAGGACGCGCAGCTGCCGATGGATCCGTCGACCGACGTGCCGGCCGGCTTCACCGCCGCGCAGCGCGGCCAGCCGAACGGCTTCATGGGCGATCCCGACATCATGGACACCTGGGCGACGTCGTCGTTGACGCCGCAGATCGTGTCGGGCTGGGGCGTCGACCCGGCCCTGTTCGAGAAGGTGTTCCCGCTGTCGCTGCGGCCGCAGGCGCACGACATCATCCGCACCTGGCTGTTCTCGACCGTGCTCCGCGCCGAGCTCGAGCACGACTCGCTGCCGTGGGCGCACACCGCGATCTCCGGCTGGGTGCTCGATCCCGATCGCAAGAAGATGTCGAAGTCGAAGGGCAACGTCGTGACGCCGGCCGCGCTGCTCGACGAGCACGGCTCGGACGCGGTGCGCTACTGGGCGGCGAGCGGCGGGCCGGGCGTCGACACCGCCTTCGATCCGGCGCAGATGAAGGTCGGACGCCGGCTCGCCATCAAGCTGCTCAATGCCTCGAAGTTCATCCTGGCCGGCGACCTGCCACTCGACGCCCATTCCCAGGCTTTTGCCGGTGGGCAGCGGGTGACGGCGCCGCTCGATCGCGGCATGCTCACCAACCTCGCCGGCGCTCGTCGCCGAGGTGACCGGCGCGCTCGACGACTACGACTACGCCAAGGCGCTGCAGCGCACCGAGGCGTTCTTCTGGGACTTCTGCGACAACTACGTCGAGCTGGTCAAGGCGCGCCGCTACGGCGACGCCAAGGTCGGCGGCGCCACGGTGGCCGAGGGCCAGGCCTCGGCGCAGGCCGCGCTGCGCACCGCGCTCGAGGTGCTGCTGCGGCTGTTCGCGCCGTACCTGCCGTTCGCCACCGAGGAAGTGTGGTCGTGGTGGCGGGAAGGCTCGGTCCATCACGCCGCGTGGCCGACGCCGGCGGAAGTGCTGGCCGGCCTCGGCGGCGCGCCGGACTCGGAAGCGCAGCGCGGCTACGAGCGTGCCCAGACACTGTCCGCCGAGGTGCGGCGGCAGAAGGCGGCGCAGAAGGTGTCGCAGAAGACCCGCGTGACGACGCTGCGCTGGGCGGTGCCGGCGGAATGGATCACCGAGGTCCGCGCCATCGAAGCCGACGCGAAGGGCGCGCTGCACATCGACGCCATCGAGCTCGTCGAAGGCGGCAGCGGCGAGGTGACGTTGACGCTGGAGCTCCCGCCCGACGGGACGGCGGGGGCGGCGGCGTGAAGTCGCAGCCCTTCGGCCCGCTCGATCCCGCGAACTTCCGCGAGTCGGTCCGGCGCGCGCTGGCCGAGGACTTCGGCTGGGGCGACGTCACCACCGATGCCACCGTGCCGGCCGAGGCGCGCGGCCGCGGCACCTTCCTGGCGAAGGCGCCGTGCGTCGTCGCGGGACTCGACGTGGCCGCCGAGGTCTTCCGCCAGCTCGATCCGGCGGTGGTGTTCACCGTGCACCACGGCGACGGAGCGTTCTGCCAGCCGGGGACGGTGATTGCCGTGGTCGAGGGGCTGGCGCGGCCGCTGCTCACCGCCGAGCGCACCGCCCTGAACTACCTGCTCCGGCTCTCCGGCATCGCCACCGTGACGCGCCGCTACGTCGACGTCGCGGCCGGACGCATCGTCGTGCTCGACACGCGGAAGACGACGCCCGGGCTGCGGCTGCTCGAGAAGTACGCCGTCCGCGCCGGCGGGGGCACCAACCACCGGCTGGCGCTCGACGACGGCATCCTGATCAAGGACAACCACGTGCGGCTGGCCGGCGGCGTCGCGGCCGCGATGTCGCGGATGCGCGACGCGCAATGCGACATGCCGATCGAGATCGAGGCGCAGAGCCTCGAGCAGCTGGACGAGGCGCTGGCCGCGGGCGCGACGCGCATCCTTGCCGACAACCTCTCGATCGAGGAGCTGCGCGAGGTGGTGAAGCGGACGCGCGGCCGCGCCCAGGTCGAGGTGTCGGGCGGCGTGACGCTGGAGCGGCTCGACGCGATCGCCGACACGGGCGCCGAGTTCGTCTCGGTCGGCGCGCTGACGCATTCGGCGCCGGCCGTCGACATCAGCTTCGAGATCGAGCCGGCGCCGTCGTCGTGACGGCCTCGCCCGGCGAGGCGCCGACACGCCGACCGCGTGCGGGCGCCGTGGCGCGCCTGGCGCCGCGAATAGCAGACCGCACGCCCGGAGGTCGGCCCGCGGCCGCGCGTGAGAGCGCGGCCGCCAGTCAAACAATGATGCCGCCTCATTTGCAATCGCTGCTCGACGCCGCGCGAGGCGAACTGGGCCCGTTCGCGCGCCACGGCCGCTTCGTGGCGTCCACGGCGTCGACCAACGACGACGCGCTCGCGTGGACTGCCGAGGGTGCGCCCGAGGGCGCCTGGATCGTGGCGGGCTCGCAGTCGGCCGGGCGCGGCCGGCGCGGCCGCGTGTGGGCGTCGCCGCCGGGAGCCGGCCTCTACCTCTCGGTGGTGTTCCGTCCGCACGCGGGGGCGGCCTCCGCCGCCGTCGATGCCGCCCGGGTGCCAGCTGAGGATCCGGCGATGAGCCTGCTGACCGTGATGGCCGGTGTCGCGGCGGTGGAAGCGATAGACGAGGCGACTGGCGTCCGCGCCACGCTGAAGTGGCCGAACGACGTGGTCGTCGAAGCGCCGGGCGCGCCGACGCGCAAGCTCGCCGGCATCCTGGCGGAAGCCGTGACGCTCGGGCCGCGGCTCTCCGCCGTGGTCGTCGGCCTCGGCGTCAACCTGCGTCCGTCGGCCTATCCGCCGGAGATCGCCGCCCGTGCGGTCGCGCTCGAGACACTCGCCGGCCGCGCCGTCGATCCCGACGGCGTGCTGGTCGCGCTGCTCGGCGCGCTCGCGCGGCGCCGCCGCGCCCTGGCAGAGCCGCAGGGAGGCCCCGCGCTCCTCGACACGTGGCGGACGTGGTCGCCGAGCGCCACGGGCGCGCGCATCCGCTGGCGGCAGCAGGAGCAGGTCTGCGAGGGGATCACGGCCGGCATCGACGAGACCGGTGCCCTGCGGGTGCAGACGCGCAGCGGCGAGACCCGGCTCGTCGCGGGAGAGGTGGAGTGGGCGTGAACGCTTCGATGCCGGCCGGCGAGTACTGCCGCGCGATCGAGGCTTACCTGTGTCGCGAGAACGGCGGGCACCTGGTGCGCATCGTCGGCCCGGCGTTCCAGGTGGTCGCTGCCTGGCATGCGGCCGGCGTTCCGTTCGCGGTCGTGAAGCAGGGCATCGATCGGACGCTGGCCCGCGATCGGGCCAAGCCGGCCGGTCCGGTCCGCCGGCCGGTGCGCGTCGAGTTCTGCGAGGCCGACGTGCAGGACGCCTTCGCGACGTGGCGGCGCGCGGTCGGCGTCGGGATGGCCGGTCCGGGTGAGGAGGCGACCTCGCCCGCGACCGATGCCGCGCCACCCGCGCCGCGTCCGGGGCGCGGCCCCTCGCTGGCGGCGCACGTCGATCGCGCGATGCAGCGGCTGACCCAGGCGCTGCTCGAGATCGGCCGGTTCGCGCCGGAGGAGGCGTCCGCGGCCCGGGCGGCGATGGAGGCGGCCCTCGCCACCCTGGATCGCCTGCAGCGTGACGCGCGCGGCGCGCGGGGTGAGGCCCGCACCGCCCTTGTCGGCGCGCTCGCCACGGCAGACGGCGCGCTCGGAGCAGCGCTGGTGGCCGCGCTGCCGCCCGCGGCCGCCGCGGAGCTGACGCGGACCGCGCGAGCCGAGCTGGCCCCCTTCGCCGGCCGCATGGCGGCACCGGATCTGGCGTCCGCCGAAGCCGCCGCCCTGGCTCGGCTCGTCCGTGAGCGCTTCCGCGCTCCCGAGTTGACGCTACGCACATGAGGGCGCGGTCGCCAAACCAGCAACGCCGCCCGCGTGCGGGCGCCGCGGCGCGCCCAGCGCCGCGCGACGGATGGCGAGGACGGAGTCCGGAGCCATCGTCCCGTCGACGCGCGAAGGCGGGTCGGCGAATAGCAGACCGCACGCCCAAGGGCGGCCCGCGGCCGCGCGTGAGAGCGCGGCCGCCAAACCAGTTATCCTTCGACGATGACGGCCGATTCGGGCCAGACGGCGATCCGCGGAACGTGGCTCGACGCCGAGGCCGCGCAGCGGCTGCACGCGCGCGCCGGCGCGGCGCGCTGGGGCCTGACCGTCGATCGCTTCCACGAGACGCTGGCCCGCGTCGCCTCCCGCCGCTTCACCGGTGCGGCGCCGTCACCACCCGAGGTGGAGGGCTATCTCGAGAGCCTGCACCTCGAGGATCTCGGCGCTCGCCCGCGGCTGCGCCGAGGGACTCGACGTCGCCTGGGAAGCCTTCGTCGATCGCCACTGGCGCGACGTCACGCGCGCCGCGAGGGCCATCGCCGGCGACGCCGACGGCGAGGAGATCGCCGACGGGCTGCTCACCGACCTGTTCGCGCGCGGCGAGGCCGGCTCGGCGCGCCGTCCGCTGTTCGACTACTTCCACGGCCGCAGCCGGCTCGGCACGTGGCTTCGCGCGCTGGTCTCGCAGCGCCACGTCGATCGCCTGCGGGCGACGCGGCGGCTGACGACCTTCGAGGACGGCGAGGCGGAGGCGTGGCCGTCGGCGGATCCGTCGCCGGAGGATCAGCCCGGCCGGCTCGGCGGCCACGTCGAGCGCGCGCTCGACGACGCGCTGGCTGCGCTGCCGCCGCGCGATCGCCTGCGCCTGGCCTACTACCACGCCGACGATCTGACGCTGGCCGCGGTGGGGCGCCTCCTCGGCGAGCACGAGGCGACGGTGTCGCGAAAATTGCAGAAGACGCGCGACCAGATCAAGGCGGCCATCGATGCCGTGCTGACGACCGAGCTGCGCCTGGGCGCGGACGAGCGGCGGGCCGTCTACGAGCAGGCGATCCAGCTCGGGCGCTTCGACATCAGCCGATTGAAGGCCGTGGGCCCAGGCCCGCCTTCCCTCGAACCCGGCCGCCCGGCGGCGGCTCGCAAGGTTTCTACGCTCACACGTTCTACGGAGAGAGATGGCACACCCTGACCACGACCAGGTCATCGGTCGGCTCGTTGGCGCACGGCTGCGCGGTGCGGCAGACGGCCGGGCCGTGAGCGGCGCGCCGGAGGCCCATCCGGACGCCGAGACGTGGGCGGCCTACGTCGATGGCGGGCTGCGGGCGGACGAGGTGGTTCGCCTCGAGACGCACCTCGCCGGATGTCCGGCGTGCCGGCGTCTCCTCGCCGTGCTCGTGCCGGAGGTGTCATCCGGCGCCGCGTCAGCGCTGCGGGAGGTCGAGGAGCCGGCCACGGGTCGAGGCGTCGTGATCCCGTTTCCGCGTCGCCAGGTCTTCGTTTGGATGGCGGCCGCGGCAGGGCTCCTGATGGCGGTGACGCTCTGGTCCGTGTCGCGGCTCGGCGATCGGCCGGCCGCGAGCGTGGCGATGTCCACGCCCCGGACTGGAGCGGGGGTGGCGCTCGAGGCCCCGCCGGCGCGGCCGCCCGCGGACTCGGCAGCCAAGGCAACTGCGCCGCAGTCGCGGCTCGAAGACCGCAAGGCCGTCGCCGAGGTGGCGGGCCGTCCTCCCGCGGTCGCGGAGGGCAGCGCGGCGCGGGAGGAGCAGGACAAGCGGAAGCCGGACTTGCCGAACGATGCGCTGGCCTCGCGTTCCGACCTCGCCGTCGCCCAAGAAAGACAGGCCGCCCAGGCCCCAGCGGCGCCCGCCGCGCAACGCACCCAACATCCAGCCGCAGGCCAACACCGCCACGGCTGGGGCGCGGCCGCACGGGCCATCGGCGAACCAGCAGGCCAACCAGCAGCAGTACGCCCAGGCGGCGGCGCAGCCACCGCCTCTGGCGAAATCGCCTCCGCCTCCGCTGCCGGCGACGCCCGTGGCCGTGGCCAGCGCAACGCCCGCGCCTGCTCCAGCGCCCCCGGCTGAGCCCGTCGCGCCGCCGGCCCGAGGCGATGCCGCGGCGGCCGGCACGCGCGAGCGGCGCGCGAACGAACAGTCGACCCCGCAGGTGGCCGAGACGGCGACGATCACGTCGTCAGGCGCTGGTGCCGGCCGCACGCCGGCGCAGCCCCAGTCGGCGCGAGGCCAGGCCGCGGGCACCGATCGCGAGGGCCTGGCGCGGTCGAAGGACGAAGCCGCCACGTTCAAGGCCTTCGGCTACGTCGCGGCCGCATCCACGCTGTCGTCGTTTGCCGAGCCGGGCGGCCGGTTGCTGTGGCGCATCGCGGATGGCCGGCGCCTCGAGTCGTCGAGCGACGGCGGCATGACGTGGATGGAGCGCCACACGGCGCGCGGCGATCGGCTGCGCGCCGGTACGGCGCCGTCGATCGACAGCGCCTGGGTGGTGGGCGAGCGCGGCCTGGTGCTCCGCTTCTCGGTGCCCGGCGGCTGGACCGCGGTCTCGCGTCCCGCCGCGTCGTCGCTGATCGCGGTGTCGGCCACTGGCGCCCAGTCCGCGCGTGTGACCGCTGAGGACGGGCGCGTGTTCGAGACCGCCGACGGCGGCGCGACGTGGACACCGGCGTCGCCTGGGGCCGGTCCGCAGTGAGCGGGCGAGGGCGGCCCCGCGGCCGGCCGCATCCCGGCGCGCCTCCCGCGTCGGCGCGCGGTGCGTCGGCGCCGGCGGCGTCGGGACCGATCGAATTGACCGTCGAGCGCCCGGTCGCGGGCGGCCGCATGCTGGCCCGCGCTGACGGCCGCGTCGTGCTCGTCGCCGGCGCCATCCCCGGCGAGACGGTGCGGGCGCGGATCGAGCGCGTCGAGCGCGGCGTGGCGTTCGCGCGTGTCGAGGCGGTGCTCACGCCGTCGCCCGATCGACGCGAGCCGTTCTTCGACGCGGCGTGCGGCGGCGGCGTTTACGCGCACGTCGATCCGGCGCGGCAGGTCGCGCTCAAGCGCGAGGTGATCCTCGACGGGCTGCGCCGCGGCGCCGGCCTTACCTGGGAGCAACCGCTCGCCGTGGCCGCGTCGCCCGAGCGCGGCTACCGGCTGCGGGCGCGGCTGCACGTCCGCGACGGCCGCATCGGGTTCTTCAAGGAGGGCACGCACGTCCTGTGCGACGCGGCGCCGTCGGCGCAGCTCGATGCCGCCACGCTCGACGTTGCGCACCGTCTCGTCGACGGGCTCGGCGCGGTCTTCGGCACGTCGTCGACCGAGAGCCTCGAAGTGTCCGAGAACCTCGACGGCAGCGAGCGCGCCGTGCACCTGCATCCAATCGACCGCGCGCTGCTCGGGACCAGCATGCCGGCGCCGGTGTCCGCGCGGTTGCTCGTCGACGGCCTCACCGGCCTGTCGGTGGCGACGACCGGTGGCCCGTTGACCCTCGCCGGCGACCCGAAAGTCGGCGACGATCTGGCGCGGCTCGTCCACCATGCGCCGTCCGGCATCCGCCTGCGCCGGCATGCGGCCTCGTTCTTCCAGGGCAACCGCTTCCTCGTCGGCGCGCTGGCGTCGGCGGTCGTCGACGCCGTGCCCGACGGACCGGTCTGGGATCTCTATGCCGGCGTCGGCCTGTTCGCTGCCGCGCTGTGCGCGGCCGGCCGCGATCGCGTCACGGCGGTCGAGGGCGATGCCGTGACCGGCGCCGATCTGCGCGCCAACGCCGCGCCCTTCGGTGGCCGGCTCGACGTGGACGCCCGCGCCGTCGAGGACGTCCTCGCGACGACGCCGCTGCCGTCCGCGGCGACCGTCATCGTCGATCCGCCGCGCACCGGGCTGTCGAAGGCGGTGACCGCGGCGCTGGCGGCATCGGCCGTCCGCCACATCGTCTACGTGTCCTGCGACGTGGCGACGCTGGCCCGCGATCTCAAGGTGCTCGCCGCGGCCGGCTTCGCGGTCGTGTCGCTCGAGGGCTTCGATCTCTTCCCGAACACGGCGCACGTCGAAACGCTCGCCGTGCTTTCGCGCTCGCTGCCCGCCGGCGCGTGAGAGCGCGGATCGCAGGCCAGCCGGCTAGCGCGGTTGGCAGGCGGCGAGGAAGCCGCGGAACAGGCCCTGGAACCGGCCGCTCGGCCAGAAGCTCTCGGGGTGCCACTGCACGGCGACGCAAAAACGCGAGGCCGGTCGCTCGACGCCTTCGATGACGCCGTCCACTGAGCTGGCCGTCACTCGCAGGCCGTCGCCCACTTTCTTCAGTGCCTGATGGTGCCGGCTGTTGACGGCGCAGAAGCCGTCGCGCTCGAGCTCGGCCTCGACGAGTCCGGCGAGCTGCGTGCCCGGCGTCACCTCGACGTAGTGGCCGATCATCGACGGCCCTACGCCCGGATTGTGATCGAGGTGCTGCAGCACCTGCGTCGGGATGTCCTGCACGAGGCTGCCACCGAGGGCGACGTTCAGCAGCTGGATGCCGCGGCAGATGGCGAAGATCGGCAGGTCGCGGGCGATCGCCGCCTTGACCAGCGCGATCTCGTACTCGTCGCGCGACGTCGAGACCCCTTCCGTGGCGGGGTGGCGATCCTCGCCGTACAGTGCCGGATCGACGTCGTGGCCGCCGAGCAGCATCAGGCCGCCATGCCTGGCGACGACGGCGTCGGGCTCGTCGTGCTCGATGACCAGCTCGTGGCTGGTGATCCCGGCGAGGCGCAGCGCCTCGCGGTAATCGTCCATCTTGCGCGCGGGCGCGACGGCGATGGTGGCGGTAGCGGTCGTCATCACATGCGTCGTCCTCACATGCGAGCGGGAACGTCGATGCCCATCAGCGACAGCGCCGCGGTGAGCTGGCGGCGGTAGGCGCTGATCACGGCGGCGCGCCACAGGCGGTGCGCCTCGCGCTCCTCGTTGAGGATGGGGAAGCGGTGGTACACCGCGTTGAACGTCTGCGCCAGGCCGAAGGCGTACTTGGCCAGGACCGCCGGTTCGAGCGTGCGGACCGCCTGGACGACGACCTCGTCCAGCCGCGCCGCTTCGAGTGCCAGGCCCCACAGGGCGTCGCCGTCGTCGCCGGGCTCCAGCGCATCGGCCGGCGTCGACGCCAGACGCGCGGCGAGATCGTCCTCGGTGACGCCGTCGCGCGCGGCCAGCTTGGCGAAGATGTTCTGGGCCCGCACCACCGAGTACTGCAGGTACGGCCCGCTCTCGCCCTCGAACGCCAGCGCCTCGTCCATGTCGAACGCGATCATCTTCGTGCGCGTGAACTTGACGAGGAAGTAGCGCACCGCTGAGACGCCGAGCATCGTCGCCGTCCGCAGCGTCTCCTCCGCGGTCATCGCCGGATTGCGGGCCTCGACTTCGACGCGGGCCTTGGCGATCAGCCGATCGAGCAGATCGTCCGCCTTCACGCCGAGCCCCTTGCGGCCCGACACCTCGACGAACGGCTTGCTCTCGTCCTGCCCGGTGTAGCCCAGCTCCCGCGCCGTGCGGTGCGACAGCGCCACCATCTCGTAGGAGAAGTGGGTCGAGCGCTCGGCCTCGTCGCGATGCCCGAGCGTGGCCAGCGCCTGCTTCAGCAGCTTCTGCAGGTAGCTCTGGCGCGTGTCGATCACGTTGTAGACGGCATGGGCGCGGCCGAACGCCGGCCGGTCGGGCCGATCGCCGCCGGGCGTCGACGTCGTCGCCCACAGCGTGTCGCCGGCGAGGCGCGTGCCGAAGGGCCGGTAGTGGAAGTCCTTCCCGAGCAGGCCGAGCTTCCAGGTACTGGTAGGCGATGTCCTTGCCGACGTAGGTGACGGTGCCGTCCGATCGGACGATCACCTTTTCGCGCTGCTCTGCGCCGTCGTCCGGCAGCGTCGGCCGTCGGCGTCGTCGATCGGCCGGCGTCCCGGTCGGATCCTCCTCGATCGGCATCACCCAGCAGCCCGCCAGCTTGCCCTCGGTCTGCTTGAACATCGTGCCGCTCTCGCGCAGCAGGTCGAAGGCGGTCGCCCAGAATTTCAGGCGCAGGATGTCGCCCTCCCACGTCAGGAGGTCGTAGTCGACGTTCAGGCGCGCCATCGTCGCGAGGTGGGTCCGGACGATGCGATCGGCGACGAAGGCCCCGAGCGCCGCGGTGTCGTTGCCGCCGTGCTCGATGGCGTGCAGCGTCGCGCTGCGCACCGACAGGCGCGCGCGATCGGCGTCGTACCACTCGGTGACGCGGGCGTAGAGATCCCAGCAGTAGTAGTCGAAGCGCGTCGAGTCGGCGATCGCGCGTACCTCCTCGAGCGTCTTGTGCTCGAGGTGCTCGAAGCCGACCACGACGTCGGCGACCTGCACGCCGGTGTCGTCGATGTAGTTCTGCACCTCCACCGGCACGCCGCCGTAGCGCAGCAGCCGCACCAGCGTGTCGCCCAGCGTGGTGTTGCGCAGGTGGCCGATGTGGGCGGCCTTGTTCGGGTTGATCGCCGTGTGCTCGACGATCGTCTTGTCGGCGGGCAGGAGCGGCTCGGGCGCCGGCGCGCCCTCGTCGGCGACGCCGAGCGCGAGGCGGACCGCGGCGGCGCGATCGAGGAACACGTTGACGTAGCCGTTCGGCGCGGCCACGGCCTGGCTGATGCCGGGGATCGGGCCGAGCGCCGCGACGATCTCGGCGGCGATGGCGCGCGGCGCCTTGCGCAGGCGACGCGCCAGCTCGAAGGCGACGGGGCAGGCGAGGTCGCCCATCGCCCGCGTCGGCGGCGCCTCCAGCACGATCGACGGGATCGTCGCCGGCTCGAGGGCGTAGAGGCGCAGCAGCGTGTCGGTGAGCGCGGCGCGCACGGCCGCGTGGAAGCGTAAGATCATAAGGAGCCCGTGGTGAAAACGCTGCGTCGCACCGAGACGGGCGAGGCGCCCGCGTGGCCAGGCGCGACGAGTGAGGATATCGGGAATATCTGAACGAGGAGCAACGCCGCCAGGCGGGATGCATCGACCGTCGAATGCAGCGGCGCTTTCACCACGGACTCCTTCCCCTCGGTTTGACTCGATCGGATCGCTGCGGTACGATGCGCCGCATCACGCCATGGCCGCGCGCGCACACGCACGCTCGTACTCGTCCGGCGTGTTCACGTTCCAGAACATGACGCCCTCGGGATCGAAGGTGGCCACTACCTCCGGTTCGACGATGTCGACGCGCACCTCGTCGAACAGCGCCTGCACCGCCAGCGCCCCCGACGCGACGCGCCGATCCACCGCTTCACGCACGCGACGATTGTATGTCGCGCACAACGGGTGAAGGCGATCGCCGCTCCGCGGCACGACGACGTCGGCGGCGTCCGCTTCGAGGGCGCGGGCGAGCAGGAAGGCCAGGAACGGGCGCGACACAAACGGCAGGTCGCATGCCACAATGAGCGTGCACGCGGCGTCGCCGGCACGATGCAGCGCGGTCTGGATGCCGCCGAGCGGGCCGCGCGCGGCGGTGAGGTCGGGCACGCGCGGCACGCCGGCATCGATGCCGGGATCGGCGGCGGAGCCGCCGATCACGAAGATGTCGTCGACGAGGCCGGACAGCGCGTCGAGCTGTCGATCGCGGATGGTGCGGCCGCCGATCACGAGCCCGCCCTTGTCGGCGCCGTGCAGCCGCGTGGCGCGGCCGCCGGCCAGGATCGCCGCCGCGCAGGCGCGTCGGGCGAATGGCGTCGTCGACATTGTCGGATCGGGAAAGCGGCGGGAAGCGAACCCGCGGGGCGGCGTCGGTCGGGCCGGTACGTTACCAGAAAATGAGGGAACCGAGAATCGGGCGGCTCGTGATCGCGGCGCTCCACCAGGCCATCGCGGAGGCCCTTCCGTTGCGGCTGGAGTTCTACGAGAACTGGCTCAAGCCCCTCGGCCTGTTGAAGGAAGGCAAGCACATCGGGCCCGCCCCTTTTTCGGCCGCGCTGAGCTTCCTCCGGCGCGAGGACGTCGGCCTCTACGAAGCGATCACCGGCCGCGCCGGCGTGCTCGCCGCCGACTGGCGAGCCGACTTCCTGCGCTGGTCGGGCCGCCGCTGGGCGCGGTGGCTGCCGGAATGGTGGCGCAGCCGATCGGCGCTGCGGGCGATGCGCCGCATCAGCCGCGCCGCCTATCCGAACACGCGAGTGCGCTGCCGCGTCCGGAAGGGCGCCGCGCGCGTCGAGATCACCCGGTCGGCCTTCTGCCAGGTGCGCGAGCCGGTCGACCGGCCCTTGTGCGCCTTCTACGCCGGGGTGGTGCGTCGCCTGATGGCCGCCTACGGCCTTGCGGCGACCGTGCAGCTGGAGAGGTGCCTGGCCACGGGCGGCGAGGTGTGCGTGCTGAGCGTGACCTGGCAGCCAGGTGACACCTTCGGGGAGACGGCCGGATGATGTGTACCCGCCAGGCGCTGCTCGCGCTGGTCCTGCTCGCCGCCGTGCGGCCGGCGTTCGCGCAAGCGCCAGCCCCGCAACCGCCGGCCCCCCCACCGCCGATCGCGATCCCGCCGGGCACGACACGCATGCTGATCGTGCCGTTCGAGGTCGCCGATCGCGACCCGCGCGCGGTGTGGCTCGGCGAGGCCGCCGCGGTGCTCCTCGGCGACGCCCTGCGGGCGATGCAGCTGCCGGCGCTGACGCGTGCCGAACGCGTCCGCGCCTTCGAGGAGGCGAACCTGCCGACCGACGGCCGGCTGTCGCTGGCCAGCCTGGTCCGGGTCGGCCATCTGGTGCTGGCGAGCGATCTGATCGTCGGCACCGTGCGCCTGAGCGGGGAGGAGCTGGTCATCGATGCCCGGCGCATCCGCCTCGACACCGGCCGCCTGGTCGAGCAGACCACCGACCGCGCGCCGCTACCCGAGCTCTTCGCCCTGCACGAGCGCCTGGCCCGGCGCCTGATGGGCAGACAACCGACGGCTGGCGGCACGCCCGCGCCCACGACGGCCCCGACCGGCGGCCTTCCGCTCGGCGCCTTCGAGAACTACATCAAGGGCGTGATCGCCGAACAGCCGGCGGCGCAGATCCGGTTCCTGCAGGCGGCGCTGCGCATCGCGCCGCGGGATGCCCGGACCCGCCTGGCGCTGGCCGAGGTCTACGCCGACCAGGGCGATCACACGCGGGCGCTCGCCGAAGCGCAAGCCGTGCCCGCCATGTCGCCGCTCGCCCGCCGGGCGCGCTTCCTGGCGGGCCGAGCGCTGGTCGAGCTCGCGCGCCTCGACGAGGCCTTCCAGACGTTTCGCGGCGCTGGCCGACGAGCGGCCCACCGCCGCGCTCTACAACAACCTCGGCGTGATCCAGATCCGGCGCAGCGCCACGCCGCAGACCGGCAAGCCCACGTACTTCTTCACCAAGGCGACCGAGCTCGATCCCGAGGAAGCCGACTACTTCTTCAATCTCGGCTACGCGTATTGGGTCGAGAGGGACGCCCAGGCCGCCGTCTACTGGCTGCGCGAAGCCGTCCGGCGCAACACCGTCGACGGCGACGCGCACTACGTCCTCGGCGTCGCGCTGCAGGCGGCAGGCGCGGCGGCCGAGAGCGCCCGCGAGCTGGGTCTGGCGCGGCAGTTGTCGTCGAAGTACGCCGAGTGGGAGAAGAAGCCGGCGGGCGCCGACCCGGTGCCCAAGGCGCTCGAGCGGCCCAGCCAGGACATCGAGACCATGCACGGCCCGCAACTCGACGCGGCGCAGCTCACCAGCGCGCAGCGCGAGCAGCAGCAGCTGTCGGCCTTCCACCTCGAGCGGGGCCGGCGTTTCTACGAGTCCGAGCACGACCGCGACGCCTTGATCGAGCTGCGGAAGGCGATTTACCTGTCGCCCTACGCCGCCGAGCCCCACCTGCTGCTGGGGCGCGTGCTGCTGCGGACGGGCCAGCCGAGGGACGCCGTCGACGCCCTGCGCATCGCCGTCTGGAGCCAGGATTCGGCGATTGGACGGCTGGCGCTGGCCGAAGCGCTGCTCCAGTCGGAGGACAAAGCAGGCGCCCGGGCGGAGGCAACCAGGGCGCTGGCGCTCGATCCGGACCTGGCCGAGGCTAAAGCCTTGCTCGCTCGGATCGATAAGCCGTAAGCGGAGTGTGCCCGCGAGACGCGGGCGCCCGGAGCAGAGAACCGTTATGACCAGCGATGTGCGTGCAGCCCTCGAAGCCGGCGACGATGGGTTCCACGAGATTCAACTGAACGGCAAGCAGCTCGTCTTCCTCGGGATGGCGACGACGCTGGTGTCGGTGGTGATCTTCCTCTGCGGCGTGCTCGTCGGCCGCGGCGTGAAGCCGCTCGACACGGTGGCCCAGGCAGCCGGCCCGCAGGCGTTCGACACGCCGGTGACCAGCCCGGTCGCGCCCGGCGCCATCGCCACGCCCGCCCCGCCACCGCCGGCGACGCCTGCCCCATCGGGCGGCGGCGGGACAGCGGTTGCGGCAGCCGCGGCAACCGACACCGAGCCGACACCGCTCGGCGACGAACCCGACCCGTCGGCGCCCGCGCCGGCGAGCGACCTTGCCGCCGCCGCCCCCGCCAAGCCGCCTGCCGTCGAACCGAAGACGCCGAAGGTCGAGCCGCCTGACGCCGCCAAGCCCAAGCCGGCACCGGTTCAGGCGACCGCGGCCCCGCCCGCGCCTGCCGCCGCGCCGCCGAAGCCGACGCCCGCCCCGGCAGCGGTCGCGACCGCGGCCCCGGCAACCGCCGGCGGCCCGATCGCCGTCCAGGTCGGCGCGTTCGCCACGCGCAAGGAGGCGGACGCGCTGGCGAAGAAGCTCAGCGGCCGTGGCTACGCCGTCTACGTGATGAACCCGATGGACGACAAGAAGGTCTATCGCGTCCGCGTCGGCAACTACAGCACCGCCGACGAAGCGCAGCGCGTCAGCGCCCGCCTGACGCAGCAGGAGAAGCTGAAGCCCTGGATTACGCGGTAGCCGCGCTCTCCGGCGCGCTTTTCGCTCTCTCGTTCCCCCGGTTCGGCCACCCAGCCCTCGGCTGGGTGGCGCTCGTCCCGTTGCTGATCGTGCTCGGCCGCCCGGCGCGCTCGGAGCGCCGGCCGGTCCTGCTCGGGCTGACCACCGGCGTCGTCGGGTTCGGCGGCAGCCTCTACTGGCTGACCGACGTGATGACCACGTTCGGCGACCTGTCGAGCGGCGTCGCCGCCGGCGTCGCGCTCCTCCTCATCGTCTATCTCTCGCTCTATCCGGCGCTGGTCGCGCACGTGATCGGCCGCGGCGTCCGCGCCTTCGGCCGGCGGGCGTTGTGGGCCGCGCCCCCGATCTGGGCGGCGGGCGAGTGGGCCCGCGGGCACGTCATGACCGGCTTCCCCTGGGTGCCGCTCGGCAACAGCCAGATCGACGTCACGCCCATCGCCCAGGCTGCCAGCCTCGTCGGCGTCTACGGCCTGTCGGCGCTCGTCGTCCTGGGCAGCGTGTCGCTCGCCTGGATCGTCGTCGGGCCACCGGGTCGTGGACGCGTGGTGCCGGTGGCGGCGGTCGCCGCGCTGATCGCGGGCCTGGCCGGCTGGGGCGCGGTGCGCGCCAGCCGGGGCGATTTGCTGCGTGCCGGCACGCCGGTCCGCGTCGCGCTCGTCCAGGGCAACGTCGAGCAGGGCCAGAAATGGGACGCCGCCTTCGCCGATGCGATCTATCGCCGCTACCTGGCGCTGTCGCGCGCCGGCGTGGCGCAAGGCGCGACGCTGGTCGTCTGGCCCGAGTCGGCGACGCCGTTCACCTTCGAGGAGCACCCGGCCGCCGAGGCGACGCGGCTCCTCGCCCGCGAGACCGGCGCCCGCCTCTTCATCGGCAGCGACCAGGTCGATCGTGCGGCCAGGCGCTATTACAACAGCGCCCTACTCATCCAGCCGACCGGGTCGGTCGGCGGCTTCTACCGCAAGATCCACCTGGTGCCCTTCGGCGAGTACGTGCCGCTCCAGTCGATCCTGTCGTTCGTGGGGCCGATCGTCGAGCGTGTCGGCGGCTTCACGCCGGGTGATACGCTGACGATCTTCCGGATCCGCGAAGGCGCGTTCTCGACCGGCATCTGCTACGAAGCGGTGTTCCCGGAGCTGTCGCGCGAGGCGGTGCAGCGCGGCAGTCAGCTGCTGACGTCGATCACCAACGACGCGTGGTTCGGCCGCAGCTCGGCGCCGTGGCAGCACGTCGCGATGGCCCGGATGCGGTCGGTCGAGACCGGGCGCTACCTGGCCCGCGCCGCCAACACCGGCGTCAGCGCCATCGTCGATCCCTACGGGCGGGTGGTCCAGCAAACCGCGCTCTTCGAGGAGACCGTCTCCGTCGGCGAGGTCCGCTTCCTGGACGGGACGACGCTCTACGTTAGAATCGGGGACGTCGTCCCCTGGGCCGGCCTCGTCGTCGCGATCGGCCTCTGGGGCCTGAGCGCGCGCGGCCGGCGCCGTCCCGCGTCCGCCTCACCGCCCCCGTCAGGAGATCCGCGTGCCGTCCATCGATCGTGAAGAGCAGCTCCGCCGCTACGAAGACCTGATGAAGCGGTCGGCTGCGATGCGGAGTTATCTTTGACGCCGCACGTCCCGCGGAAGAACTGACCCGAATCGAAGCGCGCATCGGCGAGCCCGACTTCTGGAAGGACCAGGCCGAGGCGCAGCGGATGATGCAGCGCCGCCGGCGACTCGAGGAGGACGTCACCCTCGTCGCCTCGCTCGGGCGTCGTGCCGACGACCTGAAGGTGCTGGCCGACTGGCTGCAGCAGGGCGAAGCCGTCGAAGCCGAGCTCGCGGGCGGGCTCGACGAACTGCAGCGCGAGGTCGAGGCCGGTGAGGTCAAGAAGATGCTCGGCGGCGAGCACGACAGCCGCAACGCGATCATCTCCATCCATCCGGGCGCCGGCGGCACCGAGTCGCAGGACTGGGCCGAGATGCTGCTGCGCATGTACCTGCGCTGGGCGGAGAAGCGCGGCTTCAAGACCGACGTCGTCGACTACCTGCCCGGCGACGAGGCCGGCGTCAAGTCGGCAACCGTCGAGGTGATGGGCGAATACGCCTACGGCCTGCTGATGGCCGAAGTCGGCGTCCATCGCCTGGTCCGCATCTCGCCGTTCGATTCGGCCAAGCGCCGCCACACCTCGTTCGCCTCGCTCTACGTCTGGCCGGAGCTGCCGGAGGACGTCGACATCGTCATCGACGACAAGGACCTGCGCGTCGACACGTACCGATCGAGCGGCGCCGGCGGCCAGCACGTCAACGTCACCGACTCGGCGATCCGCCTGACGCACCTGCCGACCGGCATCGTCGTGTCGTGCCAGAACGAACGGTCGCAGCACAAGAACCGCGCCTCGGCGATGAAGGTGCTGAAGGCCCGCCTCTACGATCTCAAGCTGAAGGAACAGCAGGCGGTGATGGACAAGCTGGGCGGCGAGAAGAAGGAGATCGGCTTCGGCAGCCAGATCCGCAGCTACGTGATGCAGCCGTACCAGATGGTCAAAGACCTGCGGTCGCGGCACACCACCGGCGACGTCCAGGGCGTCCTCGACGGCGAGCTCGATCCCTTCATCAAGGCGTTCCTGATGGGGAAGGCGAGCGGCACGCTCGGCCAGCCACAGCCGGACGAGGACGACGAGTAGCCGCACGATCGGCGCGGACGCCGCGGCGCTTCCACGCGGGCTGCGCCGGCGGCTGGCGATCGCGTGAGTCGAGACGCCGCGATGCGGTGCGGGCCTTCCTGCGGCGCTCGCGCGTGCTCTGCGAACGCCCGCCGGGTATCTCGTTCGGCCCGCACGCGAACGGCCAGACGAGCGCCGCACGAAGACCCGCACCGCGTCCGCCCGGGCGTCCGAGCTGCGAGCACTGACCTGACGAAGCGGCGGCTCGCAGGTGTCCACGCCCGTCTTCGTCACGGCTTGTCCTGGCTCATCGACGCGTGCGCCCTGCACGCGCGCGCTTCGACGGTGTCTGGCCTTGGGCGGCCGGCTTGGCGGTCAGCGACGCGCCGTGATGGCGGTGCGGGTGTGCTTTCCGCGCTCGTTGGGCCGTTCGCGTGCGGGCGAACGCGCGATGCACCGGCGTTCGCGCTGACGTGCGAGCGCGGAAAGAACACCCGCACCGCTTTCAGCGGCGTCTCGCCTGAGAACTATGGACTGCCGAAGCCGGCGCCGGGCTGGGTGCCTGAGATGAAGGCTTCCTTCAGCGCGCCCTCGACGCCCGGGTCGACGGGCGCTCCGGTGTGGCGATCGATCGGCAGGAAGACGACGTTGGCCGGGACGGCGAACTCGGGCGGCGTCTTCCGGTCGCCGATCCACACCTTCATGATGTCCATCCAGATCGGCAGCGCCGCCTGGGCGCCGCTCTCGCCGTTGCCGAGCGACTTCTTCCTGTCGTAGCCGATCCACACGCCGATGGTGATGTCGGGATCGAAGCCGATGAACCAGGCGTCGGTGAAGTCGTCGGTGGTGCCGGTCTTGCCCCCGAGCGGCCACTTGAGCGACGCCGCCCGGGCTGCGGTGCCGCGCTCGACCACACCGCGCAGCAGGTGGGTCATCACGAACGCGGTATCGGCGCGCAGCGCCTCGGTCGACGTCGGGCGGTTCTCCTCGAGCACGTTGCCCTGGCGATCGGCGACGCGGACGATCTCGAAGGGCGTCACCCGGACGCCCTGGTTCGGGAAGACGGCGAAGGCGCTGACCACTTCCTGCAGCGTCGCTTCGGACGAGCCGAGCGCCGACGAGAGATACGGCTGGACCTTCGACGTGAACCCGAGCTTGGCGGCGTAGGCCGCGACCATGTTCGGGCTCAGCGACTCCATCAGGCGCACGGTCGGGACGTTGCGGGACTGCTCGAGCCCGTGCCGCAGCGTGATCGGCCCCTCGAACTTCTTGTCGTAGTTGAGCGGCTCGTAGAGCGGCTGGCCGGCGCCGGCCGACCACGACGCCGGGCTGTCCTGCAGGATGCTCACCGGCGTGAAGCCGCGATCGATCGCGGTGGCGTAGACGATCGGCTTGAACGTCGAGCCGAGCTGCCGCATCGCCTGCGTCGTGCGGTTGAAGCGGCTCACTTCGAAGCTGCGGCCGCCGACCATCGCCAGCACCCGGCCGGTGCGGTTCTGCACCGCGAGCACCGCGCCCTGGAACTCCGGCTCCTGATCGAGCGAGCCGTTGATCTTCTTCGCCGCCGCGTCCACCGAGGCGACGAGCACGCGAACGACGTCGCCGGGCGCGAGGAACGCGCCGGTCGTCTTGCCCGTCCAGGCGTAGTCGGCGCGCGCCAGCTCGCCGTGGAGAGCGCCTGCGCGCACGCGGACCGTCGGTCCTTCGACGCCGGTCACCACGGCCACGACCGACGCGCCCACCGGCGGGAGGCCACCCTTCGCGTTCCACGCCGTCCAGCTCGGATGCGTGTAGTTCTCGACCTCCGCCGCGTCGATGCGGACCGGCTTGCGGAACCCGCGCCGGCGATCGATCCTGCGCATCCCGTCGGCCAGCGCGGCCTCGGCCGCGTGTTGCAGCTTCAGGTCGAGCGTCGTGTAGACGGCCAGACCGTTCTCGTAGAGTTGTTGCGCGCCGTAGCGCTCCTCGATCTGCTGCCGCACCTCTTCGACGAAGAACGCGGCGTCGGTATCGAGGGCCGGCCGCCCGACGGTGACGATGGGCGCCTTCGTCGCCTGCTCGGCGCGCTCGCGGGTGATGAAACCGGCGTCGGCCATCTGCCCGAGCGCGTAGTTGCGGCGGCGCATCGCGTTCGTCAGGTTGACGTAGGGGCTGTGCCGGGCCGGGGCCTGGATGATGCCCGCCAGCAGCGCCGCCTCTTCGAGCGTCACGTCCTTGGCCGATTTGCCGAAGTAGAGGCGCGCCGCCGCCTCGGCGCCGTAGGTTCCGTGGCCCCACGGGATCTGGTTGCAGTAGAGGGTGACGATCTCAGACTTGGTGTAGCGCTTCTCGATCTGGATGGCGAGCACCGCCTCCTTGATCTTGCGCTCCCAGGTCTTGTCGTCGTTGAGGAACAGCTTGCGCGTCAGCTGCTGCGTCAGCGTGCTGGCGCCGGCGCGCTTGCCTTCGAGCAGGTCGCGAGCCAGCGTCACGATGATGCGCGTGATGCTGAGGCCCATGTGCGAGTCGAACTCGGCGTCCTCGGCGGCCATGATCGCCTGCCGCAGGACCGGCGGAATCTGGTCGTAGGAGATGACGATGCGGCGCTGGGTGGCGAACTCGCCGACCACCTCGCCGCCGGCCGAGTAGACACGCGTGATCGTGCTCGGGGCGTAGTCGTCGAGCGCCGAGATCTGCGGCAGGTCGCTCGTGTAGACGACGAGCACGCCGGCGACCGTCCCGCTCGCCGCCGCCAACACGAACAGCAGCGCGATGGCGAAGCGGCGGAGGAAGCGGCCGACGGCGCTCATCGAGACGCGGACACGGGCCCTTGGCGGGTCACGATCATTTACGGATGCCGGCGGGCGGCACCGCCGCCGCTGCCGCTGCGCGAACCACCACTGTCGCCGCCGCGGCTGCCGCCGCGATCGCCGCCGCCACTGCGATCGCCGCCGCCGGACGAGCGTGACGAGGCGCCGCGGTCCGGCGCGCTGTCACGGGAGCCCCCGCCACGGGTGCCGCCGCCGCTGTCGTCGTCGCGGGCCGGCGGGTCGGAGCGCGGGACGGCCCGCCGCGAGCCGGCATTGGAGTCGCTCATGCCGGGGCTGCGGTCGCGCTCGGCGGGACGCGACATGCCGGGGGAGTCGCGGACGCGATAGCCGGAACCGGCGTAGCCGGCGCCGCCGCGTCCGTCATCGTCGCGATGCCGTCGCGGTCGCCTTGATCGCGCCAGCGGCCGCCGGGTGAGCGCACCGGGGACTGATCGGCCGGTACCCGGCGGTAGACGCTGCCTTCGTCGCCGGTCGCGCGGGCATCGGGCCGCGGCATGTACGGGCGCGCCCGCTCATATGGCGATACCGATGTCGAGCCATCCTCCGACGCGGTGCCACGCGGGACGGCGTGGCCGCCCCGGCTGTCGCGGTCGCTCCCGTAGCGGCCGTAGCTGCGCGGGCTCATCGTCGAGACGCCGCCGCGCGCCGGCGCGCGATCGGTGCCGCCGGTCCCGGCGTTGAGGCGCGGATTGAAAGGCGACGGATAGGGCGAGCGCGGCGGCGCGATGCCGGGCGAGCGATGCTGCAGCACGAACGCCGGCTGCTCGCGAGTGAGCCGGCCGCGATCGGCGTGGACGCCCGGCACGTGCGCGCGTCCGAACGACGTGCGCGGGATCACCGTCCAGGCGCGGTAGGGATCGCGCCAGTGCGACGGGTAGCTGCGGTCGTAGTGGAACACGCTGAGCACGGGGCGGCCGTTCCAGCCGAGCGGGCACCAGCCGACGTAGCCCGGCGCGACCGCCCAGTACACCCACGCCGCGCCCCAGCGCCGCGAGGGAATCCAGTGCCAGCCGCGCGCGCCCAGGTTCCAGCGGCCGTAGTGATGGGTGGGGTAGGCCCAGACATCGCCGCCCGCGACCCACGTCCAGCCATAGCTCGACGTGTAGTCCCAGCGGCCATCGTAGTACGGGCGCCAATCCTCGGCGGTGCTGCTCGGATACCAGACGGCGCCGTAAGTCTCGTCGTTCTGCCAGGTGCCGTGCTGGTCGAAGGTGGCGGCGTAGTCGGCGAGCTCGGCCGGCAGGTACTTCCGCGAGGCGTACTGGCCGCTCTGCCACATCGCTTCCCGGTCGGCGGCCCACCGCTCGAGCGTGGTCTGGCCGGCGTTGGTCCATTCCGGGGCCGTCGGCGTCGCGCCGTCGCGAGCCATCGAACGGTGACTCTGCGGCACCAGCACGTGGCCGCCCTCGCTCGACAGCGCCGCCTGACCGCGGAGGACGACGAGCTCGACCTCCACGGCATCGGTGCCGCCGACGGCGATGCGGTACTCGCCGTCGTCCTGGAAATCGATCCAGGCGCCGGGGCCGTCGATCGTGACGGGTTCGGCGGCGTCGATGGTCGAGGAGACGCGCACATAGAGGCGGCCGCGCGCGATGCGCAGGCCCAGCGGATCCCCGAGCTCGACCTCGGTGTAGCGATCGAGATAGACCTGCGTGCCGTTGGGGAAGGCCAACTCGACCCGGCCGCCCTCGGTGCGGAGACGATCGCCGGGCACCAGCGGCACGCCGCGCTCGGCGGCTTCGCTCTGGCCCTCGCGATCGAGGCGGGCGAGGCCGTCGACGGCGGCGATGTAGGCGGGTGCGCGAGTCTCGCCCTCGGGTTGCGGCTGCGCGCCGGGGGCCTGGGTGCCGGGTTGCGGGGCCTGGCCCTGATCGTCCTGCCCGATGGCTGACGACGGCAGCAGCAGGAGCGCGGAAAGGGTCAGGGCGCCAGCGGACAGAAGACGGGACGCCTTCAAGGGTGCGGTCACGGTTGGGCTCATGGAACCCTCATTCGAAGCCCGGATGTGCTGGCGGCACGGACTTCAACGGCTGGCCTCCCGAGTATAGCAAGAACCGCTATGACGCTGGCTGGACGCAGGTTGCGCGGCGGAGCGGCCGTAGAGCTATTGACACGTAGACGCTCAGGTTTTATACTGCCGATGTTGTTAGCGAGACCGCGAGCAAGAAAGAGATCACTATGAGCAAAATCATTGGCATCGACCTGGGCACCACCAACTCCGTCGTCTCCGTGATGGAAGGCGGCGAGGCCATCGTCATCCCCAACGCCGAGGGAAGCCGCATCACGCCGTCGGTCGTTGGCTTCGCCAAGTCGGGCGACCGCCTCGTCGGCCAGGTCGCCAAGCGGCAGGCCGTCACCAACCCCGAGAACACCGTCTTTTCGATCAAGCGCTTCATGGGCCGCCGCTTCGACGAAGTGAGCGACGAGATGCGCATGGTCCCCTACAAGGTGGGCAAGGCCTCCAACGGCGACGTGCGCATCAACGCTGGTGAGAAGGACGGCGGGTTCGCGCCGCCCGAGATCTCCGCGATGATCCTGACCAAGCTGAAGGAGTCCGCCGAGGCCCACCTCGGTCAGCCGGTCACGCGCGCGGTCATCACCGTGCCCGCCTACTTCAACGACGCGCAGCGGCAGGCGACCAAGGAAGCCGGCAAGATCGCCGGCCTCGACGTCGCGCGCATCGTCAACGAGCCGACCGCGGCGGCGCTGGCCTACGGCCTCGACAAGAAGAAGGACGAGACGATCGCCGTCTACGACCTCGGCGGCGGCACCTTCGACATCTCGATCCTCGAGGTGGGCGAGGGCGTGGTCGAGGTGAAGGCCACCAACGGCGACACGCACCTCGGCGGCGACAACTTCGACCAGCGCGTCATCGAGTGGATCATCGCCGAGTTCAAGAAGAGCGACGGCATCGACCTGGGCAAGGACCGCATGGCGCTCCAGCGCCTGCGCGAGGCCGCCGAGAAGGCCAAGATGGAGCTCTCCGGCGTGATGGAGACCGACATCAACCTGCCGTTCATCACGGCCGATCAGTCGGGCCCCAAGCACCTGTCGATGAAGCTGACGCGGGCCAAGTTCGAGGGCCTGGTCGAGGATCTGCTGCAGCGGACCATGGGCCCGGTGAAGCAGGCGCTCGCCGACGCCGGCGTCGACCCGTCGAAGATCGACGAGGTCGTGCTGGTCGGCGGCTCGACCCGCATCCCGCGCGTCCAGGCGATCGTCAAGCAGTACTTCGGCAAGGATCCGCACAAGGGCGTCAACCCGGATGAAGTCGTCGCCATCGGCGCCGGCCTTCAGGCGGGCGTGCTCGCCGGCGAGGTCAAGGACCTGCTCCTGCTCGACGTGACGCCGCTGTCGCTCGGCATCGAGACGCTGGGCGGCGTGATGACCACGCTCATCACCCGCAACACGACGATTCCGACGCGGAAGAGCGAAACGTTCTCGACCGCGACCGACGGCCAGACCAGCGTCGAAGTGCACGTGCTGCAGGGCGAGCGCCAGATGGCGCGCGACAACCGCACGCTCGGCAAGTTCCATCTCGACGGGATTCCGCCGGCGCCGCGCGGCCTGCCGCAGGTCGAGGTGACGTTCGACCTCGACGCCAACGGCATCGTCAACGTGTCGGCCAAGGACAAGGCGACCGGCAAGGAGCAGAAGATCACGATCACCGCGTCGTCCGGCCTCAGCAAGGACGAGGTCGAGCGGATGCGGAAGGACGCCGAGCTGCACGCCGACGAGGACAAGAAGCGCCGCGAGGAGGTCGAGACCCGCAACCAGGCGGATCAGGCCATCTACCAGGCGGAGCGGACGCTGACCGATGCCGGCGACAAGCTGACGGCCGATGACAAGGCGCCGGTCGAAGCCGCGGTCAAGTCGCTCAAGACGGCGCTCGAGCAGAACGATCAGGATGCCATCAAGAAGGGCGTCGAGGAGCTGATCAAGGCGCAGCACAAGGTCGCCGAGGTGCTCTACCGCCAGTCGCAGGCCGCACCGGGCGGTGGCGCGACGCCCGGTCCAGACGGCGGGGCCGAGCAGGCGCGCGGCGCCGGGGCATCGGGCGGCGGCAGCACCGCCGGCAGCGATGACGTCATCGACGCCGAGGTGGTCGAAGACAAGAAGTAGCCCCCGATCGGACACGGCGGACACAGCGTTCGAGACGGCCCATGGACCTCTACGTCGCCCTCGGCCTCGGTCGCGGTGCGTCGCTCGGCGACATTCGCCGGGCGTACCGGCGGCTCGCCCGCCGGTACCACCCGGAGGTCAACCCCGGCAACGAGGAGGCGGAAGCGCTCTTCCGCCGCATCGTCGAGGCCTACGAGACGCTCAGTCATCCCGACAAGCGGCGGGCGTACGACAGCGGCGCCTCCCCGGAGGCGCCGCCGCCGCTGGCCGCCGAGGCGCCGGCCTTCGCCTTCGAAGGCTTCGACTTCACGGCCGCGGTCCAGGGCGCCCAGGCTTCGACGTTCGGCGATCTGTTCGCCGACGTGGTCCGGGCGGCCGCGGCCGCGGTGACCGATCAGGGCCGCGGCGCCGATCTGCACGTCGACATCCGCGTGCCGTTCGCCATGTCGATCGAAGGCGGCACGGTGCGCTTCACCGTGACCCGCCGCGGCCGGTGCGGCGGCTGCCAGGGCGAGGGCCGGCTGCCCGCGCCCGGCGTGCCGTGCAGCGCCTGCAGCGGCACCGGCGCGGTGCGGACGGCGCGCGGTCACATGGTGTTCCGCAAGGCGTGCACGCGCTGTGACGGCACCGGCGCGGCCAACTTCGCGCCGTGTCCGGCGTGCGCCGGGGCGGGCGTGGCCATGCGCTCGCGATCAGATCGCGGTCGCCGTCCCGGCCGGGGTGCCGGACGGCGAGCGGCTCCGCGTGCCGGGCGAGGGCAACGCCGGGGGGCGCAGCGCGGCGCCCGGCGATCTCTACGTCACCGTGCACGTCGACGCCGACCCGCGCTTCCGGCGCGACGGCGACGATCTCCACATCGACGTGCCGCTGGCGATTCACGAAGCGGCGTTCGGGGTCCGCATCGACGTGCCCTCGCCGGCCGGCCCGTGCCGCCTGCGGGTGCCGCCGGGCACACAATCGGGCCAGCAGTTCCGCGTCCGCGAGCGCGGCATGCCGTCGCCGCGGACGGGGCGGACCGGCGACCTCGTGGCCACGGTGCGGCTGGTGCTCCCGCCGCTCAACGACGAACAGACGCGCACGCTGATCCGGTCGCTCGCCGTGGCGTATCCCGACGACGTCCGTGCGTGGCAGGGGTGACACCGATGGCCAAGGGAACCGGCAAGGCCTACTACATGATCAGCGTGGTGGCGCAGCGCTACAACATCCACCCGCAGACGCTGCGGCTCTACGAGCGCGAAGGGCTGCTCAAGCCGTCGCGCACCGACGGCAACACGCGCCTCTACTCGGACGAAGACCTCGAGCGGCTCGAGACCATCCTGTCGCTCACGCGCGATCTCGGCGTCAACCTCGCCGGCGTCGAGATCATCCTCAACATGCGCGGCCGCATCGAGCAGATGCAGGGCGAGGTGAACGAGTTCATGCAGTACGTGAAGCGCGAGATGGTGAAGGGCCTGGGCGACTGGGAGCAGCGGCTCAATACCGCGATGGTCAAGTCGACACCCGCCGGCCTCGTCCTCGCCGAGCCTCGTGCGCCGGCACCGGCCACGCCAGCCCCGATCGACGACGACGAGCCGCCGATCGTCGTCCGGAAGACCGCGCGCGACCGGTAGTCGCGGCGGCGCGAATTCGAGCGCACAGCACCAGGCAGGGGAGGCGCCCTCGGGCCACGTTTTCTAAAGTTTTGCTCCTTTCGGCCGAGCATCTCTAGAGAGGGCCCGCGAGATGTGCGGGCCGGACTGCCATCATGCGCATCCTCGTCACCGGCGGAGCCGGGTATATCGGATCGCTGCTGTGCCCCGGCCTGCTCGACCGAGGGCACGAGGTGATCCTCCTCGACAGCCTGATGTTCGGCGTGCAGCCGATTCTGCACTTCATCACCCACCCGAAGCTCGAGGTCGTGCTCGGCGACGTCCGCGATCGGCGCGTGGTCACGCCGCTCGCGGCGCGGGTCGACGCGGTGCTGCACCTCGCTGCCATCGTCGGCTACCAGGCCTGCGCCGCCGATCCGACCACCGCCGAGACGACCAACGTCGACGGCACGCGGGTCGTGGTCGAGGCGCTGTCGGCGTCACAGCTGCTGGTCTACGCCAGCACCGGATCGACCTACGGCCACTGCGAGACGGTGGCCACGGAGGACACGCCGATCAACCCGCTGACGCTCTACGGGCGCTCCAAGCGCGACGCCGAGCGGCTGGTGGTCGACAAGGGTGGCGTCGGGCTCCGCTTCGCGACGGTCTTCGGCCTCAGCCCGCGGCTGCGCCTCGACGTCCTCGTCAACGACTTCTGCTACCAGGCCTACCACCACAAACAGGTCATCGTGTTCGAGGGCCATCACCGGCGGACCTTCCTGCACGTCGCGGGACGCCGCCGCCGTCCACCCGTTCACGCTCGATCACTACGCGGCGATGCGCGGCGACGTCTACAACGTCGGCGCCTCGGACATGAACTACACGAAGATCGAGGTCGCCCGCGCCATCCGGGCGCTTGCAGCCGTTCTACCTCCACGAGGCCGAGGTCGGCGAGGACCTCGACAAGCGGAACTACGAGGTCTCGTACGCCAAGATCAACGCGCTCGGCTATCACGCGACGATCACCCTCGAGGACGGGATCCGCGAGATGCTGCGCGTGATCCCGTTCATCCAGCAGCGCTCGCCCTGGCGCAACGCCGGATGATGCCGCGACACGGGCGGCGGCTCCACGCGGCCGGCGCGGGCTGGTGACGGCGCCCATGCGGAGCACGTTCCACGCGGGGCTGGCCTATTGGGATCAGCGCGACACCGTCGCGGCGGCGTCGGCGCAGCTGCGACGCCTGGCCGCCGCGGTCCAGGGCGCGAGCGATCTCGCGTTGTTCCAGTGGGGCCAGCTGTTCGCCGCGACGCTGGATTTCGCGCCGACGCTGATCGTCGAGCTCGGACGCCACCGCGGCAACTCGACGTGCGTGTTCACGACCGCGGCGCAGGCGCTCGACGCCCGGGTCGTCAGCCTGTGTCTCTCGCCGTGCTGGCGGACCGAGACCCGGCCGCGCCTCGCGGGCCTCGTGCCGCCGTCGTGGCTGTCGTACCTCGAGGCGCGCGAGGCGGACATCGCGGCGGCTGACTTCGCCGCGATCGTCGGCGACGCGGCGCGGGTGCTGATCCTCTGGGACGCGCACGGCTACGACATCGCCGAGCATGTCCTCGGCCGGCTGCTGCCGGCCGTCGCCGATCGCCCGCATCTCGTCATCGCGCACGGCATCAGCGACGCGCGCCACGAGCTGCCGCCCTCGCGGCCGGCGGGCGAGCGCTACGCGCTGTGGCGCGGCAACGACTGGTCGGGGCCGCGCGTGCGCCTCGGGCATCTCGACAGCTGCGTCGAGCAGGCGGTCGCGATGGTCGACTTCACCTCGCGCAACGGCGTCGTCCTGCACACCGCCGCGGAGGACATCCACGGCGCGATTGGCGTGCATCCTTTCCGCGTCGAGGCGATGGAGCGGACGCTCGGCGATCTGTGGGCAGCGCAGGCGCACTGGTGCCACTTCTCGCTGAACGGCCGGCCCGGGTCGTATCGCTTCCCGGCGGCCGCGCGGGCGCAGGTCCCGGCGCGCGCCGGAGAAGGCCCCGCATGAAGGTCCTCGTCGTCCACCCGCTGGGCCTGCGCTTCGCCGGCTATCCCTACATCGAAGAGAAGGTGCAGGCGCTGGCGCAGCACGGGGTCGAGGTCGCGGTGGTCGCGCCCTTCAAGGACGAGACCACGATGGTCGACGGCCGGATACCGTCGTTCGCCCGGATCCCGCTGGCCTTCGATCGCCATGGCTGGATGACGCGCGAGGCGCGCCGCGCCATCACGCGCTTCGAGCCGGACCTGATCCACGTGTGGACCCCGCGCGCGCTGCCGTCCCGCATCGCGCTCGAAGCCCGCGTCGCCACCGGCGCCGACGTGATCGTCAACTACGAGGACCCGGAGCACCTGCACTTCGAGCAGGCGGAGGGTCCGTTCCGGTCCCGCGACGTGCTGGCGCCGCTCGAGAAGGCGAACCCGACGCCGGACGACATCGGGCGCTTCCTGCGCGACATGCCGTGGGACTGGGTGCTCGGCACGCTGCGCGCACCGTTCGCCACGCCCTTCCTGCACCCGCTGTTCTTCGGGCTCCTGAACCAGAGCGCGGCCGGCTTCACCGGGATCTGGAAGCCCTGGGTCGATCTGCTGGCGACCCGCTTCGAGCGACCGTCGCTGCTGATGCCGCTGGCCGTCGACCTGGCCCGCCTGCGGGCCCCGTCTCCTGAGGCGATCGCGCAGTCCCGCGCCTCGCTCGGGGTCGGGCCCGACACGCTGCTGCTGCTGCGGGCCGGCGTCCTGTTCGGCTTCGTCGACGATCAGACGCCCATGCTCGAGGGCTACGCCGCGTTCCTGCGCACGCACCCGGAGGCGCGCCTCGTGATGTGCGGCCACAACTACCAGGAGGGCCGCATCGCCACGGCGCTCGATCGGTTCGGGATCGCGCAGAAGGTGCGCTGGCTCGGTTTCCTCGACGCACCAGACTACGCGGCGTTGCTGCACGCCGCCGACGTCGCGCTGTGCCCCGGCTATCCCGACGAGTACAACCGCTTCCGTCTGGCCGGCAAGATCGTCGATTACATGATCGCGGGCCGGCCGATGATCTGCTACGCCAGCGGCATCGGCGAAGACCTGGTCGACGGGCGCGACGCGCTGCTGCTCGATCCCTACACACCCGAAAACGTGGAACGGCAGCTCACCCGCGCCGCCGATCCGGAGCTGCGGCGCGCGCTCGGCGCGCGGGCCCACAGGCTGGCGCGCGAGTGGTTCGACGTGGTGCCGCTCGCCACGCGACTGGCCGCCTTCTACCGGACCTGCGTCGCCGATGCGGCGTCACGCGACGGGCGAGACTAGCCACGCGGCATCATCGTGTGGCGAGTGTACGTTCTTGTCGCTTGCGCTCTCACGCGCGCGGCGACCAAACGCGCGCGCTTGTCAAGGTTTGACCTGCGGGACGAGCGGCGCGAAGATGGTGCGTTCCCGTCGCCACTGTCTGCCTGATCCACGAGAGCCCTTCGATCGATGACTTGTCCCGTGTGTCAGGGTTCCGGCTGGCAGCTCCTCGAGGGCGAGGGCAAGACGGCGGTCGTGCGCTGCAGCTGCCATCGCGACACGCTGACCGATCGGCTGCTCGAGGCCGCGCGCATCCCGCGCCGCTACGCGCACTGCGATCTCGATCGCTTCGTCACCTACGGCAACGAGAAGCTCGAGGCGGCGGCGCGTGAAGCGAAGTCGGTCGCCGAGCGCTTCCCGATCGTGTCGAAGGGCCTGTTCCTGCTGGGGCCGCCGGGCGTGGGCAAGACCCATCTGGCGGTCGCGGCGCTGCGGCAGATCATCAACCGCACGCGCGCCCACGGCCTCTTCTACGACACGCGTGAGCTGCTGCGGGTGATTCGTTCGACCTTCGGGTCGGATCCGATGAACCGCCTGACCGAGAGCGACGTGCTGCGACCGGTGATCGAGGCCGACGTCCTCGTGCTCGACGACCTTGGCGCGGAGAAGACGTCCGAGTGGGTCGAGGAGACTCTCAACTACGTCGTCAACGCGCGATACAGCGAGCGCCGGCTGACGCTGTTCACCTCGAACTACGACATTGCCGAGGACGCCACCGATCCCGACTCGCTCCAGGTGCGGGTCGGATTCCGGATGTACTCGCGCCTGCACGAGATGTGCGAGTTCCTGCACCTCTACGGCGCCGACTACCGCGAGCTGCCGCAGAACGGCGGCGTCGACGATCTCAAGGTGCTGTGGAAGATGCGGCGCCGGACGGCGGCGCTCGAGAAGCCGGTGACCGGCGGCCGGGCCTCGCGCCAGCTCCGCGCCCGGCTCGGCGACGGCGCCGCGGACCTGAAGTGGTCCGGCGGCAAGGCCGGCACGTAGAGATGGCCGGCGCCCGTGCGCGATCGCGGCGGTAAGCTGGAACCGATGCTCGGGCTGTACCTCCACATTCCCTTCTGTGGAGCGATCTGCAACTACTGCAACTTCAACCGCGGCCTGCTCGACGCGGCGCTGAAGGCCCGCTACGTCGACGCCCTCGACGCCGAGATCCGTCGCGCCGCCGACGGATCCGTGGCCGACACGATCTATTTCGGCGGTGGGACGCCGTCCCTGCTCGCGCCGGACGAAGTCGCCCGGCTGATTGCGGCGTGCCGCGAGTCGTTCGCCGTGACGCCCGACGCCGAGGTGACGCTCGAGCTGAACCCCGAAACCGCGACGCCGGACTACCTGGCCGCGATTCGCGCGGCCGGCGCGACGCGCCTGAGCATCGGCGTGCAATCCTTCGACGACGGCGAGCTTGCCCGCCTCGGCCGGGTCCATTCGGCCGACCGGGCCCGCGAGGCGGTCCGCCAGGCGCGCGGCGCCGGCTTCGACGATCTGAGCCTGGATCTGATGATGTGGCTGCCGGGGCAGTCGGTCGACCGCTGGCTCGCCAACGTCGAGGCCCTCATCGAGACCGGGCCCGACCACGCGTCGCTGTACATCCTCGAGATCTACCCGAACGCGCCGCTCCGCGACGAAATGGCGCGCGGCGGCTGGTCGCAGGCGCCCGATGACGACGCGGCCGAGATGTACCTGCGCGGACTCGACCTTTTGGATGGCGGTGGCTACGAGCACTACGAAATCTCGAATGTGGCACGCCCCGGGCACCAGTCACGGCACAACGTGAAGTACTGGGCGGACGGGGAGTGGCTCGCCTTCGGCTGCGGCGCGCACGCCACCCGGGACGGACGGCGCTGGCACAACGTGCCCGGCACGGCGGAGTACGTGTCTCGAATCGCTGCCGGCCAGAGCGTGGTGGCGGGCGTCCGAACCTTGAGCCCGCAGACCCGGGCCGAAGAGGCCCTCTTCACCGGGATCCGGCTGACGAAAGGTGTTTCGCTGGCCGACATCGCACAACGCTACGGAATCGCCGCCTGGGACGTATACGGGACGGCCCTCACGCCATTTGTCGAGGCGGGGGTGTTGAAGTACACTCCGCCGGTTCTGTCGCTCACCAGACAGGGCATGCTGCTTGCAAATGAAGTGGGCGCGGTTTTCGTATAGGATGCGAGACTTATTGCTCGCCCGCGCAATCGCAGGTCATTGGAGGATCGAATGAAGCTTCGGACGAAGGTCGCGCCGCTGGCGCTTGGATTGGTTTTCGCGGTCTCGACCGCCCGAGTCGCCGGTGCGCAGACGCCTCCGCCGCAGCCCGCGGCCCAGCCGGCCGCCCAGCCCGCGGCGCAGCCGGCCGCCCAGCCCGCGCCCGCGGGGGCTGATGCCACGTTCACGGGCGGCGTCGGGGTGCTGCTCGTCCAGGTGAAGGGCGACCAGACGGCCGCCTACGAGAGCCTGATCGCCAAGCTGAAGGAATCGCTTGGGAAGAACGAGAAGCCGGAGCGCAAGGCGATGGCCGCCGGCTGGAAGGTCTACAAGTCGAGCGAGCCCATGAACGGCAACACGCTCTACGTCCACATCGTCGACCCCGTCTCGGCGGGCCAGAACTATCTCGAGACCTACAAGCTGATCTCGGAGACGTTCCCGGCCGAGGTGCAGGATCTCTACGGCAAGACCAAGGACGCCTTCGTCCCGGGCGGCCTGGGTCGCCTGAACCTGACCCTGGTGTCCGCGCTCGGCGGCTCCTAGGCCGGGTCGCGCGTCTACCCAAAAGGGGCGGCGTGGGGGAGACCCTGCGCCGCCCCTTTTCTCGTTCGAATCAAAACGCGAGGTTGGCGCCGGCGTAGAACCGGTGCACCTTCGACTCGATCGGCGATCCCATCAGCGAGAAGATCCGGTAGTCGAAGCGCAGGCGGAACGGCCCGGCCACCGTGTATTTGGCGCCGCCGCCGAGGTTGGTCGAGACGTGTGTCTCCTGCAGGTTCTCGAGGCGCTCGCGATACCCGCCGCCGCCGAGCGTGCCGTAGAACTGCCAGCCGGCGATCGGGACCGGCGTCTGCACGAGCAGGTTGCCGCTGGCGGTCGTGAGCGACGGTGCGCGGTCGTCGACGTCGTCGCCGAGGTGGCTGTACTCGAACTCGAAGGCCACGATCACGAGGCCGGCCCCAATCGCCAGGCCCGTGGCTCCATGGGAGGCCGGCGACGGGCTGAAGCCGAGGAACGCGGTCAGGTCGGCGGTCGCGGGCGCCGGCGATGCCGCCACCAGGAACGTGACGAGGGCTGCTAGACTGAAGAGTCGGGTAACCGGGCGCATTCGGCCATGATAGAACCTTGGCCGCCGCGGCGGGGTGATCCCCATGGACTTCAGACTCTCCGACGAGCAGATCGTGCTCCGAAATGCCGTGCGTGACTTCGCCGAGCGCGAGATCAAGCCGCACGTCATGGCCTGGGACGAAGCGCAGGCTTTTCCCACCGCGCTGATCGGCCAGATGGCCGAGCTCGGCCTGCTGGGGATCCAGCTGCCCGAGACCTACGGGGGCTCGGCGATGTCGGCCGTGGACTACTGCCTGGCGATCGAGGAGCTGGCGCGGGTATGCCCGGCGGTGGCGCTCAGCGTGGCCGCCCACAACGGGCTGTGCTCGGCCCACATCGCGATGTTCGGCACCGAGGCGCAGAAGACCCGCTTCCTGCCGCCGCTGGCCAAGGGCGAGATGCTGGGCGCGTGGGGGCTGACCGAGCCGTCGGCGGGCAGCGACGCCGCCGGGACCCGCACCGTGGCCGTCCGCGACGGCGACGGCTGGGTGCTGAACGGCGCCAAGACGTTCATCACCCACGGGCGCATCGGCGGCGTGATGGTGGTGATGGCGGTGACCGATCGGACCAGGGGCAACCGCGGCATCTCCGCCTTCATCGTGCCGCAGGGCACGCCCGGCATGCGCGCGGGCAAGAAGGAGAACAAGCTCGGGATGCGCGCCAGCGACACCAGCGAGGTGATCTTCAGCGAGTGCCGCGTGCCCGCTGACGCGCAGCTCGGCGACGACGGGCAAGGCTTCGTCAACGCGCTGCAGGTTCTCGACGCCGGCCGCACCGGGATCGCGGCGCTCGCCGTCGGCCTGGCCCAGGGCGCCTTCGACGCCGCCGTCGCCTACGCCAAGGGCCGCCGCCAGTTCGGCCAGCCGATCGCCAACTTCCAGGCGACGCAGTTCAAGATCGCCGACCTCGCCACCCGCATCGACGCCGCCCGCCTGCTGACGCTGCGCGCCGCGCACATGAAGGATCGCGGCCTGCGCACCACCCGCGAGTCGGCCGAGGCCAAGCTGTTCGCCAGCGAGGTCGCGGTCAAGGCCGCCGACGAGTGCGTCCAGATCCACGGCGGCTACGGCTTCGTGAAGGACTACCCGGCCGAGAAATACTTCCGCGACGTCAAGCTCCTCACCATCGGCGAAGGGACCAGCGAGATTCAGCGCATGGTCATCGCCCGGCAGCTCCTCGCGTAGCGCTTCGGGCGCGACGCCGTTCCACACCGACCATTACGCCCCGCTCGACACGACAGGCGACAGACGAGACCACAGACGCATGCCCACGACCATCGGGATCATTGGAGGCAGCGGCCTCTACGACATGGCCGAGCTCACGGACCGCCGTGACGTATCGGTCGACACGCCGTTCGGCCCGCCCTCGGCGCCGCTCGTGACCGGCCGGCTCTCGGGCAAGGACGTCGTATTCCTCGCCCGGCACGGCATCGGCCACCGCCTGACGCCGTCCGAGCTCAACTTCCGCGCCAACATCTACGCGATGAAGACGCTCGGCGTCGAGCGCATCCTCTCGGCGAGCGCGGTCGGCAGCCTCAAAGAGGAATACGTGCCGCTGCACCTGGTCATTCCCGACCAGTTCTTCGACCGGACCCGCGGCCGCGTCAGCACGTTCTTCGGCGAGGGGCTGGTCGCCCACGTCGGCTTCGCGCACCCGTTCTGCGAGTCGCTGTCGGCGACCACCTACGGTGCCGCCGTCACCGCCGGCGCCACCGTCCACAAGGGTGGCACCTACGTGTGCATGGAAGGGCCGCAGTTCTCGACCAAGGCGGAATCGGTCCTGTATCGGCAGTGGGGGATGGACATCATCGGGATGACCAACCTGCAGGAAGCCAAGCTCGCCCGCGAAGCGGAGATCTGCTACACCACCATCGCGCTGGTCACCGACTACGACTGCTGGCACCCGTCGCACGACTCGGTGACGGTCGACATGATCATCGCCAACCTGACGCAGAACGCCCGCACCGCCCAGAAGGTGATTGCCGAGGCGATCGCGCGCCTCGACACCGCGCCGCGCACCTGCCCGTGCGCGACCGCCCTCGCCACCGCCATCATCACGCGGCCGGAGCACGTGCCCGCGGCGACGAAGGCCAGGCTCGCCCCCATCGTCGGAAAGTACCTATGAAGATCGTCGTCACCGGTTCGATCGCGTTCGACTACCTGATGTCGTTCCCGGGCTCGTTCACCGAGCACCTGCTGCCCGAGCACCTGTCGAAGGTGAGCCTCAGCTTCCTCGTCGACACGATGGACAAGCGGCGCGGCGGCTGCGCGCCGAACATCGCCTACACGCTGGCGCTGCTCGGCGAGCGCCCGTACCTGATGGCGACGGCGGGGCAGGACTTCGGCGACTACCGCGCCTGGCTCGACGCGGCCGCCGTCGACACGTCGCTGGTCAAGGTGGTCGACGGCAAGTTCACGGCGTCGTTCTTCTGCAGCACCGATCAGCACAACAACCAGATCGCCTCGTTCTACACCGGGGCGATGGCCAACGCCGCCGAGCTGTCGTTCCGGACCGCCGGCGCCTGCAAGCTGGCGATCGTCTCGCCGAACGACCCGGCGGCGATGAGCCAGTACGCCGAGGAATGCCGCGTCCTCGGCATCCCGTTCATCTACGACTTCGGCCAGCAGGTGGCGCGCATCTCCGGCGACGAGCTGCTCGACGGGCTCACCGGCGCCGCGGTCGTGATCTCGAACGACTACGAGTTCCAGGTTCTCTGCGAGAAGACCGGCCTCGACGAGGCCGGCGTCCTGGCCAAGGCGAAGACGCTGGTCGTCACGCTCGGCGAGCACGGCTGCAAGGTCGTGCGGCCGGAGGGCACGATCACGGTGCCGGCGGTCCCGCCGGCGCGGATCGTCGATCCGACCGGGGTCGGCGACGCCTTCCGCGGCGGGCTGATGAAGGGGCTGTCGGCGGGCGCCGACTGGGCCACGTGCGCGCGTCTCGGCAGCGTGGCCGCGGCGTATGCGCTCGAGCACCTGGGCGGGACGAGTCACGCCTACACGCTCGACGAGTTCCGCGCCCGCTACGAGCAGCACTTCGGGCCGCTCGTCCTGCCGGCCCCGGCGGTCGCGTGACGTCGGCGGGTGTCCGTCGCGCGACGGTTACCTGCCTCGTGGCGAGCCTGTTCTGGCTCGCCGCGATCCTCGCCGCGCCGCACGCGCTGCATGCCGCGCCCGGCGCGCCCGGCCGGCTCGGCGCCGGCACGATCTATCTCGCGGGCCGCGTCGTCTGTCACCAGCGGCCGGAGCGCAGCTTCGTCGCCGCCGGGCATCCGCTGCCGGTATGCGCCCGCTGCACTGGCATCTATGCCGCGGTGCCGCTGGCCTGCCTGCTGGCGGTGGCCTTGCCCGGCGGGCGGGCGCGGCGGCTGTGGGCGTGGGCGGGGACGCGGCGCGGTGTCTTCGTCGCGGCGCTGCCGACGGCGGTCAGCGTCGTCGTCGAGTGGATCACCGGGTGGACCGATCCCGGTCTGCGCGCGGCCACCGGAGCGATGCTCGGGTTCGGCGGCGCCGGCCTCATCTGTGCGTCCCTCGCGTCGCAGTCGGAGCGAACCGCCGCGGCGCTGCCGCCGCCTCTCCCGACCGCGTGAAGCGCCTGCCCGCCAAATACGCTAGACTTCGAAAGCTTCATGCGCCCTGACTCTTCCACGCGTCCGAACCCGAGGAGCGCGCGGGCCTCGACGGTGCGGACCGCGTCGGAGACGGACCGCGGCCGCGCCCTCGCCCTCTGCGTCGCCGCCTGGCTGGTGCCCGGCGCCGGCCACCTGCTGCAGCATCGCCTCGGTCGCGGCCTGACCTGCCTGTTCGTGCTGCCGCTGATGTTCGCGCTGGGGCTCCTCTTCGACGGCGCGCTGTTCCCGCTGACGCCCATCACCCAGTCGCCGCTGACGAGCGCGGCGGCGCTGGCCGAGCGCTGCATCGGCGCGCCGTGGATCGCCACGGCCGTGGCCGGCTGGGGCCGCGGCGACGTGGTGTCCCCGACTTACGAGTACGGCTGGGTGCTGATGGTCGTGGCCGGGCTGCTCAACACCCTCGTCGTGCTCGACGCCTACGACATCGCGCTCGGGCGCAAATAGGACGACGACCCGACGGGCTGCGTGATGCCGAGCCACTTCTTCTTCCTCCTCATCTTCTCCGTGCTGGTGTCGACGGTCTTCGCCGTCCTGCAGAAGGACACCGTCGCCGAGCAGGTCCGCTTCGCGCTGACGATGACGGCGGGCTTCGTCGCCTTCGCCGTCGCCGCGGGCTGGCTGATGCGGCTCTTCCCGTTGTGACTCCGCCGGCCGGGACGGCGCGGGCGCCGCGCCCGCCCTGGCTCCGGTTCGCGTTGCGCTGGGGGCCGGCCGTGCTCTGGGCGGCGATGATCTTCGGCCTCTCGTCGATGTCGAAGCTGCCGCGCTCCGCCCGGCGGCCTCACCGACAAGCACGCGCACTTCGGCACTTACGGGGTGTTCACGGCGCTGCTGGTGTGGGGCCTCACCGATCGGTCGCCAGCCCGGACGACGTGGGCCACCGCGGCGGCGGCGGTCGCCCTGGCCACGCTCTACGGCGCGTCGGACGAGTGGCATCAGTCGTTCGTGCCCGGCCGCGACGTGTCCGCCCTCGACCTGGCGGCCGACACGGCGAGCGCCGTCATCGCCGCGGTCGCCCTGCGGGCGTGGGCTATAATTCGGGCCCGCCAATGATGTCCGATCCTGTCCACGTCGAGTCGCCCGTGATCGTCGCGCGCGACGGGGCCGTGGCGACCATCACGGTCAATCGTCCGGCCGTCCGCAACGCCCTGAACGACGCCACGCTCGGCGCCATCGACGCGGCGGTGGCGGCGCTCGACGCCGATCCCGAGGTGCGCGTCATCCTGCTGACCGGCGCGGGCGACAAGGCGTTCATCGCCGGGGCCGACATCAACGAGCTGTCGCGGGCCACGGCGGTCACCGGCCGCACGCTGGCCCTGCGCGGGCAGGCGGTCTTCGATCGCATCGCCGCGGCGGGCAAGCCGATCATCGCGGTGATCAACGGCTTCTGCCTCGGCGGCGGCTGCGAGCTGGCGCTGGCGTGCACGTTCCGCTTCGCCGCCGACACCGCCGAGATCGGCCAGCCCGAGATCAACCTCGGCATCATCCCCGGCTATGGCGGCTCGCAGCGGCTGCCACGGCTGATCGGGCGCGACCGCGCCCTCGACCTGATCCTGACGGGCCGCCGGGTCCCGGCCGCCGAGGCGCTCGCCCTCGGACTCGTGACGCGCGTGTATCCCGCGGCCACGCTGCGCGCCGAGTCGCTGGCCTATGCCCGCGAGCTCGCCGCCAAGGCGCCGATAGCGGTGCGCCTCTCGCTTGAAGCGGTGCGCACCGGCCTCGAGCAACCGCTCGCCGAGGCGCTCGCGTACGAGGCCGCGCTGTTCGGCCTGGTGGCGGCGACCGACGACATGCGGGAAGGGACGCGCGCCTTCCTCGAGAAGCGGCCCGCGCAATTCACCGGACGGTAGGCCCCACCTTGCGTCATCCCTCCGAACCTGCCGTCGAGGCGCCGCTGCCCGACGCCCGCGCGATGCGCGTCGCGCTGGTCGTCTCCCGCTTCAACGAGGACATCACCACGCGGCTGCGCGACGGCGCCATCGAGGCGCTCACCGTGGCCGGCGCGGCGGCCGAGGCGATCGAGATCTTCGAGGTGCCGGGGGCGTTCGAGATTCCTTGGGCGGCCCGCGCCGCCGCATCGACCGGACGCTTCGAGGCCGTCGTCTGCCTCGGCTGCGTGATCCGCGGCGAGACCTACCACTTCGAGGTGATCGCCGACGCGGTCGCGCAGGGCGTCACCGACGCCGCCGGGGAGACCGGCATCCCGATCACGTTCGGCGTGCTGACCACCGAGACGCTGGAGCAGGCGCTGGCCCGCGCCGCCATGGATCGCACCAACAAGGGCTGGGAGGCCGCGGTCGCGGCCATCGAGATGGCGCACCTCGCGCGGCGCCTGGCCGCCCCCGAGGCGGCGTCGTGACCCCCAGTCGACGCGGCGGCGCGGCACGTGGGCCGCGAGCGCGCGGTGCAGTGGCTCTATCAGTGGGAGCTGTCCGGGCTCGATCTCGACGACGTGCTGTCGCGGCAGCACCAGGTCGACGTGCACGACGCCCGATCGCGAGCGCGATGCCTGGGCGATCGAGCTCGTGCGTGGCACGGCGCGTGAGCTGCACCGCATCGATCCGCTGATCACGCAGCACGCCACCAACTGGCGGATCGAGCGCATGGCGGTCGTCGATCGCGTGATCCTGCGGCTCGGCGTCTACGAGCTGCTGTGCACGCCGGACACGCCGCCGGCGGTGGTGATCGACGAGGCGGTCGAGCTCGCGCGCACGTTCAGCGCCGACCAGGCCGTGCCGTTCGTCAACGGGGTCCTCGACGCGGTGCATCGCGGCCTTGCCGCGTCGGCCGCCGGCACAGGCGCCCCCGACCCGGGCCCCGGCTCCGCGGGCGGCGGCGCTTCTTCGTAGGACTGCCAGGATCCGGATGCCTCTCGACGATCAGATTGCTCAGCGGCGGGCCAACTTCCAGGCCATCGGCGACCTCGGCGTCCCGCTCTACCCGAACGCCTTCGACGCCACCGCGAGCGTGTCGGCGCTCGTGGAACGGCACGGCGCATCGAGCGGCGAGGCCCTCGAGGCCGAGCGGCCCGAGGTGCGCGTGGCCGGGCGCGTGCTCGGCATCCGCGCCTTCGGCAAGGCCAGCTTCCTGGTGCTGTCCGACGGTGTGTCGACGATCCAGGCCTACCTGCGGCAGGACGCGCTGTCGGAGCGCGACTGGGCGATCTACAAGCACCTCGACTTCGGTGACCAGGTCGGCGTCGCCGGCCGCGTCTTCCGGTCGAAGACCAACGAGCTGTCGGTGTGGGCGTCGTCGCTGTCGTTCCTGGCCAAGTGCTTCCTGCCGCTGCCCGAGAAGTGGCACGGCCTGCAGGACGTCGAGACGCGCTACCGCCAGCGCTACCTCGATCTCGCGGTGAACCCGGAATCGCGGCGCGTGTTCGAGGTGCGCAGCCGGACGGTGTCGGCGATCCGCCGCTTCTTCGAGGGGCGCGGCTTCCTCGAAGTCGAGACGCCGATGATGCAGCCGATTGCCGGCGGCGCGCTGGCGCGGCCCTTCGTGACGCACCACAACGCCCTCGACATGAAGCTGTACCTCCGCATCGCGCCGGAGCTGTACCTGAAGCGCCTCACCGTCGGCGGCATGGCGCGCGTGTTCGAGATCAACCGGAACTTCCGCAACGAAGGCGTCTCGACGCAGCACAACCCCGAGTTCACGATGCTCGAGTTCTACCAGGCCTACGCCGAATATCAGGGCCTGATGGCGCTCACCGAGACGCTGGTCGAAGAGGTCGCGCGGAGCGTGGTCGGGACCACCGACGTGCAGTTCAACGGTCAGGCCATCGCGCTGGCCGGCCCGTGGCGCCGGCTGTCGCTGCGCGACGCTGCCGCCGAGCGCGCCTCGGAGCGCCTGGGGACGCCGATCACGGCCGACATGCTGCGCGACCGCGGCACGGCCGCCGGCGTGGCCGCGAAGCTCGAGATTCACGCGGCGCCAGGGGACGGCGCCGGCAAGATTGCCACCACGCTCTTCGAGGCGCTGTGGGAGGACTCGCTGGTCCAGCCCACGTTCGTCTACGACTTCCCGACCGAGGTGTCGCCGCTGTCCAAGCAGAAGCCGGGCGACCCCGACACCGTCGAGCGCTTCGAGCTCTACATCGGCGGCTTCGAAGTGGCCAACGGGTTCAGCGAGCTGAACGATCCGGCGGAGCAGCGCCGCCGCTTCGAGGACCAGCTCGCCCAGCGCGCCGCCGGCGACCAGGAAGCGCACCAGATGGACGAGGACTACGTCCGTGCCCTCGAGTACGGCCTGCCGCCGACCGGCGGGGAAGGGATCGGCATCGACCGTCTGGTGATGGTGCTGACCGGCAGCCCGTCGATCCGCGACGTCGTGCTGTTCCCGCTGATGCGGCCGCGAGCCTAGCGGTGTGAGCGCGACGATGCCCTACGAGCTGCAGGTCGCCATCCGCTATCTCGTCGCCCGCCGCCGGCAGGCCTTCGTCTCGCTGATCTCCTTCGTCTCAGCGCTCGGCGTCACGGTCGGCGTGACGGCGCTGGTCGTCGCGCTGGCGCTGACGACGGGGCTGCAGGGTGAGCTGCGCGACCGCATGCTCGGCTCCATGCCGCACATCTACGTCGCCCGGATCGCGGAGAGCGGCGTCCCCGATCCGGCGGCGGAGCGGACGCGGTTCACGGCGCTCCCGCACGTCGTCGGCGCCGCGCCGGTCGTGATCGGGCCGGCGCTCGTCCGGGCCGGCGAGCGATCCGCGTTCGTCACCCTGAAGGGCGTCGATACGGCCATCGAGGCCAGCGTCACCGAGCTGCCGGCGAAGATGATTGCCGGCCGCTTCGACGCGCTCGCGGCGCCGCCGGAGACGGCTGGAGGCGGCCCGCGCCTCGACGGCATCGCGCTCGGCAAGGATCTCGCGGCCTCGCTCGCGGTGCGTCCCGGCGACACCGTCACGGTCCTGACGCCCGAAGGCACGCTGACGCCGATGGGCGTGATGCCGCGGGCGCGGTCGCTGCGCGTGGCCGGCATCTTCCAGCTCGGGCTCTACGAGTTCGACTCGGCGTACGCCGTCGTGTCGCTGCCGGTCGGCCAGCGGCTGATGGGCAAGCCGTATCCCGATTTCCTGCAGCTCAAGGTCGACGACCTCTACCAGGCGCACGCCGTCGCCGAGTCGATCGTCGCGCGCCATGGCGCCACCTACCAGGTGCAGGACTTGGCGCAGATGAACCAGTCGCTGTTCTCGGCGCTGCAGCTCGAGAAGATGGCGGTATCGATCACCATCGGGCTGATCGTCATCGTCGCCGCGCTGAACATCGTCGCCTCGCTCGTCCTCATGGTGATGGAGAAGAGCCGCGACATCGCGATCCTGAAGACGATGGGCGCGACCGCGCGCAGCATCTCGATCGTGTTCATGCTGCAGGGCACGCTGATCGGCGTCGTCGGCACCGCCGCCGGCCTGGTGCTCGGCCTCGGCCTGTCGTTCGTGCTCGATCGCTATCGGCTGGTGCACATTCCCGGCGACGTCTACCAGATCGCCTACGTGCCGTTCCGGATCGAGCCGCTGGGCGTCGCCGTCGTCGCCGTCGGCGGCGCTGGTCATCTGCTTCCTGGCGACGATCTACCCGTCGCGCCAGGCGGCGCGGCTCGATCCGGCGGAGGCGCTGCGGCATGGCTGACGCGCCGATCGTCGAGGTCGCCGACCTCGCCAAGTCGTACCGCACCCCGAATGGGGCGATCGCCGTGCTGCGCGGCCTCTCGCTGACGGTGGCCCGCGGCGAGATGGTGGCGATCATCGGCGCTTCCGGCGTCGGCAAGAGCACGCTCCTGCACGTGCTGGGCGGCCTCGATCGCGGCGAGCGGGGCGTGGTGCGCGTCGCCGGCGCCGACATCGCGGCGATGACCGACGACGACCTCGTCGCCTTCCGCAATCGCCACGTCGGCTTCGTCTTCCAGTTCCATCACCTGCTGCCGGAGTTCACCGCGATCGAGAACGTGATGATGCCGCTGCGCATCGCCAGGCGTCCGGCGGCCGAGGCCCGGCCGCGGGCCGAGGCGCTGCTCGATCGCGTCGGTCTGAGCGGGCGCCTCACGCACGTGCCGGGGATGCTCTCGGGCGGCGAACAGCAGCGCGTGGCCATGGCCCGCGCCCTGGCCATGGGGCCGGCGCTCCTGGTCGCCGACGAGCCCACCGGCAACCTCGATGAGCACACCGCCGAAACGCTGCACGGCCTCTTGCGCGAGATGCACCGCGACGCCGGGCTGACCTCGATCATCGCCACCCACAACACGCGGCTCGCCGCGCTGTGCGACCGCGTCCTCCGCCTCGAGGACGGCGTCCTCCGCTACGCGCGTCCTCGAAGCGCCACTGGACCGGCTGCACGCGCACCGAGGTCGATCCGGAGACGCACGTACCGGCCCGGTTCGTCGCAGGGGGCGATCGACCGGCCGACTGCCGTGCACGGCCGGACGTCGCTTCCCAGTCACTGAGGGCGATCGCCCTCCGGTATTCCGTCGATCCAACCAGATGGATGGAATTGCCGCGTTGGTTCGACGGTCGTGTTGCGTATAATGGACAACAGGTTACGTCTGCCACCGGCGAAGGCCAGAGCGGGCAAGCGGTGCCAGCTTGGCAGGGATGCACGCGGATGTTCGAACGCTACACAGAACGGGCGCGCCGGGTTCTCTTCTTCGCGCGCTACGAAGCCAGTCAGCTCGGGAGTGTCTCCATCGAGACGGAGCACCTCCTGCTCGGCCTGATCCGTGAAGGCAAGGGGCTGACCAGCCGGATTTTCCAGCGCTCCCACCTTTCCCTCGAGAGCATCCGGAAGGAAGTCGAGGGGCGGACGGTCTTCCGCGAAAAGGTTTCGACGTCGGTCGAGATCCCGTTCAGCGGCGAGACCAAGCGCGTCCTCCAGTACGCCGCCGAGGAAGCGGATCGCCTCCTCCACAGCTACATCGGCACCGAGCACCTGCTGCTCGGCATCCTGCGCGAGGAGCGCTCCGTCGCCGCCTCCATCCTCATGGAGAAGGGGATGCGGCTCAACACGGTGCGCGACGACATCGTGCAGCTGTTGAACGAGAAGACGTCCTTGACCCGGGTGAAGGAGACCCCGCTGCTCGCCGAGTTCAGCCGCGACCTGACCGACGCGGCGATGAAGAACTCGCTCGACCCGCTGGTCGGGCGCGAGCACGAGATCGAGCGCGTGCAGCAGGTGCTCTGCCGCCGCACCAAGAACAACGCCGTCCTCATCGGCGAGCCCGGCGTCGGCAAGACCGCGATCGTCGAGGGCCTGGCCCAGAAGATCGTCTACGGCGACGTGCCGCACTTCCTCGCCGACAAGCGCCTGCTGGCGCTCGACATCTCGCTGATCGTCGCCGGCACGAAGTACCGCGGCCAGTTCGAAGAGCGCCTCAAGGCGATCATGAAGGAGCTGTCGGAGAACCCGAACGTCATCGTGTTCATCGACGAGCTGCACACGCTGGTCGGGGCCGGTTCCGCCGAAGGCTCGCTCGACGCGGCCAACATCCTGAAGCCGGCGCTGTCGCGCGGCGAGATCCGCTGCATCGGCGCCACCACGCCGGCCGAGTACCGCAAGTACATCGAGAAGGATCGCTCGCTCGAGCGCCGCTTCCAGGCGATCAAGGTCGACCCGCCCTCCGAGAAGGAGACCATCGAGATCCTGCGCGGCGTGAAGGATCGGTACGAGTCGTTCCATCACGTCGAGTTCACGCAGGAAGCCCTCGAGGCCGCCGTCTACCAGTCGAGCCGCTACATCACCGATCGCTTCCTGCCCGACAAGGCCATCGACCTCGTCGACGAGGCCGGCGCCCGAGCCAAGCTGCGCGAGGCGGGCTACAGCGAGGAGTTCGGCGAGATCAACAAGACGATCCGCGTCGCCGTCGAGCAGATGGAGAGCGCGGTCTCGGCCAAGGACTTCGAGCGCGCCAACTTCTACCGCCAGCAGGAAGAGGCCGCCCGCGAGAACCTGATGTCGGTGCGCGAGCGCTTCGACGTCAAGTCGTCGGCGCGCCGCGTCGTCGTCAACAAGCAGGAGATCGACGAGGTCGTCGCCAAGTGGACCGGCGTCCCCATGACGGCGATCAACGAGGACGAGAGCTCCAAGCTGCTGCGGATGGAAGACGAGCTCCACCGCCGCGTGATCAGCCAGGAGAAGGCGATCTCGGCGCTCTCGCGCGCCATCCGGCGCTCGCGCGCCGGCCTCAAGGCGGCGACGCGCCCCGTCGGCAGCTTCGTGTTCCTCGGCCCGACCGGCGTCGGCAAGACCGAGCTCGCCCGCGCCCTGGCGCACTTCCTGTTCGGCGCGGACGCCGCCCTGATCCGCTTCGACATGTCCGAGTACATGGAGAAGCACTCGGTGTCGAAGCTGATCGGCTCGCCTCCGGGCTACGTCGGCCACGAAGAGGGCGGGCAGCTCACCGAGAAGGTGAAGCGGAACCCCTACTCGGTGGTCCTGCTCGACGAGATCGAGAAGGCGCACCCCGATCTGTTCAACATCCTGCTGCAGGTGTTCGAGGACGGCCACCTGACCGACGGCCTGGGGAATCGTGTCAACTTCAAGAACACGATCATCATCATGACGTCGAACATCGGGGCCCGCTACATCCAGAAGAAGGCCTCGCTCGGCTTCCAGTCGTCCGACGCCAAGGAGATCGCGCGCAGCGTCTCCGACATGGTGCTGGGCGAGGTGCGGCGCACGTTCAACCCCGAGTTCATCAACCGCATCGACGAGATCATCGTGTTCGAGGCGCTGTCGGACGACGACCTGCGCCGCATCACGGAGCTGCTGGTGGGGCAGCTGAACGCCAACCTGGTCGATCGGCGCCTGACCATCCGGCTGACCACCGAGGCGATCGACTGGATCATCGACCTGACCTGCAAGGACCGCTCGTACGGCGCGCGTCCGCTGCGCCGCGCCATCCAGCGCTACATCGAGGATCCGCTCGCCGAGGAGCTGATCCGGGGCGACCTGAAAGGCGGCGAATTCGAGGTCTACGTGGACGCCGGCGCCCTGGCCTACCGGGCGCTCGATGCCGACGGGACCGTGGCGGCCTCCGGCCGGCGTCTGGCCTCGAGCGTCTGACTCCTGTACACTGGACCGCTTGGGGTCCGCGAAACGGCCACGCAGGGCGGTATGCCTGCGCTTTTTTGGCCGCTCGGAGGAGTCGTGCGCATGTGCCACCTGGTGCAGCGGCACGCATTACTGACGCATGCTGAGTTCTCGCATTTTCCTGGCTGCCGCGATATCGACGTGGCTGGCCATTCCGGCGGGCGCCCAGACGCCCCCCGGTAACGAGCCGCCCCCGGCGGCTCCGTCCAACATCCCCGGCCCGACCCCGCCGGCCCGGACCAACCCGGCGAACCCGGCCCCGGCGCCCGCACCGACCCAGGACCGCTCGGTCGTGCCAGCGGCCCCGGCGCCCGCGCCGGCACCGGTCGTCGCGCCGACCCAGGCGCCAGCCCCCCAGACCCCGGCCCCCGAGGCCCAGGCTCCGGCGACGACCCCGCTGCCCGCGGCGGCTCCGGTCGCCGGCCAGCCCATCCTGTGCGGCCAGCCAGTGGCGCCGCCGGCGCGCATGCCGCCGGCCGGGTCGCCGCCGGTGATCCTGACCATCGCGCCGTGCTTCGAGAAGCAGGGCAACATCTCGGCGGTCGAGCCGGCGACCTATCTCTACTACATCGCGACGCGGCCCAGCCTGCCGTCGCAGAACCAGTGGGTGCCCTACGACGCGGCTGCCGAAGACCGGCTGCGCAGCGACTTCCGCTCGCTGTGGGCGACGAACTTCCTGGACGACCTGTCGATCGAGGTGACCGACTACACGTTCCCGAACGGCGTCATCGGCAAGCTGATCAAGTACGACATCGAGGAGCGGCAGCGGATCAAGATCGTCGACTACACGGGCAGCAAGGAGCTCGAGTCCACGAAGATCGACGAGAAGCTGAAGGAAGAGAACGTCACCATCCGCCTCGACTCGTTCGTCGACGACGCGCTGATCCGCCGCGTCAAGGGGATCGTGAAGGGCATGCTGTCCGAGAAGGGCTATCTCGACAGCTCGGTGATCCACTCCATCACCCCGGTCACGAGCGGGACCAAGACCGTGAACCTGACGTTCACGATCAGCGAAGGCCCCAAGTACAAGATCAAGAACGATCGACTTCGTCGGCAACAAGCAGGTCAGCGACGGCAAGCTGCGCAAGCAGATGAAGGACATCAAGGCGATGTCCTGGCTGTCCTGGATCACGCAGAAGGGCACCTACAAGGAAGACAAGTACGCCGAGGACGCCGAGAAGGTGGTCGCCTACTACCGCGACAACGGCTACCTGCGCGTCCGCGTCGACAACCCGGAAGTGAAGACGCTGGAGAACAGCAAGGACGGCAAGAAGCGCTACGTCGAGCTGCGCATCCCGGTCACCGAAGGCCCGCGCTACAAGGTCGGCGACGTCAAGGTGGTCGACAACAAGGTGGTGAAGGCCGAGGCGCTGGTGCAGGTCTTCGCCCTGAAGCCGGGCGACTTCTACTCGGAGAAGCGCGTCCGCAAGGGCATGGAGAAGGCGCGCGAGATCTACGGCTCGATCGGCTACTTCGAGTTCACCGCCTATCCCGGATTTCTCGTTCCGCGACCTCCCCAAGGACGCCCAGCCCCGCAACATGGAGGAGGCGCAGCGCGCCACCGCCGTGGCCGAGGCCGGCAAGCCCGGTCCGGCCATCGTCGACGTGACGATGCACATGCAGGAGGGCGAGCAGTACTTCGTCAACCGCATCACCTTCCTCGGCAACAGCACCACGCACGACAACGTGATCCGCCGCGAGATGCAGCTGGTCGAGAGCGGCGTGTTCAACACCGAGGCGCTCAAGCAGAGCGTCAAGCACCTCAATCAGCTCGGCTACTTCAAGGCGCTCGAGGGCACCGAGAACGTCCAGGTCGACAAGACGCCCGGCGAGAAGAACAAGGTCGACATCGCCCTGAAGCTCGAGGAGCAGAACCGCAATCAGCTGACGTTCGGCGCCGGCGTGTCGCAGTTCGAGGGCGCCTTCGCCCAGTTCTCCTTCCAGACGTCGAATTTTCTCGGCAAGGGCGAAACGTTGTCGTTGTCGGTGCTGGCCGGCAAGCGCTACAAGGACTACCAGCTGTCGTTCAGCGAGCCGTACCTGTTCGACCGCCCGATCACCGGCGGCATCAACATCTTCAACCGCACGATCAACTACATCGGCGCGTTCACGCAGGAGTCGACGGGCGGCAACGTCCTGGCCGGATTCCGCCTGGCCAGCTTCACCCGCGCCTTCATGTCGTACAGCTACGAGCGGGTCGGGATCAGCAACCTGAACCCGGCCTACACGGATCCCGAGCTCGCCAACACGCAACCCGTTCCTGGCCGACGCGCTGCTCCTCGGCACGAACGGCAAGCGGACCATCAGCAAGGTCTCGCCGAGCTTCGTGCACAACACGGTCGACAACCCGATCTTCCCGACCTCGGGCCGGCGGTTCACGGTCAGCTTCGACCTCGCCGGCCTCGGCGGCAACACCAGCTTCTACAAGCCGCGTGTCGAGGCCATCCACTACTTCCAGCAGACACGCAAGCTGTCGGCCGGCGTCCGGGCCCAGTTCGAGTTCGTCGCCCCGTGGCGCGACAGCCTGTTCGTGCCGATCTTCGAGCGGCTGGTCCAGGGCGGCGAGTATTCGGTCCGCGGCTACGACATCCGCACCATCGGCCCGCGCGACAACATCACGGGGCTGGTCATCGGCGGCAACAAGAGCCTGCTGTTCAACGGCGAGTACGTCTACCAGATCGCCGGGCCGGTTCGCGTGCTGGCCTTCTTCGACGCCGGGCAGGTCCGCCAGACCGGCCAGGAGTTCCGGTCGGACGCCTTCGTCGCCTCGACGGGCGCCGAGGTCCGGTTCTTCATGCCGGTGCTCAACGTGCCCTTCCGCCTGATCTTCGCCCGCAACATCAACTACGAAGACATCCTGGACAACAACTACCAGCCGGAGAAGAAGTGGCGCTTCCGCTTCGCCGTCGGCTCGACCTTCTAGTGTCCGTGGACGGGCTGCATCGGGTAAGCTGAAACGTTGAAACCTGGCTCCGGACCCTTTCTGGGAGCGCATGAGGAACCTGTCGACATGAGATCAAGCCTCGTTATCGTGGCCATCGGCATCGCGCTGATGGCTGGCCCCGTGAACGCCGGTCAGACGCCGGCCGCGCCCAAGCCGGCTCCGGCCGCTGGCGCCCCGGCGGCGCAGACGCCGCCTGCGGCCGCCCAGCCCGCCGCCGCTCCCGCGCCGCCGCGTCCGTTCCCGGAAGGCGCCAAGATCGCCTACGTGAACGTCCAGCGCATCGCCTCGGAGTCGTCCGAGGGCCAGGTCGCGACCAAGCGTCTGACGTCGCTCCGCGAGGAGAAGGAAAAGGACCTCGTCGCGCGCAACGCGAAGTTCGAGGAGGCCCGCAAGCGGCTCGAGACCAGCGCCTCGGTGCTGAGCGAGTCGGTCCGGAGCACGCAGCAGAAGGAAGTCGAGCGGCTCCAGACCGACCTCCAGCGCGCCACCCAGGACGCCCAGAAGGCCGTCGAGGACCTGCAGAACGAGTTGCAGCTCGAGTTCCAGCGCAAGCTCCTGCCGGTGCTCTCCGAAGTGTCGGCGGCCAAGGGCCTCCACATGGTCTTCAGCAGCATCGATTCGGGCGTGGTCTGGGCCGATCCCGGCCTCGACATCACCACCGACATCATCAAGAAGCTGGACGCCGCCGCCGCGGCAGCAGTGCCGAAGAAGTAGCTTCCACGCCGGGCGGTCCGCCTCGCGGTCCGCCCGGTCTCCTCCGGTGCCCGCCGGCCGCCGCTCGGCGCAACCCCTCTCCGCCCGTTCGCGCGTCCCAGTGCCCACCATCACCCCGCTCGCGCTCGACCGGCTGTCCTATCGCTACCCGGTGCCCCTCGTGGACGCCGTGGTCTCGCACGAGCGCGGCCGCGCGCTCGAGGCGGTGAAGAGCGTCACGGTCAGCGAAGACTTCTTCCAGGGCCATTTCCCGGGCCAGCCGGTGATGCCGGGCGTGCTGATGCTCGAGTCGCTGGCCCAGGCCGCGGCGATCCTGCTGCTCGACCGCGACGGCGAGGCGCTCCAGACGCGGGCCTCGCTGCGCGGCGTCGACGGCGTCAAGTTCCGCCGCCAGATCGTGCCCGGCGACCGGGTCCGCCTGGTGGTGCGGCTGGTCGCCGAGCGCGGCCCGATCGCCCGGGTCGCCGGCCAGGCGCTGGTCGACGATCAGGTGGTTGCCGAAGCCACGCTGGTGATGGCGCTCGAGCGCGACGGCATCTCGATTCATCCGACCGCCAACGTCGACCCGGCCGCGGTCATCGGCCCCGGCACGACGGTCGGCCCGAACGCCACCATCGGGCCGCACGTCAGGATCGGGCGGCGCTGCAAGATCGGCGCGTCGGCGGTGGTCGGCGGCTACACCGAACTGGGCGACGACAACGAGGTGTTCCCGCTGGCCTCGATTGGCCTGCGGCCGCAGGACCTGAAGTACGCCGGCGAGCCGACGCGGCTCGTCATCGGCCAGAAGAACGTCTTCCGCGAGTTCGTCACCGTCCATCGCGGCACGGTCGGCGGCGGCGGCTCGACGACCATCGGCGATCGCAACGTGTTCATGGCCTACGCCCACGTCGCGCACGACTGCCACGTCGGCGACGACACGATCTTCGGCAACGCGGCGACGCTCGGCGGCCACGTCACGGTGCAGAGCTGCGCGACCATCAGCGCCTTCTCCGCGGTGCACCAGTTCTGCCGCATCGGCCGCCACGCGTTCATCGGCGGCTTCTCGGTGATCACCAAGGACGCGCTGCCGTTCGCCAAGACGGTCGGCAACCGGCCGGCCCGCAATTACGGCCTGAACACCATCGGCCTGGTCCGTCGCCGCATCCCGGCCGACGCCATCGCCAAGCTCAAGCAGGCCTACCGCTACCTGCTCACGTCGAAGCTGAACACGACGCGGGCGCTGGCCGAAATCGAGCGCGACCAGAAGCTGGCGTGCCCGGAGGTGGGTCACCTCGTCGACTTCATCCGCACCTCCTCGCGTGGCGTGGTGCTGCGGCGGACGCTGTTGCGCCGGGCCGACGACGCGGTCGTCGCGGACGAGTAGCTCGTGCAGGCGCTCCCGCTCGGGCTGATCGCCGGCAATGGCCGGTTCCCGTGCCTGGTCCTCGAGGCCGCGCACGCGCAGGGCCGCCCCGTCACCGTCGTCGCCATCAAGGACGAAGCCGAGCCGGCCCTGGTCGCCGCCGCCGAGGCGCGCGGCGCGGCGCTGCACTGGGTGTCGCTCGGGCAGCTGGGGAAGGTGATCTCGGTGCTCAAGGCGGCGTCGATCACCGAGGCGGTGATGGCCGGCCAGGTCAAGCACGTGAAGATCTTCTCCGACTTCATGCCGGACCTCACGCTGCTCTCGGTGATCCGCAAGCTCACCTCGAAGAACACCGACTCGCTGATCGCGGCGGTCGCCGACGTGATGCAGGAGAAGGGCATCGGTCTCCTCGATTCGACCGCGTTCCTGTCGCCGCTGCTCGCGGCCGCCGGCGTCCTGACGCGCCGCGCCCCGGACGCGCGCGAGGACGCCGACCTGGCGTTCGGCTACGCGCAGGCCGACGCGGTCGCCGGCCTCGACATCGGCCAGACCATCGTCGTGAAGGATCGCGCCGTCGTCGCCGTCGAGGCGATGGAGGGCACCGACGCCACCATCGCGCGCGCCGGCCAGCTGGCGGGCCCCGGCGCCGTGGTCGTCAAGGTGGCCAAGCCGAAGCAGGACATGCGCTTCGACGTGCCGGTCGTCGGCGTGCCGACCATCGCCGCGATGCGCGCGGCCGGCGCCACCACGCTGTCGGTCGACGCCGGCAAGACGCTGCTGATCGACGGCCCGGCGGCGTTCGTCGCGGCCGCCGACGACGCGGGCATCGCCATCGTCGGCCGGCAGCGCCACGCCGCCACGCCGGGCGGCGGAGACGCCGTCGTGAGCGACGCGCTCCGCGTCGCCGTCGTCGGCGTCGGGCATCTGGGCAAGCACCACGCCCGCATCCTCGCGGCGATGCCGGGCGTGACGCTGGTCGGCGTCGCCGATCCCGACGCGGCCCGCGCCGCCGAGATCGCCGCCGCGCACGGCACCCAGGCGTTCGCCGACGCCTCGGCGCTGCCGCCGGTCGACGCCGTGGTCGTGGCCGCGCCGACCGAGCTGCACGCCGAGCTGGCGGCGCCGTTCCTGTCGCGCGGCGTGTCGGTGCTGGTCGAGAAGCCGGTGACGCGGACGCTGGAGGAGGCGGACGGCCTGATCGCGCTGGCGGCGCGGCACGGCGCGGTGCTCGCGGTCGGCCACTCCGAGCGCTTCAACCCGGCGGTGATCGCGGCGCTGCCGCACGTGACGGCGCCCGGCTTCGTCGAGGTGCACCGCCTCAGCGGCTTCCGCGAGCGCAGCCTCGACATCGACGTCGTGTTCGACCTGATGATCCACGACCTCGACGTGCTGCTCGCGGCGATCGGCACCGAGGTCACCGCCATCGAGGCGGTCGGCGTGCCGGTGCTGTCGCCGCGCATCGACATCGCCAACGTCCGGCTCACGTTCGCGTCGGGCTGCATCGCCAACCTCACCGCCAGCCGCATCAGCTTCGATACCATCCGCAAGGTGCGCTTCTTCCAGCCGCACGCCTACATCGGCATCGACTTCGCCAAGAAGGAAGCCGAGCTCTACAAGGTCGTGGTGGGCGCCGCCGGGGCGGCCATCGACGGCGGCAAGCTGGCCGTGGCCGACGCCGAGCCGCTGCAGCTCGAGCTCGAGGACTTCGTCGACGCGGTGCGGACGCGCCGGCCGCCGCGCGTGAGCGGCGCCGACGGCCGCCGCGCGCTGGAGCTGGCGCATCGCATCACGTCCCTCATGGCCGGAGGGATTTTTTCGGAGGCAACAGGGAGCCCGCGATGAAGATGCCGCGGCATTCGACGGACGATGCATCCTCCTCCACCCCAGCGCGCAGGCGTGCGCGCCGGGGACCCCGGGCCTGGCGGCGTTGCTCCTCGGTCGCATATTCCCGATATTCTCCCTCGTCGCGCCTTGCCAGGCGGGCGCCTCGTCCGTCTCGGTGCGACGCGGCATTTCCATCGCGGGCTCCCGATGACCGCCCCGACGCTCGACGCCATCGCCGACAAGCTCGCCGCCGGCACGCCGCTCGATCGCACCGACTATCTCGCGCTGGCGGCGACCACCGACCTCGTGCAGCTCGGGATGCTCGCCTCCGATGCCCGGCGCCGCCGCATGGGCGACGAGGTCACCTACGTCCGCGTCGTCGAGCACAAGGTCGGCGACCCGCTGCCCGACTCGTGGCCGGCGACGGCGGGGGAGATCCGCCTGGTCGGCGTCCCGCCGACCGCGGAGGCCGCGATCGCCAAGGCCTGGGCCGCGGTCGAGCGCGCCAACGGCATCCCCGTGACGGCGTGGGCGCTCGCCGATCTGGTCGCGCTGGCGAAGGATCTCGATGGACTCGGGACGCTGGCGCGCGGCCTGCGCGAGGCGGGCGTGGCCGGCCTCGCCGACGTCCGGCTCGATCTGGTCGAGGATCCGGCCGTGCAGTGGGTGGTCGACGCCGGGCTGGGTGTCCCCGTCGTCGGGGTCCACGACGCGCCGGCCAACCCGGTGGTCTTCCTGCGCCGCGTCGCCTCGCTGCAGAAGGCCACCAAGGCCTTCCGCGCCATCGCACCGCTGCCGCGCCGGGTCTCGACCGAGGCGCCGTCCACCGGCTACGACGACGTCAAGCTGATCGCCCTGGCGGCGCTGCTGGTCGACGGCGTCGGCCGTGTCCAGGTCGACTGGCGCCAGCACGGGGCCAAGCTCAGTCAGGTGGCGCTGCTGTTCGGCGCCAACGATGTCGACCACGTGCCGGCCACCGACGATGCGCCGCTCGGTCCACGCCGGGCGCCGCTCGAGGAAGTGCGCCGCAACATCCTGGCCGCGTCGCTCACGCCGGTCGCGCGCACCGCGCGCTTCGAGGCGGTGGCGGCTGGCGAGGCGCGCCCCGAGAGCGCCGAGAGCGCGGGGTAGTCGAGGCGTGCCGGCAGGTTCCCCGATCGTCCGCCTCGGCGCGGTCAGCTATCTCAACACACGGCCGCTGGTCGAGGGCCTCGCCGGGCGGCCCGACGTGGCGCTGCGCTTCGACGTGCCGGCGCGCTGCGCCGATCTCGTCGAGGCCGGCGAAGTCGATCTCGGGCTGGTGCCCATCATCGAATACGCGCGCCACGCCGACGACTACGCGGTCGTGCCCGACGTGTCGATCGCGTCGGTCGCGGCCGTCGATTCGGTGGCGCTGTTCACGCGCCAGCCGATCGAGCGCGTCCGGTCGATTGCGCTCGACGTCAGCTCGCGCACGTCGGCCGGCCTGGTCCGGCTGCTCTGCGCGCGGCACTTCCGCATCCGCCCGGCCTTCGTGCCGGCGGCGCCGGACATCCACACGATGCTCGCCTCGGCCGACGCGGCGCTGCTGATCGGCGATCCGGCGCTGTTCCTCGACCCCGCGTCGGTGGACGCCGAGAAGATCGACCTCGGCCTGGCGTGGCGGGCGATGACCGGCCTGCCGTTCGTCTGGGCGGTGTGGGCCGGCCGCGCCGGCGCGGCGTCGCCGGACGTCTGCCGGCTGCTCTACGAGACGCGGCGGCACGGCGTGGCGGCGATCGACACCATCGCGCGCCGCGAACGGCCCGGCGATCCGGCGGGTCAGACGCGCGTCGCGCGCTACCTGCGCGAAACGATCACCTACGGCCTCGACGGGACCCTGCTCGCCGGCGCACAGGCGTATTTCGAGGGGCTGGCGGGGGAGGGCCTCATCCCCCGCGCGCCTCGGCTGCGCACGTTCGCCGTCGACGGCCCGCCAGCCCCGGCAGGACGATAGTGGGCCGGCAGGACGATAGAGGTCCCGCGGGACGACAGGTGGCGGCGCGGTGGTAGAGTCCAAGGTGCGCATGGACGACGGGCTCGAGCGGATCGTGGCCAAGGCCGAAGCCGGGCAGCGCGTGGACGCCGCCGAGGCGCTGCGGCTCTACCGGGAGGCGCCGACGGCGGTCCTCGGCCGCCTGGCCGACGCGACGCGGGCGCGCAAGCACCCCGAGCGCCTCGTCACCTACATCATCGACCGCAACGTCAACTACACGAACGTCTGCGTCGCGCGCTGCAACTTCTGCGCGTTCTACCGTCCGGTCGGCCACGGCGACGGCTACGTGCTGTCGTTCGACGAGATCTTCCGCAAGATCGACGAGACCATCGCCGTCGGCGGCCATCAACTCCTGCTCCAGGGCGGCCACAATCCGGATCTGCCGCTGGCCTGGTACGAGGACCTGTTCCGCGCCGTGAAGGCGCGTTACCCGTCGTTCAAGCTGCACGCGCTGTCGCCGTCGGAAGTGCTGCACATCTCGCGGCTGTCGCGCCTGTCGACGCCGGAGGTGATCGCACGGCTGATCGCGGCCGGGCTCGACTCGATTCCCGGCGGCGGCGCCGAGATCCTGGTCGATCGCGTCCGCAAGCTGCTCAACTGCTACAGCAAGTCGACCGCCGACGAGTGGCTGCGGATCATGGGCGAGGCGCACGACGCCGGCCTGCGCACCACCGCGACGATGATGTACGGCAGCGTCGAGACCGACGAGGAGCGCATCGAGCACCTCGTGCGGCTGCGCGAGCTGCAGGATCGCACGGGCGGTTTCACCGCCTTCATCGCCTGGAGCTACCAGCCGGAGCACACCGAGCTCGGGCTGCACGAGGCCACGGGCGTCGACTACCTGCGCACCCTGGCGCTGTCCCGCATCGTCCTCGACAACTTCGACAACGTGCAGGCGTCGTGGGTCACCCAGGGCGGCAAGGTCGGTCAGCTCAGCCTCGCCTTCGGGGCCAACGACATGGGCAGCGTGATGATCGAGGAGAACGTCGTCCGCGCTGCCGGCGCCAGCTACTGCATGGACGAGGTCGAGATCGTCCGCAACATCGAGAACGCCGGCTTCACCGCCAGGCGGCGCAACATGCACTACGAGGTACTGGGCGATCCGATCTTCCGCGAGCGCGCCGTGCCGCGCCGGCTGGCCCTCGACGTGGCCAAGGCCGAGGACGACGACGACCGGATGCCGGACGAGCTCGCCGCCTACGACGCCCGCACGCCGGCGGCCCGCCTGCAGCGCGCCCAGCAGCGCGGCGACGGCACCATCACCCATTGACGCCGGTGCGCTGCCTGCGCGCTCCCTGGGTGCTCCCGATCGCCGGCCCGCCGCTGCGCGACGCGTGGGTCACCGTGGCCCGGGGCCGGGTCGTCGCCCTCGGCACGGGCCGTCCGCCGGACGGGCCCGGCGTCGAGACGCGCGACCTCGGCACTGCGTCCTGCTGCCCGGCCTGATCAACGCGCACACGCATCTCGAGCTGTCGTGGCTGTGGGGCAAGGTGCCGCCGGCGCCGTCGCTGCCGGCGTGGGTGTCGAACCTGATGGCGCAGCGCTTCGCCAAGGGCGGCGACGATCGCGCGCCGATGCGCCAGGCGATCATCGACGCGCTCGAGGCGGGCACGGCCGCGGTCGGCGACGTCGCCAATACCACGGCCAGCCAGCAGGCGCTGGCGCGCAGCCGGCTGCACGGCGTCGTCTTCCGCGAGATCGTCGGCTTCAACCCGGCCGATCCCGCCGCGCTCGATCGACGCCGCGGCGCAGGACGTCGAGGCGCACCGATCGCCGCGCGTCGCCGCCCACGTCGTGCCGCACGCGCCCTACTCGGTCGCGCCGGACGTGCTGCGCCTGCTCGGTGCGCGCGCCGCCCGGCCCGGCGCGGTCTGCAGCATCCACGTCGGCGAATCGTCCGACGAGCTCGAGTTCCTGCACACCGGCCGCGGCCGGTGGCGCGACGTCCTCGATGCCCGCGGCGCGTGGAATCCGCGCTGGACGCCGCCGGCGTGCGGGCCCGTGGAGTACCTCGATCGGCTCGGCGTCGTCGGGCCGTCGCTGGTCGCGGTGCACTGCGTGCAGTGCACGGACGCCGAGCTGGCCCGTCTCGCCGAGGCGCGCGCGACGATCGTGACGTGTCCGCGCAGCAACGTCTGGGTCGGCGTCGGCAGCCCGCCGGCGGCGCGCTTCTTCGCCTCGGGCGCGCGCGTCGCGATCGGCACCGACAGCCTGGCCAGCGCCTCCGATCTGAACCTGTTCAGCGAGCTGGCGGCGCTGCACCATCTGGCGCCTGGCATCGCCCCGTCGCGGCTGCTCGAGAGCGCGACACGCAGCGGCGCCGAGGCCATCGGCCGGCCCGATCTCGGGGTCATCGTTCCAGGCGCGCGCGCCCGCTTGATCACGGTCGATCTGCCGGCCGGCGTGAAGGACGTCGAAGCGAACCTGGTCGAGGGCGTGCATCCCAGCCAGGTGGCGTGGGCCGTCTGGGATGCCCTCGGCCGCCAGGAAACCTACGTCTCGTAACTGGCTGGCGGCGGCGCTCTCACGCGCCGCCGCGGGCCGCCCTTTGGGCGTGCGGTCTGCAGTTCGCCGACGCGCCTTCGCGCGTCGACGGGACGATGGCTCCGGACTCCGTCCTCGCCATTCGTCGCGCGACGCTGGGCGCGTCGTGGCGCCCGCACGCAGGCGGCATCGGGGTACACTGAACCCGTGGGCCTGCTGCGCACTTACGCGTCGTTCATCCGGGTCAGCCACTCCGTGTTCGCGCTGCCGTTCGCGCTGGTCGGCGCGCTGCTGGCCGCCGCCGAGCGCCCGGTCGCGCCGATCCGCGTGCTGTGGATCGTGCTGGCGATGGTCACCGCGCGCAGCGCGGCGATGGCCTTCAACCGCATCGTCGACGCGCGCTGGGACGCGCTGAACCCGCGCACGGCCAACCGCGAGATTCCGGCCGGCAAGCTGTCCGCGGCGCAGGCGTGGGCCTTCCTCGTCGTGACCACGGTGGCGTTCATCGCCTCGACGTGGCCGCTCGGCTGGATCTGCTTCGCGCTGTCGCCGGTGGCGCTGGCGATCGTGTTCTGGTACTCGCTGGCCAAGCGCGTCACCAGCTACACGCAGTTCTTCCTTGGCCTGGCGATGGCGGTGGCGCCGGTCGGCGGCTGGCTCGCCGCCGGCGGCGGACTCGCATGGCCGCCGTTCTGGCTGGCTCTCGCCATCGGTACCTGGGTCGGCGGCTTCGACGTGCTCTACGCCTGCCAGGACGTCGCGTTCGACCGCGCGCACGGGCTGCGCTCGATCCCGGTGCGGTTCGGCGTCGGCCGCTCGCTGCTGATCTCGCGCGCCCTGCACGTCGCCACCGTCGGCTGCCTGTTCGCCCTCGGCGTCATCCGCCCGCTCGGTCCGATCTACTTCGCCGGCGTCGTGCTGGTCGCGCTGCTCCTCGTCTACGAGCAGACGCTGGTGCGCGAGGACGATCTGTCGCAGGTCAAGCGCGCCTTCGACCTGAACGGCTACGTCGGCATCCTCTATCTCGCGACGACGAGCCTCGCGGTGTACCTGCGATGACCCATGTCGCGCTCGGGATCACCGGCGCCAGCGGGGCCCTCTACGCGGTGCGGACGCTGGCCGCACTGCTGGCCCACGGCGCCACGGTGGAGCTCGTGGTCAGCGACTACGGCCGCCGGCTGCTCCGTGACGAGCTCGGACCCGAGGCGGCGATCGATCGCATGCCCACCTATCTGGCGTCGCGGTACGGCGTGGTCGTCGAGCCCGATCGTCTCCTCGTCCACAGCAACCGCGACCTGGGCGCCAGCCTCGCAAGCGGCAGCCAGGGCTGCGAAGCGATGGTCATCGTGCCGTGCTCGATGAAGACGCTGGCCGGCATCGCGCATGGCCTGTCGCGCAGCCTGATCGAGCGCGCCGCCGACGTCATGCTGAAGGAGCGGCGGCCGCTCGTCATCGTGCCTCGCGAGACGCCGCTCAGCCTGCCGCAGCTGAAGAACCTGGTGCTGTGCGCCGAGGCCGGGGCGATCGTCGTGCCGGCCATGCCGGCGTTCTACCAGCAGCCCCGGACGCTGGACGACATCGGCGATTTCATGGCCGGCAAGATCCTGTCGGTGCTCGGCATCCCGCACGCGCTCTACCCGCCATGGACCGGTGAGGTCCCGGCCGCGCTGCCGGCGGCGCGCCGATGAACCCGGCGATTCCGCAGCTGGACAAGGACCCGGCGAAGATCGCCGGGATGTTCGACGCCATCGCCGCCCGCTACGACCTGCTGAACACGGTCCTGAGCGGCGGCATCGATCGCTACTGGCGGTGGCGGGCGGTGCGCAGCCTGGCGCTGACGGGCCGCGAGACGGCGGTCGACCTGTGCACCGGGACCGCCGATCTCGGTCGTCGCCCTTGGCAAGCCCGGACGCGCGGCCCGGGTCGTCGGCGTCGACTTCTCGTCGGCCATGCTCCGGCACGGCCTCGCCAAGGTCCGCTCACGCGGCCCGGCGGCGGTGTGTCAGCTGGCCCAGGGCGACGCCATGCGGCTGCCGCTGGCCAGCGCCTCGGCGGACGGCCTGACCATCGCCTTCGGGATTCGCAACGTGCGCGACCATGCCGTGGCCGTCGCCGACTGCCTGCGCGTCCTCAAGCCGGGCGGCCGGCTCGCCATCCTCGAGATTTCGACGCCGCGGGTGCCGGTCTTCCGGCAGGTCTATGCCTGGTATTTCACCCGGCTGCTGCCTCGAATCGGGCGCCTCGTGTCGCACCATACCGACGCCTACACCTACCTGCCGGCCTCGGTCGTCGGCTGGGTCACCCCGGAGGCGTTCAGCGCCACCCTGCGGACGGCCGGCTTTGCGGACGTCCGGGCAGTCCCTTTGACCTTCGGCGCCGTCTATCTGTATACGGCGACCCGGCCCGACCGGGGCACCCGCGGCTGACACGCCGCCGCGTCGCGGAAAACCGCGACTTTGGCAGCAACTCCTAGTACGCTGGAAGGGCCGCCTCGCAGTATCAGCCCCGTGTTCCTGCACCTCGACGACACCCGCCCCGACACCGACCAGATCGAACGTGCGATCAGCCTCCGCGAGGCGGTGGCGGGGTCGATTCTTTTCCACGTCGGGGTGCTCCTGCTGATCCTCTGGCTGCCGACGCTGCCGTGGGTCCAGCGCCTGCTCGCCCGGCCGCCGGAGGCCCAGGCCATCCCGATGGTTCAGCCGCAGCAGCAGGATCGGGCGCAGCCGTTCGTGATGGTCGAGCCGCGGATCGACCGGGAAGCCCTGCGGAAGCTGACGCGGCCAGCGCCCGCTCTCCGACGCCGATCGCGAGGCGCGCTCGCGCGAGCGCAACCCGAACGCCACCAACAACCAGCCGTTCATGCGCGGCCGCTCGGCCGAGCTGACCGAAGCCCAGAAGCGCACCGAGAAGCCGAAGGGACAGGGGCCGGCGCCGGACCCGGCGCCGCCGACGCCGACAGCCGACGCCACAGGCCGAGCGCGCAGAACGCCGCCAACACCGCGACCCCGCCGCCGCTCGCCCAGGCGCCCCTGCCGACGCCGCGGCCGCAGACGCAGCCGGTCACCCAGCAGCCGCCGGCGCCCCGGGGCGGCCCGCCGCCCGGTGGCGCGCTCGGCGAGGCGCTGCGCAACCTGAATCGCTACGCGCAGGACCAGCAGCTCGACAATCCGAACGGCGGCAACCAGGTCGACCCCGCGATCCAGTTCGACTCGAAGGGCGTCGAGTTCGGGCCGTGGCTGCGCCGCTTCGTCGCCCAGGTGAAGCGCAACTGGTTCGTGCCCTACGCGGCGATGTCGCTCAAGGGGCACGTCGTGATCACCTTCAACGTGCACAAGGACGGGCGCATCACCGACCTGCAGGTGCTGCGGCCGAGCGACGTCGCGGCCTTCAACAACGCGGCGATGAACGCCCTGGCGACATCGAACCCGACGATGGCGCTGCCGCCGGAATACCCGGCCGACAAGGCGTTCTTCACGGTCACGTTCTACTACAACGAATCGCCGCGGTGACCCCTGCGGGCCGGCCTCGACTCGTCGCCATCCTCGGTGCGACCGCGGCGGGGAAGAGCGCGCTCGGCATCGCCCTGGGGCGCCATTTCGGGGGCGAGGTCGTCGCCTGCGATTCGACGGCGGTGTTCCGCGGTATCGACATCGGCACCGACAAGGTGCCGCCCGCCGAGCAGCAGGGCGTCCCGCACCACCTGATCGACGTCGCGGACCCGACCGAGGTCTACTCCGCGGCGCGCTACGCGCAGGATGCCGCGTCCGTCATCCGCGCCATCACGGCGCGCGGGCGTCTGCCGATCCTGGTCGGCGGCACCGGTCTCTACTTCCGCGCGCTCGTCCGCGGCCTGTTTCCGGGGCCGGCCCGGCACGAGGCGCTGCGGACGGTGCTCGATCGCGTCGCGGCCGAGCGCGGCACCGGTGAGCTCTATCGATGGGTGCGGCGCCTCGACCCGGAATCGGCGACGCGGATCCAGCCGCGGGACACCAAGCGCCTGGTCCGCGCCCTGGAGGTCGCCCTCGTCAGCGGCGTGCCCATGACGGCCCATTTCGCCGAGACGGCGTCGCCGATCGCCGACTACGACGTGGTCGCCATCGGCGTGCGCCTGCCGTCGGCCGAGACCGCGGCCCGGGTCGCGCGGCGGGTCGAGCAGCAGTTCGATCGCGGCGTCGTCGACGAAGTGCGCCGGCTGCTCGCGGCCGGTGTGCCGCCCACTGCCCAGGCGCTCTGCGGGCTCGTCTACCGGCAGATCGTGGAGATGCTCGCCGGCGTCCGCGACGAGGCGGCCACCCGCGAACTCATCGTGCGGGAGAACCGGCACTACGCCCGCCGGCAGTTGATCTGGTTCCGGAAAGAGCCTACGCTTACGTGGATCGACGGCCCCGGTGAGACGCCGGCCGCGATGGCTCGCGCGGTCGAGCTCGTCAACGGTTTCGCTTCCCATTCCTGATGCCGTTCCGGTGATGCTGCCGACCAAGGACGCCGCCTTCCCGCTCCCCGGTCAACCCGACGCGCCCACGACGCGTGCCGCCGATGCGCCGCGCCCGCCTGGCAGCGCCGCGCCGGTGTCAGGTGGACCGCCCGTTGCCTCGCAGCGGCCGTCCCACCCGCACACGAGTCACCAGGGCCACGGGCAGCCGCACACCGGCGGCCATGCGTCGCATGGTCCCTCGCACGGCGCGTCGCACGGGCCGTCGCGCCGCGAAGGCGGCCGCGAAACGAAATCGGCCGGCTCGCCGAACATCCAGGACGTCTTCCTGAACTACGCCCGTCGCGAGAAGCTCACCGTCGTGATCCAGCTCCTCGACGGGCAGTCGGTCGAGGGCCGGATCAAGAACTTCGATCGCTTCGCGCTGATCATCGATCACGCCGGCGTCGATCACCTCGTCTTCAAGCACGCCATCGCGACCATCCGCTCGCCGCGCAGCATCGGCAGCTACTACGCCTCGCACGAGGCGAGTTAAATGTCCACCTGCCGGCGTCGAGACGCGGCCGCGCCGCGTCATCGTCATCGTCATGGACAGCGTCGGGATCGGCGAGCTGCCGGATGCCGCCGCCTACGGCGACGAAGGCAGCAACACCCTCGGCAACATTTCGGCGCACGTCCGGCTGCAGCTGCCGACGCTGTCGGCGCTCGGCCTGACCCGCCTCGTCGCGCTGCGCGATCAGCCGGCGCCGCCGGCGGCGCCGATGGCCGCCTACGGCCGCATGCGCGAGGCCTCGCCGGGCAAGGACTCGGTGACCGGACACTGGGAGCTGATGGGCCTGGTCCTCGACCGGCCGTTCCCGACCTTCCCGCACGGCTTCCCGCCCGACGTCATCGAGGCGTTCGAGGCCCGCATCGGCCGCCAGACGATCGGCAACGTCGTCGGCTCGGGTACCGATGTCATGGAGCAATTCGGCGTCGAGCACATGCGGACCGGGCGCCCGATCGTCTACACCTCGGCCGACAGCGTGTTCCAGATCCTGGCGCACGAGCACGTGATCCCGATCGAGGAGCAGTACGCGATCTGCCGCGCGGCCTATGCGCTGGTCGTCGAGGGCATGGGCGTCGGGCGGGTCATCGCGCGGCCGTTCATCGGGTTGCCTGGCGCGTTCAGGCGGACGGCGAACCGTCACGACTTCGCCGCGCCCCCGCCGACCGAGACGCTGCTCGATCGGCTGGTCGCGGCCGGCGTCCCCGTGCACGCGGTCGGGAAGATCCACGATCTGTTCGCCGGCCGCGGCACCTCGACGACGCAGCCGACCGCCAGCGACGACGACGGCATGGATGCCATCGAGGCGCTGGTCGCCGGTGCCGACCCGGGCCTGATCTTCGCCAACCTCGTCGACTTCGACACGCTGTTCGGACACCGCAACGACGTGGCCGGCTACGCCCGGAACCTCGAGCGCTTCGACGCCCGCCTGGCCGAGCTGCTGCCGCGGCTCCGGCCGGACGATCTGCTGATCGTGACCGCCGATCACGGCAACGATCCGACCACGCCCAGCACCGATCATTCGCGCGAGCACGTGCCGCTGCTCGTCCTTGGCGCCGGCTCGCGGCCGGTGCCGCTCGGCGACCGTGCCACCTTCGCCGATCTGGGGCAGACGCTCGCCGGCGTCTTCGGCGTCACGCCGCTCGCGCATGGCACGAGCTTCTGCCGGGAGCTGTGGGGATGACGATACGGGAGCAGCTGGAAGCCCGCGAGCGCACGGAGCTGGCGCCGCAGGCGATGAAGAGCGCCGACAGCCAGGGCCGGCCGCGGCCGGAGCCCGAGGACCCGATCCGGCCGGCGTTCCAGCGCGATCGCGATCGCATCGTCCACTGCAAGGCGTTCCGCCGCCTGAAGCACAAGACGCAGGTGTTCTTCTCGCCGGCCGGCGATCACTACCGGACGCGGCTCACCCACACCCTCGAGGTGTCGCAGATCGCGCGGACCATCGCCAAGGTGCTGCGCCTGCACGAGGAGCTGACCGAGGCGATCGCGCTCGGCCACGATCTCGGCCACACGCCGTTCGGCCACGCCGGCGAGCGCGTCCTCGATTCGCTGGTCCCGGGCGGCTTCAACCACTACGAGCAGAGCCTGCGCGTGGTCGACGTCCTCGAGGGCGACGGCCGCGCCGGGCTGAACCTCTCATGGGAGGTGCGCAACGGCATCGCCAAGCACTCGAAGGGGAAGCACGGCCTGCCGGTCGGCTCGCCGCCGGAGCACCGGTCGGCGACGGTCGAGGGCCAGATTGCGCGGGTCGCGGACATCATCGCCTACGTCAACCACGACATCGACGACGCCGTCCGCGCCGGCGTGCTGCGGCCGGAGGACCTGCCGGCCGGGCCGGTCGCCATCCTCGGGCAGAGCTCGTCGCAGCGCATCGGGCGGATGGTGACCGACGTCGTGGTCCAGACCCTCGCCGTCGACGTCAGCGAGATCCGCATGAGCGACGACGTCCTCGGCGCCATGCTGGCCCTGCGCGACTTCCTGTTCGCCGCGGTCTACGAGAACGACGCCGCCACCGCCGAGTTCAAGAAGGCGTCCGGCATCCTCGGCGGCCTGTGGGAGAAGGTCCGTGAGCGCCCCGAGGCGTTCCTGGACGCCGCCACCATCGAGGCGGAGGGCCTCGATGCGGCCACTCGCGACTTCCTGGCGGGGATGACGGACCGCTATGCCGTCCGGCTCTTCGAGAAGCTCTTCATTCCGGCGCCCTGGGTCGAACATCGGGCGTAAGTCGGCCGGATTTTCGAGCCCGACGCCGGCGGTAAGTCCAGCCGGGCCCGTGCTATACTTCGGGGTTCTCTGCCGGGGTTCTGACGTGTCCGATCGCTCATTGCTGCCCACCCAGATCGACCTGCGCCCGCTCGGCGAGGCGGAGCTGCACGTCGAGCGGACGTTCAGCCCGGAACAGGTGATGGGCCACGTCGGCGGGTCCGGCGCGCGGCCGGACTCGGGCACCGGCACGGCATCGGACGACGAGTTCAGTGTCCTCGGCCCGGTGACGTTCACGGGAACGCTGGCGCGACGCGGCGACCGGTTCCAGTTGAAGGGGCGGGTCATCGCGACCCTGCAACTGAGCTGCGGGCGCTGCCTGACGCCCTTTCCCCGTCCGGTGGACACCACGGTCGACCTCACCTACCTCCCCGAGCGCCCGCCGGTGGTCGCTGCCAAGGATGCCGTGAAGGGGCCCGCCAAGGGCGCGAAGGCGCCGGCCGTCGAAGAGGACGTGGAGCTGCAGGACGAAGACCTGGACACGGCGTACTACCGTGATCACGTCCTCGACCTCGCCGAGATGCTCCGGGAACAGTTCTACCTGGCGCTGCCGATGCAGCCGCTCTGCCGTCCCGACTGCCAGGGGCTGTGCCCGAGCTGCGGGATCGACCGCAACGTCGACACCTGCCAGTGCAAGACCGAATGGATAGATCCGCGGCTCTCGGTGCTCAAGGCGCTCGTGACCCGCAAGACCGACTGACGACCAGCCTGACCGAGAGCCGGAGCTCGAACGATGCCGAATCCCAAACGCCGCCACTCCAAGACCCGCACCGCCAAGCGCCGCACGCACGACGCGCTGACGCCGATCGCGCTCGGTCCGTGCCCGCAGTGCCGCGAGCTGAAGCCGCCGCACATCGTGTGCCCGACCTGCGGTCACTACCGCGGCCGGCAGGCGCGCGCGGTCAAGGAAGAGTAAGGGCTGCGACCCGGCAGCCGCGACGGCGTGACTGAGCGTTCTGTCCGCCCCCGTCCCCTGGCGATCGACGCCATGGGGGGCGACGGCGCCCCGGCCCGGGTCGTCGAAGGCGCGCTTCTCGCCATCCGTGAGCTGGGGCTCGCTCTCGAGCTCGTCGGCCCGGTCGTCGAGCTCGAGCCCCGCCTCGCCCGCGAGCCCGATCGGGCCCGCCTGTCCGTCACCCTCGTCGATGCTCCCGAACACGTCGGCATGGCCGATCGTCCACGTGACGCGCTGCGCAAGCGCGCCACGTCGATCCGCGTCGCGGTCGAACGCGTCCGGACGGGCGAGGTGTCGGGCCTGTTCAGCGCCGGGCACACCGGGGCGACCGTCGTCGCCGCCGTGGCCGGCCTCGGCCTGCTGCCGGGTGTCGATCGGCCGGCCCTGGCCGTGACGATCCCGACCGCGCGCGGCCAGGCGGTGCTGCTCGACGTCGGCGCCACCGTCGACTGCCAGCCGGCGCACCTGCGCCAGTTCGCCGCGATGGGGTGTGCCTACGCCCAGGTCGCCCTCGGGCGGTCCGCGCCGCGCGTCGGGCTGCTCTCGATCGGCGAAGAGGCCTTGAAGGGCGATCAGCTGACGCGGGAAGCGTTCCGCGCGCTCGAGACCAGCGGGCTGCCGTTCGCCGGCAACGTCGAGGCCTGCAACCTGTTCGACGGCGACGCCGACGTCGTCGTCTGCGACGGCTTCACCGGCAACATCGCCCTGAAGATCAGCGAGGGCGTCGTCGACGCGGTCGGCGCGATGCTGCGCGAGGAGCTGGCGGCCTCGGCCATGACGCGGCTCGGGGCGGCGCTGGCCCGCCCCGCGTTCCGTCGCTTCGCGCGGCGGGTCGACGCCTCCGAGTTCGGCGGCGTGCCGCTGCTCGGCGTCAACGGCCTCTGCCTGGTCGGGCACGGCCGGTCGTCGGCGCGGGCGGTGCGCAACGGCATCGCGCTCGCCAGCCGCTTCGCGGCGGAATCGCTGGTGCCGCGGCTCGCCGATGCCGTCGCCCGGCTGACGCCCTGCCCACAAGGATCGCTGTCGTCATGATCGCCTTCATCTTCCCCGGACAAGGATCGCAACGCGTCGGCATGGGCCAGGCGTTCGCCGCCGCCGAGCCGATCGTCCGCGACACCTTTGCCGAGGCCGATGCCGCACTCGGCGCCCCCCTCAGCCGTCTCTGCTTCGAGGGGCCCGAGTCCGAGCTGACGCTGACCGAGAACACCCAGCCGGCGATCCTCACCGTCAGCGTCGCGATCGCCCGCGTCCTCGAGGCGCGGGGCTGGCGGCCGGACTTCTACGCCGGCCACAGCCTGGGTGAGTACAGCGCGCACGTCGCCGCCGGCACGTTCGGGTTCGCCGACGCGGTGCGGACGGTCCGCAACCGTGGCCGCTACATGCAGGAGGCGGTGCCGGTCGGTGCCGGGGCGATGGCGGCGATCCTCGGCCTCGACGGCGACGCCGTCGCCGCGGCCTGTGCCCAGGCGGCGGAGGGCGAGGTCGTGTCGCCAGCCAACCTCAACGCACCCGGGCAGGTGGTGATTGCCGGCACGACAGCCGCCGTTCAGCGCGCCGGAGCCCTGGCCAAGGCGGCCGGCGCCAAGCGTGTCATTCCCTTGGCGGTGAGCGCCCCGTTCCACTGCGCGCTGATGAAGCCGGCCGAGGATCGCCTCGCCCCCGAGCTGCGCGCGCTGGCCGTCCAGGCGCCCCGCCGGCCCGTCGTCGCCAACATCGACGCGGAGCCGAAGCGCGACGGCGCCGCCGCCGTCGAGGCCCTGGTGCGCCAGGTGTCCGGGGCGGTGCAGTGGGAGTCGGTGGTGCGCCGCCTTGCATCCGAGGGCGTCCGCACGTATGTTGAAGTGGGTCCCGGTACGGTGCTGGCGGGGCTGGTACGCAAGATCGACCGGGACGCCCGCGTGGCCAGCCTCGAAGATCCCGCCGGACTCGACGCCCTGGCCCCACTGTTTACCGCCTGAGACTTGCGGGTCGCCGCCTGACACTGGCGGCCCCGACACCTTCAAACCCTCTGTATGCAACTCGATTTCAGCGGCCGCGTGGCCATCGTGACCGGTGCGTCGCGCGGCATCGGCAAGGCCGTCGCGCTGGCGCTCGCCGGGTCCGGTGCCGCGGTCGTCGCCCTCGCCCGGGGCGACCAGGCCCAGGCCACGGCCGACGCCATCACCGCCGCCGGCGGCCGGGCCATCGGGCGATCGGTGGACGTCGGTGACGGCGCCGCCGTCGACGCCCTGGTCAAAGAAGCGGTCGAGACGTTCGGCAAGGTCGATATCCTGGTCAACAACGCCGGCATCACCCGCGACCAGCTGCTGCTGCGGATGAAGCGCGACGACTGGGACGCCGTGCTGCACACCAACCTCACCGGCGCCTTCGTCTGCTCGCAGGCGGCCATCAAGGTGATGGTGCGGCAGCGTTACGGGCGTATCGTCAACGTCAGCTCGGTGGTCGGGCAGACCGGCAACGCCGGTCAAGCCAATTACGCGGCCTCGAAGGCCGGACTCATCGGCTTCACCAAGTCGCTCGCGCGCGAGGTCGCCTCGCGGAACATCACGGCCAACGTGATCGCGCCGGGCTTCATCGACACGGACATGACTCGCGCGGTCCCGGAGGCCGTGCAGAAGGCCTGGCTCGAGGGCATCCCGCTCGGACGTCTCGGTGCACCCGACGACATCGCGGACGCGGTCTGTTTTCTGGCCTCGGAAAAGGCGTCGTATATTACAGGGCACGTGCTGGCGGTCAACGGCGGCATGTACTGCTAGGAGGATTCGATGGCGGTTGCAGACAAGGTCAAGAGCATCATCGTGGAGCAGCTCGGAGTCGACGAAGAGGAAGTGACGCCGGACGCCTCGTTCGTGGACGATCTCGGGGCGGACTCGCTCGACACGGTGGAGCTCGTCATGGCCTTCGAGGAAGAGTTCGGCATCGAGATCCCGGACGAGCACGCCGAGAAGATCACGCGCGTGCGCGAAGCCGTGGACTACATCGAGCAGCACGCCAAGACCAAGAAGTGATCCCGGCCCGGGAGGGCCGATCGCATCACGCCGGCGCGGCGTCCGGTGCACGGAGGACGGAGGCGGTTTGAGCAGGCGAGTCGTCGTGACCGGGATCGGATTGGTGTCGTCGCTGGGAATCGGCACCGAAGCGACGTGGGCAGGGTTGTGCGCGGGGCGGAGCGGCATCAGGCGGGTGACGCGCTTCGACGCCTCGGCGTTCGCCTGCCAGATCGCGGGTGAGGTCGACGGCTTCGATCCGCTGAACTACGTGGACAAGAAGGAGGTCAAGAAGATCGACACCTTCATCCAGTACGCCATCGCCGCGTCCGACTTCGCCATGAAGAACGCCGGGTTGACCATCACGCCGGCGATCGCGCCGCGCGTCGGCGTCTTCATCGGTTCGGGCATCGGCGGCTTCGGCACCATCGAGCGCGAGCACAGGGCGTATCTCGAGGGCGGCCCGCGCCGCATCTCGCCGTTCTTCATCCCGTCGGCGATCATCAACCTCGCCGCCGGCCAGGTGTCGATCCGGTTCGGCGCCAAGGGCCCGAACTCGGCGACGGCCACGGCCTGCTCGGCGTCGGCGCACGCCATCGGCGACGCCGCCGAGATGATCCGCCGCGGCGCGGCCGACGCGATGATCGCGGGCGGCTCGGAAGCCGCCATCACGCACATGGGGCTCGGCGGGTTCGCGGCCATGCGCGCGCTCTCGACGCGCAACGACGCGCCCGAGAAGGCGTGCCGGCCGTTCGACAAGGATCGCGACGGCTTCGTCATCGGCGAGGGCGCCGGCGTCCTCATCCTCGAGGCGCTGGAGCACGCCGAGGCGCGCGGCGCCCACATCTACGCCGAGCTCGTCGGCTACGGCATGTCGGGCGACGCCTTCCACATCACGACGCCGTCCGAAGACGGCGACGGCGGCTATCGCGTGATGAAGTCGGCGCTGGCGTCGGCGGGCATCACGCCGGCGGACATCCAGTACATCAACGCGCACGGCACGTCGACGGAATACAACGATCGCACCGAGACGCTGGCCATCAAGCGCGTCTTCGGCGATCACGCCTACAAGGTGGCGATCTCGTCGACCAAGTCGATGACCGGGCACCTGCTCGGCGCGGCGGGCGGGCTCGAGGCCGGCATCTCGGTCCTCGCCATCCATCATCAGCTCCTGCCGCCCACCGCCAACCTCGACAACCCGGACGTCGACTGCGATCTCGACTACGTGCCGAAGGTGGCGCGCAAGGCCGACGTCACCTACGCGCTCTCGAACTCGTTCGGGTTCGGCGGCACCAACGCCGCGCTGGTCTTCAAGAAGTTCGACAGTTAGTTTCCCGGGGAGGGCGCGGCGCATGAAAATCGCCGTCTGTCTCAAGCACGTCGTGACCCGCGACGCGGCCGTGCGCGTCGACGAGGCGCGGACGTGGATCCGCGATCGCGACGCCAGCTTCGAGCTGAACGAGCCGGACGCCTACGCGCTCGAAGAGGCGCTGCGCCTCAAGGAGAAGCACGGCGGCGAGGTGATTGCGGTCTCCGCCGGTCCCGGCCGCGTCACCCAGGCGCTGCGCGAAGCGCTGGCCCGCGGCGCCGATCGCGCCATCCACGTCGACGGCGAGGCGCTGGCCAGGGCCGACGCGTCGGTGGTCGGCAAGTCGCTCGCCGCGGCGCTGAAGGACGAGGCCGTCGACCTCGTGCTCACCGGCCTGCAGTCCGACGATCAGGGCTTCGCCCAGGTCGGCGTGATCCTGGCCGAGGCGCTCGGCCTGTCGCACGCCACGATCGTCATGGAGGTGCAGGTCGACGGCACCGCCTGCGCGTCCGCCGCGAGCTCGAGGGCGGCTGGTTCCAGTGGGTGGCGATGCCGCTGCCGGCGCTGCTCACCATCCAGAGCGGCATCAACCAGCTGCGCTACGCCACGCTCAAGGGCATCATGGCGGCCAAGAAGAAGGAGATCCGCGTCGTGCCGGCCCCGGCCGGGCTGACGCCGCTGGTCGAGATCCGCGGCGCTGGCCGTGCCCGCGAAGCAGAAGCAGACGCGGCTGATCGCCGGGACGGCGCCCGAGGCGGCGGCGCGAACTGGTGCGCGCGCTGCGCGAGGACGCGCGCGTGCTCGAGGGCGGCCGATGATCCTGGTCATCGCGGAACAGCGGACAGCGCATCGCGCCACGCTGGAGGCCGATCGCGGCGGCGCAGGCCGTGGGCGGCCCGGGACCGATCAAGCTGGCGCATGTCGGACCGGCGGGCGACGGCCAGGGCTCGGCCGCGCTGAGTGCGCTCGGCGTCGAAGCCATCCTCGTGTCGTCGACCGGCGCCGCCCTTGGACGTCTACACTGCCGACGGCTTCACGGCCGCCATCGCCCGCATCGTCCAGCGCGAGGACCCGCTGCTGGTGATCGCGGCCCATACCTATCAGGCGCGCGACGTCATGCCGCGGGTGGCCGCGCGTCTCGATCGCGCGCTCATCACCGACGTCGTCGGGGTGACACCGGGATCGCCGGCGGTGTTCAAGCGGCCGATGTTCCAGGCCAAGCTCGTTGCCGACGTCGTGCCGCTCGGGCCCGGCGCCGCACTTCGTGACGGTCCAGATCGGCGCGTTCCGTGCGGACGCCGTCCAGCGCGCGGAGAAGCCGGTCGAGGTCGTGACGATCGAGCTGACCGACGCGATCGAGGTTCGCCAGCAGCCCGAGCCGCCGTTCCGGGAAGCGAAGCAGGCGGTCGATCTCACGCAGGCGCCGCGCATCGTCTCGGTCGGCCGCGGCATCAAGGGCGAGGAGCACATCCAGCTCGCCAAGGATCTCGCGGCGTCGCTCGGCGCCGAACTGGCCGCGTCGCGTCCGATCATCGACGCCGGCTGGCTGCCGTCCGATCGCCAGGTCGGCAGCTCCGGCCAGACGGTCGCGCCGAAGCTCTATCTCGCGCTCGGCATCTCCGGCGCCATCCAGCACGTCGTCGGCATGAAGGGCGCGCGGACGATCGTCGCGATCAACAAGGATCCGGACGCGCCGATCTTCGAGATCGCCGACTACGGCATCGTCGGCGACCTGTTCGAGATCGTGCCGGCGATGATCGCGGAGCTGAAGAAGGCCTAGCCGGCACGGGAAGCGACGACGACCATGGAGGTCTGGCTCTTCCGACTGCTCGTCGTCGCCGCCGCGGCGCTGTTCGTGCGCCAGATGCTGGCGCGCTACCGCCTCCTCGCGCGGGCCCCGGGCGGCTTCGACACCTCGCGACCTGGGGACGCGCGCCGCCACCTTCATCAGCGAGATCGTCTTCCAGAGCCGCACCATCCGGGCCCGGCCGGTCGTCGGCCTCGCGCACCTGTTCGTGTTCTGGGGCTTCTGCGCGTTCGCCGGCTACACGACCGTCGAGGCGCTGCGCGGCCTCGGCGTCGTCGACCTCACCGGCACCACGGCGTTCCACGCCTACAAGATGGCGCTGGTGCCCTTCAGCGTCGCGGCGCTGATCGGCATCGTCCTGCTCGCGATCCGGCGCGGCATCCTGCGGCCGCGCGCGCTCGGCGCCTACGTGTCGAAGGAATCGATGCTCATCAGCGCGTTCATCGCGACGCTGATGATCACGTTCCTGGTCGACACATTGCTGATTGCTGGGGGAGGCGCACGCGGGTGTCGCCGTGGCGGGCGTGCCGCTGGAGCGCGTCAACTGGTGGACGCACATGCTGGTCATCCTGGCCTTCACGGTGCTCATCCCGGACTCGAAGCACCTGCACCTGCTGCTGTCGCCGGCGACGGTGTTCCTGCGCGCGCCCATCCTCGGCACCGTGCCGAAGCTCGATTTCGAGAAGGAGCAGACCGGCCTCGAGACGGTGGGGCAGCTCGAGAAGAAGCAGGTGCTCGACGCGTTCACCTGCGTCGAGTGCGGCCGCTGCCAGGAGAACTGCCCGGCGTTCGCCACCGGCAAGGTCCTCAACCCGAAGACGCTGATCCTCCAGAACGAGGAGGCGCTGCTGGCGGGGAAGCTCGAGCTGCCGCTGAAGGATCTGTACGACGATCCGGCGCTCTGGCAGTGCACGACCTGCGGCGCCTGCCAGAACGAGTGCCCGGTCGGCGTCGAGCACCTGCCGCTGATCGTCAACGCGCGGCGCGGCCTGGTGTCGAACGGCGAGGCGCCGCCGCAGCTCGTGCCGGTCTACAACCACCTCGAGCGCCGCGGCAACATCTGGGGGCTGCTCTCGGAGCAGCGGCAGAAGTTCATCGACGCGGCCGGGGTCGAGATCTTCGATCCGGCGAAGCACGACTACGTCGTGTGGCTCGGCTGCGCCGGCGCGTTCGAGGCCGACTTCCAGAAGTCGCTGCGGGCGCTGTTCGACATCCTGCGGGCCAAGGGCGTCCGCTTCGGCGTGCTGGCCAAGGAGAAGTGCAACGGCGACGTCGCCAAGCGCACCGGCAACGAGTACCTGTTCCAGGAGCTGGCGACGTCGAACGTCGACGACCTGAACGAGCGCCGGCGTGAAGAAGGTCATCACGTCCTGCCCGCACTGCCTGAAGACGCTGGGCCACGACTACCGCGAGTTCGGGTTCCAGGCCGAGGTCGTCCACTCGGCCGTGTTCGTCGAGGAGCTGACGCGCGGCGTCACGCCGATCCCCGGTGTCCCGACGCAGGGCACCGTCACCTATCACGACCCGTGCTACCTCGGACGCTACGCGCAGACGGTCGACGAGCCGCGGGCGCTGCTCGCGCGGGCCGGCGCCACCGTCACCGAGCCCGAGCGGACGAAGACCAACCCGTTCTGCTGCGGCGCCGGCGGCGGCCTCCTGTTCGAGGAGCACGAAGCCGGGCAGCGGATCAGCGACGTGCGCTATCAGCAGCTCGCGGCGACCGGCGCCGACACGGTGGTGATGGCCTGCCCGTTCTGCTCGATCATGCTGAAGGGCGCGCAGGCCAGCGCAGGGAAGGCGGTCGCGGGCGGCGCTGCCGACAAGACGATGGTGATGACCGACCTGATGTCCTACGTCGCCGATCGCCTGCCCGGCGTCCGCGACGGCGCGGCGGCGGCCGCCGTGCCGCCGCGCGGATCCAGCCCCCGATCCAGCCCGAGGCAGCGTCCGGCGAGCCCGCGTCGTGAGCGCGCCCGCGGAGCCGGCCGACTGGCGCGCGTCGCGGAGCAAGCGCCTCCAGGCCCGCCTGATCCCCCGTCTCGTCGCGCCCATCGCCGCCGCCCTGGGGGCGACCTACCGCTACCGCATCGAAGGCCTCGAGCCCCTGGACGCGATGCTCCGGTCCGGCGATCCGCCGCCGATCATGGTGTTCTGGCACGGGCGCATCCTGCCGGCGACGCTCTACTTCCGCCATCGCGGCATCGTCGTCGTCACCAGCGCCAACTTCGATGGCGAATGGATTGCCGGAGTGATCGGCCGCTTCGGCTATGGCGCGGCCCGCGGGTCGTCTTCGCGCGGCGGCGCGCGTGCGCTCGTCGAATTGCGCCGGGCGATGGCCAAGGGGCACGCCGCGGGGTTCACGCTGGACGGCCCGCGCGGGCCGGCGCGCGTCGCCCAGCCCGGTGCGGTGTTCCTGTCGCAGATCACCGGGTCGCCGCTCGTGCCGTTCCACCTCGAGGCGTCGAAGGCCTGGACGGCGAAGAGCTGGGACCGCACGCAGGTGCCGAAGCCGGGCGCGACGGTGTCGATCGTCGTCGGCGAGCCCTACGTCGTGACCACCGCCGGCGACGATGCCGGCCGCGAGGCCGCCTGCCGCGACCTCGAAGCCCGCCTGGCCGTGCTCGAGTCCCGAGCGCTCGCGCTGCTGGCCTAGGCCAGGGTTCGGCGTCCAGCGGCCGCGGGCGCCAGAGGATCAGGACCTTCCCGACCCGGTCCACCGCCGTGGCCCCCGTGCGCGCGCACAGCTCGTCACCCATCGCGACCCGCTCCACACGATCGTCGGCGCCGACCCTGACCTTGAGCAGCTCGTGGGCCGTGAGCGCGCGATCGACTTCTGCCACCACGGCATCCGTGATGCCGGCGCCGCCCGTCTGGACCGCGGGTTCGAGTGCGTGTGCCCGCGCCTTGAGGTGCGCGCGCTCCTTGGCGGTCAACGGGGAGGCCATGCGTCATTTTACCGACGAAGACGCGGAGCCGGCGGTGACCGGCAGGCGGAACGCCGCCATCTCCTCGCTGTTGCGGACGAGGAGACGGTCGCCGACCACCACCGGGTGATTCCAGGTCTTGCCGTCGAGGCCGGGCGCACGACCGAGCTCGACGAAGCGCTCCGGCGTCGCGCCCACGAGCGCCAGCTGGCCCTCTTCCCCGAGCACGAGCAGCGCGTCCTGATCGGCGAGCAGCACGAGCTGCCCGCTGCCGTACCGGCCACCCTTCCACTTGCGGGCGCCGTCCGCAAGGTCGATGCAGGCGAGGATGTTGCCGTCGAAGCCGTAGGCGTGGCCTTCGTGGACGACGAAGTCGTTGAAGAACGGCTTGAGGCCGAGGGTGGTCCAGCGCTCCGTCGCCGTCCACCCCGACGCGCTCCGGGCGACCGAGAGGCGCCGCAGGCCGAGGCCGTCCTTGACGTTGAACAGCAGGTCGCCGTCCGCGATCACCGCCGGCTGCACGATGGGATAGCCCTTCCACGCGTTGGCCCACAGTACGGCGCCGTTCGACAGCGCGATGCCGCTGATGCCCTCGCCGTGTACGAACGCGACCTGTCGCACGCCGCCGAGCGTGACGAGGTGCGGCGAGCTGTAGCCTTCGCCCTGCGGCTCGCGCTTCCAGCGCGGCTGGCCGGTCGCAGCGTCGTACGCGGCGAGCGCGCCGGAGACCGCGACGATGACGAGATCCTCCACGACGATCGGCGAGCCGGAGAAGCCCCAGTCGGGAAGCTTCGCGGCTGGTGTCGGTCGCGGCGTTGCGCGACCAGACGCGCGCCCCGGTCGCGGCGTCGAGCGCGTTGACGATGCCGGTGCCGCCCAGCGCGTAGACGCGGCCGCCGCTCAGCGTCGGCGTGCCACGCGGACCCGCGCCCCCGTTCGATTCCCAGAAGCGTGCGCGGTCGCGATGGTGCCACAGCGGCGCGCCGCTCGACGCGTCGTAGCACGCGACCACCTCGTCCTCGCCGCGCTGCTCCTGCGTGTAGACGCGATTGCCGGCGACGGCGAATGACGACCAGCCCGGCCCGACGGCGCGGCGCCACAGGGCGACTGGGGGCGTCGCGCTCCAGTCGGTCGCGATGTGCGTGCCGCGCACGATCCCGTCGCGGTCCGGCCCGCGAAAGCCCGGCCACTCGGCCAGGACGGGCGCCGGGGGCGCCGCCGTGGGCGCCGCGCTGGTGGCCGCGGCGACGGGCGGCGTCGCCTCAGGCGAGCCCGGTGTCGCCGGCGCCGCTGTCGAGGGCGCGGCGGTCGTCGTGGACGAGGGGACGGCCGCGGGCGCGCTTGCCGGCGCGGCGACGGGCGCGGATGCCGACGCCGGTGCCGGTGCCGAGGCAGATGCCGGTGGGGGCATGCTCGCCTCCACGGCGAGCAGGCGCTCCTCCGGCGTCGGGGTCCAGCGCCAGGCGAAATCGTGTTTCATCCCGGCGGTGAAGCCGCCCGTGCCGAATCAGGCCGACCGATGCGAAGGCCAGCAGGATGGCCGCCGCCATCGTCTTGCGACGCACGCCATCGGAGAGGTGTTGCGTCAGCGCCGCCCATGCCACGAAGGCAAGCGCCACGATCGGGATGACCAGGATCGGGTACAGCAATCCCATGGCGCCGGCGGTGATCGAGACGTCCTGCACGAGCGGGCCGGCGAGGAACCCGACCGCCACGAGGCCGAGCGCGAGGAGGCGATCGACCCACGGCGCCCGGCTGAACAGCAGCCACCACAGGAGGACGAGGACGCTGGCCAGGAGGGCGCCGAAGAAGCCGAAGAGCGTGACATTCAGCGCCGTGTCGGGCTCGAAGAGCCGGGGGGCGATCTGGGGCGGGAGGTAGCGGAGCACCAGGATGAGGACGCCGAGGGCGACCCCTGGCCAGAGCCGCAGCGGCTTCCGAAGGGCGGATCCTGCGGGCGGATGAGCGGTCATGCTGCCTCCAGACGCGCGCGGCAGGCGGTTTGTTTCAGACGACGCCGATCGGCCCGGCAAGCCGGCCGATTCGCCGCTCGCCGGCAACCGGCCGACGCCTCCGCCTTCGGCTCGGCGTTCGGCTCGTTCCCGGACGGTACAATGGCGCGCATGCCGCTGGCCGTCGTGTCCTCGGACGAGTTCGCCAATCATCTCACTCCCCCGGGGCATCCGGAGCGCCCAGAACGCGCCCACGTTTTCGACGCCGTGGCGACCGCCTGGCGTGGGCAGGGAGGGACGGTCCTGGCGCCGCGACCGGCGACGCTCGAGGAGCTGGGGGCGGTCCACGATCGCGACCACATCGAGCGCATCGCGGGTACCGCGGGCCGCGCCGCGATGCTCGATCCCGATACGTTCACGTCGCCGGAGTCGTACGGCCTGGCCCGGCTCGCGGCGGGGGCGGCGCTGGTCGGCGTCGACCACGCGATGGCGGGCGGCGGACCGGCGCTGGTGCTCGTGCGGCCGCCGGGGCACCACGCCGAGCGCGAGCGGGCGATGGGGTTCTGCCTGTTCAACAACGTCGCGGTGGCCGCCGCGTACGCCCGCGCGAAGGGCGCGTCGCGCGTCGCCGTGGTCGACATCGACGTCCACCACGGCAACGGCACCCAGCAGATCTTCGAGGACGATCAGTCCGTGCTCTACGTCTCGACCCACCAGTACCCGTGCTACCCGGGCACCGGCGCGGTGACCGAGGTCGGCTTCGGCACCGGCCGGGGACGCACCGTCAACGTGCCCATCGAGCCCGGCGCCGGCGACGACGACTACGCCGACGTGCTGGCGCGGGTGGTCGTGCCGATCCTGACGGCCTTCGCCGCGGACGTCACGATCCTGTCGGTCGGCTACGACGCGCACGTCCAGGATCCGCTGGCGCAGATGCAGGTCACGACCGACGGCTACCGCGCGATGCTGGCGACGCTGCGCGCGACCGCCGACGCCACGTCGGGCGGGCGCCTCGTGGTCGTCACCGAGGGCGGCTACGACCTGCCGGCGCTGGGTGCGTGCCTGGACGCGACCGTCGAGGTGCTGGCCGCACCGGCGACGGCCACGCCGGCTGCGCCCGCCGCGCCGACCCCGATCGACGCCCCAGCACTGCGCGCCAGCGGCCCGGGCGTCCGCGGCCGCGAGGCCGCCGAGGCCGCGCTGGCCGTCCAGCGGCCGTTCTGGCCGCTACCGATATAATCTTTGGTTGGCGGCCGCGCACTCACGCGCGGCCGCGGGCCGCCCATCAGGCGTGCCGACTGCTATTCGCGGCGCTGAGCGCGCCGCGGCGCCGTCACGCGGGCGGCGCTCGTTACCGCGACGGTCGCGGTCGCCGACACCAGACCCCACAGACCCTTGGCCGATTACACGCCCCAATCCATCGAGCAGAAATGGCAGGCGCGCTGGACCGCTTCCGGCGCCTTCGACGTCGAGGTCGATCGGTCGCGGCCGAAGTTCTACTGCCTCGAGATGTTCGCGTATCCCTCGGGACACGCCCACGTCGGCCACGTCCGCAACTACATGATCGGCGACATCGTCGCCCGTCTGAAGCGGATGCAGGGCTTCAACGTGCTGCACCCGTTCGGCTGGGACGCCTTCGGCCTGCCGGCCGAGAACGCGGCGATCAAGAACAAGCTCCATCCCGAGACGTGGACGCTCGCCAACATCGCGCACATGAAGGGGCAGCTGCAGCGCCTCGGCATCAGCTACGCGTGGGGCCGCGAGATCGCCACCTGCCTGCCCGACTACTACCGCTGGAACCAGTGGCTGTTCCTGCGGATGCTCGAGAAGGGCATCGCCTATCGCCGGCGGTCGTCGGTGAACTGGTGTCCCGACCGACCAGACCGTGCTCGCCAACGAGCAGGTCATCGACGGCGCGTGCTGGCGCTGCGGCACGCAGGTGACCACGCGCGACCTCGAGCAGTGGTTCCTGCGCATCACGCAGTACGCCGACGAGCTCCTCGACGCCACGGCGGGCCTCTCCGCCTGGCCGGAGAAGGTGCTCACGATGCAGCAGAACTGGATCGGCCGGTCGACCGGCGTCCAGGCGGTGTTCCCGCTCGTCGATCCGGTCGGGGAGACGAGCGGCCTCGAGATCTTCACCACCCGCATCGACACGATCTACGGCGCGACGTTCGTGCTGCTGGCGCCGGAGCATCCGCTCGTCGACGCGTATCTCGCCGGCCCGGACCAGGCCGCGAAGCGTGAGGCGGTCGCGAAGTTCCGCGCCCAGGATCGCCTGGCGCGGATGTCGGGCGAAGTCGACAAGGAAGGCGTCGACACCGGACGCTTCGCGATCAACCCGTTCACCGGCGAGCGCGCCCCGATCTGGGTGGCGAACTTCGTGCTCGCCGACTACGGCACGGGCGCGATCATGGCGGTGCCGTTCGGCGACCAGCGCGACTTCGAGTTCGCGAAGAAGTACGGCCTGCCGATCCGCGCGGTGGTGGCGCCCGAGGCGGGCGAGGCGATCGATCCCGCCGCCGTCGATCCGGCGACGATGGCCGAAGCCTGGGCCGGTTACGGCCGGTCGATCAACTCGGGCGATTTCTCCGGCCTGCCGAGCGAAGAGGCCTGGGAGAAGATGGCCGATCACGCCGAGGCCAGGGGCATCGGCCGGCGGTCGACGCAGTACCGGCTCAAGGACTGGGGCATCTCGCGGCAGCGCTACTGGGGCACGCCGATCCCGGTGGTCCACTGCCCGGTCGACGGCATCGTCGCGGTGCCGGACGATCAGCTGCCGGTCGAGCTCCCGAAGGTGGAGGAGTTCACCGGGCAAGGCGACTCGCCGCTGGCGCAGATCGCCGAGTGGGTGAACGTGTCGTGTCCAAAGTGCGGCGGGCCGGCGCGCCGCGAGACGGACACGATGGACACCTTCGTCGATTCGTCCTGGTACTTCTACCGCTTCTGCGATCCGAAGAACAACGAGCTGCCGTTCGCGCCGGAGACGGTGCGCTACTGGGGCCCGGTCGACTTCTACAGCGGCGGCGTCGAGCACGCCATCCTCCACCTGATCTACTCGCGGTTCTTCTGCCGCGTGTTCCGCGACCTCGGCTTCGTCGATCACGACGAGCCGTTCGCGCGCCTGCTGACGCAGGGCATGGTGCTGAAGGACGGCAACGTGATGTCGAAGTCGAAGGGGAACGTGGTCGACCCCGACGACATGATCCAGAAGTACGGTGCCGACGCGCTGCGCCTCTACGTGATGTTCGTGGCGCCGCCGGAGAAGGAGGTCGAATGGACCGACTCCGGCCTCGAAGGCAGCTTCCGGTTCCTGGCCCGGGTGTGGCGAGCCGTCGAGCCGCTCGCTGAAGCCATGCGGGGCACGCGTCCATCAAGCTTCGCCGGGCTCGAGCTGGACGACGCGCACCGGGCGCTCCGCCGCAAGACGCACCAGACCATCGACCGCGTCACCGGCGATCTCTATCCGCGTGCGCACCTGAACACCGGCATCGCGGCGCTGATGGAGCTGGTCAACGAGCTCTACGCGTTCACCGACAAGATCGGGCTGACGAAGCAGGGCCGCCTGTCGGGCGCCGGGGTTGCTCCGGCGACCGGCGCCGTGCTGACGGAAGCGATCGAGGCGCTCGTGCTGATGCTCTCGCCGTTCGCGCCGCACATGGCGGAAGAGCTGTGGGAGCTGCTCGGGCACGCCGACGGCGTGGTTGCCGCCGGCTGGCCGGCCGCGGACGCCGCGGTCGCCGCCGAAGAGGCGATCGTCGTGCCGGTCCAGGTGAACGGCAAGGTGCGCGGGCGGGTGTCGGTGCCCGCCGGCACCGACGAGGCGTCGCTCGAGGCGGCGGCGCTCGCCGACCCAGCCATCCAGGGCCACACCGCCGGCAAGACCATCGTGAAGGTGGTCGTCGCCAAAGGCCGTCTCGTGAGCATCGTGGTCAAATGATCGACACCATGCGCCGCCGACTGTTCGCCCTGATCCTCGCGCCCCTGGCGCTCGTCCCGCTCAGCGGCTGCGGCTACTCGCTGGCCGGCCGCGGCTCGGCGCTGCCAGTGCACATCAAGACCATCGGCGTGCCGCTCTTCACGAATGCCACGTCGGTGTTCGACGTCGAGCAGACGCTGACCGCGCGGGTCCGCCTCGAGTTCATCGGGCGCGGCCGCTACAAGGTGGTCCCCAACGACGCCGGCACCGACGCCCTGCTGAAGGGCGACATCACCGGCATCTCGGTCCGCCCGACCGCGTTCGACAGCAATCAGCAGGCGTCGCGCTACGAGATCACGGTGGTGGTCAAGGTCGAGTTCCGCGACGTCGTCAACGACAAGGTGCTCTACGAGAACCCGGCCCAGACCTTCAAGGAAGAGTACGAGGTCACGACGGGCCAGTCGGCGTCCGATCCGCGGACCTTCCTCGGCCAGAACTCGAACGCGCTGGAGCGTCTTTCGGTGGACTTCGCCAAGACGGTCGTGAGCGCGGTTCTCGAAGCGTTCTGATGCCCGCGCTGACCAAGGACGCGCTCCTCGCCCAAATCGCCGCCGGCGATCTGCAGCCGATCTACCTGGTGGTCGGCGATGACGAGTACGAGAAGGACGAGATCGCGAAGGCGTTCCAGGCGGCGGTCCCCGAGGACATCCAGGCGTTCGCCTTCGAGCGTTTCTCGGCGATCGACACGACCGACCCCGGGGTCGTCGTGAACTCGGCGCGCACGCTGCCGTTCCTCGGCGATCGGCGGATGATCGTCGTGACGCGCGCGGAGAAGTATTTCAGCGGCAAGCGCAAAGGGGGCGACGACGCGTCGCCGGAGGACGACGACGATACGGGTGGGGCCGATCTTCTCGAAGCCTACTTCGAGCGTCCCGAACCGGCGTCGACGGTCGTGTTCATCGCGGCCGACGTCAACCGCACCTTCCGCCTCGTCAAGGCGCTGGTGAAGCAGGCCGTGACCGTCGAGTGCTGGGGCCTGAAGGGCGAGAAGGACCCGCGCGGGCCGGCGACCGAGGCGCTCAACCGCGCCGGGCGGCTCGCCGCCGGGCTCTTCAAGCGCGCCGGCATGACCATCGATCGTGACGCGGTCGAGCCACTGCTCGCGCACGCCGGGACCGACATCGCCATCCTGCGCGGCGACGTCGAGCGCCTGATCCTCTACTGCCACGGCCGCAAGGTCGTCACGCTGGACGACGTCGACGCGGTCGTCAGCGGCACGGCCCTGCTCAACCCCTGGGGTGTCGTGAACGCGGTGGAGCGGGGCGACGCGCGCGAGGCGCTGCGTCAGATCCGGGTGGTCACCGACGCTGGCGAGGCGCCGTTCATGACGCTTGGGCAGATCGGCTGGTGGGTGCGGAACAAACTGCCACAGATGGGATCGCCGGACCGCGTCCGGGCCGCGGTGGACGCGGTGTTCCGGACGGATCTGGCGATGAAGTCGTCGGGGGGCGAGCCGCGGATTCTTCTCGAGCGGCTGGCCGTCGAGCTCTGCGCCCGCACCAGGGCCGGCGGCGCGGGCGGAGGGGCGGCTCGGCTACGCGCCGAGCTTGGCCATGAGCCGCGACTTGTAGCGGCCGGCGGCGTTGCGGTGGATGATGCCCTTGCCCGCCATCTTGTCGATCAGCGAGACCGTGTCGCCCAGCGACGCCTTGACCTCGGCGGACTTGCCGCCCGCGATCGCGGCGCGGACGCCCTTCAGCGCGGTGCGCAGGCGCGAGCGGTACTGACGGTTGCGGTCGCGGTTGACCAGGCTCTGGCGGTACGCCTTCTCGGCGGATTCGTGATTGGCCACGTCGTAGGTTCCTTCGAAGACTCCAGGGGCCCCGGCCGCCATATCGGCGCCAGACGACCCCTCGCAAACTCCCTACGATAGCACGACTTGGCCTGATTTCGGCCGGTCCGGCCGGGCAACCCGTGGCACACCGGCCGGGATCCTGGCCGGATTCGCGCCGGATTTTAGGCAGATTCGAAAAAAGGCGGGAGGACGGGTGGAGAAGCGGCCCCCCGCCGACTCCCCCGGTCCTCCCGCCGACGAGCCGGGCCCCCTGACCCGGCTGTGCCTTGCCCAGCCCTAGAACGTCAGCCTGAGGCCGAGCTGGTAGTCGCGCGCTTCATCACAGTGCTCGAGTCGCTGTTCGTGATCTTGCCGAACGCCACAACTTCAATACCGCTAGATCGCCACCGGACTGGCGCTGTCTAACAAACTGTACGGTAGTTGCCGTGCGTGGCGCTGCGCCAGCCCTGCGCCGAGGTGCCGATCTAGTCCAGACCCCGGATGCGGCGGCGCTCGCGGCGTTCCCGCTTGTCGGGGACGCTGGGAGCCATCGCGAGGCGGCCGGCCCGGAGGATGTCGGCGACGGCCTGCTCCTCGGGCGAGGGCGGCGGGGTGACGTCCTCGTAGAGCTCCCGGGCCTGGGCCTTGGGCAGGTGCTGGTCGGCGAGGGCCTTGACGACCACCTGCTGCCGCCGCGAGCCTGGACGGGAAATGGTCAGGCGGTCGCCTGGCCTGACCTCGCGGTGCGGCTTGGCCGTGCCCTGGCCGTTGACCTCGATCTTGCCGCCCTGGCACGCCCGCTGGGCCTCCGAGCGCGTCTTGAAGAGGCAGGAGACGTCGAGCCAGACGTCGAGGCGTGTCCCCACGATTTCCATTAGAACCGATCTCGTATACTCCGGGCGTGCTGGCCACCATCCTGCGCAAGCTCGGCCTCGAGGTCGATGTCGACGAAGGCAAGCCGGACGTCCAGGCGCTCGACGCGCTCGAAGAGTCCCTCTCGCACGTGCCGCCCGAGGAGGCCCGCCGCGTCGCGGCGCTCGCATATCTCCTGAGCCGCGTCGCCCACGCCGACCACGAAGTCAGCGACGCCGAGCGTGAGGCGATGGTCCGCCTCCTCGTCGATCGCGCGCGCCTGGCGCCCGAGCAGGCCGCCATCGTCATCGGCATCGCGACGAGCAAGATCGTCCACGTGCGCGGCACGCAGGACTACCTGGTGTCGCGCGAGGTGGCGGCGCGCCTGACGGTTGAAGAGAAGCGCGCGCTGATCGACGGGCTCTACGCCGTCTGCGCGGCGGATGGCCTGATCTCGACGATCGAGGACAACGACGTCCGGCGGGTGGCGAGCGAGATCGATCTCGAGCACCACGACGTCGTCGACATCCGGGCGCGGTATCGCGAGTCGCTCGCGGTCCTGAAGGGGAGCGAGGGGTAGCGCTCCGGCCGCGTCGGCCTATTCGACCGCGCGGCGGCGCTGGACGACTTCGTAGGTGGTGCCGCGCGGCGGCTTCTGGTTCGAGTAGCGGACGACCTCTTCGCCGTCCACCAGCTCGGTGATGCGGTAGATCACGCTGCGGGCGCCGATGTTGGTGCCCGCCTTGCCCTGGATCCTGGTGACGTAGTCGCGGGTCTCGCGGTAGGGCGGGACGGTGCCGCCGTACTTGTTCACCGCGCCGGCGCCGGCGTTGTAGGCCGCCAGCGCGAGCTCTTCGTTCCCGTTGAACTGATCGAGCAGCCCGCGCAGGTAGGCGGTGCCGCCGCGGATGTTCTCGCGCGGGTCGTAGGCGTTGCGGACGCCGAGCTCGCGGGCCGTCGCCGGCATCAACTGCATCAGGCCCATCGCGCCCTTGTGCGAGCGGGCGCGCGGGTTGAAGGCCGATTCGACCTGGATCACGGCCCGCACCAGATCGGGCCGGAGGCCCTGCTCGCGGGCGTGATGATCGATGACGTCGTCCCACTGGCTGCTGCGGACGCCTTCGCCGCTGCCGCGCGTCGCCCGCACGGTGCTGGAGGCGCCGCGGACCGCGTAGGTCTGGGCGCCTGCCCCGAGCGGCTTGTCGGAGAGCGTCAGGACGCCGTTCTCGTCACGAATCGCGTAGATCTGGGCGGACGCGGGCGCCGCGGCCACGAGGCCCAGGCACACGGCGACGACCATCCACACGAGCGCGCGGCTGGCGCGGCTCGACATGACTCGCTCCGTTCTGTGCTGGGGTAGCCCCAGGGTAGCAACCCGCTGGTCCATGGCGCAAGAAGGTGAGAGGTGGGAGCCGTTGTGACAGCCCCCTTGGCCACGACCGCGAGCCTATCTGCCGCGGGTCAGCCGCCGGCGGTCCCGAGCATCCGCTCGACGACCACGCGACTCTCCCTCAATAGGTCGGCAATTTTTCCGGGATCTTTACCGCCGGCTTCGGCGAAATCCGGCCGGCCGCCGCCGCCCCCGCCGACGATCGGCGCGATCTGCTTAACCACCTGACCGGCCTGCACTTTGCCGATCAGATCCTTGGTCACCGACACCACCAGCGACACCTTGCCGTCGCCCTCGGAGGCGAGCACCACGACGCCGGATCCGAGCGTGTCCTTCAGCGAATCCGCCAAAGTGCGCAGTCCTGCCCGGTCGAGGCCGTCGGCCCGGCGCGCGATCAGCGATGCGCCATTCAGCGCAATCCTGTCGTCGCCCGCTGCCGCGGCACCACCGCCGCCTCCGCCCATCGCCGCCTTGACCTTGGCGTCCTGCAGCTCGCGCGTCAGGCGCTTCACGTCGGCCTGGAGCCGCTCGACCGCGGTCTTCGCCTGTGCCGCGTCGGCGCCGAGCACGTGCAGCAGCTCGTGATAGCCGCGCTGCTGGGCGCTGTACTGCTCGTAGGCGCCGATGCCCGTCACCGCTTCGACGCGGCGGACGCCCGCGGCGACGCCCGACTCCGACGTGATCGCGAACAGCCCGATGTCGCCGGTGGCGCGGACGTGCGTGCCGCCGCACAGCTCGAGACTGAAGCCAGGCACCTCGACGACGCGCACGGTGTCGCCGTACTTCTCGCCGAAGAGCGCCATCGCGCCCGCGGCCATCGCCTCGGCGGTCGGCTTGACCTGGGTCGTGACCGCGGTGTTCTTCAGCACCTCGTCGTTGACGATGCGCTCGATGCGCGCGATCGCGTCGGCCGGGATCGCGGACGGCTGCACGAAATCGAAGCGCAGGCGATCGGGGGCCACGAGCGAGCCGGCCTGCTTGACGTGCGGCCCGAGCACCTGCCGCAGCGCCGCGTGCAGCAGGTGGGTGGCCGTGTGGTTGCGGCGGATCGCGTCGCGACGCGCGACGTCCACGACCAGGCGAACCCGGCTGCCGGCGTCGAGGCGCCCGGACGTCACGGAGATGCGATGCGCACGCGGTCCGCCCGGGACGACCCGCACGACGCCGTCCACCGTGGCTTCGCCGGTCGCGGCGGACACGGTGCCGGTGTCGGACACCTGGCCGCCGGATTCGAGATAGAACGGCGTGCGATCGGTGACGACGAAGCCCTGCGCGCCGGCGGCGAGCGTCTCGACCTGCGCCCGCGCCGCGTCGAAGAGCGCGACGACCGTGGCTTCGTCGACCGCGGTCGTGTCGTAGCCGTCGAAGCGATCCGGCGTCTGCTCGAGCGTCGTCCGGGCCGCCTCCGAGGCGAACGTGAAGCCGGCGGCCTTCTTCTGATCGAAGGTGCTGCCGGCCCGCGCCCGCTCGCGCTGACCGTCCATCGCCCGTTCGTAGCCCTCGCGGTCGAGGGTGAGCTGCCGCTCGCTCGCCAGATCCTCGATGAAGTCGACCGGGACCCCGAGCGAGTCGTAGAGGCGGAACACCTCGTCGCCGGGGACGCGCTTGTCGGGCGACGCCGCCGCCCGATCGAGCAGGTCCTCGAGGCGGGGAAGACCGGCGGTCAGCACCGCGTCGAACCGTTCCTCTTCACCCTTGACCACGTTGACGACCGCGTCGCGGCTGCCGGGCAGGTCCGGATAGGCCTGGCCCATCTCGGCGACGACGACGTCGACCAGCCGGTGCAGGAACGGATCGCGCAGGCCGAGGCGCTTGCCGTGCCGCATCGCGCGCCGCATGATCTTGCGCAGCACATAGCCCCGCCATTCGTTCGACGGGATGACGCCGTCGCCGATCAGGAACGTCGTGGCGCGCACGTGATCGGCGACGACCCGCATCGAGACGTCGGCGTGATCGTCGTCCCCGTAGGTGCGCCCGGCGAGGTCGCCGATGGCCTTCAGGATCGGCTGGAAGAGGTCGGTGTCGTAGTTCGAGGTCTTGCCCTGGATGACCGCGGTGATGCGCTCGAGGCCCATGCCGGTGTCGATCGAGCGGGCCGGCAGCGGCTCGAGCACGCCGCCCTCCTGCCGGTTGAACTCCATGAACACGTTGTTCCAGACCTCGATCAGCTGATCGTCGGCCGGCACGTCGTCCATGCCGCGGCGGTCGTAGAAGATCTCGGAGCAGCGGCCGCAGGGGCCCGTCTCACCCATCTGCCAGAAGTTGTCGGCGGCGCCGAACTCGTCGATGCGCCGCTCGTCGCCGAGGATGCCCTTCCAGATGGCGAACGCGTCGTCGTCGCGCGGCGTGGTCGCGTCACCGGCGAAGATCGAGGCGCGCAAGCGATCCTTGGGCAGGCCCCAGACCTCGGTCAGCACCGTCCACGCGAACCGGATGGCGTCTTCCTTGAAGTAGTCGCCGAACGAGAAGTTGCCCAGCATCTCGAAGAACGTGTGATGCCGGTGCGACGGCCCGACGTTGTCGAGGTCGTTGTGCTTGCCGCTGACGCGCATGCACTTCTGCGAGGTCGTGGCCCGGCGGTAGTCGCGGCGCTCGCGGCCCAGGAACACGTCCTTGAACTGGTTCATCCCTGCGTTGGTGAACAGCAGGGTGGGATCGTCGGTCGGGACCAGCGACGAGCTGGGGACGATGCGGTGGTCCTGCGACTCGAAGAACTTCAGGAAGGAGCGCCGGATCTCAGCTCCCGTCATGCCGACACTGGTCATCCAGACATTATGGCGGATTCCCTCACGTCGGGTCGTCGGCAGCGGGATCGTCGGCCAGCGTGTCGTCGTCCGGGGCGCCGAGGGCGGTGAGGGCGGCGCGGGCGGCGGACGGGCCGAAGCCCTGGCGGAGGAGGGCGCGATAGAGGCGCGCGGCGTCGGCGGGCTCGGGGCGGCCGGCCTGGCGCCAGCGGCGGGCGAGGGCCTGGCGCGCCAGCGTCCGCTCGTCGGTCTCGGCGAGTACGTCGCGGACGGCCGCCTTGGCCGCGCCGCGCTCGATGCCGAGGACCTGCAGGTCGCGCTCGAGCCGCATCGGGCCGCGGCCCTTGAGACGGACGGCGGTGCGCGCGAACGCTCCGGCGACGCGGGCGTCGTCGATGGCGCGCTCGGCCTTCAGGCGCGCCACGGCGTCGTCCACCACATCCGGCTCGCAGCCGCGACGGGTGAGACGCTGGCGGATTTGTTTCTCGGTGAGCTCACGACGCGCGAGCCACCCGAGGGCGAGGACGTAGGCATCCACCCCCGTAGTGTACGGCTGACCGCCCGCGTGCGGACGCCGCGACGCGCCCAGCGTCGCGACTGGCAGGCCGCACGCCAGGAGGCGGTCCCGCGGACGCGCGCGAGAGCGCGGCCGCCAGACCAGCAACGTACGAAAAAGCGGCCCGGCGAACTCGCCGGGCCGGAAGGAGAGCAGGATGCGTGTGAACCCTTAGCCGCCGAAGCGTGAGATCTCGACGTCCTGGCGCGACGAGTCGTGCATCTCCTGGCGCGCCATCTCCGACGTCGTGGCGATCCCCTGCACCTTGAGCTTGAACTCGTCCTGGTTGGTCGCGAAGCGGAGCGCGTCGTCGTAGCTGATGACGCCCCGCTTGTAGTGCGTGAAGATCGACTGGTCGAAGGTCTGCATGCCGTACTGCGACGTGCCGGCGGCGATCGCGCCGAGGATCGAGTGCGTCTTGTCCTTGTCCAGGATGCAGTCGCGGATGAACGGCGTCGCGGTCATGACTTCGACGGCGGCGACACGGCCGGCGCCGTTCGAGCGCGGCATGAGGCGCTGCGAGACGACGGCCTTGAGGATGCTGGCGAGCTGCAGGCGGACCTGGCGCTGCTGGTGCGGCGGGAACACCGCGACGATACGGTTGATGCTCTCGGGGGCGTCCAGGGTGTGGAGCGTCGAGAACACGAGGTGGCCGGTCTCGGCGGCGAGCAGCGCCGTCTCGACGGTCTCGAGGTCGCGCATTTCGCCGACCAGGATGACGTCCGGATCCTGACGCAGGGCGCTGCGCAGCGCCATCGCGAACGACCCGGTATCGGTCCGGATTTCGCGCTGGTTGATGATCGACTTGTTGTCGCGGTGGAGGTACTCGATGGGGTCCTCGACCGTCATGATGTGGGTCGGCCGGGCGTTGTTGATGTGGTTCAACATCGCCGCCAGCGTCGTCGACTTGCCCGAGCCGGTGGTGCCGGTGACGAGGATCAGGCCGCGCTCTTCGTCGGCGATCTTCTTGAGCACCGGCGGCAGCTGCAGCTCGTCGACGGTCGGGACGCGCGACGGAATGACGCGCATGACCAGGCCGACGGTGCCGCGCTGCTGGAAGACGTTGCAGCGGAAGCGTCCCAGGTTCGGGACGGCGTAGGCGACGTCGACCTCGAGCTGCTTCTGGAACTTGTCACGCTGCTCGGGGCTCAGGAGCGACGCGGCCACGGCGTCCATGTCGGCCTTCTCGAGGCGCTTGGTCTCGGTGGCCGGCGTGAGCGTGCCGTCGATTCGGAGCATGGGGAAGCTGCCGACCTTCATGTGCAAGTCGGAAGCCCCGCGGGCGACGGCAGTGGCGAGCAGGTCGTTGATGTGCATGGTCGTGGATCGGCCCCGCGCACCCCCAGTGGGCGCACGAACGGCCTAGTCGACCGGTTATCGGCACGATTGCCAGGTCGTGAGAGTCAGTCCCAGGTGTTGCGCAGGGTTGCTCGGCGCTGCGCGCATGCCGCGCGCGTGCGGACGCCGCGACGCGCCCAGCGTCGCGAATAGCAGGACGCACGCTCAAGGCGGCCGCGGCGACCGCCGGCCGCGTGCGGGCTGGCCAGCGTCGGGGACGCGCGACGCGCCCCACATCACTGCACTTCGCTGCAGAAGGGGCAGCGGGTGGCGCGGGCGGCGAGGGCCTTGCGGCACTTCCAGCAGATCGCCGGCGCCGGCGTGTCGCGGGCGCGGAGGCGCCGCTCGATGCCGGCCATGTCGTGATCGCCGGAGCGCAGCCCGTTGCCGGCGCCGACGCCGGCCACCTGGCGCAGCTCGGGGCCGGGCCGGCGGACGGCGCCGCGGCTGTCGAGCAGATCCGCGATCAGCTCGGTCGCCTTGCCGTAGCGGCTGGCCAGGTCGGGCGCCATCGCCTTGAGGACGATGTCGTTGACGCGCTTCGAGATGGCCGGGTTGCGCAGCCGCGGCGGGGTGATCAGGTCGGTGCGGAAGAGGCGATCGATCTGCCCCGGAGCCGGCGCGTCGTAGGGCAGCTCGCCGGTCAGGAGCTGGTACATCGTCACGCCCAGCGAATAGATGTCGGAGGCGAAGACGGCCTTGCCGTGGAACTGCTCCGGCGCCATGTAGGGCGGGCTGCCGATGACGGTCGTGCCGTGCGCGGCGATTTCCAGGAAGCGCGACGTGCCGAAGTCGGCGACCTTGGCGACGCCGGTGTCCGAGACGAGCACGTTGGCCGGCCGCAGATCCCGGTGCAGCACGCCCTGGCGGTGCGCGTGGTCGACGGCGTTGCAGATCTGGCAGGCGTAGTCGAGCGCGCGGGCCAGATCGAGCGCGCCCTCGCGCAGCACGATCGTCTCGAGCGTTTCGCCCGGCACGTACTCCATCACGATGAAGAAGACGCCGTCCTGCTTCTCGGCGGTGGTGATGGCGACGATGTTCGGGTGCGAGACGCTGGCGAGCAGACGGGGCTCGCGCAGCAGATCGCCGAAGTCGAGGTTCTGCCGGTGCGGCACCTTGATCGCGACCTGTTTGTCGATCCAGGTGTCGCGCGCGAGGTATACGGTGCCGAATCCGCCGCTGCCAAGCGGGGACAGGATTTTGTACTTGCCGAGGATCTGTCCTTGGAACAGCATCCGGCTGCAGTATACCGCGCGAATGTCACTGCCTCGCTTCCATCATGCGCCGATCGATGTGGCGCCGGGCTCGACGCTGATCCTCGACGGCCCCGAGGCGCGCCACGCGACGCGCGTCCTGCGGCTGGCGGCCGGCGATCGCGCGGTGGTGTTCGATGGCGCCGGCGTGGCCGTGCTGACCGAGGTCGTCGGCGGGCGCGGCGAGCGGCTCGAGCTGCGTGTGCTCGAGGCGCACACCGCCAGCCGCGAGCTGCCGATCGCGATCACCGTGGCGCCGGCGGTGCTGAAGGGCGACGCCATGGATGCCCTGATCCGCGACGCGACGATGCTCGGCGCGATCGCCATCGCCCCGCTCGTCACGGCGCGCACCGTCGTCCCCGCCCGCGCCTCGGCGTCGGCGACGGTCGTCGAGCGCTGGCGCCGCGTCGCGCTGGCATCGGTGAAACAGTGCGGGCGCAGCGTGCTGCCGGCGATCGCCGCAGCGCGGCCTCTTGACGCAGTGCTGCGCGATCCGGCGTGGGTGGACGCGACGCGGCTGATCCTCTGCGAGCCCGAGGTGTCGCGCGGCGCTGCCACCGGCCCCGTGGATCCGCCGACTTTGCAGGGGCGCGTCGTCGTGCTGTCCGGCCCCGAGGGCGGCTGGACCCCGGAGGAAGTGGCGCTCGCCATCGACCTCGGCTGGCAGCCGTGGACCTGCTCGCCGCTGACGCTGCGCGCCGAGACCGCGCCGATCGTCGCCCTGGGCATCCTGGGCTGGTCGGCCGGACGATGACGGCCGGCCCACCGCACTTCGTCCGCGTGGCGTCACGTGCCAGGCCGCAGCCTGCGGGCGATGAGAAGTTCGCCGCCGCGGTGATGCAGGCGGATCCACCACCGCCCGCGACCGAGCTCTTCCGGATCGACGAGCTCGAGGCGTCCCTGGTGATGGGACGCTAGTTGCCCCGAGCCTTCGATTCAGGACACTAGTCTGCGGCGCTCAGGTCAGCGCCAGCCAGCCGTGCTCGCTCTCGGCGTGGGCGACCGCCAGCGGCGCGAAGGCGTGCTCGATGGCCAGCCGCTCGTCCTCCGTGAAACCGCTGACGATCAGCACGCCGCCGCGGGCGACCGCCGTGCTCAGCGTCGCGGCGGCCCGGCGGAGCAGCGCTCCGGTGAGGTTGCCGAGGACGACGTCCGCCACGGGCAGGGCCTCCGCCAGCAGATTGCCCTGGCGCATCTCGACGCGCCCGGCGGGGATCGCGTTGAGCGCGACGTTTGCCGTCGCCGAGTGGAGCGCGTCGCGGTCGTCGTCGATGCCCACCGCGTGCGCGGCGCCGAGCCGCGCGGCGGCAATCGCGAGGACGCCGGATCCGGTACCGACGTCGACGACGGAGCGGCCAGCGAGCGGCGTCCGCTGCAGCGCCGCCAGGCACAGCCGCGTCGATTCGTGGTGGCCCGTGCCGAAGCCCATCGACGGTTCGATCACGATGGTGAGCGGATCGAGTGCCTCGACGGCCGCGTGGCGGGCGAGGGCGGCAGCGCCGTCCAGGTCCCAGGGCGGTGTGACGACGACGCGCCCGACACGGATCGCGGTCAGCGACGCCTGCGAGCGCTCGGCCCACGCTTCGTCGTCCACGTCGATCGCCGACGCCGTCGCCCCGGTCCATGCCGGGGCTGCGGCGAGGGCGTGCGCGGCGATCGTCCGTGCCTCGTCGCTGGCGAAGAAGACGCGCCAGGCGAGCGTGTCGTCGCCGGACGCGTCGAGCTCGGTGATCGCGGTGGGGGAGAAGTCGTCGAGCCAGGCGGCGAAGAGCCCGGCCCGATCGGCCTGTGCCTCACGGCCGGCGAGGGCGCCGGCCTCGGGCCCGACGCGGATGTCCAGCGCCGGCCAGCGCTTCACCCGAAGATGTCCTTGACCCGTTCGAAGAACGGCTTCTCGCCGGAGTCGCGCTCGGTCTGCTGGACGTCCGCCGGCAGCACGCGCCGCAGCTCCTCCATCGCCTTGCGCTGTTCCTTGGAGAGCTTCCGCGGGACGCTGGCGACGACCGAGACGAACAGGTCGCCGTGCCCGCGGCCGGAGACGTTGGGCAGGCCCTTGTGCCGGATCTTCAGCACGGTGCCGCTCGGCGTGCCGTCCGGGACGTGCAGGGCCTCCTCGCCGTCGAGCGTCGGCACCTGCACCGATCCACCGAGGGCGAGGGTCGTGAACGGGAGGCGCAGCTCGCAATGGAGGTCGTCGTCGTGGCGCTGGAAGAACGGGTGGTCGGCGACGAGGACGACGATGTAGAGGTCGCCCGGGCGGCCCGCCCTGGACCCCGTGTTCGCCTTCGCCGGTCAGGCGCAGGCGCTGGCCGGTGGCGATGCCGGCCGGGATCTTGACCTTGAGGTCGCGCTGCTCGGTCGTGCGGCCGTTGCCTCGGCACGTCTGGCACGGCTTGGTGATGATGCGGCCGGCGCCGCGGCAGTGGCCGCACGTCTTGGCGACAGTGAAGAAGCCCTGCTGGTAACGCACCTGGCCGACGCCGCGGCACTGCGGACACGTCTCCGGTCCCGCCCCGCTCGCCGAGCCCGAGCCCTTGCACGTCGTGCACGTCTCCTCGCGCGGGATGCGGATCTGCGTCTCGGTGCCCTTGGCCGCGGCCTCGAAGGCGATCTCGAGGTCGTAGCGCAGGTCGGCGCCGCGGCGCGGCCCGGCGCGGCGGCTGCCGCCGAAGGCGTCGCCGAAGCCGAAGATGTCGCCGAGCCCGCCGAGGATGTCGCCGAAGTCGGTGAACACCGACGGGTCGAAGCCCTGGCCGCCGCCCTGGTTCACCCCGGCGTGGCCGAAGCGATCGTAGGCGGCGCGCTTGTCGCCGTCGGCGAGGATCGCGTAGGCCTCGGCCGCTTCCTTGAACTTCTCTTCCGCCGTGTGGTCGCCCGGGTTGCGATCGGGGTGGTACTTGAGCGCCAGCTTGCGGTAGGCGCTTTTGATCTCCCCGTCCGAGGCCGAGCGCGCGACGCCCAGGACCTCGTAGTAATCGAGCTTAGCCACGCGAGGCCACCTTCACCATCGCAGGTCGCAGCAGGCGCTCGCCGAGCCGGTAGCCGCGGCGCAGCTCCTCGATGACCTCGTTGTCGCGATGGCTGGCCGACGGCTCGGAGGCCACGGCCTGGTGGACGTGCGGATCGAAATCGGCGCCCTTGGCGTCGATCGGCGTGACGTTGCGCTTGCGCAGCAGCTCGGCGAGCTGCTTGTGGATCAGCTCGATGCCGGCGCGGTAGCTGGCGACCGTCTGTGTCGTGCTCTCGCCGGCAGGGTCGGCGGCGGCGAGGGCGCGCTCGAGATCGTCGACCAGCGGCAGCAGGTCGTGCAGGATCTCGAACGACACGAACTCGGCCAGCTCGCGCCGCTCGCGCTCGATGCGCTTGCGGTAGTTGTCGAACTCGGCGATCGAGCGCAGGAAGCGATCGCGGTAGTCGTCGCGCTCGCGCATGACCTGCTCGGGATCTTCCTGCAGCGCCAGGTTCTTCGGCGTGGCGGTGTCCTGATCGTCGGGCGGCGTCTGCGGATCGGCGTCGTTGGTGAAGTCAGTCATGGTTCGTGAAAGAGCCGTCGGCGCGCGTGGCGCCGGCCGGCGAAAGGGCCCCTCAGCTCGCGAAGACGCGGCTCATCGCATGCGACACGCTGTCGACGGCGTTGATCGCGCGCGAGTAGCGCATCCGCGTCGGTCCGAGGATGCCGACGACGCCGATGCGTGCGTCGTCCGTGCAGGTCGTCAGCACCAGGCTGAGCGACTGGAAGTCGGGCGACAGGTGCTCGGTGCCGATGACGATGGTGAGGCCGGGATCCTCGAGATACGCGGTGAGGAGCCGGCCCAGGCGATCCTTTTCCTCGAGCATCGCCAGGAGCGCCCGCAGCGTCGGCAGCGCTTCCGGGCTGAGGCCGAGGTCGGCGATGGTCGGCGCGCCGGACACGAACACGTGGCTCTCGCCCGGCAGCGACGCGAGTGTCTCCTCGGCCAGCGCCAGCGCGCGCGCGAACAGCGCGTCGTACAGCGCCCGCTCGGCCCGCATCTCCGCGAGCAGCCGCTCGCGGATCTCGGTCAGCGGCAGGGAGCCGTACTCGGCGGTCAGGTAGTTGGCGGCCTCGATCAGCTGCTCGCGCGTGGCCGGGCCTTCGAAGGGGACGACCTTGTGCGCGACCTCGCCGTTCATCGCCACGACCACGACCAGCACGCGGCCCCCGTCGAGGGGGACGAACTCGATCCGCTGCAGCAGGCGCTCGGCGGCCGGCGCCCAGGCGAAGCCGACGTGCTGGGTCTGGCGGGCGAGCTCGTGCGAGGCATGCGCCAGCACTTCGGGCATCGAGGCGCCCTGCCGCAGGCGGGCCTCGACGTCCGGGGCCGGACGCGCCGGGCGGCGTCCCTGCATCAGGACGTCGACGTATTGCCGGTAGCCGAGATCGGTGGGGACGCGTCCCGCGGACGTGTGCGGCTGCTTGACGAAGCCCTGTTCCTCGAGCCGGGCCAGGACATTGCGGACGGTGGCCGACGAGACGGCACAGCCGGCGTGCCCCGCCAGCCACTGCGAGGACACGGGCTCCCCGTGCTCGATGTATTCCCGGACCAGCGCGCCGAGCAGGCGCAGCACACGATCCGAGAGTTCGGGCGCCGCGTATCGGGGACTGTGAGGCATGGTCGAGAAATCGGGTCGTGGCGTACGCGCGGCCTGGCCGTGCGTATCGGGCGGCGCTTAGCAGTCTCGCCCCAGGACTGCTAAGCGGATTATAGCAGGCCTGCCCGGCTCATGAGCGTTCGCGCCGCGGCCCGCGACTCGGCCAGGACGGCCCCGGCGTCGAGGCCGAGCGGGACGCCGTCCTCGACCAGGATCCGGCCGTCGACCATGGTCATCGCCACGTCGGTGCCGCGGGCCGCGTAGACGAGGGTCGACCACGGATCCGTGCCGGGGGCCAGGTGCGGAGCGTCGGCGCGCACCAGGATGAGGTCGGCCCGCTTGCCCGGCGCGATCGAGCCGATCTCGGCGTCGAGGCCGAGCGCCTGCGCGCCGCCCCGCGTGGCCATCAGCAGCACGTCGCGCGCCGTCAGCGACCCGGGGCCGTGCCGTTCGGCCTGGAGCGTCGCCGCGAGGCGCATCTCGTCGAACATGTCGAGGCGGTTGTTGCAGGCGGCGCCGTCGGCGCCCAGCGACACCCCGATGCCCTGGGCTCGGAGCGCCACGATGGGGGCCACGCCCGAACCCAGCTTGAGGTTCGAGCCGGGGCAGTGCAGCACGTGGACGCCGCGCTCGGCCATGATCGCCTGCTCGCCGGCGTCGACCCACACGCAGTGGGCCGCGCACAGACGCGGCGAGGCGAGCCCGAGCTGCGCCAGGTAGGCCATGTTGCCGAGGCCGGTCTTCGCCCGCACGAAGGCGACCTCATCGCGATTTTCGCTGGCGTGGGTGTGCACCAGGATGCCGGAGGCGGCGGATTCCGCGGCGACCGCTTCGAGCAGCGTCCGCGAGCACGACACGGCGAAGCGCGGCGCCAGCGCGATGCGGATCCGGCCGTCCGCCTGGCCGTGCCAGCGGCGGTGCAGGTCGACGCTGGCGTCGAGGCCGGCGCGCCACGGTTCGTGCAGCCGGGCCGGGGCGTCACCGCCGTCGTCCATCAGGCACTTGCCGACCGTGGCGCGGATGCCGGTCGGGGCGATGGCTTCGAGCACGGCATCGGTGTCGTGCACGGTCTCCATCGTCAGCACCGTCGTCGTGCCGGTCCGCAGCAGCTCGTGGACGGCGAGGCGCGCCGAGGCGGCCAGCGTCGCCGGCGTGTGCGCCGCTTCGAGCGGCCACACGCGCTGCTTCAGCCACTCGAGCAGCGGCAGGTCGTCGGCCAGGCCCCGGAACAGGGTCTGGCACAGGTGGACGTGGGTCTGGATGAAGCCGGGGAGGAGGTAGCCGCCGCCGGCGGCAATCTCGCGATCGGCCGGCGGCGTCCCGGGCGGCGTCGGCCCGACCCGGGTGATCACCCCGTCCGCGATCCACACGTCCCCGGTGACGACCGTACGGTCGTCATCCATCGTGAGAACGGTGGCGTCGCGGATCCGGAGGGTGGTCAGATGAGGACTTCGACGCGGTACTTCGCCTTGAGACCCAGGAGGTACTGCTGGACGAGCTCCTGCTGCTTGCGCTGCTTCAGGAAGTCCTCCAGGCGATCCTTCACCTCCTCGAGCGGCACGATCCGCCCGACGCGCCGATCCGTCAGCTTGATGATGTGGAAGCCGAACTCGGTCTCGACCAGGCTGCTGATTTCACCGGGCTTGAGCGCGAACGCGGCGGCGTCGAACGCCGGCACCATCTGGCCCTTCGGGAAGAAGTTCAGGTCGCCGCCGACCGCGGCCGAGCCCGGATCCTTCGAGTGCTGCTTGGCCAGCGCCGCGAAGTCCTCGCCGGCCTTGACGCGCGTGAGCACGCCCTCGGCCTCGGTCCGCGCCGCCTGCTTGGCCGCCGGCGCCGCGTCCTTCGCCACGCCGATCAGGATGTGGCTGGCCCGCACCGTCTCTGGTTCCTTGAACTGGTCGGGATTGCTCTTGTAGAAGGTGTCCAGCTCCTCCGGGGTGATGGCGACGCGCGGCGCCACTTCGGCCTCGATCGTCTTGGCGTTCAGCAGGTCGCGGCGCTGCTCCTCCTGGAGCTGGGCCATCGTCGTGTGGCGCTTGGTCAGCTCCTGCTGGAACTCGGCCTCGCTCGGGAACTGCTTCTTGATCTGGGCGATCCGATCGGTGATCTCCTGCGGCGTCACGGTGATGCCGCGGAGCCTTGGCTTCGACGGACAGCAGCCGGAACAGGATGACGCGGTCGAGCAGGCCACGATAGACCGCGTCGCGCTCGGTGGGCGGCACCGCGCGACCGGCCCGCGACTCGGCGTCCTTCACCGCGGTCTCGAGCTCTTCACGGCCGACCGGCTGGCCGTCGATCTTGGCGAGCACCTGCGGCAGCACCGCGGGCACCGGCTTCGGCGTTTCCGGCCCGGGCTGCACGCCAGGGGTAGCGGGGGCCTGGGCCGCGGCGGCGGGCTGACCGGCGGCCGGCTGGGCCGGCTTCGCCGCCGGCGCGGCCGCGGGGGCGGCAGTCGTCTGGCTGGCCGCCGCGGGCTGGCGGTTGCAGGCGCCGACCAGGACCAGCGCCAGAATTCCAATGAACGGACGGACGTACACGCTCAAACCTTCCTCGGTGGCGGACCGCCACCGCAAACCATCAGTATATCGATCCACCGCTGTGCAACGTGCAGCCGACGGCCGGGACGCTGCCCGGCAGGAACGCTTCGTGACGAATCTTCGGGCAGTTGGGCATCGCCAGGCCGCCGCTGTCCGGGTCGATGTCGGCGAACTCCAGGCCGTTCGGGATCTCGAAGGTCGAGCTCTGCCGTCCGGACAGGGCCCGTCCCATGAAGGACGTCCAGATCGGCAGGGCGGCCTGACTCCCCGTCATGCCGAGCGGGGTGTTGTCGTCGATGCCGACCCAGACCACGGTCAGGAGCTCGGGCGTGAAGCCGACGAACCAGGCGTCGCGCTGGTCGTTGGTCGTGCCGGACTTGCCGGCCGCCTCGAGCTTGAACCCCGACGAGCGCGCCGACGCGCCGGTGCCTTCGTCGAGCACGCTCTGCATCATGCTCGTGACGAGGTAAGTGGTCTCGGGCCTGGCGACCTGCGCGCCCTTCGTGAGTGGCGGCGGTGCGACGGCGTCGCCGTTGACGAGCAGCGACTGCACGGCATGCACCGGTCGCACCTGGCCGCCGTTCGTGAAGATGGTGTACGCCGTCGCCACTTCCAGCGGCGTCGCCTCGAACACGCCGAGCGCGATCGACGGGTACGGCTGCGGCGGCGTCCCGACGCCGAGCCGCCGCCACAGGTCGGCGACCTTGTCGAAGCCGATCATCTCGGCCACCTTGATCGTGGCGATGTTGCGCGAGCGGGCGAGGGCGTGGCGCAGCGTGATCGGGCCTTCGTACTCGCCGTCGTAGTTGCCCGGCGCGTAGTCCTTGTCGTCGAAGAGGAACGTCGTCGGCTCGTCGGCGACGATCATCGCCGGCGACAGATCGGTGCGGCCGTCGGCGATCGCCTGCTCGAAGGCGGCCAGGAACACGAACGGCTTGAACACCGACCCCGGCTGCCGGTGCGCCGCGGTCACGTGGTTGAACTGCGACTGGTTGTAGGAGCGCCCGCCGACCATCGCCAGGATTTCCCCGCTGCGCGGATCGACCGCGACCAGCGCCGCCTGGGCCGGCCCGATCTTGCGGCGCCGCCGCGCCAGCTGATCGTCGATCCGCTTCAGCCCGGTGCGCAGCGACTCCTGCGCGAGGCGCTGCAGGTGCAGGTCCAGCGTCGAGTAGACGTCGGCCGACGAGCGGCGGATGTCGATGGCGCGGCTGGCCAGCTCCTGCTCGACGAAGTCGACGAAGTACGGCGCCTCGGACTCGAGCGCGCGGGCGGAGGCGAGCAACGGTTCCTTCGCCGCCTTCTCGGCTTCGGCGGGATGGACGACGCCGGTCTCCGCCATCACGCTCAGCACCACGTTGCGGCGCTGGGCGCAGCGCTCGGGCGAGCGGAACGGCGACAGCGCCTGCGGGGACTGGATCATCCCGGCCAGCGTCGCGGCCTCGGCGAGCGACAGGTTCAGCACGTCCTTGCCGAAGTAGAGCCGCGCCGCTTCGGGCAGGCCGTGCACGGCGAACGAGCCGCGGTTCCCGAGGTAGACCTCGTTCAGGTACAGCTCGAGGATCTGATCCTTCGACAGCCGCCGCTCGGCGATGACGGCCATGAACTGCTCCTTGAGCTTGCGCGTCATGGTCTTCTCGGGCGTGAGGAGCAGGTTCTTGACCAGCTGCTGCGTCAGCGTGCTGCCGCCGACCAGATACGCCTTCTCGCCGCGCAGGTTGGTCATGACCGCCCCGGCCGAGCCGATCAAATCGACGCCCGGATGGTCGTAGAAGCGGCGGTCCTCGATGGCGAGGACCGCCTGGCGCACGTGCTTGGGAATCTGTGCCAGCGGCACCTTGCGCCGCTTCTCGCGGCCGGCGGTGACGAGCGCGGTGAGGAGCGCCGGCTCCAGCGTGGCGCGGCCGATGGACGTGCCGTCGGCGGCACGCTCGATGCGGCGAATCGTCGCGGTCGCCGGGGTGCCCGGCTTGGCCCCGGCCCGACCGAACACGACCCGGATCACTGTGCCTTCCAGCTTTCCGCCGCGAATCGAGAGCTCGATGGCGTTCACGCCGACGGCGAACTGTCCGGCCTCGGTGACCCGCGGACGGCCGGCGTAGCCGAGATCGTTGAGCCGCTCGATCAGCCCTTCCGCGGTCAGGGACTGGCCGGCCCGCAGCTCGAGCGGACGGGCGTAGATCCGCGGCCACGATCGTTCGACTTCGCCGTGCAGGCGCATCTCGATCACCCGCGACAGGGTGATGTAGTAGTAGGACAGCACCGAGACGATGAGGATCAGCGGGCCCGCGAAGGCGGCGACCAGATAGCGCAGCCAGCGCCGCTTGCGGCGGCCTCTGACCTTGGGGGCGGCGGTCTGAACGCGGGGGCGCGACTTCGAGGCGGGACGCACGGCTCATCCGGTCTTTCGGTTGGACGCCGCTTCCCCGCTAGTGGCCTGTATCCGCTGAACCAGCAGCAGCTTTCGGGCGGGGCATCCCGGCTGGCGGCGTTGCTCCTCCCTTACATACTCCCGGTATGCGCGGTCGTCGGGCCTTGCCATCCGGGCGCCGCGCTCCGAAATCCGCTACCGCTTCAGCGGATACGGGCCACTGGCCGGGACGAGCCGCCGGACGGCCGATGCTGCCGAAAGGGCGAGCTGGAACCTAGAGGGAGAGGACCCAGTGCTGCGTCGGGACTGGTCTGGCGAGGTCGACCGGCAGTTCCCGATCGAGGATCTCCGGCAGGGCCGGGCCGACCCGGTTGAGCAGCCACACCAGCCCGACCGCGCGTTCCTGCGGCTCGCCGCCGGGGAAGGCGAGCGCGCGCGTCCGCTCGAACTGCCGGCGCAGCGTGTCGTCGCGGCGCTTGGCCGCCTGAACGACCTTCTGCTGGAGCGTGCCGAGCTCGTGGGTCATCTTGCCGAGGGTCGACCGCGCGGTTCCCTCGAGCGTCGCGTCGACGGCCGGGACCGCCGCGATGACCGTCGCCATCCGCGCCTCGACGTCGGTCCGCACCGCCTGCAGGGCGTCCTCGACCTCGCGCGGCAGCGTCTGCTCGAGCAGCCGGTTCAGAGCGCCGTCGTCGCGCGCCTGGAGCGCGCCGAGCTCGACGCCCGCCCGCTGCAGGAAGCGCAGGCCCGCGCCGTCGACGAAGGTCGCCGAGGCGCGCGGCACGATCAGCGGCATCGGCAGGCCGAAGTGGGCGTAGACGTCCTTCAACTGGGCGAAGTAGGCGACCTCGCTCGGGCCGCCGACATAGGCGATGGTCGGGAAGAGTGTGTCCTGGACGAGCGGCCGCAGCAGCACGTTCGGGCTGAAGCGCTCCGGGTGGGCGGCGGCCTCCGCGACGAGGTCGGCGCCGCTCACCTGGCGATCGCCGATGGCGAAGCCGCCCGGTGTGCGCTTGATCGGCTCGCGCGTCTCGCCGAGCGCGAACAGCGCCGTGCTGTCGGCGGCGGGGGTGACCTGCGCCTTGTAGCCGCGGGCGTCCAGCGCCGCGCCGGCGGCGGCGGCGAGGCGCGACGTCTCCCCGGGCGACGCCAGCTCGCGCACGAACAGCGGCCCGGCCAGCGGCTTGCTGGCCGGATCGGAGGCGTCGTAGACGACGAGGCCGAGCGGCCCGAGCAGGTCGTCCATCACGCCCGCGAACGCACGCGCCAGCGTCACACCATCGCCATAGTGGCGGGCGAGCGAGGCGATCAGGGTGTCGGTGAACTCGGTGGGCGGGAGGGCCTCGCGCAGGGCGGCGAGGACGCTGGCGGCAGAGCCTGGCGACAGCGGCAGGGACGAGATCGGACACGACCCGGTCCGCGGCGGCGCGCCGACGCCGACCGTCTTCGGCGTCAGCTCGGCGTCGAGCACCGTACACCCGGCCACTTCGTTCCAGTCGTGATCCTCGGCGTCGACCCAGAACACCGGCACCGCGGGGACGCCGTGCGTCGCCTCGACCCCGCGCGCCAGCTTGATGGCGGTCAGGGCCTTGAGCAGCGTGAAGATAGGCCCGCCGAACGTCCCGGCCTGCTGGCCGGTGGCGATCACCACAGCGCGCGGATCGGCCAGGCGCGCGGCGTTGACGCGCGCCGGCTCGGGCGACTGCCGCGTCGCCTGCTGGGCGGCGAGGGCCGCGGCGATCGCCGCCCGATCGCGCGCGTGGGCGGTGACGCGCGCAATCGCGTCACGCCAGGCGGCCGGCTGCGCGGGATTGCCGGCGAAGGCCGGCGCCACCTTGTCGAAGGCGTTGGCGACGTCGAGGTTGAAGGGCCGCGCCCAGGGGACGTGAGTGAGCTCCACGCCGATGGCGGGCGCGCCCGAGGCCGGCGACAGGGTGGACGGAGACGGCGAAGCCTGACCAGCGCTCACGCCCGTACTGTTGCAGACCTTTTAGACGAGTGTCAATACATCGAACGCCCGGGCGAGGGACGCGCCGTCAACACGCCGTCCCGCGAGCGGCGCCGCGGAGCGCCCAGCACCCCGTGACGGATGGCGAGGACGGAGTCCGGAGCCATCGTCCGGTCGATGCGCGACGGCGCATCGACAAATAGCAGCCGCACGCGCCGAGGACGGCCCGCGGCCGGTCCTGAGTGGACCGGCCGCCAAGTAATATAGCGAGGCGCCTGGAGGTGCCTTGCCCGTTCTTCGTCTCGAACACGTCGCGCTCAACGTCGCCGATCCCCGTGCCATGGCCGACTGGTACGTCGCGCACCTCGGCATGCGCGTCGTCCGCCAGGTCGAGGGGCCGCCGCACACGCGCTTCCTCGTCGACGCCGGGGGCGCGACCGTCGTCGAGCTGTACGAGAACACGGCCGCGCGGATTCCCGATTACGTGCGGATGGATCCGCTCGAGCTGCACCTGGCGTTCGACTCGCGCGCTCCCGACGCCGACCGCGACGAGCTGGTCCGGGCCGGGGCGACGGCGCTCTCGGACGACCGCCTGCCCGACGGATCGCGCCTGCTGATGCTCCGCGACCCGTGGGGGCTGGCGCTCCAGCTCTGCGCACGGGCCACGCCACTCGTTGAGCGGCAGTTTTGTGAGTGGCATGATCACCCGGCTGGCCGCGTCAGCCGTGACGCTGACGTAACACAGCACTGCTATAATCGCGGGTCGGTCAGTTCGATCGGCGGCCCGCTAGGTGCGAGGCCGGACACAGGTCGGCCTGGCGAGGGCAATGCGCTGATCTACGACCTCACCAGTTCTTCGAACGGGGGCCCCAACCCCGCGGGCGGCCAGACTTTCGGGCCGTTTCCCGTCCTCCATCAGATCGGGATGGGCGCGCAGGGACCCGTGTTTCGCGCGCAAGATACCGTGGCCGGCCAGATCGTCGCGATCAAGGCCTTCAAGCTCGACGTCTCGCCGGAACTGGCGCCGTCGATCGCCGACGCACTCCGGATGCTGGTCGGGCAGGCGCCATCGGTCGAAGGCCTGGTGCCGCTCATCGACGCCGGGCTCGAGGGCGACACGCCGTGGCTGGCGATGGAGCACCTTTCCTGTCCGACGCTCGACACCCGCCTGCGTGACGGAGGCCTGCTGCCGCTCGACGAGGCGACGGCGCTGGTGCGCGCTCTTGCCGACGCCGTCGACACCGCGCACGCGCACGGCCTCGACCACGGCAGCCTCCACCCGCGCGACGTGTTCCTGCCGGAGGGCGGCGGAGTGGTCGTCAGCGGCTTCGGCGTGGCGGCGGCCGTCGGGGTGGCCGGGCTTCGCCCGCCACGGCGCCGGCCCTTCACCGCACCCGAGACGCTGTTGCAGAAGCCCCTCGACGCCCCGGCCGATCGCTATTCGCTCGGCGTGATGGCGTACGAGATCGTCAGCGGCCGGCGCCTGCTGGGCGCCGGCGACGACCTCGCGGCCGGCTTGGCAGCGCGTGCCGAGACCTCCGACATCCCCCGCGCCGCGACGGCGCTGGCGGCGATGCTCGCCGAACGGCCCGAGCACCGGCCGTCGACCGCGACGGCGTTCGCGCAGGCGCTGTGCGCCGCGCTGGAGTCGCACCCGCCGCCGGCGGCGCCGCTAGGCGCCGTGATTCCGCCACCGAGCCGTCCGGCGCGGCCGGCGGGCGAGCCGCCGACGTCCGAAGCGCTGGCCGAGTTCGCGCGCCAGGGCACGTTCTGGGAGCCGCCGCGCCGCGGCGTCGACGATCCCGACGCGGCCGCGGTCGTCGCGGGCCCGCCTGCGTTGCGCACCATCGACGATCCGCCGACGGCCCCAATCGCGCCGCTTCCGGCCTTCCTCGATCCGCAGATCGAGGTCCTGCCCGAGCCGGTCCTGGAGCCGGGGCCGGCGCCGGAGCCGACGCGGATCGTGGAGACCGTCACGCTCGATCCGCCGTCGCGCGTCCAGCCCGCTGACCGTGAAGACGACGAATCGATGCTGTTCCGTACGTTCGGCTACGCCCCTGAACGGACGCCCGCGCCGGTCCCTGTCCAGGAACAGGCGGCGCACACGCCGCCGCTGGTGGTGCTGGCGCTGACGCTCGGCCTCGGCCTCGCGGTCGGCGCCGCCGGCGGCTATCTGGTCGGCCACCGCAGCGGCGAACGCGCCGCGCAGCGGGCCCTGGGCGGCGAGACGGGCACGACGTCGGGGACCTACGGGGACACCGCGCCGTCGACGCCGTCCGGCCCCGATGCGGCCGTCCCGGCGACGGACGCGAGTGGCCAATCTCCCCGGCCGGCGCCCGCGAATCCGTCGCCGTCGGGGCCGTTGCCCTCCGCGCCGGCCGCGACCGGCCAGGCGCCGCCGGTGGTCAGCGCCGCGCCCGCGACGCCGCGTGGCCGTCCCACGCCGGCGGTGGCAACCGGTCAGCTCGTCATCCGATCGACGCCGACGCGCGCCGGCGTCGTCGTCGACGGCGCATGGCGCGGCCGCACGCCGATCACCGTGCGCGGGCTGAGCGTCGGCACGCACTCCGTCCGCATCGTCGAGGACGGTTACCTGTCCGAGACGCGGCGCGTCGCCGTCGACGCGCGCTCGGCCGGCACCACGGTGTCGTTCCAGCTGGCGCGCGTGCGCGGGCCCGAGCGTCCGGCGCCGGCTGTGTCCAGGCCCGGCGCGAAGACCGGTGCGATGCGCGTCGAGTCCCGCCCCTCCGGCGCCGCCGTCCTCATCGACGGCCGCATCGTGGGTACGACGCCGCTGCAGATCTCCGAGCTCGAGCCGGGCAGGCACGAGGTGCGGCTCGAGCTGCCGGGCCACCGCCCGTGGGCGACGACCAGGACCATCGTCGCCGGCCAGAGCGTGCGCGTCGCCGCCTCGCTCGAGGAAAGCAACTGAAACGATGAAGACCGCAACGCTCGCGCTCGAAAACGGCCAGACCTTCGAAGGCGTCTCCATCGGCGCCGACGGGGAGACGACCGGCGAGGTGGTGTTCAACACCAGCCTCACGGGCTATCAGGAGGTGCTGACCGATCCTTCCTACTCCGGCCAGATCGTCACGATGACCGCGCCGCAGATCGGCAACTACGGCGTCACCGACGAGGACTGCGAGTCGCGTGGCACCTCGGTCGCCGGCTTCGTCGTCCGCGAAGCGTCGCCGATGTCGTCGAACTGGCGGGCCGAGGACACCTTCACGAACTACCTGAAGGCCAACGGCATCGTCGCCATCGCCGAGATCGACACGCGGGCGCTGACGCGCGTCCTGCGCGGCGTGGGCGTGATGCGCGGTGTCATCGCCACGGGCGACGTCAGCCCGCAGGCGCTCGTCGAGCGGGCCCGGGCGTCCGCGAAGATGGAAGGCGCCGACTGGGTCAAGGCGGTGACGTGTGAGGCGCCCTTCGAGTGGACCGCCGCGAGCGCGCCGCAGGGCGCGGGCGCGCCGGCCGGCCCCGCCGACTTCATCGTGCCGCCGTCGCGCGTGTCGGGCACGCCGCGCACCATCGCCGCCTACGACCTCGGGATGAAGTGGAACATCCTGCGCCGCTTCACCAACCACGGCCTCAACGTCCGCGTGTTTCCGGCGACGACGCCGGCCGAAGAGGTGCTCGCGACCAATCCGGCGGGGATCTTCTTCAGCAACGGTCCCGGCGATCCGGCCGCGCTCGACTACGTCGGCCGCAACGCCAAGGTCGCCGCCGAGTCCGGCGTGCCGGTCTTCGGCATCTGCCTCGGCCACCAGGTGCTGGCGATGGGCATGGGCGGCACGACCTTCAAGATGAAGTTCGGCCACCGCGGCACCAACCACCCGGTCAAGCACCTCGAGACCGGGAAGGTCGAGATCACGTCGCAGAACCACGGCTTCGCCGTCGCCGCCGAGTCGCTGCCGAACGACGTCGAGGTCACGCACCTGAACCTGTACGACAACACGGTCGAAGGCCTGAAGCATCGCGAGCTGCCGGTCTTCTGCGTGCAGTACCACCCGGAGGCGGCGCCCGGTCCGCACGACGCCGACTACCTGTTCGGGAAGTTCCTCGACTCGATCGACGGGAAGAAATAAGTGCCCAAGCGTACCGACATCCGCCGCGTCCTCGTCATCGGCTCGGGCCCGATCGTCATCGGCCAGGCGTGCGAGTTCGACTACTCGGGCACGCAGGCCTGCAAGGCGCTGCGCGCCGAAGGCCTCGAAGTCGTGCTGGTCAACAGCAACCCGGCGACGATCATGACCGACCCGGAGCTGGCCGACCGGACCTACGTCGAGCCGCTCACCGTCGACGTCGTCGCCAAGATCATCGAGCGCGAGAGGCCGGACGCGGTGCTGCCGACCGTCGGCGGCCAGACCGCGCTCAACCTGGCCATCGAGCTCGAGGAGCACGGCGTCCTCGCCAAGTACGGCGTGAAGCTGATCGGCGCCTCGGTCGAGGCGATCAAGGTCGCGGAAGACCGGCAGCTGTTCCGCAACGCGATGACCGAGATCGGCATCGACACGCCGGCGTCGGCGGTGGTCAAGACGCTCGACGAGGCGATGGCCGCGGTCGCCCGCACCGGCTTCCCGTCCATCATCCGGCCGTCGTTCACGATGGGCGGCGTCGGCGGCGGCATCGCCTACAACGTCGAGGAATTCCGCGAGATCGCCGGGCGCGGCCTGAGCCTGTCGCCGATCCACGAGGTGCTGATCGAGCAGTCGGTGATCGGCTGGAAGGAGTTCGAGCTCGAGGTGATGCGCGACGTCGACGACAACTTCGTCGTCATCTGCTCGATCGAGAACATCGATCCGATGGGCGTCCACACCGGCGACAGCATCACCATCGCGCCGGCGCTGACGCTGACCGACAAGGAATACCAGCGCATGCGCGACGCGGCGCGGCGGATCATCCGCCGGGTCGGCGTCGAGACCGGCGGCTCGAACATCCAGTTCGCGATCAACCCCGAGGACGGCCGCCTGGTCGTCATCGAGATGAACCCGCGCGTCTCGCGCTCGTCGGCGCTGGCGTCGAAGGCGACCGGCTTCCCGATCGCGAAGATCGCCGCCAAGCTGGCGCTCGGCTACCGCCTCGACGAGATCCCGAACGACATCACGCGGGTGACGCCGGCGTCGTTCGAGCCGACCATCGACTACATCGTCGTCAAGATCCCGCGCTGGGCGTTCGAGAAGTTCCCGCAGGCCGACGAGACGCTGACCACGCAGATGAAGTCGGTCGGCGAGGCGATGGCCATCGGCCGCACCTTCAAGCAGGCCTTCCTGAAGGGCATCCGCTCGCTCGAGCTGGGCAGCCGCACGTCGCTGTTCGGCCAGCCGAAGGACGAGACCGACGAGCAGCTCACCGCGCTGCAGCGCCAGCTGGTGATCCCGAACGATCGCCGGATGTGGGCGCTGTTCCGGGCCCTCGAGCGCGGCTGGACGACGGCGCAGATCCACGAGCTGACCAAGATCGACCCCTGGTTCCTCGCGCAGTTCGCCGACATCCAGGCGATGGCCAACGAGGTGAAGGCGCAGGGCAAGGACGCGCTGACGCCGAAGCGCCTGCGCTACCTGAAGCGCCAGGGCTTCGCGGACAGCGATCTCGCCCGCCTCGCCGGCTGCGGCGAGGGCGAGATCCGCTCGCGCCGCCGCGCCGCCTCGATCGCGCCGGCGTTCAAGCGCATCGACACCTGCGCCGCCGAGTTCGAGTCGTTCACGCCGTATCTCTACAGCAGCTACGACCAGGAGTGCGAAGCGGCGCCGACGCAAGAATCGCAAGGTCGTCATCCTCGGCAGCGGACCGAACCGCATCGGCCAGGGCATCGAGTTCGACTACTGCTGCTGTCACGCGGCCTTCGCGCTGCGCGATGCCGGCTACGAGACGGTGATGGTCAACTGCAACCCGGAGACGGTCTCGACCGACTACGACTCGGTCGACCGGCTGTTCTTCGAGCCGCTGACCTTCGAGGACGTCATGTCGATCCTCGACACCGAGCGCTCGGCCGGCGCCGAGGTGTCGGTGGTGGTGCAGTTCGGCGGGCAGACGCCGCTCAAGCTGGCGCTGCCGCTGCAGGAAGCCGGCGTGAAGATCATCGGCACGTCGCCCGACTCGATCGATCTGGCCGAGGATCGCGAGCGCTTCTCGGCGCTGCTGAACGAGCTGCAGATCCCGCAGCCGCAGAACGGCATGGCGGTGTCGAAGGACGAGGCCCTCGAGGTCGCGCGCGGCATCGGCTACCCGGTGGTGGTGCGGCCGTCCTATGTCCTCGGCGGCCGGGCCATGGCCATCGTCTACGACGCCGCCTCGCTCGAGCGCTACATGGCCAACGCGGTCGACGCCTCGCCCGAGCGGCCGATCCTGATCGACCGCTTCCTCGAAGACGCCTTCGAGCTCGACGTCGACGCCCTCGCCGACGCCGAGGGCCACGTCGTCATCGGCGGCGTGATGGAGCACATCGAGGAGGCCGGCATCCACTCGGGCGACAGCTCGTGCGTCGTCCCGACCTATCTCGTCGCCGACAAGCATCTGCAGACGATCCGCGACTACACGCGCCGCATCGCCCGGGCGCTCAAGGTCATCGGCCTGATGAACGCGCAGTTCGCCATCAAGGACGACCAGGTCTACGTCCTCGAAGTGAACCCGCGCGCGTCGCGCACGGTGCCGTACCTGTCCAAGGCGAGCGGCGTGCCGCTGGCCAAGATCGCGGCCCGGCTGATGGCGGGGGAGACGCTGCCGGCGCTCGGCCTGACGCAGGACATCGAAGTCACCGGCGTGTTCGTCAAGGCGCCGGTGTTCCCGTTCGTGCGCTTCCCGGGCGTCGACACGATTCTCGGGCCGGAGATGAAGTCGACCGGCGAGGTGATGGGCGGCGCGTCGTCGTTCGGCACCGCCTTCGCCAAGGCGCAGCTCGGGGCGGGGCAGCGGCTGCCGCTCGTCGGCGCGGCCTTCATCAGCGTCAACAACGACGACAAGCCGAACGTCCTCGGCATCGCCCGCGATCTCGCCGCCCTCGGCTTCAAGCTGGTGGCGACGCGCGGCACCGCCGCCTACCTGCGCGCGCACGGCCTCGACGTCGACGTCGCCTACAAGATCAACGAAGGCCGTCCGCACGTCGGCGATCGCATCTACAACAAGGAGATCGCCCTCGTCATCAACACGCCGATGGGACGCGAGTCGTTCTTCGACGACCGCACCGTGCGGCGCGCGGCGATGATGAACAGCGTGCCGTGCATCACGACGCTGACCGGCGGCGCGGCCACCGTCAGCGCGATCCGCGCGCTGCGCGAGGAAGGCCTGGAGGTCCGGTCGCTCCAGGATACCACGCCGGCGCGGCGGTTCCCTCAGAACCGCCGCGGGCGGCCGCGACGGTGCCGACGCCGTAGGCCGGCGTCCACCGAATCGCGGCCGGCCGCGCCTACGGATTGCTCGGCGCCGGCGTCCGGCCCAGCACGAAGCGATCGAACCACTCGAGGTTCGCGCAGCGCGGCATCGAGCGTCATCTTCGGCTCGGTGAAGCCGTGCGGCTGGCGCGGATAGACCGTCATCTGCGTCGTCACACCCTGCCGCTTGAGCGCGTTGTAGAACTCGTAGCCCTGCGAGATCGGCACGCGCACGTCGGCCTCGCCGTGCTGGATCAGCGTCGGCGTGGTCACGCCCTTGACGTGGAACATCGCCGAGTGCGCCCGCCACGCGTCGAACGTGTCCCAGTACTCGCCGCCGAAGTAGTCGGGAACGAAGCCCGGGATGTCGGTCACGCCCGTGAAGCTCATGAGGTTGGTGACCGCGGCGCCCGCGGACGCGGCCTTGAAGCGCTTCGTCTGGGTGACGACCCACGACGTCATGAAGCCGCCGTAGCTCCAGCCCATGACGCCGAGGCGCTCGGGATCGGCCACGCCCATCGCGATGACGCGATCGACGCCGCTCATCAGGTCGCGGTAGTCGCCGCCGCCCCAGTCGGCGTGGTTGGCGTAGCGGAACGCCTTGCCGTAGCCGCTGCTGCCGCGCGGGTTGGCGCGCAGCACGGCGTAGCCGCGGGCGGCGAAGGCGGCGATCGGATACGGGCCGGCCGTCCCGATGAAGCTGCGCGAGAAGACGCCGGTCGGGCCGCCGTGGATGACGAGCAGCAGCGGCACCTTGGTGCCGGCCTGGTAGTCGACCGGGTAGGTGAGGAGGCCTTCGATCGGTCTGACCGTCCGGCGACTTCCACGTCAGTGGCTCGGTGCGGCCGAGGGGCGCCGTGAACGCCGGCTGCACCGTGGCCACCTGCGTCGGCGCGAGCGTCGCGCCGAGTCGAGCGACATACGGCTCCGGCGCACGATCGACGTCCTGGACGACGAAGCCGAGGGCCGTGCCGGTGCGGTTCAGCGACGCCGCGGTCACCGATGCCTTCGGTCGCGAGCACGACCGCGGGCGCGCCGTCGACGGGGAGCGCGAGGATCCGACCGGCGAGGCCGATGCGTCTCGCTGACCAGCAGCTGGCGGCCGTCGCTCGACCAGCCGAGGATCAGTCGGCTGCGCATCCGGCGTCGCGGCCAGCGCGCGCGGCGTGCCGCCGGCCGCGGGCATGACCTGGACCCGCCGCTCGAACGCCCACGACGGCGGATCGTCGCTGACGGTGAAGGCGATGAAGCGGCCGTCGAGCGAGTAGATGGCCTGGTCTTCGGTCACCTTGCCGGCGGCCAGCGACGTCACGGTGCCGTCGGCGACGGTCACGACCGCGAGGTCGCTCGGACGGCCAGTCGTCGGTCGACGGTGTCCTGCTGGTGGTCGAACACGATCGTCCGGCCGTCGGGCGCCCAGGAGAACTCGTTGACCGAGCGGGCCTCCCTGGTCAGTAGCCGCGCCGTTCGCTTGCCGTCGGAGCCCTTGTCGACCGACACGACGAAGAGGCGGTTCATCTTCACCTGCTCGTCGAGCGTCCGCCAGTCGCGCTTCTCCTTGTCGGCCTTTTCCTCCGCCTCGCTCTTGGCGTCGCGCATGACGAAGGCGATAGCCGTGCCGTCCGGCGACCATTCGCAGCGCCGACACGCCGCCCTTCTCGTCGGTGATCTGCTCGGCCTCGCCGCCCGAGACGTCGATACGCCAGATGTTGGCCTTGCCGCTCCGCGACGAGATGAAGGCGATCGTCCGGCCGTCAGGCGACCAGCGCGGATCGCTGGACGACTTGTCGCCGCGGGTGATTTGACGGCTGGCCGATCCGTCGGCGGCCGCCAGGTGGATCTGGTTGACCCACTCGCTGCGCTCGCCCTCCATCACGGCCTCGCCGACCACGAAGGCGACACGCGTGCCGTCTGGCGACGGGACGACGGCGGGCACGCGCTTCACCGTCAGGATCAGCTCGGGCGTCCACGACGACGGCGCGGACTGTGCCGCCGCCGGGAGCGCGTGTAGGGACAGGGCCGACGCGCAGACCGCGGCGGCGACCGTGCGAACCAGCAGCATTCTCATACGTCCTCCGAGCGCTTCGACCTGCGCGGAGTATAGACGAGCCGACGTCGCGTGACGGCGCGCGGCCGCCGTCAGCGCGTCGACGCTGGCCGATCGCGGAATCTGCCTGGCTCTCGTCGGCTGTCCACGCAGAATCTGCGACGCGCGGACCGCCGTTCCGCGAAAACGCGCCGGCGGACGCGCGGTCCCGTTCTTGCGCATGGGATCGGCGTGTCCGCGGCGTCGCCGGCTCCGTCTCCGTCGCTCCCGCAGCCCGTCGCGGTGTTCCTGGCGTCCGGCCTGCTGATCGGCGCCGCCGCCGGCGTCCTCTTCAGGCCGGAGGACGCGCCGTCTGAGCGTGCACCTCGCCGCGTTCGCCGCCGCCTCGGCGATCGGCGCGTGGATCGTGTGGCGCCGCTGGGCCCGCTGGATCGCCGTCCTGGCGTGCCTGCTCGGCATGTCCATCGGGCTCGTCCTGGGCGCCCGCGCGGCCCGGGCCGCCGCCGCTCCGGATCTGGCGGCGCTGGCCGGCGACGATCCGGTCGTCCTCGAAGGCGTGCTGCGCGACGACGCCGTGCCGTCGGACTTCGGCGTCACCTGCGCGCTCGACGTGCGGCGCGTCCGGCGCGGCTGGCGACTGGATGCCGATGCGCGGCGGCGTGCGCCTGACGATCGCCGGCATCGACACGCCGGCGGCGCGGCACGCGTGGCGGGCGGGGCGCCTGCTGCGCGTCACCGCCACGCTGCGGCGCCCCCTGCCGTATCGCAACTTCGGCACGCCGGACCAGGAACTGCGGCTGGCGTGGCGCGGCACCCGCCTGTTCGGCGCCGTGAAGAGCGCGGCGCTGGTCGAGGTGCTGGCGCGCGGCTCGCCACTCGCCGAGGCCACGGCCGCGGCGCGCGCGTGGGCGCGGCGGACCGTCGCCGCTGCGATTGGTCCGGACGATCCGCAAGGGACGGCGATCGTGCTCGCGGTGCTCATCGGCGATCGCGCCGGCCTGTCGCCGGACATCGAAGCGCGCATGCAGCGCGCCGGCACCTACCACGTGCTGGCGATCTCGGGCGGCAACATCGCCGTGCTCGCCGCGATCGTTCTCGCGATCGTCGGCCGCCTCGGCCTGGCGCCGCGGCCGCGCGCGGTCGTCGTGCTCGGCGTGCTCGCGCTCTATGCCGCTGCCGTCGTCGGCGGCGCCTCGGTCGCCCGCGCGACGCTGGCCGCGGCGGTCTACCTGTCGGCGCGCGCGCTCGACCTGCGGACGCCGGCCATCAACGCGGTGGCCGTCACGGTCGCGCTGATCGTCGTGGCGTCGCCGCTGGCCGTGGTCGACGTCGGCTTCTGGCTGACGATGCTCGCGTCGATTGCGATCCTGTCGCACGCGGAGCCGTGCGCGCAGTGGCTCGTGGCGCGACTGCCGGCCGGACCTGCCGCGGCCGGCGGCCTGGCTCGCCGGGGAAGCGGCGCTGCTCGCCGGCGCGACGATCGCGGCCGAGGGCGCGGTCGGGCCGGTGACCGCCTACGCCTTCGGCCAGGCCACGCTGGCCGGCCTCGTGCTCAACTTCGCGGCGGTCCCGCTGATGACGCTCGTGCAGGCCGCGGCGATCGTGCTGCTGGCCGCCGCCGCGATCCATCCCGTGCTGGCGGTCGTCCCCGCGGCCGTCGCGCGATGGGCCGCGGCCGGCATCGTCGGCAGCGCCAGCCTCGTCGATGCCGCGCCGTGGTCGTCCTGGACGCTGGCGCCGCCGCCGGTGTGGCTGGCCGCCGCCGTCGTCGGCGCGTGGTGGACGCTGTGGCAGGTTCGGCGCAGCCGGCGGCTGCGGGTGCTGATCGCGGCCGTGTGGCTCGCCGGTGTCGCGGTCATCGCCACCGGCCGCGCGCCGGAGAGCACCGCTGTTCGACGCGGCGCAGCGGGACGTGCCGTGTCGCGCACCGGCGCTGCCACCAGGAGGGCGCTGGCTGCGCGTCGTGGCGCTCGACGTCGGTCAGGGCGACGCCACGCTGATCCGTTTTCCGGACGGACGGACGTGGCTCATCGATGCGGGCGGCACGCTCGCCGGCAGCCGCTTCGACATCGGCGCCCGGATCGTCGCGCCGGCGCTGCGGGCGCAGGGCGTGCGTGCGCTCGACGCGCTGCTCCTGACCCACGCCGACGCCGACCACGTCGGCGGCGCCGCCGGCCTGATTCCGCTGATCCCGCCGGCGCAGGTGTGGGAAGGCGTCCCGATCGCCGGCCTGCCCGTCCTCGACGTCGTGCGGCGCGCGGCCGCAACCGCGGGGGCCGAATGGGGCGCCGTCGCGGCCGGCCGGCAGGCGCGCGTCGCGGGCGTGGAGGTCCGCGTGCTGCACCCGCCGGCGCCGGACTGGGAACGCCGCCGCCCGCGCAACGACGACTCGGTGGTGCTGGAACTCCGGCTTGGCGCGGTGTCGCTGATCCTGCCCGGCGACGTCGGGCCCAGCGTGGAGGCGCTGCTCGCCGACGCGCTGGCGCCGTCGGCGCTCCGGGTCCTGAAGGCGGCGCACCACGGCAGCCGCACCTCGTCGACGGCCGCCTTCCTCGACGCCGTCCACCCGGCGATCGTGCTGGCGAGCGCTGGACGCGCCAACCGTCACGGCCACCCCGATCCCGCCGTGGTCGCGCGTGTCCGCGAGCGGGGCGCGGCGCTCTATCGGACCGATCGCGACGGCGCCATCGCCGTCGATACGGACGGGCGCTGGCTGCGGGTCACGACGTGCGCGGGATCGAGCGCGGTCTTCGACGCCGCGGCGGCGCCGGTTCGCGCCGGTCCGCCCGAACGGCCCGCCGCGCGGACTCAGGCGCGGTGGACGCCGGGCCGGCCGTTCTCGACGACCAGCGAGGCGCGGGTGTCGACCGAGGCGCCGGGCCGCGACACGAACGGGACGACGCGGTAGTCGGTCGTCCAGCGCTCCCGGCCGATCGTGCAGCGGACATAGCCGCGCTGGCCGTTGTGGAACTTCACGTGCGGGTTGTCGGGCAGGATGGCCTGGTTGCGCGCCGAGATCTCGTTGCCGTCGCGGCCGGTGGTGATGGACGTGCCGACGAACTCGGCGCCGACGATGGCCGAGGCCGGATCCGTGGGCCGCGCGTGGAGGTTGCAGGCCCAGTTGGTGTGGATGTCGCCGGAGAGGACGATCGGGTTGGACACCTTCCCCGTGCCGAAGAAGTCGAGCACCGCCTGCGCGTCCGCCTGGTAGGCGGTCCACTTGTCCATCGAGAACTCCTCGGGCGGCCCGGCGACCAGATCGAGGCGCGCCATCATCACCTGCTGCGCCAGCACGTGCCAGCGGGCGGGCGACGCGGCGAGGTGATCGAACAGCCATTCGCGCTGGCGCTCGCCGAGGATGGTCGCGCCGGCGGCGCGGGCCTCGTCGCAGAGCACGCCCTGGCGGCCGCCGCAGGGCTTCGGCGTCCGGTACTGGCGTGTGTCGAGCACGCTGAGATCGAGCAGGCGGCCGTAGGGGAGCGACCGGTAGAGCGGCATGTCCGGACCCCGCGGCCGGCGGACGGGGCGCAGCGGCATGTGCTCGAAGTAGGCCTGGTACGCCGCGGCGCGGCGGCGGAGGAACGGCTCGCGCGGGTCGTCGTCCTGCGACCGGTTGTTGGCGTAGTCGTTGTCCACCTCGTGGTCGTCCCAGGTGACGATGAACGGGAACGCCGCGTGCACCGCCTGCAGGTCGGGATCGGTCTTGTACTGCGCGTAGCGCTGCCGGTAGCCGTCGAGCGTGTCGGCCTCAGGGCCGGTCACCGGCCGCACCGGATTTTCAAAGGCGGCGTACTCGTAGATGTAGTCGCCGAGGAAGAGGACGGCGTCGAGGTCTTCGCGCGCGAGGTGCCGATGCGCCGTGTAATAGCCGTGCTCCCAGTGCTGGCAGGACGCGAAGGCGAGGCGCACACGATCGACGTCGGCGGACGGCTCGGGCGCCGTCCGCGTCCGCCCGACCGGGCTCTCCCACGTGCCGACACGGAAGCGATACCAGTACGGGCGCGCCGGGCGGAGCCCGTCCACCTCGACGTGGACGGCGTGCGCCCGCAGCGGAGATGCCTCGGTATTGGCGCGCGCGACGATGCGCGCGAAGTGCTCGTCCTCGGCCACTTCCCAGTCGACGCGCACGGCCTCGTCGGTCATGCCGCCGCTGGGCGTGAGCGGATTCGGGCGCAAGCCGTGTCCATATCACCACGCCGTCGTCGGTCGGGTCGCCCGATGCGACGCCGAGCGTGAACGGCGATCGATCGAAGCGCGGCCGCGCCTGCAGCGGCGCGGCGTGGACGCTGCCCCCGCCGGCCCGCAACACGTCGAGCGGGAAGCCGTCGGCCCAGGCCGCGGCCGTGGCGAGCACGCGTGCGGAGTGACCGAGGAAGCGGCGGCGGGTGAGGACGATCACGAGCCTGTCACCGCGCCTTGCCCGCCTGCCAGGCAGCCTCCATCACGTCGAGCGAGGCGCCGTCGCTGCCGACCGGCGTCCCCGCGTCGGCGAGCCGGGCCTCCATGGCGCGGAAGCGGCGTGGCGAACTTGCGGTTGGCGGCGCGCAGCAGCGCCTCGGGGTCGTGATCGAGCTTGCGGGCGAGGTTGGCGACGGCGAACAGCAGGTCGCCGATCTCCTCGGCGACGTGCGTCCGATCGCCGGCAGCGAGGGCGTCGCGGACCTCCGCCGTCTCCTCGTCGATCTTCTCGAGCACCTGCGCCGCCGACGTCCAGTCGAAGCCGACCTTGGCCGCCTTCGAGGAGATCCGGGCGGCGCGCAGCAGCGCCGGGAGGCCCTCGGGCACGCCGTCGATCCGGCTGGTACGCTCGCGGCCCTTCTCGGCCCGCTCGACCACCTTGATCGCGTCCCAGCGGTCCTTCACGGCGTCGGGCGTGGTGACGTCCGCGGTGCCGGCGTCCGGCGCGAACACGTGCGGGTGCCGACGGACCAGCTTGGCGCGGACGTCGTTCAGCGCGTCGGTGATCGTGAAGTCGCCGGTCTCGGCGCAGAGCTGCGAGAGGAACACGCCCTCGAACACGAGGTCGCCGATTTCGCCCTTCAATTCGTCGAGATCGCGGCGTTCGGCCGCCTCGACGACTTCGTGCGCTTCCTCGAGGACGAAGGGCAGCAGCGTGTCGAGCGTCTGCTCCCGATCCCACGGACAGCCGGTCGGGCCGCGCAGGATCCGCATCAGCGCCACGAGGGCGTCGAGGGCCGTGCCCGGAGTGGTGCCGGCGGGCGGCGGCACGTGCGCGGGCGCGGGTGCGGCAGGCTCGGACATGACCTCGGGCGCGATGCTATCATCGGCCGATGAACACCCCATCGTCCGTGTCGTTCGCCGACCTGGTGCTCATGCTGGCGACCATGGCGGCCGTCCATCTCGGCGAGGTCGGCGACCCGGTGACGGGCGAGACGCAGCGCAACCTGCCGGCGGCCGGCCAGATGATCGACCTGCTGTCGGTGATCCAGCAGAAGACCCAGGGCAACCTCGAGCCGGACGAAGTCCAGCTCATCGATGCCTGGCTCTACGAGCTGCGCCTGAAGTACATCGACGCGACCAAGGACGGCGGCGGCGCCCCCGAGAAGTCGCGCATCATCATGCCCTGACGGAACGCCGAGACGACCGCGCCAGGACCGTCCGGCCACGTTCCGCCCCAATCCAGTGGACGTCACGTTTCTCGGGACCGGCACGTCGATGGGCGTGCCGATGATCGGCTGCGCCTGCGCCGTCTGCCTGTCGACCGATCCGCGCGACAACCGCTCGCGGCCGTCGATCCTGGTCCGGCTGGCCAGCGGCGCCACGATCCTGGTCGACACGTCCTCCGATCTGCGGGCCCAGGCGCTGCGCTTCAAGCTGACCCGGATCGACGCCGTGCTCTACACGCACAGCCACGCCGACCACATCCTCGGCCTCGACGAGCTGCGCCGGTTCAACACGCTGCAGCAGGGCCCGATCCCGCTCTACGGCGACGATCGGACGCTGACCGATCTGCGGCGCATCTTCTCCTACGCCTTCCAGTCGGTCCGCGAGCCCGGCCACGAGTACGTGCCGCGGCTGGTACCCTTCGTGCTCGACGGACCGCTCTGCGTCGCCGGCGCCGAGGTCCTTCCGGTCCCGGTGATGCACGGCGCCCGCACGATCCTCGGCTTCCGCTTCGGCCGCTTCGCGTACCTGACCGACTGCTGCGCGATCCCGGACGCCTCGTGGCCGCTGCTCGAGGGGCTCGACGTCGTCGTCGTCGACGCGCTGCGCGAGCGGCCGCACACGTCGCACTTCTCGCTCGACCAGGCGGTGGCCGCGGCGAGGCGGATCGGCGCCGGCCGCACCTTCTTCACCCACATGGCGCACGACCTCGGCCACGCCGCCACCTGCGCCCGGCTGCCCGAGGGGATGGCGCTGGCCCACGACGGCCTGACGCTCGAGATCGCGGAAGGCGGCGGCCGTGGGTGACGTGATCTTCTATCCCGACGATCCGCGCCCGGCCACGTGGCGCCGGCCGATCGTCGCCCTCGGCAACTTCGACGGCCTGCACCGCGGCCACCAGAAGATCGTCGAGCGCGTCTGCCGCCAGGCCCGCGAGCACGGCGCGACGCGCGGTGGTGATGACCTTCGACCCGCACCCGCCGCGCATCGTCCGGCCGGACAAGGCGCCGCCGCTGCTGATGACCAACGCGCAGCGCGTCGAGGCGCTGCGCAAGGCCGGCATCGACGGCGTCGCCTTCGTGCGCTTCACCCACGAGATGTCGCAGTGGGAGCCGGAGGCGTTCGTCCGCGACGTGCATCGCCGGCTGGCTGCACGCCGGCCGAGGTGTGGGTCGGCGGCAACTTCCTGTTCGGCCGCGACCGCTCGGGCAACTTCTCGCTGCTGCGCTCGCTCGGCCTGCGCTACGGCTTCCGCGCCGAGCAGATCGACCCGGTGCGCTACCGCGACTTCGTCGTCAGCAGCACGCGTGTCCGCCGGCTGATCACCGAGGGACGGGTCGACGAGGCCGGCCGCCCTCCTCGGGCACTACCACTTCGTGGACGGCACGGTGGTGGCCGGGGCCGGCCGGGGCCGCTCGATCGGCTTCCCGACCGCCAACCTCGACCACCGAGAACGAGCTGCTGCCGCCGCAGGGGGTCTACGCGACGGCGGTCACCATCGGCCGCACCGTCCATCGCGCCATCACCAACATCGGCGTCCGCCCGACCTTCGAGACGGGCGGCGCGGCGACGATCGAGACCCACGTTTTCGGGCTCGACGAGGACCTGTACGGCCGCGAGCTGCGGCTCTCGTTCGTGCTGCGGCTGCGGGCCGAGCAGACCTTCCCGGACGTGGCGGCCTGGTCGCCCAGATCCGCGCCGACTGCGCCGAGGCGCAGGCGCTCTTCGATCGCCTGTCGCCTTGATACAATCGCGCGCATGTCCGGGACGTCTCAGGGGTTCGGGGAGCACGGCGCCTTCACCGTGTCGGTCGCCGGGGATCCGCGCCTCGTCGAGACGGTCCACGAGCTGACGCGGAAGACCGCCGAGTTGCAGCGGCTGCACGGCCACGGACGCGGCCGGACTGGCCGACGCCGCCACCGCCGTCGCCAGCGCCCTGGCCGAAGACCTCGATCTGGCCTACCGGCCGATGCCGCAGGCCCTCGTCCTCGAGAGTCCGGCCGGCCCGGCGCGGCCAAGGCGGCCGGTCGCTGCGCGCCGTCCTCTCGCGCGACGCCTTCGCCAAGGTGAAGGCGCTGGTGCCGGGCGCCGAGCTGCCAGGGCGCCGGCGCCGACGAGTGTTGTTTCCTCACCTGTCCGCGCGTCGCGACACCCCCTGCCTGATGCGCCTCTACAACACGCTGACCCGGACCGAAGAGGACTTCGCCCCGTCCCGCGACGGCGTGGTCCGGATGTACGCCTGCGGCCTGACCGTCTACGCCCGCGGCCACATCGGCAACTTCCGCACCTTCACCGCCGTCGACGTGCTGCGCCGCACGCTGCGCCACGTCGCCGGGTTCCCGGTGCACGGGGTGATGAACTTCACCGACGTCGACGATCGGACGATCCTCGAGTCGAAGAAGGCCGGCGTGCCGCTGCGCGAGTACACCGACGCCTGCGTCAAGGCGTTCCACGAGGATGCGGCGACGCTCGGGCTCGAGGAGATCGAGGATCGCCCGCGCGCCACCGACGAGGCCAACCTGCGCGCGATGAGCGACATGGTCGCCGCGCTCGAGCAGAACGGCCACACCTACCGCAGCGACGGCTCGATCTACTTCCGCATCGCCTCGCTGCCCGACTACGGCAAGCTGGCCCGGCTCGATCATTCCGGCATCCAGGCGGGCGCGCGGGTCGACTCCGACAAGTACGACAAGGAGAACGCCCGCGACTTCGTGCTGTGGAAGGCGACCCAGCCCGACGAGCCGACCTGGGACTTCGGCATCGGGCCCGGCCGCCCCGGCTGGCACATCGAGTGCTCGGCGATGGCGCTGCGCATCCTCGGCGAGGCGCCGATCGACATCCACTGCGGCGGCATCGACCTCGTCTTCCCGCACCACGAGAACGAGATCGCGCAGGCCGAGGGCGCCACGAAGCGCCAGTTCGCGCGCTTCTGGTTCCACGTCGAACATCTGCTGATGGACGACGAGAAGATGTCGAAGTCGCTCGGCAACGTCTTCAACGTCAAGGACCTGATCGAACAGGGCCACCGCGCGTCGACGCTGCGCTACCTGCTGCTGTCGGTGCACTACCGCAAGCAGCTGAAGTTCTCGATGGCGACGCTGGCGCAGTGCGACGAAGCGCTCAAGCGGCTGATGGATTTCCTGTCGCGGCTCGACACCGTGGCCGCGGCCGGCGCGCATCCCGCCGTCGCGGAGCGGGTGGCGGCGGCACGGACCGAGTTCGACGCGCACCTGCTGAACGACGTGAACGCGCCGGGCGGCCTCGGCGTGTTGTTCGACCTGGTGCGCGGTCTGAACGCGGCCATCGACGCGGGCGAGGTCGGCACCGACGACGTCGCCGTCATCCGCGAGGCGTTCGATCACTTCGACCTCGTCCTCGGCTTCATCGGCATGCGCCGCGCCGAGGAGGAGAAGCCGCCGGTCGACGTCGCGGAGATCGAGCGGCTGATCGTCGAGCGCCGCGAAGCGCGGCAGCGCCGCGAGTTCGCGCGCGCCGACGCGATCCGCCAGGATCTGGCCGCGCGCGGTATCCTGCTCGAGGATTCGCCGACCGGCACGCGCTGGAAACGGAGCTAGCGCCGAGCTGGCGGCGTCGGCCGCGCGTCGATGGGCGGCATCGGGGGATTCATTGTCGCTGCCCAAGATCGTCACGACCCTTCCCGGCCCCAACGCCAAGGCCATCATCGCCCGCGACGCCAAGGCGGTGTCGCCGTCCTACACGCGCGGCTATCCGCTGGTGATGGCGCGCGGCGAAGGCGCCATCGTCGAGGATGTCGACGGCAACCGGTTCCTCGACTGCGCGGCCGGCATCGCCGTCAACTCCACCGGCCACTCGCATCCGGAGGTCGTCGCCGCCATCGTCGACCAGTCGCAGAAGTTCCTGCACATGTCGGGGACCGACTTCTACTACGAGCCGCAGGTGCGGCTCGCCGAGGAGATCGGCCGCATCGTGCCGATCGACGGCGGCGTCAAGAGCTTCTTCAGCAACTCGGGCACCGAGGCCAACGAAGCGGCGATCAAGCTGGCGCGCTACCACACCAAGCGGCCGTTCCTGATCGCGTTCCTCGGCTCGTTCCACGGCCGCACGCTCGGCTCGCTCGGGCTGACGTCGAGCCGCGCCGTGCAGCGCAAGGGCTTCGGGCCGGTGACCACGCCCGGCGTCTTCCACGCGCCCGTACCCGGACGTCTATCGCGCCGCCGCCGGCGTCTCGCCGGCGCAGGTCGCCGCCGAGTCGATCGCCTGGATCGAGGATCGGCTGTTCGTGAACCTCGTCTCGCCGGACGAGGTCGCGGCCATCGTCGTCGAGCCGATCCAGGGCGAGGGCGGCTACATCGTGCCGCCGATCGAGTTCCACCAGCGGCTCGGCGAGCTGGCGACGAAGCACGGCATCCTGCTCGTCGTCGACGAAGTGCAGTCGGGCATGGGGCGGACCGGGAAGATGTTCGCGTCGGAGCACTTCGGCCTGAAGCCGGACATCCTGTCGATCGCCAAGGGCATCGCGTCGGGACTGCCGCTCGGCGTCACCGCGGCCCGGGCCGACGTCATGGACTGGACGCCCGGGCGCGCACGCCAGCACGTTCGGCGGCAACCCCGTCGCCTGCGCCGCCGCGTCGGCGACGATCAGACTGCTCGAAGGCGGGCTGATCGCGAACGCCGCGACGGTGGGGGAGCACCTCCTCGGCCGGCTGCGCGAGCTGATGGGGAAGCATCGCCTGATCGGCGACGTCCGCGGCAAGGGCCTGATGATCGGCGTCGAGCTGGTCAAGGACCGCGGCACGAAGGTGCGCGCGAGCGAGGAGCGCGATCTCGTCGTCGATCGCATGTTCGCCAAGGGCGTGCTGGTGCTCGGCGCCGGCCGCAACGCGATCCGCCTGTGCCCGCCGCTGGTGCTCTCGAAGGAGCAGGCCGACTGCGCCGTCGACGCACTCGACCAGTCGATCGGCGAGATCGCCAAGGAACGCGGACTGGCCTGACCCGGACGACTCCGGAGTGGTCAGCGAACGACTCCGGAGTCGTTCTCCGGCACGTGTCTTGCCCCTTGCGCAGGGCATGTCGATGCCGCCGGATCGGATCTCCCTCGGAAAGGCCGGCGAAGACTACGCCTGCCGCGAGCTCGAACGCCAGGGGTACGAGATTCTTGCCCGCCGCTTCCGGACGCGGCTGGGAGAAATCGACATCGTCGCCCGCCATGGGGACACGCTGGTCTTCATCGAGGTCAAGGCGCGGCGCACCACCCGCTTCGGCGAGCCGGTCGAGGCGGTCGACTGGCGGAAGCGGCAGACCATCGCCCGCATCGCCGCCGAGTACGTGCTCCGCCACAGCATCGGCAACGCCTGCTGCCGCTTCGACGTGGTCTCGGTCGACTTCGGCGACGGCCTGCGGCCCCGCCTGGCGATCCTGCGGGACGCCTTCGATGGTCGAGGCCGCTAAGCGGCCGTCTTTGCAGGAGTTCCGGCGGCACGGACGGTCCTCGGCGGCTTGCCAGCCTCGCGATGCCTGTGCTACGCTTACCGTTCGTCGCCAAGGGCAGGCGGGAATAACTCAGTGGTAGAGTGCGACCTTGCCAAGGTCGAAGTCGCGGGTTCGAATCCCGTTTCCCGCTCCATCATCCCTTCCAAGGCGGCGCCCTCCAGAGCCGCGATCAGCACATCCCGCGGCGCCGTAGCCAAGTGGTAAGGCAGAGGTCTGCAAAACCTCCATCCCCGGTTCAAATCCGGGCGGCGCCTCCAATTTCCGGCGGAAATTCGATCGTTTGTTCGTCCGCGGCACAATCCGCCGCGCGTAAACTGTCTCGAATTCCCACCCACTGACAGTGACTCGTCGGCGCAAGTCGCTGACTCGCTGCGAGTTGCCAGACCGACGACGGAGGAGGGCAGAGGTTTTTAGGACCTCCTCCAGCCTCGCGCGTTCCGCGGGTGTCGATGTTGCGCGAATCATCGATGCCGGGGTCGGAAAGTGCGGGTCCGCCGGAGGCGGTGTGCTCGGGTACTCAGCTTGCTCTCAGTGAACGAGCGCGAATCCGATCTCCGGCCCCATACCGAGTACGTAGCCCAGCTGAATGTTGAGGTAGCCGAGCGACTCGAGCCAGCGCGCGTTTCGCAGGGGCCCTGCATCGACAGGATCGAACCCAAGGTCCCGTCCGAGTGCCTCGACTGCCGCTTTTGCGGCCGGGTCGTCGCTGGCCATGAAGAGCGACAATCGCTGTCCCTTCACGCGCCCCGTGTCCATGTGCCGAGCGAACACCGTATTGAAGGCTTTGACCACCTTCGCCGCCGGCGTCTTCTTCTGCAGCTCCTCGGCGCCGCTCGTCGTGAACCCCAGAGCCGGCTGGTAGTCGGCGGTCAGCGCGTTGGTGACATCGACGACGACTTTGCCGTCAACGGCACTCCCGAGCTCACTCACCACGGCATCGATTGCCGGGTACGGAACCGCCAGGATGACGATGTCGCCCCAGTCTGCTGCGTCGCGTGCGGCGGCCGGGTCGTTAGCGACCGTACGCATGTCATACCCGGCCCGCGCGAGCCCCCGCGCGAGCGCACCGCCAACGTTGCCTTGCCCTACAATTGCCACTCTCTGCTTCATGTGCGTTCTCCTGTCGGCCCTGGCCGCCGCCGTGTGCGCGTCTGCTCTGCGGCCGGTCTCTCACGTCGTCGGAGGAGGCCACGGCGACGAGTGTGGAACCCCACCTCGCTCGATGAGCTCTATTTGGGCAGCTCGGTGGGGCGATCGACGCCCACCACATCGAGCACGCCGTTGCGATTGCGAATGGTGACCGTCACCGGCTTGCGCCAATGGGGAAAGGCGTGGTGAGAAGTCGAGATTCTGGCGACCGCGTAGCGAAGGCCGGCCGCGTCTCGCGGACCCCAGACGTCGGGCGGAACAGTCGCCCGTGAGTCATCGGCACCACCGACATGAATCGGGCCCTTGTCGATCCCTGCGATGTTGTCGAACGCCGCCCACTCGATCGCGTACTCGAGGCCCATCCACCAGGTGCAGCCGCACCGCGGCGTTGTCGAACACGAGCTCAGGCGTGCCGTCGTTCCGAATCTCGAACCGATCGAGCGGGTTCGTCCGGGTGATGCCCCAGCGCACCGTCTTGTCGCGGCGCTTGATGATGACCTCGGTGAGGTAGCGCGCCGCCCGGGGATTCGTCAGCCGCGCTTCCTCGACGACGGCGCGGATCATGGCGTCGGTGAAACGCGACATGATGCTCGCCGCCCAGAAGGCGTCTGCCGCGTCCATCTGCTTGAACGCGGGATTCGGGTACTCGGTCTTCCACGATGCTGGATCGAAGACGTCCGCTTCAATGTTGCCGATCGACGGATCGTCAGACCACTTGATCGACATCCAGTCGCGCCGGTAGAACCCGAGCCCAATCAGGCCCTTTCCGATCCTGGCGGGCTCGATCGAGGTACTCGTAGCCGCCGCGCGGCTGCTGCGCCGAAGTGCTGCCGCTGCCCAGGTTGGAGCCGAAGTCCTGGAGGTAATGGCGGATGTAGCGACGCCCGTCCTCCTCGACGTAGGTGTCGATGCTGTTGATTGCCCTGGCATCGTCGTGGTTCAACCAGGCCGCGAAGAGCCGCAGGCCGCGCAGCTCGCGCCGGCGCTCATGCGGAAAGGCGTCGTTGGGATCGTCCGAGCGACGACCGTTGAACGTGAACTGGCCGACGACCTTGCCGGGCACCCACAGACTGGCGAGCGCTCGTATCGATCCGTCTGCCCGCTTCGGCACGTCTCTGAGCCACCGGTGGATGTCCGCCTGTCGGATGGGGACACGATCGCCCACCGCGTTGCGGATCCGTGCGCCGGGGGCGACGACGAGTTGATCGGGCGTGAAATGGACGACGAAGTCCTCGAGGCACGTGGTAGCCGATCGCGTGGAACAGCTTGGTGGAGATCAGCTCCACCGACGACGGCAGCTCGGGATTCGACGCAGGATCGAGCTTGATCAGGTAGGTGTCGCCTCGTGCATCTCGAATCTTGAACTTCGGTGTGATGCCGGAGTCCGGCCGGCCGGTGACCAGCCAACGGCCGGGCGCCGGGCCCTCGACCTGATTCGGGCCACGGAGCACCTCCTCCAGCGTCATGTCGTCTCGGCCGATGCGATTCGTGAACCAGCTCGAGTCCGGCACTTCGCCGAGCGTGTTGGTGTTCAGCGCCGGCCCGAAGGAGCGGGCCGTCTCGCCGAATGTATTGGCCACGAACTCGTAGCTCTTCGACAGATCGTGGGGCGCGGGCTCGGCGATCGCGCGCATGTCGTCGTCGCGCCACAGCGGATCGTCGGGGTAGAAACGCACCGCAGTCCTGAGTTCGGCGGGGTCTGCGCCGAGGGATGCGCGACGAACGATGCCGTGAGAGCGGCGAGCAGAATGCCGGCGGCGGGTTTAGAACGCATGTTCGAACCTCAGGAGCGGGACGAAACCTTCATGGCTGACTGCGAGATCCAGGCGGGCGACGAACGCGCGGTTGCTGTGAAACCGGAAGCCGATGCCGTAGCCGACTTCCATCTCGCGCAGCGAGAGGCTCCGGCGGGACGGCGCGACCATGCCGGCATCGGCGAAGAGAGCGACGTCGAGGGCCCACCATGCTTCCCAGCGGTACTCCGCGCCGACGAGCACGCTGTTCTGATCGCGAAAACGCGACTCGCGGAAGCCACGGAGGTGGCGTCGCGCCGCCCAGGGTCGGCTGGAGGTAGAAGGGGACCTCTTTGCCGCTGTCGGCGTTCGTGAAGACACCTTCGGCTCGCAGCGCCACGAGGCGATAGCGGTCGGGCAGCGGCACGTAGTGCTGGAGAGCGACGTCGACCCGCCGGAAATCGTATCGACCGAGATCGCGATCGGCGAATTGCGTGAGCGCCACGGCATAGCGGCCACCCGCGTGCGGGTGGGCAGGGTTGTCGCGCCAGTCGAGTTCCGCGGACACATCGGCTCTCAAGAAAGTCCGTCTCCGTGCCAAGGCCCGGGGCGGCAGCCGTGGTGAAGAGATCGTCCGCTGACGGAGTCCGACTGTCGGTGCCTCGCCCGATGCGCGGACTGAAATAGGCGACGCCGCCGCCGAACTGGAGCCGCGACGGCTTCCAGCGGACGGTGACGCCGCTTTCGTATGCCTCGAGGCGGTAGTTGGTCCGGTTCGACTCCAGGCTGTCCATGCCGGTGCCGAAGAAGTCCTCCTGCGGGAAGTCGTAGTACTGGCCGGAGGCGCCGATGTCGACGCGCGAACCGCCGAGATTGCGAGCGTGTCACGCCGGCGCTCAGACGCGCGTAGCCGTTCGTGCTGTACGCTCCACGCGCGGTGAGATCGAGGAGGTTGGCTGCCGATCGGGTCGGCCGGCGTCAGCGCCTTGTCGTAGCCGATGCCGAGCTTGAGACCGGCGCCGGCCGGGAAGTCGCCTCCGGCGAGATGGAACCCCTTCCATCCGCCGAGCAGCTTCGCGAACAGGTACTGGTTGTCGTACCAGGACAGACCCCGTTCGACAGCGGACCGCTCGGGCGGCGCGGACTGGCCGGCCAACGCCTCGCGCGCCTGCTCCATCAGGCCGGCGCGGGTCGATGCCTCGTCGGGAGTCTGAGCCAGAACCGGTGACGCGACCAGCGCGAGCAGGGCCGCCAGCACAGGTCGCCGAAATGAACACAACACAAGGTGCATATCGTCCTCGACATGGTGGTCGGTACGGGTGCGTGACCGACGGCGCATCCGCACGGTGCGCCTGGCGAACACAGGGAGCAAAGCGGATGCCTGTGCCGAGTCCGAATGCACTCAAACGGAGCGACGAGCGATGCCTGCGCGAAAACCGTGCAAATACGGCCCGATCAGCGCGCTGGGGGCCAGCGTCTGGGCCGGCGGGCGTGCATCGGCAGCGCCGGCCGCCGCGTGGTGGCAGACAGGGCGTGCGTTTTCAGACGGACGGTTGCTGGGGGAGCGGCGGTTCTGCGGGCGGGCTACGCTTCCGGCGGCTTCTCGAGCCCGTACTTCTGCAGTCGCAGATACAGCTGCGTGCGCGTGAGCCCGAGACGCTTGGCCGCTCGCGTCCTGTTCCAGCGGCACTCCCGGAGAACCTGGCCGATGGTCTCCCGTTCGATCGTTCCGAGATCGGTCGCGGCCGCACCCGGCGGCTTGCCCGTGGCGTCGAGCGCAAGGTGTTCGGCCCCGATGAGCCCGCCTTCGCAAAGAATGGCCGCGCGCTCCAGGGCGTTGCGCAGCTCGCGAACGTTGCCCCGCCAGTGGTGACGGACCAGCGCGTCGCGGGCCTCACGTGTAAGGCCCGCCGGCGGCCGCGCGAATGACTTGCCGATGTCCTGCAGCAACGCCTCACTGAGCGGGAGTATGTCGGCGACGCGGTCCCGGAGTGGTGGAATGGCGATGTCGAACACCTTCAGGCGATAGAACAGGTCCTCGCGGAAGTCGCCGCGCTCCACCGCCTTCCGCGAGGTCGCGATTGGTCGCCGCCACCACCCGGATGTTGGCCTTCAGGAGTCGAGTGCCCCCGAGCCGCTGGAACTCGCGTTCCTGCAGCACGCGCAGCACCTTCGCCTGCGCCATCGGGCTCATCTCGGCCACTTCGTCCAGGAACAGCACGCCGCCGGCGGCCAGCTCGATCTGGCCGGGTTTGGCCTGCTGCGCGCTGGTGAACGCGCCGCGCTCGTAGCCGAAGAGCTCCGACTCGAGCAGCTGCTCGGGGAGGGCGGCACAGTTCAGGGCCACGAACGGCCCGCGGCTGCGGGCCGATGCCCGATGGATGTAGCGGGCGACGACTTCCTTCCCCGTGCCGGATTCGCCGGTGACCAGAACCGTCGTGTCCGTCTCAGCGACTTGGGTGGCTTTCTTCAACACATCGCGCCACTCCGCCGACTGGCCGACGACGCGAATTTGCGTCTTCGCTTCGAGCTCGTCTGAGAGCATCTGCACGCGCGCCTCGAGCTGCTCGGCGCGTGCCTGGACCTCCGCGGCGTGTCGCTCCGCCTCGACGAGCTGCTCGTGCGAGATCGACAGCGCGATGTGATCGGCGATCCGGCGTGCGACCGGCAAATCGGAGACCGCGAACGCTCCCGGCCGCTTCGCCCAGAAGGCGAGCTCGAAGACCTGCTCACGCGCCGGGAGCCGCACGCCGAGGAACGACCGGTAGCCGGCCGCGATGACCGGCACGAACGCGTCCGCAGGTTCGAACGCGGGCAGTGCCTCGGTCGTCAGGTCGGCGATGACGAATTCCTTGGGCATCGGCGTCCTGGCGCTGACCAACGGCGGATCCGGGAAGTCGTCCGGCGACGCCGCCTGGCGCACGTAATGGCGGTCGCGATCGACGAAGACCATCGCCAGTGCGTCGTGCGGCAGCATCTTCCTGGCGATCTCCGAGACGCGTGGAAACACGGTGCGGATATCGAGGACGCCTGAGATGGTCCGGAGCAGCTCCGCGGACCCCTCGATCTCGGCCGAGCGCTGGCGCTCGACTGCGGCATTGCGGACCTGATCCGCCAGCCGCTGATGCGTCAGCGCGAGCGCGAGGCAGTTGGCGACGCGCTCCGCCTGCACCAGGTCCTGGTGTGAATACGCGTGTGCACGGCGCGAGAACACGGCGAGCCGCCCTGCAACGCGATCGTCGACCCGAACGGGCACGATGAGACCCGACCGCAGGCCGAGATCCGGTCCGGGCACGCTGTCGAGCACCCGCGGCTCGTCGCCATCGAGCATCGCCATGGTCTCGGTCCCCACCTCGTCGGAGCCCTCCTGGGGCGTCCAGGCATACAGAAGCGGGGAGCCGTCCTCACCGACGAGCATGAGCTGCGCCTGGTCATGAGGGACGATCCGGCCAAGCACGCCGGCGAGACGTGGAAACAGGTCTCGGATTGCGTCGTTGCGCGACAGCGCCTCCAGCAGGTTGTCGACCATGGACAACTGCTGGCTGGCGAGCGCGGATGGATCGACACCGAACGCCATCTGCCCTCCGCTTGCCCCGCGCCTGAAGCGCGCGCCCCCGGTGCGCACAATAGTAGCGCTAGCAATCGGTCCCTGCCTCCCCGGCCGCCGACCGTCCGGCCGAACGCATCTTCTTGCTTGTTGACGCGCACGCCGCGTGGATCCGGACGGTTCCTCCACCCCGCCGCGCGTCGAGATCGGCTGGATCCATGGCTTTCCGGCGATCGGCCGACCGGCAACCAGCTTGCTCTCCCGATGCGTGACGGAGAACCCCGACGACGGCGCCGGCGGAGTGGTGCGCGGGACTTCGGGAGTGACGTATGGCGCAAAGAAACGTGCAGTTGATCGTCGGGCAAATCCTGACGGATGAAGAGTTTCGCTCAGACTTTCTCGAGCGGCCGATGGAAACCCTCGCGTCGCTGCGAGATCGGGGATTCGAGCTCACCAAACTGGAAATCGAGGCGCTGGCCCGGACGGATCGTCGGTTCTGGGCGGTTGGTGCGGAGTGGATCGACGCAAGCCTTCAGCGGTGCCGCCTCAACGGCGGAGGGCGGAAGTGACCGGCGTCCGGGCATTGCCCGCGCTCCTTCTGGCGCTATCGGTGCGCAGGGGCTGCAGCGCCGGTGCCCGTAGATGCCCGTGCCGTGGCCGACCGTATCGGCAGATCGCAGGTACGCATAGCGCTGAAGCACACGGACAGCCGCGGCACGCTGCTCGACGTCCACGCCGGAGACGCCGACCAGCCCCCCGTCATTGCCGTCCACGGTTTCCGTCGCCAGCCGGCCGATCTGTCGCCTCTCATCGAGCAGGCCATCGGAGCCGGCATTACCGTCAAGGTGTTCGCCTACGACGACAAGTCCCGATCGCTCGAGATGCCAGCCGCGATCTGGCATCGGCAATCCAGCAATGGAGGGCGACACACCACGTGTTCCGACACTCGACCGCGCAGTACCGCGCGCTCGTCGAGCGGTTACGCGGCCGGTTGCACGTCTTCCCGGGTGCCACGCACATGAGCACCGTCGACGAAGTGGCGCGCCTACACTGATCGGCTCGATTGAAACCGCGCCAGGTCCTTCGCCGCGGCGCCACGTCAGATCGCGTTCCAAGCCCACATCTTCCCGTTGAACCCCCGGACAAGGCGGCGCGCGCCCCGCGCAAGCTGACACGGACGGCAACGGCGACACCAGACGGCAGATTCGATGCGGCAGTATGCGTTTCGACGCGTACTGCGTGAGTTCACGCACCAGGTACTGACCGGGCCCGGTGAGAAACCGCGTGATTCCTGGCGCCTGGGGGGCGGATGCAGCGGCATTCGCTTTGCTCTCTCACTCCCCAGAACGACTGGCGGTCCTGACAAAGGCTGCCGGACCGCGGCCGGTATCGACTCGGACGCCTCAACTGCCGCAGGAGTGAGAGGGAGACGCGCCATGAACTGCGAACACACTCAGCACTGGATGATGATGATCTCTGACGACCTCAGCGACGCCAGGCGCGACCTTCCAGGGCGAACCGGCGAACCAGCGGCGTTCCTGCGCGCGAGAATCGCCGAGGACGAAGCCATTCTCGGCTGGCTGCAGCGGAGCCGGCACGCGGTCGGCGGCTCCAATGATGCGCGCGCTGTCGGGTACAGCATCGGTGAACCGGCGCAAGCGGTCTGACGCCGGCCATGCTTCGAAACCTACGCCCCGAGGGCATGCCACGTGCCGCTGTTGCGATGGCCATCGAGGAACTGCTCACGGACAGGCCGCTTCGCATTCGATTCGCGGTGAACCCGTTCGAGACGGTCGTCGAGCTGTGCCTGAGAGGGATTGAACTCAACCGGGCCGAGTTCGACCTCTTCTGCCGGACGGACGCCTGTGTCTGGTTCGTGCGGGACGTGCGGACGGACGGATGGCAGCACTGATCGCATTTCGTTCGAGAACACGCACGCCGTCTGGCATCGCGCACCGGCGGCCGACCGATGTGGGCCCCACCGTCGGTCGATTGCCGGGCCGGGCACGCCCAATCGGCACTGAGAGCGCGTGGGAGCCACGCGAGTCGGATAGGAGTCAAGAATGCGACGAACAAGCACGTACTGGGTAGCCACGGGTCTTGTAGCGGTAGCGGCGCTGTCGGGTGGCCTGAACTACCTGAGCGCCACCCATCACGCCATCGAGAACTTTCAGCACATTGGGTATCCGCAGCAACTGCGGGTCTTGCTCGGTATCGCCAAGGTTGCGGGAGCGATCGTCCTGCTCCTGCCGCGGCTGCCGACGTTGAAGGAATGGGCCTACGCCGGCTTCACCTTCACGTGGATCGCGGCCACCGTGGCGCACTATCTCGCCGGCGACGGGGCCTTGTCGCTGGCGCCCGTTGCGCTCCTCGGGTCGCTTGCGGTGTCGTATGGAATGCGTCCAGTGAGTCGCCGCGATGTCGTGAACACAATCGTGCCGGCGATGGCAGCGACCGACGCCGCCGGAGCGAGGGCCTGAATGACGAGGAAGTCGACCCCGCGCCCGACGTACGAGGGCGCGGGTCGGCGAGCCGGATCCGGCGCGCGTTCGACCTCGTGACGCTCTATCGCACCCTCGGTGGCGGCTGGAGCGTGGCGCCGCAGCTCTTAGCCCACGATCAAGAGTCCCGTCGAAACAGCTGTGACATCCAGGAGGGCCGCCGCGCCGCCGCGTAGACCGCGCTGGCCGGAAGGCACAGCTCCACTTCCGTGCCTGCGCCGACTTCGCTCCACACAGTCAGGGTCCCTCCAATCGCGGTGGCGCGCTCCGGCATGCCGCGGAGTCCGAAGTGGCCGTCGATACCCTGGGTCCCAAGAACCTCCTTATCGATGCCCTTCCCGTCGTCCCTCACCCGCAATCGGAATTCATCGTCGTCGTAACGGATCTCGACCTCGACCCGTCCGGCGTGCCCGTGACGAAAGGCATTTCGCAGCGCTTCCGCCGCAATCTTGTAGGTCTCGTCACGTACGATAGGGTGCAGGTTCCTCGGCTGTCCCTCGACCGCGACACGGAAGGCCGGGGGCGGGTTGGCGCTCGCGTCGGTCGCGAGCTCGTCGCCCAAGGTTCTGATCGCTACAGGGAGATCGTTACGTTCGACGGCCGACTCCCGCAGTCCCTGCACAGCGTCCCGGCCTTCCGTGATCGCCTTCGCAGCCCGCTCAATCGCGCCATCCAGTTGTTGTTTGGCTTCGGCTGGGCGGGTCGGTAGCAGATACGACACCGTCTGAAACCGCAATAGCAGCCCGTGGAAGCTCTGGAGCAGCGTGTCGTGCAGCTCCCGGGCGATCCGGGTGCGCTCGCCGACGCGCGCCTCGAGCGTCGCCTCGAACGCGTGCTCCACCTGCCGAATCCGGATCCGATACGCGCCCCACAGGAGCGCGAGAAACAGCGCCCCGGCCAAGGCGCGGAACTCGTTCGTCCGATACCATGGTGGCGTGATGAGAATCGGCAGCGACACTCCCTCTTTGTTCCAGACGCCATCGCTGTTCGACCCTTGCACACGAAACACATAGTCCCCGTGATCGAGATTGGTGTAGGTCGCCAGCCGCTGCTTGCTGTCCACCTCGCTCCAATCAGGGTCGAAACCCTCGAGCCTATACCGATAACGGTTCTTATGAGGATTCGCGTAACTCAATGCCGCGAATTCGAACGAGAACACACTCTGCCGATGGGAAATAGTCAACGACTCCGCGTACGGCACGGCCTTCGACAGTCCTGACTCGCCGCCAATCGGAACGGGGCTGTTGAAGATTCTGAAGCTGCTTACCACGACAGGCGGCACGTACGGATCGTCGCGGATATCCTCGGGGAAGAACGCGGTCACGCCCTCGCTGCCGCAGAAGAACATCTCTCCGCTACGCCCTCGCTGGTAGCAACTCCGCGAGAAGTCGTTGCTCAGCAGGCCGTCCGAGACGTCGTAGTTCCTGAATGTTCCTGTCTGCGAATCGAATCGTGACAAACCTTTCTTGCTGCTGATCCACAACTTGCCGGCGTCGTCTTCGAGGATGCCCATTACATCGTCGCTGGGCAGGCCATGCTGCCGGGTATAGCGGGTGAAGACCTCGGTTTTTGGGTCGAACCTGTACAAGCCCGTTCCCAGGCCGAGCCAGAGCGCTCCCGTGCGGTCCTCATGAATGGCGCCAATGCTGCCACCCTGCATTCGGTCGGGATCACCTGGTTTCGACGTGTAGTTCACGAAGGTGTTCGTCTTCTCGTCGAGTCGACTCAAGATGCCGCCCCACGTCCCGAACCAAAGCGTGCCGGAGCGATCGCGATGAATAGCAGAGACGCTGTATGCAAGGCTCGCGGCATCGTCTCGGCCAGGTCGATAGTTGGTAAATCGTTCGGTAACGGGATCGAAGCGGCTGACGCCTCCGAACTGTCCCACCCACAGCTGGCCGCCTCGATCTTCATAGACACAGATCACGTTGTCCGTCATCAGGCTGTGAGGATCAGCGGGATCGTGGGCGTAATGCTTGAAACGACCGTTGCGTTGATCGAACCGGTCGAGACCGGCGCCGCCGAGCCACAGGTACCCGCGGGCGTCCCTGAGAATGGCAGTGAGCTCACTGCCCTTGCTGAGACTGCGGTCGCCCGTGCCGGGACGATAGTGGGTGACCCGCCCCATACGTCGATCCACTCTATCGAGCCCTCGAGGGAAGACGCCGACCCACAGCACGCCATCCGAGTCCTCATGCATCGCGGTGGCCTTGCCGGGCGACAGACTGTCGGCGCGGCCGGAGCGATGTGTATAGTGCCGGAACCGCTGCTGGCGAAGGTCGAGGATGTTCAAACCGTTTGCCGTGCCCACCCACAACAAGCCGGAGCGGTCGCGGTAAATCGACACGACGCCGTTGTCGCTGAGACTATGCGGGTCGCCTCGATCGTGTTGGAGGAGCGTGAAGCGCTCGCTCCGGCGGTCGAAGTAGGAGAGCCCCAGGCTGGACGGTACCCAGAACCCGTTGCGGCCCTCCGCGAGGACTGTGTTGCGGTGCAGTAGCGTGGCCCCCGTATCAAGTGGGTATTCAGCGAACGCCTTCGTCTGCCGGTTGTACCTGATCAGGCCGACGATTGGGGAGGACGCCAGGAACCAGAACTCGCCGTTGCTGTCTTCGTACACGTCGAACGCGGACAGGTCCTTGATCGTCGAGGCGAAACGAGTGACCTGCCCCGTCTGCTGGTTCACGTGGAACAGACCGCGGTCACCGACGAACCAGATCTCCCCCTGTGCGTCTTCGATCACGCGCCTGATCCACCCGACGAACTCACCGGCGCTGTCCTTCCGGTAGTGCGTGAACGTTTCCGTCGTCGGGTCGAACCGGTCCAGGCCGCTATCCAGGGTGGCGATCCACACGTGACCGCGACGATCGGCGGTGATGCTCGCAACCGAGTCGCCGCTGAAGCTGTTGGAGTTGTTCGGGTCGTGGCGGTAGCGGGTGCTGCGCTCGGTCGCGGGGTCGAACTTGTTTACGCCGGGATACGCGCCGACCCACAGATTTCCGCGATCGTCCTCGAACAGGGCGCCCACGAAACCGCGGCTGATGTTCGGGAGAGCGTCCGGATCGTCCTTGGGGACCATGAAAGAGTTGCCGTCGTAGCGGTTGAGACCCTCTGCGGTGCCCAACCACATGAAGCCGCGGCGATCCTGCACGATGGCGACGACATGGTCCTGCGACAGGCCATGCTCGGTGGTGAGGCGCCTGAATCTGAGATCGCGGGGCGGCGAATCGACGGTCCGAGCGTGCTGGATGGTACGGTCACCGGCGGGCGGGGCGGTCTGCGCAGCCGCCCCTCGCCCGCCGCAGACCGCCACGAGGACGATCAGCATCAGCCGAGACGCCCAGCAAGCCGAGGCCCTCAGCGGGCGGATCCGTGCGGCACTTATCACATCGATCTTCCTGCCGGTCGGTGCAGTCGAATGGTGACGATCAGTGGCGTGTCGGGGATCGCACCCATGCTACTCCGTCTATCGTTTTACCGGGCTGCCGGATTGGTCCTGGCCGACGATGCCGATTTCCGTCCCTCCATGCCCACGGGAAGCGCCAGCCCGATGCGGCGACGGGACCAGGCGTGACCGCGATCGACGTCGGCGAGCATGACGGCCGCCGCGTCTGCGTAGGGCACGATCATCTGCGGAATCAGGGATGCGAAGACCGGCAGGAAGAGCGGGCCGGGCAGAGCGCGGGCGAATGCCGGAACGTGAACCGGCATGGTGTCGACCGAGATGCGCAGCCGGTCCTGTCCGATCGCGGCCTCGTCGACCATCGGTCCGGGGCAGAGGAGTCGCCAGTCCAGACGCGAGCGGGTCAGCCGCTCGAAGTTGACCCGGTGGGGCCAGTAGGTGGACTTCACCTTGGGTAGGTCCACGCCGCGGCGGCCGGACGCATCGAGATCGAGGAGCGCGGCACCCGCCAGAAACCAGCAGATGGGCTGCTCCGTCAGGGGAAGGGAGTCCACGTGGGTGACCAGTCGGTCGATCAGGTCAACGAACGCGTCGCCATCGGCGACATGACCTGCACAGTTGATCAGCGCCTCGTGGCCTTTAACCAGATCATGCGGTAAGGGTGAGCTGAGATCGCCGCGGTGGACGGACACTCGCCCATGGACTTCAGACGGCAGCCTGGACGGCGTGCGGACGAAGACCGTGACCTCGTGGCCGGCAGCGAGCGCCTGATGCAGCACGTGCCGACCGAGCGATCCGGTTGCGCCGAGGATCAGGATTCGCGACATTGCCAGGCTCCCCGCTCGGTGCTAGGTCCGAGACGCCAGCACGATGCGCGAGAGCTGCGGGTACGTCGCGCGATAGCCGCACCAGCGCGCGACCGGTGCGAGGGCGCCAAAGAGCGCGCGCTGCACCGCCACCGGCGGCGAACGGAACACGATCACGTCGCTGAACTCCCGCGCAGTCAGGGCAGCCTGCAGCGGATACGCCATGCCCTTACCGTCTGTGTGCCCGAGCCGCGCGAGGCCGAAGAAGGTCTCGATCATGTACAGAAACCGTTCGCCGGGTGTGACCTCCACCCGTACGCGGGCGTCGCGGTCGCCCGCATTCCACCAGTCGTGCCATACGCCGGGCTCGATGACGGCCGTCTCGCCTCGACGAAGAATGCTGGTCTGCCCGTCGCGCTTCACGGTCAGCTCACCCTCGAGCACGGTGAATTGCTCGACAAGAGCGGGATGGCGGTGTTCCCCCATCACACGCGCCCCAACGAGCGCCGTCAGTTCGGCGGTCCCGCGGCCTGCCGGGTTGTCCCAGGGACGCTCGAGGATCGTGGCGCGTTCCCTGGTGACGGGGTTCTCCCAGACCTCGCCGATGCTTATCGGTGTGCGATCCGGCGGGCCGTGCGGGTCGGGGTGCGACGTGTGAATAATCCCCACAGAATCCTTACTTGTTGACATACCGATTCTCTCTCCTGTGTGCACGGTCATTCCGGCCCAGCTGATGATGGCACCGGTCACGACACTCCCTCGGGCGACGGCAGGGCGGCGAGCGCGGCGGGCTGCGGTTCAGCGCGGGCGCGCTTCATCTCGAAGTGCCATTTCCAGATCTCGTAGATCGCCGGGTAGACGACGAGCTCGAGGACGAACGACGTGAAGATGCCGCCGACCATCGGCGCAGCGATCCGCTTCCACACGTCGGACCCGCTGCCGGTGGCCCACATGATCGGGATGAGCCCGATGAACGTCGTCGCCATCGTCATGAACTTCGGGCGCAGCCGCTTCGCGGCGCCTTCCACGATCGTCGCCTGGAGATCGGCGAGCGTTCGCAGGCGTCCTTCGCGCGAGGCCTTCTCGTAGGCGAGGTCGAGATACAGCAGCATGAAGACGCCGGTCTGGGCGTCGACGCCGAGCAGCGCGATCAGCCCGACCCACACGGCGATGCTCATGTTGTAGTCGAGCAGGTACAGGAACCAGATGGCGCCGACGGCCGAGAACGGCACGGCCAGCAACACGATCGCCGTCTTCACGAGCGACCGCGTGTTCAGGTACAGCAGCACGCACACGAGGAGCAGCGTGAGCGGAATGATGTACGCGAGACGCGCGCGCACGCGGGCCATCGCTTCGTACTGCCCGCTCCAGAGCACCGCGTACCCGGGCGGCAGCTTCACCTGCTCGCGCACCACGCGGCTCGCCTCGTCCACGTAGCTGCTGACGTCGCGGCCGGCGACGTCCACGAAGACGTATCCGGTGAGCAGCCCGTCCTCGTTGCGGATCATCGCAGGTCCTGTCGCGACCTTCACCTGCGCCAGCTCGCCGAGCGGGATCTGCCGCTGCCCATCCGAGGCCGGCACGAGCACGCGCGCGAGCGCGTCGATGTCGGAGCGGAAATCGCGCATGTAGCGGACGTTCACCGGATACCGCTCGCGCCCCTCGATCGTGGTCGTCACGTTCTCGCCGCCGATCGCGTTCTGGACCACGCCCTGCGCCGCCTCGACGCTCAGGCCGTAGCGCGCGAGCGCGTCGCGGTCCCACTCGATGTCGAGGAAGAACCCGCTGGCGGTGCGCTCCGCGAACACGCTGCGCGTGCCACGCACGGCGGGGAGCGCCGCCTCGATGGCCGTGCCGATCTTCTCGATCTCGGCGTAGTCGGCGCCGGCGATCTTCAGCCCGACCGGCGTGCGGATGCCGGTCGTCAGCATGTCGATCCGCCCCTTGATCGGCATCGTCCAGGCGTTCGAGACCCCGGGATACGTCAGGGCCGCGTTCATCTCCTCGATCAGCTGCTCCTCGGAGATGTGGTCGGGCGTGACGTGCCGAAGCACGGGCTTCATCCACTCGGGCGCCCACCCGGAGTACCACGTCTCGACCCGGCGCCACTCCGAGGTCGGCTTGAGCGTGATCACCGTCTCGAGCATCGAGAGCGGCGCGGGATCGGTGCTCGTGTCGGCGCGCCCCGCCTTGCCGAGCACGCGATCGACCTCCGGGAACCCCTTGATCGTCCGGTCGCTCACCTGGAGCAGCTTCTGCGCCTCGCTGATCGCGATGCCGGGCATCGTCGTCGGCATGTAGAAGAGCGACCCCTCCCGGAGCGGCGGCATGAACTCCGATCCGAGCTGCGTGAATACCGGCACGGTGACGGCGACGAGCGCCGCCGCGCCGCCGATCACCGACCACTTCCACCGCAGCGACCAGCGGACGACGGGCTCGTAGATCCGCGTGAGGACGCGGCTGATGGGATGCGACTCCTCCGATCGGATGCGGCCGACGAGCACTGCGTTGGCCGCTCGGCAGAGCCACGCGGGCCGGAACTCGAAGCGCCGCACGCGCGTGAAGAGCACGCGGAGCGCGGGGTCGAGGGTGATCACGAGGCCCGCCGCGACGAGCATCGTGAGCGTCTTGGTGTAGGCGAGCGGCTTGAAGAGCCGGCCTTCCTGCGATTCGAGCGCCAGCACCGGGAGGAACGACACCGCGATCACGAGCAGCGCGAAGAAGCTCGCCGGCGCCACCTCCTTGACCGCCTCGAGAACGACCTTGTGATAGTCGTGCGTCGATCCGTCGCGCTGAGCCAGCTCGAGCTTCTTGTGGGTCTGCTCGACGACGACGATCGCCGCGTCCACCAGCTCGCCCATCGCGATCGCGATGCCGCCGAGCGACATGATGTTCGCCGTGATCCCCATCGCGTGGAACGGGATGAACGCCACGAGCACGGCCACCGGGAGCGTGATGATCGGGATGATCGCGCTCGGCACGTGCCACAGGAACAGCAACACGATGAAGACGACCGCCAGGACCACCTCGACGAGTGTCCAGCTCACGTTGTCGATCGCCCGGCGGATCAGGTCTGAGCGGTCGTAGACCGGGACGATCTCCATCCCGGCCGGCAACCCGGGCTCGATCTGGCGGAGGCGCTCCTTGACACGATCGATGACGTCGACCGCATTCTCTCCCTGTCGCATCACGACGATGCCCGAGACGACTTCGCCGGCGCCGTCGAGATCGGCTACGCCCCGCCGCAGATCCGGGCCGAGCGTCGACGTGGCCGATGTCCCGGATCCGGATCGGCGTGCCGCTCTCGCTGGCGGACACGACGATGTTCTCGAAGTCGGCGACCGACTTGGCGTAGCCGCGGCCGCGGACCATGTACTCGGTGCCGCCGAACTCGATCAGCCGGCCGGCCGACTCGACGTTGCCGCCGCGCACGGCCTCGACCACGCGCTGGATGGAGAGGCCGTAGTTGCGGAGCCGGTTCGGGTCCACGTTCACCTGGTACTGCCGGCCGAAGCCACCGAGCGAGGCCACCTCCGACACGCCGGGCACCGCCTTCAGGTGGTAGCGCAGGTACCAGTCCTGGGACGACCGCAGGTCCGCCAGGCTGTGTCTGCCGGAGCGGTCGACGAGCGCGTACTGGAACACCCAGCCCAGGCCCGTCGCGTCGGGCCCCAGCTCGGTCCGCGCATCGGGCGGCAGCCGCGACAGCACGCCCGAGAGGTACTCCAGTGTCCGGGAGCGCGCCCAGTAGGGGTCGGTGCCGTCCTCGAAGATGACGTAGACGAACGAGTAGCCGAAGTCGGAGACGCCGCGGACCGCTCGCACGCCCGGCGCGCCAAGCATCGCCGTCACGATCGGGTACGTGACCTGCGCCTCGACGAGGTCCGGGCTGCGCTCCCACCGCGAGTAGACGATGACCTGCGTGTCGCCAAGGTCTGGAAGCGCGTCGAGCGGCACGGTCCGCAGGGCGCGCGCACCCGCGAGCGCTGCGACGCCCACGAGCAGCAGGACGAGGAACCTGTGCCTGACCGAGAAGTCGATGATTCGCTCGATCATGGCGTCGCGACCGTTCGATGTCCGTGCCGCGCCGGCGCGGCGACGAATTGCTGCTTGCAGGTGTCCGAGCAGAAGAAGAACACGTGCGCGCCGTGTGCCACCGAGCGGCTGGCGTTGCCGGCTTCCTTGGGGTCCACCTGCATCCCGCAGACGGGATCCACTACCGGCGCGGCGGCTGGCCCGCGCACGGCGGCCTTCATGCGGCTCTCGGAATCGACGAAGAAGGTGCCGGAGATCACGATCCGCTCGCCAGGCATGAGCCCCTTCGTCACCTCGACGTCGTCGCCCATGCGCCACCCCGTCTCGACCTGCCTCGGTTCGAAATCGCCCTTGCCGCGGTCGACGAACACCGTCTTGCGTAGTCCCGAGTCCACGATCGCGTCCGCCGGCACCACGAGCGTCGCCGGCAAGTCGACCGGGAACTCCACGTCGACGAACATGCCGGGCTTGAGCGCCCGCCGCGGGTTCGCCGCCTCGAGCCGGACCTTCAGCGTCAGCGCCGCCTCGTCGAAGATCGGCTCCGACGGGCTCACCGTCGCCGAGAGCGCCTGGCTGCCTTCCGGCGTGGTAATCCGCACGGAGGCACCGCGGCGGATGAACGGCAGCTGGTGGCGGTACACGTCGGCGAGAATCCAGACGCGGTTCAGGTCGGCGATCCGGTAGAGCTCGAAGCCGCGATCGAACCGCAGGCCGGGTGACACGCCGCGCTTCAGCACGACGCCGTCCACCGGCGACTCCACGCGGATGTCCGACACGAGGTTGCGGCGCTTGCCCATCTCCCTGAGCTGCGCGTTCGAGACGCCCAGGTTCCGCAGCCCGTCGGCGACCCGCTCGATCCCGTCGAGCGTGCGGCCCGAGTCGTGGGGCTGCGGTGCCACGCGTCGCGTCGCGGTAGAGCATCTCGAGGCCGGTGTAGTACGACTGCTGCGCGTTCTCGAACTGGGACTCGGGCGCGGAGAATCGACGCCAGCACCTGGTCCTTCTTCACGGCGTCGCCGGTCGCGACGTTCTCCACGCTGCGGACCCAGCCGCTCACGGCGGCGACGATCGGATAAGTCCGGTTCTCGTCGGGCACCACGCGTCCGGTCGTCCGCAGCAGCCGGGTGCCGGCCAGCCGCGTGACGACGCCGACGCGGACGCCGATCGCTTGCTGTCGCTCGGGACTCACCTGCACGCGCGCCGGGCGGGAGCGCGTGCGCCGCGGTGTCGCGCTCGTTGCCTCGCCCGTCGCCACCGCCTCGAGGGCCATGCCGCACATCGGGCAGTTGCCAGGATGGTCACTGCGGTAGTCCGGGTGCATCGGACAGGTGTAGACGGCTGGCGCGTGCGCGCTGTGCGCTCGCGCCCGCCGCGCCGGGCCGGTGCGCCCACCACGTGCCGCCGGCGAACGCGCCGGCGGCGACGGAAGCAGCGACCGCCGTGGCGGCCATGATGCGTTTCATCCGCGTGCCCTCCGCGTCAGCTCGCCGCCAGTGCGGCGGCGGGCCGGCGCTCGTGCTGCCATGTCATGCGACGGTCGACCGGTACAACTGCACCATCACCAGGAGCAGCGTGAGCCCGGGCAGGGCGATATGGGACGCTCCTTCGCGGTGCCTGACCAGGGTTGCCAGTGCGCCGAGCAGCACCAGACCAAGGGCTGCGGCACCAACGAGTTCGAGTCCCGGCCACCAGAACGAGGACCAGCGCGACGAGTTCTGCGACGCCGGTGGCATACATCAACTGCCGCGGATAGCCCCAGCGTTCCCAGTTCGGCGCCACCTTCCCGGTGAGCTTCTGGACGGCGGCGGCAACGAAGACCAGGCTGATCGCGAGCTTCAGGATCATCGCTTCTGCCCTCCCGAAGCGCTCGACGCATGCGGGGCACCGCGCTGGCCGCCAAGCGCACGCTCGTGGAGCGTCTTGTAGGCGCGATCTCTCTCGGCGGTCTGTTCGGTCGACAGGCCCTGTGGCTGGGGCGGCTGTTCGTAGCGGTCGTACTCGTAGCCGAGCTGCGCCGTGCGATCGCTCGCGCTGACCGGCAGATCGGCGCGCTTGCCGCTTCTGTCCCCGTAGGCGAACTTGCGAGTCGAGGTACTTGGGATCGGTGGGATTCGTGTTGCCGAGCTGATTCCAGCTTTCCCACAGGCGATCGATGTTGGCGTGATGGAGATAGAACATCGGGTCGCCGCCGACCGTGGAGAATTCGGCCATATCGCCACCGAGGGCGAAATGGGTGAAGAAGTGCGGGTTCTGGTCGAGCCGGGGATTGAAGCCGAGGCTGCCCGTCGGCGAGTCGATGTAGAACTTCTCGTTGAGCGCGTCGAGCGTGATCCAGTCTCGATAGAGCGTGTCGATGCGTTCGCCTCCATTCACCCAGAACCAGCGGGTGCCGTTGTAGAGGGTGCTGCCCGGGTCGCGGAACACGGCGGGGACGACGAGGTCGTCGGGGTTCCCGGTGACCGGATTCCAGTAGGGAAGCGAAAAGTCCTCGTCGTTGCAGCACCTGGCGGATGACTCCTTCGAACTGCTGCAGCATCAGTCGATGCCAGGGCAGGAAGTACCACTGCTGGAACTGCTCGGGGTCGGAGGGGTTGTACGGGTGCGCCTGGCAGCCGTTCCACACCGCTTCGGCGTCGGCTCGATGTTCCGGCGGAAGTGAGGCGATCACCTCCGCCTTCCGCTTCTTGGACAGATCCCAGAGGGCGGCGGGGAATCCCTTGACCCAATGGGTGTTCCACCACCACTTCCACGAACGCTGATCGTGTTCCGGCAGCTCGCGCATGATCTCGATCGCCCGCGCGTACTTCGCGAGCATCACCTGACCCTGCGGGCTGTTGACGTTGTAGCGCGTAGAGACCCTCTGGCGCAGGCCTGGGAAAGCGCTGCCGCGGCGGCCCCCGCAGCCGTCGTCGACGGCTGGGAAGGGGCTACCGTGGCGCTCGCAGCCGGTGCCGGAGCCTGCGACGGCGCCGCGGCCGAGCTCTTGCCAGCAGCGGTTGGCGGCGGCGCACCGAACTGCAGCTCCAGAATGTCGTGCAGGGCCGTGTGCGTCGAGAGTGTCGGGTCGAGGAACGTCAGCGCCCCGGCCGACTGCATCATCCCGCTCACCAGGTGGAAGCGATTCCCGATCACCGCGCCGGCGATGCCGTGACGCGGCATCGGCATGGAGGGCAGCGTCATCCACGAGTTCGTCAACGGGTCGTAGGCCTCGACGCTGCGGAACGCACCGACGAGATCCTTGGTCGTCACCTCGCCGCCGGCGAGGTAGATCCTGCGACCGTCAGAGCCCGACGCTCCGCCGCTTCGAGCGGTCGGCATCCGTTCCTTCGGAGCGCTCCACGAGTCGTTGATCGGGGTTGTACTCCTCCACCACGTCCGTATTCGTGGCGGACAGAATGAAGCCGTGCCCGGTCCGGCCGCCGATGACGTAGATCTTGCCGTTGACGACGCCGCTGAACGCGTGGTTGCGCGGCACGGACATCGGCCGGCGGCTCTCCCACTTGTTCGTGGCCGGGTCGTAGACCTCGTTCGTTCCGAGAACGCGGGAAGGTCCGAAGAACGTGAAGAACGGGTCCTTGGCCCCTTCCGTGGTCGTGGCGCCGCCGATCACGTAGATCTTGCCGCCGACTTCCGCCGCAATCGCGGACCCGCGCTTGGCGGGCAGCGGCGGCAGCGACTTCCAGGAATCTGCGGCAGGGTCGTACTCCCACGCGCTGTCGATGGGCTCCCAGGCGCCGCCAACCGGGATGGCGGTGTCCTTCGGCGGGATGAAGCCGCCCATCACGTAGATCTTGCCGTTCGCGGCGGCCAAGGCGGCATGGTGAGCCGGCCGCGGCATGGACGTCTTCTTCGTCCATTTGTCGGTGACCGGGTCGTACTCGTAGGCGACGCCCCGAGCCTTGCCCCCGTCCCAGCCGCCGAAGACGTAGAGTTTGCCGTTCAGGGGAACGCCGTAGAGCTCCTCGTCCGCCTCCGGGAACGGTGCGCCCTTCTTCCAGGGCGATGTCGGCATCTGCGCCAGCGCGGTCGTGGCGAACACCAGGCTGGCCGCCATCACGGCCGAGCATGGCGGTTCCCCGTTTCAACACGTTCTTCATGAATGGTCTCCTTTCACGGTCGTGGACATGACGGATGGCCTATCGCGTGTTGACGATGAGCCCGAACAACAGGTAGTCGAACGTCTCTGCTCCCTTCGCTGGTTTCCCACATGTAGGACGGCTGGACGGACACGCGCTTGGTGACGGGCAGCGTGACACCGGACCAGAGTCGCGTTCTGTTCCACCCAGCGCCCTGCGTCGTAGAACGTTTCGTATGAGGCGAAGGGCTTCCAGATGCGGCCGTGAACGTCGACGGGATACGCGATCCCCAATCGACCGCGGTAGCGGTTGATGTCGTCTGCCGGCGCCGGGCGGAACCGCCGGACATACATGTTGCGGCCGGAGATCTCGAGCTTACGAACGGCGAATGCCACGGTTCCGTCGATACGGAACTGATGCTCGTCGTAGCTGTCAGCGAACCCCGCCGGCTGCGGCGGCAGCTCGTTGAGCCCGCTTGGAGGAGCCGAGTAATACATGTAGCTGGGCGTGATGGTCAGGAACTTCGTCGTCCGAATCGGGAGGTCGACCTGCGCGACCGGTGCGTTGAGCTCTCCGATGTAGAACCCGTAGACTCTTGAGCGCGATCTGCTTCCGCAACGGCGTGTTCACCACGAGCCAGGCCGAGGGGGCGAACACCGAACCACGCCCCGCGCCATGGGGGACGGTGGGTGGATCGGGCTCCTGCGCCGCGCAGGGCGAGCCGAGCGACATCACACAGGCCGCCAGAACCCCTGGCACCACCGACCGCGTAAACCTCTTGAGCCCTCGCATGACCATCTCCCCGAACATCGCCATCGATGCGACCGCCATCGACGCCGCGGTGATCGCCGGCTGCGTACCTCCTTGCGAGGTCAGCGCCGGTCCGCATTGGGAGAAGGCAACGGCGATGCCAGCGCGATCCGTCGCGGAAGCGCCCGAATCCGCGGCAGTATCGCGGTCGCTGCGTGGAGGACTGTGTCGTTTCGCGCGGTGCGTTCGATAACGCGCGGCGGATGCCGCAGCGGCGGACCCAGAGGCCCCGGCTCCGCGTGATCTGGCTCGTGAGCCGGACGCGTCGGTAAGGGGTCGGCCTGACGGGGCCGTCAGGCGCTCCTCAGACGGATCGGGTAGCCCGGCCGCCGTTCGTGCGAAAACGGGCGCACCGTCTGAAACCGCGCGACACCGTCAGGTCGTGCCTGCCGTCGGTGCGCCGGACCGCGATCACGGATCCGAGCGATCCCGGCCGTCTTTCGCGCGTTCTGCCGGACACGGAGGCGGAGACAGGCGCCGCCGGGCGAGGGCATCACCTTTGCCTCGTCTGCCAGACGGCCCACGCTCGTGCCGAGCGTGGGCGACAAAGCGGCGGGCTCCGGACGATGGCGAGGCGCGCTGCAGACATCGAATCGATACGAACGGGAGACGTTGAAGATGACACGCCAGCAGGTCGGAACGATTCTGGGGGTGGTCCTCGCATTCGCAGGAGTGAGCGAGCCGGCGCTCGCGCAAGCGCAGGCCCCAAGCGCCCCGCAGCCATCAGGGGATCAGTCTTCCGCCGCACTGGCCCAGCAGGCCACCAACCCGTTTTCCAGTAGCTGGTTGATGCAGATACAGCAGAACAACAACTGGGTGGAGATGCCCCTCGGCGACGGCACTCGGGTGCAGAGCAGCCTGCAGTTTCAGCCGTTGATGAGTCTGGCGCTGACCGAGGAGTGGGGACTGTACCTGCGTCCGGTCGTCACCATCGTCAACTCGTCCCCCAGCCTCGATCAGAACGGGCGCCGCGACAGAACCAACGGGTTCGGCGACACCGTTCTCGGTGTGGCTGCCGCCCGCCCGCTGTTCGGTGGCAGGCTCGTGGTTGGTGCCGGCCCGACGTTCATCTTCCCGACGGCGTCGGAGCGTCAGCTCGGCCAGGACACCTGGCAGGTCGGGCCCGATGTCGGCGCCACGCTGCTGGGCAAGCACTTCATCGCTTACGGGTTCGTGCAGCAGTGGTTCAAGGCCGGCGGGGACGGTCGGAAGACGGACCAGATGAACGGTACCTTCAACTTCACTTATTCGTTCGACAACGGGTGGACGGTCGGTACCCAGCCACACCTGGCGGTCGACTGGGAGGCGCCCGAAGGCGAACGCGCGACGTTCGGGGTCGGACCCCAGGTCGGGAAGATGTGCCGGTGCGGAGGCATCCCGACGCTCGTCCAGGTGGGCTTCCACTACTTCCCGGTTCGCCCCAGCGTCGCCGGTCCGAAGTGGAACGTCCAGCTGCAACTGACTCCCGTGATTCCGGCCTTGATCAAGAAGAAGCTGTTCTGATCATGAGCGCGACGTGCGATGAGGCTGGCGATCCGCCTTGCGCCGCGAAGGATCTGGCACGAGGCCTCGGGGGGCGCGGTGCGGCGGCTCTCCACCTGCCGAAACGCCGGCATGTGGTAGGAATACGCCTCATGGGCGCCAGCTCGCCGATTCGGGTCCTCGCCGTCGACGACCATCCCGTCGTGCGGGAAGGCATCGCCGGGCTCGTGGGCGTTCAGCCGGACATGACGCTGGTCGCGCAGGCCGCCAACGGCCGCGAGGCGATCCAGCAGGCCCGGACACACGTGCCGGACGTGACGCTGATGGACCTGCAGATGCCGGAGATGAACGGCCTCGATGCCCTCATCGCCATTCGAGCGGAGTTCCCCAACGCGAAGGTCATCATGTTGACGACCTACGAGGGCGATGTGCACATCCTGCGTGCCCTCAAGGCGGGTGCCCAGGGCTACCTGCTCAAGAACACGCTCCATTCGGACCTGCTCCAGACGATCCGCGCGGTGCATGCCGGGCGGCGGGGTCTGTCGTCAGAGGTGTCGTTCCAGATCGCCCAGCATGTGGGCGATCAGACCCTCACGCCGGCTGAAGTAGTCGTGTTGCGGCTCATCGCCGCTGGCAATGCGAACAAGCAGATCGCGGATCAGCTCGCCGTCACCGAAGACACTATCAAGGGTCGCGTCAAGAGCATTCTTGCGAAGCTGGACGCCAATGACCGCACGCACGCCGCAATCATTGGTTTGAAGCGCGGAATCATCGAGCTGTAGCATCGGCGACTTCGCCGCCCCTCAGGTGCCGGCCGACCCTAAAGGGTCGCGCCCACGTCCCGGAAGGGGGCAGCCGTTCGCGCTGCGAGGACCAACAATCGTGTCAGGTGTGTGTTGCGGCGTCTTTATTCCACGTTCGCTGATGGTTGGCCCGGGATCGGCCTGTTGGCAATGCGCCTGGTCGTCGGGTCGGTCCTTCTCGTGCATGCCAGTTCGCAGCTGTGGGGTGACGCGCCGTCAAAAGGCGTTGAGCGCCGCCTCGCTCGCCGCACCGGGACTGCTACTCATCGTCGGGCTATGGACGCCCTTCGCTGGAATTGCCGTCGCTGTGGTCGCGATCTCCCAGATCTTCATGTCTCAGGACCAGCTCGTTCCCCTGCTCACGGGGACCATCACAGGGGCCCTGGCAATGTTGGGCCCGGGCCGCTGGTCTCTCGACGCTCGGCTCTTCGGATGGAAGCGCATCGAAGCCCCGCCGCGCCGAAGCAGTAGTTCCGACGCGCTCTGAATTGGGAATCGCCCCTCCCGAACCCCGCCTCAACCCCCGGCTATAGAAGTTCAACCCGTCGCCACGCCCGAAAGGGGGGTCTCGCAAGACCCCGAACAGGGCTGTCGCGTCAGACGATTTGTGGGCGCATGAATGTGCCCGAACGGAGGTTGTGGCCGCCGGCGTGAACACCCAGAATCGCCTCCAACACGGAGGCTATCGCGATGCTGGCTATTCAGGAAAGCGCCGCCGCTGGTCGAGACCCCCAGGGCACCTATTTCGACGGCTCGCTGGAACTGCTCCGCGAGCTCGCCGTCACGATCGATGTCGACGCCGCGCTGCCGCGGCTCTCCGCGATCGTGAGCAGGATGCTGCCGCACGACGCCCTGCGCATGGCGTGCTTCGATCAGCAGGGGCGACGGGTCGTGAATGCATCAACCGCGGACGTGCCCGACATGATGGCGTCCGAAGGCGAGGACGTGATCATCGACGATCTACGTTGCGGAGGATTTGGCGCATCTGCCGCCCCGCACGCGAGGGAGCGGCTGGTCGGCGCCGGCTACCGCTCGGTCCTCGGCGTGTCGACTCGCGCGCCTGAGCCCCTGCTGCGCGTAGCGTTCTGGTCGAAGCGGCCGCTGGCCTTCAACAGCTCGCACGTGCCGCTCGCGCGTCGGATCGCGTACCACTTCGGGCTCCTGGCATCCAGTTGCGAACTCGCCGCAGTGCCCCCCGACATCGACGACGAGCGCGAGCATCGCCTCGGCGCGAGCGTGCAGCGAGGCATCGACCGTCTGAAAGCGGCCACCCACCTGCAGATCGCCGGTCAGTCCGCCGAATGGTCGCGAGGTGCTGCGCAAGGCGACGCAGGTCGCCGCGACGGACACCACCGTGCTGGTCACGGGCGAGTCGGGGACCGGCAAGGAGGTCGTGGCGCGATTCATCCACGCGGCCTCCGCGCGCAAGACCGGCCCATTCGTGGCGCTGAATTGCGCCGCGCTGCCCGAGCAGCTGCTCGAGTCGGAGCTCTTCGGCTACGAGCGCGGCGCGTTCACCAGCGCCCAGCAGGCCAAGCCCGGCCAGATCGAGCTCGCCGCCGGCGGCGTGCTGTTCCTGGACGAAGTCACCGAGATGAGCCTGGCGGCGCAGGCAAAGTTCCTGCGCGTACTGCAGGAACGCGAGTTCCAGCGGCTCGGCGGGACGCGCCTCCTGAAGGCGAACATCCGCGTGATCGCCGCGACCAACCGCGATCTGCGGAAAGCGGTCGAGCGCGGCGACTTCCGCGAGGACCTGTTCTACCGGCTCGGGGTCTTCGATATCCAGATTCCGCCGTTGCGCGACCGTCCGTGCCGACATCGTTCCGCTGACGCGAGACGTTTCTGCAGGAGATCGGCAGGTCCTTCGGCCGGCCGCCGGCCGGACTGACGCGCGATGCACGGCAGGCGCTTCTCCAGTATGAGTGGCCTGGCAACGTTCGAGAGCTTCGCAATGTTCTGGAGCGGGCCGCGATTCTCTGTGAAGGCGCGCTCATCGACGCGAACCACCTCACGCTTGCAGTCAGGCGCCCGCCGATCCGCGAGGACACGACCGACCTGGGTGTCGTCGAACGCACCACGATCGCGAAGGTCCTGCGCGATTGCCGCGGCAACAAGACGAGAGGCCGCACGACGACTCGGCTTGTCCCGCACGCAGCTCCACCTTCGGATTCGAAAGTACCGCCTCGAGGAAGCCGCCAGCGCGTGACTGCCCTGCAATGTCGTTCCGCCACGACGCGAGCCGTAGCGGATGCCTGGGCAGGGAAGAGGTGGCTTGTTGCCCCGTTACCGGACGTTAACCACGACGGAGGATGTCATGGCAAACGAACAAAACACCGCGGATGTGCGGATCAGCAACTGGACGCTGGCGACAGGAACGAAGCCGGGGGCACGTGAGGTGTGCTCGCCAGCCGCCAGAAGCGCCATTGGGCGTGCGGAGCCCGAAGCCAAGGCGGCGTAGCGCTGTGCGACGCAAGCGATCAAAACGGATCGGGCGCCACCAGGTCGCTCCCGAGTGACGACGCAGTGTTGCGCTGAACGGAATGGTAATGAGCGCCGTCGCGATCAAGTTCTGAGTTCCACTGCTATGCCGCATGTCTGAGCGCGACGAGTTGACGCGCCCAGCCGCGCTCGAGGCGTTCACGCGCCGATAACAGGTCAGCGCTGTACGGCTGATGAACTTCGGAGCAGCTTTGGAGCAACAACGCCGATATCGCGGCCGGCTTGGAACTGAACTCGAGACGAATTCGAGACAGATAACGCCCAAACACCACGGAAAACCGGCCATCATCCGGGACCAGAGGACAAGGCCAGTCAACAAGATCGACAACCTCGCGAAATCTGCAAAACCTCCATCCCCGGTTCAAATCCGGGCGGCGCCTCCAATTTTCCCTAGCAAATTCGATCGTCGGCACCTCGGCTGCGCGAAGCCGACGCCTTCCAATTGGACTACGGTGGACCACAAATCGACGGTCTCTCACCGCGGGCCCTGCCGCAAACCGCTGATCCAGAACGCATTGCGTGTTGGCGATGCCGAGAAGGGCGGAGGTTTCGAGAACCTCCTCCTCAAGGGCGTCTGGGTGCGCTGGCGGCGACTAGCGGAGGCGTGACGACGCCTGACACCCTCGCGTAAGAACACGATTGCGTCGAGCCGTGCACGCCGGGCGCGTAGACCCACCGCGGGCTTTCGGGTACGACGGCTCGTCGATGAGGTTGCGCAGCGTTCCAGGGCACCCATCGGAACGTCGATAGAAGTGATTGCGTAGATGATGAACATCTTCGACCAGGAGCACCGGCCGCCGAAGCCCGACGGCTACGCCCCTGTCAGCGCGGGGCCGTGAGCGTCCCGCGCCTCCTGCGCAGGCAGCAGGAATAGTCTGAGGCCCTGTGCGTTCGTCGACGCCGTGCTGGCCGGCACCCAGGCCGCCAATCAGACGAGCCAAGCGGCGAAGAGGAGTGTTCTGCAGAACCCGGTCAGCAACCCGCTTGCCTCGGTCGCCCGACCTCTCGGAGCAGCAGATTTTCATCGCCCTCGTCGGCCGGAGGACCGACTGGCACTTGCTGCTCGTCGCCGTGTTCCAGAGCCCGAGATACCGCCTCGCCGGCAGCGACTACGCGCGGGCCATAACTTCCTCGTTGGCGCGTCATACACGCGGCGTACCTTGAGGTCCAGGGCCGAGGGGATCTGTGCGACGAGCTGTTGTCATCCCTGGCCGCCGCGGGCCCTGCAAGGCGTCGCCGCTGCCTTGAAACCGGCCATCCCTATCGCCCGCGCGGCTGCAGCGGCTCGACTAGGAGCTGCCAGTAGAGCTCGGCGGCCCGCTCCTGCGACAGGCGCACGTGCCTGTCGCCCGACGCGGCAGCGGACATCCCGAGGCTCCGCAGGTAAAGCTCCTGGTCGTCGCTCTCGACGGTCAGCAGCTCGTTGAAGCCGCCGCCGAACCGCTCTGAGCTTGAGTACGCGATGCCCCCGGCAACGACGCCGCCGCCGACGAACACTGAAGGTCGTGTCGGGCCAATTGGCAGGCCTCGAGAACGCGGAGAACGCCGTCTCCATCGCGCCCACCGCGAGCCACCTAGACACCCTTGCCTGCGCGCTGGCGCTCCGCGGGGATTTCAAGCTCGCGCGCGCGCGGCAGGCGGAGGCGCTCAGGCTCTCGCCCGGCGACCCCGAGTACGCCGGCAGGCTGAAGCTGTTTGAGCAGGGCCAAGACTGCACGGGCCAGCTATGATCCGGTTCGCGTTAGTCGATCCCGGATGTGCTCGCGATCTCGCGTAGCGCGGCGGTGTGTACCGTCCATGGCGGGCGGGGGAGTGCTGGGTCACGTTGGCCCGGCGATCAGCAGGTTCAGGCGGCCGCCGGCGACCGCGTCGCGCGGGTCGACGCGGTCGAGCGCTTCGCGTAGGGCGCGCCGACGGGTGGATCAAGGTGTGCGTCTCACCGCGGCGGACAAGTGTTCACCGCGCGGCGAGCTGCAGGCCGGTGCTGGCGCCAGCGCAAGGGTCGGTCACGCGGAGCATCAGAGCCAAACTCGCCGCGGTAACATGGAGGCCCATGGCCACACCTCCGACAAAGGCGACCCTCCGCGCCAGACACTCCAAGCTGCAGCAGCAAGCCAACGACCTGCGTGCAGCCTTCACTCACCGATCGATGAAGAAAGAGATTGCCGAACGAACGCAGGATCTCGACGACGCGCTAGACCTGTTGAACGGCAAGAGCGAGAGCCCCGCCGTGCTGATGTCGATCGAATACCTACAGGACGGCGGAGCGCGTCACGCCAGTCTCCTCGCAGCTCTCCGCTCGACGGGGGAAGTTTACGGCGAAACCGCTCGATCGTCGAGCCACTGAATCCCGTCCATGGACGCAGGCGGGCTCGGGGTGCCGGCCCCGTCGTAGCAAGCGTTGGCGCTAGTGTGCTGCTAGTCCCAGAAGGCGGCGCGGTCTGGGTCTTTGCGGTGAAGTAGTGTCGGGATCGCCTGGGCATGTACGCGATCGCGTTGGTGTATAGTGCCGGGGTTCTACGTGAGCCTCGCAGGGAGGCCGAGCGGCTAACACTGAGCTCGACACCGGGGGCATCCATGAGGTCCAACAATGCCGCAGGTTGTCGACAAATTTACCATCGCATCGTTCGCGCTCGACGGCTTTGACCCTGATGCGCTCTATCAAATGGTGCCATCTGGCGGCACACGCGAACTGGTGATCACGACCGGTTCGCTTGCTGCCAAACTGACGTTCAGTCGCCAGGGCATCGCGTTCATCGGTAATTTTCGCGATTTCGACACCAAGCAACCGCTTCCGGGAACGGATCCCACACGCTTCGTCAACGCGTTCGATCTGCCGCCCAATCGGAAGATTCAGTGCACGCTCAAGGGTGCCGCCCCCGGAATCACGATCCTGGACGGCGCCGATGTGCCCGGGGCCGACACCGAGATCCAGTTCAATTTTGATCTCATCGTGTCCGTCAAGCCTGCATTGGAACGCAAATTCTCTTTCGTATTCGTTTCCGATCTGGTCAGAACGACCGTCAGGGGGAAGATCGAGCCGCGCTTTCTGCTCGACTCCGTGAAGCCGGTGTTCAATGCGCAGGCGAACGTTCAATTGAACGACATCGACAGCGGCAGGGCTTTCCGTGAAGTCCAGGTACCTGCCGACCTCGGCGATCCGATCAATATCGAGGATTTCAGTGTCCTGAATAAAATCGATCGGAAGGTGGCGGAAGTGTTCCCGGACCTGGTCACACAAACGGACTTTATCGTGTATCTACTATGGCGTGTCCGCGGCAAGCATCGGCAGGTAAACCTGCTCGGCGTGAATCGACAGACGTCAGACAAACTGAATACCGTCTTCATAGGTCTCGAGCCACCGACGTTTACCGGCCGCGTTCAAACAATGGCTCACGAGTTCGGTCACGCGATGGGCCTGCAGCACGCCAGGGAGCGTTGTCTCATGTTTCCGTTTGTCAACGTGCCGGACCAGCGACTTTTGGGCGGGCATATCGAGCAGCTGCATACGGGTCCAATTTTCCCCGACCCGCGGCGCTAGCGGCGACCCGTTTCGCCCCAGGCGCTGCGCAAGGAGAGGCAACATGCCACTGAGATCTCGGACGTTCGCGGGCGATCCCGCCTTGGAAGCCTGCCTCGTCAAGGACACCGCGCATGTGCTACGCGGCGCCCGCGGCGACCATGTGGCGAAGATCCAGGGCGTCATCATGTTTCTTGACGGCTCGACGATCAACGAGGCGGAGATCCAATCGAAAACCTACGGGGCGTCCACCGCCGCCGCCGTGCTGGCTTACAAGCAAAAACGCAAGATCATCAATTTTTGTACCAGAAGCAGGCCGACGACATCGTCGGCAAGATGACCATCAAGGCGCTCGACGACGAGCTGTTGAGTCGTCAGGCCGACCATGGAGTTGGCGGCGGCAACGGGCAGTGCTCCAAACTGGCACCAGTTGCCCCTTCGCTGACGCGATCGCTGGTTGGGCGCAATAGATAGGCGTCACAGTAGCCGGCTGCCCGCAGGACACGTCCCCCATGAGCAATATGCGAATCATGCTGACCGCCGGGCTGCTCGCCCTCCTCTTACCGTCCGGCCTGTACGCGTAGAATCCGCCGGCGCCGGCGTTCATGGCCCAGCGCCTCGAGGCGCCGCAGGTGCGCGTGTTCGTGGCGACCCTCCAACCGCGGACGCCGTCGATCGCGAGGACCGGACACGCGACCAACCGCGTCCTGATCTATCTGGACGCGGGGGTGATGACACGGAAGGCAGGCGACCTGACGACGACCATCGAATTCAAGCGTGGGGACGTGCGCTGGGGCCCGGCGAGCGGCGCGTACATCGCCGAAGATCTCAGCGACCATCCGATTCGCATTCTCGAGGTTGATCTGAAAGGACCGCCCGCGGGTCCGGCTCCGGTTTCAAAACTGGACCCGCCGGTCGTGGACCCGGCGCACTACAAGGTCGAGTTCGAGAACGAGGACGTGCGCGTCCTCCGCGTCCACTTCGGCCCGAACGAGAAGGGCCAGACTGTCGGAGGGGGAGAGAGGGCGGGTTGAGGGTTTGGCTGTATGTTCGGGACGGTTTCAGCAATTGGCTCATCCGTGACGCGTGAGCCGAATCGGCAGCGGTGTCAATCGCGAGCGTCACTGATCATGCTGGTGCTGCAGGACTGGTCTTCGTCGCGACGACGTTCACGTTCAGCCGCATGCGCGTGATATCGCGCTGAGGCGGCGCCCTGAACCGGCGGCTGCACTCGCGGCTGAAGTGTGAGGCGCTCTCATACCCGACATGCACGGCGGCGCTCCCCGCGTCGGGGTTCTCGTTCAGCATCAATTACCGCGCTTCCTGCAGCCGCAGCTGCTTCTGGTACTGCAATGGGCTCACGCCCGTGAGCGCGCGGAAATGCTGTCGGAAAGTAGAAGGGCTCATGTGCGCGCGATCCGCCAAGTCGTCTCCCTTGAGCGCCTGGACGAAGTTCTGTGTGAGCCATGCGACCGCCTTTGCAATCTGCTGACTGGGGGAGCCGGTGGTGACAAGGTGCCGGAGTTGCGCGCCGTGCGGGCCGGTCAAAGGCAGCCACCTGCTCTTCGTTCATCCGGAGAGCGGCAAGGAAGTCTGGGTCACGGTACATGGGCACGATGCCGGTCGGCTTGGGAATCGCATCCTGCGGGATGCGGGAGTTGAATGATGGCCACGCACTATCCGATTGTGTTCGAGCGGGAGGAGTCGGGCGCGTACAGTGCGTACGTTGCCGGCTTGCCGGTGTATGCGCAGGGCGCTACGCGCGGCAAAGCGGCGACGGCGATCGTGCGAACGCTCGGCGCGTATCTGGAGGCCCATCCCGACGAGCAGCCGCGCGCGGAGGTGCGGGTGGCGAAAGTCTCAGTTCCGGCGCGGCGTCGGACGCACCCCAGGATCAACCTGGTGACGGCTGCCGCTCTGGTCGGTAGCCGCACCAGTGATCGCAAGGCCGCAACATCACGGGCCAATGGACGTCTCGGCGGGCGGCCGCGAAAGGCCGTCGCGGATTAGCATGGCCGACCCTCAGCCGACGCTCCGGATCAAGTGTTTGCGAAAGGGATCGTAGTCCAGACGTAGTCCAATAGCGCCCAAAGACGAGGCAAGACGGGGGAGCTGGAGCGACCAAAGACCAGCACGATGCAGCACGATGCCTGACCCCGTTGAATCTGCAAAACCTCCATCCCCGGTTCAAATCCGGGCGGCGCCTCCAATTTCCAGAGGTCCATTCCGGTCACATGGGTGACGGTTTATTCCGGACACATAGGTAACACTTTCGGGCCGAAGGGATTCTCGATCGGCTCCAGCCGACAGGTCTCGTCGTCGAAGTAGCCCAGGTCGTAGTGCATGAAGGTCACGAGCCAGACGCGCTCCTGGACCTGCCGGACGCCGACCTCCTGCCCCGCGAAGACCTGGCTCAGATTCACCTTCCGCCGCTTGTAACAGATCCGGCCGCAGTTGGTCACGGTGGCCGTCCAATCGTGGAAGGGATAGTCGAGCGTCGGCAGCCCACGGTACGGCGCGCGGTGACGGCGTGTAGAGCTCGCCGGGCACCTTCATGCCGAGTGCTTGGTGCGGCCGCTCGCGGTTGTAGCAGGTCTGGAAGGCATCGAAGCGGGCTTGCTGCTGCAGCACATTGGCCACCGCGGGCTTGGTGGCTTCCTGCTTGAGCGTCAGGTGCATGCGCTCGTGGCGGCCGTTCTGCTCGGGATGACCAGGCCGAATCCGCTCGAGCGTGATGCCGAGGCGGAGCCACCACACCGACAGCCGGCTGAGCCCATAGAGCGCGTTGGGCGAGGCGAACGGCACGCCGTTATCCGTGCGCAGCGCCCGCGGCACGCCAAAGTCCTGAAACGCCCGCTCGAAGGCCGTGAAGGCGTAGATCTCCTGCGTCGTCGAGAGCGCGTCGCAGGCGATCAGGTAGCGCGTGGCGAAGTCGGTGATGGTGAGCGGGTAGCAGTAGCGCCGATTGGCGAGCATGAATTCGCCCTTGTAGTCCGCACACCACAAGTCATTGGGCTGCGTCGGCCACGACAGGGCCGTGCCCTTCGGCCCGATAGCGCCGCCGCCGGCGGCGCGTCACGAGGCCGTGGCGATCGAGCACCGCGTGCACCGTGCTGATCGCGGGGCAGCGTACACCGGCGATCCGCCGGCGTAGCCGCTCCCGAATCTTCGGGGCGCCCCAGCTCGGGAAGTCCCGCTTGATCCGCACGATCTCCCGCTCGAGCAGCGGCGGCAGCTGATTCGCTTGCCGATACGGCCGCCGCTTCCGATCGGTCAGCGCCTCCAGCCCACACCGCTCGTAGCGGTCCCGAATCTTGTAGCCGGTCTTCCGCGAGATCCCGAACTCGGCGCAGAGGCGGGCCATCTGCTCGCCGTCGCGCAGACGGGCGATGAACCGGAGCCGCTCGTCGACCACGTGACACTCCTTCCAGGGCATGCCCCCTCCTTCGCTTTGGGGGCCAGAGTGTCACCCATGTGTCCGGAATGAAGTGTTACCCCCTCGTCAGGAAGCACACAAGCTGCCGGGCTGTCGGTCGGCGGGCGCCGCCTCGTTCCACGATGGGCACCGTGCTCGTAGAGCCGAACCCGCTCAGGTTGGATGCGGCGCCTCGAAGTCGCTGCTGAACATCAGGTGCTCGAGCATCCACCGATCCCTGACGTGCCGCAGGATGAAGAGAAACTTTCCGCGGTCGCGGCGCACTTCGCCGCCCGGAGGCGCGAGGTTGAGCCGGTAGGTGCCGCTGATAAACGCCAGCGAACCGTGGCCGCCGACGTCCGCTGCCTCGAGCGACAGGCTCGACGCCCCCTGATTGAACCGCTTCACGTAGTAGTCGCGGACGTTCTCCTGCCCTCGGACCGTCGACGCGTTGGGGGGCATCACCACCGCGGCGCCGGTGAACATCTGCGAGACCTTCAGCGCGTCCTTTGCGTTGTACGCCGCGGCGTATTCCTGGAGCATCTTGTTGATGTTGTCGACGTCGGCCTTGCCGAACTCGGGCGGCCCCGCTTGCGAACACCCTCCACCCCCAAGAGCGAGGACGAACACACACGTAGCCGCTGCAGAAAGCAGTCGCATAGGTCCCCCTTTCGTCGGACGTCGGTCGTGAGGCCCGATTCGGATGTTCATTATCGATCGTGACCCGACGATCGATCTGCGCTTCAGGCCAAGCTCGAGACCGTGGACGAGCCGCCGAGAAACGAAGTACGGATTGGCCGAAGCCCGGCCGAGCGAAGCGATGGCCGCCCCGGCGGGATTTGCCGCCGCGAGCCGCAGCCGCAGGCTGCAGCGAGTCCTGCAGCCCGCCGCTTCGCAGGTCGGACTAGGACGACTGACGTGGCATCAGTTCCGCCACATCCATTCGTCTCTGCTGAACGACCTTCGGGGGCCAGCGAAGATCGCGCAGGAGCAACTCGGACACGCCTCTCGCCTGTCCCCAATTGTCCCTTTGCTGTCCCTGCGGCGAGCCAAAACCTCGTGATTGGGCGAAAGGGTCGTAACGGCGAAACTCATCGAATTGTTCAGACAAATGCGGATTTCCACGAGATCGGGCAGGCAGCGTTTCGCCACTGGGTAGGTCTGCAAAACCTCCATCCCCGGTTCAAATCCGGGCGGCGCCTCCAATTTCCCGCGGAAATTCAATCGTTTGTTCGTGCGCGGCACAATCTGCCGCGCGTAAGCTGTCTCGAATTACCACCCTCTGTCAGTGACTCGTCGGCGCAAGTCGCAGACTCGCTGAGACTTGCCGAATCGATGACTACGAGGGGCAGAGGTTTAGAGAACCTCCGCCCTCGGGTCAGCGCATCCTCGCCTACGTGATGAACGTAGCTGAGGGACCATGGATTTCTGGTCCACTACGAAGGTGAGCCTGCGGCAGTCGGGCTGTGACGCTAAGCCGCTGGTGCCGGCTTTCGAGGCAGGCGAACCGTCATCGTCGTGCCGTCAGTCTGGGACGAGGTCACGGAAAGCCGTCCTTCGTGGCTGGCGACGATGGTTCGGGCGATAAAGAGGCCGAGCCCGATGCCATTCGCGTCGCCGGTCGCGCGAGGTGCGCGCCGTACGAGCGGCTCGAAGATCGCTTCGTGCGACTCCGGGGGGATTGGGACGCCTCGGTTGTGGACAGTCACCACGACGTCAGGGCCGGATTCCCGCGCCTCGAGGAGAACGTCGCCGCCGTCGCCGTGCTGAATCGCGTTGCCGATGAGATTCGACAGCACCTGCGCCAGTCGGTCGTGGTCCCATTCGCCCGTCAGGTCGCCGCTCGACGCGAACTTTACCGACGCGCCCGCGTGCGCCGCCTGGGCCTCGAGTACACTCACACGAAAGGCCATCGATCTGGAGGGACTGTGCCAGGAAGTCGTGGCACGACGTCCGGCTTCTGCTGACACTCGCGACTGCTCGGCGGTATTGCGGGCATTCTCAGCGGCCTGGCGCTCAAGTTCGTGCTGCTGGCGCACGGCTTCAGCGGCGGTGTGACGGCGCTCCAGTGCGCTTTCCATGTTCTCGTCCCTCCACTTCCGGCGGCTGTCACGACCGTACCCCAATGCCTCGACGGGGGATGTTCGCCATTGAACGTACACAAGGCAGAGGAGCTGCAATGGACGTGGTGCACCACGTCGAACAGAAAGCCTGCCCAGGCAGCTCGCCCCCCCGGCCTCAGATCGAGGAGTATGCTGGCTTCCGGAGTGCTGCATGCCGAAACAGAAGCGCAAAGAGATCCAGGTGGTGGTGCCAATTCCGTCGTCGGACACCCAAGCCGAACACGACCGCATTCGGAAGTCGAACGATCGGGATCAACGGCTCGAGCGCGAAGGGAAGACGTCGCGCCATAACAAGGGCTACGACGAAGCCGCAGATGGACATGCCACCCCGAAGGGGCGGCACGTCGTCGACGAGTCGTGAGGCCCAGCTGAGCCGATCGGTGGGGACCCGTGGTCGACGGCCGTTGCCACACTCATGATGCTCGGCCTCCTCTCCGGCGGGCTCGGCTCATCGTCTGGTCTCTGCGCGCACAGCCCCCGACGCGTAGAGGCGGCTCACAACGAACAGCCGCCGGGCCGGGTCCATGCACGAACGCAGGCCCGACACGGCGGCAACGAGGGCGAGACGGTGGCGACGCGAGACGCGTGCTCACCGGTGTGCTATGAGGTCGCCTTGCTCACCGAGGCCTGCAGTTCCCGCCGCTTTCAGATGGTCGAGCTGGCGGCTCACTTACGGCCGCAGGCTCCGGCTGGTGGCTCGACGAAGGTAAGACCGTCGGGAGCGTCGCCCGCGACCTGGATTTGACCGAGGCCGCGCTGCGCGAGTGGGTCACTCGGGCCCGCACCGATCGCACGGGTGGCAAGACCGGCCTGAAGACTACCGAGGCGAAGAGCTCCGCCGTCGTCCCCAGCGCTTCACAGGCAATCAGATACCGACTGGCGAAGTCGGTGACCGTCAGCGGGTAGCAGTAGCGCCGGTCGACGAGCATGAACTCGCCCTTGTACCGCTCTCCACGCTCGACGTCGGTGATCAGCTGTTCGATTGATTTGGTTTTGAAGAGATGCGAATCCATTCCGCGGGTCTTACGGCGGCGTGGCGCGGATGGATTGGAGGTTGAGCGAGCGGGCCACTTCAGTGGCGATCTCGTCCTGGATGGCGACGAGATCGGCAGACGAACGGTCGTAGGTTTCGGACCAGACCACGAATCCGGTCTCCGCTCGAACGAGCCGCGCCGCGACCCGCAGGGCCTTGCCCGACTGGCGGACGCTTCCGTCGAGCACGTACGTCGTCCCAAGGGCGGCGGCGACGTCGCGAATGGCCGCGCCCTTGCCCTTGAACGAGAGCGACGTTCGGGCGGGCGGCACGCGAATGCCGGGGATCCTGCTTAGTTTGTCGACCAGCTCCTCCGTCATGCCGTCGACGAAGATCTCGTGCGTCATGGCATCGGTCAGGTCGAGAAACGGCATCACGGCGATCGCGATCGGCGATCCGGCAGTCCGCGCAGCGGCTTCGCTGTGCTTCGATCCGTCACGCGCGATCCAGACGCTCAGCAGGAGCGCCGCGACCAGCGCAACGGCGAGGCTGGCGAGGAGATAGATCGGGTAACGGGATCGGGATGGCGGGGACTCGAGGCGGGCGGTTGAATCGTCCCACGGCTCGACGGGCGCCACGAGCTGGTACCCGAGACGCGGCACGGTCGCAATGTAGGTGGGCTGTTTCGGGTCGTCTCCGAGGAGCCGGCGCAGCGAGGCGACGGCCTGGTAGACGGAGTCCGGCGCCACGGTCACGCCCGACCAGGCCCGATCGAGCAATTCGTCGATGCTGACGATCTCGCCGGCGCGTTCCGCCAGGCACACCAGCAGGCGCATCGTTCGCGCCTCGAGCCGCACGGTCTCGTCGCCGCGCGAGATCTGCCCCGAGGCGGGGCGCACACACCAGTCGCCGACGCGCAGCGCGCGCTCGCCTTGTCGTGTCACGAAAGATCCGGGCGTCACTATATCAATTCAGGCCGATTCAGGCCATTTCAGGACGGCTTCGGGACTTTTCAGCGCGCCGCCACGCATCGTGGACCGCATGCCCGACTTCATCGACTACCCCACGCCTCGGCCGACGATCGCGAGGCTGTTCGCCCTGTTCTTCCTCGGCGCCGCTGCAGCGACGACACCGTTCGCGACCGCGGCCCAACGGTCATGGGTGGCGGCGTGGACCGCTGCACCCGACTGCGCCGGCCCGTCATTCGAGCGACAGTGGGATCGCTGGAGGTCTCGGATGCGCATCGTCTTCACGCTGATCCTCGTGCTGTCCGCCGCGGCGGCCCGGCCGGCCGCGCAGTCGGGCAGTGCCCGGCCGAACATCGTCCTGATCATGACCGACGATGCCGGCTACGGCGACTTCGGCGGCTACGGCGCGCCGGACATCAGGACGCCGCACATCGACAGCCTCGCCCGCGACGGCGTCAAGCTGACGGACTTCTACGCCAACGGCGCGACCTGCTCCCCGACCCGCGCCGGCTTGATCACCGGCCGCTACCAGCAGCGCGTTTCGATCGAGGCGCCGCTTGGCTCCGGGGGCCGGCGGACGCGGAGCGGGGGCTGCCGCCGTGACCGGACGGTCGTTGCCGCAGCTGCTGAAGAACGCCGGCTACGCGACCGGGCTGGTCGGCAAGTGGCACCTCGGCTGGAAGCCGGAGTACAGCCCGCGCGCCCACGGCTTCGACAAGTTCTTCGGCTTCAAGAGCGGCTTCATCGACTACTACCGGCACACGCCGGCCGCAACGCGCCGCTCGATGCCGATCTCTTCGAGGACGAGCAGCCCGTGCAGGTCGAGGGCTACATGACCGACCTGATCACCGACCGGGCGGTGCGGTCCATCGAGCAGCATCGCGACCGGCCGTTCTTCCTCGACGTCGCCTACAACGCCCCGCACTGGCCCTACCAGCGGCCGGACCAGCCGTCGACGGCGCGGGACCGCGGCCGGCACCTCGCGCCGTTCGACGCCCGACACCAGCACGCGCGCCGACTACGTCGCGATGGTCGAGCGGGTGGATGCGCGGCGTCGGCGCGCATCCTGCGCGGCGCTCGACCGGCGCGGTCTGCGCCGCAACACGATCGTCGATCTTCACCAACGACAACGGCGGCGAGTGGCTCTCGCACAGCGGCGCCGCTGTTCCACCGCAAGGGATCGGTCTGGGAAGGCGGCATCCGCGTGCCCGCGCTGATTCGCTGGCCCGAGCGCCTGCCGGCCGGACGCGTCTCGCGGCCAGGTGGGCATCACGATGGACCTGACGGCGTCGATGCTCGCCGCGGCGGCGGCGCCGGTTCCCCCGGACGCGCGCCTCGACGGCATCGATCTCTTTCCGATTCTCGCCGGCACGGCCCCGGAGCGGCCACGCACCCTGTTCTGGCGGGTGGACCTCCTGCGGGCCCAGAGCGCCGTCCGCGACGGCCACTGGAAGCTGGTGATCGACCAGACGCGGCCGATGCTCTTCGATCTGTCGCGCGACATCGGCGAGCGCACCGACGTCATCGCGAGTCATGCGGACGTCGCGCGGCAGATGCGCGCCGCGCTTGAGGCCTGGCAGGCGGATGTCGAGGCCGAGGCGAAGGCCGGCGGTGCCGGTCCGTCCCGTTGAACGACCGCGCCAGCCGGCCGGATCAGCGGATGGATCACCGGAACATCCATGCGCACATCGCGACAGCAGCAGCGGCCGCGACGATATCCCCGACGAGGGCCGCAGGGACGGCATGGCGTGTCTTGCGAATGCCAACCGCACCGAAATACACGGCAAGCACGTAGAAGGTCGTTTCTGACGAGCCGTACATCGTCGCCGCGGTGCGCGCCAGGAGCGAGTCAGGCCCCGCCGTCTTCACCACATCGGTGGTGAAGGCCAACGAGCCGCTTCCCGTCAGCGATCGAAGGATCGCGAGCGGCACGAGCTCCGCGGGAAAGCCGGTGGCCGTGGCAATCGGCCGGAGCGCGGCGGTGACGAGGTCCATGGCGCCGGAGCCACGGAACATGCCGATGGCTGCCAGGATCCCGACGAGGAACGGAATGATCTTCACGGCGACGTCGAAGCCTTCTCGAGCGCCTTCAATACAGGGGAGGAGGTTTCGAGGACCTCCGCCTCGGTCGGGAGCGCGCGCTCCGGCGTCGACGCCAAGACCTTGCGCGCCCAGTGTGCGATGCGGCCCTGGGTGATACGGCATCGAGCGCGATTGAAGGCGGCGACGACGCGTGACTCGTCGAAGGGCTTGAGGACGTAGTCGAGCGCGTCCACGTGGAAGGCGTTAAGCCTACGCGTCGTAGGCGGTCACGAACACCGCCGGCGGCACCCAGCCCTGGCCAAGTGCGCGCAGCTCGCCGAAGGTCCAGACGCCGCATCGGGACGTCGAGCAACAGCCGGTCGACCGACATCAGCGCAGCACCACGACCGCCTCGGGCCCGGAGCAGGCACTCGGCGACGATGTCGAACCCCGGTCGGCGCTCGAGCCCCACCCCCACCGTCGCATTTCTCGGCAGGAGGCAACACTCGCGCCAGGTCGATTTTGTCCACCCCGATGAGAACGGCCGCCACGATGACCTTTCGACGTCGTCCCGGTCCTCGAAGCCTCATTGGTGTGGAGCAAGGCCACGCCCGCTCGCGCCGGCGCGTCATCAGCTGAAGGCCTGCGTAACATCGAGGCGAGCGATCGGCAGGTAGCCGACCTCTCGTCGACGAGCCAGAGGCCCGCGGCAATCAAGGCCTGCTTCCTGAGGCCGCCCAACACCAAGCGTCCCACCGCTTCAGGCGTCTGCGCAGATTGGGGAGGGCTGCAGCCGCTAGTTGTGAATGTCCAAGAGGTCGTTCATCTAGACAGCCCTCGAAAACGTCCAGGGGGATCGGCGGCCGAGACTCGCATGGGCCGGCGGTGCTTGTGGCCCTGGACGTACCGCAGGAGGGCGGCCGTGCGCTGGGTGGAACTCGTGAAATGCCGGCGGTAGGCCCACTCGCGAAGCAGCGTCTGGATGAAGCGGTCAGCTTTGCCGTTGGTGCGCGTGTAGGGCCAAGAGAGGCGATGTCGCACGCCCCCAGGTGCGGCAGACCGCCACAAACGGCGTCGAGCGATAGCCGCTTCCGTTATCGGTCAGCAGACGCTGCACGCGAATGCCGCGCCGGCGACGATCGCGATATGCCATACCCAACCGACGGTCAACGCGGCTCTCGGACCGAGCCCATGAAGCGTCCGTGCTGCCAGCCACTCGCTGCTGGGCTGGGTTATTGTGTGCCCTGCTGGTCCGGAGGCGCATATGGACACTTGAGCGTGCCCGGCTCGCCGCCGGCGGGCAGAGCGACTCGAGGAATCAGATGTTTAATCGTGAAGCCGTTGGTTGCCTACTTCTCTCGGCAGCGATACTCAGCGCTAGTGTCGTCGTCACGACACAGCCGCGCACGCTGGCTATCACCGGCGTCAATGTCGTTGACGTTGGTACTGGCACGATCACGCCGAACAGCACGGTCACGATCCGCGGCCAGACGATCGCGAGCGTCGCACAAGATGGGGCTGCCCCCCAAGGGGCGCGAGTTGTGGACGGCCGAGGCAAGTTCCTCATCCCAGGTCTCTGGGACATGCACGCGCACATCCAGGGGAACGAGAAGGCGTGGCTGCCGTTGTACATCGCCAACGGCGTGACCGGTATCCGCGATATGGGGGCCGACCTGGACTTCATTCTCGACATCAGAGAAGCCACGGCCTCCGGCCGCACACTCGGGCCTCGGATCATCGCTGCGGGACCGATCCTCGACGATGCGCCTGGTGATTGGCCACTCAGGATGCGAGTCCGCAACCCCGATGAGGGCCGGGCTGCGGTTCAGCTCCTCAAGCGCCGCGGTGTCGACTTGATCAAGGTGCACAACTTCACGCCGCGGGACGTGTTCCTTGCGATTGCCGATGAGGCACGGCGGCAGCAGCTGCCGGTCGCTGGACACGTACCGTTGAAAGTGACCATCCAGGAGGGCGTTGACGCCGGCATGGTGACGATTGAGCACTTGTCCGAAGATGGCAGAGTGTGGAAGGCGTGTTCAGGAGGGCCCCAATACCGCCCTGATGCATGCCGGCCCTTCTTCGAGATGCTTGCACGCCGGCGCGTGTGGCAAACGCCAACACTCCTTGCCTTGACCGAGCTCGTTGTGATTGGGACGCCTGCGTCATCCATCCCCCGCGACCAGCTGGCTTACGCGAACAAGACGTTTCTTGAGATGCACGCGGGCAACCAAAGCTTCTTCGCCAAGCGACCTGAAGTCGTTGGGATCCTGAAGAATCTGGCGGAAGTCGCCAAGGTCGTGACGCGCGACATGGCTGCCGCCGGTGTCGGCATACTCGCGGGATGCGATGCGATGATCGCCGGCTTCTGTGTACACGACGAGTTGGTCTTGATGGTCGCGGGAGGCATGACCCCATTAGCAGCGCTGCAGACGGCCACGGTTAATCCAGCACGCTACCTTGGTCACGAATCGACGCTCGGGACCGTCGCCGCTGGCAAATCGGCTGATCTCGTCCTGCTAGACGCGAATCCGCTCGAAGACATCGCCAACGTGCGCCGCGTTCGGGCCGTGATCAGTGCGGGACGGTTCCTGGACAGGGGTGCGCTCGATCAGTCGCTCACTCAGGCGAAGTCGGCGGCGCAGCAATAGCGTCTAGTGCGACCTGGCATTCCTCGGGCGTGTCAAGCCGCTGACCACGCGAAGTCCAAATTTCAGGGGTTGCGTGCCCGGGACAGCAACCGCGGGCAGGTGCGGGGACCTGTCCCCGGTCGTGCGAAGATGGGCGCCGCGAGGTGCGTATGCGACGCGTCACCACCGGTCTGGTTCTCATCGCCGCGGCAGCGCTGCCCGTCCGTCCGGACGCCCTGATTCGCGCCCGGACCACGCCGGCGTGGCCGGGTGGCGCGCGGATGGCGCTCAGCCTCAGCTTCGATGACGGGCGCGTGAGCCAGGTGAATGAGGGCCTGCCAGTCTTCGCGCGACACGGCGCAAGGGTCACGCTCTTCGTCGTGCCGTCGGCCATCGAGCCTCATCTCGATGGCTGGAAGCGCGCCGTCGCCGCGGGGCACGAGATAGGCAACCACTCCCTGACCCATTCGTGCAGTGGCAATTTTGCGTTCTCGCGGCAGAAAGCGCTCGAGGAACACTCGATCCCGCGCATGCGCGACGAGCTGATCGAGGCCAACCGCCGCATCGCGACGCTGCTGGGCGTCACGCCGCGGACCTTCGCATATCCCTGCGGGCAGACCTTCGTCGGGCGCGGGCCAGGCACGCAGAGCTACGTGCCGGTCGTGGCCGACCTCTTTCTCGCTGGACGTGGCTGGCGCGACGAGTCGTCCAACGATCCCGCGTTCGTCGATCTGGCGCAGACCCTGGGCGTCGAGATGGACGACCGCGACTTCGCCGAGATTCGTCCGCGGCTGGACGAGGCCCGCACTCGCGGCGCCTGGCTCGTGCTCGCCGGACACGACATCGGCGCCGGCGGTGGTCAGACGACGCGCATGGCGATGCTCGACGAGCTCCTCGCCTACGCGAAGGACCCGTCGAGCGGCATCTGGCTTGCCCCGGTCGGCGACGTCGCCGCGGAAATCGTGAGGCGTAAAGGCGCGCCGTAACGCCGGCTCCGCGGACATCGTATGTCTGCGCCCCTGCGCCCCTGCCGCAGCCGGGCAAGTGACAGATCCATGCCATCCGGATAGAGGAGAACTTGCTTGAATCGCTCCAAGTGACGACCAGCGGCAGGAGGGCTGGGCGTTCTTTAAGGCGCCGTGGTAGTCCAGACGTAGTCCAATACGGCCCGAACACCAGGCGAAACGGGGGAGCTGGACCGACCAAAGACCAGCACGAGCCAACACGATGCTCGACCCCGCAAAATCTGCAAAACCTCCATCCCCGGTTCAAATCCGGGCGGCGCCTCCAATTTTCCAGTGCAAATTCGATCGTCGGTGCCTTGGCTGCGCAAGCCGACGCCTTCCAATTTGGACTACGGTGGACCACAATCCGCGGTCTCTCGCCGCGGCCGCTGCCGTAAACCGCTGATCCAGAATGCGTTGATTGTTGGCGATGTCGAGAAGGGCGGAGGTTTGGAGAACCTCCCCCAGCGCGATGTCCCGACGCCGACGGCCGCCGCGTCCGCGCGCCGGGAGGTGCGTCTGGAAAAGGCGGTCAGCTTCTCGAACGGAAGCCGGCCTGCGCGGTCGTACAGGTCGATGTGGCTAGCATCAGGAAAGACGATGAGCTCCTTCGGCTGACCAGCCAGCCGATACGCCTCGTCGCTGACCGCGAGTGTCTGGCCATCGACTGCGCCGCGCGATGACGGGGCAGGGCGTGGCGGCCACCCTCGAGCGGCTGGCTTCGAGCGCGGGCGACGGCAACGCATGTACTGGGACAGTGGCACCGAGTTCGTGAGCGCGGCGATCGACCTGTCGACCTACACGAACGGCGCGGGTTCAGACGACTAATCGGCTATCTGGACCGCCCGAGTGAGTCCAGCAGCAGGCTGGCCGAGTCGATCACATGCTGGACGTCATCCAGCCCAGGCCCCGGCGCCGCATCTTCGAGGAAGGCCCGTGTCCGCCGGAGCGTGTCTCTCAAGGAGCGTGCCTCGGTGCTCGTCGCGGCGTCCTTGAACGCCTCCGCGAGAGTAGCGGCATGCCGTTCGAGGGTATCGACTCGCGCGAGGAGCGCCGCGCGGCGGTCAAAGTCCGTCATCCTGCGCAGGCTGAAGCAAGCGGACTGCCATGCTGCCCGAGGCGCACTTCACGGCCAGAACGCCGCATACCGTTTGGCCTGTGCGGGCGCTCCGATGTTGCGCTGGCCGCTGCCAGTCTCCGAGCTGAACGCGAACGCGTCCAATCCTGGCGGTCCTCACAGTTCACGCGGCGGTTCTGGATGAGCGGCGTCTCGCCACGCCGCCAGACGAGTTCGATCGCGCCGATGATGCGTTCTTGCAGCAGTTGGCCAGGCGAGCTGGTGCTCGCCGACGTTCATCTGCTGGCTCGGCCCGTCAAGCAGCCGCTTCTCTTCATCGCGCGTCAGCCGGCGGTCCCGCGTCCCTCAAGCCTTGCTCATGCGGACGCCAAACCGGGCAGGCTGGCAGGGCGCCGAAGCAGGACCGCGTGCGGCGCCGATGGCGCCCCCGACCCGTCACACGATCCACGGACCGCCGTTCTCTCGGCCGAGCGGTGCTTCGGGGGCGGGGACGATGTGCCGCGAGTTCAGAAGGCCAGCGCGGCGGGCGGCGACCACCATCGGCGCTGGCTGGGCGGCCGCAGGCCGAACCGGCTCGGCCGCCGCATCAGCGGCCCGATCTGCCACGATTCGAGCCACCTGGCGTTCGATCATGCGGTTGCTGCGCCACACGCTGGCGCTCTGCGCCGCGCGACGTCCCGGGCGTCGAGGGCCACTCATGCGCGACGCCGGCCGTAATAGAAGCCGCCGCCGCCCAGGAGCAGTACGAGGAGAACAATTATGAGCAGGGTATTGGTGTCCATGTGGTCACTCTGGTAGCCCGCGGAGCATCCGCTGGCGCTCCCCAGTGTGGGGCAGCGACGCCCCGGCGTCTGTGCGTTTAAGAACATCGATGAGACGGGCTCTCGCCCAGCGGAGGCGCTGACGCGAAAGCATTTCCACCGGTCCTCGTGGTCAGTCGTTGGGTGTGGTTCGGAGGGCCGTTGTTCAATTCGTGACAAGCGCCGCCGCTGGCCGTGCGCCATGATTGGCGTATGGGCGACAAATCACTCAAGGCGAAACAGCGCGACCAGAAGCAGAGAGACGCCGCGAAGCTTGGCAGCATGGCCGTGGCAAAAGCCAAACAGGACAGCAACGGCCGGGTGCAGCCACCCGTCCCGAAGGCAGCCCGGAAGGCCTGAGTGCGACGGCACGCCCGCCGAGAACTCCTCGAAAGGTCCTGACCAGGCAGCTGATCCTGTAGCGGCGCCAGCACGCGAGTCCGCGCGAACGTCCTGGAGCGGTGTGGTCTTCCGCCCCCGGCGCTAGATGAGTTGTGCAATTCAGGACAACCGCAAGCTCAACCCTGGCGATACCATCGGCGCTTGGAGATCTCCATGCTGCATGAATTCATCGCCGTCAACCGCACCGAGATCATCAGGCGCTGCCGGGCGAAGGTTGCCTCGCGATCGATACCGCCGCCCACAGACCGCGAGATCGACCACGGGGTGCCGGTGTTCCTGGATCAACTGGTCACCGCCTTGCGCCTCGGTCTGAGCTCGAGCCCTGAGATTGGCTGGACCGCGCTCCAGCATGGTCACGACCTTCTGCTCAAGGGCTTCACCGTCTCGCAAGTGGTCCACGATTATGGGGACGTCTGTCAGGCCATCACCGAGCTGGCGGTGCAAACGGACGCGCCCATCAGCACGGACGACTTTCGCGTACTGAATCGCTGCCTTGACGAAGCGATCGCGGGAGCGGTCACCGAGTACGGACGCGAACGCAACCAGTCAACACTTGAAAGTGAGACGGCCCGCGGGAGCGAGCGGCTCGGGTACTTCGCGCATGAACTCCGAAACTTGATCAACACCTCGATCGTCGCGTTCGAGGTGCTCAAGACAGGGAACGTCGGCATCGCCGGGAGCACCGGGGCCGTGCTGCAACGCAGCCTCACTGGACTTCGCGCGCTCGTTGGTCGGTCGCTCGCCGAGGTTCGACTCACGCAGGCCGTTCAAAACCTCGAGCACCTATCCGTTTCCGAATTCATCGAAGAGCTGGCGCCCGCCGCCACCTTGGAGGCGAACGCGCGCGGCATCAGGCTCATCGTGTTGCCTATCGAAGCGGACGTGGCCATCGAGGCGGATCGGCAGGTGCTCGCCGCGGCAGTGGGCAACCTGCTCCAGAACGCCTTTAAGTTCACCCAGCCCCGCACCACCGTCACGCTGCGCGTGTCCGCCAGCGCGGACCGCGTGCTCATCGAGGTTCACGATGAGTGCCTGGGGCTCCCGGTGGGCAACGTGGACGAGTTGTTCCGCCCATTCGAGCAGCGCAGCGCCGATCGCACCGGCATGGGTCTTGGTCTCGCGTTCAGCCGATGGGGCGTCGAAGCGAACAATGGCCGGATCTCGGCGCGGAACCTGACGGAGTCGGGATGCGTCTTCACCGTGGACTTGCCACGGCTCCCTGTGGCGACGAGCGCCGTGCTCTAGCCCACGCGTGTCCGGGACCGCTAGCGTCGAGGCCACGAGAATGGCGCCCGCTTCCCGCAACACGTGCGGCTCTCGTCGGCGAGTGCCGGCGGGTCCAGCGCCCCATCACGATCCGCACGTCAGGCAGTGCGGCACGGAGCGCTACGGCGCACGCCCTGTTGGGCGAAGTCCACAATCGAACAGCCCTTGCAGACGGGGCGGCGCACACTCGTACGCAGGGGACGGACGGCCCGTCCTCATGGCCCGGAGGTGTGATGTTCACAGGTGCGCCAGCGATCCTACCGATGTTCGGAACCGCGTTGAGGGCCTGGTGGGACGACGATGCCCTTCGGCTCGGCGCGTCACTCGCCTTCTACACGCTCTTTGCGCTCGCGCCTATCCTGCTCGTCGCCACCGCTATTGCGGGCATCGTGTTCGGCGCCGACGCCGTTCGCGGGGAGATCGTGGGACAACTCGACCACCTGGTCGGCCCTGAGGGGGCGCGCGCCGTGCAGAGTCTGCTCGAGGGGGCCAGTCATCGACGCGCAGGGATCCTCGCTACCGCCTTGGGCAGCATCACGTTCGTCGTCGCCGCCACGGGCGCCTTTCTCGAACTCCAGGCGGCACTGAACACAATCTGGCGCGTCACACCCAACCCGCGTGCGAACCTCCGCGGTTTTGTAATGGATCGCCTGCGCTCGTTCGGCTTGGTGGTGGCGATCGGCTTTCTACTGATGGTCTCCCTCGCGGTCACGGCGGCCTTGGCCGCGTTGAATGCGTGGCTCGCCCACCGATCGCCGAGCATTCCGCTCGCATGGAACGGCGTCAACGTGCTCGTGTCGCTCGTGGTGACCACCGCGCTGTTCGCCCTCCTCTACCGCTTCCTGCCGGACGTGCGGCTCCGCTGGCGCGACGTCACGACCGGCGCATTCGTCACCGCGGTCCTGTTCACCATCGGTCAGCAGCTGATTGGCCTGTATCTCGGCCAGAGTAGCGTGGCGTCCAGCTATGGCGCCGCGGGATCGGTGATGATCCTCCTGCTGTGGGTGTACTACTCCTGCCAGATTCTCCTGCTCGGTGCCGAGTTCACTCGGGTGTACGCACAGCGCGAGGGTGTCAAGGCCCGGCCCGAGTCATACGCGAAGAAGGACGCTGAGTCGGAGTTTGCCGGGCCAGCGGTCGCGCTCACCCCTCACCCCTGAGGAATCGGCGGAGCAATGAACGACGCCATCGCCAGTTCGAGTGTCTGTGCCGAGAAGCAACGCTTAGTAGCAGCCTATGAGCGACGAATGCGTTCGCTGCCGCCGTTTCGAAGCTGCACGAGCGAATCGGCACCTCCTCCAAGGGCGAGTCCTCGTGCTTTCGCGAGACGGTCGAGGAGGCACGACTAAACTCAGAGCAGTCCCGACTCGCGCTGGAACACCATATCGAGCTGCATCAATGCTGAGCTCTTCCGAACGCAGACCCGTTGCTCCGCGACGAGTGTGCAGGAGAGAACGGTGGCCGGCGAAGTCATGCGTTAGGCTCAGTCCGGGATGAGAAACAGTGCCAGCACTGAGGGTCGCGCCATCAGCCTGCATCACGCTGGCCATCGCTGCGACTGGTCGCTGCCGTCCCCGGTCATGGCGGCGTCGGCGAGGTTGTCGTCGTAGCGGCCGCCATCCCCGCGCTGCAGTACGCCCGTCCTCCACGGCTTCGCCCAGTGCGAACACCAGGCCGGCTCGTTGCGAATGCGGTGCTGATCCCTTCTCTATTAAGGGGTCCATCACCCCCGGCCACTGGGCAGCCCAGCGCCACAATGCAGCGGCCTGCGTGTTCCCGGGGAATGGTTGCGGCGCCGTTCAATCCCGCAGCACGACGCTCAGGAGTGAATTGTTGATCTTCAGGCCGCCGTTATACTCGATGAAGCCCAGCCGGCGGAACTTGTTCATGAAGAAGTTCACGCGTGAGCGCGTGGTTCCTACCATCTCGGCCAAGGTTTCTTGGGACAGTCTCGGCAGGGTGCGGTGCGACACGTCCGGCTCCCCGTAACGTGCCAGCAGCACGAGCGTTCGCGCGAGCCGTTTCTCACTCGAGTTGAAGAGGTGGTCGATGAGGTCTTCTTCAATGCGGATGTTCCGTGTGAGCATATGCGTCAGGAAACGGTCCGCGAATGCTGGGTGCGCGTGGAGGTGCTGCACCATGGCTGGCTTCTCTACCACGACGATCGCACAGGGAGTTATGGCGGACGCCGTCGCCATCCGGCGCGGCTGACCGACGAGACATCCCTCCCCGAAGAAGTGGTTCTCGTCCAATACAGCGATGACCGCCTCTTTCCCGGCATGCGACAGCACCGACAGCCGAACCGAGCCCTTCGAGACGTACATGACGCTGTCAGCGGCCTCGCCCTGATTGAAGATCGTGGCACCCGGCGCGTGGTCGACGCGCTGTAGGCGAACTCCGGCCCAATCGATCGCAGCCGCGTTGGGAAGCGGTTTTGCGCGCTTCATCTTGCTCATCTTCGTCCTCTCCCGACCGAATCCCCGCCAGGATGGGACGCCGGTGCCCTGTCCACAAGCCCAATTTACAGGGTATTCGATGGACGCAGTGAGTATGGGCTCCGTCGGGGAGCCCGTCAGCGAGGAGCCGCCAGCAACTCAGGAGACGCGTTCGAAGGTGACGGTCCTCGCCGGCAGATTTGGCCGGGCTGTTCGGTTGGCCAGCGTCCAGGCGTCCGACCAGAGGGCGTCGGGGGTGCCTCCCCCGGTGTTGGACCACCAGGCCGCGTCAGTGTGGGCGAGGTCCGGCAACGTGAAGCCCAGGAGATCCTGGACCTGCTGGAGTGTGAGGACGACGGTGTCGGCGTATCGCTTCTCCAGATACTCGTAGAGGAGTCGATACGGGCCGGCCTTGGATCGCCGTGTTTGCATACCGGTCGTCGGGATCACGTCAGAACCCTCCGAAGCCGCCGCCCGCCGGCCGCGCAGGTTCAGCGGCGTCGTCAGACGTGTGTGAGACGACCGCTTCAGTCGTCAGCAGCAGCGATGCTATAGAGGCGGCATTCTGCAACGCCGAGCGGACCACCTTGGTCGGGTCGATGACGCCAGCCGCCACGAGATCCTCGTAGATCTCGGTTTGGGCATTGAAGCCCGTGCCGTCCTGCATCGCCTTCACCCGCGCGACGACGATCGACCCTTCGTGCCCGGCGTTGGTGGCGATCCAGCGCAGCGGTGCTTCGATCGCCCGGCCGATGATCTGCGCGCCCACCTGCTCGTCGCCGTTGAGCTCGAGATCGGCGAGCGCCGCCGCCGCGCGAAGCAGGGCGACACCGCCGCCCGGCACGACGCCCTCCTCGACCGCCGCCTTCGTGGCGTGCATCGCATCCTCGACCCGCGCCTTCTTCTCCTTCATCTCGGATTCCGTGGCCGCACCCACCTTGATGATGGCCACGCCGCCGACCATCTTCGCCAGGCGCTCCTGCAGCTTCTCGCGGTCGTAGTCCGAGGCCGCGGCTTCGATCTGGGTGCGCAGCTGCCGGATCCGGCCCTGGATGGCCTCGCTCGTCCCCGCGCCTTCGATGATGATCGTGTGGTCCTTGCCGATGGTCACCTTCTTCGCGCGCCCGAGATCCTCGACCTTCAGGTTCTCGAGCCTGATGCCGAGGTCCTCCGTGAGCGCGCGGCCGCCGGTGATCGTCGCGATGTCCTCGAGCATGGCCTTGCGGCGGTCGCCGTAGCCGGGCGCCTTCACCGCCGCCGCCTGGAGCGTTCCCCGCAGCTTGTTCACAACCAGCGTCGCCAGCGCCTCGCCATCTACGTCTTCGGCGATGATCAGCAGGGGCCGGCCCTGCTTGGCAATCTGCTCGAGGATCGGCAGCAGGTCCTTCATCGAGCTGAGCTTCTTCTCGTGGATCAGGATCGCTGGCTCTTCGAGCGCGACCTCCATGCGATCCGGATCAGTCACGAAGTACGGCGAGAGGTAGCCACGGTCGAACTGCAGCCCTTCGACCACCTCGAGGGAGGTCTCCACGCTCTTCGCTTCTTCGACGGTGATGACGCCGTCCTTGCCGACCTTGGCCATGGCTTCGGCGATGATCCGGCCGATGGTCTCGTCGTGGTTCGCCGAGATGGCGCCGACCTGCGCGATCATGTCGCCGCTCACCGGCTTCGACTGTGCCCCCAGCGACGCAACGATGGCCGCGACGGCGGTGTCGATGCCGCGCTTGATGCCGCTCGGGCTCGCCCCGGCGGCGACGTTCCGGACGCCTTCGCGAAAAATGGCCTGCGCGAGCAGCGTCGCAGTCGTCGTCCCGTCACCCGCCATGTCGGAGGTCTTGCTCGCGACCTCCTTCACCATCTGCGCGCCCAGGTTCTCGAGCGGGTCCGTGAGGTCGATTTCGCGCGCGACCGATACGCCGTCCTTGGTGATGGTCGGCGCGCCGAACGACTTGCCGAGGATGACGTTGCGGCCCTTCGGGCCGAGCGTCACTTTGACTGCATTGGCGAGGCTGTCGACCCCGCGAAGAAGCGCTTGCCGCGATTGCTCGCCGTACGTGATGTTCTTGGCCACCGTGTGCTCCGTGCAAAACCTGCTGAAAGCGCGCTCAGCGAGCGGGACCGGCGTCACTCACAGCGAGAACATCGTCCTCACGCATGACGAGGTAGTCCTCCCCATCGAGGCTGACCTCCTGGCCGGTGAACTTGCCGAACAGGACGAGGTCGCCCGCCTTGACGTCGAGGGGCACGCGTGCCCCTTCGTCGTTGTACCGGCCGTTGCCGGCGGCGATCACCTTGCCCTGCTGGGGCTTCTCCTTGGCCGAATCGGGGACGATGATGTGGCCGGGCTGCGCGGAGGCCTCGACGCGTTGGACGATGATGCGGTCGTGTAGCGGCCTGATGGACATGCCGTGACTCCAGACTGACAGGAACGGTGACCGGCGCTCCTGCGTGTCAGCGGCATCTCAGAGCCCGGGGAGCGGGGTGGCGGGCGCTTCGGAGGCCCGCCGGTGTGTTTCTACCTTTGCAGCGTAGCCGGCCAGGCAGGGGACGTCTGCCTCGTTGTGAACACCGACAGAGGTACCTGGCGTGGATCCTGATCTCAGCCCCGAGCGGCGCACCCGCCGAGCGCTAAGACTGGGTCAAGTCCACGGGAGATCACGAGCCACGTCGCGAGAGCACAGAAGGTCAGCACAGCGGCGACGGCGGCGCGCCGCTCCAAGGCGCGAGCCTGAACGGCTCCCCCCTCCTGCCAACGCGCCCATCGAACGTCGAACGAGGATTCAGAGCCGTCAACGGTTGGAGCCAACGTCCGGTCTGCAAAACCTCCATCCCCGGTTCAGATCCGGGCGGGCCGGCTCAGGCAGACCTCGCGTGGTTGGCGGCGGCAGACGGTTGGTGGCCACTTCGCGACTATCCACGCGCCAACTACCGAGCTCGATGGCTCATGGGCGACCAGGGGCATTCTTCAGCGGAGGTGACTTGGCGGGGGGTGGGGCAGAGCAGTCGAATCGTAGGCGTCGTGAGGGCGGCAGGCGCGATAGCGCTGGCCATGCTCGCGTGGACCGCCGTCGTGGGCTACGGGGTGCTCGCCGGGTGGTGGCACCGCGGGCTCGCGCCGGTCGGCGATACGGCTGCTTTCATGGCAGCCGCTCGCCAGATGACGTCGTCGGAGCCGCACGGCGACGTCGCGATCGCGCTCGTGACCAAGGGCCAGGTGGCCGACGAGCACTACGCCGGCGTGGTCGACGCCGTCAACCGGGAGACGATGTTCCCGGTGGCGTCGATGAGCAAGTGGGTCACCGCGGTCGGCGTGATGCAACTCGTCCGCGAAGGCAGGATCGATCTGGACGCCCCGGTGACTCGCTATCTCACGCGATGGACGCTGCCGGCGAGCCAGTTCGACCTTCACGGCGTCACCACGCGCCGCCTCATGAGTCACACGGCTGGACTCACCGATGGGCTCGGCTTTGCCGACTACCGGCTCGACGAGCGCGTCCCCACACTCGAAGAGTCCCTCCGGGCACCACGGGCATCATCGGGCCAGCCGACGGCGATCGCCGTGGGCTCTAGACCGGGTTCGCGCTGGCAATACTCTGGTGGCGGCTACCTCATCCTGCAGCTTTCTCGTTGAGGAGGTGGCGCAGCAGCCGTTTGCCACCTACATGCGCCACGCCGTGCTCGATCCGCTCGAGTTCTCGTGTTCGAGTTTCGGGAGCAGCGCTACCACGAACGTCGCTGAGGCATTTGACACGGCCGGCCGCCCGGCACCGCGCTTTCAGTACGCGGCGGCGGCCGCGACGAGCTTTTCGACGTGTGTCCGAGACATGGTCCGATGGGTACAGGGGCACGTGCAAAGCGGACCGGCGGCACCGCTCGACGCCGATCTGCTCCGCCGTATGCGCGAGCCTCACGGGAAGCAGTTCGGAGCGGACATCTGGGGCCTCGGGACCATGCTGTATGCGCCAACGCCTGGAGGCGCCTTCGTGTTCGGCCATGATGGCCAGAACGAACCGGCCATCAACGCGGCGGTCCGCATCAACCCTGACAACGGCGATGCGATCGTGGTGTTGACGTCGGGTGGTCGCCGCCTTGCCACCCGCCTCGGCTCCGAGTGGACGTATTGGCAGACCGGCGGGCCCGACTTTCTCGTCATCGGCACGGCTGTCCGCGAGGCCGTCGTTCCGCTGGTCGCAGGCTGGGCCGCGGTGCTCGTCGCGGCGGTGCTCTACGGGCGAGTACAGAAGGCGGGCGACACCTCACACCGGATAGGCATTCTGGTCGTATCCTGCTTGGCCCTCTCACGCTGGGCACTCGTCGACGCATCAACCCGTCGGCCCTCGTGGTCACGCTCTATCTGTTGAGGCGTCAGCCCGTACCGGCGCAGGTCGTCGTGATATCGCCGCGATCTTCGTGACGTACGTCGCGCTGGCGGCCGTGGACGTCGCCAGGTTCGTGATGCGGTCCAACTGACAGGTAGACAGGCGACGCCGTCGCCAGGCTGTTCGGTCCTGACTGACGGCGATGTGGCGACTGACCGCCATGGAGCACGGCCGTCGTGGCCGGAGTCAACGAACCGGGTCGCGCGCAGGGTGGTGCTGAAGTCGAGAACAATTCGAGAACAAACGCGCCCAAACACGACGTAGAACCGGCTAGTACCATGCACCAGAAAGCAGGACCAGCCGTCAGGAAGGGGAACCCTCCGAAATCTGCAAAACCTCCATCCCCGGTTCAAATCCGGGCGGCGCCTCCAATCCTAAGTTGAAGTTCCACAGTCACTTGCGGGAATGGCTTGGTCCGGCCAATCTTGGGATTTGGGAACAACTCGCGTTCCGCCGCTTCGACCGCCTTGCGGTGCGACGCGTCGACGACGTGGGTGTAGATGTTGAGCGTCGTCGAAATGCTCGCGTGCCCGAGCTGTTCCTGCGCAATCTTTACCGGCTGTACTCCGCAAGAATCTACGCAGCGATCCTTTCCAGACGGTAATCGTGATGGAGGCCGCCGAGTCGAGCCCGGGCAACGACGCGATCCCCGGGTGCTATGCAGTGGCCGGTCAACGGTGGCTGGCCAGTCCGGCAGTCCGGGCCCCAATGCAAAGATGCCGTCTCGATCGTGCACGATAATCAACCTGTCGCCCGATTCGGACCAGGTCCAGCCCACACTATTTCTCCACAGCCAGCCGGCTCGACTCATTACCTGTCTCCAACAACCTTATCGCCGTGTCGACGGCCACTTTATCGAAGCGCCGGCAACGCGACACCCTTTACGAAAGTGTCGAGCACCGCACGCACCGCGCCCCTCGCCGCATGGTCGAAGCTCGCCATGTGTCCGACTTCCGCCTCCCAGTACGTGGTCGCAATCGTGGGCCGCGCGAACGCCTTGCTCAGCAGGTCCGGTCCCCACGTGTACCCCGCCGACGCCTCGCGAAACCGCTGCTCGCTCGTCCTCGGTCCTGGCCGTACGCGGAGGCGTATGAAAAAGCGGTTGTCGGTCGGTGAAGACAGGTTCATGGCGCGTTGGAGGCGGCCGACGACTTCGATGACGAGCGCCGCCTCGTCGCGCGTCGTGACGACCGCCATCTGCGGGCTCTTGCTGGCGCCGATCTCGCGAACGAGGTCCGCGACCACGCCGTCGAGACCTTCGCGCGTCGCGTCGCGCGAGTAGACGTACTGGGCGCGCGCCAGTTGGGCCGCGTTCTCAGCCGTGTCGACGGCATCCACGGTTTGCGCCGACCAGACCGCCCTCTTGTAGCCGTGCTCCTTGTAGACGGCGTCCCGGAGCGACCGCATGCGGGCCTCGGCTGCTGCCGCTGCCGCTTCCAGGTCGCGCGGCTTGGCGGTCGACGGCTCGTTCACCGCCTGAATGAACACCGGAATGGGCTGGGCTCGCGCGTCGACGCCGCCGAACGCCAGCATCACCGACGACACTACGATCAACGACAACCATCGCATCATTGGGCCTCCTGTGCCTCAGCGGCTCCACCTACCTGGACGTCCACTCCCACCGACGTCCGTGTCAATTGAGATTCGGCCGAGACTTCACCGCCGGCTTCGACTCTCCGCGCGCCGAGTCGAGACGTGGCGTTTACGCATCGGACGCCCACTTTGGGCGGCTGCGGTGATCGACACCTCAATGTGGCCGTTCATCGCCTTGACTGCGCGCACGAGGGTTTGAAGGCCGATGTTGCGCGTCTTGCCAGCTTCAAGCTTGGCAATGACCGGCTGCTTAACGCCCAATTTCGCGGCGAGCTGGCGCTGAGACAAGCCGCTGGCGTTTCGCAGCGCGACGAGCTCCTGTTCAATGCGCATCGCCTGCAGTTCGGCCTCGACGGCTGCGGCAAAGTACGGGTCGTCTTTCGTGCGCTGGTCGATGGTAGCAACGGTGCTGTTGGTGAGCGGCATGACTATCGGCCCTTCCTCAGTTCCTTGAGTTCGGCGTGAACGGCGCCCTGCAATGCCCCGAGACGTTTCATCATCGCGTTCGGGATGTCGTCGCGCTTCTTCGTCACGCCATGGAGGAGGACGGCTCGTTTCCGGGCAGCAATAAGTGGAACAGCCGGACGCCAGTTCCGACATCGCGGAGCTCAAAGAGTCCGTCACCCAGCGCTCGCGAGTGGGGAAGGCGCTTCGAGCAAATTCACAAGTGCCGATGCTTTGGTGCGCGCGGCCCCTTCGAGCCCTGACATGTACTCGTCCACCGGAGCGTGACCGCCCGGCGCCTCATAGGTGAGCACCGTGCAGCGCGGCACGAGGGCAGTATAGCTTATAGGCTATCGCATGGAAAACACGACCGGAGCCGCAATCGACCGCGGCGGGGCCCGGAACGTGGGAACAACGTGGGAACAATAGCGCCCGAACACCGGGAAAAACGAGGGAGCAGGGCCGACCAAAAAGCAGAACAAGTCAACAACATGCACGGTCCCGGCCCTGTCTGCAAAACCTCCATCCCCGGTTCAAATCCGGGCGGCGCCTCTATCGTTCCGGTTCAAGATTCGATCGTTTGTGCGTTGGGAGCACAAACGCGTGCCTTGCAATTGGACTACGGTGGACTACAAATCTTGGGCCGCCTCGCTGTGCTGGGACCGTAAACCGCTCATTCCGACGCAGTTGCCAACTCGCGAACTGCAAAGGGAGGAGGTTTCCAGGACCTCGCCGACGAAAGGTGATCAGGACCGGCTCGACGCCTGCATCTGCCTCCTCGTCGGTTTCGAGCTTGCGAGCAAGGGCGACCAGCGCGAAAGCGCCGCCAATCACCGTCCTTCGTGTGAGCACGGCGAAAGTGTAGTCCGGGACAGCGACCGCGGGCAGGTGGGGGGACCTGTCCCCGGTCGTGCGAAGATGGGCGCCGCGAGGTGCGTATGCGACGCGTCACCACCGGTCTGGTTCTCATGGCCGCGGCGGCGCTGCCCGTCCGTCCGGACGCCCTGATTCGCGCCCGGACCACGCCGGCGTGGCCGGGCGGCGCGCGGATGGCGCTCAGCCTCAGCTTCGATGACGGGCGCGTGAGCCAGGTGAATGAGGGCCTGCCAGTCTTCGCGCGACACGGCGCAAGGGTCACGCTCTTCGTCGTGCCGTCGGCCATCGAGCCTCATCTCGATGGCTGGAAGCGCGCCGTCGCCGCGGGGCACGAGATTGGCAACCACTCCCTGACCCATTCGTGCAGTGGCAATTTTGCGTTCTCGCGGCAGAAAGCGCTCGAGGAACACTCGATCCCGCGTATGCGCGACGAGCTGATCGAGGCCAACCGCCGCATCGCGACGCTGCTGGGCGTCACGCCGCGGACCTTCGCATATCCCTGCGGGCAGACCTTCGTCGGGCGCGGGCCAGGCACGCAGAGCTACGTGCCGGTCGTGGCCGACCTCTTTCTCGCCGGACGGGGCTGGCGCGATGAGTCGTCCAACGATCCCGCGTTCGTCGATCTGGCGCAGACCCTGGGCGTCGAGATGGACGACCGCGACTTCGTCGAGATTCGTCCGCGGCTGGACGAGGCCCGTACTCGCGGCGCCTGGCTCGTGCTCGCCGGACACGACATCGGCACCGGCGGTCGTCAGACGACGCGCATGGCGATGCTCGACGAGCTCCTCGCCTACGCGAAGGACCCGTCGAGCGACATCTGGCTTGCCCCGGTCGGCGACGTCGCCGCAGAAATCGTGAAGCGTAAAGGCGCGCCGTAACGCCGGCTCCGCGGACATCGTATGTCTCGCCGCGCCCTGCGCCACTGCGTAAGCTTCAACGTCAAGCGGACAGTTCCCAAGGAGACTGACCGGCGGTTGTGGACCTCCGTGCGATAGGTGCGTAGTAGACCCGCGGCTCTCTATGCGCCGCAGCCATGGCGAGGCTGATCGCGACGTGCGTTGTGCCCATACCCGACGGCCCGAGGAGATCACGTTCTCGCGGCGTTCGGCGAAACCCATCCCCTGCAGACTCTCGATTTGCCCGCGACGGAGCGACCGCAGAAAGGTGAACTCGAAGTCGCGGAGCTGCTCGCCGACGGGTAGGGGCTGGAGCAGGTCCCCGATTGCTTAGGCAGTTCGACTCGAGGCGCACTGAACCAGCCACGACCTCCGGCGCAAGGTTCCCACCTTCCAAGGGTTCGTGGTGGCGCATCCACCGAGGACGCCATTTCGTCAGGCCTCAGATGGTCCGAAGATCACCAAGCGGCTCAGACTTTCAGGCGAGTTCACCAAACTCGCTTCACCTGAATGTCGACGATGTGTTCCGCCGTTGTGAACGGCTCGGTCGTCGTGTCGCGCGAGCGATTCCAGATGTACAGCGCTGCGTATCGCCACCTGACGCTGTGACGGTAGGTCAGCCCCGCACGAATGCGCTGCCGGTTCGCAAACCGTTCCGTGGGATCGGACACCGGGATGAACCACTCCCAATCGCCCGTCGCGGATACCGCGCCATCGTCGCCCAGGTTCTGGCGGTTCAGTGGGTACAGCAGCTCGAGGCGGTTCCGGAAGCGGACGGTCGATTCCGATGGATCGTCGTTCGAGTAGAAGAAATTCCGTGATTCGACTCGCACCAGGTCGCGGATGACCAGCCGCCGCTTGGGGAGCGCCTCATTGAGGAAGAGATGTCGCTGGCGCGAGAACAGGTGAAACCGCACGCCGCCTCGCACCGTGACCTCCGTGGTGTCGAGATCGTCGGTCTGCTTCGTCCGTCCGAGCACCAGCTCACCGACCACGTCGATCGTCTTCGTCACCGGATATTCAACCGACGGTGTGACGTCGACGTTGCTCCATCCAGGCTCGTCAGGTGGGGCCGACAACAGAGCTTTCGGCTCGACATCGATCTCGTACGTGAGTCCAGACCGTTTCACCCAATCGAAGGTGATGTTGGCCCACACCTGACTGTTGGTCTGAGCCGACGCGTTGGCGGCTGTCAACAGCGCACCGGCTCCTACGAGTGCGACCAGGCGTGTTCGAGCGGCGGCGAGCATCGTCGAATGACGCAACCGGCCTGACGCCTACTGGGCGAGCTTCTGATAATTGGACTTCTTAATCCGGACTTCGATGTTGCTGGACGGGATGCTCAGTGCCACGTCGCTTGGATGACTCGTCCCGTCTGGCAAGGCATTCATCGCCACCGTCAGGATGACCGGCTCGTCCGGCTTGTCCAGCCAGGTGTTGACTTCGAGCTGGCGCAGGGTCTTGACGGCCGACTCGAAGGTCAGGGTGAGCGCGTCACCGGTCTTGGCATAGCCGGGAAACTTCAACGCGGCAAATCCAGGGCCCGCCTGTGCCAGCGATGCCGTGCCGGCGCTCATCACCGCCTGCATCTTGTCGGGCTCTGGTGGCAGGTACTGCTGGACGAGCGCGACCGCGCTCTCCAGTTCTTCCTTCATCTCGCCCGTCTTCTTCGCGACGATCTTGCCTCTCACGCCCCGTTTCTTCTCCGCTGGCGCCGGCTCGACAACCGCGGTCTTCTGCACCTTTCCGTCCGGCCCGAACCGGCACGAGTCGACCTTGGTGTTCTTGACCTCGCCCTTGAACCGGAGCTCGGTCGTCTCGATCCACGAGTAGGACCGAAGCGCCTGCTGGTTTCTGGCCGCAGCCTCTTTGGCCGAGGCGAGCTTCTGCTTGCAGATCCTGAGCGTCGGCTGGCCGCGACGCCAGCCCCGCGCACGCGATCACGGCGATGACGATGAGACGGTGACTCATGGCTCTCCTTCGATGAACGGTAACGTGTGTTACTTGCGCTTCGCCATCTCCGCTTTCGCCGCTGCGCGCCGCTCCCGCTGGTCGTTGAGCAGCCGGTAGGTGATGTAGTACTTGTAGATGTTGCTGACGTAGGTCACCGTTTCCCGGCCAATCCGCTCCGAGGCGACGCGCTCGACGTTGCCGAACCAGATGTTCGGATTGAGGCCCCTCTTCTCCGTTTCCTTCCTGAGCTGCCTGATACGTCCGGGGCCGGCGTTGTAGGCCGCAAAAGTCATCAGGGCCTTGTTGAGATTGTCCATGGGCTCGTCCTTGAAGTACTGGTCCATCATGAAACGCATGTACTTCACGCCGGCGTGGATGTTGGCATCGACCTGCCCGATGTCGCCGACGTTCAGTTCCTTTCCGGTGGGCGGCATCACCTGCATCACGCCGACCGCTCCGACCGGGCTCTTGACGTTCTGATCCAGCGTCGACTCCTGGTACCCCTGAGCGGCCATCAGCAGGTAGTCGACGTTGTATTGAGCCCCGTACTTCTTGAACATCTCACCGACCGCTCGCAACTTCCGGCGCTCGGACTCGGCAGCGGCATTCTTGGCATAGCTCGCGTTCTGGAGATATCGGCGCTCGATCGTGTTGCGGAAGCCGTCCCCCTTGCCGTGTTTGCGGATCCACACGTTGACGGCCTCCCGGAGCTTGGGGTTGTCCTTGCGAAAGGCCACCGCCAGGTTTCCGCCGGAGCGCACGGCGACGTCCTTGTGAACCTTGATGTCCGTGAACACCTGGCTCCAGAACGCGGCCAGGTAGTCGTCCACGACCGTAACCGGCGCGAGGCCGGCGTTGACCATCTCGAGCACATCATCGTCTTCGAGCACCTCGGGAGCTTCGTCGATGACGATCGGCGGCTTGCCGCGCGCCTTCAATTGCCCGTTCAGGCTGGTGAGGGTCTCGTAGTAGACGCTCGCCTTGCGGACGAACACCGCCTGACCGGCCAGATCGTCCACCGTGGCAATCGGCGGTGCTCCAGGTCCGGTGACCACGACGACATTCACGTTGGTGCGCGTGGGCTCCGAGAAGGCGACGAGCTTCTCCAGCTCGGGCCGGACGGTGACCATGGCCGCCACCATGTCGATCTTGCCGGTCGAGAGCGCGGGATAGAGCTGGTCGCGCGACATGGGCACGATCACGACGTGCACTTTGAGGTTGCCCGTCTTCAGATCCGTGTTCAGATCGTTCTCGAACGACTTCAGGGCCTCGAATGTGATGCCCCGCTCCTGGCCGCCGTCGATGAAGTAGTGCGTACGGTTGAAGGTCACCCCGACGCGAATCGCGCGACGCTTCACCAGCTCGTCGAAGTCACCCGTGAACGGCCTGTCCATCACGTTGCGCACCGGTTCCGGGAGGGCATCGAACGGCGAGGCCGTGGCTGGAATCGGCGCGTCCGGCTTTGAGGATGTCGCCGTCGGTTCTCCTGCCTTCGGAGCTTCCTGCTGGCGGGTGCACGCCGTGACCGTCGCCGCTACCAGCAGCGCTATCACGCCTCGACAGACACGACATGTTGCGCACGGCGCCTTCATGATCGGCTTCCCTTCAGCGTTCAACGCCAGGCCTTGAGGCACCACACGGTCATGGCCGCGTGAAACAGTGCCGTGGGCCATAGACCCAGACCGGACAACCCGAGCCCGATACTCCCGTGGGCGAGCACGACAGCCACGCCCGTGTGGTAGAGCGCCATCGCCGCAACCAGTCCCCGGGCGGCACCGCCCTGAGCGTCGGCGCGCGCGAGCCAGCATGTGAGTGCCAGCGCGATCAGTGCCACGCCCGCAACGCGTGCCACGGTGACCGCGGCAGGTGCATCGAGCGATGAGCCCAGCAGGAGGGTGACGAGCCGGGACGGCAGCGCCACGAGCGCCAGGCCCGTCGCGCCTTCCAATAGAGCCGTCACGACCAGAAGGCGTCGCATGTCTACGGTCCTGCGAATGCCGCCATTCGCTCGATGACCCAATACATCGCGACCGCACCAATCGCGTACGCGGGCACGGCCTCCGCCCAGCGCGGCCAAGTTTTCGGGCTCTTCGGCAGCAAGGCGAAGAGCCCGAGCGCCACCGCGACGAACACCAGTTGACCAATCTCCACGCCGATATTGAAGAACAGCAGGGCGACAGGAATCGCTCGGTCCGGCAGGCCGACCTGCGCCAGCGCGCCGGCGAAGCCGAAGCCGTGCATCAGGCCGAAGCTGAACGACACCACCCAGGGCCACCGCGCGGTGAGTCCGGGACGACCGCGGCGGGCCTGTACGATTTCGCGCGCCACGAAGACGATGCTCAAGGCGATGCAGGCCTCGACGGGGGGCTGCGGGACGTGGATCCAGCCGAGCGCGGCCGCAGTCAGCGTCAGGCTGTGGGTCATCGTGAAGGCCGACATCGTCACGACGATCCGTCGCCAGCCCTTGACCAGGAAGAGCATCGCCAGGATGTAGAGCAGGTGGTCGATGCCGACCAGGATGTGGTGAACACCGAGGACGAGGTAGGTCCAGGCGACGCCGGTGGCGTGCGCCGGCGGCTCGACGACGAACGCGGGCTGCTCCGGCAGGAGTCGCGCCACCTGGGTCGTCCCGTCCTCGCGTTCGACGCGCGCCAGCACATCGGTGATGGCACCTGGCAGCCCGTCGATCCGTACCTTGCCGTTGGCGAGGCCGCCCTCGCGCCGAATGCTCCATCGTTCGACGAAGCCGTCGCCCGTGAAACTTCCGCGCGGCTCGGTAAGGTTGACGGTGCCTTCCGGAAAGACGACGTGGATGGCCAGACGGAGGGTATCGCCCTGCGCCGGCACCTTCCACATCACGTCGTAGGTCTCGGCGCTCGTCTGACGAAGCTCGAGATAGGCCGGGCGGAACACGTCGGCGCGAGTCGTGGTCGCCCACGACAGCATCAGCGCGACCGCGATCGTCCATCGGCGAAGCACAGTGCCGTCCTACTTCTGTGCCGTCTGTGCGACGTTGGCGTCCGCTTCGACACGGACCGTATAACGCCCCGCCAACATCCGGTAGAACTGCTCTTTCCGCTTCGCGGTCTGTGCCCGTGACCACTCACGCGTGACCACGTCGCGCGCGTCCGCCAGCGTGGCGCGGATCGGTTCGCCGCGATGGGTGATGCGCACGAGATGGAGTCCGTAGCTCGTCGTCAACGGACCCTGCCAGCCATCGTCGTCGAGCGCCGCCAGCTGCCTGGCGAAGCCATTCCCGAACGCCGCTTCGACGTCATGCGGCAAGGCGTCCGCCATGGTCGCCGGCAGCAACGTGCGGTCCCCGAGCGTACCCGGCTCCCTTCCAAGCGCCAGCGCCTTCCGGACGCTGGTGACAACCATGGTCAGGTCATCGCGTCGGTGCCTGCCGGGATCGATGTAGATCTGCTGAAACGACACCCGGGCCGGGAGGTCGAACTCCGCCTGGTGTTCCGCGAGATACGTCTCCAGGTCGCGGTCGCTCGGCACGCTCGTCAGCGCATCTTCGCTGAGGAGCTCCGCCTTCTGCCGAATCCGGTTGCGGACGACGGGATCGTCCCGATCGAGACCCAGGGCGAGGCCTTCCCGATAGAGCATCTCGTCGCGCACGTAGGCGTCGATTGCCCCCCGCAGCTCCGCCTCGCGAGGCGGTCGTCCGCCGTGGCCCGCACTGAACTGTGCGGTGATCGAGGCGATCCGATCGGCCGTAACCACGATCTCCGCCGAATCGGACGCTGGCGGCGCGATGAATCGATAGGCGCCGAAGATCGCCGCTCCAAGCAACACGAAGTGCAGGAGCGGCTCCCGGAGCAAGCGGCGGATCACGGTGTGTACCAGATGGGCGACGTGAACGCGCGCTCTTGCGTGACCATCGGGACCTTTGGGTCTGGAATCTTCATCTTGAAATACGCAGCGTCGTAGGCGGTCCAGCGCGGCGTGGGAATCTCGAGCACGCGTGCGTAGTAGAACGCACGCACTGTTGGATCGAATTCCGGGTCCGTCCACACCGCAATCAGTTCCGGATCGCCAATCGTGTTCGTCCACGATGCAGTCGCCACGTCGACCGTATTTCCGACTGGCGTGAGCCTGCCGTTCACGATCCGGCGACGATCGGCGTCACCCCACACGACGTCGTAGATCTTTTCCTGAGGCTTGCCGGACTTGTCGAGCCAGCCCTTGATGATTTGTATGCGATCCAGGTTTCCGCTGGTCGCGTCCTTCAGCGCGGCCACCAGGAACGTCGGCGCCTTGCCGGTTGGGGCGGTCTTCAAGTCGCTGCCCATCGCCACGCCTTTGGCGTAGCCCACCGCGGCCGGCGTGCGAGAGATGTCGGCCTTCGTGAACTCGAAGCCTCCGAAGAAGCGAACGATCATGTGCGGACCGCTGGTCGCGTAGGTTTCGCGACGTTTCATCGCGTCCCACAGTTCCTCGCGGGTGTTGCCCGTCGCCCAGACACCGGTGTACCCGGCGGCGCTCATCTCCCAGCCCTTGACGATGCGCCCCTCGAAGTTCATGGCGTTTTCGTTCCACCGGTCGGCGTTCGGTTCGGCCGACGGGAACTTGGCGAAGAAGTTGTCCTCTTCCGCGGCGACCAGACCGTTGTGCGTGTCGGTGCCGCCCGCCATCCCGTATTTGAACGGATTGGCGCCGAGGTCCTGTTCGACCTTCAGGCCATTCTTCAAGGCCTCGCGCAGGTACTCGTACTGGATCATGCCCGGCTTCTTCGGCGTCTGTGTCAGGTTGCCGCGATCCCAGAGCTCGTAGTTCACCGCGAACTCGTCCGTCGTGGAGAGCGACGGGTGCGACTCGCTCTGGCCCTTCATCTGCAGCGCTTCGAAGAGCGGCTCCCATCGCTGACGATCCTCGGCCCACTGCTTGGTCATCGCGTCACCCGCGAAGGTGGTCAGCGGGAACATGCGGCCGTTGGACAAGTTGCCGTTGTGCGGAATCGCGAGCAGCTTGCCGCCGGTCTTCTGCTCCCAGGCCGCCATCCACTTCCACAGTTCCTCGGGGTTTTCGCTCTGGAATGTCGTCATCGGCAGGACCTGCTCGGCCTTCGCTTTGCCATCCCGGTAAATCACGTTGCGATGCAGGTTGTCGCCGCCGCCGGCGTTGGACGTCCACTCGTAGGCGATGAACGCCGTGAACCGGCCGGGCTCGTTGTACTTCTCCTGGATCGCGATGTTCTTGTCCCAGACGGCCTTGGCGAACTTCGGGTCCATGATCAGCGGCGGCAGCTTCTTGGTGGACTGGGCGGCGACCAGTTCCATGACGGCCGACTTGGCATCCTGGCCGCCCTTGGCGAACAGGTCGTGCCACCGCTTGATGGTGGCGTCCTGCATCATCTCGGCATTGCCAGCCTTGATCTCGGTGATGACGCCCATGCCGTCGGAGTGATCCGTTACGGCGACCCAGTCGAGCGGTTTGCCGAGCTTCACGGGCTGGCCGCTGGTCGACACCACTTCTTCCCCGCGAGCGAACCGCACCGCCTCCTCGGGGCCGAGCGTCGTTCCGGTGCCGCCCGCGTCCACCGACCAGGCGGTGTGCACGTGTTCGTCCCCGAAATAGACGCGCTCGGGATAGTTCCGACCGGCATAGGGGGAATAGCCCGGCGTCTTGTTGAACTTGCTCGGATCCGCCGGCTGGATCTCGCCGGTATCGGCGAGCGTCGTGCCCGCCAGTGTCGGCGCTGGACCAAGTACTTCGGCCTGGCTCGCGGGTGGCGCTGAACCTTGTGGCTCAGGAGTCTTGGCGCCGCCGCACGCCATCGTGACGATCAGGAGAGTGGCAATCGAGACCAGACGCATGGAGCCTCCGCTCATCGCAGTTTCACGCTCGGCACCGGAAACGTCGCCGTGACGACCAGCGCCTGACCTTCCGTTTTCAGCTGTGCGGCTGATTCCCACAAATAGCGGATGTTGACGAGCGCGAAGAGCTTCGCCTTGCTCGCGATCGGCAGCGTCACGTCCGGCCCGAAGGCAAACACCTGGTGCTTGCCGGGAAACGACACGTCGATCGGAGGTCGACCGGGCAGCTCGAACTCGGCCAGCCGATCCTCGGTGAGCTTCCATTGAGCGTAGTACGCCGCGCCGGTGATCAGCCCGCCGCCGAGGAACGACTTACCGAATCCGCCCTGAAGGGTGAGGATCTTGCCGACTTGAGTTTCGGTGTCTTCCTTGTCGCTGTGGAATTCCAGGTACGCGGTGGTGGCGAGACTGACGGTCCGCTTCTCGTCGAAGTACACGGTCGTCCCGACGAACGGCTCGTAGGTCCACATCCCCTTGCCGATGTTGTCGCTGCCGCCTCGCTCGTACCGGCCGGTCGGCACGTAGAACTGCAGGCCGGCGGACACGTCGGCGCGTTTGGTATGCCAGCCCAGGTCGAGCGGCCGCACCAACATGTCGGCGATGCTCGTGTCCACCGTCTGGCCGAACGTGAAGGCCGGCGCTTCGAGCGCCGCGTTGGCAAAGGGGAGCACGACCATCACCCCGTAATTCGCCCCGAGCAGCTTTGCCTTGCTGACATACCAGACGATCGGCGCCACCGCGCCAATCCCGATGCTGCCTGGATCATCCGGAGCCGGGCGGACCACATTGCCGTCGGCATCCTTGATGGTGTCCGTGTCGTAGCGCTGAAGGAACAGCGCGGCGTAGAACCCTGGCACCGGCTGCGATCCCGACTGCACCCCGAAGTCACCGAGGCTGTGGCTTCCGCTCAGTTGAGCGTGAGCGGGTACCGACAGGAACAGCCACAGCCCGCAGACCCCTACTGCCAGCTTCGCTAGGGTCGGGAAGGATTGACGGGCCCGCGTGTGCGCGCGGTCCGCCGACGACGCGACGATGCTACGACCTTGATGATGATTGCCTTCTACCGTCGCGCACTTATTGGTCATCGCGAATCAGGACGGTCGCTGCGGCGAGGGGCATCCAGGCTGGCACGGCTGGCCCCGGATTACGGGCTGCCCACGGAATATCGTGGGCGACTCGTGATGGCCCACGGGAAAACCCCATGAAAAGCGGCTCAGGCGTTTGGTCGCAGAGTCGGCTCCGCACAGCTCGTGCCAGGGGTGTCGCGGCAATCGGCTGTTGGGCTCGTCGCGTGTCAACTGCACTGCAGTCGTCGATACTTCCAACTGGCGGTGGGCTGATGGTTCGATCAGTCCTGTGACCGGCGAGGCGGGACGGGACCTGTTCCTGCTCGCGCGCTATTCCTCGACCAGTCAGTAGGGGAGGCATTACTTGAGGATGTTGCTGACGCAGGTCGCCGCAGCCGATCCGCGCCGATACCACCTGCTCGACCTGTCCGAACCAGACATGCGGATTGAGGCCGCGGCGCTCGGCCTCCCGCCATGCCGGATCCGCGCCGGGCCGGCGTTGTAGAGGCGCATGCGTGGCTGGGTGCTTGGGATTCGAGACTAGGCCGCAGCGTCAGCCGCTCGACCGACCCTTATCCAGCTCATCCGTGGTTCCAACTAGCTGGTCTGGTCCACAAATCAGCAGTCCGCCACGTTGGCCGTGTCGCAAATCCCTGATCGAGAACGGGTTGATCGTTGGCGACTTCGAAAGGGTGGAGGTTTGCAGGACCTCCACATCGGGCGGCAGGCGAGCAGGCGTCGACCTGCGCCGAACACGAACGCCTTCGCGCCGACTGTCAAGCAGAGTGAAGCCTAGCGTTAGGCACCGCGTCGAAGCCGTGCTGCTGGAGCAGCGCGCGACAGCGAGGATCCTCCACCAGCGGAGCCATCGCGGGTTCGACGTCCACGTACGCCAAGAAGGGGGCACGCCGGGCGCAGGCCTCCTGCAGCCACTGGAACGCCAGATCGGATTCACCGAGCGTCGCCGCCAGCAGCGCGAGGTCATCGACGCCGGCGTCGCCGCGCTCGTGCCACGCGCGCAGCTCGTCGAGGACCCGCCGGCCCTTGTCCAGGTGTCCTTCCCGGATGGCACAGATGCCCTGCAGCAGCAAGATGGTGGAGACGGCGCCTGACAGATCTTCGGCGCGCGCGAGGCTGGTCCGCGCCGACGGCAAGTCGCCGGTCGCCATTTTCGTCAACGCGAGATCGATGCAAGCCTGCCCGAACGACGGGTTGGTCTGGAGCACGTGCTCGTACTGGGCGATCGCTTGGTCGAAGCGCCTCGCAAAGTGGAGTATGCGGCCGATCCCGGTCTGGATTACGAGCGACAGCGGATCCAGATCCAGCGCCATGCGCATCTCCGCCAGCGCGGCATCGAACCGTGAGCGCGAGGCCAGGAACAACGCGTGCCATTGGCGCGACGGCGCGTGACCCGGGTTGAGCTCGAGGGCGCGCGCAAACTCGGCCTCGGCCTGCCGCCAATCCCAGTCGAACCGGAACTTGATGAAGGCCAGCGAGGCGTGGCCCTCGGCGAGGCTTTCGTCGAGCTCGAGCGCCATGAGCGCGGCCTCGCGCGCCTGGCGGATCGTCGTCTCGACGGTGGACGGGCGGAGGCTGACCGCAAGCAGCGAGCGGCAATCCGCCAGCCCGGCGTAGGCGAGCGCATACGCGGGGTCCTCACTCACCGCGCGCTCGAAGAGCTCCTGCGCCTCCTTCAGGGCGTATCCGGTCCGCTTGTTCGAGAGATACCGGCCCCGCAGATACAGCTGATAGGCGGCGGCGTTGACGGTGTGCCGCTTGTGCAGTCGGCGCTTCTGATCCCGAGTGAGGCGCAATCGAAGCGTCTCGGTCAGATCGCGCGCGAGCTCGGCCTGCAGCGTGAACACGTCCGACGGACGGCGATGGAGCATCGTACCCCACAGCTGCGAGCCATCGTCGACGTCCACCAGCTCCGCGCCGAGGACGATCGCGTCGCCGCGCCGGGAGACCCGGCCCGTCAGAACGGTCTGCACGTCGAGGTCGCGACCGACGATCTGCGGATCGGTGTGGAAGCCCGTGTAGCGGGACACCGTGCTCCGCGCCATCACCTTCAGACGCGGCAGCTGCGACAGGGCGTTGATCAGGCTTTCGGTCAACCCGTCACAGAGATACTCGAGCTCTGGGTCGCGAGCGTGGTTGGCGAGCGGCAACACGCCCAGCGAACCGATCACGCGGCGGGCGCGTCGCCGGCGGCCCGACGGCGGACGGATTCGAGGACGCGTCGTGCTGGCGGGCGTCAGCACCGCGACGGGTGCCGCGGCCGCAAACGCGGGAACCGCCGCTGTGGGCCGGCTGGTCTCGGTGTGCGAACCGAGCGTGCGCACCACGCCGCGCAGCTCCGCCAGCAGACGGCCGCAGGTCTGGTAGCGTTCGTGTTTCTCCTTGCGCAGCGCCGTCCGGACGATGCGATCCAGGTCGACTGGGACGTCGGTCAGCGGCGCGGGTTGCTGAAGGAGCAGCGCCCCTATGACATCGGCACCGGTTCGACCCTTGAACGGCGGCTCGCCCGCGAGCATCTCGTAGAGCAGCACGCCGACCGCGAACACGTCCGTACGCGAGTCGGTCTCCTCGCCGCGCGCCTGCTCCGGCGCCATGTAACTGACCGTGCCCATCACCACGCCTTCCCCGGTCTCGAGCTCGTGGGTGGGCAAGCCGGCGGCGTGCGCGCTCAGCGCTTGGCTGGTAAGCTTCGCGAGGCCGAAGTCGAGCACCTTCACGTAACCGTCGGCGCGGACCATCACATTCTCGGGCTTCAGGTCGCGGTGCACGACCCCGGCGGCATGGGCCGCGGCCAACGCCTGGGTCACCTGCATGGCGATGTCGAGGGCGTGACGAATCTCGAGACGGCTCCGGCCGAGGATCGTGCGCAGCGTAGCTCCGTCGATGAACTCCGTAGCAATGAACCGGAGCCCACGCACCTCGCCAGTGTCGTAGATCGTGATGATGTTGGGGTGGTTGAGCGCCGAGATGCTGCGTGCCTCGCGCTCGAAGCGACTTATGCGGTGATCCTCCGGCATGGCATCCGGGGACAGGATCTTCAACGCCAGCCGGCGCCCGAGACGGACGTCCTCGGCCAGATACACCTGTCCCATTCCGCCAGACCCTAGCGGCGACAGCACACGGTAGTGCGCCAGCACGTCGCCCGGCGCCAGCGACCAGTTCATTGGTGCCGCGGCCTCGGCGGTATTGTATCGAGTCGACACGTCGGCCGGGGTAAGGATGCCGTTAGATTTGGCCTCGGCCTAGAGCTCCGAACGCGCGCTCCGGGATTGGCACGGTGTAGTCCGGTCGTTTGATAGCTCGCGGTCTCCACGCGGTCCGTGTTGCAGCCAACCGCTGTATGCGCTGCGTCGCCGATGCCGTGGCGATGACGTAAGCTCGCCCTGTTGGCCTACGGCCTCCTTCGTTACTTCGACGTCACGTAGTCGACGACGAAGGCATCCTCCACCACGCCCAGCTTGCCGAGGAGCTGGCCGAACTCCTTGTGTTTCGGATGTGGCAGGTAGGTGTCGCGTGCGGCGAGGCTCTCGAAGGTGAGCATGTAGACGTGCGTGAAGCCGAGGTTCTTCTTCTCGGGGCTGTTGTTCACGCCGTCCTCGAAGGCAACGATGCCGGGAATCGTCGTCTGCAGTCCGCGAAAGGCCGTGGTCACCTCGGCGATCTGCGCTGGCGTGGCCGTCGGCTTGTACTTGAAGACTACGATGTGACGGACGGGCGCGGCCGGCGTCTGCGCGCGCGTGAGCGCAATCGAGCCGGCGGTGAGCGCGACGGTGGCCAGCAGCACCGCGAACGGGCGGGTGAGTCGCATCGAGGCTCCTTGGTGAGGTGCCGGCCGCTGCGGGCCGGTGCGGGTCATTCTACGCGCCCTCGACTGTCGCGCTTGAACGGGCGCGCCTTCTGACCCTACGCTGGCGCATGGGCCCCGGCCAGTGGATGCGCGTGCTCGACACGATGGGCGGCCTTGCCGAGCTCGCCGGTCGCGTGGTCGGCCGTCGTGCGGACGTGCCGCCGCAGACGGGATCGGGACCGGCCGGCCCGGCTGGTGCCATCGGCCCGCTCGGCCAGATCGAAGCCCGTCTCACGGGTGTCCTCATCGCGGCCCTGAAGGAGGCGTTCGACCGCGACAGCGCGCGCCTCGAGCTCGAGCGCGCTCAGCAGGAGGGCGATGATCGGCGGCGCGAGGCCGAGCAGCGCCGGTTGGACGAGGCGCTGAAGGCCGAACTCCGACGTCAGAACGACACGGCCAGGCGCCAGTCAGCGGATCGCGCGCTCGCGCAGCTGCGGACGGTGGCGCTGCTGGCCGTCGGAGCTTGGGCGCTCTCCGCGGTCCTGGCGGTGCTGGTGCCCGGCATGCGGGCCGACCTGCCGCGGCTCCTGCTCGGGCTGGGCTGGCTGCTGGCCATCGCCGCGGTCGGCGCCGCCTTCGTCGGCGTGCGCCGCGTCTCCGCCTGGTCGCTGGAGTCCGCGCCCGACGCGCCGCTCGACGGCCCGCCGTCGACCGCCATCGCCGATGCCGCGCCCTGGCTCCTCGTCACCGCGCTCGCCGCGATTGCGGTGGCGTTGCTGGCGGCGCTCTAATCGATCCCGAGCGGACGGGCAAGCGGCAGGACGGCCGGGGAGCAATCACCGGCAGCCGTAGTCCGAACGTAGTCCAATAGGGCCCTAATACGAGGCAAAACGGGGGAGCCGGACGGGACTGGCGTGAAGTTGGAGTCCACGTGGCGGCTGCTCACACCGGCCCACGACGCGCACGTCGTGGCGCTGGCGACGGGGCCGAGCATCATGGCCCCCTATAGGCCGACCGCGAAGCCGAGCGCGCGGGCCTACGCTCGGCGTGAAGTGGCCGCCGCCCACGACGACCGACGGTTGCCGACGAGGCTGAAGGGATCCGACGCGGCCGTCGCGGCCAGCCTGTTGTCACGCCCAGGATCCGGCCGGCTTCGACGCGAGGGTCCGCACCCTGATCCGCCTAGCCCCGCCGCATGTCACGAGCGGGTTGCAGATACCTAGACGCGTGGAAGGCCAGCCGTCGAGGGCCTGAGACGACTACGGCGACGGCGCCCGAGTGGTGGCGGGCGCCTGAACGTAATCGACCAAGAGCCACAACTCGCCTCGAGCCAGATCCCTGGACTTGACGGTCTTGTCGCCCAATTCGTCGACGCTCATGCTGAGTGAAGCCCGCGTGGTCAGGCCAGCCAGGTCGAGGCCGACAATGTCCTTGAAGCGGCTGTAGCCGTTGATGGTGGCGTACCCGTACGGATAGTCGCTGCCGCCGGGGAATACGCGCGTCAGCAGGCCCCAGTTGCTCAGGGTACCTTCCTTGATGCGCACCTCGTGGATCTTGCGCCACAGCTTCTCGACCGCCAGATAGGCGTCGTCACCGCCGGCCGGCACGCGCATGGATTCGACGGTCAAGAACCGCGCCGGCGTGGCCAGCGGCACGGCCGGAGTCTGGTCAACCCATCGCCACGTCTCGGAACGCACGAGGTCCCGGACGGCGTTTGTCTTCGTGAAGAAGTCCGTCATGTTCACGCCAGGGTGCACCTGCGTGAGCAGCGCCGTGGGGAACGGATTCTCCATGGCTTCGAAGCTGTTGTAGAGGGCCACGGTCACGTAGTTGTGATCCGCTCCGCTGCCGCTGGGCGACAGCACCTGGTACAGGTACCAGCCGGCGGCGTTGCCGGCTTTCACCCGGGCCTCGTGCACCGGCTTCCAGGTCTTCTGCTCCAGCTGCAGATACCCGTCGTCTCCGCCTGGAGCGACCTTCATGTAATCGACGGTCACGTAGCGATCCTGCGCGGATGCCGGCGTCGCGCCGACGCACCACAGCCCCGCCAGCAGGCACATCGACAGCCGTTGCGCCGTCACGTTCAATACGTTCATCATTCCACGTCCTAGGGCTCGGGGAACCGACGAGCCGCCTGAACGGTAGCCAATTGACGAGTCGATGTCTGTGCAATGCGGCACACCTCGAGGGGCGCTGGAGGCGTCTACGAAGGCCCCCACCCAATGGCCGCGTTCGGGCGTGTTCACACGATGACTTCGATGCTTGCCCTGTGTCCGAGCGCCCTGCCGAGAGGACCATCGCAGGTGACGAGCGGCGCCTCTATCGCCTCAGCCAAGGCGACGTATATGGCATCGTACGCCGTGACGTTGTCTCGCAGCCTCCATGCGCGACCGAGGAGATCCAGATGCGCGTGCCGATGGAGATCGAGGTCGGTGAGGTCCGCAATCGCCTCGGAGGCGCGAGCGGCAGACACCTCGCCCATTCGCACGAGACGCCGCAAGGCCTGAACGACTTCGACGTCCGCGAGATGGGGCGTATGAAGCTCGTCCCCGTCGCGGAAGATGCGGGCTTCGACCCGTCCGCCGAGCGGAGTTTGCAGGAGAAACTCCAGCAGGGCGGACGCGTCGATCACGATCACGCGGAGTGCCGCTCGTCGCGGATGACTTCTGCCGCCGGCGTTTTCAGCGTCACGCGGCTGCGGCCGTGGATCCGGGCCAGCATTTCGCCCCGCGTTGGCCGCGCAGCCAGGCGTTCGACTTCCACCAGGAGGTAGTCGGAAAGCGTCTGGCCTGCGTCGGCGGCCCGCGCCTTGAGTTTGCGGTGCAGCGCGTCCGGCACGTTGCGGATCTGGACCATCCTGGACATGTGATCAGCATGTGCGCATGTTGATCGCATGTCAAGGCGACGACCTTCCCAGGTGCTGCTGGTCTTGTCGGAAGGGCAGACTTTTGCGATCCTTTCGCCCATGACAAGCCAGGGCAGCGAGACGGGTTCCACCGCTACCGTTCTTCACGCGGACCTCGACGCCTTTTATGCGTCTGTTGAACAGCTGCTCGACCCTCGCCTGCGCGGCAAGCCGATTGCGGTCGGGGGCGGCGTCGTTCTCGCGGCCTCCTACGAAGCACGGGCCTTTGGCGTACGAAGCGGCATGCCTGGACGGCGCGCGCGGCAACTCTGTCCCGACCTCGTCTTTGTCGGCGGACATTTCGACGAGTATCAACGGCTCGGAGACGCCGCCATCGCAGTCCTGAGCGATTTCACGCCTTCCATCGAGCGCATCTCCATCGACGAGGCCTTCGCCGACGTTGCGGGATGCACACATCTCTTCGGTTCGCCGGCAGCGATCGCACGGACGGTTCGGGCTCGCGTGCGCACCGAGCTTGGCTTGCCGATGTCGATCGGCGTGGCACGTACCAAGCACCTGGCGAAGATCGCATCGCAGGTCGCGAAGCCGGACGGATTGGTCGTCGTCGATCCAGAGACTGAACTCGAGTTCCTTCACAAGCTGCCCGTGGCGCTCATGTGGGGCGTGGGCCCCGCCACCGAGGCGCGGCTCGCCGGGATCGGCGTCGCCACCATCGGGCAATTGGCGGAGAGCTCGCCGCATTCCGTCCAGCGATTGCTTGGGCACGGTGTGGGAGGCAAGCTGACGGCACTCGCGTGGAACCGCGATCCGCGGCAGATCCAGACGCACCGGCGCGCGTGCTCCGCCGGCGCACAATCGGCGCTCGGACGACGGCCTGCGACCGAGCGCGTCGTCAAACCGACGCTCCATCATCTCGCCGACCGCATCGGCGCGCGGCTTCGAGCCAAATCACTGGCGGGCCGGACGATCACGGTCCGCGTGCGCTTCGCCGATCTGCGCTCGGTCACGCGCTCCCTCACGCTGTCGGCGCCGATTTCAGCAACGAGGGCTCTCGCTGAGACCGCCGAGGAGCTGGTGCGCGGCGTCCTTGCGGTTCACCCTGCCGAGAGGACGATCTCGCTGCTGGCGATCTCCGTCTCAAATCTCGAAGCGAATGGGATCGTACAACTGGAGCTGCCGCTCGGGCTTGTCGACGAAGGACGCCGTCCAGGCACGAAGAACGGCCTGGCGCGAGCGCGCGCAGACCGGGTCGTCGATGCGATCCGCAAGCGCTTCGGAGGACACACGATCGATTATGGGTGCGCATCGAGTGTTGGGCGCTCCGTCCCTGACGAGTTCCGACGTCTTGCTGAAAGGGAGCTATGACATCTCGCGAGGAGGGCGCGTCTTTGACCGACTCGACGCGGAGTCGTCGCGCCTGCAACCGGCGGCATCGCGTTGGCACGGTGCCCCTGTAACCTCAGCTATTGCCGCCGGAACTCCACGGCGTCGAACTGAACTACGACCCCGCAGCGAGGCCGACAGCGCACTCAGCTGCTCTGGGTCGAGCGGGCAGGTAAGCCCCTCCATCAAGCTCGACCACCGCTTGGCCTGCGCACACCATGCTGCATAGCAGACTGCGGCACCGACGGCACCCTGGACGCGATTCGTGGTCCTCAAACGCCGATGTGGCGACCGACTGGGCGGGGATTGCCGAGGTGGGACCCAGCGGCGCCAGCCTGATGGCGGCGGTCGACGGCAGGACGTTCAACGGGCCATCCTGACCACCGCGAGCAGCCGAAGGCTCCGGTGTGATTCGAGAACAATTCGAGCCTCGGCAACGTGACGCTCCGGCGGCGGACACCCCTCGGGCGTGACGCACAATCGCCAGTCGGTCGCGAGCCCGGCCGAATCCAGGATGCCCCTGGCGACATCGCGGGCCCGCGTCAATGTCCCGGGGGCCACTCGCCCGTCGGCGTAGGCGCGGATCCGAAGCAGCACGTCGCTCGCGCCTTGCGATGCTGCTGGCAGTTGGTCGCGGTCTTCGGCGACCCCCCCTGCAAGGTCACGCCGTGAATCGCCAACACGGCAAGCCAGATCCACCGACATCCACCCGAGGCATCGCCGCCCTCCCAGGGCGCGACGATGGCGGTGCGCAGTGGGTACCTCAATGCAACCGGGCTCACAAGAAATACACGAATTGATCACCGGGATCTCACAAAGTGCATATCGTTGAGACGTCGGCGGTTACGGCCGTCTCCTCGGCGGGGGAGCCGGCCGTATAATGCAGCGTCGCCCAAGCCGCAATGCACATCCGCGCTTCCTCGCTGGGCTCGGTTCGCTTCGGCCCGTTCCTGTTCGACCCGAGGTCTGGAGACCTGGTCGGCGACGGGGTCACCTGTCGCCTGTCGGACCAGCCCCTCGTGCTCCTGACCGCGCTCCTCGAACACCCCGGCCGGCTGGTCACGCGCGAGGAACTCCGCCAGCGCCTGTGGCCGGACGGCACCTACGTCGACTTCGATCACGGCTTGAATTCGGCGGTGCGCCGGCTCCGCGAGGCGCTCAAGGATTCGGCGACGACGCCGCGCTTCGTCGAGACAGTGCCGCGCCGGGGCTATCGACTGCTCGTGCCCGTCGACGGCCCGGAGCACGACATCGCTTCCTCGACGTCGGAAGCCGCGCGTCCTCAAACTGTCGACGCTCCCACCGGTAACCACCACGCCGACGTCGCACGCGCGCGGCGCTTATCAGGATGGCCATGGGGGGCGGTGGCCGTGGTCGCCGTGCTTGCCGCGATCGCGTGGCTCCCTTTGCGTCTTCGCACGGGCACGGGGTCCGAGCCACTGCCGGTCCGCCTTCTTACGGTGACCTCGTTCCCAGGCTCCGAGGGAGGACCGCCGGCTTTGTCGCCCGATGGCAACTTCGTGGCGTTCAACTGGACGGGGCCCGACTTCAGCGCCGCTGGAGACCTGTGGGTGAAGGCGGTCGAAGGCAACGCGCTGACGCGGCTGACCAACACGCCGGACGTCAACGAGGTCTTCCCGACCTGGTCGCCGGACGGTCGGCTCATCGCCTTCACTCAGGTGCTGGCCGGCGCCGGCGTCAGGCATCCATGTGATCTCTCCGCTCGGCGGATCGGCACGGAAGATCATCGATTCCGCCTTGGGAGCGGCGTGGCTGCCCGATTCGCGATCGCTCGTGTACTTTGCCCGCACCGACAAGGGCCTGGCGCTGTTCCACCATGTCCTCACGACCGGAGCACGGCGACAGTTGACGACGCCGCCTGCCGGATTCAATGACCGCGATCCAGGGGTGTCGCCTGATGGCCGGAGCGTGGCCTTCGTGCGAACGGCCGGGATTGGCGCGTTCGGTGGTGCGTCGAAGGCCGCGCTGTTCGTGGTGCCGATAGCCGGGGGTGAAGCGGTGCGCGTCGACGACTGGGTGCGAACTGTCTCCGGCCCGTCCTGGACGCCAGACGGCCGCGAGATCCTGTTCACACGAATGGCCGCTGCGGATTTCACGGCGTTCCGTGTCGCGGCGGCGGGCGGCCCGGCGACGCCAGCCCCGGGCCTCCCGAGCGACGCCTATCAGCTCTCGACGTCAGGATACCGGCGCGACGGGTCCTTCCGCGTCGCCGTCGTCGAGGCCCAATCGGATGTGGGACTTCGAATGATCGACCTCCACGCCGTGCAGCCAGGTGGTCGCGTCACGAGCTGGACCGCGTTCTGTGATTCGACTCGCCGCGACTGGCCGGGACGGTTCTCGCGTGACGGTACGCAGGTGACTTTCACCTCCGACCGTGATGGCCCGGGGCGGGTCTATGTGGCCAGCCGGGACGGCTCGCGATTGCGAACCGTGACGCGATATCGATGGCACGTCGGTCGGGTCGGCGGCGTGGTCGCCCGATGGACGGTCCCTGGTGTTCGACGCCGTAGACCGCGAGAACCTCAACGACCTGTTCGTCACAGGCATCGAAGGCGAACCGCTCATCCGCCTGACCCATGACGACCAAAGCGAGATCAACCCGGCGTGGTCCCGCGACGGAGGCTGGATCTACTACGAATCGAACGTGTCGGGTCGGCCGGAGATCTGGAAGATCGCGTCAGCAGGTGGAACCCCCATCCCGCTCACCACGCAGGGAGGCATGGACCCTCGCGAGTCTCCGGATGGACGCAGCGTCTATTTTCTCCAGCCCGCCTCGGGCCCATACGCGTCAAGCACGGTCAAAAGGGTGAGTCTCGATAGCGGAAGTGTCAGCACCGTGCTGTCCGGCGTCTATCGGGGCAGGTGGGACGTCGTCGATGACGGCATCGTGTTCCTGACGGGCGCAAGTGGACTGAGTCCGGATCCGGCGAAGCCGGATGCACTCGAGCTCTACAGCTTCAAGGACGGTCGCACCCGCCGATTGGGCGAGCTTCCGTTTCCGGTGATGAGCCGGGGCTACGGTCCGCCGCGCGTGCTCGCCGTGTCGCCGGATCGGCGATGGGCCCTGGTCGCCCACATGGATCACTGGGCGCGCGACATCGTCGTGGCCGACAACTATCGATGACGCTCTCGGAGCCGCCGATGCGCCGGACCCAATCCGCGGTTCGTCTGTCAGAGCGCTGCCTCATCGGCCTCGCCCTCGTTGGCGCCCTGCTTCCGGGGACTGCGGTTGCCCAGAACGTCACCGGCACGATTCTCGGAACCGTGCGCGACGCCACGGGCGCTGGCGTCCCGGACGCGCAGGTCACGCTGACCCAAGTGCCACCGGGCTCGCGCGCGTGGTGGCCACTGACGCGAGCGGCGACTATGCCGCGCCATTGCTGGGGACCGGCGTGTACACCGTCACGGCAGAGGCCCCTGGCTTCAGGCAGGCGTCGGTGACGGGGATCCATGTCTCGGTCGATCGTGCGGTCCGCGTCGATCTGAGCCTCGAAATCGGCGCCATAACCGATTCGATCTCGGTCGAAGCGACCAACCCGCTCGTGCGCCAGTCGTCGTCCGACCTGAGCGCGACACTCGGCCAGGCGGAAATCCAGACGCTGCCACTCGTCAGCCGGAACTTCGTGCAGCTCACCCGCACCATTCCCGGCGTGGCGCGCGGTGTCGCGGGCGAGAACATCGATGGAGCCGGCGGTGTGGCCTGGCGAAACTCGGCGTCCTTCACCGCGAACGGACAGCGCCCGCGCGACAACAACTTCCTCCTGGATGGCGTCGACAACAACGAGACATGGTTGAACACGGTGGCCATCTTCCCCAGTGTGGACGCGCTGGAGGAGTTCAAGGTCCAGACCAGCACCTACGCCGCCGAGTTCGGCCGTTCGACGGGCGGCGTGGTGAGCCTGCAGACCAGATCGGGCGCGAACACGTTCCGCGGGAGCGGCTTCGGGTTCCTTCGTGACGATCGGTTCGACGCCAACGACTGGTTCAACAACCGCGCCGGCCGGCCGCGGCCGGATTTCGGGCAGCATCAATTCGGTGGCACGCTCGGCGGGCCAGTCCTGAAGGGCCGCACGTTCTTCTTCACCGATTACCAGGGCACCCGGATCAAGCAGGATCTGACGCTGGTCTCCACCGTGCCGAGCGAGGCCATGCGCCGCGGCGACTTCTCGGAGCTCAATCGGGTGATTTACGACGCGACGACCGGCCTGCCGTTCCCCGGCAACGTCGTCCCGCCTGGACGCGTCGACGAAACGGCTCGCCGGGTCATCGAGCAGCTCTACCCCCTCCCGAACACGACGGGACAGCGTGCGTCCACGGGTCAGACGATCGACAACTACGTGATCAATCCGACCCTGCGCCGGCACGAGAATCAGTTCGACGTCCGGATCGATCACGCCCTGTCGACGGCGAACCGGTCGTTCGCCCGTTACAGCGCTCAGTACGCGGAGCGCGAGATCCCGCCCTCGTTACCGCAAGGTGATGGTGGTGCCGGCGGTGGGTTCGGGCTTCCCGGTGCGTACGACATCGACGCCCGGAGTCTTGCCGTCAACGACACGCACGTGTTCGACCCCCGATGGCTCAACGAGTTCCGACTCGGCTGGACCGCCATCGACGTCGGCTTCGCGCCGTTCGGATTCGGTGAGAACACGTCCGAGCTGCTCGGCATCCCTGGCATCAACCTCGATGAACGGACATCGGGCATGGTGACCATGGCGTTGCCGGACATGCGCGGCCTGGGAAGCGGCGGAGGTCCCCTGAGGCTCGACATGTCCGCCCTGCAGCTCACCGACAGCGTGACCCACGTGCGCGGGCGTCACACCATCAAGAGCGGGGCCAGCGTGATCCTTCGCAAGCGCATCGTCGACACGTCGGGCCAGATCGGGTTGTTCGCGTTCAACTCGACACTCACATCGAGCTGCGCGGGAAGACAGGGGGTCTGCGCTCCGTTGCCGACGAGCGGCTTCTCGTTTGCCGACCTGGTGCTGGGTTATCCGTCCTTGTTCAATCGTGGGCTGCTCGAAGCGCCATACACCGAGCGGCGTCCGGAGTGGGCCGCCTACCTGCAGGACGACTTCCGCGTCAGCACCGGACTCACCCTGAACCTCGGCGTGCGGTGGGATCTCCTCGTGCCCTACGTCGAGGACGACAATCGACAGTCCAACTTCGACACCTCCACAGGCCAGTTCGTCGTGGCCTCCGACGATGCCGTGCTTGCGGGCGAGAAGGTTGGCCGTCACCTCCAGACCTACTCCAGGACGAACTTCGCACCGCGCCTGGGATTTGCATACGACGTGAATGGACAGGGACGCACCGTCGTTCGTGGCGGGTTTGGCATGTTCTGGAACAGCCCGCTCACCGGGACTGGCGGCTCGAAGGGCCAGAACCCCCCGTTCCTTCTCGCCCAGACGCTGACGAACCCGTCGCCGTTCGTGCCGACCCTTTCGCTCTCAAGCGGCCAAATCCCTGCGACGCCGCTGACCGGAGGCACGTCGCGATCCAGCTTCGATCCGAACTTCCGCGACGGGTACGCGCAGCAGTGGAACCTCGGCGTCCAGCACCAGATCGGGCGCAACTCGATGGTAGACATCGGCTACGTGGGATCGCGCGGGCGCCAGCTCGTCGTGCTCGTGGACGTCAACCAGGCGCCGGCCACGCTCGGTGTGACGAACCCCAACGTCAACCGCCCGTTCTTTCATGTCAACCCCACGCTCGCGAGCGTCATCCAGTCCACGCCGAGGGGCACACTCGACTATCACGCACTCCAGGCGCGGTTCGTGAGGCGGTTCTCGGACGGACTTTCCTTCCAGACCGCCTACACGTTCGGGAAGGCCATCGATCTGGACTCCGAGACGGACGGCCTCTCCCGTTTCCCGAACTCGTACGACCTCGCGCTCAACCGCGCTCCTGCGAACTACGACCAGCGGCACGTGCTGACGGCGAACTGGATCTACGTCCTTCCGTTCGCCAGGGACACGATGCTCGGGGGCTGGCAAGTGAGCGGTATCCTGCTGGCGCGCTCGGGCTATCCGTTCACGGTGTTCCAGAACTTCAACCCCTCGTCGACGTTGACGGCTGGCGGGCCCGTGTATCGTCCCGACCGCATCGGACCGGGCCGCGTCGAGAGCCCCACCGTCGATCGGTGGTTCGCCGTCGAGGATTTCGTCAGGCCAACGGAGCCGACGGCGACGTATGGCAACTCCGGTCGAAACATCCTGCGGGGTCCCGGGCAGTTCACGATCGACGCATCGGTCGGCAAGCTCACGCGCATCGGGCGGATCGAGACCGAGTTTCGCGTCGAGGCGTTCAACCTGCTGAACCAACCGGCCTTCGCCAACCCGGCGAGTACCATCGGTCTTGGCAACGCGGGAAGGATCTCGAGTTTGTTGCCATTCACCCCAATGCGGCAGCTGCAATTCGTGCTCAAGGCGAGATTCTGACGCGACGTGTCGAACCCGGAGTCGCCAGGCATGCGAGCGGTGACGCGATTGCCAGTCGCGCGACGTCGGTCATCGTGCCAGCGTATTCGGGGGTGTGGCGGGCAACTCCGGCCCGCCGCGCCCTTCGAGAACGACAGCATGTCAAGAGATGAACGCATCGCGGCGCGCCTGATTGCGGCGATCAACTCGCTGATTCCCGCGTCGTGCACTACTTCTATCGACGCCGGTTGCCTCGAGGTGGCCATCGATGGCGACTGGTGGGTTTCCATCGACCTCGCCGTAGCTGAAGGCGTGCCCGACCGGGAGGCGGTTCTGGCATTCAACGTCCTGAGCACGATCCAGGACGTGATCGTCCGTTCCTCAACGCAGCCTTGGCCGCCCGCCAGCGAGCCAACATACTTGCCGTACCCTGCGGCTGCGGTCCGTCAGGGGCTGCTCGTGGCCTGGTTCGGTTCAGAGGCGGACCCCACTGTGGCTATTCCGCCGATAGACCTGGCGACTGCCTAGACTAGGTGTGATGCATCGACGTTCTCGATGTGGCGTGACGGTAGAAGAACAGCTATTGCTTGCACGCCACCAGGGCGTACCGCCCGCCGATCTCAACGCCTGCTGTCGAGAGCTCGACGTTGTGCGCCGTCCCGAGCCACGGTCCGACCGCGTCGGCCCCTTCTTTTGATTCAAGAGTCCACGAGCGGCACTGCCACCCGCCCTGAGCTGACACGACGGGCTCCGGCCAGAGTCTGGCCAGGACGACACCGGTCACGACACCCGCGCTCAAAAGACCCACACCGATCAATCGATTCACCATCGGGCTCTCCTTCCTTTTCTGCATCAAGATCTCCATCACAGATGGCGAACGCGGCTGTACGACCACGGCGCCAGCACGCTGATCGTGAGCGGCAGCAGCGCCGGCAACAGCATCCGGAGCGCGTCTGCCGCTGGCCTCTCGGCGAGCGACAGACCCGCCGCGCGCAGCATCGTCAGCCATGCCGCCGCGAATATCGCCGACAGCAGGACGACGCCCCACGTCTGACCCAGCGTCAGCAGCCGCTCCGCGAACGTGCGCCAGGCGAGGTAAGCCGTCACCAACACGATCGCTGCCGCGGCCACCCAGGACGTCGCCCGGAGGATCGCGCCAAGCGGGATCGCCAATCCGTTCCACCGTGGTGCGGCCAGTGTCAGCAGAACCAGGGCGGCGCCATAGAGCAACAAGAGCGATCCCGCGATGTTCAGGCGGCGGGGATACCGTGTCCAGAGCGCCCCAAGCGCCGCCCACGACGCTACCCAGACGGGAAGCGCGATGGACGCGACGACTGCCAGCGCGACCTGCTGATCACGGGTCAGTGCTCCGACTGCGCCCTCGATCAGGCGCTGCCCACCACGCACAGGGCCGCCGAAGACCTCGCCTGCCGCGACGAGCAATCCGGATGCCCACATACTCAGGGCGACCGTCGTCAGCGCTGCCAGAAGGCAAACCGACCTGACGAGCACTTTGATGACAGCCAGCCGTCCGGTTTCGTACGGCTGGGTCGCCTCGAACGCGCTGGCGTACAAACGTCCTTGTGTCGCACGAATACCGAAGGCATTGGCTCCGAGGGTCAGCACGGCCGGCACCGAGACCATCGCAAAGAGCATCGACAACGGTCGGGCCCAGAAGCATCCATCGACTCTGCACGCTACATACTGTCGAAACTCGCGAGCGAGCAACGCATCGATGGGACCGCTGACCGCGGACAACAGCAGAGTCACGATCGCGAGCGCCGCTCCGATCGTCAGCAGCGGCAGCCCGCGCGACCTCAGCTCGAACCACACCTGCGCGCGCGTCGAAGACGAGGTGGGACACGGGAACTGGAACAGGCTGGCGAGCCGGTCCAGGAGTCCGGGGCCGGGAGTCCAGAGGACCACCGACGCCCGCCCGTCGCCGCGGCGCTGGCGCGCCACGGCGGCGACCGTCAGACCAAACGATGCCAGGCCAATCGCGCCGATCAACGCGTAGTCGGTGAGCGGGAAATCGAACAGCGCCGGCCACCGATCCGGGGAATCGTGCCAGTCAATCTCCCCTGTGAGGCGATGATTGGCCAGACCTATCCAAGCCACGCCGGCAGCCATCGTGCCGAGCATCTGGACGACCCGGTTGCGGGTCGACCAGTTCGCCGCCGCCATGACCAGATTGAGGGCGGCGATCCACGCGGCGACGGGCAGCAGTGGGAACGGATAGCCGAATGTCACCCTCAGGAGAAGCGCCGACACGAGGTATATCGCCGCCGGGGCAAGGGTGACGTACGCCAGCGGGACGCCGACGAGTACCGCCGTTCGAACCGGACGGGTATAGAGGAGGTAAAACGGAAAGCCGGGCAGTCCGCCGTTCAGTTTCAAGAATGACAGCCACCCAACGAAGTTGGGCACCACGACGAGGGCCAGGGCGATCACCGCGCCAAAGTCTTTGTTGCCTTTGCTCGGCGCAACAGCAGCGAACGACGCCATAACGGCCGCTCCCCCGACGATCCCCAGGGCGATCCGCCAGGTGACCTCGGGGCGCGACAGCCGCCAGGTTTCCCACAGGATGGCAACGACGGGCGACTGCATGGTCACGCGGCCTCCACCGGCTGCCGGCCGCGGCCGGCGCGAGCCAGGAAGATCTCCTCGAGCGTGGCGTCGCGCGATTCGACGACCTCGCCGCCGAGCGCGAGGACCGAATGATGGAACTGCTCGATCGATCCGCTATGGAGGACGCTCCACGTGCGGCCACCACCCTCCATTGCCAGCGCGGCATCGAGGGCGGGCGGTTGATCGAAGTGCTCGACGAATCGCACGCGGCTGCGCTGGTAGCCGCGCCGCACATCGTCGAGGGCGCCGCTCAGAGTCACGCGGCCGTGATGGATCATCGTCACGTGGTCGGACATCCGCTCCACCTCGTCGAGCAGATGTGACGAGAAGATCACGGTGCGTCCGTCATCGGCCACGGTTCGAACGATGGCGTCGAGGATGTCGCGGCGCACGACGGCATCGAGGCCCGAGGAGGGCTCGTCGAGAATCAGCAGCTCGGGACGATGGGCGACGGCCGCCACCAGGCCCGCCTGGGCGCGCATGCCCTTCGAGAGCTCCTTGACCTTCTTGGAGGGATCGAGCGCGAACGACTCGAGCAGCTGGCGCGCGTACGACGCATCCCACGTCGGATGGTAGGCCTGCGTGTAGCGCATCAGCTCGTCGACGCGCATCCACTCCGGCAGCTCGCGGTCCTCGGAGAGATAGCCGACGCGGCGCAGCACGCCGACAGGGTCGCGAACCGGGTCGAGGCCGAACACGCGCACCGAGCCGGTCGCCGCGCGCAGCAGCCCGAGCAGGTGCTTGAGGAGTGTCGTCTTGCCAGCGCCGTTGGCGCCGACGAGCCCGTAGACGCGCCCCTCTGTCGCTTGGAACGACACGTCTTCCAGTGCACGCTTTGCTCCAAACGAGCGCGACAGGGTGGAGACGTCGACTACGTTCGTTGTCATTTACTCTTTCTCCTTGCGGGCGAGCTCGCCGTCCGGTACCCGTGTCATGAGTGCTCGCCGCTCGTTGAACATTCGCAGGACGTCGTCCGTGGTGAAGTTCAGGTGATGCGCTTCGGCCAGGAGGGCATCGAGCCGCTGCTCGAGGATGCGCTCCCGCTCGCGATCCGCCAGTCGCGAGAGGCCTTCGGACACGTACGTGCCGGCGCCAGCCCGCTTCCAGACGACCCCGGCCGCTTCCAGCTCGCCGTAGGCCTTGACGACAGTGTTCGGCGTGACCCGGAGCTGCAGCGCCAGCGTGCGAATGGGCGGAAGCTCCTCTCCGGGGGCGAGCTGGCCAGACGCGGCTAAGTACCTGATCTGATTGGCGATCTGGCGGTAGATAGGGACGCCATCGGCAAGCGTGATCGTGATGTCCATTGAATCGTATGACTGTATCCTAACATGGATACAATTCATGGACGGCGGTCGCCGCTCAGAGGTTCCCGATCGACTACTGGGATCAGCTGCAGCGCACGTCCTCAGTGGAAGTGGTTGGCCAACTCTATCGCCGTAGGGGACCTGGGCAGGTCACAGGATGCTCGTGCGCCGGCGAGCTTCCGGCGGACGCGTCGCCTGTGGCCGTTGTCGCCAACTCGCGGCCGCAAGAAGGACTTTCCGAATGCGCCCATGACGGGGGGCCGCGCAACGCGGGTATACACTTGCGGCTTCATGATCCTCATCGCGGGCTGAGCGCCGGCAACGGTTCGAGCGCGAACCCGCGCGGTCGCCGCGCTGAACCGGCCGCATATCGGCATGATCTACTCGGTCAGGAGCAACGAGGGCGTGCTGTTCCTCTCGAGGGGTTACGCCGAAGGCCGGACGGTGCTGATCATCAGCCGCGATATGAGGAACGAGGAAGAACAGCCGTGCACACGAGCCTTCTCGCTGCGCTGATGTCTCTGCTCGTGGTGACGCGGGTGGCGAGCCAGGAACTGCGCGGCACCCTCGAAGGCACCGTCCTCGACGCCCAGCGCGCCATCGTGCCGGGAGCGACCGTGTCGGCGACGAACCTCGCGCAGGCGGTGACAGTCGAAACGGTCGCCGATTCAACCGGCGCCTTCCGCTTTCCCGCGCTGGCACCGGGCTACTACGACGTGACGGCGAAGCTGGCGGGATTCCATTCCTACAAGTTCGAGCGGGTCGAGGTGCTGCTCGGGCAGGAGAAGCGCCTCGCGTTCGTCCTGGAGATCGCGGGCGTCTCCGAGGAAGTCCGCGTCTCGGCGTCCTCGCCGCTGGTGGACACGCGTCAGAGCGCACGCGGGTTCAGCCTGCGGCAGGACGCCATCGATCTCCTGCCCAAGGGCCGCGATTTCACGTCGCTCGTCAGCCAGGCGCCCGGCGCGAATCAGGAACCGAAGCTGGGCGGCATCTCGATCGACGGGTCGAGCGCGTCGGAGAATCGGTTCGTCATCAACGGCATCGAGACGACGAACCTCTTCAGCGGCGTGTCGGGACACAACGTCCTGCCGGAGTTCGTGGACGAGATTCAGGTGAAGTCGAGCGGGTACACGGCCGAGTACGGGGGTTCGACCGGCGGCGTCATCAACGTCGTGACGAAGAGCGGCACCAACGCCTGGAAGGGCGAGGTGCTGACCAACATCGAAGGCAATACGCTCGAGGGCGGCCGGCGGCGCACGCTCCGGCTGGTGCCCGACGATGCCGAGAAGGCCGAGTACGTCACGTACCCGGAAGACGCCTACACCCGGATCGAGCCGGGCGGGTCGATTGGCGGCCCGATCAAGCGCGATCGCGCCTGGATATTCGCGGCGTACCAGCCCGCCCTCACGCGAACCGAACGCACCGTGACCTTCACCTTCGACGGCTCGACCGCGACGAAGGCGGCCAGCGAGGTTTCCCACTTCTTCAACGTCAGTCAGACGGCGCAGCTGCGGCCATCGCTTCGCACGCGGGCCGTCGTCGACTGGAGCCCGACGAGTGTGGACGGCGTGCTCCCGACGCTGGATGGCGCCACGTATCCCCAGGGAAACTTCGACATCCTCGAATACCGGCAGAACTTCACTGCATCGGCCACCGCGGACTGGGTGGCGAGCTCCCGCTGGTACGTCGGCGCCCGTGCCGGATATTTCACGAGCAACCGCACGACGGACAACGTGGTGGAGGAGCCGCTCTTCATCTTCGGCCAGGACGAACGTCGGGTTGCTGGACGTCCCCGAGCCGCTGCAGCAGGTCGCGGGATTCCGGACCGATATCTCGAACGAGGTGAGCAACGTCGACCGGCTGTCGCGCGTCAACGCACAGATCGACGCGACGCTGTTCGGCCGCCTGGCCGGCGAGCACACGCTCAAGGGCGGCCTGCAGCTGGACCGGCGGAGCAACGACGTGAACAAGGGCGCCAGCGCCAACGTTGTCTTCCTGCAGTGGGACGCGCGGCCGCCGCAGGGTCAGCGCGGCACCTATGGGTTTTATCGCGTCTTCAGCAACCCCGTCGCGCCGAAGCGCGGTGAGATCACGCTTGGCTCGGTGAGCGACACGACGATTGGCCTGTTCGTGCAGGACGCATGGACGGTCTCGGATCGGCTCACGATCAACCTCGGGCTGCGGACCGAGAACGAGACGGTGCCGTTCTACAGTTCGGTGGGGCCGTCAGGGAGCGTCCCGCCGATCCATTTCTCGATGCTGGACAAGCTGGCGCCGCGAGCCGGAGCGGCGTGGGACGTCACGGGTGACGGCCGATGGAAGGTGCACGGCAGCTGGGGTGTCTTCTACGACATCTTCAAGCTGGCCATGCCGCAGCTGGCGTTCGGCGGAACGCAGTCGAAGAGCTACTTCTTCAAACTCGAGACATACGACTGGCCCCACCTCCTCGACAGCCCGGTTTGTCCCCCGACGTGTCCGGGCGGGTTCGCACGGCCGCCTGTGCAGTTCGAGGCGTCGCTCGAGAATATCGATCCCGGCCTGGATCCCATGCGCACGCAGGAACTGACCGTCGGCGTCGAGCACCAGCTGACCGCGCGACTGGCGGTCTCGGCACGCTTCGTCCACAAGCAGATCGACAAGGCGGTGGAAGACATCGGGTCTGTCGATACGGACGGCAATCCCATTTACGTCATCGGCAATCCCGGCTACGGGCACGCCACCGAAGCGTTGGCCGGTGTCCCGTATCCCAAGGCCGTTCGCGACTACGACGCCGTGGAGCTCGTCGCTCGACGGCGCCTCGAGCGGAACTGGGCGCTCACGGCCAGCTACGTCTGGAGCCGCCTGCACGGCAACTACTCCGGGCTCTCGCAGTCTGACGAGAACGGCCGTACGGACCCCAACCTTGGCATCACGTTCGACGACGCGCTCGGCCTGTTCGACGACGACGGCCAGGTCATCGACGGTCCGCTGGCGACGGACCGGCCGCACCAGGCGAAGGCGCAGCTCGTATACACGGCGCCGTCCGGCGTCAACGTGGGTGTCTTTCAGATGCTGGCGAGCGGACTGCCGGTGACGCGCTTCGTCCCGCTGGCCGAGGCGCTCGCGCCGGTCTTCTACGCCGGCCGCGACAGCGACGGCCGCACGCCGGCGCTGTCGCAGACCGATGTCAGCGTCCAGTACGTGCGCCCGCTCGGCGGCCGCACGCGGCTGACGGTCGGCCTGAACGTGCTGAACGTCTTCAACCAGGCCGCCGGGATTTCGCGGTTCAGCCGCGAGACCGCCCAGGGTGCGAGGCCGTCGACGAAATCGAGCCGGCCGACTACTACGCCGGCCGCGCCGATGTCGCCACGGCCATGGCTGCCCAGGCAGACAGAACGAGATCCGCGATTCCTGCAGTACGAGTTCTTCCAGGCTCCGATCAAGGCGAGACTGTCGGTTCGGTTCAGCTTCTAAGCCGCAGATGGCGCGTGCTATGGCTCGCTTGACATCAAGACGACGTCGCTTCTGTAGGCGCCGCTGCCAAGCGACAGCCATCGGCCATCGGGTGACCACGCGAAGCTGAAGATCTTTCCGGTGCTGAAGCGCGTGATCTGCACGGGTGGCCCGCCGGTGAGCGGCTGCCGCCAGATGTTGGACACGCCGTCCCGGCTCTGGAGGTAGTCGAGGCCGCTCTCGTCCGGCGCCCAATTCGTCATCACCCCGGTGCCCTCGTCGCCTCTGGCGTCGGCTGCGAAGATCCGCTTCTGATCGCTGGACGATATGACGATCCACCGGTTCTGTCTGAGCGGGTTGCCCGATTGCGTGGTCGCTGGGCCCTTCCGGCCGCGGAATTCCTCCGGTGCGTCCGTCAGGTAGTAGAGCATCCGGCCGCTCGGCGACGGCAGCACGTCGAAACTATTGACCAGGCCCAGCGGCGTCGGCTTGCCGCCCTCGATCGAGACCCGCCAGAGCGAGACGTGGTCTGGTTCCCGTGAGGCGTACAACACCCACTTTCCGTCAGGAGAACACGCCGGATTGAAGTCGGTGAAGCCACTCGTGAGCTTGACGACGCCGCCGGCGTCGGGCGTCACGCGCCAGATGTGTCTCGACGGGACTGCTCCAAAGACGACGTAGCGGCCGTCGCCGCAGACCGAGACGCCTCCCGTTACCTCCTGCCCCTCAGGCGACGGCAGGGTGAATGTCCGGCGGTCCTTACGGACGGCATTCAACCGTCCGCTCAAGTCGCGATACACGACCGTGTCGTTGTCTGGTAACCAGCTGTGACGAGAGACCACGGCGTGATCCGACATGACCCGCTCGGCCGCCTCCAGGCGATCGGCCGGGGCAATCCAGAGGTCCGACACGAGCGTATTGACGACGTTCGCGACGATGCTCCCATCCGCGCCGATGTCCAGGCAACACGGATCGTGGTTGGCCAGGTCGGACGTCAGACGTTCGGCTCGACCGCCTGGGTAGGCGATGCGCCAGACTGCGCCTCCCGAGACGCCACCGAATACCCGTCGCTCCAGCCGTTCCGAGATGACCGTCAGCAGCCCCGAACCGTCCGGCAGCCAGCGGAGACGGCCTATGCCACTTGAGTCGTGTAGAGCTCGCTGCTGCCGCTGCCGTCCACCGGGAGGAGAACGATCGATCGCGAACGGGTCCTGACATCGACCACGACCGCCGCCACGACCTCGCCGTCAGGGGACCAGTCCGGCGCGAATACCGAGAACGCGACCGGAAACTTTCGCCTCGCCAGAATCCGTTGATTGCCGCCTTCGGCCGCGGCCACGACGATATGAGACTCGGGATCGGCGCCGCGCTGGAACACGAACTCGCGCCCATCGGGTGAGAAACTGATGGACGAATCGACATCTTCAAGAATGGGCGTCTCGCGGCCGCCGATCGTCGGGACGCGGAAGAGAATGTTCATCGCAACATCCGGGCTGTGGCGGGTGAAATAGAGGTACTCGCCGTCCGGGCTGAAGCTCGGAGAACCCAGCGGAAGCGGCTGGCGCGGAACGACCGGCGTCTTCCCTTCGGTGCCGACGCGTTTCACCCACAGGCTGTACCTGGTCGCCGTCGTTCTCGACATAAGCGACGTACCGGCCATCGCGGGAAATGGCGCTGACCCTGGCCTTGCCGCTCTCGGTAATCCTGGTGATGTGCCTCGTGAAGTCCTGGGGTACCGCTGCCTTGTTCCGCGATATCCATCCCAGCCCGAGCACGATCGCCAAGAGAGCGCTGACGCCAAATCCGGCGAGGCCGGTCGCGCTGAAAACACGGCGATGAGAGGCCGGCCGCGCGGCGTCACCGTTCGACGACGCGGCGGTCGCGGCAACGTCTTCTGAGAGCGCGTTCACGCGCGCCGTGAACCGGTAGCCGTGCCCCGGCACCGTGACGATATGACGCGGCTGCTGCGCGGTTTCACCCAGTGCCTTGCGGAGCAGGAAGATCTGCTGCGTCAGGTTGCCTTCTTCCACGTCCACATCGGGCCAGACGGACCGAAGCAGTTCGTCTTTCGTGACGACGCGGTCGCGGTTCTCGATGAGGGCTACGAGCGTGTCGAATGCCTTGGACGTCAACGGCACGGGTGTGCCGCCGGCGATGAGGAGACGCATGTCCGTCATCACCTTGAATCCGTCGAACTCCCAGTTCGTGCCGGAAGGTCCTTTGAGCATGGATCAGCTTGAATCTTAGCGCTTTTCGGGACTCTCGGACCGCCTGAGAAGAATTGACCGCGTTGTGAGGCCCGCCTGAGGATTTCGTGAGCCGCGCCACGCCACCGTCGCCTTCGCGGGGACGCCTATCCGTCCCCGCGGGAGGCGGCTATGTGGCGAGGAATGGTGGGCGTCATGCTCATGACGATTCTGACGACCGGGGGGCGGATGGTAAACGCGCAAGCCGGGCCACCCAGGATTCGGCCTGAAGACGCCGCGATTCGCGCGCTGATAGACCGGGGACTGGAGCGATCCGCGACGTTCCGCGAATTGACCGCCGGGCTCGACAACTCAAACGTCATCGTCTATGTCAGATTTTCGCCCTGTTCCGCAGGCGTGCCTGCGTGTCTGGTCTGGGCTTCGGCCGCCACGGACGCACGACGGCTGTTGATCAAGATCGACAGGTTCGGCCGCTCGCCCGACGACCTGACGTCGCTGCTGGCACACGAGCTCCAGCACGCAAATGAGGTCGCTTCCGATTCGGAAATCACGGACCTCGCCTCGTTTCAGAGGTCATTCGCGTCGCGCGGCTGGAAGCACGCGGCTGGATTCGAGACGGAAGAAGCGGGCAAGATCTCGAAAAGGGTGGCGGCGGAGTTGAGTCGCCGAAAGATCTTAGCGTCCACAAGGCCGGAACCGCTGCAAGTGACTGAAAACACAGGCACAATTGTTCGGCCGTGAGGGCGGTATTGAATTAGCGACATAGCCCGACGAGCCCAATCTCGCCGGAGGCGGGATTGGGCTCGGCTGGATTCCAGACGGTCAATGATTCCAGACGTCAATGACCGACGCGCGCGCCATCGATGAGAGTGTCAGGGCCCTGATACGCGGCAAAACGGGGGAGCCTGACAGACCAGAGACCAGCACGAGACGACACGATTCACGACTGCCAAATCTGCAAAACCTCCATCCCCGGTTCAAATCCGGTCGGCGCCTCCATCTTCCGGTGCAAATTCGATCGTTTGCGCGCGGCCGCACAAGTAGACGCCTTCGAATTGGACTACGGTGGACCACACAATCGACGGTCTCTCGCCGCGGCCCTGCCGCAAACCGCTGATCCAGAACGGTGGTGTTGGCGATGTCGAGAAGGGCGGAGGTTTACAGGACTCCACCTCCCGCGTCGCGCGGTCCGCTGGTGACCCCGCATCTACGCGAAATCAGTTTCGCGGTCATTCCTGTGCCCAACTGTGCCCGCGGGGCGAGACCAACGGGGCCCGATTGCAACGACTCGACGATGGAAGCCGGGTACGCGGCGTGGTTCATGACGCGGTGCGACTACTCCAGGAGCGCTCGCCGTCGGTGAATCGCTGGCAATCCCGTCCACAGCAACGCACCTGCGGCAATGGCGATCAAGACCGCACTCATTGGTTCCCTCCAGAGCACTCTCGATCCCCGTCAGAGAACGCCAGCGCGCGGCGGAGGTTGTCTTCCAGCGGGCCGGCTCAGGACAAACGCGAGGAGCAGCCGCGCCGGTTCAAAGCCCCGGAGTTTCAGCATACCGGCGACAGCGAAGCCTGCTGTCAACCACAGATCGAACGTGCTGTGATTCAGATCGATGCCTATGCATGACAGCACCACGGTCGTGGGTAGAGGACGCATATGGCACGCGTCGCAATTTCGCCCCACAAGCCGACCAGCGGCAGGTTCAGCGCGAGCAACATGTGTCCCCAACCACATGCTGGCCACCATCCCCAGAACAACGCCGGTCGTGCGAGAGGATCGCAGGCCGGTTGGATGCCATCACATCAAGCACCCAGCAGGAGTGCCATGATGGCGTTGGACGGTAGCCCCAAGGTGAGCAGGGGAATGAAGGAGGTCTGCGCCGCAGCGTTGTTGGCGGCTTCCGGCCTGCGACGCCCTCGATGGCGCCGTATCCAACCCGGAGCCACGGCCGAGTGACCCTTCGTTCGACGGCATAGGACGCAAACGACGCGATGAGCGGCCCTCCGCCAGGCAGAACGCCAAGAAACGCACCGAGCAGCGTGCCTCGCGCCGTCGACAGGCTGCGCGGCGTGATTCGCCCGCTCTGGCCGCACCCGTGTGATCGAGGTGGCAGGTGCGGACGCGGATCTGGCGACGCGAGCCCTTGGATGATGTCCGCCAGGCCGACATGCCAATCGCGACTGGCATGAAGCCGATGCCGTCGAACAGCTCTGGAACGCCTAGGTGAAACGCCTTCCCGTATCGAGGTCGGTCCCACGCACCGAGGAACAACCCCGCCGCGCTCATGAGGATCGCCTTCCGTACCGATCCCCGTGCGATAACGACAGCAGCAACGAGCCGCACAACATCAACGCGGCGTAGTCAGCCGCGGTAAATCCGGCCGCGACGGAGCCGAGCGGTTATGCCGGTCCTGCGAGGAGGGCGGTGCCGACCGTGCCGCCTCACGAAGAGCTGATCGCGGCGACCGCGGCGAGACTGGCCCGACCGCTTCGGGCCATCGCGTGACCATCGAGGCAGGTCATCATCGAGGATGCCTCGCCGGAAGTTGATCAGGATTGCGGTCACGGCCCCGCCATACTGGGCACCGTAGTAGATGCCCGCGAGCATGATCACCGCGGCGGTCGGCGGCAGCGAGAACGTGAACGGCAGGAGCAACGCGATCGTCGTCAATGGACCGACCCCGGCAGCACCCCAATCACCGTGCCGAGCAGCGCGCCAGCGAGACATGCGAGCAGGTGGGTGGGTGTGAGTGCATCGCGAACCCAAGCGCCAGATGGTCGACCGCGTCCATGTCAGAAGCCTCTGATTGGGGAAAACGGCTGACCGAGAAAAACGACGAAGACAAGCCAGACGGCTGCCGCGAGGCACACCGACAGGATCAATGTCTTCTGCATCTGGCGCTGGGCTTCGCCAAGGGATGCGATGATCACCGCCGCCACCACCGCAGGAAGCAGTCCGGCACGTTCAATCAGCAGCGCGAACGCCAGAACGCTGCCAGCGATGGCGAAACACAGTCTGAGCGCGGACAGCATCATCGCCTGCTTTCGCGCCCCGAGTGCCGGAGCTCCAGGATCCCGGCGATTGCGTCGACTTGCCTTTGCTGCTCCGCCGTGGCGGAGGCAAAGTCGTCAGCCGTACCGGCTGCGGCGATCAACCCGACCTTGGCAAGCCTCGAGGCGAGAGTGCGATCGTCGGCGGCGCGCTGAACGTCGGCGGCGAGTCTCTGACGCAGATCAGATGGCATGTCGCGCCACCCATAGAAGCCGAAGAGGCCGTCTACCGTCAGCATCGGGTAGCCGGCTTCACGCGCAGTTGGAATTTCAGGTGCGGCTGGTGTGCGCGCGCTGTTGGTTACGGCGAGCAATCGCCCGGCGCCGCTTTCGAGCGGCGCATTCATCGTCGCGAGTGCGGACACCAGCACGTGCACGCGTCCCGCAGTGAAGTCGTGCACGGCCAACGACGTATCGCGGTATGCGACGTGCTTCATCTGAAGCTTCTCGAGTGCGAGGAACGCCTTGAACACCATCTCTGGAAGGCCAGGGGCCGCACTCCACAGGTAATGACCAGGGCGTCGCCGGACCAACTCGATGAGCTCGGACAGCGAATGGACGGAGACGTCGTTCGCCACCGCGATTCCCATGCTGACGCGAGCCGCCGCTGAAATCGGGACGAGATCCAGCGCCGCATCGTAGGGGAGCCGATCGTGCAGGAGCGGAAGCACCGTCACGACCCCAATCGGCGCAAACAGGAGGGTGTGCGAGATCTTTCCCGACAACGAATGCCTGGACGCCGGCAGTCCCGTCGCCGCCCGGGCGATTGTCAACGACGACGGAACGTCGCCACCGCTCAGCCAGGATCGGCGCGTACCAAGCAAGCCGAGAGATCGATCGCGCTGCCAGCCGCGTAGGGGACGATCAGTCGGACGGGCCGGGCCGGCCACTCATCGACGCCCGAAGACCGCGTGCAGGCGCAGGCTGTAGCGGCCGCGATCGCAACGGTGGCGAGCGAGAATCGTGTTGGGCACACAGGGCAGCCTCCGACTCAATTGCGACCGCTGCTGTCGGCCTCAGGCTTCTTCCGGACAGGCTTTCTCCTGCCAGCGCCAGGCCGGACGTACAGTCTGGTTCGCCTCGATCACGCGGGTGAGCATATCGATCAGTGCTCGCCGCTCCGCTGGCTTGAGCACGGCCAAGATGCGATCCTGCGCCGCCAACGCTTTCGGAAGCTGGCGATCGTGCAGCGCTCTACCTGCCGCTGAGAGGTGAAGCACGCGGGCGCGACGGTCGACCCCGTTCACCGTCCGTTCGAGCAATCCGAGTTGCTCGAGGTGATACACCATCGAGCTGACACTCGTGCGGTCGAGAGCCATCCGCTCGGCAAGGGTGTTCTGATCGATGCCAGGGTGATGGTGGACGTACGTCATCACGCCGAATTCCAGCGGCCGTAGATCGGTACCGGCGTGGACGTCGGCGAGCACGCCAAGGGCGATCTGGTACAGGCGGCGTGCGAGACCGATGGGTGCGTTAGGGTAGGGGGCCCCGCGGCTCTTGCTATTCATCAGATGTCTTATAGTCAATAAACTGATCGTCAGTATACTGATGATTATGTCTCTGTCAAGGTCCAGCCTGCGAGCTCCTCGAACCCGCGCCCTTTCCCAGGCAACGGGCCTGCGCAAGATCGCAACCGAAGAAGCATGGACAATTCCGGAGATCGCGGCGGCGATGCAGGGCGTCGCGCGGGCCCGTGGAAGCAGTCTCGATCTGCGGCTGTTGAGGACCTTTCACGATGTGCCGGCGGGAAGCCAACCACGTTTCCTTCCAGAACTGCTCGATACCGAGGATCAGCGCGTCGCCGACATGGATCGGCATGGCGTATCGATGCATGTCCTCACGCTTACCGCTCCTGGCGTGCAGATGCTCGACGCCCACGCCGGCACTGCGCTCGCGGCGTTGTCGAACGACCGCCTGGCCGCGATCGTGGATCGCCACCCTCGACGGTACGCTGCTCTCGCGAGCTTCGCGCCGCAAGATCCTCGGAAGGCAGTCAGGGAAATGGAACGTGCGATAAAAACGCTGAAGCTGAGCGGCTTTATCGTCAACTCGCATACCAATAGCGAGTACCTCGACCAGCCGCGCTACTGGCCAATTCTGGAGGCCGCCGAGGCGCTCGACGCACCGCTCTATATCCACCCCCGCGCGCCCTCCGATGGCATGGCGGCGCCGTTTCGCGACTACGCGCTGGACGGTGCTGCGTGGGGCTACGGTGTTGAGAGCAGGAACCCACGCCGTGCGGCTGATGCTCAGTGGTGTGCTCGACCGGTTCCCGAGGATCCGGATCGTGCTCGGCCACATGGGTGAGGCGATCCCCTTCTGGATGTGGAGGCTCGATTTCATGGGCGCGCCGGGCGCCCGAGCGGCAGGCCGCACGAACCAGCTCAAACCGAGTGAATACTTTCAGAGGAATTTCGCGATCACGACCAGCGGTGTCGAAGATCCGCTCGCGCTTCGGGTACTGCATCGATCGGATCGGTGTAGAGAACATCATGTGGGCGATCGACTATCCGTATCAGCCGACGGCACCGGCGGTCGCATTCATCGAGTCCGCACCGATATCGAAGGCTGACAGGGAGCAGATCGCCTACCGCAACGCCGAGCGCATTTTCCGAATTGCTCCCGGTCGCTGAGCACCGCAAACTCCGTCCGAGCCGGGCCTGCGACGGCAGTGCGATCTCTGAGACTCACGTCCAGTTCACCAGCGGTGTTACGGATCAGGAGCCTGCCCGGACAGCCTCGTACGAGCGCGAATTGGCGACGCCGCTTCATCGAGCAAACTCAACCGTACCGATTGCCTCGGCGGACCGCTGCCAAACACTGTGACCTGTGGAGCGCGGCGGCGCCCAGACCGATCACCGACGACTTCCTGAAGCTGCTCGAAGACTCGTTCGCGCGGGACTGGCGCAAGCCGCGCACCTGGCCACGGACACGAGCGGCGTGGGCGTACGGCTTCGCGCTCGTTGGCGTCACATCGGCGGTGGGCATGTCGCTGCTGATTTCAGCGCTCTCCGCCTCGCCGCCAGCCAGGGCGCCGACCGCTGTTGTAGAAACGTCCCAGCAGTTCAGAGTGAGTCAGTAACGATCAACGCCGATGTGGCGACCGACCGGGCGGGGATTGCCGAGGTGGGACCCAGCGGCGCCAGCCTGATGGCGGCGGTCGACGGCAGTACGTTGAACGGGCCATCCTGACCACCGCGAGCAGCCGAAGGCTCTATGCCAAGGCCGGTGAGCAGCTTGGACCAGCTTTTACGGAAGCTCGGTGCGGAAGGGCCTGGAAGCGTCAGCCCGCATCGGTTGCATACGACCGTAAGTGAGCGACCGCCAGAGCCACTCGGCCGGACCGAACCGGAAGCGCGCGAGCCAGGCCGCGCTGAGCAGAGCCTCGGCGGCAAAGCACGTCAATGCGGTCGCGGGTCCAACAACCGGCCTGATCTGGCCAAGGCCCAGCGCGTAGCCCGAAAACAGCAGGTCGATCGCAGCGATCTGCAGCAGATAATTCGTGAGCGCCATGCGGCCGGCATTCCCGACGAACCGGAGGCGGCCTGTCAGGCCTGGCATGCGCGCCAGCAGGAACAGTGCGGCGGCGACGTATGCAAACGTCAGCCACTGATCGCGGAAGAGGAACACGAGCGGGTCGAGGCCCAAGCGCGACAGCAGCCAGTTCCCGGCGAGCCACGACATCACGCCGAACACGACCATGGCGGCCAGGACCCGCGCGTGGGCCAGCGGCTCGTCGAACACGCCGTGCCTGACGAGCAGGAGGCCGACGATGAACAGCGCCAGCGTCCCGCTTGGCATGAAGAAGAAGGGTTGCGCGTGAAACCACGCCATATGAGAGCGTCGCGCATCAAGTAGCACTGTGTAGCTCGACTGCGCCTCGGCCGCCTTGACGGCGCGATTCACATTGGCGGCGAACGCCTGACGCGCGTGATTCGCCTCGTTGACAGCGCCCGGGCCGCCGCGGGCGCTTAGATACTGTGTCGCCGCAAGGTGGAAGAGCGGCACGGAAAGTGCCGAGACCAGCGCGGTGACGAGCAGCGCGCGACTGGACCACTTTCGGATCGCGAGCAGCGGCACGCCCCACACGGCGTATCCGAGGAGCACGTTGAAGCCGAAGAACGCGTGCGCCGCCAGTCCGAAGAGCGCGAGCACGGCGAGTCGCCGCAGATAGAACCCCGTGAAAGAGCTGCCTCGCGCCTCAGCCCGCCTGATCTGAATCGCAAAGCCCGCGCCAAAGAGCAACGCGAACGTGCCGTGCGCCTTGCTCTCGACCAGGCGCCAGATCATCGTGCGGATGATGTCGTCCAGCCCGCCTGGCTCGGTCGAGTGATCGTGGAAATGGACGACGAACATCCCGAGCAGCGCGAGGCCGCGAAGGACGTCGAGCGAAGCGATCCGTTTGTCCGTAATCACTGTTTGGCAGCGGGATCCAGCCGCAGGGATAGTGAAGCCGAGGCGCCGCGCAAGCGGCCGCAGTAGGCGCATCGAGTGGCTACCTGCGTGCCGCGATCTCGTTCACCACGGTCCAGACGTACTGCACGAACGGGTAGAGCGACGATTCGGCCAGCCGCTCGACGTCGCCGTGCGCGGGATAGTTGAGGGCATCGGCCTCGGTGGAGGCGGGACCGATGCCGTACGACTGAATGCCCTTCGCGCGCAGCTGCGCCTGATCGCTGGCCCCGGTGGACATGCCAGGCATCACCGCAGCTCCGGGATACATCCGCTGCGCCACCTGCTCCAGCACGCGGTACATCTCCGTATCGATGCGCGACGCCGGCGACGGCGGCCGCGACGGCGGGATCGGCACCACCTTCACTGCCGGGTCGCCGATGATCTCGGTCATCTGCGCGTAGAAGCGCTCGATGTCCTCGCCGGGCAATGCCCGGATGTCGAGCGTCGCCTCGGCTTCCGACGGGATCACGTTGGCGCCGACACCGGCCTTGAGGATCGTCGGGACGATCGACGTGCGCAGCATCGCGTACGACGCCGGCTCTTGCTCCTGCAGGAACTTCTGGGCGCGGTCGAGGGCGGCGGGCGTCGCCTTCGGATCGAGCAGCGTGCGGTAGATCGCGGCGCGCTCGGGGGACGAGAGCGACGCGAGACGATCGAAGTACATGCGCGTGGTGTCGTTGAGCCGCATCGGCGTCTGCCAGCGTCCCAGCTTGTCGAGTGCCGCGGCGAGGTGCAGCAGCGGGTTGTCGAGGCGCGGCACCGACCCGTGGCCGGCCGTGCCAGTGGCGACGAGGCGCGCGCGCGTCGGGCGCTTCTCGGCCGTGCCGATGCTGACGCGCGTCACCCGGGATCCGTCGATCGTGGCGCCGCCGCCCTCCGTGATGGCGAATTCGGCGTCGATGGCGTCGAAGTGCCGATCCACCATGAAGTTGATCCCGACGCCGGTCGTATCGGCCTCCTCGGCGGATTCGGCCAGGAAGATGACGTCGCGATCGAGCGGCACGCCGCGGCGCTTGAGCAGCAGCATGGTCATCAGATTCGCGGCCAGCACCGGCTTGTCGTCCTTGGTGCCGCGGCCCCAGATGTAGCCGTCCTTCATCTCCGCCGCGAAGGGATCCACCGGCCACTTCTCGCGCTGCACGGGGACGACGTCGGTGTGCGCGAGGATCAGCAGCGGCCGCTTCGCCCCGTTGCCCTTCAGCCTGGCCACCAGGTTGGCGCGCGCCGGGTCGAGCGCCAACGTCTGCGTGGGGATCCCCTCGGCCTCGAGCACCTGCTTCAGGTAGTTGACGACCAGCGTTTCGCGTCCCGGTGTGCTGTCGATGCGGACGAGCGCCCGATAGCGGTCGAGGATCTCGGGCGCTGGGCGTTCCAGTCGAGCGGCGCCGGCGGCGTCTGGGCGCGGAGCCCGCCGGAGCAGAGCAGCGCCAACGAAGACGATGAGGGTTCTCCATAGCGTTGATTATCTGTCGCAGGGGAAAGGGCTTATCAGGGACCGAGAGCGGGCGTTATGCAAACGCGAGACGGCACTGAACGGCCTCTACCGCGACCTCGGCCACAGCGTGCCCTGGTCCGGCGTCGTCACGGGGCCGAGGCCCTTGTAGACGAACTTCTGCAGCCGCTTCCCCTCGTACGTCTCGGTCGTGTAGATGTTGCCGCGCGAGTCGGTCGCGATGCTGTGGACGCCGAAGAACTGCCCGGGCTGGTGGCCGCCGTCGCCGAAGCTCGTGAGCAGCTGCAGTGACTCGCGCTGCACGATGTGGACACGCTCGTTGCGCCCGTCGGCCACGAACAGGAACGTCTGCTCGGATCCCGCGAGAACGCGATGTCCCAGACGGCGCCGTCGCCGCGCGTGTTCTTCGCGATGACGACTTCCTTCACGAACGTGCCGTCGCGCTGGAACACCTGGATCCGGTTGTTGGCGCGATCGCACACGTAGACGAGGCCGTCGTTCGAGACCTCCGCGCAGTGCACCGGGCTGCGGAACTGCCGCGCCGGCGGCGCCTCCGGATCGTACGGACCCAGGTTGGTGTCGTCAGGCTTGTTGCCGTAGGCGCCCCAGTAGCGCTTGAACTTGCCGGTGTCGGCGTCGATGACGACCACGCGCTTGTTGCCGTAGCCGTCGGCGACGTACGCCTCGTTCATCTTCGGATCGACGATGACCTTCGCGGCGCGCCAGAAGTTCTCCATGTCGTGGCTGCCGGCGTTCTTGCCCGGATGGCCCACCTGCAGCAGGAACTTGCCCTGCTTCGTGAACTTGAGGATCTGCGCGTCCTTCGGATCGTTGCCGCCAATCCAGACGTTGCCCTTGTAGTCGACCGTGATGCCGTGGTTGGTGTCCAGGCCATTCGTACCCGGCGCCCGGACCGCCCCACTGGCCGACGAGATTGCCGTCGCGATCGAACTCGAGCACGGGCGGCGCGCCCTTGCAGCACGCCGACGGCGGCTCCTTCAGCGTCGTCGAGCCCGTGATGTTGACGGTGAGGTGGCCGGTGGCCGGCTGCTGCGGCGCCGCGCCGGTGATCTGGAAGACCAGCGCGCCGGTGCCGATGCCGCCCCGGGAGGCGCCCGGCAACGTCAACCACGGCTGATCGCTCGCTGACCGTCCAGGTCGGCCCCTGCGTGTTGATGCCTTCCGTCATGATGTTCAGGCTCGCGTCACCGCGATGCACGATCCAGACGTGGTCCTGCGCATCGACGGCCACGCCGATCGTCTGGCCGAGCACCCAGTGATTGGGCAGCGGCCTGGGCCACAGCGGATCGACCTCGAAGGTGGGCGCCTGCACGCCGGTGGCGCGCTGTGCCGAGGCGATGCGTTCGAACGCGCCGCGCGCGACGAGCAGCGCGGCGACGAGCACGAGGAAGAGAGCCCCGAGAACGGCACGACGCCTGGCAGCCATGTGCGACCTCCCGCGGGATGATATAACCGGTCGCCAGCCCTGACGGCCAGGTCCCATGCGTTCGCGCGTGCTGACGATTGTCGGAGTCCTTGTCGCGCTGCTGGTGTGGGCCGGCCGCCCGGCCGCTCACGATCTGCCCGCCGATGTCGTCGTTCACGCGTTCGTCAAGCCGGAGGGCCAGCGACTCCGGGTGCTCGTCCGCGTCCCGCTCGAAGCGATGCGCGACGTCGACTATCCGACGCGCGGGCCGGAAGGCCTGCTGGACTCTGACGCGCGATCGATCGCGCGCTCGCCGACGCCGCCGCGCTCTGGCTGGTGCCTGCCTTCCGAGATCCAGGAGAACGGACACGACGCTCGGCGCGCCCGCGCCTCGCAGCGGCACGCATCTCGCTGCCGTCCGATCGCTCGTTCGTGAGCTACGAGCAGGCCCTCGCGCACGTCACGGGCCCTCCGCTCGACGCCGACGCCCGGATCTACTGGAATCAGTCGCTGCTCGACGTCCTGCTCGAGTACGACATCCGTTCGGATCGATCCGCGTTCGCGATCGATCCGGCGCTCGCGCGGCTCGGCGTGCGCGTCGCCACGGCCGTGCGGTTCCTCCCTCCCGGCGGTGCCGTCCGGGCCTTCGAGTGGGTCGGCGACCCCGGACTCGTCCGCCTCGATCCGCGCTGGCACCAGGCGGCCTGGCGATTCGTGCAGCTGGGGTTCAGCCACATCCTCGGCGGTGCGGATCACCTGCTCTTCCTCGTCTGCCTCGCCATCCCGATTCGCCGGCTCAGGGCCCTCGTGCCCGATCGTCACCGCCTTTGCCGTCGCGCATTCGATCACGCTCATCGCGTCGGCCTTCGACCTCGCGCCACGCGCCCTCTGGTTCCCGCCGCTCATCGAGACACTCATCGCGCTCTCGATCGTCTGCATGGCGATCGAGAACATGATCGCCTCGACGTTCGCCCATCGCTGGGTGGTGGCCTTCGGCTTCGGCCTGGTCCATGGCTTCGGCTTCGGGTTCGCGCTGCGCGAGTCCCTCCAGTTCGCCGGAGCGCATCTGCGTGGCGTCGCTGCTCTCGTTCAACGTCGGCGTCGAGCTCGGACAGTTGCTCGTGCTGCTGCTGATCCTGCCGCCGCTGGCGCTGCTGTTCCGGCATGCGGCCTCCGAGCGAGTCGGCACCATCGTCCTGTCGGCCATCGTGGCGCATGCCGCGTGGCACTGGATGGTCGACCGCGGCGCCCAACTCGCCCGGTTCAGCATCGAATGGCCGCGACTCGGATGCCGCGTTCGCCGCCGCGACGGCCGGCTGGCTGGTGATCCTGGTGGTCGCGGCGGGTGCACTCCGGCTGCTCCGGGCCTTCCGCGACGCCATGCTTTGATCCGCACCTGCGTCAGCGACCGGGAAAACACCAGCGCGATGCGGATGTTGCCGTCGCCGAGACCGTTGTCGAGCGTCGGAGGAGGAGCCGGTTTCGCCTGTGGGGGCTCACGGCTTTCGCTGGCGCGATGGGTGAGGTGTGCCGCTCGGCAGGTTGCTGTACGGGATCTCGCGCACCTCGAGGGGCATCCGGCAGGCGATGACAGCCTTGCGGCCCCACGCCAGCGCCTCGTCCATGTCAGCGGCTTCAATTATCGTAAAACCACCAACGTGCTCCTTGGCTTCCAGAAACGGGCCGTCGGTGATGAGCACTTCGCCATTGGGCCGCGGCCGTAGCGACTTCGCGTGGCTGGGTGCGCTGAGGCCGCCAGCGAAGATCCTGGCACCAGCAGCTTCCAATTCGTCGTTGAGCACGTTGATCTCGTGTACCGTCCCTTCGTCCTGTGTGGACGGGTCGAAGTTGTCGGGGAGGTGACCCGCAAGCAAATAATGTGGCATGACTTCTCCTTGTTCCCGTCTTCAGGCGGGCCGGGCTGACCTGCCCTTCAGAATGTCGACGAATGGCCCGACCCGAATTCTACAAAGGGCCCAAGATTTTTAGTTTTCTCGACAGCAGTTCGTGCTCCCGAACGTTGTCCGTCATGGCGATGGCGCGTTGCAGCTCTTCGCGGGCTTCGGCGTATCGTCCCAGCTTCAGAAGCAGATCTCCCCTGACGGCTCGGGAGCAGATGATAGTTGCCCAGCGCGGGCTCAGCCGCGAGAGCATCCAGCGCATGGAGCCCGGCGGCTGGCCCTTGTGCCATTCCGACGGCGACCGCGCGGTTCAGCCCGACGATGGGAGACGGGCTGATCTGAAGCAGGGCGTCATAGAGACGCACGACCCTCCCCCAGTCGGTCTCCGCTGCGGTGTTGGCTCGCGCATGACACGCCGCGATCGCCGCCTGCAGGGTGTAAGTATCGGCATCGCCACCCAGCTGCTGCGCCCGCTCGAGTGCAGCCATGCCTCGCTGAATTTGCGCATGGTCCCACAACGAACGGTCCTGCTCCGGCAGAAGCACCGCTTCTCCGGCCGGCCCGCTGCGCGCTGCGCTGCGCGACGCCTGCAACTCCATCAGCGCCAGCAGGCCATGGACCTCGGGCTCCCCGGGCAGCAGCTGCGCCAGCATGCGTTCTAGGCGGAGTGCTTCCTCACAGAGCGCTGCCCGCATCCACTCGTCGCCCGCGGTTGCGGTGTATCCCTCGTTGAAGATCAGGTAGACCACGGACAGCACGGATTCGAGCCGCTGTCTCAGCTCGTCCCCGCGCGGCGTCTCGAAGGGGACATGAGCCTCGGACAGTGTCTTCTTGGCTCGAAAGATGCGTTGGCCCAGCGTCTTCTCCGACACCAGGAAAGACCGGGCAATCTCGGAGGTGGTGAGGCCGCAGGCCACGCGCAAAGTAAGCGCAACGCGCCCCTCGACGGCCAGCACCGGATGGCAGGCGGTAAAGATCAGGCGGAGGACATCATCATCAATGACCTGGTCCAAAGCTCGATCCATTGCTTCACCCAGCCGCTGCTGCTGGAGTTCCAGCTCTCGCGCAATCTCTCCATGCTTTAGTTCCAGCATCCGGCCACGGCGCAGAGCGTCGATGGCGCGCCGCTTTGCCGCTGTCATCAGCCACGCGGCAGGTTTGTCTGGGATACCTTCGTCCGGCCATCGTTCGAGAGCGGCGACAAGCGCATCCTGAGCGAGTTCCTCCGCAATGCCGATGTCGCGGGTAACGCGGGCAATCCCTGCGATGAGTCGCGTGGACTCGATCTTCCACACGGCCTCGATCGCTTCATGTGTGTCGCTCATGCCTGAATGTCGCTCACGCTTTTGCCGCATGCTCACGGATCTGAAGCTGACGAATGATGGTACCAAAGCGGGCCGGTCTGAGAGTGACCTGGCGCCGTCGCACGTGACGCTGGTCTTCAACATCCTCGACGAGCTGCGCCGCGACGCGCCGCAGTCAGCCGGCGCCCCGCCTGCGGAGCGTTGCGGAGCGACTCCCCGGGCTGAGCGTCGCCGTTGTCACCTCGGTGATCTGACGGTGACCTGACGGTGACCCGTTCGCCACGCCGCCGACGCCTGTCGTCTTTGCTCGCGCGTTTGCGATTTCCCCACAGAGAGAGCTGTTGAAGCCGCGCACGCGCCGTGCGGGCCTTCAGGGCTCGCCTAACAGACACGAGGAGTTGGCGTTGAAGTCCACAACATGTACCCGCCTCGCACAGGCGTCGCTCATCGCAGCGGTGATCGCGCTGACCTCCGCGCCGGCGGCGGCGCAACAGAACAACCAGCCAGGCTTCCTGGGCAGTGTCATCGGCCAGTTCAATGAGCTGAGCGTGAGACCGGATCCGATGGGATGGGACATCGGCAAGGCGCTCGATCCGTCGATGCCGGATCCGACGACATGCCGGCACTACGAGGGCATCGCGCGGGTGAACAGCGCCGATGGCACGCCCTATTTCTACTTCACCCGGAGCGGTCTCAACGCGGGCGTCCCCGTCGTCTGCTCGGGACCCCATGAGCCCGGCAATCTGATTGTCGTCCGGATGGGGTCCCGGGAAAAGCACGGCGAGCGCCTGCGCAGCAACCGCTTGTTGAAGGGCAACAGCTTCACCGACACGCCCTCGGATCCTGACTGCGACGCGGACTATCCGAACTGTCTGCGCGACCTCGCCGTCAAGCAGATCAGGCTCGACGGAACCGGCGGCTGGCCGCACTACGGACATCCCGAGAGCATGCAGATGGTGGGCGACATCCTGGCCGTCGGGGTGGACTCGCCCCTGGGCAACGAGACCCAGAAGATGCAGGTGCTGTTCGTCAACGTGGCCGATCCCGAGAATCCGTACATCGTCAATCGCTTCCTGCCGGAGGATCCGGCGATCAACGGCGGCATCGTCGCAATCACGCCGATGGCCAACGGTCGGTACCTTCTGGCGATAACCGGCGCGAAGAACGCCGACGGCGTCTTCAACGAGAAGATCTACTTCTTCGAGTCGCTGCCGAAAGAGGGGTGCACCGGCGACTGTTCGACGCTGGCGACGGCGGACTTCCAGCCGTGGGACACGTGGGATTCGAACGATGCGGCTGACCGTGACTACCTCGATCAGTCCTGGCCCACGGCCAAGGGCCGGGAACACCAGATGCTCCAGTTCCTGCGGCAGGGCACCGTCGAGGGGACGCTCTTTCTTGCAGGTGCACGCGGCGGGATCAACCTCCTCGATCTCATCAGGATTGGCCCCGACATGCTGGATCTCTATCGGATCGACTTCGTCGGTTGCCAGAGCCCGGGCTGCGACATTCGCCTGAAGCTCGTATCCAACGTCAAAAAGCATTCTCATCCCAACCTGGAACCGGACTTCCGGACGACGGGCCCGGGATCGTTCGTGCTCGGATCGGATACCGCGAACTTCGCGGCGGCATCGACCTTCTACGTCACGCCGAGCGGCGAGCTGCTGTTCTATGCCAGCGAACACGAGAACAGCGGGGCGGCGGGCACAGTCAGGATGGGCGAATGGCGCCACCGCGACCTGGCCAGACCGAACAGCCCGACGTTCCGGCCGGGCGCCCGGTTCTTCGGGCCGTTCTCGATTGCCGAAGGCAGCGAGACGTGGCTCGGGGGCCAGGGGGAGCAGCCGGTCACGAAAGCGTGGATCCAGTTCTTCGACAAGACGAACTTCGAGGGTCATGACGGGCGCTATCTCGTGGCCGACTTCCTCGACTGGAGCAAGGACGACTTCAATGACTTCAAGAACTTCGAAGGAACGCCGTTCGACCTGCACTCCGGCTTCAACGACGAGGCCAGCTCCTGGCGGTGGTTCGCGCCCTCCAGCTGCACGGTCCGCGCCAACGACAATCACATCGGCGCCGACTCGTTCCCGGGCGATCGCACGAAAGCCTTGAACGGGTTCGGGCAGTCATTGGCCGATGCCGATCTCTCGAACGTCAGCGCCGACACGCCCGGCGCCGGGGACATGGACGGCGTGGTCACGTCGGTGCAGTTCCTGAAGACCGGTACCAACGAGGACTGTGATTACTACAGCTACCGGCCCGAGATCTTCTGGGATCTCGACCGCAACGGCACATATAACGGGCGCGGCATGCTCGTGACGTTCAGCGCTGCGGAACTGGACGGGCCGAGCGTCTACGAGATCCCGATCACGTCGGTCCACCCCATCGACCACCAGGAGGGAGACACGACCTTCAGGCTGGGCATCACCAACGTCGCGCCGACGATCACGCAGTTTGGCGTCTTCAACACGCTGAACCAGCAGCTGGGCGTCGACGTTCCGTATTTCATCGAACGGGTGCCCGCGACCGTGCGGGGAGCGTTCACGGACCCCGGCAAACCGGACCATCAGACCGCCGTGATCACTTGGGGTGACGGGGGCATCAATCGAAGCCAGGATGGCTTCGAGACGTTCAGCGACGCGTTCGGTGGCGTCGTCGGCCAGCTGCGCCACTCGCATCGCTATGTCACGGCCGGAACTTACGCCCTGTCGCTCAGCGTCAGCGACGATGATGCGGGTGCGGCGAGCCAGCAGGCGCAGGTGCCCGTGCGGACCGTGACCCAGTCGCTGCAGGACATCATCGCGCAGATCAAGCAGCTCATTGCGACTACGACGAATCCGACCCTGCGGCGGCTGTTCGAGAGCGTCCGCCGGGCGCTCGAGGGAGCCGTCGCCGAATTGAGCCGGGATGGGGCCGATGGCCAGCTGGAGCCTCCGACGGTCATCGCTGCTTTGGCGAAGGTCGACGTGTCCCTGCGCGCGTTGACGGACGCGCAAGCCGCAGGCGCCAACGTGACGGGTCTGATCGCGCTGCTTCAGCAGGTCGCGGCGGCGCTGCAGGCCCCGTAGCCGCGAGCAGGCCAATCGTCGGGGATGGCCGGCCTGGAGCGTCTGTCGGAGGACGGCGACCGCCTCTTCGAGCGGTCGCCGTCCTGACGCCTCGTCCACCTCAGGCGAGCGTGTAACTTCCGGCCGTTAATCGATCTTGAAGACCCCTGCCTGCAGATGGTGGCTTTGAGCGTAGCCAGCCGTGAGGTACTGCATATAGCGATGGTCGCCTTGCAGGAATGTCTTCCAGAAGGCAACGGTATGCAGCTTGACCTGGGGAACCAGAATCTCGTCCGGGATCACCGGATTCAGCGTGAACCCATCGGTCGGCAGGAACGGTGGAGAATCGGTGAACCCGTCCTGGGGATTCGCGTCGAGTGAACGAATGGAGTTCACGCCGACCCGGTTGCAGAAGTTGCGTCCGCTGCCGCCGCCGGGGCCGAAAAGCCCGAAGAGGGTCTGCCCCATAATCCACAAGTCGAACGCTCGGGCCGCCGATGGATTGGCCGCAATTCGATTGGTCAACGGTTCGGGGAGCGCCGGGTCGGCCAATAGCGCGGCTTCCCGCGTCTGGTCAATTTCCGCGCACATCCCGGTCCAATAACTAAGGTGCGTCGCGCTGGGATTCAGGACGTAGATGCGGGGCAGCGCCAGGACGGTTTCTGCGAACAATGCTGGAATTGCCAGACCATATCGCGATTGTGACCCACCCATAATCAGATACGGGATCGCGATCCTGCTGGTGTCGCCGTGCGGATACTCCAGACCCGGCTCATACACGACCATCGCCTTGATTCGTGGGTCCGCAGGGACGCCGGAGGCCTCAATCCCTGCGGCGGCTCCAAGTGCGGCGGCGGCACCAGCCGAGACGCCCGAGATGCCGATGCGAGCGGGATCGATGCTGCCGGCAAGCGGATCGCCGCTGGCTGTGTTGCGGGCGAGCAGCGCGTCAATGACGAGCGTCAAATCGCGGACGCGCACGACCGGATCCGCCGAATGCAATGCGACGGCTGTCACGAAACCATGGCTTGCCATGGTTTCGTGCACGGGAATCTGCGCGACTCGCTGGAAGTCGGCTCCGGGCCCGGGGCCGCCATGATCGTGAACAACCAATGGAAACATTCCCGGCACGGCCAGGGCATCCGAGCGTGCGCACAGGGGTGATTGAAGCTCATAGAACCCGGCGAGGTAACTGACTCGGTACCGCATCGCGCAATCGACGGGTTCCGCAGTCGGATAGAACACCTGAACTCGCGTCGTCCTTCCGTCGCTCATGGTCGCGGAAAACACCGTGACGCCGACATTGAACGGGCCAGGTTGATCAGGCGCGGCGATGTTCTTGTTCGCCGCCGCCGCAACCTCGGTCACGGGCAAGCCCTCGCTGCCGGCGCCCGTCAGGCTTGTGAAAACCAGCAACAACGCGAACGCCGATGCGCGAGCAATTCTGAAGCCGATGGCAGGCATAGGTTCACTCCGTTCAGAGCCGAGTGGCGTCGAAACGCCCTGAGCCGACCGCTCAGTGGTGCGTCCCCTCCACAGGCGGAATCCGGAGGAACAAAGTGCAAGCGACCGCTCTCTGGCCCCGGTAGACTGTCGGGAGTGACAAAGGGGGTCGCGGACCTGACTGGCTTGTTGCAAGCCTGGAGCCGTGGCGACGCGGAGGCTCTGGAACAGCTCGCCCCGCTCGTGCGCCTCGAACTTCGCGGCGTGGCCAGGCGGATGCTGTCGCGTGAGCGGCAGGCCGATGGGTGGCAGCCGACAGACCTCGTGCAGGAGTCCTACGTCCGGCTCCTCGACTGGCGCGTCGTCCGCTGGCAGAATCGCGCCCACTTCTTCGCGACCGCCGCGAGGATGATGCGGCGGGTGCTGGTGGACGCCGCGCGTGCGCGAGGCGCCGCCAAACGCGGCCGCGGCGTGGGCGCCCGGTCGCTCGCGGGCCTGGACGTCGCGGCGCCAGAACAATTCGTGGACATCGTCGCGCTCGAAGATGCGTTGACCGCGCTCGCGATGGTAGACCCGAGGCCCAGCCGGGTGGTTGAGTTGCGTTTCTTCGGCGGCTTCAGCGTCGAAGAGACCGCCGAGGCGCTCGGCGTGTCGGTCCGCACCGTGATCAATGACTGGAACACCGCGCGCGCGTGGCTCCGCCACGAGCTGACCGCTCGAGATGCAGGATGAGCACCGACCGATGGCAGCTGCTGTCCGAATGGCACAATGCCTGGCTCGCCGCCGGTGCCGACGAACGCGACAGTCTGCGGCGGCAATTCGTCGAAGGCCATCCCGACCTGGCCGCGCAAGCTGACGCGCTGGCGTCGGCCAGTGCGGGGCTGCGGGGCTTCCTCGAAACGCCCGCGCTGACGCTCGCGGCCCGCGATCTCGTCCAGGATGACCCGCTGCTGGACGTCGATACCCTTGTCGGACCGTATCGAATTGTCGGTTTGATGGCGCGCGGGGGCATGGGCGACGTCTACCGCGCGACCGACGTGCGCCTGCAACGGGACGTCGCGCTGAAGCTGCTGGCCCACGCCGGCTCGGACGACACGCAGCGCATCGAACGGTTCCTGCAGGAGGCACGCGTCACCGCCGCGCTCGACCACGCGAACATCGTCAAGGTCTTCGACGTCGGGGTGCTCGAAGGACGGCCGTACCTGGTCGCCGAGCTCCTCGACGGCGAGACCCTGCGTGTACGACTCGAGCGCGGCCCGCTGGCGGCGGAGGAGGCCGGACGGATCGCCGGCGAAGTGGCCGCCGGTCTGGTGGTCGCGCATGCGGCCGGCCTGGTCCACCGCGATTTGAAACCGGACAATGTCTTTCTGACGCGATCGGGCGTGACCAAGATTCTTGATTTCGGGATCGCCAAACTGACGGACGGCCCGGCCGTGGCCGACGGCCTCGCGACGTTGACGGGCGTGCTGCTCGGGACGGCCGGCTACCTGGCGCCGGAACAAATCCGCGGAGACGCCGTCGACGGCCGGACGGATCTCTTCGCGCTGGGATCGATGCTGTTCGAGATGTCGACAGGCCAGCGCGCGTTCGCGCGCGAGCACACCATCGACACGCTCCATGCCATCCTGCACGATGACCCACCCGATCTCCTGCAGGCGGCCGGGGTGTCGCCCGACCTCACCGCCATCGTGATGCGTCTGCTTGAAAAGGCGCCGGCCGCGCGTTTTCAATCGGCCGCCGACCTGGAGCGGGCACTGGCACACATCGCTCGGACACCCGCCGCGCCGTCCGTCCCGAAGACGTCGGCTCGCAGTCTCGTGACCGCTCGACTGCCGCGCCTCGGCTGGATTGTTGCCGCGGCCCTCGCGCTGACGTTGGGTGGAACGATGCTGCTCAACCGTCGTGACGTGGCGCCGGCGGCGCCCGAGCTCGTCGAGTTTCCAATTCTCCCTCCCGAGGGCTCGAGCCTCTCGAGCCTGGCGGTCGATTTCAACGTGTCTCCCGACGGCCGACACGTCGCGTTCATCGCGAATTCGAAAGCCGGGTCGTCGCTTTGCGTGCGATCGTTGGCCGCGGTCGATGTACGGCCGATTCGTGGCACGGATGGCGCGCGCAATCCATTCTGGAGCCCGGACAGCCAGTCGATAGGTTTCTTTGCGGGCAATCAGTTGAAAACGGTGAAGGCGAGCGGGGACGCAGCGGTCGTGCCCTTGACATGGTCCGTGTCCATGCCCGCGGGCTGGGAGAGTCTCGGGATGGCCCCAGCCGGGGCCTGGAACAGCCAGGACATCGTCGTCTTCGGGCCCTCCCGCGACGGCAACCTGTATCAAATCGACGTGAAACGAGGCGGAATGGCGACGCCGGTCACGGCGCCGGTCACGACGCGTCAGCGGTCCCTGCATCGGCGGCCCTCGTTCCTTCCGGACGGTCAACGTTTCCTGTACGTCGGCGGTCTTGGGACGAAAAACGAGCTGCGAGTGGGATCGCTGACGACGCCGGACACGGTTGTGATTGGAACGTTCGAATCACCCGTCGCCTACGCCGGGGGACACGTGTTCTTCACGCGTGGCGGGAACGTGATGGCGCAGTCCTTCAATGAGGACACGCTCCAGTTGGAAGGCGATCCCGTGTCCCTTCGAGCACAAATCAGAACTGACACGCCGGGGAATCGCGGGTTCTCGGTCTCCACGAACGGCCGGTTCGTGTTTCTGCCGGCGCCGAAAACGGAACCGCAGCTGACCTGGCTGGACCGCACCGGGCGACCTGTGGGAATCGTGGGCGCCCCAGGATTTCCTGGCGACGATCTCGATGTGAGCCCGGACGGTCAGCAGCTGGCCTTTTCCAAGCGTGGCAAGACGGTAGAACAGCTAAACGATATCTGGCTGATCGAACTGGCGACGGGACGAGCGACGCCTCTGACGAATGACCACGCGGGTGACTTCGAACCCGCGTGGTCGCCAGACGGAAAATACATCGTCTTCAACTCGAGCCGGCTGGGAGGCTCGAATCTGTTCTTGCGCGCCTCCGATGGTAGTGGGGTCGACGTGCCTCTCGCGAAGTTTGAGAAGTCTGAGCCCAACAGATTCACGGTCGCCTCCTGGTCGCGCGCCGGCGTCCTGATCTTCAACGTTCTCAGCAAGAACGGAGATATGGATCTGTGGACACTCTCCATGTCCGGAGACCGGACGCACACGGTCTTTGTGAGCTCGAAACAGAACGAACTCAATGGCACCTTCTCGCCCGACGGCCGCTGGGTCGCTTACCAGTCCGACGCGTCGGGCCGTTACGAAATCGTCGTCCGACCGTTCCCGGACAAGGACCCTGCTCGAACGATTTCACGTGATGGCGGGAGGTATCCGCGCTGGCGAGGAGACGGCAAGGAGCTGTTCTTCGTGTCGCCCGCCGGGGCGATGATGGCCGCTGGCTTTGACCCGACGAACGGCGTGTCCCAGGGCGTGCCTCAACCGTTGTTCGCCACACAGATCAGGGTCTTCGAGAACCGACCGTACGCAGTCGACAAGAACGGTCAGCGCTTTCTTCTGAAGGTCGGTCCGGATCAGCAGATGGTCGCCGTCATGGATTGGCGGACGTTGCTCGACCGGTGAACGACACGGAGCGTGGAGATGCCGCGGGAACCGGACCTCACGGGGCTTCTCCAGGCCTGGAGTCAGGGAAACCAGGCGGCGCTCGAGGCCCTGGCGCCGCTGGTGCAGCGGGAGCTGCGCGACATCGCGCGCCGGATCCTCGCCGACGAGCGGCGCGACGGCCGTTGGCAGCCCACCGAACTCGTGCAGGAGTCGTACCTGCGGCTGCTCGACTGGCGCTCGGTCCACTGGCACAACCGCGCCCACTTCTTCGCGACGGCCGCGCGCATGATGCGGCGCGCGCTCGTCGATGCGGCGCGCGCGCGCCGACGGGTCAAGCGCGGCGGCAGCGTGGACGCCGTCCTTCGTCGTTTCGCCAGACAATCAAGCCTGCTCGAGCACCACGCGATCTCCAAGGAGCTAGTGCCGAAGCTCTCGCTGGAGGCACCCCGGGCTCTCGGGCGTGAGCGCCGCCGATCCCGTGGCCAGCCGGGTAAGCCCCTCGGAAGCGCTGCGCGTGGAGTGACGGGCGGAGAATTGTCGCGACGGCTCCTGGCATACAATGCCCGCGTCTCCAGCCTACAACTCCCCACCATGACCCTCAACGCCGGCTCCGCCAGGGCCCGTACGGGATCGTGTCGCCCATCGGCGCCGGCGCGATGGGAGAGGTGTACCGGGCGCGCGAACGAGGCCACCGGGTCTCGATTACCGCGGGCGGGTTGCGGGCTCTGAAGGGACAACAAGAACTAAGGAGGGACACAAGATGAGCACGAAACGTCCGGGCAGACTGAGTTGTGCGGTTGCCTTGAGCCTGGCACTTGCGGCGCATGCAGAGGCGCAGTCCGTGGAAACGATCGCCTCCGGCCTCAGTAATCCGCGGGGCATTGCGTTTGCGCCGAATGGCGATCTTTTCGTCGTCGAAATGGGCGTGGGTGGTTCAGGGCCGTGCATCCAATCGCCGGTCTTTCCGAATCCACCGTCGCTGCTATGGCCCAACTGGCGCCCTGACTCGGATTGCGCCGGGCGGTGTCCCGGGCTTCGAGCGTGTGGCGACGGGTCTGCCCTCCCTCGTGCTCGCGACGGGTGCGGCGGAGGGCGGGCCCGCGGATCTGTCCTTTCACGGCATGGTCGCGTACGTGCAGATAGGCTTTGGCGGCAATCCGGCGCAACGCGCCCTACTCGGTGATGCGGGCGCCCTGTTTGGCTGGTTGCTGCAGGTCGAGCCGAACGGGAAGTATCAGCCGCTGGTCGATATCGCCAATCACGAGACCCTTAACAACCCGTACGGCGGTCCGATTGATTCCAACCCCTACGGCGTGCTCGCGCTGCCCGGCCGACGCATCACTGCGGACGCCGGCGCCAACGCGCTCATCGAGAGCGCGGCCAACGGTCGGACCCGAACCCTCGCCGTGCTCCCGCCCGCCGCACCAGGCGGCCGTGATCCGGTGCCGACCTCGGTCACCGAAGGCCCCGACGGCGCGCTCTACGTGAGCCAGCTGACCGGGTTTCCGTTCTGGCAGGGAACCTCGAGCGTATTTCGGCTCGCGAGCGACGGGAGCTCGACGGAGGTGTATTCGAGCGGCTTCACCGCGGTCGTCGATCTCGCGGTCGGGGATGACCTCGCACTCTACGTTCTGGAGATCGCGAGCGGTCAGGTGCTGCCGTTTCCGCCGCCCAGTCCCGGCCTCGGCGTGGGTCGACTGGTGCGTCAGTGTCCGGGCGGGGCGCCGGAGGTGCTGCTCGGTGGACTTACGTTTGCAACGGGCGTTGCCCTCGGGCCGGACGGCGCCGTCTATCTGACGAACAAGGGGACTTCGGCCACCGCGGGCGAGGTCCTGCGGCTCTCGGTGACGGCCTGTCCGTGAGCTGGATGCGCCATGCGAGGCAGGGTGCCGGACCCCGGCACCCTGCCTCCGGCGGGCGAATCGTCGATCGTCGGCAGCTCGATGTTCGCCGCAGGCGTTCAGACGGACGCTGCCGCGACTGCTCGGGAACGCCGCGGTGAGTCGCGGCCAGATCGCGACGCCGGCTAGGACGGTCAGCGGCAGAGCTTACCACCAAGCTCCCGCTGCAACGACCAGCTGGTCGCGCTCAACGCCCGGGGCCGAACCTCACGGCCAGACGGTAGGCGTCGAGCGCGTCGCGTAGTCGCGGCGACAGTCACCGCACGCGCTTCATGAACTGGTGGACGGCGTAGGCCGCGATCTGCCGCCCCTGGTCGACGCCTTCCTCGACCGCCCGTCGGAAGTGAATGCCGATGTAGATCCGCGACACCGCGTTCTCGTCAGCCGCCTCGGAGAAGGTGGAGTACGAGCGGAACACGGGGGCCGGGTCGGTGCAATTGTCTCCCGGGCCGAGGGTCGTACTGCACGCCGTGAACGGGATGTTGTCGGTGCCGAATACCTGCTTCAGGATCTCGGCCGCGACTCCGCCCTGAACCGCGTGCCCGGACGGGTGATCCGGCATGGGATAGGTGAACTGCAGGGGAGTCCAGTCGGGCACGCCCGCCGTCTCGGGATTGCCATCCATGTCGCCAAGCCGGATGGCGGTGATCGGACGCCAGAAGTTGTAGTGGTACTTGGCGTCCCACGAGGCGATGTAGCCGTCCGCCATCGCCAGGTTCAGCAGCCCGAACAGGCGCGCGTTCTCCCACAGGTCGAGTCCCTCGCTGGACGAGAGCGCGCGCGCCAGGCGATTCCAGGCCAGCGGCGAGCTCTCGATCCAGAACAGGCCGATCTCGGTCTGATCCGGCGTGCGCGCGCTGGGCGTCGTGATGTCGTCGCCGCCCAGCCGCCGGATCTCGTTGTAATCGGCGGCGTAGTGGCGGCTCGTCAGGTGGTAGGGCGCCTGCGGCCTGAACTGCGCGCCGTCGCGAAGGACGAACGGTGTCACCTCGCCCCAGTGCGTCGCGAATGCAAAGGGCGGCACTACCGGGAAGTCGGGCGTGAAGCGCCACTCGCCGGGCTCGGTCCCCTGCGGATAGTTGGGATCCGTCCATGGCGCATCGGACCCATCGCCGATCCGCCGCACCACGATGGCAGCCGCGGCGGCCTGTCCCACTGCGATGCCATTCGCTTTCGCCGCGCCCTCCGCGATCGCGGCCAGCGCTGCCGCATAGGCGCTGTCGGCGTTGGCGATGCCCGCCGCGCGGCATTCAGGCGACTCGGGCAGCGTGGCGATGACCGATACGAGGACGTCGTGGGCCGCCGCCGCCACCGCGGCATCCGGCGATGCCGGACTGCTGACCATCGCGTCGAACGCGTACGGCCGCGAGCGCCGGTCGATGGCGTTCACCGCGTCGTGGACGGCGGCGTGCACCATCGCGTACATGCGGGCCTCGGCCAGGCCATTCCCGCTCACGTGGATGCACGCGGCGGTGGCCGCCCTGGCGGCGTTCTCGTTCCACGTGAGCACCGCGTCGGCCCTCGCGGCGGCCGGCGTTGTCAAAAGTACGAGCGAGATGTAGTCCGATGGTCGCTGCGGTCACGCCACGCGGGTTCATGATGGTCTCCTGTCCAAGGGGGGATGCGGGTCACGCGCAGGATGCGCCTGCATCCGGCTGCGTGTCCTGACAGGAACCTGAGATCTTCCTGAGATTGCCGACGGTCAGGCCGCCGGTTCGGTCGGCTTTGGCGGACCGGCCAGTCGGAACGTGAAGGGCACGGCGCCGAGACGCACGCGCGCGCCATCTCGCAGCGGACGCGGGCCTGTCACGCGCTCGTCGTCAAGCCAGGTGCCGTTGCGGCTGTCGAGGTCTTCGATCGTCGTTGGCGCGCCGATGACGATGCGGGCGTGCTGCCGCGACATCGTCGGCGCGTCGATGTCAGCGACCTCGTCGACGCCGCGCCCGACGACGTTCTCGCCGGATGCCAGCGGGATGCGTATCGACGTGCCGAGCAGCCACGCCGCCGGCCGACTCGACGGCGCCGTGGCCGGGCGCGATGGCGTTCCGACCGCATCGCCGTCGAAGCGATAGCCGATGCCGTACACGGTGCTGATCCACGAGGCGCCCGGCTCCGGGCCGTCGATCGACCGGCGGATCTCGGCCACGAGGGACTGCACGCTCCCGTCGGAGACGAAGGTGTCCGGCCAAAGGCGCGCGTGAATGTCGTCCTTCGATATGGCGTTGGGCCGATGCTCGAGCAGGAGCAGCAGGAGATCGAATGCCTTGCGGGTCAGGTGGATCGAACCGCCGGCCCGCGAGACGCGACGGGCGTCGCCGTCGACACAGAGGGACCCGAACGTGTAGGTCACAGCCCGAAAATGTGCAGTTACGCCGGCCGCTGGACGGCCGAGATGGTCGATTATGTGCGCCTGGGATGGGGCGATCAACGGTCCCGGCGCCATGCTAGATTCAGCCGTCGACCGGCTGCGCGCCACGTGCCACGACCATGTGCCTCGAGCCTCACTCCGAGCTCGGTACGTTGCAGATCGTCCGGCTGCTGGGGCAGGGCGGGATGGGCGAGGTTTACCTCGCCCGCGACCGTTCGCTGAACCGCAGCGTCGCCGTCAAGGTGCTCCACGACGGGGCGATCGCGCCCGTCCGGCGGGCCCGCTTCGAGGTGGAGGCCCGCGCCGCATCGGCGCTCAGCCACCCCAACATCACCCACATCTACCAGCTCGGCCAGACGCCGGACGGACGCGGCTACCTGGCGATGGAATACGTCGAAGGCGAGCCGCTCGATCAGCGGCTGCTGCGGCCGGTATCCGTCCTCGAGGCGCTCGACATCGCGATTCAGATCGCTTCGGCGCTCGACGCGGCGCATGGCGCCGGCGTCATCCATCGCGATCTGAAGCCGGCCAACGTCATCGTGCGCCGCGACGGCGTCGCCAAGGTCCTGGACTTCGGCCTGGCCAAGCTGGTGCCGCAGGCGGCGGGGGCGGATCGCCTCCCGCCCACGGTGTCCATGCCGGTCACGGAGCCTGGCAGCGTCGCCGGCACTCCCGACTACATGTCGCCGGAGCAGGCCCGAGGACAGGATGCCGATGTCCGCTCGGATGTGTGGGCGCTCGGCGTCGTGCTCTACGAGATGCTCGCCGGGCGGCGACCCTTCGAGGGCGCGACACGCGCCGACGTGCTGGCGGCCGTGCTGCAGGCCGACCCGGAGGCGCTGCCGGACGTGGATCCGCATCGGTCTCCCGAGCTGCAGCGCATCGTCACGAAAGCGCTGCGCAAGATGCCCGAGCGGCGCTACCAGAGCATGAAGGAGCTGCTGCTCGACCTCGAAGCGGTGCGCCCCGAAGTGCCGGCCGCGCAGCGGCGCCGCGCCGGATGGCGGCGCGCGTCGGGCTACGGGCTGGTGGCCATTCCCCTCCTTCTGGCGCTCCTCGCGCTCCAACGCTGGCGCCCGTGGACTGGCGCTGCAGACGCACCGCTGCCCCGGCGCCTGAGCGTCGAGCTCGGCGCCGACGCGACCCTCGCGACCACCGACGCCCCGTTCGTGCTCTCCGCTGACGGCACGGTCCTCGCCTTCGTCGCCCGTCCGGCCGGCCGGGCGCCGCAGCTGTACGTGCGCCGTCTCGACCAGCTCGCCGCAACGGCGCTGGCCGGAACCGAAGGCGCGGAGGCGCCCTGCATGTCGCCGGATGCGCAGTGGCTCGCGTTTTTCGCCTACGGGAAGCTGAAGAAGGTACCAGTGGTGGGCGGCGCGGTCGTGACACTGGCCGACGCGCCCGAGCCGCGGGGCGCGTGGTGGGCCGAGGACGGCACGATCGTCTATGCGCCGCACTTCCGGATGGGGCTGATGCGCGTGTCGTCGTCGGGCGGACCTGCCGAGCGCATCAGCACGCTCGTCGACGGCGAGATCACCCATAGGTTCCCGCAGGTGCTGCCTGGAGGCGGGGCGGTCCTGTATACCGCCAGCAGCGAGGTCAACATCGCCGCGGGAGCCACGCTGGTGGTGCAGGCCCTGCCCTCTGGCCCGCGCACGATCATTCATCGGGGCGGCTACTTCGGCCGGTATGATGCGGCGAGCGGCCACATCGTCTACGTTCAGGACGACACGCTCTTCGCAATGCCGTTCGATGTCCGCCGGCTGGGCGTCACCGGCGCGGCGACGCGCTCGATCGAAGGCGTCACGTCGGATGCGGCTCGGGGGAGCGCGCACGTCGCGCTCTCGGACACCGGTACGCTGGCCTACAGCCGGGGCCGGAACCTCTTCGACGCCCGACCCATGGCGTGGATGGACCGCAGCGGCAAGCTCAGCGCCCTCCGCGACGAGCCTGCCGAGTGGCTGAACCCCGAGTTCTCGCCCGACGGCCGGCGCATCGCCATTGACATCGAGTCGAGAGGGCAGCGCGACATCTGGGTCTACGACTGGGGCCTGGACATGATGACCCGCGTGACGTCGGAGCCGACGAACGAGGAGTTCCCCATCTGGACGCCGGACGGCTCGGGGCTCGTCTACCGGTCCTCCGTGTCGTCGGCGGATCCCGCGGGATCCACCCTCGCCTGGAAGCGCGCCGACGGCAACGGCGGCACGCACGTCCTCGCCCGCGCCACGTTCATGCTCAAACCGGGGTCGTGGCATCCGACCTCGAATGTCCTGGCCTACATCGCCACTCCACCGGGGCGCGACGACGACGTCATGATTCTGCCGATCGCCGGCGATGCCCACGCCGGGTGGCGACCTGGACCGGCGACGGCGATCGCGAGCAGAACCGCCCGTGAGCGCGCTCCGCGCTTCTCGCCGGATGGCCGGTGGCTGGCATATGAATCGAACGAAACCGGGACCGATCAGCTCTACGTGCAGCGCTTTCCCGGGGCAGGTGACCGGATCGTCGTTGCCGGCAACGCCCAGAGCCCGGCATGGTCACGCGCCCGGCCGGAAATGGTGTTCACCAGCCGCGTGGTGGACTACCGGCACGCGCTCATGATCGTGCCCTATCGTGTCGAGGGCACGTCGTTCCAGGCTGGTAAGCCACGGCCCTGGGCGGAACGCGCGGCCACGCTGCGGGAGCTGTCCGGCTACCGCATGTACGCCTTGCACCCGGACGGTGCCCGCGTCGCCATGGCTCTTCCGTCCGAGAACGACCTGACGGCGACCCACGTGACGCTCGTGTTCCAGCTGTTCGATCAGCTGCGGCGGTAAAGTTACTGGCGCCATGGCGGTGGGCAGCGTGACCCAGCTCCTTCTGGCCTGGCGAGCGGGCGACGAGCCTGCGCTCGCCCGGCTCACGCCGCCCGTCCACGACGAGCTGCAGCGCATCGCGCGACGGTGCCTGCGCGGCGAGCGAGCCGGGCACAGCCTGCAGGCGACGGCGCACTATTGGCTTGCAGGCCCTGACGACAGTGGCATGGCCGAGCGCGCGCGCAGCACGCGCCGGACACCGGTCACCATGCCGAGCACCAGCGCGCCGGCGATGATGCCAACGATTCCGTCGAATGCAATCAGGGTCAGCGACCGGAGCGTGTTGCCGACCGCGGGGAGTTCCACCAGGCCGTCGGCGAGCCGCTCGAAGGCGTGGTGCAGCGGCGGAATGCCGTGGACGACGATGCCTCCGCCCACGAGGAACATGGCCGCGGTGCCGGCCACGGAGAGCCCCTTCATCAGCCACGGCGCGCCCGCGAGAATGGCGCCGCCCAGGCCACGTTGCATCCGGGCAAACGCCGTGTCGCCGCTGCGCTGGTTGAGGTGCAGTCCGGCGTCGTCGAGCTTGACGATGCCACCGACGAGGCCGTAGACGCCCACCGTCATGAGGACGGCGATGCCGATCAACACCAGCACCTGGGTGACGAAACTGGAGTGGGCGACCGTCCCCAGCGTAATGACGATGATCTCGGCCGAGAGAATGAAGTCGGTGCGCACGGCGCCCTTGATCTTGTCCCTCTCGAAGGCTACCAGGTCGGCCGCGGAGTCGGCGAGTGCTTGCATCAGCTCGGCTTCGTGCGCCGCGTCCTCCGCCGCGCCGTGAAGCAGCTTGTGCGCAATCTTCTCGACTCCCTCGAAGCAGAGGAAGGCGCCGCCAATCATGAGCAACGGAGTCACCGCCCAGGGCGTCAGGGCGCTGATGATGAGGGCCGCCGGCACCAGGATGGCCTTGTTGATGGCGGATCCCTTGGCTACCGCCCACACGACCGGCAGCTCGCGGTCGGCGCTGATGCCGGCAACCTGCTGGGCGTTGAGCGCCAAGTCGTCACCCAGCACGCCGGCGGTCTTCCGCGCGGCGACCTTGGTGAGCAATGCCACGTCGTCGAGCCCCGTGGCGATATCGTCGAGCAGGGCGAACAGGCTGGATGGCATGGTCGTTTGCCGAGTGGCGGTATGCCCGGGAACCGGTCGACGGCCGACCGCGCCGCGTCGCGTGCAGTCGCGCGGAGCTTGGGCGTGATGAAAGGCGTCACCCCAGACGGAGTGCGCGGGTTCTATGGCATCAGCAGTGCGTCCGGGGCTGGCTCGTGCAACGATCGTCGCTCGCGGACTCAGCTGACCATTCCTGCCAGGACCGCCCGGATATTGGGCCGATCCTCGACCTGATCGGCGAGCAGCACCGCGTGCTGGCCCGCCGCGACGAGGCCGCGGGATTTCGCCGATGCGATGCCGAACCGCAAGGCGCGCTCCGCCGTGGTTCGTTCGGTGAGCACCACCGGAATCACGCCCCAGCAGAGACTCAGGCGCCGCGCGATCTGCTCGCTGTCCGGCAGCGCCAGGATCGTCGCGGCTGGCCGGCGGTTGGCGAGCGCTCGTGCCGGCCGGCCGGACGCGGCATCGACGACGATCAAGGCGGCGTCAAGCTGGCGGGTCATCAGGCAGGCGGCGTCGACGGACGCCTCGGTCATCGCGTCGATGAGCCCCGACAACGGCGCTGCCTCGACCTGCGACGCGCGGCCTTCCGATTTCAGGTACGCCTCGGCCTCCGTGCAGATCTCCCGCATCATCGTCACCGCTTCGACGGGAAACTGTCCGATGGCGCTCTCGCCCGAGAGCATCACGGCGTCGGTACCGTCGAGGACGGCGTTGAACACGTCGCTCGCCTCGGCCCGCGTCGGCCGGCTCGACTGCTCCATGCTGTTGAGCATCTGCGTGGCCGTGATCACCGGCCGGTGCGTCCGGTTGCACGCCGCGATGATGCGCTTCTGAATCGCCGGCACCCGCTGGACGTCCATCTCGACGCCCATGTCGCCGCGCGCCACCATCACCGCGTCCGTGGCGGCGACGATCGCGTCGAGCTGCTCCACCGCCTGCGGCTTCTCGATCTTGACCACGATGTCCGCGGTGCACGCCCTCGCCTCGAGCTCGCGCCGCAGCCGCGCCACATCGTCCGCACTGCGCACGAACGAGAGCGCCACGAAGTCGATGTCGCCGGCGTGCTGCGCGGTCCAGTCGAGGTCGCGCAGGTCCTTCTCGGTCAGCGAGCTCACGGCCAGTTCGGTGCCAGGCAGGTTCAGGCCCTGCCGCGATCGGACGCGCCCGGGCAGCGTCACGCGCAGGCGGGCCCGGCCGGGCGCGGTGTCGACCACCGTCATCGCGACGGTGCCGTCCGCGAACAGCACCGCCTCGCCGGGCGAGAGATCGTTCGGCAGCTCGCGATAGGAACAGGCCAGCTCGCGTGCGTTGGCGGGGACGCCGGCGACGAGGGTGAACTCGTCGTTCAGGCGGCATTCCACGACGTCCCCGGGGATCGGCTCGAGCCGTATCTTCGGTCCGCACAGGTCCTGCAGCACCGCGACCTGGTGATCCATCTCGGCGCTGATCCGCCGGATGTCCGCGAGCACGGCGCTGTGCTCCTCGTGCGTGCCGTGCGAGAAGTTGAGGCGGAAGACGTCGACGCCCGCCTCGATCAGCTGACGCAGGACCTGCGGCGTCCGCGACGCCGGGCCGATCGTGGCGACGATCTTCGTCCGGTTCATGGTGGTGCCCTGGGACGCCGGCCGTGTGGTCCCGGCTGGATCCGACGTGGCCGGGGCCGCGGCGCGGGCCGCGGCCGCGCCGCCGCTCAACACAGGTTGCGGGGCTGGCCGGTTGAGGCGAGCACGCTGCTCCATAGCGTTCCTTCGGGGTCGATCCGCTTGCGCGCCGAGACGGCGAGCGCGATCGGGACATGGGTGAACTGGTGATTCCAGAAGCCGACGACCATGTCCGTCCGTCCGCTCATCCCCGCGTGCACGGCGTTGTGCCCGAGCAGCAACGTGAACGCGGAGTCGTGCGCGATGGCCGGCGCGCTCCTGATGGCGTAGCCCGGATCGATGTACTTCAGGCTGATCGGCGTGCCGGAGTCCTTGAAGGATCGGATGATCGCATCGCGCAGGAAGACCCCGATGTCCCCGTACTTGACGTTCCCCGAGGCGTCCCGATCGCCGCGCGCGGCCATGAGATCCTGGCCCGCCCCCTCCGCCACCACGATGACGGCGTGGCCGCGGCGCTCGAGCCGCTGGCGCAGCGCGGCGAGCAGCCGCTCGAGCGTGAACGGGACCTCGGGGACCAGGCAGAAGTTCACCTGGCCGTCGACGAGCACGCAATACGCGGCGATGAACCCCGAGTCGCGTCCCATCAGCTTGACGAGGCCGATGCCGTTGCGCGCGCCCTCCGCTTCGACGTTGGCGGCGTAGGTCGCCCGCCGGGCCTCGGTCACCGCGGTCTCGAACCCGAACGTCTTCTGCACGAACGACACGTCGTTGTCGATCGTCTTCGGCACGCCGATGACGGCGATCGTCTCGCCCTGCCGCGTCGCCTCCTCGCTGATCGCATGCGCCCCGCGCAGGGTGCCGTCGCCGCCGATCGCGAAGAGCAGTCTCACGTCGAGCTTGCGAAGGTAGGCCACCATCGCGGCCGGCTCCTGCGGACCGCGCGACGAGGCGAGGATCGAGCCGCCGGTGTTGTGGATGCGGCTGACCGCGTCCGGCGTGAGCCGCAGCGGCTCGTGGCCGGACGCCTCGACCAGGCCTTCGTAGCCGAAGCGAAACCCGTAGATCGTCTCGACGCCGTAGTGGTGGTGCAGGCTCAGCACGATGGCCCGGATCACGTCGTTCAGGCCCGGGCAGAGCCCGCCGCAGGTGACGATGCCGCAGGCGACCCGCGCCGGGTCGAAGAACAGCCGCTCCCGCGGGCCCGCGTACTCCATCGCCGGGCAGTCGCCGTCGGGCGCCTGAAGGCGCCGCAGTTCGTCCAGGGACGAGGGATACAGGACGCGCTCGTCGTCGGTCACGAAGCGGACGCCCGTCATCGGCGACGCGACGCGGCACTCACCGAGCCGCGCGATCGTGAAGTCGAGGCTGCGGCCGCCGTCCGCGGTGGGGCTCGCCGCGCCTGCGATCGGCATCACTGCCTCCAGTCAGGCTCGTGGGAGCGCGCGCGGGCCCCCGGGGCGTCGTGACATCCGTGGTCCCGAGCCCCAGCGCGAGCACGACGACCGACCGCGGCTGCGCCACGTAGCGGGCGCCGGTGACCGCGGACGCCTCGGCGATGGGGCAGATGTCGTCGGGCGAGGCCAGCGCCGTGTCGATGCAGCGCCGCCAGACGTGCTCACCCGTCGGTGCCGGCGGCAGCTCGAAGGCGAGCGGCTCCCAATACGCGTTGAAGATCGCGTGCACCAGGAAGAGGCCGCGCTGGCTTTCCAGCGTGACGGCCAGCGTGTGCGAGTGGTCGCTCCAGTCCGGGCGGTCGAGATCGACGCCGCTCCACCGGATCCTGGCCCGTTCGATGAGCTGCGTGAGGCTTGCGGTTGCTCCCGCCGTCTCCCGCTGGCGATACGCGTTGAGGAGCCGTACGAAACGATGGAGGTCGGCGTGACGATCGAGCAGGCGCCAGTCGAACCAGCTGATGTCGTTGTCCTGACAATAGGCGTTGTTGTTGCCCTGCTGGGTGCGGCGCACTTCGTCGCCCATCGTGAGCATCGGCGTGCCGGCGGCCAGGAGATTGATCGCGAGGAGGTTCTTGCTCTGGCGGTTGCGCAGCGCGTCGATCGCCGGATCGTCGGTCGGCCCTTCGACGCCGCAGTTCCAGCTCCGGTTGTCGCCCGCGCCGTCCCGGTTGTCCTCGCCGTTGGCCAGGTTGTGCTTGTCGTTGTACGAGACGAGGTCGTTCAGGGTGAAGCCGTCGTGGCAGGTGACGAAGTTGATGCTGTGCTCGACTTCGCGCTCCTTGTGGCCGTAGACGTCCGGGCTGCCCACGAGCTTGCTCGCGAGGGCGGAGACGGTGCCGTTGTCGCCCCGGACGAAGCTCCGGACGTCGTCGCGGAACCGGCCGTTCCACTCCTGCCAGGCGTCGCCGACGAAGGTCCCGACCTGGTAGAGTCCGGCGGCATCCCACGCCTCGGCGATCAGCTTCGTGCCGGCCAGCAGCGGATCCGATTCGATATCCCAGAGGATCGGCGGGCTCGGCAGCGGCTGGCCGTTCTCGTCGCGCGAGAGGATGGACGCGAGGTCGAAGCGGAAGCCGTCGACGTGCATCTCCGTCACCCAGTAGCGGAGGCTGTCGAGGATCAGCCGCCGCACGATCGACTGGTTGGCGTTGAGCGTGTTGGCGCAGCCCGTGAAGTCGGCGTAGCGCGAACGGTCCTTCTCGAGGATGTAATACGTGTCGTTGGCCAGCCCCTTGTAGGAGATCGTCGGGCCGTCCTGCCCGCCTTCGGCGGTGTGGTTGTAGACGACGTCCAGGATGACTTCGATGCCGGCGCGGTGCAGCGCCTTGACCATGTCGCGGAACTCGTCGAGCACCGCCAGCGGCTCCGGCTGCGAGCTGAAGGCGTGATGCGGCGCGAAGTACGAGATCGGCTGGTAGCCCCAGTAGTTCACGCCGTTCGGCGCGTGGAGCGGGTCGAACTGGAACACCGGCAGGAGCTCGACGGCCGTCACGCCGAGGTCCTGGAGGTAGGGAATCTTCTCGATCAGCCCGGCGTAGGTGCCGCGCTTCGCTTCCGCGACGCCGGAACTGGCGTGCCGGGTGAAGCCGGCGACGTGCATCTCGTAGATGACGGTTTCGGCCCACGGCCGTCGAACCAGCGCATCGCCCTCCCAGTCGTAGCTCCGCGGATCGGCCACGACGCTCTTCATCGCCGCGGCGCTGTTGTCGCCCGGCCGGCTGGCGGCGTCACGCGAGTACCCGGCGGGTACGGCGATGGCGAGGCCATACGGATCGAGGAGCACCTTGTCGCCGTCGAACCGGCGCCCTTTCTCGGGGGCGAACGGCCCGTGCGCGCGGAAGGCATAGAGTTGCCCCGGCCCGAGATCCGGCACGAACGCGTGCCAGTAGTGGTAGCTCCGATGGGCCGCCGCGTCGAGCGGAATCACCCGCGCCGGCGTCGTCGCATCCACGTGGTCGTAGAGGAGCACCTCGAGGCGATCGGCCCGCTTGGCGAACACGCTGAAGTTGACGCCGCCGGCGCCGACCGTCGCGCCGAGCGGCGCGGGGCCTCCCGCCGCGATCGCCTGCGCGCCCGCTCCGGGCCGGTCGGATGGAGCTTTACGCGTCACGATCGGCGCCTTGGCGCTATTGGGACCGCTCACCACTGTGACCTCTCAGTTCCGACAGACCGATGTTCCAGATGTCCCGGCAGTAATCCCGGATCGACCGGTCCGAGGAGAACCGGCCCACTCTCGCGCTGTTGAGGATGGACATGCGGGTCCACTCCCGCCGGCTGCCCCAGGCCTCGCTCACGCGCTGCTGCGCGTCGACGTAGTCCTGGTAGTCGGCCAGCAGCATGTACTCGTCGCGTTCGAGGAGCGAGTGGAGGAGCGGCTGGAACATCTCCCGATCGCCCTTGGAGAACAGGCCGCTGCCGATCAGATCGAGCGTCTCGCGCAGCTCCGCATTGGCCTCGTAGACGTCGCGCGGCCGGTAGCCCTGCGCCTTTCGCGCCGCGACTTCCGGAGCCGTCATGCCGAACAGGAAGAAGTGCTCGGGCCCGACGGCGTCGCGGATCTCGACGTTGGCGCCGTCGAGCGTGCCGATGGTCAGCGCCCCGTTCATGGCGAACTTCATGTTGCCCGTGCCCGATGCCTCCTTGCCAGCCATCGAGAGCTGTTCCGAGAGGTCGGCGGCGGGATACACGTGGTGACTGGTCTTGACGTTGAAATCCGGGAGGAAGACGACCTTGAGACGTGACGAGACCTTCGGGTCGCCGTTGACGACGTCGGCGACGCCGGTGATCAACCGGATGATCAGCTTGGCCATGCGATAGCCAGGCGCGGCCTTGCCGCCGAAGATCACGGTGCGCGGCGCATCCGATGTGCCGGTGTCGCGTGTCAGCCGGTTGTAGAGCGTCACGAGATACAGCACGTTGAGGTGCTGCCGCTTGTATTCGTGGAGCCGCTTCACCTGGACGTCGAACAGCGACTGCGGATCGACCACCGTGCCGGTCCGCTCCTCGAGCAGCGCGGCGAGCGCGGCCTTGTTCGCGGCCTTGACCTCCTGCCAGTCCTGCTGGAAGCCGCGGTCGGTGGCCAGCGGCTCGAGACGCGCCAGCTCGTTCTCCAGGTCGGCGGTCCACCGATCGCCGATGTGGCCGGTGATCAGCGCGCTCAGGCGGGGGTTGCTCAGCGCCAGCCAGCGGCGCGGCGTGACGCCGTTGGTGACGTTGAAGAACTTCTCCGGGGTGATCGTGTGGAAGTCGCTCAAGACCGTCTGCTTGAGCAGCTCGGTATGGAGCGCCGCCACGCCGTTGATGGCGTGGCTGCCGGCCGACGCGAGGTTGGCCATGCGGACGTACTGCTTGCCCGTCTCGTCGATGATCGACACGCGGCGGACCAGCTCATCGTCCCCCGGGTGCCGCAGCCGGACGTCGTCGAGCAGCCGCCGGTTGATCTCGAGGACGATTTCGAGATGGCGGGGCAGGAGCGCGCCGAAGAGTGCCCGGGGCCATTTCTCGAGCGCCTCCGCCAGCAGCGTGTGGTTCGTGTAGGCGCACGTCCGCTGGGTGATGCCCCAGGCCTGATCCCATGCCATGCCGTGTTCGTCGACGAGCAGCCGCATCAGTTCGGCGATGGCGATGGCGGGGTGGGTGTCGTTGAGCTGAACGGCCCACGACGCATCGAGATCGTCGAGCCGTGCGCCCTGGGCCAGATGGAGGCGGATCAGGTCCTGCAGCGAGCAGGAGACGAAGAAGAACTGCTGCTGCAGACGCAGCCGCTTGCCGGCCTCGGGTTCGTCGTTCGGATAGAGCACCTTGGAGATCGTTTCCGATGCGATCTTCTCGTCGACGGCGCCGTAGTAGTCGCCGACGTTGAAGCTGTCGAAGTCGAACGACTCCGTGGCTTCCGCCTTCCACAGCCGCAGCAGGTTGGTCGACGGGACGCGGTAGCCGGGGACGGGCGTGTCGTAGGCGATGCCCTTCACGATGCGGTCCGGCACCCAGCGGACCCGATGCTGGCCGCGTTCGTCCTGGTACCAGTCGGTGCGACCGCCGAACGGCACGTCGTACGAGGTTTCCGACCGGACGATCTCCCAGGGGTTGCCGAAGCGAAGCCACTTGTCGGTGAGTTCGACCTGCCATCCGTCGCGGATCGCCTGATCGAAGATGCCGAACTCGTAGCGGATGCCGTAGCCGATCGCCGGCACACTGAGCGTTGCCAGGGAATCCATGTAGCAGGCGGCCAGGCGTCCCAGGCCGCCGTTCCCCAGGCCGGGTTCTTCCTCGTGCTCGAGCAGCGCGTCGAGGTCCTGACCGACGCTGGTCACGGCCTCTTTCGCGGTATCCCACAGCCCGAGGTTGACGAGGCTGTTCCCGAGATGTGGGCCGGTCAGGAACTCGGCGGACAGGTAGGCGACGACCTTGGCAGGGCGGGGGCCCGTGATCAGGTCCACCGTCGAGATGTAGTTGTCGAGCATGCGGTCGCGGACCGTGTAGGCGAGCGCCATGTACCAGTCGTTGCGAGTCGCGTGCTGCGGCAGCTTGGCCTGCCGATAGCGCAGGTTGTCGAGCAGGGCCTGGGCCATCTCGCCAGGCCCGGCAGCCGGGCGGGAACCCTTGCCATCACGCTGGCCCTTCGGCTTGCCCCGGCCGGCGTCGAATCCACTCTTCATGAGGCTCCCGTCCGCGAGCCAGCCAACGGCCGGCCGTATGCCCCATCGAGGCCACGGTCTGTCGGAGTACCTCCGCCGGACCGTGGGCCCGTCCGTCGCGTCAGTCACGCCGGTGAGGCTTGATTGCGCCTGTTCCCACGTTTCCTGTCGTCGTTCATCTGGCCAGGGGCCGCGCGCCGGGTAGCGTTGCAAACGACGATCCCCGTTCGCGCACGTCACGCCATCATCGTCTGACCCGCGGACCGCAGGTCCACGGCCGCCTGACGCACGCGAACCGACATCGACTGCTCGGCGAGGGCCAGGTAGGTGCGCGGATCGTAGGCCTTCTTGTCGCCGACCTCGGCGTCCACCTTCAGGACGCCGTCGTAGTTCTTGAAGAAGTGGCCGGCGATGGCGCGGCTGAAGGCGTACTGCATGTCCGTGTCGACGTTCATCTTCACGACGCCGTAGCCGAGCGCCTCGTGGATGTCCCGCAGGTCCGATCCCGAGCCGCCGTGGAATACGAGCCAGAACCGCGCCGCCTCGCCGAGCGCGGCGACGACGGCGTCCTGGCAGTCCCTGAGAATCGAGGGCTTGAGCTTCACCGACCCCGGCTTGTAGACGCCATGCACGTTGCCGAACGTCGCCGCCAGGAGGTAGCGGGCGCCGGGCACCGGACCTGAGACGGCGCGCCACTTCCAGGGTGTCCTCGGGCGTCGTATAGAGCTTCGCGGAGGCGCTGGCGGTGATGCCGTCTTCCTCGCCGCCAACCACCCCGACTTCGATCTCGAGGATCAACTCGTCCTTCGTGAAGCGGTCGAGGAGCGTCAGGGCGATGTCGAGGTTCTCCGCGAGCGGGAGGGCGCTGCCGTCGAACATATGCCCGTTGAACAGGTTCGGCTGGCCGGCGGCCCGCCGCCGTTCGGTTTCCTCGACGAGCGGCAGGACGAACGTCTGCAGCTTGTCCGCCTGGCAGTGATCGGTGTGGAGCGCCACGTAGATCGGATACCGCGCCGCCGCCCGGTGGACGTGTTCGGCAATCGAGATGGCGCCGAGCGCCATGTCCTTCACCGACGTGCCCGAGGCGAACGCGCCCCCGCCGGTCGAGACCTGGATGATGCCGTCGCTCTTGCTCTCGGCCAGCCCCTTCAGCACGGCGTTCGCTGTCGTCAGGGACGTCACGTTGACCGCCGGATAGGCGAACGATCCACGGTGCGCCCGGTCGAGCATCTCGCGATACTTGGCGTGGTCGACGACCGGCATGACGACCTCCGTGCTTACTGGGCGAGGCGCGCCGCAGTCTCGGCGAGGCGGGTGGCGTACCCCATCTCGTTGTCGTACCAGGCGGCAACGGACAGCAGGTCTCCCTGGACCGCGGTGAGCGGCAGGTCGACGAGCGACGAGTGCGGATCGCCGAGGATGCGGGACGACGCCCATTCGTCCTCGAGGACGGCCATCACGCCTTTGAGGGGAGCCGTTCCGGCGGCCTTGCGGAAGGCGTCGTTGACCGCGTCGACGGTCGCCGGACGCTCGGTCAGCAGGTTCAGCTCCGCGATGCTGCCGGTGCGCATGGGCACCCGGTAGGCCTTGCCCGAGATCTTGAGCCCCTTCCAGATGAAGGCGAGCGCGCGCGCGGCGCCGGACGACGACGGGATGATGTTCTCGGTCGCGGCCCACGAATCGCGGCGATCCTTCATCGGCTGATCGGTCAGCGACTGCGTGTTGGTGTAGGCGTGGACCGTCGAGAACAGGCCGTGCCTGATGCCGAAGTTCTCGATCACGACCTTGACCACCGGGGCGAGCGCGTTGGTCGTGCAGCTCGCCATGCTGATGATCTTGTGCTTGCCCGGATCGTAGGTCTCGAGGTTGATGCCCGGCAGCAGCACGGCGTCGCAGTCGTCCTGCGTCTTGCTCGGCGCGCTCACGAGCACGCGCCGGGCGCCGGCGTCGAGATGGGCCTGGGCCCCGGCGCGGGTGCTGGCCCGCCCGGTGCAGTCGATGACCAGGTCGACGCCGAGCGCCTTCCAGTCGGGCAGGCTCTTCATCGAGTCGACGTAGGCGATGTCCCGGCCGCCGATCGAGAAGCCGCCGTCCTTCGTGGCGACGGGCTCCGACCAGCGGCCGTAGTTCGAATCGACCTCGAACAGGGCGGCCAGGGTCCCGAGGTCCTTGATGTCGGAGATCGAGACGGGGACGAACAACCCGTCCTTCAGCGCGACCTTCATCAACGACCGCCCGATGCGGCCGAACCCGTGGATGGCGATCCTGCTCATGATGTGTCTCCTGATGTGGGTTCGCGGGCTCAAGGCACCCTGGACGGCGCGACCGCGGGGGCGGTGAACCAGTCCTTGGGCGGCACGATTTTCGGCTGCTCGGGATCGCCTTCGTAGGCGGGCGTCATGATCTGGACACCGTACTCGTTGAAGACGTCGAGGATGTGACGGTGCAGGGCCGTGTACATCGGCAGCATCGCCTGTGATGTCGGTGCAGTAGACGTTCACCTCGTAGGTCACGGCGAAGTCGGCCAGCTTCTTCAGCCGCACGAAGGCGCGGGGCGGTTCGCCCGAGGGCAGCTCGCAGCGGCCGGCCGCCTCGAGGAGCATCGCTTCGACCTGCCGCCACGGCGTCTCGTAGCCGATCCCGACCTCCGTGTAGAGGATCAGACCCTGCGTCTTGACGAACGAGCTGTAGTTGATGACGTCACCCGCCAGGATCTGCGAGTTGGGGATGACGATCTCCTCGTTCTTGAACGTCTTGAGGTGCGTGACCTGCAGCCGCATCTCGATCACGTCGCCCATGGCGTCGCCGATCTTCACGCGGTCGCCGACCTTGAAGGCGCGGCGGTAGGTCATCATGTAGCCGGCGATGATGTTCGAGATCGCGGACGAGGACCCCAGCGAGAAGACGATGCCGATGAAGAGCGAGACGCCCTTGAACGCATCCGACTCCGAACCCGGGATGTAGGGATAGGCGACGATCAGCCCGAACGCGATGATGGCGATCCGGGCGATCTTGTAGGTCGGCTCCGCCCAGTCCGCGTCGAAATTCGCGAGCTTCACCGTGCCGCGGCCGACTGTCTCGAAGAACAGGCGGACGAGCCTGAGCACCAGCCGAATGACGAAGAAGAGCACCACCAGGAAGACGAGGCTGGGGACGTTCGCGACGATGCCCTGGCCGATCACGTCGAGCGGCGAGAGCGCGAAGCCGACGATGTCGCGCGACAGACCGCGCGTCGCGGGCCACACCGCGAGCAGGTATCCCACATACACCAGGATCCCGACGAGGATGACGACGGTCCGGAGTCCGAGGACGCCGTTTCTCAGCGCGGCCCGTATCTGGTCCGCGCGCACCACCTCGAACGACTGGATGCCGACAGTCTGGACGTGCCGGTCCATGCGCGCGATCATCAGCACGTCCAGGCGGCGCCAGAGCCACAAGACCAGCCCGATGCCGAGCGCGAGGACGAGGGTCGCGACGAGCGAGGTGATTCCGTTCCCTACCCTCGCGTCGCGCGTGCGGGCCGCGCGATAGTCGACGATCGCCTGACGCACCCGGACCATGTGGGCGCGCGCGAGCTCGCCGCGTCGGACCTGCTCGAGTGCCGCGTCGGCATCGAGGATCCTCAGGAGCGGCTGGTCGCCGAGCGCGATCTCCGCGGCGATGTCGCCCTCGACGACGCGAAGCCCGTCCACCGACGCGGCGGGATCGGCGGCCGCCGCGACGATGCGGTCGGTGACGAGCCGGGCGCGCTCAGCGGCCGGGAACGAGGACACGCCGCGCAGCCGAAAGAGGACGTTGCCGTCGATCTCGACCGGTGCCGTTGCGACGTCGACCTCTGCCGACGCGGGAGTGGGTGCCTGTGCCTGCAGCCGTCCGTCCGCCGCGAGTACGGCGACGACCGCCAGCAACAGTCCCCGGATTCGCCTGGACATACTGATGACTCGTTCCCCTTCCTTGTGCGAGCCGTAGAGGAGCAAGCCGTATTCCCCGGCGGCCCAGGCGCGGCACATGACCGGAACTGCGCCAGGGAAACGACTTGTCCGCGCCGGGTGGCCACGCTGCGCCGTTGCGCGGCCCGCCGGAACTCCGGCCCGCCGGAGTTGCCACCGTTCGCCGGAGAACGGTGCTCGGCCGGCGCGAGTCGCCGAGCCGCAGGATTTAGCGTCTGGCGGCGCGCGCGCCCCGGGGCTGCGGCGACCAGGAGCCGGCGAGCATGACCCCGCCGCGGATCGGCGTGGGGACGAGAGTGAAGTCTTCCCGGCCGTGCCGGCCGACGACGGTCCATCCGGAGGCCATCCCCAGCGCCGCCCCGAACAGCACGTCGCTCATGAAGTGGCGGTTGTCCGTGATGCGGCTGGCCGCCACGTAGCCGGCGACGGCGAACATCGGCCAGCTGGCGCGATAACCGAAGTGGCGCTCCAGCACCGCGGCCGTGGCGAAGGTGACCGAGGCGTGCCCGGATGGGAAGGAGCAGCACTCGCCGGTCGGCCGGTCACGCCGCGCCGCGTACTTGATGCCGTAGGTGAACGCCGAGGTGACGCATGTTGGCCCGCAGCAGGTCGAACCCCAGGTGCGACACCGTGTTCGTGTGGGTGCCGGGGATGTCCGGCTCCATCGCATAGCGGCCGATCACGTAGAGGCCGACCGCCGCCCCGCCCTGCACCCACATGTAGCCCAGGTACTTGCCGGGCTTCAGGAACGTCCGCAGGCCGTCCGCCTCTATCGCGTAGGCGTTGATCTCGTCGTCGAACGGATGCACCGCCAACGCCGCCGCCGCGCCGATGCCCAGGATCGCCCACGTCGATCGGCGCTTGGGGAAGGCGACGAAATCGCTGCCGGTGGTCCGGATGAGCGCGGCGATCCCGGTGTGGCGCGGCTCCGGCGGTGTCGGCGCCTGGGCGGCCGCCTGCGATCAGCGACGGCAGCGCGCGCGGCGGCGCGAACAGCTTCGCGTACGGCCGCGACGAGAAGGCGGCGTGGCCGTCGACCGGCAGCTGTTCCGCGAGGGCCGGGGCGGTGCCGACGGTAGCGACGAAGCAAGCGGCCAGGACGAGGCGGGCGTTCACCAGCCCGCCGCCTGTCCATCTTTGCGATGATCCGACCCGGCGCGGTAGACGCCGTTCACCGGGCGATCGTCCGCCGCCCAGCGCGCATCGAACGTCGGCGCCGGCAGGTTGGGATCGCGGGTGAAGAGGATGCCCTGATAGCCGCCGACCGCGACGCCGGTCACCGGGCGGACGTCGTGGCCCTTCGCCTTCAGCGCCGCTCCGACGCGGTCGAACAGGTTGCGCTCGAGGCTCAGCACGTTCGTCGTCTGGAGATGCGTGAAGCGCGCGGCGTCGGCGGTCATCTGCACGTTCATCCCCAGGTCGATCAGGTTCACCATGTGCTGCGCGTGCGTCTCGGGCTGCACCGTGCCGCCCATGTTACCGAACGTCATCAGCGGCGCGCCGTCCTTCATCACGAAGCCGGCGATGATCGAGTGGAACGGCCGCTTGCGCGGCGCGACGACGTTCGGGCTCGCCGGATCGAGCGAGAAGGCGGTGCCGCGATTGTGCAGGATGAACCCGTATTCGGGCACGGTGGTCTTGCTGCCGTAGACGCTGTAGATGCTGTGGATCAGCGACACCATGTTGCCCCACCGATCGGCGGTGGTCAGGTAGATGGTGCCGCCATCGGCGACGGCCGGCGCGGCGATGGGTGCCGCCTTGTCCGGATCGATCCGGCCGCAGAGCGACGCGGCATGCGCCTTCGACAGCAGCTCGGCGACCGGCACGGTGGCGAATTTCGGATCGCCATTCCTGGCGAGCAGATCCGCGTAGGCGAGCTTCTTGGCCTCGACCAGCAGGTGCCAGTAGGTCGGGTTCGACGGCCCGAGCGCCGACAGGTTCAGCCCCAGCTTCGGCACGCAGACCTCGAGGAGGTTCAGCATCTCGAGCGCGGCGAAGCCCTGCCCGGGCGGCGGCAGCTGGAACACGTCGTAGCCGTGGTAGTTCGTCGAGATCGGATCGACCCACTCCGACCGGAACTCGGCGAGGTCGGCGGGGGTCATCACGCCGCCGCCGGCCTTCACCTTGGCGACGATGGTCCTGGCGATGTCGCCCGAGTAGAAGGCGTCGCGGCCCTGCTGCTGCAGGAGGCGCAGCGCCTTTGCCAAGCCGGGGTTGCGGAGGACGCTGTAGAGCGGCGGCGCCTCACCGTTGATCAGGAACGTGGCCGCCGAGTCCGCGTCAGCACGCAAGGGCTCGACCACGCTGCGAAGGTCGGCGTGACGCCGCTCCGCCTGGCCCCAGCCTTCCTCGGCGATGCGGGCCGCGCGTTCCAGCGTCTCCTTGAACGTCAGCGTCCCGAACCGCGTGAGCAGCGCGTCGTAGCCCGAGATCGCGCCCGGCACCGTCGTCGCGTTCACGCCCGTCAGGGGCATCGCCTTGACGCCCACGGTCTTCGCGAAGAACTCGGGCGTCCAGCCGGCCGGCGCCCAGCCGGCCGAGTTCAAGGCGTACAGCTTCCGGTCCTTGGCGACGTAGACGAGCGCGAACAGATCGCCGCCGATGCCGGTGTCGTTCTGCGACGTGACGTCGAGCACCGCGCCGGTCGCGACGGCGGCGTCGATCGCGTTGCCGCCCCGCCGCAGGATCTCGAGGCCGGCTTCGCTCGCGATCGGATCGCTGGTCGCGACGATGCCGTGGCGGGCGACCACCTCGGAGCGCCCCTGCGCCAGCCAGCCCTGCGCGCGGGAGCCGGGCACGGTATCGATGTCGGCGGCGGGCTGCGGGCGCGCCGTCGTCGGGATGCCGAACGGTGTCGGCGACTGCGCGAGGCCGGTTGCGTACCAGATCCCGAGCGCTGAGACGACGGCCAGGGCGACGGCGACGGCGGAGACGCGCGGCGGACGATGCGGCGCGGAAAGGCGGAGAGATCGGGGCATGGGAGCCCCGATTCTACGGCACCGGCGTCGATGAGGGACGGCGCGGGCACGGTTCGCTAGCGCCCGCGCCTGCCCCAGCATGCGGCGCTACTTGATGGCGACGACGACCATCTCCTGGGGCTTGCCGCTGGTGTTCTGCGCCTGATGCTGCTGGCCGCGTCCGATGAAGGCGACGTCGCCGCGCTTCCACGTGGTCGTCGTCTTGCCGCCCACTTCCAGCGAGATCGTCGTCGGGGCCAGCGCGATCAACACCTGGTCGTAGTCGTGGGTCGTGCCCGGCGCCTCCTTGAAGGCGGCCTCCGCGTTGAACTTGAAGACGTCGGCGCGGGGGTTTTCCAGCAAAACCGTGCGGGTGATGTTGGGCCGCGAGGCCGGCAGCGCGGCCTTCGGTGCCGCCGCGCCCTTCAACTCGACCACGATCGCCTCCAGGCCGGCAGGTCCGGCGTTGGCGCCCATGTGCTTCTGCGCCCCCGACCACATCGCCTGGCCGGCCTTCATCTCCACGGTCTCGCTCTTGCCGTCCGCCGTCGTGAACGCCATCTTGCCGTCCGACAGCAGAAGCGTCACGTTGTCCGGGTGCTCGTGCATGGTGGTCTTCTCGCCGGGCGCGACGACGACGTGCAGGACGCGGACCTGCGCGTTGTCGACGAGCACGTGGTAGTGCTTCGGATTGGTCTTGACCGGGTCTTGGGCGAAGCCGACGGCGACGCCGAAGACGACCGCGACGGCTATGAGGGCGAGACGCTTCATGTCCAACTAAGCTCCTGTCCCCGACTGTGGGGCAGCCGAGGGCCGGCGGCCGCGTATCGGAGGCAGCTGAGCTTGCGCCTGATGAGCTAGGACGTCAAGCGCCCGGACCCGCCGCCCAGGTACCTCCCGTTAGCGCGTGATGAGCGGCGACAGCAGGATCAGGAAGAGCGTCGCGAAGAGCAGCAGCACGACGATCAGCACCGCGAAGTGGCGCCAGCCGAGCGTAACGAGCGGCGCGCGGGGCGAGCGGACAGCCGGACTCGGGTGAGCGTGGACGGTCGTCGACATCAGAACCTCCACTGAAGTGGCTATTCCAATGGACACCGCGCACGGCGTGGGGTTCCCGCTGCCGGGCTGCTAATCCGTGTGGAGCACGGACGACGGCTCGAGTCGGATCGCGCGCCAGGTCGGCCCGAAGGAGGCGAGGCCGATCGTCGCCGCGAAGATCGCGGACACGCCGGCGGTCGCGATCCAGTCGATCCGCCAGGCAGGGCCGCCCATCAGCGACAGGAGCGCGTGCGTGCCGAGCCAGCCGAGCGCGACCCCGAGGGCGATGCCCATGCCAGTGATGCGGGCGGCCTGCGCGCCGACGAGACGCAGTACCGCTGAGGTGGTGGCGCCCAGGGCGCGGCGGACGGCGATCTCGCGCGCCCGCTGCCGGCCATGGAACGCCATCGAGCCGGCCACGCCGGCGCCGGCGAGGAGCAGGGCAAGGAGGCCGAGCAGCGCGCCGACGCGGCTGATTTCGTCGAGCCCGCGCAGGTTTGCGTCGCGCCACGTGCCGACGCTCGGCCGCGCCTCGCGCGGCAGTTGCGCCGCCAGCGTGCTGCGCAGCGCGGCCAGCGCCTCCGCCGCCGGCGCCTCCGTCCGGACGAGGAACGTGACGGCGGACGCGTGGGTCGTGGCGGCTGCCGGCCGATAGGCGCGCGCCTCGACGAATCCGTCCTCGACGACGCCGACGACGCGGGCGCTGACCGGCCCCAGCGTGAGCGTGCGGTCGACGGCCTGCGAGACCGCCTCGCCCTGACGCGCGATGCGGCGGGCCGCCGCGGTGTTGACGACCGTCTCGAAGGGGGCCACGTCGCCGGACGCCAAGGGCGACGCCGGCGCCGTCGCGGCGCGACCGTGCACGAGCCGCGCGTCTGCGGTCTGCAGGAAGCCGGCGTCGATCGCCTGCACCGTCAGCGGCGCCGCCGGCACGGGGCGGCCGTCGATCGCGGTGAGCGCCGGCGCCGACGTGGCGTCCGCGCTGAGCACCGTGACCCCGCGTACGCCGGGCGTGCGCAGGAGCGCGCCGCGGGTGGCGTCCCAGATCGCGGCGGGAGCGCCCGCCCGCGCCGGATCGAGGCTCACCTGCGCCAGCGCGATGTGCTCGAACCGGGCAGCGTCGGTCCCGAAATGCGACGCGACGAGCGCACGCACGAAGGTGCCGGCCACCATCAGCAGCGCCAGCGCGAAGGCGATCTGGACGGTCAGGAAGACCGCGCGCAAGCGCGCGCCGCGGACGCTCACGGCGAGGCTCGTGCCCTCGGCCTTCAGGACCGACGAGACGTCGCCGCGCGAGGCCTCGAGCGCCGGCACGAGGCCCGCCAGCACCGTCGCCAGGCACGACACGGCCGCGGTGTAGGCGAGCACCGACGCGTCGAGTGATACGTCGATCGTGCCGAACTGGCTGAACGTGGCGAAGACGACGTCCAGCGTCCACGCGCCGACGAGCACGCCGAGCGCGCCGCCCGCGAGCGCGAGGAGCAGCGTCTCGCCGAGCAGGAGCAGCACGATGCGCCGGCGGCTGGCGCCGGTGGCCAGCCGGATCGCGATCTCGCGGCGCCGGCCGACGCCGCGCGCCAGCAGCAGGTTGGCCACGTTCGAGCAGGCGATCCACAACAGCGCCGCCACGATCACGAGCGGCACCACCGTCACCAGCAGGAACTCGACCCGCTTCTCGGGCGACGGCTCGGCGGTCCAGTGCTCGCGGCCGGCGGACAGCGTGAGGTGGCGCGGGCGCGACGCCGCGGCGCCCCCGGTCTCGCGTGGCGCAGCCCGCTGCCGTAGCAGGTTCAGCTCCGCCGTCGCGTCGTCGAGCGATCGGCCGTCGCGCAGCCGCCCGATCAAGGCCAGGTCTTCGCGCGCCGGATCGGTCAGGACGGACGGCTGGCCGATCAGCAGCGGCCACGCCGACAGCGGCACCCAGAGCGGCGGACGCTCGGGCCCGGCGCCATGGAATCCATCCGGTGCGACGCCGGCGATGGTGAACGGGTGCCCGTTGAGCGTGACGGCGCGGCCGATCACGCCTGGGTCGCTCTCCAACTGGTCGCGCCAGAAGCGGTGATCGAGGACGGCGACACGCGTGTTGGCGCCGGGCTGGGCCAACGTCGCATCGAAGAGTCGACCGAGGCGCGGGGCCACGTGCAGCGCGGGGAAGTAATCCTCGGACACCGCCGGGACCACCGTCGCCACGCTCACCTCGCCGGCGGCGACCTGCACCGGCACGCGCGCGACGCCGGCGAGCCCCTCGAGCGTCGTCGCGCCTTCGCGCAGCCGCGCCAGTTCGACGCCGCTGACGCGCGGACCGAGCACCACGCGATGCGGCTCGGGCACGCCGCGGATCGACTGCCAGAACAGCGCGTTGATCAGGCTGAAGACGGCGGTGTTCAGGCCGATGCCGAGGGCCAGCGAGATCACCGCCAGGGCGGTGAACCCCGGCGACCGCACGAAGCCGCGCAGCAGGACCCGCAGATCGGTGGCCATCGCTTACTCGGCCTTGAGCGTGACCGCCGGATCCACGCGAACGGCGGCGCGCAGCGGCGCTGACCGTCGCGACGAGCGCGGTGAGGCCGAGGGCGACGGCGGACAGGGCGAACGCCGACGGATCGTCCGGCCGGACGTCGTGCAGCAGGCCGCCGATGACGGAGCCGAGCGCGAGCGCCAGCACCGAGCCCGCGGCGAGGCCGAGCGCGACCAGCACCGCGATCCGCCGCAGCACCAGGCCGCCGATCCCGGTCTGCTGCGCGCCGAGCGCCAGCCGGATGCCGAACTCGCGCGTGCGCTGGCTGACCGCGTAGCCGGTGACGCCGAAGATGCCGACGCCGGCGAGCAGCAGCGCCACCGTCGAGAACGCGCCGACCAGACCGGCGATGAACCGCGGCAGGGCGACGACGTCGTCGTAGCGCCGGTCGGACGTTTCGGCGAAGTAGAGCGGCACGGTCGGATCGACGGCGGCGAGCGCCTCGCGCGCGGCCGCGAAGACCGTCGCCGGTGGCGCGGCGGTCTCCATCACGGTGTACATCCCGCGCTGGTAGGCCTGCGCCTGCGGCGCGTACGAGCGTCGGGGCCGGCGAGAATCGCCGGGCCGTTGTGGCTGACGCGGCGGACCACGCCGACGATGGTGCGAATCTCGGCCGTCTTCCCGGTGCCGATCGCGGATCGCGCTGGCCGACGGCCGCCTCTCACGCTCGCCACCAGCGTCGGGCGAGCGCATCGTCGACGATCGCCGACCAGCGGGGCGTTCGCGGCCGTCGGTCTCGGCGAACAAGCGCCCGCGCAGGAGCGCGATGCCCATCGTGCTCGAAGTAGTCGCCGCGCACGATGCCCCAGCCGCACGGCCGGCCGGCCATCGATTCGTCCAGCCGCCGTCTCGGGCACCGGCTTCGGTCCGTGCCTTCGCCGCTCATCGGCACGTAGCAGATCGCTCCCGAGGCGGCGCACGCCGGGAACCGACGCCAGCCGGTCGCTGAGCTGATCGTAGAACTGCGCGACACGCGCGGCGTCGGGGTAGGCCTTGCCGGTGAGGTTGGTCTTGAAGCTGACGCGGTGCGCGGTCTCGAAGCCGACGTCGTCGCGCAGCAGCCCGTGCAGGCTGCGCAGCGTCAGGCCGGCGCAGATGACGAGCGCCGCGGCGAGCGCCGACCTCGACGATCGTCAGCCCGTCGCGCAGGCGGCCGGTGGCCGCGCTGTCCGAGACGCGGCCGGAGGCGAGAATGCCCTCCGAGCCGCGCAGGTTCGATCGCGACCAGCGCCGGCGCCGAGCCCGACCATCAGCGTGACGACGACGAGGACCAGGCCGCGTGAAGAGCGCGGCCGGCAGATCGAAGCGCGATCTCGTCGAGACGCGGCACGCCGGCCGGCGCGAACGCGACCAGCGCTGAGATGGCGCCGAGGCAGCGAGCGCGGTGCCGGCGATCGCGCCGATCGTGGCGAGGACGGCGGCTTCGATCAGCAGCTGCCGCACGATGGCGGCGCGGCCGGCGCCGATCGCGAGGCGGATCGCCAGCTCGCGCCGCCGCGCGAGCGCGCGCAGCAGCGCCATGATCGCGACGTTCACGCAGGCGATGAGCAGCACGGATCCCGGCGGCGGCGAGCAGCACCGTCAGCCGCAGCCGCAGGTCGCCGAAATGGCGGGCGCGCAGCGACCCGACGCCGAGCGTCCAGGTTTCGGATCGGGATAGTCGGCCGGCTGCGCTCGTGGCGCAGCTCGCGGGCGACGCGGGCAGGTCCTCGCTGCGCCTGCGTCGCAGGCCGGCGCCGGCGGCGAGGCGCGCCACCGTGCACGAGGTAGCGGTTGCTGCGATCGGAGCGTCGAGCGGCCGCGAGCGCAGCGCGAGCCACGCCGTCATCTCGCCCTCGGGAAGGCGAAGCCGGGCGGCATGACGCCGACGATCGTGAAACTCGGCGCCCGTTCAGGCGCACGGTGCGGACAGATGACGTCGGGCGCCGAGCGCGAAGCGGGCCCGCCAAAGCCTGTCGCTGATGATGGCCGCGAGACGGCCGGCGCCGGCGTCGGCCGTCGTGAACGTGCGGCCGAGTGCCGCCTTCGACGCCGAGGACTCGGAAGACCTCGGGCGTGACGCCCGAGACCTTGACGCGCTCGGCGAAGCCGTCGCTGTCGCCGGCGGCGGTCAGCGTCTGCCGTCCGAGCCCGGCGGCGCCGATCTGCCGACAACGCCCGCTGAAGCGCCCGCGACGTCGACGACCTCGGCTCGCGAGAAGCCGGTCGCCGTTGCCGACAGTCTCGGGCCGGCGTTCACGAGGCTGACGAGCCGGCTCGGCGCCGGGGTAGTCGGGCGGCCGGAGCACGACGCCGTAGAGCACGCTGAAGAACGCGGTGGTGGCGCCCATGCCGAGCACGAGCGTGAGGACGGCGACGGCGGCGTAGCCGGGCGACCGCTGACCAGCTGGCGGATGGCGTAGCGAAGCTCGCGCATGCCGCCCATAGTGCAGGCGATGTGCCAGCGGCGTCCCATCGCGCCCACCCTGGGCAAATCCGCTGTTTTCGCGGCGTTGTCGGTGCGCGGGCCCGGTCGCCCGGATCGGCGTTTGCCCGGGCGCGCTACGCCGGTGTCCCGGAAACGGACACCTGGCGGGAGCCGCGCTCGGCGCCGCGAGCGGCGGACAGACGCAGCTCGAAGCGGGCGCCGCCCATGGCGCCGTTGGTCGCCGAGACGCGGCCGCCGTGCTGCTCGACCACGGCCCGCACGATCGACAGGCCGAGACCGGATCCGCCGCTCCTCGCGTCGCGGGCGGAGTCGACGCGGTAGAAGCGGTCGAAGACGTGGGGCAGGTGCTCGGCCGGGATGCCCGGCCCGCTGTCCTCGACGATCAGCACGACCTCGGCGCCGGCCGGCGCCGCCCGCAGGGCGATGCGGCCGCCGCGCGGCGTGTGGCGCACTGCGTTGGCGACCAGGTTCTGCAGCACCTGCTCGAGCCGCCGTTCGTCGCCGAGCACGGCCTCGGCGCCCGCGTCGATGTGCCGTTCGAGCACGACGCCGCGCTCATCGAGTGTGCCCTGGTGCCGGGCGAACACACGCTCGAACAGGCGCGCGAGCGGTACCGCCTCGAGCTCGAACGATCCACCGCCGCCATCGAGACGGGCGAGGTCGAGGAGGTCGCCGATGATGGCTTCGAGGCGCAGCGTCTCCTCGGTGACGATGCCGAGATAGCGGGCGCGGGTCGCGTCGTCCTTCACCGCCGCCGGCAGGGCCAGGGTCTCGAGGTAGCCGCGCATCGCGGTGAGCGGCGTCATCAGCTCGTGCGAGACGTCGGCGAGCAGCTGGCGGCGCGAGCGGTCGGCCTCGTGCAGTTCGTGCACACGGGCATCGAGGTCGGCGGCCATGCGATTGAAGCGGCGGGCGAGGGACGCCACTTCGTCACCGCCGTTCTCCGGCGCACGGACCGCGGTCTCGCCGGCGCCGACCGCGGCCGCGGCCTGCTCGAGGCCGCGCAGGCGGCGGTGCACCGGCCGGAACACGAGGATCGCCATCACCGCGGTGCCGGCGATGAGCAGGAGCAGGGCGGCCGCGATCAACGTCGGGCCGAATTCGGCCAGGACCGGATCCCGGCCTTGCGGCGCCGGCAGCACGCCGACGAGGGCGACCGTCCGGCCGTCGACGACGACCGGCTGGAACGGCGGCCGCCGCGGTCGCGGGCCACGACCCTCGACGGGCGGCCGGCCGTCGGCCGGGGGACCTGCGGGCGCGGCCGGGTCGGCGATCCCGTCGGCGGCGCGCAGACGGTTCCGCGCCATCCGGGCGAGGAACAGCGGCACGTCGAACGGTCCGCTGCGGTGGACGCGATCGCCGCGCACGACGAAGACGCGGTGCGGACCGCGTCCGAACTCGCGCGCCAGCCAGGCGTCGACGTCGAGGCTCGCATCCGCCTCGAGCGCGCTGCTCAGCTCGGCCGCGGCGACGGTCGCGACGCGCCCTGGCCGCATCCCGATGGTCTCGTTCGTCGACGCCAGCCAGAGGAACAGCACCGCCTGGAGGACGAGCACGACCGCCACGGTCGCGACGAAGCCGATGGCGATGCGCCAGTAGAAGCTGCGATACCAGACGACACGCCCGCCCGGGGGCGGCGCCCCAACGGCTGGCGACACGGCGGGCGACACGGCCGGCGACCGCTCAGACATCGGCGGCCTTGTAGCCGGCGCCCCACACCGTGAGGATCAGGGCCGGTTCGGACGGGTTGCTCTCGACCTTCTGGCGCAGCCGCTTGACCAGCGTGTCGATGTTGCGCGCCGTGACGAAGGTGTCGCCGCGCCAGACGCGCTGCACCAGCGCCTCACGGTTGAAGACGATGCCGGGATGACTGGCGAGCAGGTGCAGCAGATCGAACTCGCGACCGGTCAGCTCGACCTCGCGGCCGCCGACCGTGACGCTGCGCCGGGCCGGGTCGACGACCAGCGGCCCGAGCCGCACGGGTCGGGCGTCGGCGATCCCGCTCGCCGCCGGAACGGCGGCGCTGGCGCGGGGGCGGCGGGTCAGGGCGCGGGCACGTGCCACGAGCTCGCGGACCCCGAACGGCTTGGTCAGGTAGTCGTCAGCGCCGCTCTCGAGGCCCAGTACCTTGTCCGACTCGTCGCGCCGGGCCGTCAGCAGCAGCACCGGCACGTCGCTGGCGGGCGCGTCGCGGCGCAGCGCGCCCAGCACGGTCATGCCGTCCAGGCCCGGCAGCATGAGGTCGAGGATGATCGAGATCGAACGCCTCGGCGCGAGCCAGGCGCAGCGCTTCCTGCCCGTCGCCGGTCTGGGTCACCGTCCAGCCATCGAGCTGGAGGTGCAGCGCCACCAGCTCGCGGATGTTCGGCTCGTCCTCGACCACGAGCACGGCGCGCGCGGGGTCCGTCTCGGCCACGTCCGCAGTGTAGCGTCGCCGGCAGGCGGCCGCCGCCTGCCATGGTTTTTTCACACCTGCGCCATGGGCCTTTCACGCGGAATCCGTCACACTGATCACAGTCGGCGACGACTGGTGGAGGGGCCGGAAACCAGCGCCGGGTCCCAGGGAGACGACGATGATGCGCAGATCACTGGCAGGAATGTTCGGCGCGGCCGCGGTGGCCGCCGTGGTGACGACGGGCTTCGTGCACGCCCAGGCTCAGGACGGCGCCGGCGCGCCGCCGGCACCGCACGAGCGCCGCGGCCCCGGCGGCCCGGTGGCCCCGGTGGCCCAGGCCGTTTCGGACGCGGCGGCTTCGGCAGCCCGATGGCGATGCTGCGGCAACTCGATCTGACCGACGACCAGCGCGCCCAGGTGCGGCAGGTGATGGACAGCCATCGCGACGAACTGCGGGCGGTCGGTGAGCGCGTGAGGGCGGCGCACCGCGCCCAGAACGACGCCGTGAACGCGGCGCAGTTCGACGAGCAGGTGGTGCGGACGAGGGCCGCCGAACTGGCCGCGGTCCAGGCCGACGCGGCGGTGCTGCAGGCGAAGGTGCACAGCGAGGTGTTCGCGGTGCTGACGCCGGAGCAGCAGGCCAAGGCCGCGGAGCTCAAGGCGCAGCGTGAGGTGCGGGCCCAGCAGTTCCGGGAGCGCGCGCGTGAGCGCGTCAAGGAACGTCAACAGCGCCGGGCCACGCCGCCCGCGCAGTAGTGTTTGTTGGCGGCGGTTTGTCGAACGACCCGGCCGAGGCCGGGTCGTCGACCTCACGGCGCCTCCGGCCGTAGGCCTCGGCGTCCGTGGCCCCTCAGGAACCGCCGCGGGCCGTCCTTGGAGCGTGCGGCCTGCTATTCGCGGCGCTGGGCGCGCCGCGGCGTCCGCACGCGGACGGCGGATCAGGCCGTTTCGGTTTCGCCGGTGCGGATGTTCGTGGTCCGCTCGACCGGGATGACCCAGACGCGGCCGTCGCCGATCTCGCCCGTCCGCGCCGCCGTCGTGATGGCGTCCACCGCGGAATCGACCATGTCGCCGGGGACGACGGTCTCGATCTTCACCTTCGGCAGCAGGTGCAGGTCGTACTCCCTGCCGCGATACATCGCGGTGTGGCCGCGCTGCCGTCCGTGCCCGCGGACCTCGGTGACGGTGAGCCCGGGAAGGTTGAGCGCTTCGAGGGCGTTGGTCACGTCGGTGACCTTGTTGGGGCGGACGATGGCCATCACCAGCTTCATGGAACCTCCAGAGTGAATCGCGTTGAACGTTCTGCCGAGTCTACGGTCGAGGCCGCGCTCGTGGCAATGCAGGTTGAGGTAGCATCACGCCCATGACGACACGTTATGGCCGGCGGGTCGCGCTGGCGATCCTGCAAGGGACGATCGGCGTCGGACTGGCTGGGATCGTGCTCGCCCTGTCGGGCAGTCCGCTGGGAGGCGCGCAGGCGACGCCGCCCCCCACCGCGCGCCCGGCGGAATGGGAGCAGCGGTCGCGCACGTTCGAGCAGACCGGCCTCTCGGAGCCGTTCAAGGGCATCACCGCGGACGGCAACGTCGTGCCGAACCTCTACGCGTCGCGTTCGACCGGCGTCTCCACCGCGCCCGTGGTCGACCGCCGCCAAGGCCTTCCTCGCCGCCCTGTCAGAACCGCAGCGCACGAAGACCCTGTTCGCGGTCGACGATCCCGAATGGCGCAAGTGGATGAACCAGCACTTCTACGTGCGCCAGGGCGTCGGCTTCGACGAGATGAGCGAGGCGCAGCGCCAGGCCGCGTTCGGCTTGATGAAGGCATCGCTGAGCGCGAAGGGCCTGACCTTGACGCGCGACATCATGCGGCTGAATCACACGCTCGGGGAGTTGAACAACAACGACTTCGTCCAGTACGGCGAGTGGTTCTACTGGATGACGGTGATGGGGACGCCGTCAGCGACGGAGCCCTGGGGGTGGCAGCTCGACGGCCACCACGTGATCATCAACTACTACGTGCAGGGCGATCAGGTGGTGATGACGCCGAACTTCATCGGCTCGGAGCCGGTCACCGCGACGTCCGGCAAGTACGCCGGCACGTCGGTGCTGCAGGACGAGCAGAACCGCGGCCTGGCGTTCATGAACAGCCTCGACGCCGCCGCGCGGGCCAAGGCCACCGTCGCGCCGACCAAGACCGGCAACAACAACCGCACCGAGGCCTTCAAGGACAACGTCGTGCTCGGCTACCAGGGCGTCAAGGCGTCCGAGCTGCCGGCGGCGGCGCAGAGCGCGCTCGCCGACCTCATTGGCCTGTACGTCGGGATCATGGACGACGGGCACGCCAAGGTGAAGATGGCGGAGGTGAAGCAGCACCTTGCCGAGACGTATTTCTCGTGGGTCGGCGCGACCGACGCCCGACGCGGTCTTCTACTACCGCATCCACAGCCCGGTGATCCTGATCGAGTTCGACCACCAGACGCCGATCGCGATCCGCCTGCCGGACGGGTCGCGCGGACCGACGCGGCAGCACATCCACGCGGTGGTGCGGACGCCGAACGGCAACGACTACGGCAAGGATCTGCTGCGCCAGCACCTGCTCGCGCACAAGCACTGAGCACTAGGCGGCGCGCTCAGGGCATCGGCGGCGGCGGCGGCGAGGGCGGCGACGGCGGCGACTTGAGGATCACCTTCGTCAGCCACAGCAGCGCGACGATCGAGAAGCCGAGGGCGGTCCACAGCAACGGGCCGCGCTCGAGTCTCTTCATCACGACGAGCGCCCCGCGGCGCGTAGTCGGCGTTCGGCGCCGGCGGCTGCAGCGCCTTGGCCTCGAGCGGGATCGCCGAGTAGGCGAGCACGTCCTGCCGCAGATCGGCGAGATCGTAGGTCGGGGCCGCCGCCTCGGTGTTGCCGAACAGCAGCCGATACTCGCCGCCGGCCGCCTTGAACGTCAGGCGCGGCACCCACACCACCGCGTCCGCGCGCGTCAGCGTCAACGGCGCGTTGTCGCCGTCACGGACCTCGAGACCGAGCGTCGCGGCCCGCAGCTCGCCGAGATCGAACGTCTGCGGGTCGGGCGTCCCGCCGGCGACGCGTCGCGACGCCCGCAGCGTCCCCTGCTGCAGCACACGCTGGCCGTGCGGCGCGCGCCGATCGGGCGTCAGCAGCACCGCCGGCCGCGTGTAGAACCCGTCGGCGAAGAAGAGATCGAGCGCGGCCAGGGGCAGCGCCGAGCGGTCCGCCGCCTCCGGCACGCCGGACGGCACGGTGAGCTGCCACGCCGACGTCCGCGCCGCCCCGGCACGCGGCGTCGCGGCACGCACGGTGAGCGCCACGCGCGCCGCCGCGGCGCGCGGCTCCAGCACGTACGGCACCTGGCGCCGTTCGCTGTCGACGAGACGGATGTCGCCGAGGTCCGGCCGCAGGTAGATCGAGATCGGCCGGCGCGAGTGTCAGCGTGTAGACGTCGTCGCCGCCGCCGATGCGCAGCTGCCGCGACACCGCCCACTGCGACGTGTCGGCGACCGCGCCGCGCGACGCGAGGAACGCCATCGGGGCGAGCGGCGCGAAGCGCGGGTTGGCCGTCTCCGGTCCGAGCGTGCACTGCGGATAGCGCTCGACCAGCGACAGCCGCGTGCGCAGCGCCTCGATGTCGTAGACCGGCCGCCGGGTCGCGGCGTTGCCGTAGTAGAGCGTCAGCGGCGCGGCGGTCGCCGGGATCAGCGCCCGCCGCTCCATTCCGGACAGCGTCACCCGGGCGCGGGCCAGCGGCGGGCTGTCGCCGTCCTCGATCTCGACGATCAGCGGCGCCGCGATGGGCCGGACCAGGTCGACGTCGAGGCGCTCGGCGTCGAGATCGGCGTCGTCGAGCCGGACGCGATAGATCGTCGCGCGCTCGGACACCGGCGCCACGTCGCCGCGCGGGCCCGCCTCGAAGACGCGGACGTCGCGCCAGAACGCGACGTCGTCGGTGGCGATGGCGATCCGCTCGACCGGCGCGCCAGCCGGCGCGTCGATGCGATAGCGCGACGGCTGGCCGGCCGGCGTGTCGAGCCGCACCAGCGCCGCCTCGCGCGTCCAGCGGCGCCCGCCCAGGTGCGTGGTCAGCACCGCCGTGACGCCGCGCACGGTGACCGGCGTCGAGCGCCAGTCGTCGACGGTCAGCCGGACGTAGCGCGCGGTGAGCGGCGCCGCCTGCTCGATCGCGGTGTCGTGGATCCGCCGTGCCGCGCCACGGCCGATCGAAGACCCACGCGTCGCCGCCGACGCGCGTCCACTGCGCGCCGTCGAGCGACGTCTCGAGATCGACGCGCTTGCTGAAGTCGGCGCCGTCGATGTCGAGCTCGAGGCGATCGAACGCGGTGGCGTCGTCGAAGTCGACGACCCACGCCGACATCCGGCGCCGCTCGATCGGCGCCTCGACGAGGCGGCCGCTGCGCCGGCGCTCGGCCGTGCGCGGCACGTCGACGTCGAGCACGTAGGGCACCTCGCGCCCGTCGTCCGCCACGAGGCGGAGGTCGGCGAGGCCGGGCTGGCTGCGCTCGGCCACCTCGGGCGGGATCGTCACCGCCATGAAGCCGTCCGCCTTCGCGCCGTCGGCCAGCACGACCGGCCGCCGGATACCGCCACGCGGCGCGGGCGGCGTCCTGGCCGTCCGGCGCCTGCGCCGTCGACCGCCACGCGACGCCGCGATGACGGCGGCGACGATCGCGAGCGGACGCGGGCGGCAGGAGCCTCATGGCTGCTTCTTGCCGGCGAAGCGCTGGTAGAGCAGGGACACCAGGATCAGCGCGGTGCCCAGCCCGAGGAACGACAGCACCCGGTAGATCCCCTTCAACGCCGACAGATCGTACAGGAACGCCTTGCCGACCGTCAGCATCAGGAACGCCAGCGCGGCCAGGCGGAGCCCCTTGATGCCGCGCCAGATGCCGAGGCCGAGCAGCAGCAGGCTGTAGAGGCCCCAGGCGATCGAGTAGGCCAGGTCGCGCTCGAGCCGGGGCGTCGAGTCGAACTGCAGATACGCGCCCTGCGAGAAGTAGTCGGCGATCTCGACGTTGATCAGCACGAACAGCAGGACCAGGCCGAGCGCCGCCACGACCGGCGCGATCAGCGTGCGATCGCCGGCGGCCCAGTCGTATCCGGGGTCGTCGCCGCGGCGCGCCTCGGCGCGCCGCAGCAGCCAGGCGCCGGCGAACGTGGCCAGCACCGGCACGCCGTAGGTGTAGAGCAGCCAGTTGACGATCGGCGCGCCGCGCGGCTCGTAGCGCAGCACCTCGGGGTTGACGATCAGGCGAGCCCCGACCACGCCGAACAGGATCAGGCCGAAGTACTTGAGGCCCGGGTGCGGCACCAGGCCGAACAGCCAGAACACCGCGGCCGCCTCGAGCGCCAGGCCGATCGTCAGCCACTGCTTCTCGAGCTGCAGCGAGATCGCGGCCGCGACGAAGCCGAGCGCGATCGCGGCGAACAGCGCCATGTAGTTCAGCCGGCGCGCCGCCGCCTCGGGATCGCCGGCGGCCTCGTCGGCGCTGAAGATCCGCGAGACGCCGGCGAGCGACATCACGCTGCCCACGGCGAGGATCACCGGAAGGAGGCCGATGGCGCCCGTGCCCCAGTAGTGCGACCCAGGCGGCGCGGAACAGCACGAACAGCGCCGGCCCGATCAGCGCCGACGTCATCCAGCCGCCGGCGGCCCGGCGCCACACGCTGGGCTGCGCGGCGGTCATGATGAACGGCAGCGCCACGAACAGCAGGTAGATCGCGATCTCGGCGACGACGGCGACCGTGCCGGTGTCGAGCGTGAAGTGGAGCGCGTGCCACGCACAGGCGAAGAGACAGGCGGCGAGCGCCGCCAGCGGCACGAGCGACGTCCAGCCGCGGCGGATCGCGACGAGCAGCACCAGCGCGATGTCGAGGCCGAGCAGCGCGAACAGCGGCGTCGGCGCGGCGTACTCGGACCGCGCCAGGGCGCCGTGCAGGCCGACGTAGGCGACCACGGTCGCGACGAGCACCGGCCACATCGGCGCGCAGCACCCAGGGCGCGTCGTCGTCGACGCCGAGCCGATCGCGGACGAACGCGACGACCGCGTAGGCGATGGCCAGCACGTGGGCGAACGCCAGCACGCCGACGTACTGCCCGGGGAGCGCGGTGCGCTCGAACCAGACCTGGGCGATGACGCCCGTCGCGCCGGCGGTGGCCGGCAGGACCAGCGGCGCGACGTCGACCGAACTGCGCTCGACGCCGACCAGGAACAGCAGCGCGACGATGCCGATCACGAGGCCCGCGGGCGGGGTGGTCTGGATGAGCAGCGCGAGCGAGAAGAGCACCAGTCCGGCGGCGACGAGCAGCCCGGCCACGCCGAGGAGCGACAGCATCGGACGGCTGCGGCCGTCGCTCTCGCGGCGAGTCCGGCCACAGCCGGCCGAGCACGTTGTAGATGGCGGTCAGCAGCAGGACCACCATCGCCGGCCCGACCGGCGACGTCACCGCTCCGAGGTGCGGCGACCACGCCACGCACGCGAGCGCGGTCGCCGCCGCCGAGAGCAGCACGAGCAGGCGCAGCCGCATCACGCCGATGGTGATGGCGGCCACGCCGAGGATCGACGAGGTTGCCGAGCACCCACGGCCACAGCTCGACGAAGCGGGGATCGGCGGCCAGCACCACGGCCAGGCCGAGCGGCAGCATCCCGCCGAGGAAGCCGAGCACGTGCGACGTCGCCATCGCCTTCGTCGTCGCCCGTGAGCACGGCGTGCCACATGTAGATCGCGCCGAGCACCGCGAAGCCGATGACCGCGACCGGCAGCGTCTCCGGATTCAGCCGCGTCGCCATCCAGCCGAACTCCATCAGGCTGGTGCCGGCCAGGGCGATGGCGGTGATGAACGTCCACGCGCGCTTCCGGGCCACCCACAGGAACCCGATGTTGAGCACGGCCAGATAGAGGAACAGGCCGAGCGGGTTGTTCGAGTTCTGCGACAGCAGGAGGCGGCGTGGCCAGGCCGCCGAGCAGTCCGAGCGACCGCGGTGAAGGCGGCGCCGTGCCGCGCCGAGATGCCGGCGGCGACGAGCGTCGTGACCGACATCGCCACGAAGGTGAGCAGCGGCGATTCGATCAGCCGGTAGCTGACGTGGCCGCGTACCACCCCGCATAGAGCGACACCAGGCCGGCGCCGGAGATCGCGTCGGCGGACGGCCGGTAGCCCTTGCGCAGGCCGATCTCGGCCCAGATGAGCGCGGCCGTGCCAGCCAGGATCATCGCCGTGACGCGGAGGATCGGCGTGAAGACGCCCTGCTCGTAGCCAAGCTTGGCGAAGAAGCAGCGCGGCGATCACGAGCGTGATGCCACCGACCCAGGCGGCGCCGCGGACCCCCAGCATGCTCTCCCAGTCGAACGGCGCGCCGGGGCGGCGGCGGTTCGGCGGGCGGCGCCGGCGGCGGCGCGACCGGCGGGCGCGGGGGCCCGGCCGGTCGATCGCCGGGGTGGCCGGTCGGCGGAGGCGGCGGCCACGTCACGCGCGGCGACGCGCCGGCGGCGGCCGGCAGCGGCGGCGGCGTCGGCTCGACGGGCGGCGGCGGCGCGGCGACGGGCACCGCGGCTGGCGGCAGCGTGGCGGCTGGCCGGCGATACCACCTCCGGCGCGGCGAGACGGTGGCGCGGGCGGCGCCAGGTGGGGCGGCGACAGGCGGGCGGCGCGGCGACAGGCGGAGGCGCCGGCGCAGCCGTCGGCTGCGGCGCCGCCGCGGCCGGGCTGGGCGCCGGATCCGGCACCGGCGCCGTCTTCATCCGCGCCTGGGTCCGGGCGAGCCCCTCGACCCGGGCATCGAGCGCCCGCACGGTCTCCTCGAGCGCCGCCACGGTTTCGCGGAGCTGCCGGGCCCGCAGGAAGCCGATCAGCGACATGATCGGCGACACGAAAACGAGCAGCGCCACGAGCAGGCCGACGAGGGCGATGAGGAGTCGAACTCGTCCATACGTGGTGTGCCGGTCCTCTCGCGACGGCCCTCCGCGGGGCCGGTTGGCGCCTGATCCCCGCCACCCCCGCCAATCGGTCAGAAAGCTAGCACGGCACAGCTGGGGAGCAGGTGAAGGCCGCACGCTTTTTCTCATATTCCGCTTCGGTGTGCCGATACTGCGTGTGGCACTGTTTCGCGCAGGGCGCTTCTTCGATGTCAATCAGGACGCAGGTCGCACTGGGCTGCGGGGTCATGGTGATCGTGGTGGCGGCGTTCGCCGGCTACTCGCGCACGCTCAACCACGACGTCGCCGCCAACATCGCCGTGGTCGCCGAGCGGGCCATGCCGCAGGTGCAGGCCGCCGGTGATCTGGCCGCGGCCTTCGCCGGAGTCGAGGCGGCGCGCCAGCAGGTGGTCGCGGCCAACGCCGTCGCCGAGCACGACGACACCTATCCGATCGACACGCCGCCCGGACAGACCGAGCCGGCCAAGGCGGCCAGGCGCGGCCTGGAGCGGGCCATCACCGTCGTCGAGGAGCGGCTCGCCGAGGTGCGCGCGCTGGCCACGGCGTCGGCGGCCGGTCCGCGCCCCGAGCTGCAGACCATCGACGAGGAGTTCGCCGCCTACCGCGCCGACATCGACAATCTCGTCGCCGAGCTCGAGCACGGCAGCGGTCGGCAAGACGCGCACCTATCTCTCCGAGGCCATCGAGGGCCGCTTCGCCCGGCGCATCGCGCCGGCCATCGCCGCGCTGACGCGCCGCGCCCACGAGGACGCCAGCCGCGCCTCGGCGTCCGCGGTGCAGAACATCGCGCTGGCCTCTCACCTGCAGTGGATGGCGGCGCTGGCGGCGCTGGCCGTCGCCTGCGTCGTCGCGCTCGTCACCGGCCGATCGGTGACCCGCTCCGGCCGGCAGCTCGCCGACGCGCGCCGCGCCGCCGAGGCCGGCGAGCCGCGCCAAGAGCGAGTTCCTCGCCAACATGAGCCACGAGATCCGGACGCCGATGAACGGCGTCCTCGGCATGACGGAGCTGCTCGCTCGACACGACCTGACGCCGCAGCAGCGCGAGTACCTGGCGACGGTGCAAGCTCGTCGGCCGACGGCGCTGCTCGGCGTCATCAACGACATCCTCGACTTCTCCAAGATCGAGGCCGGCAAGCTCGAGCTCGAAGCCGATCGAGTTCGACCTCGCGCGATCGTCGCTCGACGACACGCTCGAAGCCGCTGGCGGTCCGGGCGCACCAGCAAGGGGCTCGAGCTGGTCTGCCGACGATCGCGCCGGACGTGCCCGGACGTGCCTCGTCGGCGACGCGCGGCGCCTGCGCCAGGTGCTCGTCAACCTGGTCGGCAACGCGCATCAAGTTCACCGAGCGCGGCGAGGTCGTGCGTCGAGGTCGCGGTGGCGCGCGAGTCGATCGACGACGCTGGCGGCGCTGCACTTCGCCGTCCGCGACACCGGCATCGGCATCCCGCCGGACGAAGCTCGAGCGGCTCTTCGACGCCGTTCGAGCAGGCCGACAGGTCGACGACGCGGCAGCTACGGCGGCACCGGGCTCGGCCTGACCATCTCGCCGCACCTGGTCGAGCTGATGGGCGGCCGGGTCTGGGTCGAGAGCGACGCCGGGCGAGGGCAGCACGTTCCACTTCACCGCCCGCTTCGCCGTCGCGCCGGCCGGGCGCGACCGCGGCCAGCGACGACGCGGCCGTGCCGCTGCCGGGCCTGCCGGTCCTGATCGTCGACGACAACGCCGACCAACCGCCGCGATCCTCGAGGAGATGCTCGACGGCTGGGGCATGCGGCCGGTCGCCGTCGACGGCGGGCCCGCCGCGCTGGCCAGCGTCGAGGACGCGCGGGTCGCCGGCGAGCCGTTCGCAGCTGGTGCTGCTCGACGTGCGCATGCCGGAGATGGACGGCTTCGCGGTGGCCGAGGCGATGCGCCGCGAACCCGCACATGGCCGGCGCGACCGATCGTCATGCTCACCTCCGACGATCGGGCGCAGGAGCAGGCCCGCTGCGAGGCGCTCGGCCTCGTCCGCCTACCTGGTCAAGCCGATCAACAAGCGCGACCTGCTCGCGCAGCCTGCAGCGGGCGCTGCGCCGCCGCGACGCGACGGCCGTGCCGCGAGCGCCGCTGCCGCGCGACGCCGGCCGACGACCCGGCCCCGCGCGCGCTGCGCGTCCTGCTCGCGGAGGACAACGAAGTGAACCAGCGCTGGCGGTGGCCCTGCTGACGAAGCTGGGGCACACGCGTCGACCGTCGTCGGCGACGGGCAGGCGGCGGTGGAGGCTCGACGCGCGCGAGCCGTTCGACCTGGTCCTGATGGACGTGCAGATGCCGGTGCTGGGCGGGCTGGAGGCGACGCGCCTGATCCGCGAGCGCGGAAGCGGCGGCGCCGCGCGGCCGCATGTGCCGATCGTCGCCCTGACCGCGCGCGCGATGAAGGGCGACCGCGAGGAGTGCCTGGCCGCGGGCATGGACGACTACGTGACCAAGCCGGTGCGGCTGTCCGACCTCGCCGCGGCGTTTGCGCGCCAGGTGCCGGGCCTGCCGGCGTCGGCGCGGGCACAGGGCGACGCGGCGTGACGCCACGCGCGGGCCGCCGCCGGACCGCGTGCTACGATGGCGCCGCGGTCGAGCCGCTGCGATGAACCTGGACCTGCGCCCGCTCACGGTCTCCGAGTTCCTCGACCGTACCTTCTCGATCTACCGCCACCGGTTCCTGCTGTTCGTCGCGCTGATGTCGCCGCAGGCGGTGCTGTCGCTGGTCGCGGCGCTCGCCTGGGGCTGGGCGTCGGCGTCGTTCACGCAGCTCGAAGGACTTCGACGTCGAGAAGCTGATCGCGCTGATGACCGCCGCCGGCGTCGGCGGGCTGGTCTTCACGGTCGTCCACTGGATCCTCTATGTGCTGGGCGTCGGCGCGACGACCGCCGCCGTGTCCGACCTCTACGGCCGCATGACGCCGGACATCGGCTCGGCATTCCGGGCCGCCGCCCGCCGGCTCGGGCCGTTGCTCTGGCTCACGTTCCTCATGGCCGTGCGCATCTTCGGCGTGCTGACGGCGAGCGCTCGTGCTGCCCGGCCTGCTGATTGGCCTCGGCGGAGGCCTCACGGCGTTCGACGCCACGAACCGCCCGGTGTCCGGCGGCATCCTCGCGGTCGGCGTCGTGCGCTCATCCTGTTCGCCTTGTCGCGCTCGCCGCCAGTCCTGTTCATGGCCCTGCGCTACGGGGTGGCGATCCCGGCCGTGGTGCTCGAGCCGATCGGCGGGCCGGGAGGCGATCCGCCGCTCCATCCGTCTCACCCGGGCCCTGCTCGGCCGCGTCTTCCTGCTGATGATCTGCGCCGGCTTCGTCGCCTGGGCGGCGGCGATGGTCCTGCAGATGCCGTTCGTCATCGCCACGCTCCTCGTCGGTCCTGACACGCGCGCCGGCTTCTGGCTGAACATGGCCGGCACGGCGACCGGGACGGCCGGGCAGACGATCACCGCGCCGATCACCGCGATCGGCGTCGTCGTGCTCTACTTCGAGGCGCGGATCCGCCACGAGGCGCTCGATCTCCAGGTCCTGACCGAAGCCCTGGCGCCGCCGCCGGCCCCGCCGGCACCGGGGCTCGCCATCGCGCCGCCGCCCGTTCCGCACTGACATGCCGCTGCGCTTCGCCGTCGCGCTGTTCGCCGTCGCGCTGCTGCCGGCGGCGGCTCGTGCCGGTCAGCCGCCGGCGGCGGATCTCGACGCGCCGGCGTTCGTCGCGATGCTGCAACCGCTCGCCGACGAGGTGCGCGTGGCCGACTCCGCGGCCGCGGCCGCGGCGCTGGCCCACGACCTGCCGCCGGCCTGGACCGTGCGGGCCGGAGAGGAGCGCCTCACCGTGCCCGCGGCGCCGATCGTCGACGCGCTGACGGCCACGTCGACTCCGGAGTCGTCGTGGCCCGAGATCCGCGCCGCCGCCGTCGCGAGGATCGACGCGCTGCGCGAGGAGGCGTCGCCGCTGGCCCGCTTCGGGGCGCCACGCGGCCGCATCTGCGCGGCGCGCTGGCCGACGTGCTGGCGGCGCCGGAGTTCCGCGGCCGGCAGCGCTACGCCGGCCTGATGGCGTTCGTCGATCGCGTCCGGCGCTGGCTGCGCAGCTGGCTGCCGGATGCCAGGCCGGGCACCGCCGTGGTGGTGTCATATCCTCCGCTACGCGACCTGGGTGATCGCCGCGGTCGCCTTCGTGCTGCTGGCGTGGCTGACATGGCGCGTGCTCCGCGGCGCCTCCCGCGACACCGCCGCCCGTCCGCGACCGGTCCGCGGCGCCGACCCCGTCGACGCGCGGACATGGGCGGCGCGCGCCCGCGCCGCCGCGGCTGCGGGAGACGCCCGCGAGGCCGTCCGCTGCGCCTATCACGCGGTTCTCCACCGCCTCGATGAAGATGGCGCCTGGACGATCGCGGAGGCCCGCACGCCGCGTGAGTACATGCGGCTGCTGCCGGCCGCCGATCGCCGCCAGCCGGCGGTGTCGTTCGTCGCGCGGCTGTTCGAAGGCACGTGGTACGGCGGCGCCGAGCCCGCCATCGACCGACGCGCAGACCGCCGTGCGCCACCTCGGAGATCTCGGATGCGACGCCCAGGCGGATCCCGCGATCTAGTCGTCGTCCTCGTCGCCGGGGCGCTGATGCTGCTCGTCGCCGGCGCCACCGCGGTGATCGCGCCGCCCGACGAAGGCCTCGGCGTGCGCGGCTCCAGCCTCTCGAGCGGCGCCGCCGGCGGCAAGGCCGGGTTCCTGCTGCTGCGCCGTCTCGGCTACGTCGTGCAGCGGACCTTCGAACCGATGGTGAGCCTCGGCGCCAACCCGGCCACCGACGTGCTCGTGCTGATGGCGCCGCAGCAGCGGCCGTCGAACCTCGACGTCGCCGCGCTCACCCGTTTCGTCGAAGCGGGCGGCGTGGTGCTGGTCGCCGAACAGTCAGGAGTGGCTGCCGTCCCTGATCACGTCGGGGCGTGCGGCCGTCGACGGCGACGACCCCGACCGTCGTCGCCGCCAGCCCGCTGGCGCTCGGGGCGCCGGCAATCCGCATGGATCATCTCGGCGGGCTCGGCGACCCGCAGCCGCCCTACGCCACCATCTACGCCGACGCTCGCGGCGCCGCCGTCGCCGCGGCCCGGATCGGCCGCGGACGCGTGATCTACTGGGCGTCGGCGCTGCCGGCGACCAACGCGGCCATCGACGAGCCCGGCCACGTCGAGCTGCTCGTCAACGCCATCGGGCCGCCGCTCGATCGGCGCGTGTTGTGGGACGAGCACTATCACGGGCATCGCCGGTCGGCATGGTCGTATGCCTCCGGGACGCCGCTGCCCGCGGCGCTGGCCCAGCTCGGGGTGATCGGCCTGGCGGCGTTCGTCACCGTTTCGTTCCGTCGGCGGCCGCTGCGTGCCGTGCCCGATCCGCCGCGCACCGCGCCGCTCGAGTTCGTCGATACGATGGGCGGGCTCTACCAGCGGGCCGGCGCGACGACGACGGCGGTGGCGGTGGCCCTGGCGCACCTGCGCCGCCGGCTGATCGCCGTTTCGGGCCTGCCGGCCGATGCCGACGACACGACGCTGGCGCGCGCCGCCGCCGCCCGCGCCGGACAATCGCCCGAATCGCTCGCCGCGCTGCTGGCGCGGGCGCGGGACGCGGCCCGCGGCCCGCTCACCGCCGCCGACGCCCTGTCCGTGGTCCGCGCGCTGCAGGAGGCGAGCCGGGCCGTCGATCGCCAGGCGCGCGGCGGCGCCCTCTCTCACTAGGCCACTGGCCGATCCCGGAGATCCCATTCCCATGTCGAACGCCCTGGCCGAAGTCACCGCGCACGCGCGGCGCGAGCTCGCAAAGACCATCGTCGGACAGGACGAGGCGATCGGCCAGCTGCTGCTGACCGTCGTCTGCGGCGGGCACGCGCTGATCGAAGGCGTGCCCGGGCTGGCCAAGACGCTGGCGGTGCGCACGCTCGGCAAGCTGCTCGGCCTCGAGTTCCACCGTGTCCAGTCGACGCCCGACCTGATGCCCGCCGACATCACCGGGGCCAGCGTGCTGCGCATGGCCACCGGCGACTTCGTGCTGCACCGCGGCCCCGTGTTCACCGATCTCCTGCTCGCCGACGAGATCAACCGGATGCCGCCGCGGACGCAGTCGAGCCTGCTCGAGGCGATGGAGGAGCGGCAGGTGACGATCGACGGCACGAGCCACCCGCTGACGCCGTGGTTCACGACGTTCGCCACCCAGAACCCGGTCGAGTTCGAAGGCACCTATCCGCTGCCCGAAGCGCAGCTCGATCGCTTCCTCATCAAGATCCGGGTCACTACCCGGATCCGCGTCCGGCGACGAGGAAGCGATCCTCGAGCGGCACCACCGCGGCTTCGACGCCCGCGAACTGGACAGGTCGCGATCACGCCGCTCACCGAGGGGCAACTGCTGGCGGCACGCGAGGCGGTGCGCGCGGTGCACGTCGAGCCGACGCTCTTCACCTACATCGCGACGCTGGCGCGGCGGACCCGCGACTGGCCGGCGGTCAGCCTCGGCGCCAGCCCGCGCGCGGCGATCGCCCTGCTGCACCTGGCCAAGGCGGTCGCCGCCAGCGACGGCCGCGACTACGCGCTGCCCGACGACGTCAAGGCGATGGCCGCGCCCGTGCTGCGGCATCGGCTGGTGCTGCGGCCCGAGGCCGACCTCGAGGCGTGACCACCGATCACGTCGTCTCCGACATCGTCGCCGCCGTCGAGGTACCGAAGTGAGTGTGAGGGGGGTCGGAGCTGCCGCTGGCGCCGCCACCGGCGACGGGCACCGGCGGACGCGCCCATCGCGTCTCCGCCGGCGTCGGCGCGCGCGCCTTCTGGCTGCTCGGCATCGGCGCGCTGTGGCTGATCCCCGCCGCCGTCGATCGACGGGCCGTCGCCGGCCTGGTGGCCTGGGATCTGTTCGTCGCCGTGCTCTGGATCCTGGACCTGCGGCGCCTGCCGGCGCCGGCGCAGCTCCGCGTCACCCGCGAGTGGGCCGGTCCGCTCGGTCTCGGCCGCCCGGCGACGGTGGCGCTGACGCTCGAGCACGACGCGCCGATCGTGATCGAGGCGCAGCTGGCCGACGCGCCGTCGCCGGCGCTCCGTCGCGATGTCCCCGAAGTGGCGCTCACGGCCTGGCCGGGACGGCCGGCCCGCGGCGAGTACGCCGTCACGCCGACCGAGCGTGGGGATGTGCCGGTCGGTCCGGTCACGGTGCGGTACGCGAGCGCGTGGAAGCTCGCGACGCGCTGGGCGCGCGTCCCGGTCGAGCAGACCGTTCGCGTCTATCCGGATCTCCACGCGGCGCAGCACCACGTGCTCCACCTGGTACGCAGCCAGTCGCTGGTCGCCGAACGGCGGCGGGCGCGCCAGCACGGCGCCGGCCGGGAGTTCGAGCGCCTGCGCGACTACCGGGACGGCGACGATCGGCGCGACGTGTGCTGGACGGCGACGGCGCGGCGGGGCAAGCTCGTCACCCGTCTCTATCGCCCGGAGCGCAGCCAGACGGTGTGGATCATGCTCGACGGCAGCCGCCTGCTGCGCGCGCGCGCCGGCGATCGCACCAAGCTCGATGCGGCCGTCGACGCTGCCCTGGCGCTGGCCCACGTCGCGCAGGCGTCAGGTGATCGCATCGGCCTGGTCGCGTACGGCCGCCGCGTCCACGCGCGCATCGCGCCCGATCGCGGCGCGCGGCACCTGCGCCGCCTGCTCGAAGTGCTGGCGCAGGCGCGGGCCGAAGCCGTCGAAGGCGATCACGCGGCGGCGGCCGCGGCGCTGCTCCGGACGCAGCAGCGGCGTGCGTTGATCGTCTGGCTGACGGATCTGGCGGAGACCGCCGGCGTGCCCGACGTGATCGAGTGCGCCAGCCAGATGGCCGACCGCCACCTGGTGCTGTGCGCGATGCTGCGGCAGATGGACGTGACGGCGCTGGCCGACGACGTCGCCGTCCACGCCCGCCGATCTCTATCGCGTCCTCGCGGCGCAGGAGGTGCTCGATCGGCGCGAGACGCTGCTGCGCGGCCTCCGGCGGCGCGGCGCGCTGGCGCTGGATCTGGCGCCCGGCGACGTCGCCTCGGCGGTCGTCCAGCGCTACCTGGCGATCAAGGAAGCGAGCGCGTTGTAGCGGGCGCGGGCGACCGCTCACGGCCGGCGAGGCCGAGATACGCCGCCAGCAGCACGAACATCGCGCCGCCGATCGCGAACTTGGCCAGCGGATCGAGACCGGTGGGGGAGACGAAGCCCTCGATCAGGCCGGCGATGATCAGCAGCGGCACGACGCCGCCGAACAGGCGCAGCGAGGTGCGGCCGGCGTCGACCAGGCATTCGCGCCGCGGCCGATCGGACGCCACGACGAGGCTCCCGCCGATAATCAACCCGGCGCCGCCGGCGATGAAGATCGCCGGCAGCTCCAGCGTTCCATGCGGCGCGACGAAGCTCCACAGCCCGAGGCTCATGCCGGCGCGCTGACAGACGGTGCCGAGCACCCCGAGCAGCAGGCCGTTCATGGCCATGATGTAGAGCGTGCCGATGCCGCCGAGGATGCCCGAGGCGTAGGCGATGATCGACACGGACAGGTTGTTGGCGGTGATGCCGGCGGAGGCGAGCGGCTTCATCGGCAGGATCGAGTGCGTCCACATCTCGCGCCGCTCAATCGTGTCGAGCATCTCGCCGCCGAGGACGAAGCGCTCGAAGCCGGGCGAGGTCGCGGCCAGCACGGCGCCCGCGAGCGCGCCGGCCGCGAGCACGGCGACGGCCGCCGCGGTGTAGCGCCACGTGGCGCGGAAGGTCTGCGGGAACGTGCGCGTGTAGAAGGCGAGCACGCCGCCGCGCTCGCGCCGCCGGCCGGCGTAGACCAGGTTGTGGGCGCGGCCGAGGAGCTGATTCAGGTAGGCGGCGAGGCGCCGGCTGCTCGGATCTTCACGCGCCGTGGCGAGGTCGGCCGCGGTCTGGCGGTACAATTGCGCCAGCTCGCGCAGGTCGCTGGTCGAGAGCGCGCTGATGTCGCGGCCCTTGCACGCCGCGACCAGTGCTTCGAGCCGCGCCCAGTGCGCTTCCCGTTTCTGCATCCAGTGCACGGAGAGAGCCGGTGACGGCACCCGATCAGCTTAGCATCGAGACGCCGGAGCAGGTCGCGCTGGAGTTCCCGCTCGCCGGCGTCGGCAGCCGCTTCCTGGCGCTGGCGATCGACATGCTGCTGCAGATGACGATCGGGCTGGCTGGTGCTCGCGGCGGTGTCGGGCGCGTGGACGTTCTGCGGCCACGGTCCGGCGGCCCGTGGTTCCTCGCCGTCATCGTCATCGCCGCGTTCCTGCTGTTCTACGGGTACTTCGCCGGGTTCGAGGCGTTCTGGCACGGGCAGACGCCGGGCAAGCGGCTGATCGGCCTCCGCGTGCTGAGCGTCACCGGTCGCCCGGCCCGGATCGACGAAGCCATCCTGCGCAACCTGCTGCGGGTGATCGATCAGCTGCCCGGCGTCTACGCGATCGGCATCGTCACGATGCTGGTGTCGTCGCGCAACCAGCGGCTCGGCGATCTGGCCGCCGGCACCGTCGTGGTGCACGAGAAGGCGCTGTCCGCGCCGGTGATGACGGTGGCGAAGCCGGCCGCCGGCGTCGCGTGGACGGGGGGCGGCCTGACCGAGGCGGAGCTCCTGCTGGTCGAGACCTTCCTGCAGCGGCGCCACGAGATCGAGCCGGCGGTCCGCGAGACGCATGCCCACGCCATCGCCGAGCGCCTGCGCGCCCGCCTCGGCGCCTCGGCGCCCGCGCTCGATCCCGAAGCCCTGATCGAAGCGCTGCACGCGCGGGCCCGCACGACCGGCCGCGTGCGATAGCCCAGCGTGCCGAGGCGGGTCAAGTTTCAACTCCCAACCTCCAACTTCCAACTTCCAAGCCGGTCCCTGCCGGGCGTGTTGAGTCGGTTTTGCCTTGGAGGGTTGGCTATTGGGAGTTGGCGAGTTAGTTGCTTACGCGTCCGCCCAGCGGCGCAGCAGGTTGTGATAGACGCCGGTCAGCTGCACGGCCGCCGGATGGTCCGGCGCTCGCGGCGCGACGCGCTGGATCGCGGTGTCGAGGTCGAACAGCAGCGTGCGCTGCGCCGTCGTCGCGGACCATGCTCTGAATCCAGAAGAACGACGCGATGCGCGCGCCGCGCGTCACCGGCCGCACGTGGTGCAGGCTGGTCGACGGGATAGAGCACCATGTGGCCGGCCGGCAGCTTCACGCTGTGCACGCCGTAGGTGTCCTCGACCACCAGCTCGCCGCCGTCGTACTCGTCCGGGCTCGGCGAGGAACAGCGTCGCCGAGAGATCGGTGCGGATGCGGTGCGGCGTGCCGGCGACCTGCCGGATGGCGTTGTCGACGTGGTTGCCGAACGACTGGCCGCCCTGGTAGCGGTTGAAGAGCGGCGGGAAGATCGCGCAGCGGCAGCGCCGCCGAGATGAACAGCGGGTTGCGCTGCAGCGCGCCGAGGATCAGGTCGCCGAGCTCGCGCGCGACCGGATCGCTCTTCGGCGAGCTGCAGGTTGTCCTTGGCGCGCGCCGACTGGTGGCCCGGCCGTCACCCGGCCGTCGACCCAGCTCGGCGCGCGTCGAGCACGCTGCGCGCGTGCGGCCACCTGCTCGGCGGTGAGGACGTCGGGAATCGCAGCAGCATCCGGCGCGTCCTCAGAACCCGAACGCTCGACGGTCAGCATCGCCGCGCGCGGGTGCCCGGGGTTGTAGCGGCCGCCGTTGTTGTTGATGTTGCGGATGTAGGTCTCGTCGGTCAGGTTGTAGACGTTCAGCCGCAGCGTCAGGTGGCTGGTTCACGGCGTACTCGACCATCCGTCGACGAGCGTGGTAGCCCGGCGACTTGATCGTGTTCGCGGCGTTGACGTAGACCGTCGTCGGTGAAGCGGACGCCGCCGCCGACGCGTCGAGCGCGAATCGGCAGTCGGTAGGTCGTCCAGATGCTGCCCGAGAACCCCGGCGTCAGCGTCAGGCGCTTGCCGCCGTTGGCGGCGTTCTGCGTCTCAGGTGCTCGGAGTCGAGATAGGCGAAGTTCGCCGAGACGTCCCAGCGCTCGGTGATCCGGCCCGACGACGCCGAGGCGTCGACGCCGTTGACGCGCTGCGCGTCGTCCTGGTTGTAGATCGGCGGGATCGTCGTCGCGTCGACCGTGAAGATGACGTTCTCGTTCTCGGTGCGGAACGCCGCGCCGGTCAGCGACAGCCGGCCGCCGGCGAACTCCCACTTGCTGCCGACCTCGAAGTTGGTCGAGTCCTGCGGATCGACGTTCGGGTTGTTCTGGTTGTTCGGCTGCGCGCTCAGCGTGAAGTTCGCGGTGCCCGGCGGCGTCATCGCTGTGCCGTACGACGACGTAGACGTTGCCGCTGGTCGGTGAGCTTGAAGAGCAGCGCCGGCCTTGCCGCTGACCAGCGTGTCGTCCGCCGTCGAGGTCGGTCGGTCGCGACGCCGGCGGCGTCGACGGCGCGGAACGTCGGTGTCGTAGCGCTCGCACGCGCAGGCCGCCGGTCACCTGCAGCCGCGGGCCCGACGTCGACGGTGTCGAAGACGTACACCGCCGACGGTCGTACGTCTTGCCGTCGGCTGAACGCGCCGGTGCGCGCCGGCGCGTAGCCGACCACCGGGTCGTTCGGGTTCGGGCGCGAAGATGTCGACCGGCGCGCGCGTGCCGAGGCCGCCGAGCGCCGGCGCGAACTGCTCCTCGCGCGTGAACTCGAGCCGGCCGATGAGCGCGTGCCGCAGCCGTCCGGTCGCGAAGCGCGTCGACAGCGCTCGTCTGGTTCGAGATGATCGCGTTCTCGCGCTCGTTGCCCTGGCGCGCGAGCGTCACCAGCTCGGTCGTCGGCGTCGTAGGCGGCCGACGTTCTGGATCGTCGGTGATCACCGCTTCGCGCTGCGCGCGGTTGTAGCGGGTCTGGTTGCGCAGCGTCAGTCGCGGCCGACGTCGTGCTCGACGCGCGCCGTGTAGCTGTCCTGCTCGACGCTCGTCGTAGTCGTAGCCGGCGCTGCCGTAGTAGTTGGTCTGGTCGACCGGGCTGCGGCGCCTGCACCGTCGTCGGCGCCAGCGGCTCGTCGGCCCACGCCGCGCCGGGAATGCCGTAGTCGGGCAGGTTGTCCTGGCGCATGAACTGGCCGCCGAGCGGTGACGCGCGTCGGCGTGCCGAGGCCGAGCGCGAGCGACGGCGCGACGGCCCGGCGTCTCGTGCTCGACGACGTCGCGGCCGGGCACGCCGCCGTCCTGCCACAGCGCGTTGAGGCGCACCGCCGGTCCGCGCCACCACGCCGCCGGCGTCGCCGAGCGGCAGCGCCTGGTTGACGTCGACGGTCAGCGCGCGCTGATCGGCGGTGCCGAAGCCGAGCGGCGCCGGACGTAGCCGCGTCCGAGCGTGCGGCGTCTTCGTCTGCATGTTGACGTAGCCGGCGGCGGTGCCGCGGCCGACGTCGGAGCCGGTCGGGCCCATGAACACCTCGACCTGCTCGAGGTTGAAGACGTCGCGCGAGATCAGCCCGTCGTCGCGCACGCCGTCGACGAACAGGCTGTTGTCGGCGTTGAAGCCGCGCAGGTTGAACATGTCGCCGGCCGTGTTCGAGGCGCCGCCGCCTTCGCCGGCCTGCAGCGTGATGCCCGGCACGTTGCGCAGCGCCTCGCTCAGCGTGGTGACGCCCTGCTCCTCCATCACCTGGCGCGGAATCACCTGGATGGTCTGCGGCGTCTCGCTCAGCGGCCGCGCGTAGCGCGGCGACGGCGACCGCGCGGCGGTCGGCCGGTGACCTCGAGCGACTCGCTGACGCCGCTCGACGGCCAGCGTCAGCTGGCGCAGGCCGGTCTCGCGCGCGCTGACCCCGGTGCCGCTGCAGGATCGCGCGCAATCGCCTGTCGGTCGGTCGTCACGCCGGACACGCCGGGCGACGCGATCTCGCCGAGCGCCGGCTCGGCGAGCGTCACCGTGTAGCCGGTCACCGCTTCGAACGCCTCGATCACCGCCGACAGCGGACCCGGCGGGATGTCGAACCGGGTGACCGCCGGCACCTGCTCGTCGGTCCGCACGACCGCCGGGGCGATCGTCACGTCGGGCGCGGCGTGCGCTCGTCGCGCAGCCAGGCCGCCGGCAGCGGCTCGACGTTCCGCGGCGCGGAACTCGGGCGGCAGCTGGGCCGAGCGCGGCGGAGACGCGGCCGGCGAGCGCGGCCGAGGCGGCGAGCACGCCGACGGTGGCCCAGCGGCGCCGGTTCGACGGGAGCAGCGCGAGGGCGAGCGGCGGGACGTGGTACGGGTCTTCATGATGGTCTGACTGCAGACGGATCGGACGGAGACCGGCGGAACGGTGATCAGGCGGCGCGGCTCGGCGCCGGCGCGCCTGCATCGGCGGGCTTGCGGCGGCGGGCGCACCAGGCGACGAAGCGGCGGTACGACAGGGCGAAGCCGGTGTAGACGAGGACGACGCCGCCGAGCGAGACGAGGCCGGCGATGGTCTGGCCGGGCAGGCCGAGCACCTCGCCGGTGTGCGCGAAGCGCAGCACGTGCGCAGCTGGCGGCCGCGCGTACCGGCCTCGAAGCCTTCCCACTTCGCGACCGCGCCGGTGCCCGGTCGACGTCAGCGTGCCGCGATACTGCGGCTGGCCGGGGCCGCCGTCGTCGATGGTGAAGGCGAGCGTCGGCGCCGGCGTGACCGGGAGGCGGAGCGTGATGGCCCGCCACGTCGGGCCGGTAGGCGACTGCCGTCGCCCAGGCGGCGTCCAGCGACGGCGCCGGCGCCGCGGCGCGCCCGGCGCTGCGGTCGCGCGCCGGCCTCGCGCGCCCGCGCTCGGCGCGCGGCCTTCGGCCGCCGCCGCGCGGCCGCCGCCGCGCGCGGCGCTGGCGGCGCTTCGCCGGCATCCGGTAGACCAGGTTGCTCGCCCAGGGATACGAGATGACGACGCCCGAGGCGACGACGATGGCCAGCGGGATCGCCGACCACACGCCGATCGTGTTGTGCCAGTTGAAGTCGCGCGCCTTGCCGGGGAGGCCGCCGCGGAACCAGATGACCTGTTTGACCGCGCGCCAGGCCCAGCGTGCGCGGGATCCAGAGGTAGGCGCCCGACAGGACGATGAACAGGAAGGCGAGGTTGGCGGCGCCGGTGACCGCGCGGCCGGTCGCCCGGTACTCGCCGGTGGCGGCCAGCCAGCGGTGCCAGTCGGTGACGCCGCGGAAGAAGGCGCGGACGCCGGCATCGCCGCGGCCGAGCAGCCGGCCCGTGTAGGGATCGGCGTAGGCGACGACGCCCTGGCCGATGGTCAGCGCGACCGGCGCCGCGGGATCCCGCCGCACGGCCACCGCGCTGGGCTCACCGACCAGCCCGGTGGCCCGGACGCGGGCGAGCAGCGCGTCGATTGGCAGCGGCGCCGCGGACGGCGGCGGCGTCAGGCTGATGTGCGCGGGTATCGGCGTAGTAGATGAGCTGCTTCTCGAACGTCAGCAGGACGCCCGTCGCCGACATGATGAACACGACCACCCCGGCAGTCAGGCCGGCGGTGAGGTGGAGCCAGAAGAAGACGGTGCGGATGCGCTGGGCCATGGGTCGGAGTCGCCACGTGCAGAAAACTGAGATGAGACTCATCTCAATTTCGACGCGGGCGAGTCTATCTCCGACCAACTTGGTCGTCAATCCCGGCTTGTGTCAGGAAACTGGTACGGCCCGGCAGCACCGGAGCTGCGCCGGGCGCGGGGCCGCCGCGGCCGCATCGCCCGCTACTTGATGGGCGAGTAGTCGGTCGGGCTCATGTAGACCGATTCGACCTTCAGCACGATTGGACCGTCGGTCTCGGAAGCCGCTTGCGCCGCTTTCCAGTCGGCATCGGCCGGAAGTCGGCCCAGGCCTTGGTCGCCGCCGCCCGGCTCGGGTAGGCCAGCACGTAGACGAGGACGTCCGGCTTGTCGATCGGCATCCAGTAGCCCACCAGCTCCATCCCGTGCTTCACGAACAGGCGGTTGGTGTGCTCGCGGAAGCGCTTGTTCAGCGCCTCGAGCCGGCCGGGATGGCAGTAGTAGGTGCGCATCTCGAACACGCGGCCGTTCTTCGCGACCGACGGGCTCGAGGAGACCGCCGCCGCCGGGGCGGCCGCGGGCGGCGCGGCGGCGCCGGCAGGAGGCTGCTGGGCCGACGTGATCGAGGGCATCAGGGCTCCGACGGCCAGCGCCGACACGAACGCGAGCGCCGTGCGGCGGGCGGGACACGAGAAGAGTTGTGGCATGGCGGGAGATTACAACGTCCGGCCGCCCGACGGGCATCCCTCGTCCGCATCCGACGGCGCGAACGGGAAGTGGACCTGGTAGTCCCGATACTCCAGCACCGTGAACGTCTCGGTGACGCAGAACGCGCGGTCGCCGGACTGGCCCGCCTGAGCGGGCTCTGCCCAGTACACGAAGCGGGTCTGGTCGGGCGACAGGAGCAGCCGGAACGTGTAGCCGCTGCGCGGACCGGGCTCGGCGGCGCAGCGATGAAGGAACGGCTCCGTCGAGACGGTGCCATCCGCGTTGGGGCAGGACGACGGCACGGTCAGGCACTCGAGCGTCCCGTAGCGGCCCTCGTGCGTCGAGGCGAAGGCCGCCTGCGCCGAGCTCATCGCCCGGATCGATCCGATGGCGCTCGCCTCGTTGCCGGCCATGCGCGCCCGCAGCAGGCCGGGGATGGCGATGGCCGCGACGATGCCGATCATGGCGATGCCGCCGAAGAGCCCGACGATCGCCGACGATGGCCATCGCCACGGCCCGGTTCGAGTCGTGCGCGACGAGCGCGCGCTCCTCCGGCGTCATCGCCGCGGGCGGGCGTCCCGAGAACAGGAGCACGACGCCCGGGCGCGTCAGGTAGTAGAGGATCAGCGCCTGAGATGATCGTGCCGAGCGGGATCGCCAGCAGCCCGAGGCCGCTCTGGATCATCTGGCAGATGCGGCCGAACTCCTTGAGCAGGAACAGGCCGGCCGCGGTCAGCGCGTGGAACGCACCGACGAGGACGAGCACGCCGCCGATGACGACGAGCACGCCGCGGCCGTCGTCGGCCTGATCGGGCTCCGACGACCGCGACGATCAGCAGCAACGCGCCGAGCCCGAGATACAGCAGCGCGCCCAGCGCGTTCAGGATGCCGAGCAGGATGACGCCGAACGGCCGGCTGAAGGCCGGCGGCGGAGGCGGCAATCCGGCGGGCGGGTACGTCACAGCTGCGCCTACTGGAGCGGCCGCCCCGTGTCCGGGCACCGCGGCTGATCGTCGGACGGCGCCGTCCACGCGGCGTCGAGGTCGTACACGCGGACGACGCCCGTTTCGTCGACGCAGAAGCGCCGGTTGCCGGTGACGCCGGGATTGGACGGCGACGCCCAGTAGGCGAAGCCGCCGCGGTCGGCCGGCGGCGGCTGGCTGCGGGCGCGGCATCGGCGCCGCCGGCGCGGCGTGTCGGGCGTCGAGAACTGCTCGATGCGGCGCCCGCGGTTCGGCATCGGTGGGCTGCTCCGGCGGGCTGACGCCCGGGCTTCGGCGTCGGTGGGCGCGCCGTCCGCGGCTCTCGTCGTCCTTCGCGGCCTCGTCCGCTCCCGGTCGGAGCACGAAGCCGAAGTCGTAGCCGCTGCGCGGCTGCAACGCGGCGACTTCAGCGGTCAGCATGCTCGGGTCGTCTGGGTATCGCCGCAGCTCGCCGGCTCGCCGAGGCAGGCCGGCCGCGGCAAACCGCCCGCCGTGTCCGCTCGCCCAGGCCACTTCCGCGCTCACCATGGTCCGCACGGTGCCGATCGCCGCGGCTTCGTTGGCGCTCATGCGCGCCCGCAGGAGCCCCGGGATGGCGATCGCCGCGATGATGCCGATCACGAAGATGCCGCCGAAGATCGACGACGACCAGGATCACGACGATCGGGATCGCCGACGATTTCTTCGGGGGCGGCGCCGGCACGTAGCGCGGCGCGGCGCCAGGAACGGTCGGGCGGCCCCGGCGGCGGCGGGGGCTGGGCCGGGGGCGGGGGAGGCGGCCAGGTCGGTGGCGTGCTCATCAGGCTTCGATCTCTAATCGGATCGGCCGAGCCCCCTCTCGATCCCTGGTGCAGCGGCGCCGCGGCCGCGGGCCGGTGTTGTATCGTCGCCGCGTGCCCTAGGACGCGATCGTGGTCGGCCTCGGCGCCATGGGTGCGGCCACGCGTCGCCGAGCTGGCCCGGCGCGGGCCGGCGCGTGCTCGGCCTCGAGCAGTTCCCGCTGCCGCACGCCCGCGGCTCGTCGCAGGGCGGCACCCGCATCATCCGCGAGGCCTACTTCGAGCACCCGCTCTACGTGCCGCTGGTGCAGCGCGCCTACGCGGACGTGGCAGGCGCTCGAGGCGGCGCACCGGTCGCCGGCTGCTGGTGCCGACCGGCGGCCTGACGATCGGCCCGCCGGACGGACGGCTCGTCACCGGCGCCCTCGCCAGCGCGCGGACGCAGGGCCTGGCGCACGAGGTCCTCGGCGCCGCGGAGGTGACGCGCCGGCATCCGGTGGTGCGCATCCCGCGACGTGCGCGGTCGCCGTCGTTCGAGCCGCGCGCCGGCGTGCTGCTGGCGGCGCGCGGCGTCGCCGCGCTGCTCGACGTGGCGCGGGCCGATGGCGCCGAGGTGCGCGACGGGGTCGTCGTCGACGGCTGGGAGGCGGACGGCCCGGGCGCTCCGCGTCCGCGTCGGCGGGCGAGACCCTCGCAGGCGAATCGGCTGGTGCTCGCGGCCGGTCCCTGGCTGCCGGCGCTGGCGCCGGCGCTGGCGCCGCTGCTGCGCGTCGAGCGCAACGTGGTCCACTGGTTCCGTCCGGAGGCCGCACGCGCAGCGGATGTCCGCGCCTTCGGACCGGACGGACTGCCGGTGCTCGTCATCGAGGACCGCGCCCGAGCACCTGCTCTACGCGCTGCCGTCGATGCGCGGGCTGGGCGGCGACGTCGAGGACGGCGTCAAGTTCGCCCGCCACCACGGCGGCGTGGTCGGGCCGATCGACGCGCTCGAGCCGCCGGGGGCCGCCGACGCCGCGGCGATCGGCGCCGACGTCGCGCGCTACCTGCCCGGGTTGCGCCCCGAGCCCATCCGCTCGGCGATGTGCGCCTACACCAACACGCCCGGACGGCCATTTCCTGATCGATCGCCATCCCGGGCACCACGCCGTGATCCTGGTCAGCCCGTGCTCCGGCCACGGCTTCAAGTTCGCCCCCGTGGTCGGCGCGATCGCGGCCGATCTCGCCGATGACGTGAACGTTCACGGAAATCTGCCGCCGTTCGCGTTCCGCGCGGTATAGTGCCGGTTCACAACCGACTGCTGGAGGTAGGCGTGCAACGACACAGACTCGCGATCGCACTGGGGCTCCTGGCGATCGGATCGGGCGCGCCGCGCGCGCAGGCGCCGGCGATCACGGTGGCGCAGGTCACGGTGGCGGCCGACAAGCCGGGCCCGGCGATCGCCTCGACGATGTACGGCATCTTCTTCGAGGACATCAACTTCGCCGCCGACGGCGGGCTCTACCCGGAGCGGATCAAGAACCGGTCGTTCGAGTTCCCGGAAGCGCTCATGGGGTGGAAGAAGTCGGCCACGCCCGACGCGCAGGGTGACGTTCGCGATCCAGACGGATCGGCCGTCGTCGCCCACGAACCCGCACTACCTGCGGCTCACGTCGCAGCGCCGGCAGCTACGGCGTCACCAACGACGGCTTCCGGGGTGTCAGCGTCGAGGCCGGGAAGAAGTACGTCGTCACCATGCTGGCGCGCGCAGATCTCGCCGTCGGCGAGCCTGACGGTCGGCATCGAGAACGCGCGGATGGAGCCGTTCGGGCGAAGCGACGATCGCGACGGTGCCGGCCGAGTGGGGCGACCGTCACCGCGCACGATCACGCCGCCGGTCACCACCACCCGCGGCCGTTTCCGCGTCCGGCTGCGACGGCCCTGGCCAGGTCGACCTCGACATGGTGTCGCTGTTCCCCGCCGACACCTGGAAGAACCGGCCGAACGGCCTGCGCGCCGACCTCGTGCAGCTGCTGGCCGACCTGAAGCCGGGCTTCCTGCGCTTCCCCGGCGGCTGCATCGTCGAGGGCCGCTATCCTCGACACCCGCTACCAGTGGAAGAAGACGATCGGCCCGCCGTCCGAGCGGCAGACGCTGATCAACCGCTGGAACGACGAGTTCGGGCACCGGCCGGCGCCCGACTACTACCAGTCGTTCGGCCTCGGCTTCTTCGAGTACTTCCAGCTGTCCGAGGACATCGGCGCCGAGCCGCTGCCGATCCTGAACTGCGGCATGGCCTGCCAGTTCAACTCGAACGAGCTCGTGCCGCTCGACAAGCTCGATCCCTACATCCAGGACGCGCTCGACCTGATCGAGTTCGCCAACGGCCCGGTGACCAGCCCCTGGGGGCAAGCGGCGCGCCGACATGGGCCATCCGGCGCCGTTCAACCTGAAGTTCATCGGCGTCGGCAACGAGCAGTGGGGCCCGCAGTACGTCGAGCGCTACGCGGTGTTCCACAAGATCCTCAAGGCCAAGCACCCCGAGATCAAGCTCGTGTCGAGCGCCGGGCCGTTCCCGCAGGGCGAGCTGTTCGACTTCCTGTGGCCGAAGATGCGCGAGCTCGAGGCCGACCTCGTCGACGAGCACTACTACATGCCGCCGGACTGGTTCCTGGCCAACGCCAACCGCTACGACAACTACCCGCGCACCGGCCCGAAAATCTTCGCCGGCGAGTACGCCGCGCACGAACCGGTGCCGCCCGGACGCCAGGATCGGCCGAGCACGCTCAACGCCGCGCTCGCCGAAGCGGCGTTCATGACCGGCCTCGAGCGCAACGCCGACGTCGTGCAGCTGGCCTCGTACGCGCCGCTGCTCGCGCACGTCGACGCCTGGCAGTGGACGCCGAACCTGATCTGGTTCGACAACCTGCGCTCGATCGCGCACGCCGAGCTATCACGTGCAGCGCCTGTTCGGGCAGCACAAGGGGACGACGGTGCTGCCGGCGACGATCACCGGGCTGCCGACGTCGGGGATCGAAGGCGTGTTCGCCAGCGCGTCGCGTGACGCCGCAAGCGGGGACGTGATCGTGAAGCTGGTGAACCCCGGGCCGCAGGCGCGCGACGTGAAGCTGACGCTCAACGGCGTCACGCCAGGCGCGGGCGGGAAGCGCATCGTCCTGACCGGTGATCCCACGGCCGAGAACTCGCTGCAGCGGCCGACGATCGTCGTGCCGCGCGAGGAGCCCATCGCCCAGACTCACCGCCGATCACGTCGAGCACCTGGGCGCGCACTCGCTGACGATCCTGCGCGTGCCGGCCGGCGGCGGCGCCGGCCGGGCCTCGCCGTCGCGATGAGCGTTCCGGGGACGTGAGCCTCAGGCCGTCGGCTTGTCGGCCGCGCGATCCCAGTCGAAGACGCGGCCTTCGCGCAGCGAGCGGTTGATCAGGTGTGCGGTGGCGGCGGCGCGATGGCCGAAGCGCGCGTCCTCGACGACCGGCTTTCGCGACTTCACCGACTCGAGGAAGACGCGGACGTGCGTCACGATGTCGTCCTCGCCGACGATCGACCAGCGTTCGCCGCCGGAGACGCGCTCATGCCGGCGGCTGTCCGGGATCTCGCGGGCCCGCACCGCGGGGTCGGCGTAGTAGGCCTTCTCGAGCGCTTCGGGCCACGACCGCACGACCCAGCCGTTGCCGCCCTGGTCGATGCGCTCCTCGTCGAGGATGCACGTCGTCGCCGCGCAGCCGCAGGCTGGCCTTGCTGCCCAGGATCTCGACGCCGGACGCCGAACCGGCCTGGCTGTTCAGCGTGCACGAGAGCTGCACGGTGAAGCCTTCGGGATAGGTCAGCGTGCCGACCAGCGTGTCGGGCACTTCGTGCGTCGTCTTGCGGACGAAGGTTCCGCCCGCGCCCTGGATGCGCGACGGCGCCTGGACGTCCATCACGAAGTGGATCCAGCTGAGAAGGTGGACGAACAGGTCGGTGGCGAGACCGCCGGAATAGTCCCAGTAGCAGCGCCAGCGGAAGAAGCGCTCGAGGTCGAACGGCTTCTGCGGCGCCGCGCCGAGGAACTGCTTCCAGTCCACCGTCTCTGGCGAGGCGTCGGGCGGAATGGGGTAGAGCCACGCGCCGCTGTCCGAGTTGCGGTGATTCGAGGCGCGGATCATCGTGATCTCGCCGAGCCGCCCGGACTTGACCAGCTCGCGCGCGGCCGCCTGCCGCCCGCCGCTGACGCCCTGGCTGCCGACCTGGAAGATCCGCTTGTGCCGATCGACGGCGGCGATGATGTCGAGGCCCTCATCGACCGTAAAGGTCATCGGCTTCTCGATGTAGACGTCCTTGCCCGCCGACACGGCGTCGATCGCCATCCGGCTGTGCCAGTGATCGGGCGTGGCGATGAAGACGGCATCGATGTTCCTGTCGTCGAGCAGCCGGCGATAGTCGTCGACGATCGCGGCACGGCCGCCGGCTCGCGCCTTGCCCCGCTCGGCCCGGCCGCGGTAGGCGTCGCACAGCGCGACGACCTCGGCGTTGGCGCCGCTCGCGGCGATCGCGTCCACCAGCTCCTGGGCCCGCGCGCCCATGCCGGCGAAGCCGATTCGCACGCGATCGCTGGCCGGCTCGGCAGAGCCCGCGCCCTGTGCAGAAGCATGCAGGCGGGCGGCCGCGGCCGTCGCCAGGGTCCCGGCGAGGAAGGTTCTTCTGTCCATGGGCGGGATTCTACCGCCGGCACCGCTCACGGGGGTGTGCGCCGGGCGGACGCCCGACGTTAGCTTTTCTGACGGTGGAACTGTACAATCCGAGGCCAGTTACGATGTCCACTCGCATGGCGCGTCACCCCAATTCCGGGAAGGGCTCCGCCGCCGGCGGTGCTGGTCCCACAGCCGCCGAGCTGGCGAAGCCGACGTCGGGATCCGCGCACATCAGTGCCGACGCCACGATCTGCTTCTCCCGGGCACAGACGCTCACGCAGCGCGCCGGCCGCGAAGCCAACCTCATCGTAATCGCCCATCCGAACCAGTCGATGCTGGGGCGGCGCTTCCGCGTCTCTGCCGAGAGCCCGCTCGAGGTCGGCCGCTCGAGCGAGGTGGCGCTCAGTTTCCCGGACGTCCCGTCGATCTCGCGCCGCCACGCGCGGCTCGTCTTCAACGACGGCGAGGTCTGGCTCCACGATCTGGGCAGCCGCAACGGCACGTTCCTGAACGACGAGCCGGTCCGCGAACAGAAGCTGCTCGCCAGCGGCGACCGCTTCCAGGTCGGCACCGTCGTCTTCAAGTTCCTCCACGAGGAAGACGCCGAGAACGCCTACCACGAGGCGATCTACAACCTCGTCATCCGCGATGGCCTGACCAACGTCTTCAATCGGCGCCGCTTCCAGGAAGAGCTCGATCGCGAGTTCCAGCGCGCCCGCCGCTACGCCCGTCCGCTGGCGCTCGTCCTGCTCGACGTCGATCACTTCAAGCGGATCAACGACACCTACGGCCACGTCAGCGGCGACACCGTGCTGCGGACGCTGGCGCACGGCCTCGAGAGCCTGCTCCGCCCGGAGCAGCTGCTGGCCCGCGTCGGCGGCGAGGAGTTCGTCGTGCTGTGCCCGGAAACGGCGCGCGACGGCGCCGGCAGCCTCGCCGAGCGGCTTCGCGCCGCGTGCGAAGAGATCGACGTCCCGAGCCGCGCCGGACGCATCGGCGTCACCTGCTCGTTCGGCGTCGCCGGCCTCGAGTCGACGATGCGATCGTCCGAGGAGCTCTACGCGGCGGCCGATCACGCCCTCTACATGGCGAAGGGCGCGGGCCGCAACCGCGTCGTCGTCTTCAACGGCTGACGTCGGCGTTCCCTTCCCTTCACGGCTGACGCCGGGACGACGGCCCGCGGGTATCTCTCCATGACCGATCAGGAGCTCGAAGCCATCGCAGCGCGGGAGCAACGCTCCACGCTGGGTCCGTGGTCGGTCAAGCGCGTCCAGAACCTCTACCCGAGCGATGCCGGCGACGGCCGCACCTACCCCGCGGTGCGCGGCTTCCGCTGCCCGAAGGCGATCTACGAGCGGGCCTGGGAGCAGGTTGAGCGGGACGCCCAGTTCATGGCCGGCGCGCGCGCCGACGTGCCGGTCCTGTTGAACGAAGTGCGGCGGCTGCGGCGGCGCCTGCGGGAGGTCCATACGGCGGTCTCGGAGAACGTCGACTTCAAGCCTGGCGTCACGCCGCGCGAGGTCCTCGCCATCGTCGAAGGCATCCTCAAGGAAGAGGACGCGCACTGGAAGGGCGGCGCCGTCCCGCCGGCCCGCGACGCGGAATACCTGCGCTGACGGCCGCACCCCGCCGGTCCGTCGGCTGACACCTCGCTTCCTGGAATGATCGTCATGCGCCGCGCGACTGGGCCGGAGCTCGCCGGTCTGTCGTGCGGCTGGCGTATTCTGGGCGAGCCATGTCCCTCGCTGCGCCGGATCGCCGCCTGGACCAGGCGCTCGAAGACGTCACGCGTCTGCTCGAGAAGCACCGCGTCCTGACGACGTTCACGCACCGCCACGAAGGCCCCAAGCGCGATCTGCTCGAGCAGCTGCAGCAGCGGCAGAACCTGACCGAGCTGCACGCGCGCGTCAACCCGCTCCATCCGGCCGATCTCGCGCACGTCCTCGAACGGCTGGTGCCCGAGGAGCGGCTGCTCATCTGGCAGCAGCTCGAGGATCGCCAGCGCGGCGAAGTGCTGCTGGAAGTCTCGACCGCCGTGCGCGAGGCGCTGATGGAGGCGACCTCGCACGAGCGGCTGATCGCCGCGACGAGCCACCTCGACGCCGACGATCTCGCCTACCTCGCCGACGCCCTGCCCGAGGACGTGCTGCGCACGGCGTCGCGGCAGCTCGACGCCGGCGAGCGGTCATGGCTCGATCAGTCGCGGGCCGCGGGCAAGGACACCGTCGCCGGGCTGATGAGCCCGGAGGTCGTGTTCATCCGCGAGGATCAGACCGTCGACGACGCGCTCGTCCACCTGCGCCAGCGCGGCGAGCTGCCGCCGCAGACGGATCGGCTGTTCGTGGTCGACGCGCGCAACGTCCTCAAGGGCAGCGTGCCGCTGCAGGCGCTGCTGCTCACCGATCCACGGCAGCCGGCGGCGAGCATCACGAACACCGACGACGTCGTGATGCACCCGTTCGAGGAGGCGGAGGAGGCGGCGCAGGCGTTCGAGCGCTACAACCTCGTCTCGGCGCCGGTCGTGGACGAACGCAACAAGCTGATTGGCCGGCTCACCGTCGAAGCGGTGATGGACTTCAACCGCCAGCTCGCCGAGCGCCGCGCGCTCGAGCGCGCCGGCTTGCGCGGCGAGGAGGACCTCTTCGCGTCGACGTGGGCCAGTGCCCGCAACCGCTGGCCGTGGCTGTGCGTCAACCTGATCACCGCCTTCATCGCGTCACGCGTCATCGGCGCGTTCGAGGGCACCATCCAGCAACTCGTCGCGCTCGCCGCGCTGATGCCGATCGTCGCCAGCATCGGCGGCAACACCGGCAACCAGACGGTGGCCGTCGTGATCCGCGGCCTGGCGCTGAACCAGTTCGAAGGCAGCAACACGCGCTACCTGATCTACAAGGAGCTGATGGTCAGCCTCCTGAACGGGCTGATGTGGGGCGGGATCATGGGCCTGTTCGCGTGGGCCATCTACGGCCGGCTCGAGCTCGGGGCGGTGATGATGGGCGCGATGATCCTGAACCTGCTGCTGGCCGCGATGGTGGGGATCGCAGTGCCGCTCTATCTCGATCGCGCCGGCCGCGACCCCGCGCAGGGCGCGAGCGTGCTGCTCACGTTCGCGACCGACAGCTGCGGCTTCTTCTTCTTCCTCGGCCTCGCCAAGCTGTTCCTGGTCTAGCGAGCGCGACCCAGCGCGAGCGGGCAGTCGCGGCCGTCCGACGGCGCGCCCAGCGCCGACTGGACTCGAAAGCCGCGCGCGGCGGGCCTGAGGGGCCCGCCGCCAACAAGCAACGTCCCGTCCGGTAGAACGTGTAGCGCAGATTGAGCTGCATGCAGCGGCCGGCGGCGCCGTCGCACGCCGCCAGCGAGCTGTCGTAGCGGCCGAAGCTCGCCGCGCTGTCCGGGAACATCGTCACGTCACCCGTGTCGAACTTCGGCGTGTTGGTGAGGTTGAAGATGTCCCAGCGGAACTCCAGCCGCTGCGTCGCCGGCAGCCTGAACGCCTTGGCGATGCTCAGGTCGATGGTGAAGTAGCCGTCGCCGCGCAGCAGGTTGCGGATGCCGGCTTCGCCCGGGTACAGGTTCCGGAACGCCTCCAGCGCCGCCGTCGGATCGGCGAACGGGCTCGGCTGGCCGCCGACCGCGTTGCGCGTCGTCTCGGTCTCGGGCAGCACGCCCGGCTCCGCCAGGGCGGCGTTGCCCTGCAGGTTCCAGTTCGTCGCCCAGCACGAGCGGCAGTTGATCACGTTGAACGTGTAGCCGCTCGACCACCGGCCGATGCCGGCGACCGACCAGTCGCCGATGATCGCGTTGGTCAGCCGTCCCGGCGCTCGCCGCCCCAGCGCCTGCCCTGGCCGAACGGCAGCTCCGCCAGCCAGTTGACGTTGATCTGGTGCCGCACGTCGAAGTCCGAATAGGAGTAGTTCAGATCCGGCTCGAACGAGTTGACGAGGAACCCGGAGTAGCCGCCCGACCCGAAGTTGTCGAAGGCGCTGCCCCGCTCGACCTGCGAGCCGTGGTCCTTGCCGCGGGCCAGCGTGTAGTTCAAGTCGAACTGGTAGCCGTCGGTGAACCGGCGGCGGAGGGTCAGCTGCATCGCGTCGTACTCGGATCGCGCGATCGAGCTCTGCGCGGCGAGCGAGTCGTACTGTTCCGAGAAGAACGCGTTGGGACCGAAGCGGCTGCAGGCCGGGGAGCAGAACAGGTCGGCGTTGTAGAGCGCGGTGATGTAGTCGGGGTTGACGCCGCCGAACTCCGCCGCCATGTTCTGGGTCGCCGACAAGCCGTCGAACGCCGCGTCGGGGAACATGTTCTCCCAGTACGGGATCCGGCCCATCTGGCCGACGTCGCCGCCGGCGGCGTTGTAGGCGTCGATCAGCTGCCGCGCTGCCGTGAAGTAGTCGACGCCGGAAGCCGGATCGGTCAGGTTCAGCGGCATCGCGATGTCGCGACGGACCAGCAGGTTCCGGCCGCGGCGGCCGACGTAGCCGACCTCGATGCCGTAGCTCCTGCCCAGATCCTTGCCGACGATGACGTTGAAGACGTGCGAGTACGGCGTTCTGATCGACTGATCGATGCCAGACGTGATCCCGCCTGCGCCCGTGTCAGGCGTCGCCGGGAAGCCGGACGGCGGCGCCTCGGGGTAGGTCGCCGGGATGTTGTCGATGCCGGTGAAGCGGACGTCGGGCGACGTCTCGCCATTCCCGCCGAACGGCGAGTCGAGGTTGTTCGACAGGCCGAACGATCCGCCGTTGTCGAACGTCGAGGCGAGACCGGCGCCGATGCGGTCGTAGACCAGGCCGTAGCCGCCGCGCACCACCCACGACGGGTGACGGCGTCCACGCCGCCGAGACGCGCGGCGCGAAGTTGTTCTTGTCCCACTCGTAGAAGCCCGGGCCGTCGTTGACCGGGCCGCCCGGCACGAACGTGATCGTCTCGCTCTGCGCTCGACGGGATGCCGGCGCGCATGTTGGCCATGCGCTGGTCGAACCACTCGCCGAGGTTCACGTTCGGCGCCACCTGCTGGCCGTTCACCTCCCATGGCGGCGAGTACAGGCCATAGCGCAGGCCGGCGCTCACGCGTCAGGTTGTCGCGCACGTGCCAGCTGTCCTGGGCGTAGAGCTCGAACTCGTTGGCGCCGTAGACGCGCCCCACCGGCGTCGCCGTGCGGCAGGATCTGTCCGTCGATCGTGTAGTTGTAGACGATGTTCGTCTGGCTGATGATCCCGAGCAGCGGGATCAACGAGTCGCCGTAGGCCGAGCGGCCCGCCGTCGCGACCGCAGGCAGGCCGCTGCAGTCGGCCGGCGCCGGGCAGGGGCCGCCTGGCCGGTAGCGCTGGCCGACGCCCGACACCCACGAGCCGTTGGCGTTGCCGGTCGTGTACGAGTTCGCGAAGCTGTAGGTGTCGTTGCGGATGAACCGCATGTTGCCGCCGAACTTGAAGGTGTGGCGGCCCTTCACCATCGACAGGTCGTTGACGAAGTTGTGCGTCTTGATGTCGCGGCCGTTGGTGACGTCCAGGGCCTCGTCGAACGCCAAGTCGTCGAGGAAGCGGAAGGTGTTGATGTCCCGGTCGCGCAGCCCGAGCGTGTCGATGTCGAGGCGCGTGTAGCCGTAGCGGAAGGTGTTCACGATGGTTGCCGCCGATGGTCGAGTCCCACCCCATCGCGCCGCCCCAGTTCTTGTCGCTGCGCGAGCGGCCCGGCGCCGCGCCGGGATACTGCGGCGTGCTGTCGATGGCGTCGTCCTGCTTGTTGAAGCGGCCGAAGAAGTTGTGGCTGCCGTTCAGGCGATAGTCGCCGCGGGCGATGTAGGTGCGGAACGTGTTCTCGACCGGCGCGGCGAAGCGGAAGTCGTCGATGTTGCCGGGATACCGCCCGTCCTGGTTCGGCGACGGGAAGTCCCGGAAGTAGCTCATCGCCGCGGCGTTCGGCCCGATGCGCAGCGGATCGACCCGGCGCCAGCTCCGCCGGGGTGAGGCCGTACGAGCCGGCCGGCACGCTGTGCGTGCCGGTCACGCCCTGGACGCTGCCGCCCGGGCAGGCCGAGGGCGTCGCGCACTGGTAGATCAGGACGCCGTCGCGCAGCGAGTTGGACGGCACGGCGCGGGTGACGACCGTCTCACGGCTCTCGTTCAGGCCTTCGAAGTTGCCGAAGAAGAACAGCTTGTCCTTGCGGATCGGGCCGCCAATCGAGCCGCCGAAGATGTTCTTGTTGAGCTTCGGCGCCTCGCTTTCGGTCGCCGTTCTGCGAGCTGCGACAGCTTGAGGAAGTACTCGTTCGACGAGAACTTCGTGTCGCGGTTCACGTAGTAGCCCGAGCCCGAGAGCGAGTTCGTGCCGCTGCGGGTGACGAGCGACACCTGCGCGCCGCTCGAGCGTCCCGACTCGGCGCCGTAGTTGCTGGTCGTGACGCGGAACTCCTGGACCGAATCGAGCGTGACGCGCAGGACGGACGTGAACGCGGTCTGCCGGTCGGAGTCGTTCACGTCGATGCCGTCGAGCGTCACCGTGCTCTGGTCGGCGCGCGCGCCGCTCACCGAGCCGTAGCGCGGATCCATGGTCGCGCCGGGGTCGGCCTTCGGCACGTAGGTGACGCCGGGCTGCAGGCTGAGCAGGGCGGCCACGTTGCGGCCCTCGAGCGGCAGGCTGCGGATCGTATCGCCGCCCATCACGTTGCCCATGCTGGCGTCGCTGGAGTTGATGACAGGTGCATCGGCCGAGACCTGAACCGACTCCGACAGGCTGCCGATCTGCAGATCGATCGAGAGCTCGCTCGTGGAATCGACCTGCAGCGCCACCTTGTCGACGACCGATGTCTTGAAGCCCTGCATCTCGACGGTCAGGGCGTAGGTGCCGGGCGGCACGCTCGGGAACGCGAACGCGCCCGAGGTGTCGGACTGAATCGTGCGCGAGAAGCCGGTCGCCGGATTGGCGAGCGTGACGTTCGCGCCAGGCAAGGCCATCTTCTGCGCGTCGATGACCTTCCCCTGCAGGGTCGCGGTGCCGCTCTGCGCGCTCGCGAGATGTGCCGTCATCAGGCACATGCACGCGGTCATCAGCCACGTCACCCAGTGCTGCCTTCTCATCGTGTCCCCCCCAAATACAAAGACACGATCGCTCGTGCGATCGCGCCGTCGACATACACCCGCCTCGAGAGTGTCCTGGCGGACACCTGGGTCGTCGTGGTCCGGACCGGGATAGGTCGCGGGACGAACCCTCGCCGCGTGGCGGCGAAGCGGATGTCAGTAGTTACCCGCGTCGCTGAACACTGTCAAGTGACTCAGCCTGTTGCTGACACGGATTTGGGATGAACGGTCCGATCGGACGTCCGTGAGGGTCGATTGAGCTCGAATTTCAGCTCTACAAGAGTCGCAAAGCGATCGCTGCCGTCATGGCCGCCATGCCTACGTAGTACACGCCGGCGATCGCGAGCGCGATGCACGGACCGGCGCCGGGCCGCAGCTCCGGCGGCAGCAGCGTGCGGTTCACGCGGATCGTGTGGAAGCAGTTCACGCCGAGCGCGAGGTTGCCCATGTTGCCGTAGATCACGACGAGCGTGAGCGGCCGCGCGATCGAGAGGAAGGTGATGCCGAGGACGAAGTAAGTGAGGAGGAAGCCGAAGTAGACGTGCCTGATGCGGTGCGGCTCGAGGCGCTGGAACATTGGCAGCCCGGTCCAGGCGATGTCGAGCCATCGGCGCAGGAAGCCGTCCGCGCCCGACGCCGCGCTCGGCAGCAGCACGAGCACGCCGCAGACGAGGATGGCGTACCAGCAGACGACGCCGAAGCTGCCGCCGACGCGCGCGGCGAGGCCGTCCGCGGTCATCCCGGCGAGGATCCAGGAATCGGCCTGCGTGCCGCGCGGCAGATACTCGATCGAGAGCATGGTCGGCAGCGCCAGGCCGATGACCGCCGCTGGAAACCACATCGCCAGCTGATCGCGACGCACGTGCCGCAGCCAGCCGCGCCACTGGCTGAGGGCCGCATCGGTGACGCGGAACACCACGCCCGCGTGCGACAGCGAGATCCTGCGGCCGCCGATCAGGCTCGGAATCGCGCCCACCTGGCTGCCCATGCCCCAGCCCTGCTCGCGCGTGTAGTTGCTGATCGACGCCTGCTGCAGGCCGCCGACGCCGGCGATGGCGGCGAACGCCGTGAACGTGGTCAGCGCCTCGCGATCGACCGCCGGCCACTGGCCGTGCCAGAGCGCGACGAGGGCGTTGGTCGTGCCGCCGCCGGCCGCCGGCACCGTGCCGACCTTGAACAGGCCGCTGAGGATGTCGGCCCACGTCGCCCACGACGAATAGAAGATCGCGAGGAACAGCAGGAAGCCGAAGACGAAGACGATCTTCGTCGTCATCAGCACCTTGAGCGCGTTGTAGACCTTGCCGCCGAAGACGAGCGGCAGCAGCGCGAGCGTGAGCATCGCGTAGGTGAGCAGGCGCAGCAGCTGCACTTCCTGGGGGTCGGCCGGATTCGGCATCCGCGCCAGATAGATGGCGGCGACCGGCGTCGCCACGCTCGCCACCTGGTAGGGCAGCAGGGCGCCGAGGTCCATCAGCAGATACAGCCAGAACCAGACGCGCGGGCCCGGCCGCACCCGGAAGGCGCCGGTCAGCACCGACTCGCCGGTGTAGAGCGTGTAGCGGCTGGCCTCGACGTTGTAGACGTACTGGCAGGCGAGCGAGACGATGGCGATCCACAGCAGGGCGCCGCCGTATTGCGCGCCGACGCGCGGCCCGAGCAGCCACTCGCCACCCGCGACCGACGCGCCGGCCAGGGTCAGGCCGGGCCCGATCATCCCGGCCCAGTTCTGGCGCCTCCAGACGGGTGGCGCGGGCAACTCGCCGACGCTCCACGGCGGCATCGCCGCCGAGCCGCGGTGGACGTGCGGCGCGCCGGGCGGGACCGTCGACGGAGACGGCGAGGCGGTGTCAGCCAAGGTGGATGCGGGGGCGCCGTTCGGGATCGGGCTCGGTCTGCCGCAACACCTCGCGGCTGACCGGCGCCACGTCGCCCTCGCCGAAAGCGAGGAACTTGAGCAGGTAGGCGATCGGGTTGCCTTCGGTCCACCCGAAGTAGGCGTGCGGCACCTTGCCGGTGCGATCGCGGATGTGCAGCAGCAGGCCGGCGATGGCGTTCGGCACCGCGGCGCTGAGGCAGCGCAGCACGCGGAACGGGCCGATCTCGACGCCGCGCACCTTCAGCACGTTGCTGAACTCGGACGCGTCGGTGGTGGCCACCTCGACGAACAGCACCGGCTCCCAGGGCTTCAGCTGGTGCGTGTCGCGCGCCTCGCGGATCTTGGCCGCGTACTCGGCGACGTCGCCGACGCCGGGCCGGTTGGCGATCACGCGCACCTGGCCGGTGGTCGCGGCCTGGTCGATGAACATCTCGGCCGCTTCGTCGGCATCGACGCCCTGGATGCGCAGCTCGGTCGATCGCAGCACCCGCGAGACCAGCGACATGACGATGATCGAGGCGATGAAGATCGCGGCGATGCGGATGCCTTCCGGCCGCTCGTGGATGTTCTGCGCCGTGGTGTAGGCGAAGACCAGCGTGATCAGCAGGTAGGCCTGCCACCAGCGGCCGGACTTGTGGGCGGCCAGCGTCACGGCGAGCGCCGCCGACGACATCAGGACCAGCACGCCGGTGGCGTAGGCGCCGCCCTGCGCTTCGACGTCGGCCTGGAAGATGATCGTGACGAGGAAGGTGACGCCGGTGAAGACGAGCACCAGCGGCCGCATCGCCTTGGTCCACTCCGGGGCCATGCCGAAGCGGGGCAGGTAGCGCGGCACCAGGTTGAGCAGGCCGGCCATCGCCGACGATCCGGCGAACCACAGGATGGTGATGGTGCTGAGGTCGTAGAGCGTGCCGAACACCTCGCCGAAGTGCTCGTGCGCGAGGTAGGCGAGGGCGCGGCCGTAGGCCGGGCCGCCGCGGGCGAAGTACTCGCCCGGGATGAGGAGCGCCGACACCAGGCTGCTGCCCATGAGCAGCACGCTCATGATCAGCGCCGCGGCCAGCAGCAGGCGGCGCGCCCCGCGAATCCGGCCGGCCGGGTCGGCCTCCGTCTCGCCCGGGTCGCCCTGGACGAGCGGCATCACCGCGACGCCGGTCTCGAAACCGGAGAGGCCGAGCGCCAGCTTGGGGAACAGCAGCAGCGAGACGCCCACCATCGCCGCCCAGCTCCCGTGCTGGATGAAGAGCGCGTCGCGCCAGCGTGGCAGCAGCTCCGGATGGGTGGCGATGTAGCCGAGCCCCCAGCCGATCACGACGACGTTCAGCGCCAGGTAGACGGCCACGATCAACACCGCGAGGCCGATCGCCTCGCGGAAGCCGCGCAGGAAGATGGCGCACAGGGCCGCCAGCAGCACCAGCGTGACGATGACCGGGTGCTCGACCCAGTGCGGGACGAGCGGGTTCTCGAGGATGTGCGCGGTCGCGTCCGCGGCCGAGAGCGTGATGGTGATGACGTAGTCGGTGGCGGCGAACCCGAGCAGGCAGAGGACGAGCGTCTTGCCCCTCCACCGCGACAGCAGCTCCTGCAGGAGCGAGACGCTGCCCTCGCCGTGCGGGCTCAGCCGCGCGATCTCGCGGTACACCGGCAGCGCGCCGAACAGCGTGAGGAGCACGAGCACCAGCGTCGCGATCGGAGACAGCAGCCCGGCGGCGGCGAAGGCGATCGCCGGCTGATAGCCCAGCGTCGAGAAGTAGTCGACGCCGGTGAGACACATGACCCGCCACCAGGGGGCCTGGTGGGCCTTCGGATGCGAAGCGGCTTGGGGATCGCGGAGGTCCTGAAGGAGCCAGGACGTGAACCCGCGTGGAGCAGGGGATGCCACGGACGGGCGATTGTATCGTGGTTCGACCGCCCGGACGGGCCGCCGTCAGGCCCGGGAGGCGGCCGGCACCGTCAGCAGCCGCTCGTACAGCGCCTCGTAGATCGGGACCACGCGGTCCTCGTCGAAGCGGTCGACGACCGAGGCCCGGGCCAGGTGGGCAATGCGCTGGCGGAGCGACGGGTCGTCGAGCAGGTCCAGCACGGCCGCCGCCATCCCTTCGTGGTCGTCCGGGTCGCGGAGATAGCCGGTCAGCCCGTCGGTGATCACTTCCGGCAGCCCGCCGACGCGCGACGCCACGACCGGCACGCCGCAGGCCATCGCCTCGAGCGCGGCGAGGCCGAAGCTCTCCTGCGCCGAGGGCAGCAGGAAGGCGTCCGCGACCGAGAGCAGTCCGCGCACGTCGTCGAGCTCTCCCAGGATCTCGACGTGGTCGGCGATGCCGGCCTCGCGCGCCAGCGCCTCGACGCGGCCGCGCTCCGGGCCGTCGCCGACCAGCACGATCTTGGCGCGGCGGTGTTGGCGGACTCGCCGGAAGACGTCGACGACGGCGTCGAGGCGCTTGACCGGGCGGAAGTTCGAGACGTGCAGGAGCAGGCTGTCGTAGCGGTCCGGCGGACAGTGACGCGCCCGCAGCGCCGGGTCGGGCATCGGCGTGTAGCGGCCGCAGTCGAGGAAGTTGGGCACGACCACGATCGGCGACGTCAGCCGCAGGTGCCGGTAGGTGTCGTCGCGCAGGCTCTCGGACACGGCGGTCACGCCGTCCGACTGCTCGATGCAGAAGGCGACCGTCTCGCGGTACGACGGGTCGGCGCCGACCAGCGTGATGTCGGTGCCGTGCAGCGTGGTGACGACCTTCGGCACCGCGGCGCCGTGCGAGGCGAGGATCTGCCGCGCCAGGTAGGCGCCGGCGGCGTGCGGCACCGCGTAGTGCGCGTGGATGATGTCCAGCGCGTGCGCCCGCGCCACGTTGACGATCTTGGTCGACAGCGAGAGCACGTATTGCGGTTCGCGGAACAGCGGGTAGGCGGGTGTCTCGACCGCGTGCACGATGACCGGCCCTTGCGCGTCGCGCAGGCGGAACGGGATCTCGCTGCTGAGGACGTGGACCTCGTGCCCGCGCCGGGCCAGGCTCGTCGCCAGTTCGGTGGCGACGACGCCGCTGCCGCCGACGGAGGCGTAGCAGACGATGCCGATGCGCATGCCGCCGTGCCGCGGCGGCGGTGGCGTCGCGCCGCGGCGCTCACGCATGCGGCGCCTCCGCCGGGCCGGCCGGCCAGGCCTTGAAGAGGTGCGGCCGCGCCACCGGCTCGCGCACGACGAAGCCTTCGGCGTAGCGGACGCCGGCCAGCGCGCCGAACTGGGCGTCGCGGCTCTCGATCAGCTGCGAGAACAACGGCGAGGTGAGGCGCGTCGCGGCCGCCGCGTCGCCGGCGGGCGTGAACTGCGTCCGGTGACAGGCGAGCGCCAGCCGCTTGATCTCGTAGACCTCGCTGACGTCGACGACGAACGACGGCGCCACCGCGTCGTTGATGAAATAGTGGCAGACCCACTCCGGGCGCCACGGTTCGTCGGCGGTGACGACGCGCCGCAGGCCGGCGCGGAAGATCGCCTGGCGCAGCAGCCGGCTGGCGTTGCCGTGGTCCGGGTGGCGATCCGCCCAGTGCGGGATGGCGATGGCGCGCGGCCGATGGGCGCGCACGCAGCGGACGACCGCGTCGACCTGCCCTTCGTCGTCGACGGAGAGGCAGCCGTCGGGCAGCGCCAGGTTCAGCCGCAGCACCGCGCCGAGCACGGCGCTGGCTTCGGCCGCTTCGGCGACCCGCTCGTCGGGCGTGCCGTTCGACCCCAGCTCCCCGCGGGTCAGGTCGACCAGTCCGACGCGATCGCCGCGCCGCGCGTGCAGCGCGACCGTCGCGCCCATCCCGATCTCGATGTCGTCGGGGTGGGGGCCGAACACCAGCAGGTCCAAAGGCATCATGGCGATTGTAAGCTGGACGCGTGGAAGTCGAAGTCTGCTGTCCGTCGTGCGGCGAGCCGCTGGCCATCTGGGTCGACGTCGGCGGCGGCGCCGCGCAGCACTACGTCGAGGACTGCCAGGTCTGCTGCCGGCCGATGGAAGTCATAGCCCGATTGGATGCCGAAGGCGATCCGGACGTGTCGGTCCGGACGCTCGACGAGTGAGCCGGTCCACCGAGCGACCGAACCGGATGTCGACGCCATGACGAACCGGGTCACGATCGTGGAGGTCGGGCCGCGCGACGGCCTGCAGAACGAGGCGGCGCGGATCGCCACCGCCGACAAGGTGGCCTTCGTCGAGCGGCTGGCGGCGGCGGGCCTGCCGGTCGTCGAGGTGACGTCGTTCGTGCGCCCGGATCGCGTGCCGCAGCTCGCCGACGCGCGCGAGGTCTTCGCGGCGCTGGCTCCGGCGCTGGCCGGCGCGGGGGCACGGCCCGCGGGCACGCGCTACACGCCCTGGTCCCGAACCTCACCGGTCTGCGCGAGGCGGTGGCGGCCGGCGTGCGCGAGGTCGCGATCTTCGCGGCAGCCTCTGAGGGGTTCAGCCAGCGCAACACCAACCGCTCGATCGCGCAGTCGCTGGCGGCGTTCGCGGACGTCTGCGCCGAGGCGCGCGCCGCCGGGGTGCGCGTGCGCGGCTACCTGTCCACGGCGTTCGGGTGCCCGTTCGATGGCGCCGTCGATCCACGGCGCGTGGGGGAGCTCGCGCGGCAGCTGGTCGATCTCGGCGTCTACGAAGTGGCGATCAGCGACACGATCGGCATCGCGCATCCGGGCCAGGTGCCGGGCGTCGTCGAGGCCGCCCTGGCGCATGGCGTCGGCGTCGATCAGCTCGCGCTGCACTTCCACGACACGCGCGGCCAGGCGCTGGCCAACGTCATGGCCGCGCTGCCGCTCGGCGTCCGCACCTTCGACGCCTCCGCCGGCGGCCTCGGCGGGTGCCCGTTCGCGCCGGGCGCGACCGGCAACCTCGCCACCGAGGATCTGGTGTATCTGCTCGACGGCCTCGGCTACGAGACGGGCGTCTCGCTGCCTGCGCTGCTCGAGGCGTCCGCCTTCATCGAGCAAAAACTCGGCCGTCCCCTCCCGTCCCGCGTCTACCGAGCCTCGAGAGCGTAGCTCCCGAAGCTCCTCCCGATGTTTCTCCCGATGGTCCTTCCGATGGTCCTCCCGGAGGAGGTCTCGGACGGCGCAGATTCTGCGATCAGGAGAGCTCGACGAGGGGGACGCCGGGCTGGACGATGGCGCCCGCCTCGCAGGCGATGCGCGCGACGGTGCCGTCGTGCGGCGCGCGGATGGCGAGCTCCATCTTCATCGCCTCGAGGAGCACGAGCACGTCGCCCGCCGCGACGCGTTGCCCGACGCTGGCGACGATGCGCGTGACGGTGGCCGGCATCGGCGCCTCCAGTCCGTGCGCGGCGGCGGCCCGGCCGCGTCGACGCGGACCAGCTGGCGCCGCCAGGACGCGCACCACGCCGTCGATCGCGGTCCAGACGTCGCCGCCGTCGGCGATCGCCTCGACGGCGTGTGCGTCGCCGGCCGGATCGACGAGCGCGAGCCGCCACGTGCCGTCGGCGGTGCGGTCCGCGCGCGCCACCGTCCACGTCTCGACGCGGCCGTCGTCGAGCGTGACGGCGACCGTGCCCGAACGGCCGCTCATCCGCGCCACCCGCGCAGCGCCGTCCACGGGCTGGCTGTCGCAGAATCTGCGACGTTTTTCGGCGCTCCGGACGGACCATCGGGAGCAGCATCGGGAGCTTTTCTTACCCACGCGGCGGCGGCGAGGGCGGCGGACGCCGGGCTGACGCCGAGCAGCGTCTCGTGCTCGTCGGCGACGAAGCCGGTGTCGACGTCGCCCGCCACGAAGCGCGGGTGGGCGAGGATCCGCGCCAGCAGCGTGGCGTTGGTGCGGACGCCGAAGACGAGGGTGCGGCGCAGCGCCGCGGACAGGCGCGCGATCGCTGCGTCCCGGGTCGCCGCGTGCGCCACGAGCTTGGCGACGAGTGAGTCGGTACTGCACCGGGATCGCGTCGCCGCGCTCGACGCCCGCGTCGATGCGGAGACCCGGCGCCTGCGGGAAGCGGCAGGCGAGCAGCCGTCCGGCCTGCGGCAGGAAACCCTGATCGGGATCCTCGGCGCACAGGCGCACTTCGATGGCGTGCCCGCGCGGCGCCAGCGCGTCCTGCGTCCACGGCAGCGGCGCGCCCGCCGCCACCGCGAGCTGGGCGTGGACGAGATCGACGCCGGTGATCGCTTCCGTGATCGCGTGCTCGACCTGCAGCCGCGTGTTCATCTCGAGGAAGTAGAAGCGCGCCTCGTCGCCGGTCCCCTCGAGCAGGAACTCGATCGTCCCGGCGTTGACGTAGCCGGCGGCGCGCGCGGCGGCCACGGCGGCCTCGCCCATGCGCGCCCGCACCGCCGGCGTCAGCGCCGGGGACGGCGTCTCCTCGACTATTTTCTGGTGCCGCCGCTGGATCGAGCACTCCCGCTCGAACAGGTGGACGCAGCCGCCGTGCGCGTCCGCGAAGATCTGGATCTCGACGTGGCGCGGACGCTCGACCCGCCGCTCGACGTAGAGCGTGCCGTCGCCGAACGCGCGCGAGGCTTCGCGCCGCGCCGCGGCAATCGACTCGTCCAGCGCGTCGATCTCGGTGACGACGCGCATGCCCTTGCCGCCGCCGCCGGCCGACGCCTTGACGACGACCGGCAGGCCGATGGCCAGCGCCGCGGCGCGGATCCCGGCGTCGCTTTGGTCGGCCGGCGTCGCGCCTGGCACCACCGGCACGCCGGCGCGCTGCATCCGCTCGCGCGCGCCGAGCTTCGAGCCCATGGCCGTGATCGCCTCCGGCGGCGGGCCGACGAAGATCACGCCGGCGTCGCGGCACGACGCGGCAAACGCGGCGTTCTCGGACAGGAAGCCGTAGCCCGGATGGATCGCGTCGGCGCGGGTGCGCGCCGCGGCGTCGAGGATCGCGTCGACGCGCAGGTAGCTCTCGGCCGGCGCCGGCCCGCCGATCTCGATCGCCTCGTCGGCCTCGCGGACGTGCAGCGCGCCGCGATCGATCGACGAGTACACCGCGATCGGCGCGATGCCGCGCTCGCGGCAGGCCCGCATCACCCGCACGGCGATTTCTCCGCGGTTGGCGACGAGCAGGCGGCGGATGGGGCGGATCGCAGGGACGCCGCCCCGCGTCGTGCTCACGGCTCGACGACCCATTTCGCCCGGCGCTTGTGCAGGAACGCGGCGAGCCCGTCCTGGCCGTCCGCGGACACGCGCTGATCGGCGAGCGCCGTGCTGGTCAGCGGCGTCACGTCGGCCGGCGGCTGGTTGACGATGGCGCGCAGCAGCGCCTTGACGCGGCGCTGCGCGGACGGCGCGCCGAGGAGGAGATCGCGCACGACGACGTCGACCACGGCGTCGAGCTCGGCGGCCGGGACCACTTCGTGGACGAGACCGAGGCGATGCGCCTGCGGCGCCGGGAAGCGGCCGCCGGTCAGGAACAGCGCGCGCGCGGCGGACACGCCGATCTTGGCGACGACGAACGGCCCGATCACCGCCGGCAGGATGCCGAGGCGGACCTCGGTGAAGCCGAAGATCGCGTCGTCGGCGGCGACGACCACGTCACAGACCGCGGCCAGCCCGGCGCCGCCGCCGAGCGCCGCGCCCTGGATTCGTCCGACCAGCGGCACCGGCAGCGCGTCGAGCGCGCCGAACAGCGCGGCCGCCGCCTCCGCGTCGCGCAGGTTGTCCTCGCGGCTGTAGTCGCGCATGCGCTGCATCCAGGCGAGGTCGGCGCCGGCGCTGAAGACGGGGCCGGCGCCCGCAATCACGGCCACCCTGGCCTCGCCGGCGTCGGCGGCGCGGGTGACGTCGTCCGCCCAGGCGCGCAGCGCGGCGATCAGACCCTCGTCGAACGCGTTGCGGACGGCGGGGCGGTTCAGCGTCGCCCGCCACACCGGCCCCCGGCGTTCCACCAGCAGGACGTCCGAATTGCGGCTCGCGGCGCTCTCGGTCATCGGTCACATCCGGAACACGCCGAAGCGGGTCGGCGCGAGCGGGGCGTTCTCGGCGGCGGCGATGGCCAGGCCGAGCGTGTCGCGCGTCGACGCCGGATCGAGGATGCCGTCGTCCCACAGCCGCGCGGTGGAGTAGTAGGGCGAGCCTTCGTGCTCGTACTTGGCGAGCAGCGGATCGCGGATCGCCGCTTCGTCGTCGGGGGAGAGCGTCTCGCCGCGCCGCGCGAGCTGATCCTTCTTCACCGTGACGAGGACGCCGGCCGCCTGCTCGCCGCCCATGACCGAGATGCGTGCGTTCGGCCACATCCACAGGAAGCGCGGATCGAAGGCCCGCCCGCACATGCCGTAGTTGCCGGCGCCGAACGATCCGCCGGTGACGATGGTGTACTTCGGCACCTGGGCGTTGGCCACGGCGTGCACCATCTTGGCGCCGTCCTTGGCGATGCCGGCGCGCTCGTACTGGCGGCCGACCATGAAGCCGGTGATGTTCTGCACGAACACCAGCGGGATGCCGCGCATCCCGCACAGCTCGATGAAGTGCGTCGCCTTGAGCGCCGACTCGGAGAACAGCACGCCGTTGTTGGCCACGATGCCGACGAGATAGCCGTGGACGCGCGCGAACGCGGTGACGATGGTGGTCGCGTAGCGCTCCTTGAACTCGTCGAGGCGCGAGCCGTCGACGATGCGCGCCAGCACCTCGCGGGCGTCGGAGGGCTTGCGCAGGTCGGTGTTGACGAGGCCGTAGAGCTCGGCCGGGTCGTAGCGCGGCGCTTCCGGCGCGATGCGATCGAACGCCGCTCGCGGCGCCCGCCCGAGCGTCGACACGATCGTGCGCGCCTGCTGCAGCGCATGCGCGTCGTCGTCGGCGAGATAGTCGGCGACGCCCGAGTGGCGGGTATGGACGTCGCCGCCGCCGAGCTCCTCGGCGGTGACGTCCTCGCCGGTCGCCGCCTTCACGAGCGGCGGCCCGCCGAGGAAGATCGTGCCGGTCTTCTGCACGATGATCGTCTCGTCGCTCATCGCCGGGACGTAGGCGCCGCCGGCGGTGCACGAGCCCATCACGACCGCGATCTGCGCGATGCCCTGCGCCGACAGGCGCGCCTGGTTGTAGAAGATGCGGCCGAAGTGCTCGCGATCCGGGAAGACCTCGGCCTGCATCGGCAGGAAGGCGCCGCCGGAGTCGACCAGGTAGACGCAGGGCAGGCGGTTGTCGAGCGCGACCTGCTGTGCCCGCAGGTGCTTCTTCACCGTGAGCGGATAGTAGGTGCCGCCCTTGACCGTCGCGTCGTTCGCGACGACCAGCACCTCGCGGCCGGACACCCGGCCGATGCCGGTGACCAGGCCGGCGCCGGGCGCGTCGCCGTCGTAGAGGCCGGCGGCCGCGAGCGGCGCGATTTCGAGGAACGGCGAGCCCGGGTCGAGCAGCCCGTCGAGCCGCTCGCGAACCGGCAGCTTGCCCTGCTCGCGATGGCGGGCGTGCGCGGCGGGCCCGCCGCCGGCCCGCGCCGCCTCGAGCCGGGCGCGCAGATCTGCGACGAGCGCCGTCATGCGCGCGGCGTTGTCGCGAAACTCGGCGGTGTCGGGGCGAGCCTGGCTCTCCACCACGTCCATAGGTTCGGGCGATTATATGTATGTTGGCGGGCTGGGGCCTTGCGGCGTCTCCGGCATCATCCTTGCTGAGTATCGGGAAACAGTAGACTGGACGCCGCCGAGTACGGCGGCCGATGCACACAAGGGGTTGACCATGGACGATCGCTCGCGTATCGCTTTGAGCATGGGTATTGGCGCCGCTGTCGGCGGCTTCGTCGGGTTCCTGCTGTTCACGGACCGGGGCCGGTCGTTTCGACAGGAGCTGGAGCCCCAGCTCGAGGAGTTCTTCGGCGAGGCGCAGCGCCTGACCGCGGCCTTCGACAAGACGCGGAAGGCCGTGAAGGACGGATTGGCGACGTTGAAGACCGAGGCCGGTCCGCGCGAAGCGAGCACGGACTGGTCGCACTGAGACGCATCACGATGGACTGACGCGTGCTCCGACCCCGTCGCGGCCCAGCCGCCTTCGTTCAACGTGTCGGGCGCCGTATCAGACGTACCGCGCAGCGCCTGCCCGGCCTCATGGGCCGGGCGGCGTGGCACGGCTTCGTCTGCTTCTATCGCAGCGACGACCTGACGTTCGCGTCGTCGGTCGCGTTCTATGCGCTGCTGTCGCTGTTCCCGTTCCTGCTCCTGAGCCTGTCGATCCTCGGCCACGTCAGCGCCGACGACCAGGATCGTGCCGCGATCCTGGGCTTCGTCCTCCAGTACTTCCCGCGCCAGTTCGACTTCGTGACGATCCAGCTGGATGCGTTCCGCCAGCGCCAGACCGCGCTCAGCCTCGGCGGCAGCGTCGTCATGGTCTGGGCGGCGCTCGGGTTCTTCGGCGCGATCACGAGCGCCATCAACCACGCCTGGCAGGTGCGGCCGTTCGGCTACTGGCAGCACAAGCTGATCTCGTTCCTGATGCTGGCGGCGGCCGGCGTGCTGCTGCTGGCCGGCCTGATCCTGCTGTCGGCGCGCACGGTGTTGCTCGGCCGGATCTCGGCCGGCGCCGGGTGGCCGATCCACACACCGGGGCTGGCGATGCTCGGCAGCTTCGTCATCGAGTGGCTCTCGAGCCTGATCTTCATCGTCGTCGTCGGCCTCCTCTTCTACTTCGTGCCCAACGCGCGGGTCCGCTTCCGCGACGTCTGGCCGGGCGCGATCGTCACCGGCGTGCTCTGGCGCCTGGCGCTCGCGGGCTTCGGCTGGTACGTGCGCGACATGTCGCGCTTCAGCGTTCACGGCTCGGTCGCGGCGGTGGTCGTGTTCCTGATGTGGGTCTACCTGTCGGCGGTGATCCTGCTCTACGGTGTCCAGTTCACGGTGGCCTACGCGCGGCTGCGGCGCGGCCTGTCCGAGGAGAAGATGCCGGTCGACGCCATCGAGCCCGGCAGCGAGGTCGTTCCCGAGGCGGCGCCTTCGGCCGAGAGCGCCGCCGGCGGGTGATGGGGCGGGTGATAGACTCGGCGTTCGGGGTCTGATTGTCTCGCCCCGCGCCCCCCGCATGTCCAACCGGCTCGCCCGCGAATCCAGCCCGTACCTGCGCCAGCACGCGCAGAATCCGGTCGACTGGTTTCCGTGGGGCGAAGACGCGTTCGCCGCCGCCCGCGCCCGCGACCTGCCGATCTTCCTGTCGATCGGCTACTCGACGTGCCACTGGTGCCACGTCATGGAGCGCGAGTCGTTCGAGAACGCCGCGGTCGCCGCCGTCCTCAACGAGACGTGCGTCTCGATCAAGGTCGATCGCGAGGAACGGCCCGACGTCGATCGCGTCTACATGGCGTTCGTCCAGGCGACGACGGGACAGGGCGGCTGGCCGATGAGCGTCTGGCTGACCCCCGACCTGAAGCCGTTCCATGGCGGCACCTACTTCCCGCCGAGCGGGCGCTGGGGACGGCCCGGCTTCGTCGACCTGCTGCGCGAGATCGCACGGGTCTGGCGGGAGGAGCGGCCCAAGGTGCTGGCCGCGTCGAGCGTGGTCGTCGATCGGCTCGCCGCGTTCCAGTCGAACGACGCGAACGACGCCGGCGGTCCCGGCGCGATTCCCGATCTCGATGCCCTCGCCGACGCCGCCGATCAATTCGCTCGCACCTTCGACGGGCGCTTCGGCGGGTTCGGCGGCGCGCCGAAGTTCCCGCGCCCCTCCGAGCTGCTCCTGCTGCTCCGCGCCTGGCTGGTCGTGTCGGGCGGCGCAGGCGGCCGCGGCGATCTTCGCGACATGGTCGTCACCACCCTCGCGGCGATGGCCAAGGGCGGAATCCGCGATCACATCGGCGGCGGCTTCCATCGCTACTCGGTCGACGAGCGCTGGCGCGTGCCGCACTTCGAGAAGATGCTCTACGACCAGGCGCAGCTCGTGCTCGCGTTGATCGAAGCGTCGCAGGCGGCGGCCGATCCGCTGCTCGCCGCGGTCGCCGACGACACCCTGGTCTACGTCGATCGCGATCTGTCCGACGCCGGCGGCGGCTTCTATTCTGCCGAGGACGCCGACAGCATCCCGCCCGAATCGGCGGGGGAGCCGGGCGCGCACGTCTCCGAGGGCGCGTTCTACATCTGGCCGCAGGGCGAGGTCGAGACGCTGCTCGGCGAGGCGGACGCGCGCGTCGTGGCGCTGCGCTTCGGCCTCGAGCCCGGCGGCAACGCCCCCTTCGATCCGCAGCAGGAGTTCACCGGCAAGAACCTGCTCTACACGGCCGCGACGTTCGAGGACATCGCCGCGCGCGTCGGCCGGCCGATCGACGACGTCGTCGACGTGGTCGCCCGCGCCCGGCCGGTGCTGCTCGAGGCGCGCAACCGCCGGCCGCGTCCGTCGCTCGACGACAAGGTGCTGACGTCCTGGAACGGCCTGATGATCGCGGCGATGGCCCGCGCCGGCCGGATCCTCGGCGCCGCCGATCCGGCTCGCGGCGCGCAGTGGGTCGACCGTGCCGCGCGCGCGGCGCGCTTCGTCCGCTCGGCGCTCTGGCAGCCGGAGACGCAGACGCTGTATCGCCGTTGGCGCGCCGGCGACTGCCGGCATCGACGGGTATTGCGAGGACTACGCCGGCATCGTCTGGGGCTGCCTCGAGCTGCTGCAGGCGACCGGCGATCCGGCGTGGCTGGCCTGGGCCCGCGAGGTGCAGGCGGCCCAGGATCGGCTGTTCTGGGACGAGGCCGGCGCCGGCTGGTTCAACACGACGGGCCGCGACCCGTCCGTGCTGCTCCGTCTCAAGGAGGAGTACGACGGCGCCGAGCCGGCGGCCGGCTCCGTCGCGGTCCGCAACCTGATCGAGCTGGTGCACCTCGAACCGGACGAAGCCGCGTCGCAGCGGATCGCCCGCACGCTCGGCCGGCTCGGGCCGCGCCTCGACGCCGGTGCGCGCGCCGTGCCCTTCATGGCCATGAACCTGGCCGCCTGGCATCGCGGTCTGACCCAGATCGTCGTCGCCGGGCCGCCCGATCGCGACGACACGCGTGCGCTCCAGCGCGTGATCGCGGACACTTATCTGCCCGCCTCGCTGGTGCTGCCGGTCGATCCGGCCAGCCCCAGCGGCCCGGGATCGCTGGCCGCGGCCTTGCCGTGGCTCGCTCCGCTCACCGTGCGCGACGGCGCCGCCACCGCCTATGTCTGTCGCGCCTTCACCTGCGAGCAGCCGGTCACGACGCCCACCGCGCTTGCCGCCCTTTTCCGGGAGTAGCCGTCGATGCGCCTGACCGTCGAAATCATGCTGCGTGGCAACAACCACGTGTTCACCGAGACCATCGTCCACCCGACCGAGCCCGTCGCCTGGACCGAGGAAGACGTCGCGACAATCCTCAAGGCGATGCTGCGGGCGACCGCCAAGGCGCAGGACCCGGACGGACAGCCGCCCGCCGAGGTGATCCTCCGCGGCATGAACTGGATCGTCCATCCGGCCACCGACGGCGGCGTGGTCATCGCGCTCGAGATTCACAGCGCGTCGGCGGTGGCCGGGCCGGTGCCGATGGGCGCCGCGACGCTCGAGGGCCTGATCGACAAGGCGATCGCGGCGGCCAACCGTCCCGGCCTGGTTCACTGACGTCGTGCGGATCCCGCCCCGTGGCGGCTGGCTCCTTGCCGGCGCTGCTGCCAGCTTCGCCCTCGTGGTGCTCCACCTCGGTGTGATCGTGGTCGGTGCGCCGGCCTATGCGTTCTTCCTCGCCGGCGACCGGATGGTGGACCTGGCGCAGGAGCATTCCCTCACCCCGACAATCGTCACCGGCGCCCTGGCCTTCGTGTTCGCCGTCTTCGGCAGCTACGCCCTGGCGGGCGCCGGTCTCCTCGAACTTCCGGCGACACGCGTCCTGGTCGCCGCGATCGGCTGCATCTACACCCTGCGCGGGCTGCTCATCGTCCCCGAGGCGATCATGGTGCACTTCCTGGATCGGCCCGTACGTGCACTGTTTTTCGCAGCAGTGTCGCTGGCGATCGGTGTGATCCACCTGATAGGCGTCGCCCGCCGCTGGACGGCCCTGGCCCCGCCAACGCCCGACCGTACGGTGCGGTGACGGCAGCCTAAAGTCGCCGTTCGCGCCGACTATCGTCTACGCGATGCGTCCCAGATCGCATCAACAAATCCTGATTTCATTGGCGATAGTCGCTGCCGTCGGGCTTGGCGCGGCTCTTGATATAGGAAGGGCCGACGACCCCTCCCCAGCGGTCGTCGAGTGGAGTGGATAAGCGAATGCGCATCACGGTGATTGGTCGACTCGTTCTGGCAGCAGCGGTTCTCATTCCTTCGGTTGCGGCGGCCCAGTGGGGCGCCCCGACGACCGCGTCGCCCGGACCGAGCTTCGTGTGGGTCGGCCAGTGGGTGCCGTGCGACCATCCGATCGCGGTGCAGGCCGGCGCGGGTTGCGTCAGCGCCACGCCGGTTCCCGACGTCCCGCCGGCAGTCGACACCACCGAGCCGCCGCCGCCCCCGACCGCGGACGTGTGGGGCACGACTGAGGCCTACAGCGGCGTCGCCGCGCGGGTGCCGGTGCTCCTCGAGACGTCCAACGAGACCCGCTGGTTCTGCAAGGGCTGCCGCTACGTTGCGCCCTACGCCGACTTCGGCATGACGGTCCTCGACCGCATCCGCCTCTCGGATGGCAACTGGGCGTGGATCGGACAGATCACCCGCAGCGGCGGCGCGCCGCCCGTGGGCACCATCCTGAGCTATCCTCTCTACGGCGATCGCGGCCTGTGGATGACGGAAGACGAATTCTCCGCGGCCGTTCAGGCCAACGGCGGCCGCTGACCTCCGAGGTGACGCCGACGCCGCTCCCCAGCCGGCATCACCTGGACCCTTTCACGGGAGGACATGTGGCCACTCGATTCGCAGCGCGCGCGATCATCCGCCAGGCCGCCACGCATACGTGGGCGGACGCCCGGCAGCCGGAGCGCGCACGACTCGTTGCCCCCCGGGATCGCCGCCGACGCGCCGCGCTGGACGTGACGCTGCAAGGCGTGTCGGACAAGGGGCTGCTGTTCGAATCGCGGCTCCATCTGCCGCTCGGCGCGCACGCGCAGCTGCGGGTGCGGACTGGCGAGGAATGGACCCTGGTCGAAGGCTTCGTGGTGCGGTGCCGGGTCGCCGCCGCCGGCGACGGGCCGGTCAGCTACGAAACGGCGCTGCAGTTCGACGACACGCGCCCCGTGCAGGAGCTCGAAGGCTTGATCGGGCTGCCCAACGAGGGCGAGCTCGCGGTCGTGGATCCGGCAGCGTTGATCGACCCGCTGCGCAACTGATTTGACGCCATGACGGCGTCACGAACGTGGATACGGTGGTCTTGATCGTGTCTGGCACGCCCGGTCGCTGCGGTCCTCCCCCCGCACGACCGGGCTTTCTTTCGTGTTCGTCGGAGGTTCGCGCGTGCGCGTTCTCGTCGCTCCCCTTGCTGCCATCGTCCTCGGCGTCTCCGCCACCCCCGTCCACGCCCAGACCGAGTGGGATCTCAAGCAGGCCTTCGAAGGCAGGTTCGCCGTCGTCAAGATGGACATGCCGGCGTCGCATCTTGGCGTCGACCTGTATCCCGATCGCCAGCCGTCCGTCGACTTCCGTCTGTACAGCGCCCGGGTCCGCGAGTTCGGCGTCGCGCTGCGGCCCGGCGACCGGATCATGATCACGACGGTCCGGGTGAAGAAGAAGAACATCGAGTTCCAGCTCGGTGGCGGCGGCTATGGCGTCTTGGGCGACGACAGCGGCTCCGTCTACGTGCCCGACGAGAACAAGTCGCGGCGCGAGAAGGACCTCGAGAAGTGGATCAAGGACGAGCGCGATCCGGAGCGGCGCCGCCGCATGCAGCGCGAGCTCGACGATCTGCGCCGTGACCGCGAGCGCGAGAACCGCAAGCGCGACGCCGAGGAGCGCGACCTGACCGCGCGCAAGCAGAGCGAGATCGCCTCGAAGCGCCTGGACGCCGGCTCCCGCTTCAATCTCTGGTTCGACGAGTTCCGGCTGGCGTCGCGGGTGCCGACGCCTCGCGAGATGCGGCTGATGCTGGCGCAGTTCATCGACTTCGAGGAGGGCCCCGCTGCGCGCCCGGACATGCGCACGGAGGCGCGGCCGTACGCGCCGCCGCCGCCGGCGCCGCGCGGCGATCTGTCGCGCGTCAGCGAGCTGCGCCGCGGCATGTCGATGACCGACGTGCACGACATGCTCGGCGACCCGACCCGCAACAAGGCCGGCAAGCAGGGCGAGCTGACGACGGTCACCGAATGGTACGAGGACGGCGATCGCGTCACCGAGGTCGTCTACGTCGGCAACGTGATCGTCCGCTTCTCCACGGCCTCGAAGTAGCAGGGAAGGGCCGAACCCTCGTTACGCTGACCGCGCCCGGCGCGGCGCCGTCAGCGCATCGAGCAATCCCAGACAGTAGTCGGCGGCCGTGCCGTCCGCGTCGAGCGCCGGCGACGTTGCTGGTCTTGCGCCCGGCCTCTCACGGCCGGCCGCGGCCGCCCCTTTGACCGTGCGGTCGGCTATTCGCCGCGCTGGGCGCGCGGCGGCGCCCGCCCGGGGGGCGGAATCACACTCGGGAGGCGCGAGGCGCGCCAATCGTATTCAGCAGGCCCAGACAGTAGTCGGCGGCCGTGCCGTCGGCGTCGAGCGCCGGCGACCATGAGGTCATCGACACCGCGACGACGTCGCGCGTGTCCCGCAGGTGCGCCAGCGCCCGCGAGACATCGGCGGACGAGGGGCCGCCCGGCTCGGGGTAGAGCGTCTGCGGCAGGTCGCCGCCGTTCACGACGTCCACGTCGACATGGACGTAGACCGGCCGATCGGGCGGCAGCATCGCGATGGCCTCGTCGATCGAGGCGATCCGCGTGACCGCCGACGCCGCCAGCAGCTCGGCCTCGCGAGGGTCGAGATTTCGCGCGTCCGAGAGCACCACGTCGCGGTCGGGCATCGGCTCGAGCCCCACTGCGCGCAGCAGATCCAGCCGCCCGCGTCCAGTCAGCATCGCCAGCGGCATGCCGCCGACGAAGCCGCTGATCGTCGTGTCGTGCGTGTTGAAGTCGCCGTGCGCGTCGAGCCAGAGGAGCAGCGGACGGATGCCGGCGCGCGTCAGGCCAGCCATCACGGCGATGGGCTGGCAGCAGTCGCCGCCGAGCGTGATCGGCCGCTGGCCGGTGCGGGCGGCGCCTTCGACCAGGCCGGCGAGCGCCGTGAGGACTACGCCGGTGCGCGTCATCTCGTCGCCGTCCGGCAGCGGGGGAGCGTTCAGTACCCAGCCGCCGCGGTCGGCGACGCGATCCAGGCCGGCCACCGGTCGATCGAGCAGCGTCGGGGTCAGGAGGCGGCAGGACGTCATGTCCGCATGATGCCGCAAGGGCGCCGCGTCGGGCACGCCTTCGGCTCACGGCTCACCGTTTCGTGGTAACCCGGCTACAAAGGCCGGTCGGCGGGCGCGGTCCGCTAGGCGGTGTATAGTCGCTCCCTCTTTGAGCCACCACGCCCGGTGGATTCTTCGCCATAACCGGAGAAACGCCATGCCACCGGACACAACAGGCCCACAAGTCAATCCATCCGACGAGACCATCCGTCTCGGACCGCTCACCGTGCGCTTCCTGCTCACCGGGGAGTACTCCACTGGCAGCGCTGCGGCCTTTGAGCTCACGGTTCCGGCCGCGCAGCGCCTGGCGGCTCCAGCGCACAGCCACGACCATTACGAGGAGACGGTCTACGGCATTGCCGGGGTGTTGACCTGGACTGTTGACGGGACACCCATCGACGTCGGTCCGGGACAGGCGCTCTGCATTCCGCGCGGCGCCGTTCACCGATTCGACAACAACGGCAGCCAGGACGTGAAGGCGCTCTGCCTCCTCACGCCGGCGGCGCTTGGTCCGCAGTTCTTTCGCGAGGCGGCCGAAGTCGTCAATGCGACAGCGGGTGGGCCGCCGGACCGCGTGAAGATGGCCGAGATCATGCTCCGCCACGGCCTCAGGCCGGCTCCACCTCCGCCTCAGACATAAACGCCCTGCAAGCCGACCAGGACATTGATCGAGCGCCGACACCTTGTCGACGCGATAAGGCGCTGGATCGGTCGGTGTCTGGCCGTATAACGTGTTTGATTCTTCCAGTGTGCCGGGGTGGCGAAACTGGCAGACGCACGGGACTTAAAATCCCGAGCCCCGCAAGGGGCGTGAGGGTTCGATTCTCTCCCCCGGCACCAATTTGCGGCGTGTCAGTCGCCCAGCGACCGCGACGATTCGCGCTACTGTCACCGAGACTGTCACGGGCGACGTCAACGCCTCCATCGCGTCTTCCTGATCCTCACCGATGTCCTCGGTTGCTACCTGCCCGGGGTCACACAGCGCGTGAGTCCGGTGAACGCGCTTGCGGGTGTGCAGCTGGGGCGCACCAACGGACTCGCTCGCAGTGCTCGCCTCGTGCCGCAAGATCCGGCGATGTAGCCAACAACGCTCAAGGACCCGGTTACTTCTTGTGGCTGACAGCCCAGGGCATCGCGCCGAATTGCAACTCCTCCTTCTCCCGCGTCGCCAGCATCAGAGGTAACGTGGCGGCTTCCGCCGTGCTGTCGGGGCCACTGGGAATCACCGCAAACACATTAGGGTAGGGGGAACTGAGCTCGAGCATCTGGCGAAAGGCCCGAGCGACAACCTGGGGCGGTTGTGCATTCGCGATCGCCTCCCGAACCACTGGGAGGAAGGAGGCGAGCGGCGAGCCAGGCGTCGTGGGATTTCCGCCGGCATCGACCGCTTCAGCGAAAATCGGCCGGTTGCCGACGGCGAGGTCGGTCCGGGTCGAAGCCGGGTTCACCGTACCGACACCGATGTCCAATCCGATGGCCTCGAACCATGCACGCAAGCTGTTGGCAAAGTCGAGGATCGCCCGCTTCCCCGCAACGTAGGGCTGATAGAGAAAGGATCCCAGGTCGGGACCACTCACGTAGGCGTTGGCTGACGCCGTAAACAGGATCCGGCGGTACCCCGGATGCTGCATCAACCCAAGCATCGCAACCGTGACCATGCGGTGACCCAGATAGAGCGTCTGCAGGCCGAGCGCGGAGCTCGTCGCCCACAACGCGAACGCCGCGGGGTCCGCGCTCAGCGGTGTCGTGCTTCCGAAGACGAACCGGCCGGCATTGTTGATCAGGACATCGACGCGGCCTCCCGTTGCCGCGGCAATCGCCGGAACGAAGGACCCGATCGACGCAGGATCCTCCAGGTCGAGCGTGAGCAGTGGGTATTCGCTGATCGCGGGATATGCCGCCGGCGTTCGCGATGTTCCCCAGACGTTCGCGCCCGTCGTCAGCAGCTCGAGGGCGGTGGCGCGGCCGATGCCTCGCGACGCACCGGTGATGACGATGTTCTTGCCTGCCAGATCGATTTCGCGTTGGTAGGGCGTAGGAGAGTACACAGGGGCCGGGACGACACGCTCCTTGTCGGCCTCTTTCGCCGCGGCCACGGCGGGAGCAAGAATCGCCGCTGTCGCCAGGCCCGCCGTCCCGAGCATTGCCCGCCGGCTGAGCCCGCTCGACGCATCAGGTGCGTTCGCATGAAAATCCGCCCGTCGTGTCATCGTGTCATCTCTGATTCTCCACGTTGCGAGCGCGGCGGCGCGGTCCTCGACGGCGGCTGTAAGCGCCGATGGTGCCGCATGCGCCCGGTTATCCCGGCGTCAACTTCTGACCAACACAGCTGATCAGTAACGTGGCGCATCATGTCACAAATGGATGAGGCGGATGAAGGCGGTCTCCCGGCTCGCCGCTCACCGACGCCCGCCGACCTGCTCGGCCACGCGAACATCGAGCCAGACCTCAACCCACCTGCAATCGACGGCGACGGCGCTCGGGCGGGCCATCGAGCGCAAGGAAGCGCACGAGCGGCAGCTGGCCGACGCCCGCCGACGCGAATCGGAGAAACATTCCCGCGGGGATGGCCGAATGTGATACTCCGCCTGCCGCGGTCTAGAGTCCGGCTAGCTGTGCTACGTTACGCCCCCCATGCCTAACGATGCGCCGTCGCCCGAGACGTTCTTCAAGGCCTTTGGCCTGCTCTCGCACCTCTACCTGACGCCAGTGCTCGGAGCGCTCGTCGAGGGCCGCGTGCCGGATCACCTCGATGCCGGTCCGCTCCCGGCGTCGGAACTGGCCAAGAGGACCGGGCTGCACGCACTGACCGTGACCCGGTCCCTGCGCGCGCTGGCGGCCTTCGGCGCATTCCAGGAAGTCTCCCCGGGCATGTTCGCCAACACCCCCGTGTCCGAGTTCTTCCGCGACCGGCCGGGCGGGCTCAGAAACGCCGCACTCTTCTGGGGTGGTCAGCACGTCCTGGAGTCCGCAGCTGAACTCGGCTACAGCGTGAGGACGGGCAAGTCGAGCTTCGAGCACGTATACGGCGAGTCCTTCTGGGATCGCATGCGCCGGCTCCCGGACGAGTACGAGATGTTCAATCGCGCGCTGGCAGACCTGCGTAGCGACGAGCACCAGCGGATCGCCGGGGCCTACGACTGGTCCGGCGTGAACACGGTCGTGGATGTTGGCGGAGGTGCCGGGTCCCTGCTGGCTGCCATCCTCGAGACGCTCCCGGGGAAGCGTGGCGTGCTGATCGACCAGCCGGAAGTGCTACCCGATGCCGACCGGCTGCTGTCGGCCCGCGGCGTCAGGGACCGGTGCGACTTCGTTGGCGGCAGCTTCTTCGAGCCCATTGCGGCCACCGGCGAAGTGTGGGCGATGTGCCAGGTCCTGCACGACTGGCCAGACGCGGAGTGTCGCGCCATCCTTTCGCGGTGCCGCGAGGCGATGCGCGAAACGGACCGACTGCTCGTCATCGAGATGCTCACCGTGCCCGGCGAACCGAATCCCGGCATCGCCGTACTGGACATGATGATGCTGCTCTACTTCGGCGAGGCGCGCCAGCGCACCGTGGCCGAGTACAGCGAACTGTTTCGCGCGACGGGCCTCGAGTACTGCCGTGTGGTGTCCACGTCCAGCCCATTCAGCATCGTCGAAGCGCGACCCGTTTGACGGAGCGGCTCATCTCGCATGCGAAACCGACTCGCGCTGATGTTCGCCATTCTGGCACTGATGGTGATCCCTTTGTGGATGGCTCCACACCACGCTGAGCAACAGCGGATCACCGCACCAAGCCCTCCGCCCCTGGAGAGCTACTCGCACGCCCCTGCCGCTCCATTCGATCGATCCGACTACGTGATCAAGATCAACCAGATGAGCAGCTTCTACGACAAGCCCGGCGAGTTTGGCTATGCGATCCACGGCGAAGAGTACGGTTTCGATCGTCTCTCCTTCGTGCTCACCGAGACGCAGCCGAATGGTGGGCCGCCCCTGCACACGCACACAGTCGAAGAGGCACACGTCGTGTTCAGCGGAAGGGTCAGCTACATCATTGGCGACCGCCGGCTCACGGCGGAGGGGCCGTACGTTGCGCGCGTGCCAGCGGGCGTACCGCACACGTTCGTCAACTCGGGATCCGAGCCGATCAACGTCGCCGCCGTGTTTCCAAGCAAGCGGCGAGACTACACCGAGGTGGGGCCGAACCCGCTGGTGAAACGGCCGTGACTGTAGAAAGAAGCTCCAGTTCCTGAATGCCGCCGAGAACGCAGCCGTGAGATAGGCAGTTCGCAACGAACGTCAGCCGGGGTGGCCATTTCTCGCTCGCGCGGCAGGCACAGGTCAGCCGCGGTTTACAGCCCAGCATCCGGCTTGACCCCGGTGTCATGGCTTCAGTGTGGGTTCAGCGAGCTTCGCCGCCAGCAGCCCCTGCCACATCGTCGACGCGCGCATCGCCGCCACCTCTCGCCGGGTGAACCGCAGCTCGCCTCGACGCAGCGCCAGCATGCCGCCCATGTCGAGGCGGGCACGCATCATGCCGCCCGGCGTGTGCGACAGGCCGAGGACGTGGCCGAGCTCGTGCGCAATTGCAGCGCCAAGCAGATGCGGCGTCTGGAGCGTCGAGAGGAGCGGGTTCGAGCGTCCAGCCGGGCCGTGGGTCACCTCGAGGACGACATCGATCACACACGGCACCGAGATCAGCACCGTCGCCGACAGCCCGCTTCGCTCCAGGGCGGCGGTTCCGCACGCCGGTCGCGGCGCCGAAGTCAGGATGAGGGTGACGTTGGGGCTCGGGTCGGTCGTGCGGGAACACGCCTCCGGGGCGTCGCACGTCCGCCACTCGACGGCCACGCCGGCCGATGACAGGAGATCGTCGGCGATCTGCCGCGCCGCGGCCCGGTCCGCCGGCTCGAGGGCCCCTGTTACATAGGTCCAGACCCGCAACGTCGGGGCGCCGTCCTGCCATCGGCGACTCCCCTGGGCCGCCGTCGTGGCCGGCGTCAGGAAGAGGCAGGTCGACATCAGGCTTGCGGCAAGGATCGGAGCGAATGGAATCGCGCGCATCGAGCACCTCCAGCGGATGTGCGCGAGAGTGGGGCGCCGCGGCGAACTGCTCAATGGCGCGGAGATGAAACGTGCGTGACGCCGCGAGAACGCGGCAAGTCTCTGCGCGATACGGAGTTGTCGCGACGTCTGACGACGCGCCAGCCGGCGTTCGGGCACCGGGGGGTATGCTTGTCCGGCTCCGCAGCGTTTGGCAGGCAGGTATGGGCGTGCCCGAGGACCCTCCTCGCTCCGTCGTCCGGTTCGGCGATTTCGAGCTCGACCTGCGTTCGCGCGAGCTGCGCAAGCGCGGCGTCAGGATCGCGCTGCAGGAGCGCCCGCTGCAGGTGCTCGAAGTGCTGCTGCGGACCCCGGGCGAGCTCGTCACGCGTGAAGCGCTGCAGCACGAGCTGTGGGGCGGCGACACGTTCGTCGACTTCGAAACCGGCCTGAACGCCGCGGTGCGGCGCCTCCGGGAGGCGCTGGGCGACGCCGCGGGCGTGCCCAGGTTCGTGGAGACGCTGCCGCGGCGCGGCTATCGGTTCATCGGGCCGGTGCACGACCCCCCGCAGGCAACGCACAAGCCCGAGGTCGCGGCCCCGGTCGCCGCAGCCGAGCCGTTGCCGACACCTCCGCCGCCCGCGCCGGCGCCTCCACCCCGGTCGCCGTGGAATCCGGGCACTCGCTACGTGGTCGCGGTGGGCGTCGTGATCGCCATCGGTGGCGTGATGGCGCTGTCAAGATGGGCGGGGCCGCGCGGCGCGCCGCCCGCGCCGCCGCGCATCGTGCCGCTCACGACGACGGCCGGCTCCGAAGTGACGCCGACGCTGTCGCCCGACGGCACCCAGGTGGCGTTCTCGTGGGATGGCGAGCGGACCGATGGCATCGGCGACCGCGACCTCTGGCTCAAGTTGATCGGCGGCGGGCAGGCGGTGCGACGGCTGACCGATGGCGCGGACGACGACCTCGTGCCGAGCTGGTCCCCGGACGGGCGGCTGATCGCCTTTCTCCGCATGCCGCCGAGGAGCGCGCCGACACCCGACGCAGCCGTCTATGCGGTCTCGCCGCTCGGGGGCGTCCTGCGCAAGATCGGGGTCGCGCCGGCGCTTGCCTCGCAGCTCTCCTGGTCGGCCGACAGCCGGTTCGTGGCGGCCATGAGCCTGCGCCGTGCGTCCAACGGGGCGCCAGAGGCCGGAGGCCTGCAGCTGATTGCCATCGACGGTGTTGGCGCGCAGCCGCTGACGACACCGGACAGCGCGACGTTTCACATGCAGCCGGCGTTCTCGCCGGACGGCCGCCGGCTGGCATACGCGTCTTGCCCGGTTGGTCCGGTGCCGCCATGCGACGTGCACGTCGTGGCCGTCGGTGCCGATCTGCGCCCTGCCGGCGAAGCTCGACGGCTCACGCAGCACCGGACGGCGATCCACGGCATCGCTTGGACCCCCGATGGACAGTCGCTCGTCTATGGCGTCTCGCCGATGTTCCGCTTCGGCGAAGGCCTGGCGTCGCAGCTGTGGCGCGTGCCGGCGGACGGCGGTCAGCCGCCCGAGCGCATCGAAGCGTCGCGGCTGGGCGCCTTCGCGCCAGCCGCGGTGCCGTCCAGGAATCGCCTGGTGTTCGCACAGGACAGGGTCGACTTCGACATCCTCCGTTTCGTCGCCCCCGACGGCGAGACCCCGGTGGTCGCCTCGACGTTCATCGACTACGGGCCGGCGTTCTCGCCGGATGGCCGCCGGATCGCCTTCGAGTCGTCGCGCTCCGGAGAGGCGGAGGAGATCTGGCTGGCCGATCCGGACGGGTCCAATGTGGTGCAGCTGACCGGCGGGCCAGTTGACTGGCGGGGCGAGCCGCGGTGGCGGGGCGCCCCGGTCTGGTCGCCCGACGGCTCCCGCATCCTCTTTGCCAGCCGCGGAGGCGGCGGTAACCCGGATTTATGGACGGTGGACGTCGATGGGGGCGCGCTCCGGCGGGTGACGAACGATCCCGGCCACGACGGGATCGCGGTATGGTCGCCGGACGGACGGTGGGTTTATTACCGGCAGGACCGCGCCGACGGACGCGACATCGTGCGGATTCCGGCGACGGGCGGCACGCCGGAGCGGATCACGCGGAACGGGGCGCTGTACCACGTGCTGTCGGCCGACGGGACGACGCTGTTCTATTCGAAGACGGAGCGCACGTCGGCGCTGTTTGCACTCACCCTCGGCGGCGCCGAGCGTCAGCTGGTGGACTGTGTCGCCGCGCGGGCCATGGCGTTGCACGCCGGGGCGCTCTATTACCTCGGGTGCGGCGTCGATCGCATGCCGCTCTACCGCCGCGATCTCGCCAGCGGCCGGACGGAGACCTTGGGCACCCTGAATGCGACGGGGTGCTGCATGGGACTGGCAGTCTCGCCGGACGGCAAGACCATCCTCTTCGCCCGGACGCTCGCGACCGGGGCCGATCTGATGCTCATCGAGGATTTCCGCTAGCGGGTGGTCGACGACGGTCCTACGCGCGTGCGGGCTGCGACGGGCGCACCGCCCTCGAGCCCGTCAACATACAGCAGAGCCGGGGGCGAGCACCGGGCTGCGGCGGTCCGCTACAGTGTGGGCCATGGTTCCCTCGTCGCTGTACTCGCAGGTCGTCTGGCTGTTCGTGCTGGCTCTGCCGGTGGCCAGCATCGCGTGGACCATCACGCACGAAGAGATCTTCCGTGAGCCGCGCGAGTGGGCGGAGGACCGGAGCCGCACCGCCGCCTCGGTGCTGGCGCGCAAGTTCTTCTACATCTGCACCTGCGAGTACTGCTTCAGCCACTACGTCGCGGCGGGCTTCATTGCGCTGACGAACTTCCAGCTGCTCCTCGACGGCTGGCGGGGCTACCTGACCGCCTGGCTCGCGGTGGTCGCGGTCGCCAATCTCTACATGTCGCTCTACGGCCGGCTGCGCGTCGACATCAAGTCGGAGGGCCTGGAGGCGAAGGTCAAGGAGCAGGACCTCGCCATCAAGGCCCAGGCCGTCCCGGACCCGCCCCAGGAATCGTGAGCCGTCGGCCGGCGGAGGCCCCGGCCGTCGTCACCGCTCGCGCGTCTGTATCGATGAGCGATATACTCGCCATCGACACATGAGCCCAAGACTCCGCGCCGTCCGAGGACGTCGATTCCTTCCTGCCGCTGCCCACGGCGGTCTTCCACATCCTGGTCGCCCTCGCCGACCAGGAGCGGCATGGCTACGCGATCATGCAGGACGTCGGCGAGCGCACCGACGGCAAGGTGCGCCTCAGCGCCGGCACGCTCTACAGCGCCGTGCGGCGGATGCTGGAGCAGGGCCTGATCGAGGAGCTGCGCGAGAGCCCGGATCCGGCCAGCGCCGACGAGCGGCGCCGCTACTACGCGATCACCGCCCTCGGCCGCGCCGTCGCGCTCGCCGAAGCGCGCCGCGTCACCGATCTCCTCAGCCAGGCCCGCGCCGCCGGCCTGATTCCGCGCAAGCTCTGATCCCGATGCGCGGCGCCGATCTGTATCGCGTGCTGCTCTGGTGCTATCCCGCGCCGTTCCGGCGCGAGTACGGCAGCGAGATGCTCGGCGCCTTCCACGCCGAGCTCCGCGACGCACGCCGCGCCGGGCCGGTCGCTGCCAGCGCCGCGATCTGGGCCCGGGCGCTGCGCGACCTCGTCCCCACCGCCTTCCAGGAGCACCGCCACGTGCTGATGCAGGATCTCCGTCACGCCGTCCGCGTCCTTCGCGCCAGCCCGGGCTTCACGCTCGTCGCGGTCGCCTCGCTGGCGCTCGGCATCGGTGCCAACACGGCCATCTTCAGCCTGCTGAACAACGTCCTGCTGGCGACGCTGCCGGTCCGCGAGCCGCAGGCGCTGGTGCTGTTCACCAACCCCGAAGCGAGCGGCGTCGGCATCGGATCGCAGAGCGGCGAACGGTCGCTCATGACCTACCGGGAGTTCCTCGACCTGCAGCGGAGCAGCACGACGCTGTCGTCGGCGATGGCGGCAAGCAGCAGCCTGCATCGCGTGCAGGCGCGCCTCGATGGCGCCGAGCCCGAGGAAATGGCGCTCAGTCTGGTGTCGACGTCCTACTTCGACACGCTGGGCGTGCCGGCGTTGATCGGCCGGACGTTCAGCGGCGCGCCGGAGCCGGCGGAAGGCAGCGTGTCGCAGGCGGTGATCAGCCACGAGCTGTGGCAGCGGCGCTACGGCGGCCGTGCCGACGTGATCGGCCGCGGCATCACGCTGCGCGAAGGCACGTTCCAGGTGATCGGGGTGGCGCCGTCGTGGTTCTTCGGCGAGACGGTGGGGCAGCGGCCCGACGCGTGGCTGCCGCTGGCCAACCTGTCGACCATCTTGCCGGGACGCCCGTGGCTGCACGACGTGCCGGGCACCGTCGAGAAGGTGATGTGGCTGCACGTGTTCGGCCGGTTGCGCCCAGGCGCCACGGCGGACGCCGCGGCCGCCGAAGCCAACGTGACCTTCCAGCAGGGCCTGGCGCGCTACTACGGGACGCTGCCCGATCCCAAAGCGCGGCAGGGCTTCCTCGACCAGCGCCTGCGTGCGCGACCGGCGGCGAGCGGCGCGAACTCGCTGAGTGACTTCGCCGATCCGCTCTGGGTGCTGCTCGGCGGCGCCGGGCTCGTCCTGCTCATCGCCTGCGCGAACTTGGGCAACCTGCTGCTGGCGCGCACCACGGCGCGCGTGCGTGAAGTGGCGGTGCGCCTGGCGCTCGGCGCCGGACGCGGCCGCCTGGTGCGCCAGCTCCTGACCGAGAGCCTGTGCCTGGCGGTCGCCGGCGGCATCTGCGGCCTCGGGTTGGCATTCGCGCTGCGCCAGGCGTTGATCCGCCTTCTTGTCGACCCGATCGTCCTGCCGGCCACGCTCGACCGCCGCGTGCTGCTCTTCGTCTTCGTCCTCACCCTCGTGGTCGGGCTCATGCTGGGCCTGCTGCCGGCGCTGCGCATCACGAAGACGCCGGTCGCCACCGGGCTGCGCGATCAGGGGCGCGGCATTGCCGGCTCCGCCGCATGGCTGCGCATCGGGCGCCTGGTGGTGGTCGGCCAGCTCGCCCTGTCGCTGCCGCTGCTCGTCGGCGCCGGCCTGCTGGCGCGCACGCTCGTCAACCTGCAGCGCGCCGAGCTGGGCTATGTCAAGGACGGCCTCCTCACCGTACGCGTCGATGCCCAGGCCGCCGGCTATGAGCCGGCACGCCAGGCGCAGGCGTTCGAGGACCTGCTGGCGCGCGTCCGCGCCGTGCCCGGCGTCCGGGTCGCGACCTTCTCGAACAACGGGCTGTTCGGCGGCTCGGACAACGGGGACCAGATCACCGTCGAGGGCTACACGCCGAAGGGCGATGGCGATCGCGGATCGAGCTACGACGCCGTCGGCCCCGGCTACTTCTCGACACTCGGCGTGCCGGTGATGGCGGGGCGCGAGATCACCGGGCAGGATCGCGCCGGCGGCGCCCAGGTCTGCGTCATCAATGAAACCTTTGCGCGCCGCTTCTTCGCCGGGCGGCATCCGATCGGGTTGCACGTCACGCAGAGTTACGCCGACCAGTCGCACACCTACGAGGTCGTCGGCGTCGTCAAGGACTCTCGACAGAACCGCCTGCGCGGCCGGATCGAGCACCGCTTCTACACGCCCGCGACCCAGCCCGCGGCATCCATCAGCGCCGTCAGCTTCATCATCCGCCCGCGCGGCGACGGCGCCGAGGTGCTGCCGGCGGTGCGGCGCGCCATCCAGCAGGCCGAGCCGCGCATGTCGATCACGCGGGCGGGCGCCCTCGGCGAGGCCATCGACCGCCGGCTGTCGCAGGACCGCATGGTCGCGCAGCTCTCGATCGCGTTCGGCGTAGTTGCGGCGCTCCTCGCCGCGATGGGACTCTACGGCGTCCTCTCCTACGGCGTCGCGCGGCGGACGCAGGAGCTCGGCGTCCGCAAGGCGCTCGGGGCGCGGCACGCCACGCTGATGGCGATGATCGTCCGCGAGACCGGCTGGCTCCTGGCCGCGGGGCTCGTCGTCGGCGGCGCCCTCGCCGCGGGCGCGGTGCAGCTGATCGCGAGTCGCCTCTATGGCCTGTCGCCGGCGGATCCGGTGACGTTCGGCGTCGCGATCGCCGCGCTCGGCACCGTCGCGTTCGTCGCGACGTGGCTGCCGGCATACCGCGCGTCCCGCGTCGATCCGCTCGTCGCGCTACGCCAGGAATAGCGGCTACAACCGGACGGCAAAGCCAGCGGCGCCGGGCACCGCCTCCCGCATCGTGGGGCGCGGGCCAGGCGACGCAGCGTCACCGTCGCCGTCGGCGACGTGCGCGACGGTCATGCGTCCCATAGCAGCGCAGCGCGACTCGTCCCGCCGGCCTTTCGGCCCGCCGCCGTCGCCCGCTCCGCGGTCCGCGCAATCTTTCGCAGCAGTGCGGGAATGTCCGCAGTGCGCGCGTCCGCCGCACGCCGGCGCAGGTCCGTGGATAGCAAATGGACCATATGCCGCGATGGCCGCCGAGGGTACGTCCGTTGCATCGAGCGTCGCGCAGAGTCCGGCTGTCGCGGCCTTCCGGCCTCGCCGGTCGGTACGTTCCGGACACGCGTCATGAACCCGGACACTTCAGGGAGGACCCGTGACTGCGAGAATCTCGACGTCCGTGCTGCTCCCCGTGCTGGTTGCGTTGTTCGGCACGTCTCCCGTCGCCGGCCAGGAGCCCGCGCCGGGGTCGAGGGTCGCCGTGCTCGAAGCGCCCCTGGCCTTGAGGCTCGATCACAAGTCCCTGCGCGAGGCCCTCAACCGGGCGCTGGAGGACAAGGCCGGCGTCGGCGACGCCGCTCGCGCGATCGACCCGCTCGTGTCGTCCCACTTCAAGCACGAGGAGGAACTGGCCCTCAGGCCACTTGGACTGCTGCGAGGGATCGCGCGGGACGCGTCCAGCGCCGATATCGCCAGCGCCATCGCGATGACGGGCAAGATCGAGCAGGACCTGCCGCAGCTGCTGGACGAACACCGCGCAATCCTGGAGGCGTCGAAACGACTCGCTGACGTGGCGCGTCGCGAGCGCAAGCCCCAGTTCGTCGACGTCGCCGACCGGCTGTGGCTGCACGCGCGCATCGCGGAGGAGGTCTTGTATCCGGCGGCGATCCTGCTCGGCGAGCATCTGAGGGTCACGCACGAGGCGAAGCGGCCACGCGAGTAACGGAGGAGATCATGATTGCCATGAAGACGAGTGCGCGACTGTTGATGCTGGCGGCGCTGGCGGCCTTCACGGCGGCCCCTGCCGCGGCGCAGACACCGGGAGCGGCGCCTTCCGTCGAATCGCGGGTCAGCGGCCAGTCTGTCTTCAAGACCTACTGCGCGAGCTGTCATGGCGAGTCCGGCCGCGGCAACGGGGCCGTCGCGATCTTCCTGCGACGCCGGCCTGCCGACCTCACGCAGATTGCGATACGCAACAAGGGCACGTTTCCAGCGGACCGGGTGTCCGCGATGATCGACGGCCGGCAGGTCGTGAAGGTGCACGGCGACTCGCAGATGCCCGTCTGGGGGGACGCCTTCGCGAAATCCGCCACTGCTTCCGACGAGCGCGCGATCAAGGAGAAGATCGATGCCCTCGTCCAGTACCTCGAGTCAATTCAGGAACGTCCGGCCCGGTAGCCGGTCAGTCGCGCGTCCGAGCCGGCGCCTACTCGCTCCGCAACGCTTCGAGCGGATCGAGCCGCGCCGCCCTTCGTGCCGGAACGACGCACGCGGCGAGGGCCACCAGCGTCAGGAGCACCGGCACGCCGATGAAAATCGCGGGGTCGGTGCCGGAAATCTGCGCCACGATGCCGGCGAGGACGAACTTGCCGACGGCCCACGCGCCGCCCAGGCCGAGCGTCAGGCCGATGGCGAGCTGCCACAGGCCGCGCCGCAGCACCAGCCAGCCGACGGTGCCGCGGCCGGCGCCGAGCGCCATGCGCACGCCGATCTCCTGCGTCCGCGTCGAGACGGAGTAGGCGATGACGGCGTAGAGGCCGACCGACGCCAGCGTGAGCGCGATGAACGCCAGGATGCCGAACAACGTGCCGAAGACGCGGAACGGCCACGACGCCTGCGTCAGCATCTGGTCGACGGTCTGCGGGTTGGCGACTGCCTGATCGGGATCGATCTGCTGGACTTCGCGGCGGACCGTGGCCACGAGCCCGGCCGGGTCGAGCCGGCTGCGCAGGATCACCGCGGCGCCGCCCGGGCCGACCTGCTTGACCGGCACGTAGGCCACGTCGGGGAGGTCGCGGTCGCGCGGGTTGCCGTGCCGGATGTCCGGGCTGACGCCGACGATCGTGAGCCACCCCGTGTCGTCGGCTGGGTCGTCGTCCGGCATCCGGATACGGCGGCCGATCGGATCCGCGCCGGAGAAGTGGCGCGCCACGAAGCGCTCGTTGACGATCGCCACCTCGGCGCCCTTGCCGCCGTCGCGGGCGTCGAAGCCGCGGCCACGGCGGATCGGCACGCCGACCGTGTCGAAGAACGACGGGCTGATGATCACGTAGCCGGATTCGAGCCGCTTGCCGCGGCCGGCGTCGGGCCGGCCGTCGACCAGCACTTCGCGGGTCCATAGCCCGAACGGCGGCACGCTCGTCGTCACCGCCGCGGCATCGGCGCCGGGCAGGCTGGCGAGCCGCGGCGTCAACCGCTCGAAGAACTGCGCCCGCACCTCCGCCGTCGGGTAGTTGGCGCGGGGCAGGTTGATGCGCATCGCGACCAGGTGGTCCGGCTTGATCCCGGTGTTCACGGCCGTCAGCGCCATGAAGCTGCGGGCCATGAGACCGGCGCCGACGAGCAGCACCAGCGTCAGGGCGAGCTCGAGGACGACCAGCGCCGACGAGAAGCCGCGCATCTGCCGGGAGCCGGTGCTGCCGCGGCCGCCCTGCTTGAGGATCGAGCCGACCGACGTGCGCGCCACCTGCAGCGCGGGCGCCAGCCCGAAGATCAGGCTGGTGCCGACGCAGATCGCCACCAGGTAGGCGATGACGACGCCGTCGATGGTGAACTGGATCCAGTACGGCTTGCCGACGTCGGCGACGGCGCGATCGAACAGCCGCGTGCCGATGATGGCGATGCCGAGGCCGATGACGCCGCCGGCGGCGGCGAGCAGCAGGCTCTCGACCAGCAGCTGCCGCACGACGCGCCAGCGCGTGGCGCCCATCGCGTAGCGCACCGCGACCTCGCGCGCCCGGGCCGTCGAGCGCGACAGCAGCAGGTTGGCGACGTTGGCGCACGCGATCAGCAGCACGAAGCCGACCGCGCCCATCAGCGTCAGGAACACGATTCGGACCGGGCCGGCGTTGAAGCGTTCGTTGAACGTCTGGACGACGCCGACGGTGAGCTCCTTGTTGCTGGCCGGATAGGCTGCGGCCAGGCGCTTGACGACGCCGTCGAGCTCGGCCTGCGCCTGCGCGGCGGTGACACCGGGTTTCAGGCGGGCGAACACCGTGTAGTTGCGGATGTCGCGGCGGGCGATCTGGTCCGGCAGCGGGATCGCCGACACCCAGAGCTCGGCGTTGGTCGGGAACTTGATGCCGGGCGGCATCACGCCGATGACCGTCCCCGGCTCGCCGTTGACGCGGATGGGCAGGCCGAGCACGCCGCGATCGCCGCGGTAGCGCGACTGCCAGAGGGCGTGCCCGAGGATCACGACACGCTCGGCGCCCGGCGCGTCGTCGCCGCGCCGGAAGCCGCGGCCGAGCAGCATCGGCTGGCGCAGCAGGTCGAAGATCTCGGCGGTGGCCCAGACACCTGGCGTGTCCTCGGGGGACGTCCGCGCGTCGCTCACGGTCATCGATCCGCGCAGGAAGCCGGCCAGGCCTTCGTACGACGTCGTGCTGGCGCGCCAGTCGAGGAGATCGGGCCGCGAGATCGGCTCGCCGCCGAAGCTGGACGTCGGCTCGTTTGACGCCGAGGACATAGAGCCGGTCGGCCTCGGGGAAGGGCAGACCGCGGATCAGGACGGCGTTGACCAGCGTGAACACCGTGGCGTTGACGCCGATGCCCAGGGCCAGGGCCGTGATCGCCACGACGCTGAACCAGCGATCCTTCACGAGGAGGCGCAGCGCGAAGCGCAGGTCCTGCAGCAGGCTCATGACGGTTGCTACGGACGCGGGCGGCGAAGGTTAACGGGTGGGCCGGAACGACACGGCGGTGTGACGAAGCCGCGTCCGCGCCAGTTCCATCGACGGTAGGATCCGGCCATGCGCATCCTCGCAACCCTGGTCCTCGCCGGCGTGGTCCTCGTTCCCGCGGTGCGTGCCGCGAGTCCGGCCGCGTGGCCGCAGTTCCGCGGCCCCAACGGGGCCGGCATCGCCGACGACGCGACGCTGCCCGTCTCGTGGTCGACGACCGAGCACGTCGCCTGGACCGCCGATCTGCCCGGCCGCGGCTGGTCGTCGCCGATCGTCTGGGGCGACCGGGTGTTCGTGACCTCCGCCGTGAACACCAACGCCTTCAAGGCGCCAGGCAAGGGCATCTTCGGCAACGACTACGCCGCCGAGCTCGAGAAGCAGGGGCTGTCCGAGGACGAGATCGTCAAGAAGCTGGTGGCGCGCGACATCGAGCTGGCGAGCGAGTCGGGCACGATCAGCTACGTCGTCGCGGCGCTCGACACGAAGACGGGCAAGGTCGTCTGGCAGCGCGAGGCGCACCGCGGTCCGCCGCCCGGCGGACGCCATCGCAAGAACACCTACGCGTCCGAGACGCCGGCCACCGACGGCGAACGCCTCTACGCCTCGTTCGGCGGCAACGTCGGCGTCTTCTGCTACACCTTCGACGGCACGCTGCTCTGGTCGCGGACGTGGAAGCCGCAGCCGATCTACCTGGACTTCGGGACGGCCTCGTCGCCGGTCGTCCACGACGGCCGCGTCTACCAGCTCCACGACAACGACGGGGAGTCGTTCTTCGTCGCGCTCGACGCGAAGACCGGCAAGGAGATCTGGACGGTCAGGCGCACCGATCTCGACTCACGCCTCGCCTCCGGCTGGGCGACGCCGTTGATCTGGACGCACGACAAGCGGACCGAGATCGTCACCATCGGCCGCGGCTTCGTCATCAGCTATGGCCTCGATGGCAAGGAGCTGTGGCGGGCCAAGGGCTTCCGCCAGTCGACGCCGAGCCCGATCGTCTCGGGCGGCCTCCTCTACGTCGGATCCGGATCGCAGGGCGAGGCCAACCGGCCGCTGTTCGCCGTGCGGCCCGGCGCGACGGGCGACATCACGCTCAAGGACGGCGAGACGTCGAGCGCGTCGATCGCGTGGTCGCTGCCGCGCTTCACCGGCTACACGCCGTCGCCGCTGGCCTACCGCGGCCGGATCTATGCGGTGAACGACAACGGCGTGCTGCAGGTGGCGGACGCCGCGACCGGCGCCGAGGTCTACAAGGCGCGCATCGGCGGCGGGGGACACACCTTCTCGAGCTCGCCGATCGGGAGCGGCGGACGGGTCTACGTGGCCAGCGAGGACGGCGACGTGTTCGTGCTCGGCACTGGCGATCGCTACGACGAGCTGGCGCACAACCAGCTGGGCGAGATGACGCTTGCCTCGCCGGCCGCGGCAGGCGATCGTCTGTATGTCCGCACGCTGACGAAGCTCTACTGTCTTCGGTAGCGATGGCGCCGGCACGCGGGAAGTGGCCCGCGGGTGAGAGCGCGGCCGCGGAACCAGGAGGTGGCTCGTGTCTACCGCACCCGCCGTCCGCGCCCGCATCCGCCGTCATTTCCGAGCGCAGGCCGAGGACGTCTTCGACGCGCTGATCGACCCGGCCAAGATTCGCCAGTGGTTCGCGCCCGGCATGGGCGAGACGCACCGGATCGAGATCGATCCCCGGGTCGGCGGCCGCTTTTCCATCGCCCAGCGTCGTGCCGGCGCCGACGTGACGCACACCGGCGAGTACCCTGGAGCTCGAGCGGCCGCGCCGGCTGGCGTTCAGCTGGAGCACGCCGCCGCAGGCGGATCAGTCGCGCGTCCACATCGAGATCCGCGCCGTCGAGGATGGGTGCGAGCTGACGCTGACCCACGAGATGGAGCCGCGCTGGGCGCCGCACGTCGACCGCATCGAGCATGGCTGGTCGACGCAGATGGACGCCCTCGCGACGATGCTCGAGCACCGCGCCGATCCGATGAGCACGTATCGGACGGTCACGCCGTACCTCGTCGTCCGCGACGCCGACGCCGAGATCGCGTTCTTGTCCAAGGCGTTCGCCGCGCGGGAGACGGTGTGCCACCGCGGCGAGGACGGCTCGGTGATGCACGCCGAGCTGCAGATCGGCGACTCGCTGGTGATGCTCGGCCAGGCCGGCGGGGCGTTCGAGCCGCGCGCGGCGGCGATCTACCTGTGGGTCGAGGACGTCGACGCGACCTACGATCGCGCCCTCGCGGCGGGCGGGACGTCGGAGTCGGTGCCCACCGACAAGCCCTACGGCCATCGCGTCGGGGGCGTCGTGGATCCGAACGGCGTGACGTGGTGGATCGGGTCCCCGCTGGCCGTCATCCGCTGAGCCGTCAGGGCGCGGAACGGTGCTAAGCTCCGGCGCACCGGGGCAGGTTCCAGTCCCACAGCACAGGAGTCGAGCATGAGTCGTTCGGTTGGGCGGGCCACGATGCGCCGGGCCCTGGGCGCCGGCGCGGCGCTCCTGCTGACAGCGGCGCTGGTCGACGCGCAGCTCTTCAAGCTCACGCGCGAGCAGGTCGTCGAGATCACCGCGGACAATCCGTTCGAGCGCTTCCCCGACGGCCGTCCGAAGATTCCGGACGCGCTCGTCGAGCAGGCCAAGGGCCTGTCGGCCGAGGACGTGTGGGCAGTCCTGCCGGGCAAGAACTACCGCAACCAATGGGCCGACGGGTTCCAGCTGCTGCACCCGGGCACCAAGATGGCCGGCCGCGCCTTCACCGCCCAGTTCATGCCGACGCGCCCCGACATCATGGGCGCGCTGACCGCCAGCGCCACCAAGGCGGGGATCGCGTCCTACACCCATCAGTACGCGCTCGATCAGCTGCAGCCCGGCGACGTCTTCGTCGCCGACGTGTTCGGCAAGGGCGCCGAAGGGACCATCGTCGGCGACAACCTGTTCTACTACGTCGACAAGGCGACCAGGGGCGCCGGGCTCGTCGTCGACGGCGCCGTGCGCGACCTCGAGGGGCTCTCCGACATCAAGATGCCGGCCTACTACCGCCACGCGCACCCGACCCCGATCCGCGAGGTGATGCTGACCGGCATCAACATCCCGATCCGGATCGGCGAAGCGACCGTCAGCCCAGGCGACCTGGTCCTCGGCGATCGCGAAGGCGTCTACTTCATCCCGCCGTCGCTCGTGCAGGGCATCCTCGACCGCGCCGACGAGACGCACATCCACGACGAGTGGACGAAGCGCAAGTTCGACGAGGGCAAGTACAAGTCGCAGGAGATCTACGGCTCGCCGCGCGATCCCGCGCTCAAGAAGGAATACGAGGACTACCTGGCGAAGAAGCTGGCCGAGCTCAAGGCGCAGCGCGCGCAGAAGAAGTAGCGGCGGTGACGTCCGCGGCGGTCCGCAGCCGGGCCCGCTTGTAGCGCTGGTGGCACACCGGATACAGGTTGAACGCGACGTTGAAGATGGTGATCGCGATCGCCCATCCATGCTGACCGGTCGCCAGCGCCGAGGCCATCGTGACCAGCCCGAGCAGCAGCCAGGCCGTGTGCCAGCGCTCGTTGGTGATGGTGCCGGCGATGTGCGAACGGCCGGAACGCGGACGAAGCGCAGCCAGTAGATGGCCACGAGCGAGAAGAACTGGCCGGGGACGACGAGCACCAGCATGTTCAGCCGGTTCCGCAGCGTTCGACGTCGGGACGGGTGGGCGAGGGCACCAGGAGCGCTACATTTGACCACGAGGCAGACCAGATGGGCGGGGTTCCTGGGGATCGCGCTGGCGGCCGGGGCCGCGTTCATGCCGTCGACCGGTGCGCACGGACAGGCGCCGCCGGCGCCGGCTGCGGCGGGTGGGGCCACAGGCGCGACCCTCCGGCTCCATCCCGACAACCCGCGCTACTTCCAGTTCCGTGGCCGGCCGACGGTCGTCATCACGTCCGGTGAGCACTACGGCGCCGTCCTCAACCTCGACTTCGACTACCGTCGCTACTTCGACACGTTGAAGGCCGACGGCCTGAACGGCACGCGGATCTTCTCGGGCACCTACGTCGAGACCGGCGGCAACTTCGGCATCGCCGCCAACACGCTCGATCCGGCGAAGGGGCGCTTCATCAGCCCGTGGGCGCGCAGCACCACCGATGGCTACGCCGACGGTGGCGCGAAATTCGACCTGACGCGCTTCGACGAGGCCTACGTCACGCGGCTGCGCGACGTGCTGAAGGAGGCATCGGCGCGCGGCATCATCGTCGAGCTCGTGCTGTTCTGCCCGCTCTACGAGGACTCGATGTGGGCGGTCAGCCCGCTGAACCCGGCCAACAACGTGAACGGCTTCCCGCCGATCCGGCGGGAGGATGTCCTCACCCTGGACAAGAGCGGTCCGCTGCTGGCCGTCCAGGAAGCCGTCGCGCGCCACCTCGTCGCGGCGGTCGCCGGCTTCGACAACGTCTACGTCGAGATCTGCAACGAGCCCTACGCGACGCAGGTACCGGACGACTGGCAGCGGCGCATGACGACGGTCGCGGCGGATGCGGTGGCGAAGCTGCCGCAACCGGTCCTGCTCTCGCAGAACGTCTCCAACCAGGGCAAGCGCGTCGTCGATCCGCACCCGGCCATCTCGATCTTCAACTTCCACTACGCCACGCCGCCCGACACGATCGCCTGGAACGCGCACCTCGGCCGCCTGATCGGCGACAACGAGACCGGCTTTCGCGGCACCGCGGATCTGGCCTACCGCACCGAGGGCTGGGATTTCATCCTGGCGGGCGGCGGCCTCTACAACAACCTCGATTACTCGTTCACGGTAGGGCCGCGAAGACGGCACGTTCGTGTTCCCGGCGACGCAGCCGGGCGGCGGCGGCGTCGCGCTGCGGCGGCAACTCGGCGTCCTGCGCCGGTTCATGGATCGCTTCGATCTGGTGAAGCTGCGGCCGGCGCCCGAGCTGGTGGTGGGCGGCGTGCCGGACGGCGGCTCGGTGCAGGTGCTCGCGCAGGGCGACGACGCGTTCGGCGTCTATCTGCGGCGCCAGCGGAGCCCTTCGTCGTTCTCCGCGCGGTGGCGGGGTCTGCTGGTGCCGCCCGCGAGCGGCAAGTATCAGATTCACGTCACGTCCAACGACGGCGTGCGCCTCGTCGCCGGTGGCCGCGTGCTGCTCGAGGACTGGACCGACCACGGCACGAAGACGGACACGGTGTCGGTCGAGTGGGACGCCGGGCGTGAACAGGTCATCACGGCCGAGTACTTCTACAACGGCGGCGCCGGCGTGATGCGGCTCGAATGGACCCGCCCCGACGGCGTGCGCGAGGTCGTTCCGGCCGGGGCGTGGCGCGTCCGCGCCGACGGCAGCGAGCGGCGCGCGGGTTTACGCGCGGACTACTTTCGAGGCGTCGACCTGGGGGAGCCGTGGTTCTCGCGCGACGAGGCGGCGATCGACCACGACTTCGGGTCGACCGGGCCGCGCCGTGACGTGCCGGCGGCGACCGCGTCGAGCACGTTGCAGGTGACGCTGCCGCCCGGCACGTGGGCCGGCTCGTGGATCGATCCGGAGACCGGCCAGACCATCGACACCCTGATCCGGCAGCACGCCGGCGGCGTGGCGCCGTTGACGCATGCCGGCGTGGAAGGACGACCTGGCCCTCGATCTGCGGCGCGTCGCCACTCCATGATCCGGGTCGAACTGCACGCGCACACCGCGGACGATCCATCCGATCGCGTGCCGTTCACGGCGCAGGATCTGATCGTCCGCGCCGCCGCGCTCGGCTACGGCGCGATCGCGATCACCCTGCACGACGCCGTGTTCGACCCGGCGCCGCTGGCCGCGTTCGCCCGGCAGCACGGCGTCCGTCTCCTGCCCGGCGTCGAGCGCACGGTCCAGCGGGCGCACGTCCTGCTCATCAACTTTCCGGCCGCGGCCGCGATGGCCGTGCACCGGCTCGAGGACATCGCGGCGCTGAAGGCCGCGCACCCGCATGGCCTGGTCGTGGCGCCGCACCCCTGCTACCCGATCGCGTCGGCGCTGGGGCGGCGTCGCCTCGATGCCTTCGCGCCGCTCTGGGACGCCATCGAGGTGAACGCGCTGCACGTACGCGCCCTCGACTGGAACCGCGCGGCCATCGCATGGGCGGAAGCCAACGGCCGGCCGCTCGTCGGTAACGGCGACGTGCATCGGCTCATCCAGCTGGGACTGACGTGGAGCGAAGTCGATGTCGATCTGCCGGCGGAGATGCCCGACGCCGACGCCGCGAACGCGATCTGCGAAGCCATCCGCGCCGGTCGTGTGCGTGTCGTCGGCGCGCCGCTGTCGCCGTTGTACGCCGCGTCGATCTTCGCGCAGATGGAGCTGGGCGGGCTGCGCGGGCGGCTGCGCCGCCTCGCTCGCCGTCTTGGCTTGTGAGCCGCGTTTCTTGTAGCCTGCCCCGATGCCGACACGATCCTGCTGGATGGCGATGCTGGCCGCCAGCCTCGTCACGATCCCGTCACACAGCGCCGCCGGCGCGCAGGCCCCGGCGCCGAAGCCGGCGCCCGCGTCCGCCACGATCGCTCCCAGCCCGGAGGCCGAGGCCTACCTCGACGCCGTGCGCAAGGGCGACGCCGCCGCCGTCGAGAAAGCGCTCGCCGCCGGCGTCGCGGTCGACACGCCGTTCCGCTACAACCGCACCGCGCTGTCGTTCGCCGCCGATCGCGGCCACGTGGAGGTCGTGCGGCTGCTGCTCGCGAAAGGCGCCAACCCCGACGCCACCGACAGCTTCTACAACCAGTCCTCGCTCGGCTGGGCGTCCTCGCCCGCGCAGACGCGGCGCCCCGAGCACGCCGAGGTGGTGAAGCTGCTGCTCGAGAAAGGCGCGAAGGGCCGCGAGCGCGCCCTGGGCGCCGCCATCGGCGGCGACGACGTGCGCATGCTCCAGGTGATCCTCGAGCTGGCGGGCTGCCGCCGGCGCTGCTCAACGACTCGCTGGCCGCCGCGAAGAAGGACGGCAAGACGGAGATTGCCGCCGCCCTCGAGAAGGCCGGCGCGACCATGCCTGTCGTCGCGACCCTGACGCCGGCGCAGCTCGCCCGCTATCCGGGGACCTACAACGACGGCCGCCAGGACGTCGTCCTGGCGCTCAAGGACGGCGCGTTGATCGCCACCCTCGGCGGCAACCAGCCGTTGACGCTCTCGCCGCGCAGCGAGACCAGCTTTGCCGTCGAATCGATTCCGGGCCTCGGCGTGACGATTCGCGATCGAAGGCGAGCAGGCCACGAGCCTGACCGTGGTGAACCAGACCGGCGTGCCCGCCGTCTACAAGCGAGTTTCGAAATGAGCGTGAACACAGTGGCACTTCCGCTGCCGGGCCGGCTGGCAGCCGCGCTGGCGCTGCTCACGATCGCCATTCCGGCGGGCGCGCAGCAGTGGCCGTCGTTCCGTGGGCCCCAGGCGTCGGGCGTCGCCGTCGGGGCCGCGCCCGTCGCGACGTCGTGGAACGTGCCGAACGACACCGCGGTGCTGTGGAAGACGCCGATTCCCGGCATCTCCGTGTCGAGTCCGATCGTCTGGGGCGACCGCCTCTTCGTGTCGACGGCCGTCAGCAGCGATCCCAACGCCGGCTTCAGGCACGGCCTCTACGGCGACGTCGAACCAGCCAAGGACGTCGGCCCGCACGTCTGGCGCCTCATCGCCCTCGACCGCAAGACGGGGAAGGTGTTGTGGGACAAGGTCGCGCACGAGGGCGTGCCCAGGACCAAGCGGCACCCGAAGTCGAGCCAGGCGTCGCCGACGCCGGTGACCGACGGCACTCACGTGGTGGTGTCGTTCGGCTCGGAAGGGCTCTATGCCTACGACATGAAGGGCGCCCTGCTCTGGAAGCAGGACCTCGGCGTGCTCAATGCCGGCTGGTTCTACGATCCCGACTACGAGTGGGGCGTCGCCAGCTCGCCGATCATCTGGAAGAACCTGGTCATCGTGCAGTGCGACATCCAGCAGAACTCGTTCGTGGCGGCGTTCGACGTCACGACCGGCAAGCCGGCGTGGCGGACCAGCCGCGACGAGATCCCGTCGTGGTCGACCCCGACGGTGATCGAGATGGACGGCCACACCGAGCTGGTCACGCAGGGCACGAACGCGATCCGCGGCTACGACCCGGCCACGGGCAAGGAGCTGTGGCGCCTGACCGGCAACTCCGAGGTCACCGTGCCGACGCCCATCGCCGGCCCGGGCACGGTCATCGTCACCAACGGGTATCGCGGCGTGCAGCCGATCTTCGCGATCAAGCCGGGCGGCCGCGGCGATCTCACGCTTGCCGGCGACGCCACCAGCTCGCCGTCCATCGCCTGGAGCACGAAGCGCGGCGGCCCGTACATGCCGACGCCGATCGTCTACGGCGACCTGCTGTACGTCGTCCTCAACAACGGCACGCTGGCGGCCTACGACGCCAAGACCGGCGAGCGGTTCTACCAGGAACGGCTCGGCGGCAAGGGCGGCGCGTTCAGCGCCTCGCCCGTCGCCGCCGACGGCAAGATCTATCTGACCAGCGAGGACGGCGACGTGTTCGTGGTCAAGGCCGGCCGCACCTACGAGCTGCTCGCGACCAACCCGGTCGGCGAAGTGCTGATGGCGACGCCGGCGATCGCCGACGGCGTCCTCTACATTCGCGGCATGAAGCACGTCATCGCGATCGCCGAATCGAAGCGGACGGCATCGCGCGCGAGGCGACCGGTGGGCAGCAGGTGAGTGCCGCGCCCATCGAAGCGCTCCTCGCGCTGCTCGACGAGGCCTACGATCGGCGCTCCTGGCACGGCACCAACCTCCGCGGCGCGGTCCGCACCATCGAGCCGCATCAGGTCACCTGGCGCCCCGGTCCCGGCCGGCACAACGTCTGGGAGCTGGTCGTCCACGCCGCCTACTGGAAGTACGTGGTGCGCAAGCGGGTGAGCGGTGCGCCGCGCGGCGGGTTCCCGCTCGCCGGCAGCAACTTCTTTCCGCGTGAGGGGCTGTTCAACCCCGAGCGCTGGCAGGCGGACCTCGACCTGCTCGCCGACCAGCACCGCCAGTTGCGGGCGATGGTGGCCGCGCTCGACGACGCCGACCTCGTGCGCCCCGTCGGCGGCAAGCCGGCCGCCTGGACGATCCGCGGCGCCGCCGCCCACGACCTGTACCACGCCGGCCAGATTCAGTTGTTGAAGACGCTCGCGCCACCCCCGCGGCAGGCGCGGCGGAAGTAGCGGCGCGCCCGGTCAGGGGCGCTTCGGCGCCGGCTTCTTCACCGGTGTGCGCTTGGTCGTGCGCGCCGGCCTGGCCGCCTTCTTCGCGGCCGGCCAGCTCTCGAGCCGGCCGTCGAGGCGATCGGCCAGCAGCCCCACCGCGATCGCGTACGAGTGGGCGCAGTTGTAGGTGAGCAGCGTCTCGTAGTTGCGGTAGACGAGGAACGTCTCCTGGTCGACGCGCAGCAGGGACGCGGCCAGCGCCGCCCTCGGCAGCGGCGTGCCCTTCGCCGTGCGGACCCCGATCGCCCGCCACTCGTTCAGCAGCATCGGTTCGGTGAGCTGCCGGACTGCGCGGCAGCCTTCGCTGCGCAGCGGCGCCTTCGCGCCCAGCCGCGCGTCGAAGTCGGGCGGCAGCTTCACCCGCCGCCCCCACGACTCGCCGTGCACCCAGCCGTTCGAGGCCATGTAATTGGCGATCGACGCCAGCACGTCGGGCAGCGACGTCCAGATGTCGCGGCGGCCGTCGCCGTCGAAGTCCTGCGCGAACTTCAGGTAGCTCGAGGGCAGGAACTGCGGCTGGCCCATCGCGCCGGCCCATGAGCCCTTCAGGCGGTCGAGCTCGATGTCGCCGCGGTCGAGGATGCGCAGGGCATTGAGCAGCTCGCCGCGGAACAGCGCGGCGCGGCGGCCGTCGTAGGCGAGCGTCGCCAGGACCGGCACCGTCGGGCGCACGCCGGCGAACCGGCCGAAGTTCGACTCGAGCCCCCACACCGACACGAGGATCGACTTCGGCACCTTGTGCGCGCGCTCGACGCGGGCGAGGAGCCGCTGTTCGCGCCTGGCGTGGTCGCGAGCGAGGCGCAGCAGCGCCGGCGTCAGGCGGCGAGCGACGTACTGGCCGAGCGACAGCGTGAACTCGGCCTGGCTGCGATCGCGCTCGAGGACGACCGGCTGCGCGACGATGGTCGCGAACGCCGCGTCGATCGTCGCCGGGCGGATGCCGGCGGCGAGGGCGTCGCCGCGCAGCGCGGCGAGCCACGCGGCGAACGCGGGATCGTGCGGCGGCGGCGTGGCCGTCGGCACCGTCGGCGTCGCGGCCGCGGCTTCGGCGGGCGTCGGCGCAGGCGCCGCCGGTGCGCCCGCTGGCGGAGGCGCGGGTGCGGGGGGCGCGGACCCGGCGCCTGGGCGAGCGCCGGTGCGGCGACGGCGATGGTCGCCGCGACGACCGTCCCGACCCACATCAGCCGGATGCGGGCGCGCGCGGTCACGCAGTGGCCTCGGCCAGGCGCGCCGTCTGGATGCGCGCCACCTGCGCCGGTTCCAGTCCGGCGTCGATCGCACTCAGCCGGCCGAGGTCGTCGAAGGTGAACGCCAGATCGACCTCTGCCGCGAACGCCTCGCCGGTGCCGCGCAGCGTGCCGGCGAGGCGGCCGTCTCCGGCCAGCCGGCAGCCCGCTTCGAGGCTGGTGCGCTCGAGCGCGCCGATCTCCAGCCGGGCATCGGGCAGCGCGAAGCGCAGCGCCTTGACCAGGAAGCGATAGCCGCCCGCGCCGCGGCCGACCAGGCGCGCCAGCGGATCGCCGGCCGGGCGCCCGAGCGTGCTGTCGTAGGCGACGCCGTTCAGGCGGAAGACGGTGTCGTGGGTGAGCGTCCCGTCCGGCAGATCCAGGCTGCCGCGGCCGAAGAGCGCGACGAGCGACGACAGCCGGTCGAGGAGGATGGTCGTCGCGACGCTCACGCGCCTCCGCCGACGGCGGCGACGCCCACGGGGCACGAGACGCCGGTTCCACCGATGCCGCAGTAGCCGCGCGGGTTCTTCGACAGGTACTGCTGGTGGTAGCCCTCGGCGTAGTAGAACGTCGGCGCGCCGGCGATCTCGGTGGTGACGGCGCCGTGGCCGGCGGCGAGCAGGGCCTGCTGATAGGCGTCCTTCGAGGCCTTGGCTTCGGCGAGCTGCGCCGGCGTCGTCGCGTAGATCGCCGAGCGGTACTGCGTGCCGACGTCGTTACCCTGGCGCATGCCCTGCGTCGGGTCGTGGTTCTCCCAGAACGTCTTGAGCAGCGTGGCGAACGACACCACCGCGGGATCGTAGACGACCTGCACGACCTCGGTGTGGCCGGTGCCGCCGGAGCACACTTCCTCGTAGGTCGGGTTCGGCGTCAGCCCGCCGGCGTAGCCGACGGCCGTCGACAACACCCCCGCGATCGTCCAGAACTTGCGTTCGGCGCCCCAGAAGCACCCCATCCCGAAGAGCACGATCTCGGCTCCGGCCGGGAAGGGCGGTTCCAGCCGTGCGCCCGTGACGTGATGGGTCGCCGGCACCATCATCGCGGTGCCGCGCCCTGGCAGGGCGTCGGCCGCGGTCGGCAGCTTGAGTTTGCGCGAATCGAACCACATGACCATCTCAGTGTACCCCTGATCTCTTGATCTCTCCATGTCGAGCTGGCAGGTTCGGATCGCCGGCGCGATACTGTCGCATGACCCAGCCGACGACCCACGAGGCGCTCTTCATCGACGAGCTGCGCGGCGAAGCGCGCCGCTACCGTGAGCTGGCCGATCAGGCCCTGGCCCAGGTCGACGATGCCGGCTTCGTCTTCACCTTGGATGCCGAATCGAACAGCCTCGCGTTGATCGTCAAGCACGTCGCCAGCAACCTGCGATCGCGCTGGACGGACTTCTACGCCGCCGACGGCGAAAAGCCGGATCGCCAGCGCGACCGCGAGTTCGAGCTCGAGCCGGACGACACGCGCGCGGCGCTCATGGCGCGCTGGGAGGCCGGCTGGAGCTGCCTGCTGGAGACGCTCGATCGCATGACGCCGGAGGACCTGTCGCGCACCGTCGTCATCCGCGCCGAGCCGCACACCGTGACGCGCGCCGCGCTTCGTTCGCTGGCCCACACGGCCAGCCACGTCGGCCAGATCGTGCTCCTGGCCAAGCACGTCGCGAACGATCGCTGGCGGTCGCTCAGCATCCCGCGCGGACAGTCGGAGCAGGTCAACGCGATGATGCGGGAGCGGTTCGCTGCGAAGAGGGCGACATGATGATCGACGCGTTCGCCCTGAGGGGAACCGCCGCCAACAAGAAAATCACAGGCGTAGGTACTGGTCGCGCAGGACGCGCGAGTGCATGCGGCTGGCCCGCACTTCCTGGCCGTTGGTCAGCGCCACGAGATAGAGGCCGCCCGGCAACGGGCTGACCTTGGCGATCGCGTCGAGGGCGACGATCGCGCCGCGCTCGAGGCGCACCCACCGCGCCGGATCGAGCCGGGCCTCGATGTCCTTCAGCGCGTGCGTGACGACGAAGCGCTCGCCCTTGAGCGTCGTCACGTGGACCAGCTCGCCCTCGGCGACGAACGACGCGATCTGCCCGATTGGGAGGAGCAGGATGTCGTCGCGGCGCCGGACCGGGATCCGCGTGAGCCGCGTCGTCTGCCGCGTCTCGATCGCCTCGGCCGCGGCGCGGACGCGCTCCGCCTCCGGCAGCGTCGTCGCCGGCCCGGCGACTCGTGCGCGGGCGCGCTCGATGGTGGCGGCGAGGCGGCCGGGCTCGACCGGCTTGAGCAGGTAGTCCACGGCGTTCAGCTCGAACGCCTGCACGGCGAACTCGTCGAACGCGGTCACGAACGCGATCAGCGGCAGGCACGCGGGCTGGAGGAGGCGGACGACGCCGAGGCCGTCCACCTCCGGCATCTGCAGGTCGAGCAGGGCCAGGTCCGGCCGCTCGCGCTCGATCACGGCGATCGCCTCGGCGCCGTTCGCCGCCTCGCCGACGATCGCGACGTCCGGGCAGCGCGTCACCATCCCGGCCAGCGCGAGGCGGGCAGGACGCTCGTCGTCGGCGAGCACGATGCGGAGCGGCGCCGCGCTCATTCGAGCCTCCGCGCGGCCACGGGCGCGGCGAGGTCCGGCCGCGACGCGCGCACCGGCAGGGCCAGCCGCACAATCGTGCCGGCGCCGGGCGTGCCGTCGATCGTCAACGAGGCCGCGTCGCCGAAATGCGCCCGCAGCCGCTGCGCGACGTTGGCGAGGCCGAGGCCCTCGCCGGGCGGATCGAACGGACCCGGGGCGGCGTGGCCGACGCCCGAATCGCGCACCGTGACGCGCAGGACGGCGTGGCCGTCAGGCTGCGGATCGGAGAGCTCGGCGCGGACTTCGACCTCGCCGCCGGCGGCGAGCGGCGCGATGCCGTGCTTCACCGCGTTCTCCACCAGCGGCTGCAGCAGCAGCGACGGGATCATCACGTCGTGCAGCGCGGCGTCGACCGCGATGCGGACGCGGAGGCGCTCCTCGAAGCGCGCCTCCTCGATCTCGAGGTAGGCCTGCACCAGCGCGATCTCGTCGCCAAGGCGCGAGAACTCGGTGGTGCTGCGCCGCAGCACGCCGCGCAGCAGGCTCGTGAGCCGCATCAGCGTGCTCTGCGCGCGGGCCGGCGCGACCTGGATCAGGTAGCCGATCGTGGTGAGCGCGTTGAACAGGAAGTGCGGGTTGAGCTGAGCGCGCAAGGCGCGCAGCTCGGCCTCGGTGGCGAGCTGACCGATCTGCCGCTCGCGCAGCGCCGCCGCGTAGCGCTCATCCGCGACACGGAGCGCGTCGAGGCGGCGCGCGGCGATGAAGGCGACGGATTCGGCCAGCGCCACGTCGTCCGACAGCCAGCGCCTCCCGCCGGTGAGTGGACCGACGTACCAGACGTGCAGCGGCGCCTCGACCGTCGGCACCGCGACGAGCGCGGCGAGCGGCGCGCGCGGCGGCGCGTCCGGATCGTCGCCGTCCAGCCGGCGTGTCCTCGCGTCCGCGGCGAAGCGCGCCGCGTCGGCGCCGGCCAGGACGCGTGCCCCGACGTCCCGCGGCCGCACCGGGCCGACCACCTCGCGCGCCTCGATCCAGGCCGCGTCGAGCGCGGCGCCGAGCCGCGCCGCGGCCACCACCGGGATCGCACCCGGCTCGGTGATCGCGGACAGTTCGGCTTCGACGGCGCGGACCACCGCCGAGGTGTCGGGCCGGCGCAGCACCACGGTGTCCACCACCCAGGCGCCGAAGGCGCGGGCCGGCTCCTGCAGCAGCACCGCCGCCAGCACCAGGACGACGACGTAGATCGTGACCGCGACGTCGGTGTTCGGGCCGAGCCAGCGCAGGCCGATCGTCACGTGCGCCGTCGCCACCGCGACCACGACGAGCGTCAGCGTCAGCGCCCGCTTCAGGAAGATGTCCGCGAGGGCGAAGCGATAGTCGCGGAGCAGGATGGCCACCGCCAGCGGCATCGACGCGTGGTGGCCCACCAGCTCCGTCGTCCAGGCCTCGCGGCCGGTGTGCTGGCCGAGGTGCAGCGCCGAAACCGCGAAGATCGACAGCGCCATCACCCACAGCGGCCGATCGTCGCGCGTCACGACCGGGGCGCGGAGGAGCAGGGCGGCGACCAGCGCGACGAAGCCGCCGGTGAGGAGCCACAGGCCGGCCGGAGCCGGCAGCGGTGCGCCCGAGCCGGCCTCGATCGCCTGGACGAGCGCGGCCACGGCGCTGAGCGTGTAGGCCGCGCCGATCCAGGCCGTGCCGGGACGAGCCGTGTCGGCGCGGAGGCCGTCGGCAGCGGGCAGCGGCGCCAGGACGGAGTGGACGACGACCGCGGGCAGGAAACCGAGCGCGCCGATGGCGGCGCCGAAGATGACGCGGGTGGCGGGTGTCGCGAGCGCCGGATCGACGATCTGGATCCAGAGCGAGCCGAGGTTCCAGGTCAGGCCGAGCACAGCCGTCAGGAGGAGCAGCCGCGACGGCGCCGGGGCGCCCCGCGCGGACGGCGACGCGGCGCCGGTGCGCAGCACCGTGCCGAGCAGCAGCCCGTAGAGCGCGGTGCCCAGCAGGAAGCCGACGACGTTGACGAGCGCGGCGAGGGAGGGCGGCGCCACCGTGAAATTGTAAGCTGTCAGGGATGACCAGAGTGGTGCTGCTGTTCGCCGCGCTGAGCGCCGTGGGCCTCGTGCAGGGCGGGCCAGACGCCGGCCTGCGCGCCCGCTACACCAAGCAGGAAGTCGAGATCCCGATGCGCGACGGCGTGAAGCTGTTCACCATCGTCTACGCGCCGGTCGACACCAGTCGCGCCGTCCCCATCCTGATGACCCGCTCGCCGTACGGAAGCGATCCCTACGGCCCCGACACCTATCGCCGCTCGCTCGGGCCGTCCGCGGCGTACGAGAAGGACGGCTACATCTTCGTCTACCAGGACGTCCGCGGCCGGTTCCGCTCCGGCGGCGAGTTCGTCGAGATGCGACCCACGCAGGTGTCGCCCGGACCGACCGACGTCGACGAGAGCACCGACACCTACGACACGATCGCGTGGCTCCTGGCGAGCGACGTGCGCCACAACGGGCGCGTCGGACTCTGGGGCGTGTCCTATGGCGGTTTCTACGCCGCCGCCGCGCTGCCGCGCGCGCACCCGGCGCTCAAGGCGGTCTCGCCGCAGGCGCCGATCGCCGACCTGTTCCTGGGCGACGACTCGTACCACAACGGCGCCTTCATGCTGGCGGCGAACTTCAGCTTCTACACCGGCTTCTTCCCGCGGCGGGGCGGTCCGTCGGCGAAGGACGAACGCCCGCCGTTCACTTACGGCACCCAGGATGGCTACGCGTTCTACCTCGGTCTCGGCGGGCTGCGCGAAGGGAGCGCGCGGCGTTTCCCGCCGGGCAACACCTACTGGGAGGACAACCTCGCGCATCCGACCTACGACGCATTCTGGCAGTCGCGCGCGATCGCGCCGCACCTGCGCGACGTCACGCCGGCGGTGCTGACCGTCGGCGGCTGGTACGACGCCGAGGATCTGGCCGGGCCGCTGCGCATCTATCGCGCCATCGAGCGGCAGAGCCCGTCCGCGTCGAACCGTCTGGTGATGGGCCCGTGGGCGCACGGCGGCTGGTCGCGCGGCGATGGCGACAAGCTCGGCGCGCTTGTCTTCGGCGCGAAGACCGGCGCCGAGTACCGCGAGCGCTTCGAGCGGCCCTTCTTCGAGCACCACCTGCGCGACGCGCCGCTCGCGGACGCGCCCGAGGCGGCGGTCTTCGTGACCGGCGAGAACGCGTGGCGGACGCCGCCGGCGTGGCCGCCCGCCGAAGCGACGTCCCGCACGTTCTATCTCGCGGACGGCGGGACGCTCGCGGACGCGCCGGCGTCCGGCCGTCGCGCCGAAGCCCACAGCGAAGGCTCCGGGGCGAAGGCGGACGAGTACGTCAGCGATCCCGACCGGCCTGTGCCGTACGTGCCGAACCCTGGCACCGGCATGCGCCGCGACTACATGACCGAGGATCAGCGCTTCGCCGCGACGCGGCCGGACGTGCTCGTCTACCAGACGCCGCCGCTCGCCGACGATCTGACCGTCGTCGGCCCCATCCACGTCGCCCTGCACGTTTCGACGACCGGCACCGACGCCGACTGGGTGATCAAGGTGATCGACGTGTATCCCGAGGACGCCTCGGCGCCGGTGGGTGCCTCGGGCGCACGGCTCGCCGGCTATCAGCAGCTGGTGCGCGGCGAGCCGTTCCGCGGCAAGTTCCGCGACAGCTTCGAGCGGCCGGTCCCGTTCGTGCCCGGCCAGCCGGCGGCGATCGCGTTCGACCTGCCGGACGTCGCGCACACGTTCCGCCGCGGCCACCGGCTGATGGTCCACGTGCAGAGCTCGTGGTTCCCGCTGGTCGATCGCAACCCGCAGGTGTTCATGGACATCCCGGCGGCAAAGGCCGGCGACTTCCAGCGCGCGACACACCGCGTGTGGCGCACGGCGGATCGTCCGTCCTCGATCCGCGTGCTCGCGCTGCCGGCCACACCGAAGCCCGCGACCGCACCGTAGCCTGGGGTGGACGTCAGCCGTCGATCAGCCGGACCGCTTCGGGGCCGTAGCGCGCCAGCATGTCGCGGAGCGCCTTGCCCGCCTCGTCCTCGAACGTCTCATCGAGCATCGTGGACGCCGCGACCCGATCGAGCCGGAAGTTCCGGAAATCCTGACGTAGTTCGCACCAGGCGGCCAGCGTCCACGTCCGGCCCCAGAAAAAGATCCCCAGCGGACGCACGGTCCGCTTCGTGGCGGCGCCGTCGGTTTTCGCGTAGGACAGCTCGAGCTTGCGGCGCGCGATCAACGCTTCGCGCGCGAGCCCAGCGCATCGGCGGATGTTCCGGCGCCGATTGTCGACGGCACGAACAGCCGCGTGTCGGCGACGAGCGGCGCGAGATCCTTCGGGACGATCGCCGCGACCTTGCCGAGTATCGCGTCGCTGGCGCGCGCCAGCGCGGGATCGCCGAACTGACGCACGATGCGCGCGCCGAGCACGAGCGCCTGGATCTCATCGCGGTCGAACATGAGAGGCGGCAGGTCGTAGCCGGGACGGATGCGATAGCCGACGCCCGCTTCGCCGTCGATCGGCGTACCGGCGAGGATCAGATCGCGTACGTCGCGGTAGACCGTGCGCTCCGACACGCCGAGCCGTTCGGCAAGATGCGTGGCGGTGGTCGCCGTCCGGCGCCGCCGCAACACGTTGACGATCTGGAACAGCCGATCGGCCCGACGCATCGGAGGATTGTGCCATCAGGCGGCCCGTGCTTCGACCAGACCGATCGCGTGCCCCTCGGGATCTTCGAAGATCCCGAGCGTCACGTCGGGCATGACGGTGCGCGGCATGACGACGCGTCCGCCCAGACGCTCGACGTGGGCGAGCGACGCGGTGATGTCGGGCGTCTCGACGTAGAAGGTGACCCACTCGCGCGTGCCCGGATAGCTCACGCCAACCCCGCCCGGAATGCCGCGGCCGTTCGACTGCACCAATCCGTACTTGGACGGGTCGCCTCCGAACGACCAGCCGAAGAGCCCACCGTAGAACTGACAGAGCTTGCCCGCATCTTTGCCGAGAACCTCGAACCACATCACGGGATGCTTCATAGCCGTCTCCTTTCGAGGCGCAGGATGACAGCCGGCTCCTGACAGCGTCCTGTCAGGAGTCATTACGCCGTAGTGTTGTCAGGACTGGGTGGAACTCAGATGACCAAGCCAGACATCACCGGCATCGCACCGTTCTTCATCGTCAGGAACGTCCCCGCCGCGCTGGCGTTCTATCGCGACCGTCTCGGGTTCGACATCACGTTCCAAGGGCCCGACCCCGACGACATCTTCTTCGGCATCGTCAAGCGGGGTGCCGCGATGATCATCCTCAAGGACGTTGGTGTCGAGCCACATGCCGAACTACACGCGAGACGTCAAGAAAGGCTGGGCCCGCTGGGACGCGTATCTCCATGTCCCCGATCCGGACGCGTTGGCCGCCGAATTCTCGTCGCGCGACGTCGAGTTCTTTCAACCAATCAAGGACGACGGCGACGATGGTCTGCGTGGATTCGAAGTCCAGGACGCCGACGGCTACGTGCTGTTCTTCGGTCGTCCTCGTTCATGAGCGCCATCACGGCGTCCACGTCGCCCACGTCAGGTCGGCTTCACCGTCAGCTGAAGCCCGGGGATCACCAGGCCGGCCTGGTTGCGGGCCGTGAGCTCGACGGTGATCGCGCCGCCGGTGTCCTTGACCTCGACCCAGCCGAACTGGTGGTTGCGGATCGAGCGGCCGTGGCTGTACGGGCCGCCTTTCGCGCGCGTGAAGCGTGAGAACGGCGCCGCTTGCATCACGACGAACCCGCGCGTCGACGGAGCTGTCCCGTCCACGTAGTTGCTGTTCGTGCCGTCGTCGATCGCCGCCATGTGCGCGTCGCCGCTGAGCATGATCAGGCGCGACGTCAGGCCCAGCTTCGAGATGGTGCCGGCGATCTCGGCGCGCTCGCGGGCGTACGGCTCCCAGCCCTGCCCGGTGCCTGCATGCTAGCTTGGTGATCCACGGCACCGAGTTGCCCCAGAACACGACCGGCGCCTTCTCGTCGGCGGCCCGCGTCAGCTCGTCGACGAACCACTGCCGCTGCGGGTGGCCCAGCATCGTGCGGCTGGCGGCGTCGGCCGAGCGCGGCGGCGTCCGCTCCGACCGCGTGTCGGTGACGATGAAGCGGGCGCGGCCGACCGTGAACGCCTGGGCGATGGGGCCGAGCGGACCGGCGCCGGGCACGCCGGGCGGCACCGCCGACAACGGCATCGGATAGTGGGGCACCCGCTCGCGGTAGACCCGCTGCGCCGCCCCCTTCGTCACCGACGTGCCGTCCGCATCGTCGGGGCCGAAGTCGTGGTCGTCGTAGACGTAGACGATCGGTGCCTCGCGATAGAGCGCCGACTGGCGCGGCGAGCGCAGCACGCGGTTCGAGGCGTCGCGGAAGCGCCACGGATCGTCGACGGGGATGTTGGCGTAGTGGAAGTCGCCGAGGTGCAGGAAGAAGTGCGGCTTGCGCTCGCGGATGACGTCGAAGATCGCGTTGTTCGAGCCGGTCGTCGCGCACGAGCCGAAGGCGAAGCCGAACGAGAACGGCCCGTCGGCGAAGGTGCGGAAATGGCCGGTGCGCTCGTCGCGACCGGCTGCCGTCTCGACGGCGTAGCGGTACGCGGTGTCGGGCTGCAGGCCGTCGGCGTCGAAGGTGTGGACGCCGTCGGCCGACGGCGGTCCCGTCGGCGCCACGTGGCGCGGCGAACTGGCGTCGCGTCCGTCGGCGCGCGTCAGGATCAGCCGCACCGGGCCCTCGATCGTGACGCGGGCCCGGATCCGCGCGCTGCCCGAGGTGATCGCGCCCGACCACATCCAGTCGACTGCCGGCGCGGCCCGCTGCACCGCGGCCATCAGCCGGCCGGTGCCCGCCGGATCGATCGCCAGGCCGGCGGCGGCGAGGCCGGCGGCGCGGGCGAGCACCGCCCGCCGACCGGCGCGCGTCGGGGTCCCGCGGCGGGAGTCGCGTCATCGCGTCGGGCCGTCGGGGCGCGACTCGTCCCACCACTTGGAGAGCTGGTGGCGGGCCCGGGTGGGCTGGTCGGTGTAGTGCGACGTGTCGTTGAAGAGCATCAGGCGGGCCCGGACAGTATCGCGGAAGTCGAGGATGTTCAGGCAGGCCGGGCTCTGGTCGAGGCGATCGCGGTAGCCGCGCGCGTCGAACCCGAGCAGGCTGCTGATCAACAGGCGGATCGTCGCCTTGTGCGAGACCACCGCGACGTTGGCGCCCGGATGGGCGACCACGATTTCACGGATCACCGGCAGCGCCCGCGCCAGCACGTTCAGGCCGGATTCGCCGCCTTCCGGCGCGAACGTGAACGGGTCGGCCTCCCACGCCGCGTACTCCTCGGCGAACTGCGCCTCCACTTCGTTGCGGCGCAGGCCCTCCCAGCGGCCATGCGCGATCTCGCGCAGGCCGTCGCGCTCGATCGGCGTCAGCCCGTGCGGGCGGGCGACGTAGCGGGCCGTGTCGACGCAGCGCCGCAGCGGACTGCAGTAGACGGCGACGACCTTGTCGTCGGCGAGCCGATCGCCGAGCCGCTCAGCCTGCCGGCGTCCCTCGTCCGAGATGTCGACATCGACCGAGCCGGCGAACCGATCCTCGGCGCTCAATGTGGTGGCGCCGTGGCGGATGACATAGAGGCGGGTGACGGTGCTCATGGGACGAGGACGATCTTGCCGGCGGCGCCGCCGCTCATCACGGCCTCGTGGGCCTTGCGCGCGTCGGCCAGCGGCAGATCGCGGTTGACGACGGGCTTCAGCGTGCCCGTCGCGAGCGCCGCCTGGACACCGGCGTTCACGGCTGGCCACTCGTCCGCGGTCATGTTCGCCAGCGCCATCCCGACGACGGTGGCGTCCTTGGCCATCAGCAGGCGCGGCGCGAAGTCGAGCGAGCCGCGGCTGCCGATGACGACGATCCGGCCGCGCGCCGCGATCAGCTCGGCGTCGTGGGCCAGGTTGACGTTGGCGAGCATCTCGATGACGACGTCCGGCCCGCGGCCGCTCGCGGCCGCCTTGATCGCGGCGCGATAGTCCGGCTGCGAGTGATCGACGGCGTGATGCGCGCCCAGCTCGGTGACGAGCGCGAGTCCCTTGGCGCTGCCGGCAGTGGCAATCACGATAAGGCCGGCGGCGCGCGCCAGCTGGATGGCGGCGGTGCCGACCGCGCCGCTGCCGCCGTGCACGAGGACGGTCTCTCCGGTGACGACGCCCGCCTTCTGGAAGAGCGCCCGCCACGCGGTGGAGCAGGGCACGCCGACGGCGGCGCCTTGCGCGAAGGAGAGCGACGGCGGCAGCGCATGGACGTTGCGGGCGTCCGTCACGGTCAGCTCGGCGTAGCTGCCCGTCGAGGCGTTCATCGGGCCGGCGGTGTAGACGCGGTCGCCGACGGCACGGCCGGTCACGCCCTCGCCGAGCGCGTCCACCACGCCGGCCGCATCGCTGCCCGGCGTGTAGGGGAGCGGTGGCTTGCTGGCGTAGGTGCCGGAGCGGATGTAGGCCTCGACGGGGTTGACGCCGGCGGCGTGGACCCGCAGGCGGATCTGGCCCGGTCCCGGCAGCGGATCGGGCACCTCGGCGAGGGTCAGGACGTCCGGCCCGCCAAAGGCCGCGACACGGATGGCGCGCATGACGGACAGGGTAACATTGCCCGCAATGACAAGAGCACTATGGACTTCGGCGCGCCGCGCCCTGGTGGCGGGGCTGCTCGGCGCCGGCGCGTCGCCCGCCGAGGCGCAAGCGCCCCCGCCGTCCGCGCCGGCGTCCACCGACGTCCGCGAGACCGTCGTCGTCACCGGTTCCGTCTCACCCGACGCGCTCGGCAGCCTCGGGCGCACCATCGTCATCCTGACCCGCGAAGATCTCGCGAGGCTTCCGTTGTCGACGCCGATCGACGCGCTGCGGCTGGTCCCCAGCGTCGAGGTGCGTGAGCGTGGTCCGCGCGGTGTCCAGGCCGACTTCGCGATCCGCGGCGCCAGCTTCGGCCAGGCCCTCGTGCTGGTCAACGGCGCCCGTCTCAACGACGCCCAGTCAGGGCACCACAACGGCGACATCCCCGTGTCGCTGCTCGACGTCGAGCGCATCGAGGTCCTGCTCGGCGGCGGCGCCTCGGTGCACGGCGCTGACGCGGTCGGCGGCGCCGTCAACGTGATCACCCGCCGCGCCGGGCCGCGCTTCGCGTCCGACATCGCCTTCGGGCAGCACGACCTCGTCGAGGCCGCCGCCGCGGTGAGCCTCGGGGCGCGGCCGGTGGAGCACGTGTTCTCGGGCGAGTTCAACCGCTCGACCGGGTTCGCGCCCGATCGCGATCACGACGTCAAGCTGGCCCGCTATCAGGGCACGTTCGCGACGCGGACGACGCTGTCGATCGCCTACCTGGACAAGGAGTTCGGCGCCGCCGGATTCTACGGCCCGTCGCCGTCGCGGGAATGGACCGACCAGACGCTCGTGAGCGGGGAGCACCGCTTCGAGCCGCGCGGCACCTCGCTGCTGTCGATCGACGGCGCCTACCGCTCGCACGGCGACCGCTTCGTCTACGACTGGCGGCGGCCGGCCCTCTCGGACAACCAGCACCGGACCCACGCCGTGTCGGCCAACGGCCGATGGCGCACCGCCCTGGGCGCGGCGACGCAACTCTCGCTCGGCGCCTCGGCCGGGCGCGACGAGGTCGACTCGACCTCGCTCGGCGAGCACACGTTCTCGCGCGCCGGCGGCGTCGTGGAGCTGCGCCAGGCGATCGGGTCACGGCTGGTCGTGCAGCCCGGCGTCCGCGTCGACCACTACAACGTGTTCGGCACGGCCTGGAGCCCGGCCATCGCCGCGAGCGGCTGGATCCTGCCGAACCTGCGCTGGCGCACGGCGACCGGCCGCAGCTTCCGCATCCCGACCTACACCGAGCTCTATTACCGCGACCCGAACCACCTCGCGTCGGACGATCTCGTGCCCGAGCGGGCGTGGTCGACCGACGTCGGCGTCGATGCCTACGCCCGCGGGTGGACGGCCAGCGCCACCGCCTTCGGCCGCTGGGACGAGGACGTCATCGACTGGGTCCGCGCCGTGCCGACCGAGCGCTGGCACACCACCAACATCCGCGACGTCGACACCAGGGGCGTCGAGCTCGGGGTCACGCGGCGGCTCGGGACCGGCCTGTGGGGGGTGCGCTACACGGGCCTGCACTCCGATGCCCCGACCCTGGCGCTGCTCTCGAAGTACGTGCTCGACTACGCGCCGCACGCGCTGTCGCTGTCCGGGGCCGCCACCTGGCACCGGCTGGATCTCGGCTCGCACGTCACGTACACCCGCCGTGCCGACGGCCGGGAATACTGGGTCGCCGACCTGCGGGTGGCCCACCCGGTCGGCCGCGCCGAGGTCTATGCCGACGTCGCCAACGCCTTCGATCAGGCGTATCAGGAGGTGAAGGGCGTCGACATGCCGGGGCGCTGGGTCAAGGTCGGCCTGCGGCTGCGGTAAGCCACCCTTTGCTGAGCTGATCCGCGGCCCAATCGTGGGAAACTCAGGGACGGAGGGCAACGTCCTATACGCCATGCGAAAGTGGGTCCTGGGAGTGGGGGAGTCGAAGGTTCGTCGGCTGGGCGCGGTGTTCGTGGCCGTCGCGGCGCTGCTGGCGGGTGCCTGCGGCGCTCCGCCTGACGGCGTCGGCGGTGCGGCACCGGCCCCCCGTGCGGACCGCCCGGCGGCCACCCCGGCCCCGGCCGCCCCGGCTGCGGATGCGGCTGCCCCGGCGCCGGCGACCGCTCGCCCGCGCCTCGTCGTTCTCGGCGACAGCATCGCGGCCGGCTACGGCCTGCGCCGCGAGGAGTCCTTTCCGGCCCGGCTCCAGGAGCGCATCGATCGCGAGGGCCTCGGCTTCGAGGTCGTCAACGCCGGCGTGTCCGGCGATACGTCGGCCGGCGGGCTGCGGCGGCTGGATTGGGCCCTCGACGGCGACGTCCGCGTCCTGGTCGTCGAGCTCGGCGGCAACGACGGGCTGCGCGGCCTCCCGCCCGAGGAACTGAAGAAGAACCTGACCGCCATCGTCCACGCCGCCCGCGAGCGCCACCTCGCCGTGCTGCTGTGCGGCATGGAAGCGCCGCCCAACGCCGGGGCGGCGTATGCCACCGCCTTCCGCGAGGCGTTCAGCAGCGTCGCCCGCGAGGAGGGCGTCCCCTTCGTGCGCTTCGTGCTCGACAACGTCGCCGGCGTCGACGGGCTGAACCAGGCGGACGGGATCCATCCGAACGCGCGCGGGGCGCGACTGGTCGCGGACACGGTGTGGCCCGCGCTGCAGCCGCTGCTCGAAGCCGCGGCGCGTTCATGATCACGCTGCGCGGCGTTTCGAAGACGGTATCGAGCGGCGGCCAGCCGCTGACCATCCTGCATCCGCTCGATCTGGAGGTGAAGGCCGGCCAGCGGCTCGCCATCGTCGGTCCGTCGGGCAGCGGCAAGTCGACGTTGATCGGCCTCATGGCCGGCCTCGATCAGCCGACCACCGGCGAGATCCTGATCGACGGCACCGACATCACCCGGCTCGGCGAGGACGCGCTGGCCCGCCTTCGCGGCCGTGCCATCGGCTTCGTGTTCCAGTTCTTCCATCTGGTGCCGTCGCTGACCGCGTTCGAGAACGTGCTGGTGCCGATGGAAATCGCGGGCCGCCGCGGCGCCACCGAGCGGGCCAAGGCGCTGCTCGACGAGGTCGGCCTGAGCGGCCGCGGCCACCACTATCCGTCGCAGCTCTCCGGCGGCGAGCAGCAGCGCGTGGCGGTGGCCCGGGCGCTGTCGAACGAGCCGGCGGTGATCATGGCCGACGAGCCGACCGGCAACCTCGACTCGACCAACGGCCAGCACGTCATCGACCTGCTGTTCGACGTGCACGCGCGGCGCGGCACCACGCTGGTGCTGGTGACGCACGACGCGGCGCTGGCGGCGCGGGCCGACGTCCAGCTGTCGCTGCGCGACGGGCGCGTGGTCCCGCCCGCTTCCGTGCCGGCGCCGGCGTTCGCGCCCGCCCCGGCGCTCGGCTGACGGCCATGGGCTTCGTCCTGCGCATGGTCGGCCGGGAGCTGCGCGGGGCGTGGCGCCGGCTGATCTTCTTCTTCGTCTGCATCGCCATCGGTGTCGGCGCGATCGCCGCGATCCGGTCGGTCATCGACCAGGTCACCGGCGTGCTGACCCGCGAGGCGCGGGCGATGACCGGCGCCGACATCGTCATCCAGTCGACCCGCCCGTGGGATCCGGCGACCATCGCCATCGTCGACGAGGAAGCCCGGAACGCGCGGGTCCGGCAGCAGAGCCACGTCGTGGAGACCGCGACGATGCTGCGCGCCGACGACGCCGCTGGCGGGACGCGGCTGGTGGAGCTGCTCGCCGTCGATCGTGCCTATCCCCTCTACGGTGCCTTCACGCTGGAGGACGGACGGCCCTACAGCCATGCGCTCGTCGCCGGCCACGGGGCGCTGGTGCGCCCCGATCTGATCGCGCAGCTCGGCCTGCGCGTCGGCGGATCGGTCTTCATCGGTCAGGCCCGCTTCGAGATCCGCGGCGTGATCAGCACCGAGCCCGGCCGCCGCGCCGGCGCGTTCTCGCTGGGGCCTCGCGTCGTCGTGGATCGCGCCGACCTCGCCTCGACCGGCCTCATCGGCTTCGGCAGCCGGGTCAGCTACCAGCGGCTGCTGCAGCTGCCCGAGGCGCAGCTCGAACCGATCGTCAAGCGGCTGCGGGCTCGCCTCAGCAACAGCTTCGCGTCGGTGCGGTCGTACCACGACACCGAGGCGCGCGTTCGCGCGCAGGTCGAGGGCGCGCAGCACTTCCTCGGCCTGGTCGGCTACGTGATCCTCGTCCTCGGCGGCATCGGCGTGTGGAGCGTGACCCGCGTCTTCCTGCAGCAGAAGCGGACCAGCATCGCGGCGCTCAAGTGCCTGGGCGCGTCGAGCGGGCGGATCCTCACCGTCTACGTCCTGCAGGCGCTGGTGCTCGGCCTTGCCGGAAGTGCGCTCGGCCTCCTCATCGCCGCCCTCGGCCTGCCGGCCGTGCCCTCGGAGGCCATCGTGGCGCTCGGCGACACCCGCCCGGGCCTCACCCTGCCGGCGGCCTTCCACGCCGCCGTGCTCGGCATCCTGGTGTCGATCGGCAGCGCGCTGGTGCCGCTGGCCGGCATCCGCCGCGTCAAGCCGCTGTCGCTGCTGCGCGACGAGACTGAAGGCACGGGCGCCAGCCCCGCCCGCCGGCTCTGGGCGCGGCTCGACCCCGTCCAGGCGCTGGTGGCGGTGTTCGTCCTGGTGCTGTTCGCCAGCCTCGCCGCCTGGCAGGCCGGCTCGTGGCAGGTCGGGGCGTTCGTCTCCGGGGGCTTCGTGGTCGTGGCCATCGCCCTCGTCGGCGCGGGCGCGGCGTTCGTCCGCCTGGTGCAGCCGCTGGCGCGGGTGCGGTGGTTCCCGCTCCGCCACGCGGTCATCGGGCTGGGCCGGCCGGGCCACCAGACCCGCGTCATCCTCGTCACGGTCGGCCTTGGCTGCTTCTTCATCCTGGCGACGCACCTGGTCGAGCGGACGCTGGCGGCGCGCCTGTCGCTCGACCTGCGGCCCGACGCGCCGGACCTGTTCTTCGTCGACGTGCAGGGCGATCAGCGGGCCGGCGTCGAGGCGCTGCTCGAGGGCAGGACGCTGAAGGGCTCCGCCCGGCTGGTGCCCGTGGCCCGGGCCCGCGTCGCCGGCGTCAGCGGCCGGGTCGTCAACCTCGACTCGGTCGAAGCCGTCCGCGGGCGCGGCGGCCTGTCGCGCGAGTTCGTGATCACGTGGCGCGATCGCCTGGCGTCGAACGAGAAGGTGGTCGAAGGACGGTTCTGGAACTCTCCGACGACGGGGGAGCCCGAGGTGTCGATCGAGGCCGGCATGCGCGATCGTGACCTGCGCCTCGGCGACCGGATCCGCTTCGACATCCTCGGCCGGACCATCACGGCGAGGGTGACGAGCGTGCGCGAGGTCGACTGGGACAATCCGCGGGAAGGCGGGTTCATCTTCGTCTTCCGGCCCGGCCCGCTCGATCGCTCGCCGCACGGCTATCTGGGCATCGCCCGCGGCCCTGACGCGCCCGCCGAGCGCGCCAGGCTGCAGCGCGACCTGGTCGCCGCCTGGCCGAACATCTCGGTGATCGACGTGCGCGAGGTGATCGCCACGATCAGCCGGATCGTGTCGCTGGCGGCGCTCGGCATCCGCGTCGTCGGCACCGTGGCCCTGGTCTGCGGCCTCACCATCCTGATCGGCGCCGTGGCGATGACCAAGTTCCAGCGGCTGCGCGAGGTGGCGCTGCTCAAGACACTCGGTGCCAGCTCGCGGACGATCATGGCGCTGCTGGCGATCGATACGCCGGGCTCGGCCTGATCGCCGGCCTGGTCGGCGCGCTCGGCGCGATCGGTCTCAGTTATGCCCTCGCGCGCTACGTCCTGGACGTGCCGTGGCAGCTGGCACCGGGGACGACGGCTGCCGGCGTTGCCCTGACCGGCGCGATCGTTGCCGTCGTCGGCGTGGTGGCGAATCTGGACGTCATGCGACGGAAGCCGCTGACGGTCCTGCGTGCCGGGTAGACGCCCTCGACCAGGGCCCTGGACACACGCCCTCGAGCCAGTAGGTACCAAGCCCGAGTCATAGTGTAAACACTAGGGAACCTACTTAGGACAAGAGGTCACGGACTGGTGATAATATCTGGCGGGTTGTGGTGGGTGACGTGACGGCAACCGAGAACGTGCCGGGCGATCTGGCGCATTTCCGCGAGATCCTGATGAAGCGGCGGCAGGAGATTCTGGACAACCAGAAACCCCTCGCCGATTCGATGATCGACACCAACACGCGGCAAGGCGACCTCGCCGATCAGGCCAACGGCAACAACGAGGTGCACATCCACCTCAAGTTGAAGCAGACCGACGCCAAGATCCTCATCGCGATCGAGGAGGCCCTGCAGCGCGTCGAAGCCGGGTCCTACGGCGTCTGCCGCGACTGCGGCGACGAAATCGCCCGGGTCCGCCTCGAGGCGATTCCCTGGACCCGGGTGTGCATCGCCTGCAAGGAGAAGCAGAAGGCGTGACGTCCCCGATCGCGACGACCCCTGGCGCGCCCTCGGCCCCGACGCAGCGCGCGCTGCTTCAGGACGCCTACCGCGACCGCCTCGCCCTGCTGAACCGCCACGTCGACGGCGCCACGCGCATGGCCGACTACGAGTTCAACAACACCTACCAGTACGTGATCGGCCGCGAGGAAATCCACGTGCAGTGGCTCCGCGACGCCCTGATCGACCTGGGCGCCGACGTTCCGACCAATCCGCCGACGCTGGCGGCGCCGGAAGGCAAGGGCGTGGCCGGCGAGCGGGCCATTCTCGAGGACGACCTGCGCCTGGGCCGGGCCTTCGTCGACAAGTGGCGCGGACGCCTGGCCGACGTGCGCAACGCGCGGCACCGCCGCCTGCTCGACGTCATCCTCGGCGAGGTCGTCGAGCAGACGCGCTTCTTCGAGCTGGCCCTGGCCGGCCGCGACGACCTCCTCGGCCGCCGGATGCCCGGCGCCAGCACCGGCGACGGCGTCCTGCCCGTCCGCTGGATGACGTAGCGGACGCCGGACCCCGTGCCGCGAGTCGCGATCGCGCTGGGCAGCAATCTCGGCGACCGGCGCCACCACCTCGAAACCGCCATCGACCTGCTGATGCCGCACCTGCGGCAGGCGCTGGTGTCCAGCTTCCTCGACACCCCGGCCGAAGGCGTCCCCGACGAGCAGCCGCGCTACCTGAACGCCGCGCTGGTCGGTGAGGCGCAGCTCATGCCGGCGGCGCTGCTCAAGCGCCTCCTCTCCATCGAGGAGCAGCTCGGACGGACGCGGCCCTACTGGGGCGCCCCCCGCATCATCGATCTGGACCTGATCCTCTACGGCGACGTGCAGCTGCACGAGCCCGGCATGCACGTGCCGCACCTGCGGTTCCGCGAGCGCCGGTTCGTGCTGGCCCCGCTCGCCGAGATCGCGCCCGAGCTGGTCGATCCGGTGACGGGGCAGACGGTCGCCGCGCTACTGGCCGCGCTCGGCTAGTCCACCGGCGTCGGAAGGCGGTCATGACCACGCACCGCGTCCTGCTTTGCTGCTCCGGCCTGCTCTTGCTCCTGGAAGCAGGATTTGTCGCCCGGCGTGCCGACGGCCCGCCGCACTCGCCGGCCGATTCGATGGCCACGATGCAGGTCGAGGCGGGCTATCGGATCGAGCTCGTGGCGAGCGAACCGGACATCGAGAGTCCCGTGGCGATGGATTTCGACGAGCAGGGACGTCTGTTCGTCGTCGAGATGCCCGGCTATCCGCTCGACACGAAGCCGACGGGACGCGTCAAGCTGCTCGAGGACACGGACGGCGACGGCCGCTTCGACACCAGCCGGGTCTTCGCCGACGGCCTGACGCTCCCGACGGGCGTCATGCGCTGGAAGAAGGGCGTCCTCGTCACGGCTGCGCCCGACCTCCTGTACCTCGAGGACACGAATGGCGATGGACGCGCCGACGTGCGCACCGTCGTCATCACCGGCTTCGCGGTCACCAACCCGCAGCACATGGTGAACGGGCCCGTGTACGGGCTCGACAACTGGATCTACCTGGCGCATGAAGGTCCGGCGACGGCGGTCATCTACAAGGACGTGTTCGGCGACCGCGGTACGGCGCTGCGCTGGCCGAATCATCCGCATCGCCCGACGCTCACGACCGACCGCCGCGGCGTGCGGCTGCGGCCGGACGCGGGGCTGCTCGAGCGGACGGGCGGCGCGTCGCAGTTCGGCCACGGCTTCGATGCGTGGGGGCGCTACTTCACGACCGAGAACGCCGACCATGCGCGCCACGAGGTGATGCCGGCCGCGTGGCTCGCGCGCAATCCCGACCTGCGGCTCGACTCGGCGATGGCGCAGGTTCCGGACCACGGTGCCGCCGCACAAGTCTTTCCGATCAGCCGGCGTCCGAACTTCGAGCTGCTGACCGGAGCCGGGGAATTCACGTCCGCGTGCGCCATCACGCCGTACACGGGCGGCGCGTTCCCGGAAGCGGACGGGACGTCGCTCTTCATCGCCGAGCCCGTGCACAACCTGGTGCACCGCGACGTGCTGACGCCCGTCGGCGCCACGTTCGTCGCGAAGCGCGCCGAGCCGCGGCGCGAGTTCCTCGCTGCCGCGGACGCCTGGTTCCGTCCGGTGTTCCTCTCCATCGGCCCGGACGGCGCCCTGTACGTCGTCGACTATTACCGTCCGCGCATCGAGCACCCGGAATGGACGTCGAGCGACCTGCAGAAGGACCCGTCGCCGATGTACGAAGGCCGCGAGCGCGGACGCATCTACAAGGTGGTCCGCGCCGACGCACCGGCGTCGCGTCCGGCCGCGCCGAGCCTGGGGGCCGCCGGCGCTACCGACCTGGTGCGCGCGCTCGACAGCCCGAACCTGTGGTGGCGGCGCACGGCGCAGCGCCTGCTCGTGGACCGGCAGTCGCGTCAGGCGATTGCGCCAGCGCAGGCGATGGCCTCGACCGCCGCATCGCCGCTCGCACGCGTCCACGCGCTGTGGACGCTCGATGGCCTTGGCGCGCTCGACGACGCGTTGATCGATTCGGCGATGCGCGACGCGACCCCAGGGGTGCGCGAGAACGCCGTGCGCCTGGCGGAGCCGCGCCTCCACGCCTCGGCGTCGCTGGCCCGCCGCCTCGTCGCCATGGCCGACGAGCCCGATCCGCGCGTCCGGTTCGTCGTGCTCGGCGCGCTCGGCTCGCTGACGACGCCGGACGCCGCCGCCGCACGGAGCCGGCTGCTCTTCGCGCACCTGGACGACGTCTGGATGCAGCGGGCAGCGCTCAGCGCAGGCTCCGATCAGGCGCCGGCGCTCTTCGACTCGGTGGTGCAGGGCGGATCGGGTGTGCTGGCGCAGGCATCCGCAGCACGCGCCGCGTTCGTCCGCCAGCTGGCGTCGGTCATCGGGGCACGCCAGAAGGCCGCCGAAGTGGGCCGTGTCATCGACGCCGTAGCGGCGGCGATCCCCCGTGCCGACACGGCGTGGTGGCGCGGGGCCGCGCTCGACGGCCTGGCGCAGGGCGCGCACGGGCGTCGCTCGGCGCGCAAGATGCTGGAGGGCGCTCGCGCGGCCCTGTTGACGCTGCACGAAGACGCGGCGGCCGAGGTGCGCGCCGGCGCGCTCGCGCTCCTGCAGCTGGCGGGCCCCGGTGACGATGCGGCGTGGCGGGCGGCGGTGCAGCGGGCGACAGCGGTTGCCGACCAGGGGGCTGTCGGCCAGGGGACGGATGCGCAGCGGCGCGCCGATGCCATTGCGCTGGCCGCCATGGACCATCCGGAGCGCCGCGTCGAGTGGTTGATGCGATTCGTCACCCCGCACGAGCCGGAGGTCGTACAAGTCGCCGCCGTGACCGCACTCGGCCGCATCGATCCGGCCGCGGTCGCGGCCGGCGCGAGCGAGTCCATTGGACGCTTCCTTCTGTCGCACTGGGCCGAATTCACGCCCGGCATCCGATCGCACGCGGGTGACGTGCTGATCGCCGAGCCGGCGCGCGCGCGGCTGCTGGTCGACGCCCTGTCCAAGGGGACGGTGCAACCGTGGAGCCTCGGCTTCTGGCAGAAGCAGGACCTCGTGCTGTACAAGGATCCGGCGATCCGCGAGGCGGCGCGCGCGGTGCTGGAGGAGGATCCGCGGAAGCGTGCCGACACCGTGCGCCGCTACGCGGCCGCGCTCGACCTGGCTGGCGATCCCGCCCGCGGCGACCTGGTGTTCTCACGCGCGTGTGCCGCGTGTCATCGGCTCGGCGACACCGCCGGCGGCGATCTCGGTCCGGACCTCGCCACGGTGCGGCATCGTCCGCCGATGAGCCTGCTGGCCGACATCCTGCTCCCGAGCCGATCGATCGCCCAGCACTACGAGACCTACGTCATCGAGCGCGCGGGCACAGGCACGGCCGCCGGCGTCCTCGGCGCGGAGACCCCGACGACGATCACGCTGCGGCAGGGGGGCGATCGGCAGGTCGTGATCCGGCGCGCCGAGATCCGGAAGATGGCCGTGTCGCCGCAGAGCACGATGCCTCCCGATCTCGACCAGGCAGTCTCGCCGGAGGAAATGGCCGATCTGCTGGCCTTCATCAGACGCCAGTAGCGTCCGGATCAGCGTCCGGTTGCGGTGGCCTCGCCCTCGACGGCGGGAGCGTCGGCGTGCTGCTTCTCGCGGCGGAACGCCGAGAGGCCTTCCTCGAAGATCGTGTAGAGCGTCGGCACGAACACCAGCGTGATCAGCGTCGAGGCGGCCAGGCCGCCGATGACGACGCGGGCCAGCGGGGCCTGCAGTTCGGCGCCCTCGCCGATGCCGAGCGACATCGGCACCAGGCCGAGGATCGTCGTCAGCGTCGTCATGACGATCGGGCGGAGGCGCGTCCGGCCGGCGGTCTCGACGGCCTCGCCGCAGCGCCATCTTGTCGCGCGTGCGCAGCGTCGTCGTGTAGTCGACCAGCAGGATGGCGTTGCTGACCACGATGCCGGCCAGCATGATGACGCCGATGTAGGCCTGCAGGCTGAACGCGGTGCCGGTCAGCTTCAGCGCCAGCACCACGCCGATCGAGGCCAGCGGGATCGAGAACATGATGATGAACGGGTCGCGCAGCGACTCGTACTGCGACGCCATCACCGCGTAGACCAGGATCACCGCGAGCAGCAGCAGCCAGCGGAGCTGCGAGAAGGCCTTGGCCTGCTCCTCGACCTCGGCGCCGAACCCGACGGTGAAGTCGCGCGGGACGCGCAGCTGGCCGAGCGCGGGCGTTGACGTTGTCGACGGCGTCGCCGAGGGTGCCGTCGAGCTCGGCGTTGACGCGGTTCACCCGCTCGAGGTTCTTGCGCTCGATCTCGACCGGGCCGCGCTCGTTGTCGACCCGCATCAGCGACTTGGCCTGGACCAGGCGGCCGGTCGGCGTGCTGACGAGGACGTCGTTGACGTTGTCGACGCGCTGCCGATCCTCGGGCCGCAGCCGCACGACGATCGGGTACTCGCGGCCGCGCTCGCGGTAGAAGGCGGCCTGGGTGCCGGCGATGTTGGTGCGCACCGTGGTCGCGACCTGGTTGACGGTCAGGCCGAGGAGCGCCGCCTTGTCGCGATCGACGCGCAGCGCCAGCTCGGGCCGGGCGTCGTCCTTGGCGAGGCGGACGTCGGCCAGGCCCGGGCGTCTGCTCCATCAGCAGCTTGGCGTCGTTCGACAGCCGCCGCGCGTCGTCGAGGTCGTAGCCGCGGATCTCGAGCGCGAGGCGCGCGTCGGTGCCGCCGCCGAGGATGCGATTGAGCTGGAAATTGCCGCCGGACGGCGCGCGCCCGCACGACGGTGCCGGGCATGCCGGCGAGCTGCGTGCGCAGCGCGGTGGCGATCTGCGCGCTCGAGCGCGTCGCGCTCGGAGCGCGGCGACGAGGATCACGGTGACCTGTGCCGCGGTGCTGCGCCGCCGGAGCCCTGGAAGCCCTGGCCGCCGACGGCGGTCACCAGCGTCCGCGCCTCGGGGACGGCCTGGCGGATGCGGCTCCTCGAGCTGCGACATCGTCGCCTCCATGCGCTCGATGCGGGTGCCGACCGGCGTTCTCGGCCTCGACGCGTGACCTCGCCCTCGTCGGTCTGCGGCATCAGCTCGTAGGACAGCGTCGTGAACACGAAGATCGAGGCGACGAACAGCAGCGCGCTGACGGCGACGCACCGTCGGCCGGTGCGCGAGGGCGACGCGGAGCAGCTTGCGGTAGCCCTCGTCCATGCCGTCGAGGACGCGCTCGCTCCAGGTGAACAGGCGGCCGGTGATGCCCTTGCGCTGGTCGACCGGCACCGGCGGCGTCAGGACCAGCGCGCACAGCACCGGGACGATCGTCACCGCCACGAACAGCGCCATCAGCAGCGAGAAGATCACGACCACCGAGAGCTGCCGGAACAGCACGCTCGAGAAGCCGGCCAGGAAGAACAGCGGCACGAACACGGCGACGTGGGTCAGCGTCGAGGCCAGGATCGCCGACCAGATCTCCTCGCTGCCCTCGATCGCCGCCTGCCGCGGCGGCTTGCCCATGTGCATGTGGCGCTCGGTGTTCTCGAGCACGACGATCGCCGCGTCGACGATCATGCCGACGCCGAGCGCCAGGCCGCCGAACGTCATCGTGTTCAGCGTGTAGCCGCCGAAGTAGAGCAGCGCGAACGTGCCGAAGATCGAGATCGGGATCGACGTGCAGATGATCACGCGTCGAGCGGAAGCTGCGCAGGAAGGCGAAGATGATCGACGATGACCAGGAACGAGCCGAGGATCACCGCCTCGCGGACCGCGTGGATCGACCGGTCGATGAAGACGGCGGTGTCGTTGGTCACCGACAGCCGGACGCCCTGGACCTCGCGGTTGATCCGCTCGACCTCGCGCTTGCAGCGCGGCCGAGACCTCGACCGTGTTCTCGCCCGACTGCTTGTTGATGCTCAGGCGGACGCCGGGCTTGCCGTTGACGCGGATGATGCTGCGGACGTCCTCGCTGCCGTCGCGGACGATCGCGATGTCGCGCATGTAGACCGGCACGCCGGCGCGCGTCAGCACGACCAGGTTGCCGATCTCGTCCAGGCTGGTGAACTGGCCCGGGCTGCGCAGCATGTAGGCGAGGTCGCCCTCGTAGACCTCGCCGAGCGGCATGTTCTGGTTCTCGGTCGTCAGCAGGCTGATGATGCGGTCGACCGACAGGCCCGAGCGCCGTCGTCTTCTCGCGCGACAGCTCGACGCAGGATCTGCCGCCGCAGGCCGCCGTTGACGTTGACGGCGGCGACGCCCGGCACGCGCTCGAGCCGCTGCGCCAGCGTGTTCTCGGCGATGTCGCGCAGCTGGACGGGGTTGAAGTCGCCCTCGACGGCGAGGAACAGGATCGGGAACGCGGTCGAGTCGAACTTGAAGACGATCGGCGGCGTCGGCTTCCTCGGGCAGGCGGGCGCGGATGCGGTCGATGCGGCTGCGGACGTCGTCGGCGGCGACGTTGAGGTTGGTGCCCCAGGCGAAGTTGAGGCGGATGACGCTCGAGCCTTCGCTCGACGTGGCGTTGACCTGCTCGAGGCCGGCGACCGCGCTGACCGCCTGCTCGAGCGGCCGCGTGATCGATTCCTCGATCTCGCGCGGGCCGACACCCGGGTAGTTGACGCGGATGGTGACGCTCGGCAGCTGCAGCTCCGGCATCAGGTCGACCGGCAGCCGCAGCAGCGAGATCGCGCCGAGCAGGACGATGACCCCGCTCAGCATGAACATCGTGACCGGGCGGTTGATGGCGATACGCGGGATGCTCATGGGCGTCTCGTCGTGGAGGGCGGGCCGCGGCGGTGGCCCGGCGTCACTGCGCGGCGGAACTCGGGCGGCCAGTGGTGGTCGGACTGCTGCCGGTGCCGGCGATGATCACCGGGTCGCCGTCGCGGAGGGCGGCCGCGCCGGTCGTGACCACCCGCGCCTGGTCGGTCAGACCGGCGAGTACTTCGACGCGCGTGCCGTCCTCGAGCCCGATCTGGATCGGCACGAAGTCGGCTTCCTTGCCTGCGCCCGCGGCGGCGCCGTCCTTCACCTGGAATACGCCGCGCTTGCCTTCGAGGGTGACCACGGCGTTGACCGGAACGGTGAGGGCCTGCGCCTTGCTCGCGACGGTCAGCCGCACGCGCGAGTACATGCCGGGCTTGAGGCGGAAGTCGCCGTTCGGGACCTCGACCTCCATCTGCGCGGTCCGCGTCGCCGGATCCAGCACCGGCGCCAGGCGGGCGACGCGGCCGCGGAAGATCTCGCCCGGGAACGCGTCGACTTCGACGGCGGCGGCGGAGCCGACGAGGACGCGGCGCAGATCCTTCTCGACCACGTTGGCGACGAGCCGGACGCGACCGATCTCGACCATCGACACGACGGTGGTGTTCGACGTCACGTACGCGCCGGGATCGAGCATGCGTTTGCCGACGAAGCCGTTCACCGGCGAGCGGATCTCCGTCGAGCTCAGCGTGATCTTCAGCTCGTCCAGCCGCGCCTGGGCCTGCATGAACTGCGCCCTGGCGAGTTCGAGCTGGGCCTGCGACGCCTGTTGCCGTGCGTCGGCGTCGTCCAGCGTCTGGCGGGGCAGCAGCTCCCGCTCGAACAGGCTGCGCGAGCGATCGAGGCTGGTCTGGGCGAACTTGAGGTCGGCTTCGCGCTGCTTGACGGTGGCCCGCGCCACCTCGTAGGAGGCCTGGGCCTGGTTCACCTGCTCCTGGATCTCGCGGGCCTCGACCCTCGCCAGGAGCGCACCCTTGGCGACGCGGTCGCCGATGCGCACCACGACGTCCTCGAGCCGGCCGTTCACCTTGCTCGAGACCTCGACCGTCGCTTCGCCCTCGAGGCTGCCGACGACCGTCACGAGATCGGCCATCGCGCCGCGGGAGGCCGATGCGAGCTCGACGGTCAGCGCCGGGCGGGCCAGGGCCGTGCCCGCGGCCGCGGCGCTGGACTCACCGGAGCGGCCCCAGACGGCCCAGGCGATGCCGGCCAAGCCCGAGACGGTGAGGAGGAGGAGGACGACCTTCTTCATGACGGTGCGAGTGGCCCACGGGGTCGCGGCGGCGCGGGCAAGCGCTGCCGCTTCAATCCTACCGCCTGAGCGGCTGCGGCGTGCGCGTGCCGGTGACGGGGGCGACGATGCTGCCCGGCACAGACAGCAACGCCGCGAGCAGGAGACCCGCGGCGCGTGAGAGACGGAGCGCTCGACTCACGACATCAGCGCGGCGCACTCGCCGCGGCGTCCTTCTGTTCGTGATACCGCTTCACCTTGATCCGCTGATCGGGGCTCAGCACGCGGTACATCCGGTAGAGCATCAGCATGCGCGTGCGCGCCAGGCTGGCCTTGGCGGCTTCGAGCTTGTCGATCGCGTGCAGCACGTCGACCTCGCTGCTCGAGCCTTCGGCCATGATCTTCGAGACGTCCTTGTGGTAGCGGTCGACGTCTTCCATCCCCGACTTCAGCGACGCGTAGAACGAATGGAAGATGTGATCGAGCTCGGTCGACTGCGCGTCGGTGATCGCGAACTCCGCCCGCAGCGCCGGCGAGCGCCACCACTTCGCCTTGGCCTTGGCTGCGACTTCCGCCGCCTTCGGATCGATCTTGTCGCTCTTGGCGTCAGCCGCCGGGGTCTGGCTGTCGAAGACGGGCAGCAGGCAGGCGAGCGCGTCGTCCGACGGGACCTGCCCGGCGAGGGCCGATCCGGGCGCGAACACGGTGAGGGCGGCGGCGAGGGCACCGGCGAGGGTCGGGGCCGGCAGCGAAACAGCGAGCATTCTCAAGGGGTTACGTTCGAGTGATCGGGCCTGTTTACCCCGGTCCCGCCGGGCGATCGGGGCCGGCAGTGAGATCGGCCAGCCGCTGCACGACGCGGCCGACGATGGCGTTGGGGGTCGAGGCGCCGGCGGTCAGCCCGATGCTGATGGCGCCGGCCGGCAGCCACGACGCGGTTTCAGTCTCCGCGGCGCTGCCCTTGGCCAGGTTCACCGGGCGGTGGCGGATGGTCTGACCAGACGCCAGGCACTCGGCATCGGCGATGTGGTAGGTCGGCACCCGCGCCGCGCACAGGCGGGCCAGGTTGCAGGTGTTGCTGCTGTTGTAGCCGCCGATCACCACCATGAGGTCGACCGTCTCGCGATCGAGCAGATCGACGACGGCATCCTGCCGCTCCTGTGTCGCCGAGCAGATCGTGTCGAAGGCGCGGTAGTGGGCGGCGAGGTCGCTGTCGCCATAGCGATCGCGCATCGCCTGTCCGACGACCACGCCGACCTCGAGCGACTCGCTCATCAGCATCGTCGTCTGGTTGGCGAGGCCGACCCGCACCAGGTCGCGATCGGGATCGAAGCCCGGCGAGACGGCGTGCGCGAAGCGGGCGAGGAAGGCCTCGCGATCGCCGCCGTGGCGGATGTAGTCGCACACCACGTCGGCTTCGGCGCGATCGAGCACGACCAGGTAGTGTCCGCCGGGGAAGGTGAGCGCCTGCGATGCCGTCGCCCGCGTCTCCTCGTGCTTGTACTTGCCGTGGATCAGCGCGGTGAAGCCGTCGCGGGCGTAGCGCGTGACGTTCTTCCAGACGTTGAGGACCGAGCCGCACGTGGTGTCGACGAGGGTGCAGCCGCGGGCCTGGAAGTCGGCCAGCACGCCGACCGAGACGCCGAAGGCCGGCAGGATCACCACGTCCCCGGGCCCGAGCCGGTCGGTCGATTCGCCGGGATCGGAAAGGAAGCGGATCCCCGCCGCACGCAGCTTGTCGTTCACGTCCGGGTTGTGGATGATTTCGCCGGTCAGGTAGACCGGCCGATCGGCGAACCGCTGCCGCGCCTGATAGGCGTAGTCGACGGCGCGATCGACGCCGTAGCAGAAGCCGAACTCGTGCGCGAGATGAACGGTCAGGCGGCCGGCGGCATAGCGGTAGCCGTCGGCCTTGATGGCCTCGACGAGGCTGCTGTCGTAGTCGGCCGACAGCGCGCCGGCGACGGCTTCCTTGAGATCGAGGCCCTTGCGATAGATGACCGCGGGCTGACCCGTCGACATCACCGGGACGCGACCAGCGTCACCCTGGGCGTCAACTCGTCGAGCGGCTGGAGTTCGTCCACGCCGCGCCGCGAGAGCGCGACTTCCACATCGCTCAGAATCGCATCGTCGGTCTCGTCCGCTTCGGCCGACGCGGGGACGTGCACGGGCTGGGCGGCGACGCGAACCTTCACCACCGGCTCGCGCCCGGGCCACTCGAGGTAGATCCCCTGGCCGGTGCCGACGCCGACGACGAGGCCGGCGGCCGCGGCGGTCAGCATCCAGCCGAGCGCGGGGCGCGGCGCGCCGGTACCGGCGCGCGGAGCCGGCTCCGCGGCCCGCGGCGGGAACGACAGCACCCGCTGGTCGGCGGCGGCGCCGAGGCGGGCCAGGATTGCCGCGCGCTGGGCGGCGGCCCGCTCGGGCGTGAAGGCGGCGTCGGCGTCGGCCTCGGCCGCCGTGTGGGCGTCCGCGAGCGTGTCGAGCAGCGGCGCGTCAATCACGGCAGGTGGGGCGGAACGGGAACGCAGGAACGCAAACATGGCGAGGCTCACGATCGGGTCACCAGGCCGCGCAATCGGCGCAGGCCTCGAAACAGGTGCACGCGGACGGTCGATTCGCTGAGGCCGGTCATCTGGCTCACTTCGCGGGTCGACCGCCCGTCGAAGTGGCTCAGCATGATGACCGTGCGCTGGCGGTTCGGCAGCTGGCGCACCGCGGTCAGCAGCGCCTTGGCGCGTTCGCGGCGCAGCACCACGACTTCCTGCGATGCCTGGGCGTCCCGCGACGGCGGCGCGGCCGGCGGCTCGAAGCCCGGGCCGGCGTCGCCGAGGCCGATCACCCAGCGCAGCCGCCGCTTCCGCGCCTTCACGCGATCGAGGCAGGAATTGACGAGGATCCGCGTCAGCCACACCTCGAAGGACCGGGCCGGGTCGTAGGTCTGCAGGTGCGAGAACGCCTTCACGAAGGCGTCCTGGACGGCCTCGTCGGCTTCGGCGGTGTCGCGCAGGTAGTAGCACGCCAGGCGCCAGGCGCGGCGCTGATGGCGGCCGACCACGTCGCCATAGAGCTCGCGGGCCTCTCCAGCGCGGCCGGCCAGGAGCAGCCGGCGGACCTCGCCGGCCAGTTCCAGGCTCGGTGTCTCTGGGGCGCGACCGGCGTCGGGCGTCGCGATGACGGCCGGGGCGATCGCGGCGGGAACGGGGGTGGCCAGGTGGGCGGCTTTGGGCATCGTGGCGTCCGGAACGGGACCGGCGGCGGGCGGCGGGATCGGGTTCGCCTTGGCTCTTGCGGCTCCGGCCGCAGCGGGCGTGGACGTCCGTCTACTCATGATGGGCTACGCTGCGCGGAAGGCCGATGTTTACGAGTCCGATCGGCCGTTAGTATAGCGTGTCACGCCCGCGTCCGCGGTTCAGCCCGACCACCGACCCTGCCATGCCTCCGACCCGCGGTCTCACCCTGTTCGTCGATGCCGACGACACCCTCTGGGAGAACAACATCTACTACGAGGCGGTGGTGGCCGACTACCTGGCCCTGGCGGAGCGGCACGGGGCCCCGCCGGAGCGGGCCCGCGCCCGGCTGATCGAGGTCGAGCGTGAGCGCGTCGGCCGTTTCGGGTACGGCATCTCGAACTTCCAGGCCAGCCTCGAGCTGGCCTGCCGCAGCCTCGTGGAGCCGGCGATCCCCGTGGACACGGCCACGATTGCCGCGTTGTGCGCATCGCTGCGCCGCCGGGCCGGGACCCACCTGGCGGAAGTGGCGACGACCCTGCGGGCCCTGGCCGGCCGACACAAGGTGGTGCTCCTGACCAAGGGCGATGGCGACGACCAGATGGGCAAGGTCGCCCGATCCGGCCTCCGGCGTCACCTGCACCAGGTGGACATCGTGCCCGAGAAGGACGAGAGCGCGTATCGCGACGTCCTGCGCCGGCACGGTGCGGATCCGGCTCGCACCTGGATGGTGGGCAACAGCCCGAAGTCGGACATCCTGCCCGCCCTGGCCGCGGGCCTCGGGGCGGTGTTCGTGCCGCACCCTGCCACCTGGACGCTGGAACTGGCGGCCCTGCCGCCTCCGCACACGCCCCGATATGTGGTGCGCGAGCGCTTCCGCGACCTGCTGGATCTGTTCTAGCCGTTCAGGGCTTGGGGCGGCAGCCCAGTGCGTTCGGCTGCGATCCGTGGTCGCCCGGCGCGCCCCGCGACGCCGGACCGCGCGGCGGCGGTGCCGGCCGGCCGACGGTCTCTGACGATATTGTTCACGGGTGTGGAAAAATTGCACTCGAGGCAGCACAGCTGACCTGATCCGTGAATGGCCCACGTGTGCGTAGTACCGCTTCATGCAGCACGCCGTGCGTGCCGATTGGACACACGGGGTGTGCGAATCCCCGACACGGTATCCGCCTTGCAAAGAAATCTACTCGTGCCGACTCTCCTCGTCATCGATGACGAACCTACAGTCCTCGAAGCAGTCAAGACGATCGGTGAGCGGTCCGGCTTCGACGTCGTGTGTTGCGCTAGACGGCGAGTCGGGCGTCGAGGCGGCCCGGACCGGCCGGCCCGACCTCGTCATGGTCGACCTGCGGATGCCCGGCGTCGACGGCCTGCAGGTCCTGCGTGCCATCCACCAGGCCGACCCGCGCTGCCAGATGGTCCTGATGACTGGCTACGCGAGCGTCGAGACCGCGGTCGAGGCCATCAAGATCGGCGCGATGGACTACCTGAGCAAGCCGCTCGACGTCGGCCGCGTCGAGGAGCTGCTGGCCCAGGTCAAGGCCGACGTCGCCAAGCGGCGCGAGGCGGAGAGCCAGGCCGAGGCCGACGCCGGCGAGGTCTATGGCATGGTCGGCCGCTCGACCGCGATGCGCCACCTCGTGGGGGCCATCGGCCGCCTGGCGCCGTTCGTGCGGACCGCGCTCATCACCGGCGAGACGGGCACCGGCAAGGAGCTGGCGGCGCGCGCGCTGCACCGGGCCGGCCGCCGCAGGGACAAGCCGTTCGTCGTCGTGAACTGTTCCGCGGTCGTCGAGTCGCTGTTCGAGAGCGAGCTGTTCGGGCACGTCCGCGGCGCCTTCGCCTGGGCGATGGAAGACCGCGCCGGCCTGTTCGAGGCCGCCGACGGCGGCGTGCTGCTGCTCGACGAGGTCGGCGATCTGCCGCTCGGGGTCCAGGCCAAGCTGCTGCGCGTCCTCGAGCTGGGCGAGGTCTATCGGGTCGGCTCGCTCGAGCCGCGCCGCGTGGACGTCCAGGTGCTCGCGGCGACCAACCGCGATCTGCGGGTCGAGGTGGCCGCCGGCCGCTTCCGCAGCGACCTGTTCTACCGCCTCAACATCGTCGAGATTCGCATTCCACCGCTGCGCGAGCGCCGCGACGACATCGCGCCGCTGGCGCGCCTGTTCGTGCAGGACTGCGCCGAGCGCCTCGGCCGGCCGCTCGTGAACATCAGCGACGACGCCGTGGCGCTGCTCGCCGCCGCGCCGTGGGACGGCAACGTCCGCGAGCTGCGCAACGTGATCGAGCGGGCCTGCCTGCTCGCGGACGGCGGCCAGCTCACGACCCACGACATCGCGCCGTGCCTGCCGGACGACGGCGAGCCCGCCGCCTCCGACGCGCCGCCGTCGCGGGCGCTCGCCGCGGCGCCGCTCGCCGAAGGAGAGCCGCCGCTGCTGGCGACGGTCGAGCGCGACCACATCCTGCGCGCGCTGCAGCACGCGCGCGGCAACAAGAAGGTCGCCGCGCGGCTCCTCGGCGTCAGCCGCCGCGCGCTCTACCGCCGCCTCGAGCGCCTCGGCCTCGAGGGCACGATCGTCCGCCGCCGCGACGACGGGGCCGATTCGCTCACAGACGCGAGCATCCGTTCGTGCATTCGAAGCGGTCTCGGGCTCGAAATCCACGCCCTTGATTGTTGGCGACCGCGTGCCTCACACGCGGTCGCGGCGGCCCAATAGGCGTGCGTCAGCGGTTCGCCGGCGCTGAGCGCGCCGGCGGCGCCGCACGCGGGCCGCAGCTGGGCGGCGTCGGAGTGCCCGCTGCCTGCGTGTTAGCATCCGTTCGTGCAATTCGAAGCGGTCATCGGGCTCGAAATCCACGCCCGTTGATTGTTGGCGACCGCGTGCCTCACACGCGGTCGCGGCGGCCCAATAGGCGTGCGTCAGCGGTTCGCCGGCGCTGAGCGCGCCGGCGGCGCCGCACGCGGGCCGCAGCTGGGCGGCGTCGGAGCGCCCGCTGCCTGCGTGTTAGCATCCGTTTCGTGCAGTTCGAAGCGGTCATCGGGCTCGAAATCCACGCCCAGCTTCAGACCCGGACGAAGATTTTCTGCGGGTGCGGGACGGCGTTCGGGGCACCGCCGAACACGCAGGTGTGTCCCGTGTGCCTCGGCTTCCCGGGTGCGCTGCCGGTCCTGAACGCGCGGGCCGTGGAGCTGGCGGTGAAGGCGGCGCTCGCGCTCGGCTGCGAGATCCAGCCGACGTCGATCTTCGCGCGCAAGAACTACTTCTATCCGGACCTGCCCAAGGGCTACCAGATCTCGCAGTACGAGCGGCCGTTCGCGCTGGCGGGCCGCGTCCGCTGGCAGTTCGACGGCGAGGCGCACGACGTGCGCATCACCCGCGTCCACATGGAAGAGGACGCCGGCAAGTCGCTGCACGACACGCCGGAGGCGTCGACCGGCACATGCCTCGATTTCAACCGCGCCGGCACGCCGCTGGTCGAGATCGTCACCGAGCCGGACATCAGATCCGGCGCCGTCGCCGCCGACTTCTTCAGTCGCCTGCGCGACGTGCTGACGACGGTCGGCGCCAACGACGGCAACCTCGCGGAGGGCAGCCTGCGCTGCGACGCGAACGTGTCGGTGCGGCCCGTCGGCACGACCACGCTCGGCACCAAGGTCGAGATCAAGAACCTCAACTCGTTCCGGTTCGTGCAGAAGGCGATCGAGTACCAGATCGCGCGGCAGAGCGCGGTGGTCCGCGACGGTGGCCGCATCGTGCAGGAGACGCGGCTGTGGGATGCCGACGCCGGCTGCACCGAGTCGATGCGCAGCAAGGAAGAGGCGCACGACTATCGCTACTTCCCGGAGCCCGACCTGCCGCCGCTCCGCATCGCCGACGCCGATCTCGCGCGCTGGCAGGCGGAGCTGCCGGAATTGCCCGAGGCGATGCGGGAGCGGCTGGTCGCGCAGTACGGCCTGCCCGCCTACGATGCCGGCGTCCTCACGCAAAGCACGGCGCTGGCGCGCTTCTTCGAGCAGACCGTCGCGGCGGCGGCCAGTCCGAAGGCGGCGAGCAACTGGATCATGGGCGAGCTGCTGCGGCTGCTGCGCGCCTCGGACGGCGACGTCGCCGCCCTGACCACGGTGACGCCCGCCGGCCTCGGCGCGCTGATCCGGCTCGTCGACGCCGGCACGATCAACGGCTCGACGGCGAAGACGGTGTTCGAGACGATGTTCGCCACCGGCCGCGCGCCCGGCGAGATCGTCGCCACCGAAGGCCTGGCGCAGGTGAGCGACGAAGCCGCGGTGCTGGCCATCGTGCGCGAGGTGATCGCCCGCGAGACGGACGCCGTGGCGCAATACCGCAAGGGCAAGCAGGCGGCGATCGGCTTCATCACCGGCCAGGTGATGAAGGCGGCCAAGGGCAAGGCCAACCCGAAGCTCGCCGGCAGCCTGCTGGCGCGCGAGCTCGGGCCGCCCGGTCCCGGGGACTGCGTAGCACGCCGATGGCGAGCTTTCGCCGGCTGCTGCCGCTCGCCTGGTACGGGCTGCTGGCGGTGGCCTTCACCTGGCCGCTGGCGATCGATCTCCCCGTCTCTCCGTGCGGTCCGTGTCCGTACACGCGTCAGCTCGGCGCGCTCCACGGCACCGGCGATCCGTACCTGAACCTCTGGATCCTCGGGTGGGATCTGGAGACCATCTCCCGCGCGCCGGCGGATGTCGTGACCGGCCGGGTGTTCGACGCGCCGATCTTCCACCCGGCGCGACAGACGCTGACGTACTCGGATCACTTCCTCGTCGTGGCTGTCATGGCCTGGCCGTTCTACGCGCTGACGGGGAGCGCCGTGTTCGCCTACAACATGGTGCTGGTGCTGTCGCTCATCGCCTCGGCGCTGGCGATGCACGCCTTCGCGCGCGCGGTGACGGGCTCGACGTGGGCCGCGCTGGTCGGCGGCACGATCTGGGGCTTCTGGCCCTACCACTTCGCGCACCTCGGGCATCTGCAGCTGCAGGCGACCTATGCGATGCCGCTGGTCGCCCTGGCGCTGCACCGCCTCGTCGCACGACCCACGTGGCGCGGCGCCCTGGCGCTCGGCGCGGCGGGCGCCTTCCAGGCGGCCACGTCGATCTACTACGGCGTCATCGGCGCGGTCGGTGCGGCGGTGAGCCTCGTGTCGCTGATCGTCGCGACCGGTGGGCGGCGCACGGCCACGGTGCTGGCCCGCGTCGCCGTCGCGGCGGTGATCGGGGCGGTGCTGGTGGCGCCGTTCGTCTGGCCCTACCTGCAGGTGCAGCGCCGCGAAGGCTTCGCGCGCAATCTGTTCGAGGCGGCGCGGCACGCGGCGACGCCGGCCAGCTACGTGAGCGCACCCGAGGCCAACGCCGTCTACGGGCGGACCGGTCTGCTGCGGACCAATCGCGGCGCCGAGCACGAGCTGTTCCCCGGCCTCGTCGTCACTGCGCTGGCCATCTACGGCCTGGTCGTCGCGCGCCGGCGGGGCAGTGGTCCGCTCGCTGCGGCGGCGACCGCGACGTTGCTCACGGGCTTCGTGCTGTCGCTCGGTCCGGACGGCGTCCGCGCCCTCTACGCCACGCTGCACGCCTACGTGTTCGGCTTCCAGGGCATCCGCGCCCCGGCGCGCTTCGCCGTGCTCGTCGCCTTCGGACTCGCCACGCTCGCGGCGATCGCGACGCGCGAGATCACCGACGGCCCGCGCGGCCGCCGGGTCGGACTCGGCCTGCTGGCGCTGCTCGCGGTCGAGTACTACCCGGGCCCGCTCGCGTGGACGCCGGCCCCGCCGACGACGTCGCCCGTGTCCGGCTGGCTCGCCCAGCAACAAGGGCCGGGCGCCGTCGTCTACCTGCCGATGCGCGGCGACATCGAGAACACGCCGTTCATGGTCGAGGCGCTCGGCCACCGACGGCCGATCGTCAATGGCTACAGCGGGCAGCGGCCGCCGTTCTTCGGCGGCGCCGTCGCGGCGCTCTCGACGTTTCCGAGCGTCGAGGCGTTCTGGACGCTGCACGACCTGGACGTCCGGTTCATCGTCACGGGGACGGAGATCGATCGGGCCGCGTGGCCGGTGATCGAGCACGTCACGATCGGCGAAGCGGACCGGACGACGATCATCTACGAACTCGTCTGGTCGCCCGAGGTGGAGGCGCGCCTTGGCGAGCCGGCCGCGCCCGTGCCGCCGCCGCCCGGTCCCGCGCCGTTCGCGCCGGGCGAGCGGCTCGTCTACGCGGTGACCTGGGACGGCCCCGCCGGCGCGCTCGAAGCCGGCGACGTGACGTTCGACGTCGAAGCGCCGCCCGCGGCCGGCCGCCATCGGTTCGCCGTCGGCGCCCGCACGGCCCCCTGGGTCGCCCGGTTCTTCGAGGCGGACGATCGCTTCGCGACGACGACCGACGACGTCCTGCGACCGCTGCTCCACGAGCGGCGGATCCGCGAAGGACGCCGCGCGCTCGATCAGCGCGTGGTCTTCGATCCGGCGGCGCGTTCGGCCCAGCCGCAGCACGGGGACGGCCAGCCGTCCGGGCCGCCGCTGCGCGTCTGGCCCGAGGCCCGCGACGCGGTGGCCGCGCTGTACTACGTGCGCACGCTGGCGCTGACGCCAGGCAGCCGCGTCACGGTCCCGATCGTCGAAGGCGGCCAGCATTCCACGCTCGTCCTGGAGCCGGGCGCCCTCGAGCGTGTCGCGGCCGGCGGCGCGACGATCGCGGCGCAGCGCATCGAGGCGCGCCTGGAACAGCGCGTCCAGCGCCGGCAGATGCCGGCCATCACGCTGTGGCTCGAGCCGGATGGTGCGCGCCGCCTGATCGCCGCCGACATCCACGCCGTCTTTGGTAATCTGCGCGTGCGCCTTCGATGATTGAGGTCCATTCGCTCTCCAAGAGCTACCGCCCCGGTGTCCATGCCCTGGCCGACGTGTCGTTCACCGTCGACAAGGGCGAGTTCGTCTTCCTGACGGGACCGTCCGGGGCCGGCAAGAGCACCTTGCTGCGCCTGCTGCTGCGGGCCGACCGGCCGACGGCCGGCGACATCATCGTCAACGGCCGCAACCTCGGGCGCATGAGTGCCAGCCAGGTGCAGGCGTTCCGGCGCACGGTCGGCACGGTGTTCCAGGACTTCAAGCTGATCCCGCGCAAGACCGTCTACGACAACATCGCGCTGCTGCCGCGGCTGATGGGCGAAGCGGAATCGCAGCTCCGGCGGCGGGCGCTGCAGGTGCTGGCGGAGGTGGGCCTCGCCGGCCGCCAGGACGATCGGCCGCTCACGCTGTCCGGCGGCGAGCAGCAGCGCGTCGCGATTGCCCGCGCGCTGGTCTACGACCCGGCCCTGATCCTCGCCGACGAGCCGACCGGCAACCTCGATCCGGTGCTGTCGCTCGAGGTGATGAGCCTGTTCCGCGCCATCAACGCCCGCGGCACGACGGTGCTGGTGGCGACGCACGATCGCGCGCTCATCCGGCACCTCGGCAAGCGCGTCATCACGCTCGAGCACGGCCACGTCACCGAGACCATATGATCGCGCTGCTGCGCTACTCGATCGGCGAGGCGTCGCTCAGCCTGGCGCGCGGCTGGCGCTCGAGCCTGCTGGCGATCGCGATCATCGCCGCGGCGGTGTTCATCGCCGGCGCCGTCCTGCTCGTGTCGATCAACGTCGATCGGATCCTCGAGCGGCTGGCCGCGACCGCGGAGCTGACGATCTACCTGAAGCCCGGCGAGGGCGATCAGCGCCGGGCGGCCGTCGCCGGGGTGCTCTCCGCGCATCCGACCGTCTCGTCCTCGAACTTCGTCGGTGCCGACGCGGCGCTGGCGCGCTTCCGGCGCGAGCTGCCGGAGCTGGCCGCGCTGGTCGGCACCCTGGAGGAGAACCCGCTGCCGTCGGCGTTCGACGTGCGGCTGCGCGACGGCGTCACCGATGAGGCCACGCGCAGCCTCGTGCAGGCGCTGCAGGCGACCGGCGCGGTCGAGGACGTCCGCTACGACCGCCGCATCTTCGACCGGCTCAGTGACGGCCTGCGCATCGTGCGGCAAGGCGGGTTCATCCTGGCCGCGGTGATCGTCCTGGCCGCGATCGTCACCATCACCAGCGTGCTGCGCCTGGCCTACCTGACGCGGCGCGACGAGACCGCCGTCCTGTTCCTGCTCGGCATGCCGCCGTCCGCGATCCGGGGGCCGTTCGTGGTCGAGGGCATGCTGCAGACGCTGGCCGGGGCGCTGGCGGCGGTGCTCCTGCTGTGGGCCGCGTTCGGCGCGGTGAACGCGCAGATCGGCCCGGAAATCGGCCAGGCCTTCGGGACCGGCGCGGCCGTGTTCCTGCCGCGCGGGCTGGTCGCGATCCTGGTCGTCGCGAGCGTCCTGGTCGGGGCTCTTGCCGGCCTGGTCGCGGCCTGGAAAGAACCTTGACAGTCCGGGAGACGGACCCGTAGAGTGGATCTACCGGCACGTCGTCCACGGTCAGTGCTTACACAGGTATGCCGAGTGCAAGTCGCCGCCGCGTGACCCCTTTGGATGCGACGCTCCCCGCGTCGCCACTGCCGTCCCAACCGTCCTGTCCCACGAAGATCCGAGAAGCCTTCATCCGCGACGAGCTCATGCGGCACCGCCAGTGCCTGCAGGCTCAGAGCGAGCACTTCTCGCGCGCGCGCCGTGGCTCAGGTCGACCAGGCCATCTGCCACACGCTCGAGCACCTGGGCGAGCTGTGCGACAACTGCGACTGCGATCGCATCGTGAGCTGCCTGCTGCGGCAGCTCGATCAGGTGACGAACCTGTCCGCCTGGTCCGACCCGAAGAACCACCACTGATCGATCCGTCGTCGTCCATCCTGGCGTCATGAACCGCGTCTCCCAGCAGGCCGAGGTGCTGGTGCGTCTGCGCGCGGAGGCCCGTGCGATCGCCGCCGCCGGCGTCGAGGCCGTCGAGGCCGGACGCCGGCTCCGTCCCGCGCTCGAGGCGTGGCTCTCCGCGCGGCCCGGTCGCGGCGGCGTCCGCGTCGTCGCGGCGGGGAAGGCGGCCGGCGCGATGATGCGCACCGCGCTCGATGCCGGCGTGATGGTGGAGCGCGGACTGATCGTCTCGACCCATTGGGCGGGCGAGTGGCCGGCGTCGATTACGACGGTGCGGGCCGGTCATCCCATCCCGACCGAGGCCAGCGAGACGGCCGGCCGCGCCGCGCTCGATCTGGCGAGCCAGGCCGCGCCCGACGAATCGCTGCTCGTCCTGTTGTCGGGCGGTGCGTCGGCTCTGCTGGCGGCGCCGGCCGACGGCGTCACGCTGGCCGACAAGCAGGCGGCGACGAAGCTGCTGCTCGAGGCGGGCGCGTCGATCGACGAGCTGAACGCCGTCCGCAAGCACCTGTCGGCGGTGAAGGGCGGCGGCCTCGCTGCCGCGGCGCGCTGCGAAGTCGTCACGTTCGCCCTCTCCGACGTCGTGGGGCCCGTGCGCGACGATCCCGGCGTCATCGGATCGGGGCCGACCGCGCCCGATGCGTCGACATGGGAGGACGCGCTGGCCGTCGTCACGCGGCGGGGCGTGCTCGCGCGTCTGCCGCAGGCCGTCCGGCAGCGCCTCGAGGCCGGCGCGCGCGGCGACGTGCCGGAAACGCCGAAGCCCGGGGATCCGCGGCTGGCGCGGGCGGCATGGCACCTGATTGGCAGCCGCGCCGATGCGATGGACGCCGCGCGGAACGCCGCGATCGATCGCGGCTTCTCGACGATCACGATCGAGGCGGCGATCGTCGGCGAGGCGCGCGACGCCGGGCCGGCGTTCGTGGCCCGCGCGCTCGACGTCTCGCGGCGGCTGCCGCGGCCGGTGTGCGTGATCGGCGCCGGCGAGACGACGGTCCGCGTGGTCGGCCGCGGGAAGGGCGGGCGCAACCAGGAGCTGGCGCTCGCGGTGACCGACGCGCTCGACGCGCTCCGTGAGCCGGTCGCGTTCCTGAGTGTCGGGACCGACGGGATCGATGGTCCGACGGACGCCGCCGGCGGCCTCGTCGACGGCACGACGCTGGCGCGCGCGCGCGACCTGGCCGTGGACCTCGACGCGAGCCTCGCCGACAACGACGCCTACCACGCGCTCGATCGGCTCGGCGATCTGGTCCGCACCGGGCCGACCGACACCAACGTCGGCGATCTGCAGGTGCTGGTGATCGGCGATCCGGCCGCGCCGTCCGCGTGAACGCGATTCACCAATGGCGCGGCGGTTCGCGTAGGATGAGCGCGCTGCCGGTGATCCCCACGCCATGACCGACACGCCCGACCTGCCACCGCCGGCGTCCGCAGGACCACCTCCAGTGCCCGACGCGCCACCATCGCTCCCGCCAGGCACGCAGGTCGGCCGCCCGCGCATCTGGCAGGCGGCGCTGCTGTTCATCGCGTTCGGCGTCGTCGCAGGCGGCTCGTGCGCCGCTTTCCTGTCCGGCGACATCGGGAACCCGGGCGCGATCCAGGAGCTGTGGTCGATCCTGTTCGTGGTCAGCATGCCGTTCGCCGCCGGCGCCTTCGCGCTGCTCGTGTTCCGGCTGTGGCGGCGCCGCGTGGCCGAGTCGTGGCCCAGCCTCGGTCAGGCCGCGCTGATGGGGCTCGCGGGCGCCGGGCTCGCCGTCGGGGGCTGTGGCGGGTTGGCCATGACGATGGAGGCCAGCGCGCTCTTGCCGATCGCGGTCGCGCTCGGTGCAGTGTTCGTCGCCGGCCTGGCGCTGGCGATCGGGGCGGGTGAGCTCTTTTTGATCGCGATGGCGCGATTGATGGTGGCTTCGAGGAAGTAGCCCCATGGCCAAGACACGACCGTATCTGTTCTACGACACCGCGATCTCGATCTGCTCGACGTGCTATCGCCGCGTCGACGCGAAGATCGTCTTCGAGGACGACCGTGTGCTGATGCTGAAGCACTGCCCGGTGCATGGCGCCGAGCGCGTGCTGGTCGCCGACGACGTCGACTACTACCGGCGCTGCCGCGAGGTGTTCCTCAAGCACCCGGAGATGCCGCAGCGCTACAACACGCCGGTGAAATGGGGCTGCCCGTACGACTGCGGCCTGTGCACCGACCACGAGCAGCACTCGTGCCTGTCGCTGGTCGAGATCGCTGATGCCTGCAACCTGACCTGCCCGATCTGCTACGCCGACAGCGGCGTGCACCGGCCGGAGTTCAGGGACCTCGCGACCGTCCAGAAGATGTTCGACGCGGTCGTGCGCAACGAGGGCGAGCCTGACGTCGTCCAGATCTCGGGCGGCGAGCCGACCATCCATCCGGACTTCTTCGCCATCCTCGACATGGCCAAGCAGACGCCGATCCGACACCTGATGGTGAACACCAACGGGATCCGGATCGCGCAGGACGAGGAGTTCACCGCGCGCCTGGCCGGCTACATGCCGAACTTCGAGGTCTACCTCCAGTTCGACTCGTTCGAGCGCGACGCGCTGATGCGGCTGCGCGGCGCCGATCTGCGCGGCATCCGCGAGAAGGCGCTCGAGCGGCTGAACCGCCACGGCCTGTCGACGACGCTCGTCGTGACGGTGGAGAAGGGCGTCAACGACCACGAGATCGGCAGGATCATCGACTTCGCGCTGGAGCAGCCGTGCGTGCGCGGCGTGACGCTGCAGCCGGTGCAGGCCGCCGGCCGGCTCGAAGGCTACGACGCCGAGCGCGATCGCCTGACGCTCACCGAGGTGCGGCGCCGCATCCTCGAGCAGACGTCGGTGTTCCAGCCCGAGGACGTCATCCCGGTGCCGTGCCATCCCGACGCGCTGGCGATGGCGTATGCGCTCAAGGTCGACGGCAACGTCATCCCGCTCACCGGGTTGGTCGATCCGAAGGTCCTGATCGAGGGCGGCCGCAACACCATCGTCTACGAGCGCGACGAGCAGGTGCGGCAGGGCATCCTCAAACTGTTCGCCACGAACCACTCGCCGTCGTCGAGCATCGGCAGCCTGCAGGACCTGCTCTGCTGCCTGCCGGCGGTGCAGGTGCCTGAGGGGCTCGGCTACAAGAACCTGTTCCGGATCATCATCATGCAGTTCATCGACGCGCACGCCTTCGACGTGCGATCGGTGAAGAAGAGCTGCGTGCACATCGTCCATCCGAAGGACGGACGCCTGATCCCGTTCGACACCTACAACCTGTTCTACCGCGACGATCTCGAGCGGACGCGGCTCGAGCCGCTGCGGCGACAGCAGGACGCGTGGCGGGGTATGGTGGGGGTATGAGCGCCGACGACCTGACCACCGTCCCCCAGCCAGCTCCCGCTACCGCATCCCGCACGGGGACGTCGCCGCTGGCGAAGTTCGCGATCGGGGCGGCCATCGTCGTGGCCTTGGTTGTGGCAGCCTGGGCCTACGGGCGCTCGAGCATGGCGCCCGAGCGTGCCGCGGCCGACGCCACGCGGATGCGCATGATGCTGCTCGACGCCCGCGCCCAGGTGCTCGATGCGCAGCTGAGCCTGTACGCCGCCAACTTCGGCAACGCCGCACAGCACCTGGAATACGCAAAGCCGCCGCTGGCGGAGGCTTCGAACGCGCTGCGGGACGACGACCAGGACGACCTCGCCATCAAGGTGGACGCCGCGCTGCAGCAGGTGATGGCGGCCCGCGATCTCGCCGCCAAGCTCAGCCTCGACGCCAACAGCAAGGCCGGCGAGGCGTCGAAGCTGCTCGGAGAAGTCCTGTCCGGCGCTGCCGCGCTGATCGGCGCTACTTGAGGATCGTCGCCGTCACCTGGACGGTGTAGTCGCGGCCGGTCTCGCCGATCGGCCGCCTGAGTCACGACGACCGGCTTGCCGCTGTCGAAGACGATCGCCGCGGACCTCCTGCGAGCCCTGCCGAAGCTCGGGCTGCTGCGCCTGTCCGCCGTCCGGCTTGTAGACGGTCGAGAAGTTCAGCTTCAGGCGCAGCCGAGACCGTGCCGAGGCGTCGAGGATGCTGCGGCGTGGCGTCGACGTTGATGCCGACGGCGCGGTAGCTGAACGATCGGCGGCAGGTCGGCCCGGTCGCGACTGCCCATCATGACGGGAATCTCGATGCCGGCGCGCCCCTTGGTCTCCTTGCCGTCGGCGGCGACCATCGACAGCGTCTTGGCCAGCGGCTTGTCGCGTCGCCCTTCAGCGAGATCGTCACGTCGATGCGCACGTTCTGATTCGGACGATCACTTTGCCGTCGGTCGACTGGCCGGCGCGTCCGGACGTCACCGGCGGGGGCTGGAACCGGTGGCTCCTGGGCGCCCTGCCATCGCAGGACGACGGCAGAGCGAGGCCACGAGACAGGAAGACGAGAGCGGGAACGAACGGGGCATCACGGTTCTCCTTGGAGCGAGGGGTGCCGGCGGACGCGTCGGCGATTGGCGGCGTGTCGAGCGGCGCCACGTCGATCGGCGGGAGACGAGACACTCGGCGACGGACGACGGGCTCTGCGGCGTGCGCCGTGCCTCGCTCCACGGCGTCCTCCGGGATCTGCTTCGACGGCGCGCACCAGCGCGAGCAGCGGGATCCGGCCGGGACGACTCCGGAGTCGTCGGTACGGCTGACGTCGCCTGCACGCGGAACGCTGCGGCGTCGCGCCGGACGACCGGGGCGCGGGCGCGGCGCTCGCGACGCGGCGGGCGCGGCCGCTGGCGCAGCGGGGCCGCGGACTGACGCGGCGGCGTCCGACGACCGCCGCGATTCGCAGGCCGCTGCTCGGCGATCATCCCGGCTCCGGCGCCTTGCTGGCCAGAACGCCAGCGCCGCGAGCACGATCAGCCGCGGCTGCCGCGGCGGCGAGGCCCCAGCGCCACCGCGACGCCGGCGCACGCGCACGGATCGCGGCTCCGGCCAGCGCGATCGCGCGTCCGGCGCAGCGAGGCGGCGGCGGCGTCGTCGCTCACCGCCGTCAGCGACGGCAGCACGGCGTCGACGGCGGCGTCGAGATCGGGGCGCGGCTGATCGTTCTCGGTCACGGCTCAGAACCCCAGGCGGGTGAGCTTCACCCGCAGTTGCCGGCGCGCTTCCGAGACGCGCCATTTCACGGTGCCGACCGGCGTCGCCAGCATGGCGGCGACGTCGTCGTAGCTGTAGTCGCCCGACCCGACCAGGACCAGCGGGTCGCGCAGCTTCCGGGGCAGCGCTCGCACCAGCCGCGCGATCGTGCGCTGCTGCTCGCCGTCGAGGGCCGCGCGTTCGGGCGACGGCCCGCCGGCGGCGAACGCGAGGGACGGCACGGCTGCGGTCGTCTCCTCTCCGGCATCCATCGACACCAGCCGCCGGACCCAGCGCCCGACGCCGCGCCGGCGGTCGGTGGCCTTGTGCCAGACGATTGCCAGCAGCCAGGTCCGGAACGCCGCGTCGCCGCGGAAGCCCGCCAGCCGGTCGCGGGCCGCGATCCAGGCCTCCTGGACCGCGTCGTCGGCCTCGTCCACCGCTCCCAGGGCCGCCACGGCGGCCCGCAGGGCGGCGCGGTGGTGCCGCTCCACCAGGATCCCGAACGCGTCGGAATCGCCCCGTTGGGCGCGTTCGACCAGTTCGAGGTCCGTCACACAGTCTTTCGTCGTCCCGGGCACGCTTCCGGTTGGGATTTCCGCCGACGCGCCCGAGGACGGCCCCACTCATCAGGAATACAGATTTTGCAGGCTACACTTCACCCGATGCTCTCAGACGACCAGATCCTGGCCCGCATCCGCGAGCAGGTCCACCATCCCGCCACCCTGGCGGAGCTCGCCCAGCGGCTCGAGATCGCGCGCGAGGACCGGCCGGCGTTCCGCCGCCGGCTCAAGCAGCTCGTCGCGTCCGGCTCGGTCATCGCCACCCGCGGCGGCCACTTCGGGCTGCCCGACCGGATGCACCTCGTGGTCGGACGCATCGACATGAGCGCCCAGGGCTTCGGCTTCGTCCGGCCCGAGCGCCCCGTCGAAGGCGTCAGCGGCGACATCTACGTCGCCGGCGTCAACCTCCAGGAGGCGATGCAGGGCGACCGCGTCGTCGTCCGCCTCGAAGGCGTGACCCGCGTCCCCGAGCGCGCCGATCGCAGCGGCCGCCCGAAGCGAGGCCCGATCCGGCCGCCGATGACCCGGACCGAAGGCCGCGTCGTCCAGGTGCTCGAGCGTGCCTCGACACAGGTCGTCGGCCGCTACGTCCTCGACTCCTCGGGCCTCGGCTACGTCGTCCCGTTCGACAAGAAGATCCTGGTCGACATCCAGGTCCAGCCGACCGAGACCAAGGGCGCGCAGCCCGGCGAGATGGTGACGGTCGCGATCACCCGCTGGCCGACGCCGACGCGCGGCCCGGCCGGGCGCATCGTCGAGGTGCTCGGCGACATCGATGCGCCCGGCGTCGACCTCCAGGTGATCATCCGCAAGTACGGGATCAACGACGCGCACGGCGACGCCGCCGTCGCCGAGGCCACCCGCCTCGGATCGGTGGTCAAGCCCAAGGACATCGAGGGCCGCACCGACTTCCGCGCCGTCCCCACGGTGACCATCGACGGCGAGGACGCCCGCGACTTCGACGACGCCATCACCATCGAGCGCCTGCCGAACGGCCACTACTGGCTCGGCGTGCACATCGCCGACGTCTCGCACTACGTGCGGGAGGGGAGCGCGCTCGACAAGGAGGCCTACGAGCGCGGCACCTCGGTCTACTTCCCCGAGCGCGCCGTGCACATGTTCCCGCACGAGCTGTCGACGGGGCTGTGCTCGCTCAACCCGCAGGTCGATCGCCTCGTGCAGTCGTGCCTGATGGAGGTCAACGCCAAGGGCGACGTGGTCCGCTACGAGCTGCACGACGGCGTCATCTACAGCGACGAGCGGATGACCTACACCGCCGTCGACGCCATCCTCACGCAGAAGGATCGCCGAGACCCGCAAGCAGTATGCGCCGCTGGTTCCGCTGTTCGAGCTGATGGGCGAGCTGTTCGAGGTGCTGAACGCGCGCCGCCGGCGGCGCGGCTCGATCGACTTCGACCTGCCCGAGAACGAGCTGGTCCTCGACGAGGCCGGCCGCGTGTCGGCCGTCCTCGCCTCCGAGCGCAACATCGCCCATCGCCTGATCGAGGAGTTCATGCTGCTCGCCAACGAGACGGTGGCGCAGCACCTCTCGGATCACGGCACGCCGTCGCTGTTCCGCATCCACGAGGCGCCGGACGTCGTGAAGGTGGAGGAGTTCGAGGAGTTCATCTCCTCGCTCGGCCACTCGCTGGCCGTGCCGTCGCACAGCGTGCAGCCGAAGCACTTCCAGAAGCTGGTCAAGGCGATCGAAGGCACGCCCGAGGAGCGCGCGATCGCGATGCTCATGCTGCGGACGATGCAGAAGGCGCGCTACGACGTCTCCAACCTCGGGCACTTCGGCCTGGCCGCGAAGAGCTACTGCCACTTCACGTCGCCGATCCGCCGCTATCCGGACCTGGTCGTGCACCGCTCGCTGCGCGCGCAGCGGCAGGGGCAGCTCACCGAGGAGCGGGTGCGGGAGTGGGAGGAGGAGCTGCCGGAGGCGGCCCGCCACACGTCCGACCGCGAGCGCCGGGCCGACGAGGCCGAGCGCGAGATCGTCCAGTGGAAGAAGGTCCGCTTCATGGCCGACAAGGTCGGCGAGGAGTTCGAGGGCTACGTGATCGGCGTCGCGCCGTTCGGGCTCTTCGTGCAGCTCGTCGAGCACTTCGTCGACGGCCTGGTGCACATCTCGAGCATGGCCGACGACTACTACCGCTTCATCGACCGCCAGCACGTGCTGTTCGGCGAGAACACGGGGAAGAGCTACCGGCTGGGCGACAAGGTCGTGGCCCAGGTCACGCGGGTGGACATGGAGCGCCGGCAGGTGGAGCTGGGGCTCGCCGACATCCTGGATGTCGTGCGCCAGTCCGAGCGGAACCGCGGACCGCGGCGCAGCACGGTGGTGTCGAAGGTGGAGTCGAGGAAGCGGGCCTCCCGGCCGGGACGCCGGGAGCGGGAGCAGGCCAGGCCGCCGAAGCGGCGGCGCTAGGCGTCCTTTTCTTCCTTCTCGCCCGAGCTGAGCCCATTCTTGAAGTTGCGAATGCTCTGGCCCAGGCCCTTCCCCAGCTGCGGCAGCCGGTTGGCGCCGAAGATCAGGATGACGATGGCGAGGATCACGAGGATTTCGGGCAAGCCCAGGCGGGGAATCATGTGCGCTCCTTCTGCGGCGACTCCTGATGGTATCACTGCGGTGACGGCGCGGCGTCGGAGTTTGGCCGCAAAACCGGACAGGTGTGCCACGGCGTCGTAAGGGGTGAGGAAGAGCCGCCGGGGCACTGGTTTTGCAGTTGAACCGCCCGATGGGCTCGGTCACAATGAGAGACGCCGCCGAACCGGGTCGCGCCATGTCACTAGAAATGCCCTCGCGATCGACCGAGACGCCTTCGGCGGGGCCTGATTCCGCGCCCCCGGCCCCGGCGAGCGGTGGCAGGGCCCCGGTCAGCGCCTCCGGCTACACGTTGCTTCACCTGGACGACGCGTCGGCCGACGGAACCGCTTTCGGCGAACGTAAGAGCCGCTTCGGCGGCGCGCTGGGCACCTCGGTCGGCACGCACGTGCTCTTCATCCTGCTGTTCTGGGGCCTCACGCTCCTTCCCACGCCGCCCCCGGCCGTGGTGGAGCAGCGGCCCTTCGACCCCTCGCAGCTGGTGTGGGCCAACGTGCCCGGTCCCGGTGGCGGCGGGGGCGGCGGCGGCAATCAGATGAAGGAGCCGCCGGCGCAGATGCAGACCAAGCCGATCGACAAGCTCGCGGTCCCGATCGCCAAGCCGACGCCGCAGACGCCGCCCAAGGAAATCCCGAAGCAGACGCCGGAGCAGACGCGTCGCGCTCAACGTGCCGGTCAAGCCGATGGACGCCGGCGCAGATTGCGCAGGTCGGCACCATCGACGCCCCGTCCGCGCCGCCGACGCTCTCGCAGGGCAGCGGCGTGGGCGGCGGCTCGGGCACCGGCACCGGCACCGGCTCGGGCCCCGGCCGCGGCTCCGGCCTCGGCGACGGCGAGGGCGGCGGCACCGGCGGCGGCGCCTACCAGATCGGCAACGGTGTCCTGCCGCCAGAACTCATCCACCGCACCTCGCCGCAGTACACCGCCGAGGCGATGCGCGCGAAGATCCAGGGCGTCTCGCTGCTCAGCGGCATCGTCGGCGTGGACGGCACATTGCACGAGATCCGCATCTCCCGCTCGCTCGATGGCACGTTCGGGCTGGACCAGGAAGCGATCAAGTGCGTCCGGCAGTGGCGCTTCCGCCCGGGCACGAAGCAGGGCCGCGCCGTCCCGGTCTACGTGACGATCGAAGTCGCCTTCAACCTCCGCTGACGTCGCGCGCCTGCGGCCGCGCTCCACGCCTCGACCACGCGGTTGCGCCGTTGCCGGAGGCCCAGGCATCCGCCATCGGGCCGTTCATCTTCACGGGCCGCGCCGGCGATGGCAGCGGACGTTCCGCCGGCGGCAACCGGTCGGCGGATCCAGCGACCCTCGTCCGCACGCGGGGCCTCGACGCCCGGGCGATTCCCGTGACCGCGCAGTCGCTGGCGACGCCGGACACCATCGCCCCCGAGCGCGAGCCTGCTCCGTCGCTGCCGGTGATGCCGATTGACGCGGGCGACCTCCCACAGGCTGGCGCCGTGGACGGCGTGCCCGGCCTGCCGACCGACGCGCGAGGCCATCGAAGTCGCGTTCAATCTCCGCTGATTGGCGTGCCCAGTACGTGAAAACGCCCGGCAGGGGAGTCCCCTGCCGGGCGTTCTGACTTTCACTGCGGCCGTGAGGCCGATGCCGCCGCCCGCGGTGCCAGACGGCGCGCCCAGCGCCGGCTGAATAGCACCGCGGATCGAGCGGCGGCCCGCGGCGGGGCCTGAGGGGGCCCGCCGCCAGACCAGTTTAGTACATCCCGCCCATGCCGCCGCCGGGGCCGCCAGGACCGCCAGCGCCCCCCGCCGGCTTCTCCTCCGGAATGTCGCACACGAGCGCTTCCGTGGTCAGGAGGAGCGAGGCGATCGACGAGGCGTTCTGGAGCGCCGTGCGCACGACCTTGGTCGGGTCGATGACGCCCGCGGCGACCAGGTTCTCGAAGGTCTCGGTCGCGGCGTTGTAGCCGAACTCGACTTCCTTCGAATCCTTGACCTGCTGGACGACGATCGAGCCTTCCTTGCCGGCGTTCTGCGTGATCCAGCGGAGCGGCTCTTCGATGGCGCGCTTGATGATGTTGACGCCCACCTGCTGATCGGCCGAGGCCAGCTTGAGGGTGTCGAGCACCTTGGCCGCGCGGATCAGGGCCACGCCGCCGCCGGGCACGATGCCCTCTTCGACGGCCGCCTTGGTCGCGTGCATGGCGTCCTCGACGCGCGCCTTCTTCTCCTTCATCTCGGTCTCGGTAGCCGCACCGACCTTGATGATGGCAACGCCGCCGACCAGCTTGGCCAGCCGCTCCTGCAGCTTCTCGCGATCGTAGTCCGAGGTCGTGTCGTCGATCTGCGTGCGGATCTGCTTGACGCGGCCCTGGATCGCCTCGGTCTTGCCGCCGCCCTCGACGATCGTCGAGTTGTCCTTGTCGATCGTGACCTTCTTGGCGCGGCCGAGGTCCTCGACCTTGATGTTCTCGAGCTTGATGCCGAGGTCTTCCGTGATCGCGCGGCCGCCGGTCAGCGTGGCGATGTCCTCGAGCATGGCCTTGCGGCGATCACCGAAGCCCGGGGCCTTGACGGCCGCCGCCTGCAGCGTGCCGCGCAGCTTGTTGACGACCAGCGTGGCGAGCGCCTCGCCGTCGACGTCCTCCGCGATGATCAGGAGCGGGCGACCGAGCCGCGCCACCTGCTCGAGCAGCGGGAGCAGGTCCTTCATCGAGCTGATCTTCTTCTCGTGGATCAGGATGACGGGCGAGTCGAGGACGACTTCCATCCGATCCGGATCGGTCACGAAGTACGGCGAGAGGTAGCCGCGGTCGAACTGCATGCCTTCGACGACGTCGAGGCCGGTCTCGAGCGTCTTGGCCTCTTCGACCGTGATGACGCCGTCCTTGCCGACCTTCTCCATCGCCTCGGCGATGATCTTGCCGATGGTCGAATCGCTGTTCGCCGAGATCGTGCCGACCTGGGCGATCATCTGGCCGGTGACCGGCTTCGAGAACGTCTTCAGCTCGGCGATGATGGCCTCGACGGCCTTCTCGATGCCGCGCTTGAGCTCCATCGGGTTGGCGCCGGCCACGACGTTCTTCGCGCCTTCGCGGAAGATCGCCTGCGCCAGCACGGTCGCCGTCGTCGTGCCGTCACCGGCGATGTCCGACGTCTTGCTGGCGACTTCGCGCACCATCTGCGCGCCCATGTTCTCGAGCGGGTCCTTCAGCTCGATCTCCTTGGCGACGGTGACGCCGTCCTTGGTGATCGTCGGGGAACCGAACTTCTTGTCGAGGACGACGTTGCGTCCCTTGGGGCCGAGCGTGACCTTGACCGCGTCGGCCAGGGCGTTCACGCCGCGGAGAATCGCTTGCCGCGAGTTCTCGCCGTAGACAATCTGCTTTGCCATGTAATGAACTCCTAACGCGCCGACTTACTGGGCTGCCTCGAGCACGGCGAGCACTTCGTCCTCGCGCATGATGAGGTACTCCTCGCCGTCGATCTTGATGTCCTGCCCCGAGTACTTGCCGAAGAGGATCGTGTCCCCGGCCTTGACGTCGAGGGGGAGCACCTTGCCGTCGTCCTTCGCCTTGCCCTTGCCGGCGGCGACGACCTTGCCCTGCTGGGGCTTCTCCTTGGCAGTGTCGGGGATGATGATCCCGCCGACGCGCTGCTCTCCTTCTTCCAGACGCTGGACAATGATCCGGTCGTGGAGTGGTCTGACCTTCATGCGTGCAAACTCCGTATGCGATGAATGGAACGGTGGATATCGGGCCGCTGGGGACTCCCAGGGACGGGGCCGGCCGGCGTCGCCGGCTGGCACTCGCCGTCACAGTCTGTTAGCACTCAACCCAGCCGACTGCTAAATCTATAAGCCGCCGCCCGGCGTGTCAAGCGGGGCGCTGCGCGGTCGCCTTCCCCCACCACCCTGGACCCCGGCGGTAACCGCCGCGCCGGTCCTCCATCGATGCGGCCAGAGATGGAGGACCGGTTCGGGCGGGTCGCGGGCCCGTGAGCCGCGGCGCCAGCTGCTAGGGCTTCTTGATCTTGTATTCGTCGATCTTGCGGCTGAGGGTGTTGCGGTGCATCCCGATCCGCTCGGCGGCGCGGCCGATGCTGCCGCCTTCCTCTTCGAGGGCGACGCTGATGAAACGGGCCTCGAACTCCCGCGAGGCGTCCTCGTAGAGGATGCCCTTGGCCACCATCTCGCGGACCAGCCCGTCGATCTGCTGACGGATCGTCATGCGAGGTCCTGGCCGGTCAGGCGACGGTAAGCATCGAGGTACTTCTCGCGGGTCCGCGCCACCACCTCGGGGGGCAGGGACGGCACCGGCGGTTGCTTGTTCCAGCGGATCGCCTCGAGGTGGTCGCGCACGTACTGCTTGTCGAAGCTCGGTTGCGGGCCGCCCGGGGCGTAGCCGTCAGCCGGCCAGAAGCGCGACGAGTCGGGCGTCATGACCTCGTCGATCAGCAGGATCTCGTCGGTCTCGCCGTTGGTCGCGATGCCGAACTCGAACTTCGTGTCGGCCAGGATGATGCCGCGCGATGCCGCGTGCTCGACCCCGCGCGCGTAGATGGCCAGCGTCAGCGCCTTGAGGCGGGCGAGCGTGGCGTCGCCGACGATGGCCGCCGCGCGTGCCTCGCTGATGTTCTCGTCGTGGCCGCTCTCGGCCTTGGTGGCGGGCGTGAAGATCGGCTCGGGCAGCCGATCGCTCTCCCGCAGCCCGGATGGCAGCGCGACGCCGCAGACCTGGCCGGTAGCCAGATAGTCCTTCCAGCCGGAGCCGGACAGGTAGCCGCGCGCGACGCACTCGATCGAGAACGGCGTCGTGCGCCGCACCAGCATCGAGCGGCCGCGCAGCAGGTCGGCGTGCGGTGCGAGCAGGGCGGGGAAGCGCGACACGTCGGCGGTCACGAGGTGATGCGGCACCAGGTCGGCGACGCGATCGAACCAGAACGCGGACAGCTGCGTGAGCACGCGGCCCTTGTCGGGGATGCCGCTGCCGAGCACGTAGTCGAAGGCCGAGATGCGATCGGTGGCGATGATCAGGAGGTGCGCGTCGTCGACGGCGTAGACGTCACGCACCTTGCCACGGCGAACGAGCGGGAGATCCGCGAGCGATGAATCGATCAGGGGAGAATGCGTGACCACGTCGGCTCGCCGGGACCGTTAGCGTAGCCGACTCGCGGCGCGGACGCCAGCACGCGGACGCGGGGCCCGGCCGCACCGCTGCCACGTCGGGGCGCGGGTGTCAATGGCGCAGTGGACGTGTCCGGCTCAGCGGACAGTAATGTCGCCGCGCGAGGTACGCAGCATCACGCGCGGACCGCCGCCGCGCAGCGGACCGCTGGCGGTGGCGTCCTCGCCGCTGCGTTGCACGGTGATGAGCCCGTCCGGCGTCCGGATGTCGCCATCGGTCGCCTTCGCGTCGAGCACGATCCCGGCCGACGGCAGCGTCAGTTCGATCGCGTCGTGCTCGGTCGTCGCCGAAATCTCGACCGCGATGCCGGGCGTCAGCTTGAGCGTGGTGCGCTCGGTCTCCGCGGTGATGGGGCCGCGCACGTCGCGGACGCGGACCTCGCCACCGGAGCCCGTGAGGCGGAGCGGGCCGGCGAGATCCTCGAGCTCGGCTTCGACGTCGCGCCCCTCGAGGTGCGCCGCGCCACCGATGCCCCGGGCGCGGAAGTCGCCCCGTCTCGCCTCGACCTCGAGCGAGCCGGCGATGTCGGCGATGCGGACCTGGCTGCTGCGGGTCTCGATGGCCACCGACCCGGCGTGATCGATCTCGATCTCGCCCGGGCCGAGCTCGCCGGTGACGGCGCCGGCGATCGAGGCGAGCCGGATGCGGCCCGACGCCTTGACGACCTGCACGGAGCCCACGTTGGTGACGTCCAGCTCGCCGCCCCCCAGGCGCACCTCGATGCCGAGCCGCGCCGGGACGCGCACCGTCAGCTGGACGCGCGGCCGCCGGGCCAGGTCGTCCCGCTTCGGCATGGTCGTGACGAGCTTCATGATCGGCCCGTCCGTGGTGACGGCGACCGCGATCTGCTGCGCCAGCTCGTTGGCCATCTTCTCGTCGCTGCCGTAAACGACGCCCGAGAGGTCGACCGCGAGGGTGTCGCGCGCCTCGCCGAGGATCGTCACCGAGGCGCGGTCCAGCTGCACGACCACCGTGCGGATGGCGTCCGGCACCTTGACCTCGTCCTTGCGTTCGTAGTGCTGCTCGATGCGGTTCTGCCCGACGTGGCTGCGGACCCGCGCCCACCACGACGCGAACCCGCCGCCGGTGTCGGCCGTGGCCGGCATGGTCAGCTGATAGACCAGCAGGCCGATGACGGCAAAGCCGGAAATGAGCAGTAACTCTCGCTTTCCCATAGACTTGGCGCGACCGTTATAGTAGAGTCCGCCGCTGCACGGACTTGATGCGAACCCACCTGAAGACCCTGGCCGTGGCCGGCTTGACGCTGGCGCTCCTCGCCTGGTTCTTCCGGAACGCGGACGTGGCGCAAGTGTGGCGCGAGATTCGTAACGCGGAGCCGTGGGCCGCTGGCGGCTCTGCTCGGTGTGACTGGGCTCACATATTTCCTGAGGGCGCTGCGCTGGCAGTTCCTGCTGCGGCCGATCGGGCCGACGCGTCTGAGCCAGGCGTTCCGGACGACCGTCATCGGTTTTGCCGCCAACACCGTGCTGCCGCTGCGGGCCGGGGAGATGGTCCGGCCGTATCTGTTGGCGCGCCGTGAGGGGCTGAGCGTGCCGGCGACGATCACCACCATTATCCTCGAACGGCTCCTCGACCTCATGACGGTGCTCGCGTTCCTGGGCCTTTTCGTCGTCTTTTTCGATCCCGGCCTGGACCGCGTCAACGGCGCCATCTACCAGAGCGTCAAGTTCGGCGGCCTGGTCGGGGCGCTCGGTTCCGGCGCGGTGCTGCTGGTGCTCGGCCTGAACGCCGTCCGTCCCGTGCTGACCCACCGTCTGGTGGACGCCTGCCTGCGGCTCGTGCCGGTCCGGTTCCGCGGCCGGCTCTCGGGCCTGATTTACGGGCTGCTCGATGGCCTGGCGGTCACGCGCGACCTGGTGCGCCTGTCGCAGGCCGTCGCCCTGTCGTTCCCCCTCTGGTTGTCGATCGCCACCGGCATCTGGCTGGTGACGGTGGCATTCCATATGACGGTGCCGTTCACCGGCTCGTTCCTGATCATGGCGTTGCTGACGGTGGGCGTGGCGGTGCCCACGCCGGGCGCCGTCGGCGGCTTCCACGAGTTCTTCCGCATCGGGACGGCGGTATTCTACGGCGTGGACAACGACCGGGCGGTCGGCGCGGCCATCGTGCTGCACGCCGCGTCGTTCATGCCGGTGACGCTGCTGGGCGGGCTGTTCATGATGCAGGACGGGCTCAACCTGGCGCGGGTGCGCCGCCTGGGGGACGAGGCGAGGGCCGCCGAGGGCGCCGCCATCGTGGCCCCGATTGCCGGGACCGACGCGGGGCGCGGAGCGCCGGGCGCATGAAGTGCCCGTTCTGCGGCCATCTGGGCGACAAGGTGGTCGACTCGCGCGAGAGTCGCGAAGGGGACGTCATCCGGCGCCGGCGCGAGTGCCTGGAATGTGCGCGCCGCTTCACCAGCTACGAACGGGTCGACGAGATCCCGTACATGGTGGTGAAGAAGGACGGCCGGCGCGAGCGATTCGAGCGCCAGAAGCTGATTGCCGGCCTGCTCAAGGCGTGCGAGAAGCGGCCGGTGAGCGTGGCCGCGCTCGAAGCCATCGCCGATCGCGTCGAGATGACGCTGCAGGATCGGCCGGAGAAGGAGATGTCGGTCGCCGACGTCGGCGCCTTCGTGATGCACGAGCTGAAGGGCCTGGACAAGGTCGCCTACGTCCGCTTCGCCTCGGTCTATCGACATTTCCGCGACGTCGGGGAGTTCATGACCGAGCTGAGGGATCTGCTCGGAGCGAAGGAATGACCATCGGCCGCGCCGCCCGGCTCGCAGGCCTGTGGTGCGGCCTGGCCGGCGCCCTCGCGCCCGCCGCGGGCGCCCAGCAGGCGGCCGAGTCCGGAGACGACGCGATCATCACCGTCGCTCCGCAGGCGCGCGGCGGTTCCATCATCGTGTCGTTCTCGACGCCCCGGCGCGGTCACCCCGGCCATCGAGCAGGCCATCGCCAGCGGCCTGCCGACCACCTTCACCTACGACGTCGAGCTGCGCCGGCCGTCGACCTTCTGGTTCGACAAGCTGGTCGACTCCGCCCGCATCGCGGTGACCGTGCGGTTCGAGCCGCTGACCCGCCGCTACCACGTCACGCTGCTGCAGGACGGCCGTGTCGCCGAAGAGCGCACCACCGACCACGTCGAGGACGTGCGGCGGTGGGTCTCGACCTTCGAGCGGCTGCCGCTGTTCACCACCCGCGAGCTGCAGGAGCACACCACCTACGACGTCCGCGTCCGCGGCCGGACGTCGCCGCGCCATACCTGGTCGTTCTGGCCGTGGGCGCGTCCCTCGGCGCATGGCAGCGCCGGCTTCACCTTCCTCCCATGACCCCGGGACGCCTGCGGTGGCTCGCCCCTCGCCGGCCGCTGCGGGACAACCCGGTCCTGATCCTGCTGTGGATCGGGCTCCTCGTCGCGGCGCTCGCGGCGATGCTGTCGCTGGCGGCACGCTCGTCGCAGCTGTCGCTCGACTTCCTCAGCTCGGTCGTCCTCTACGCGGTGTCGGTGGCCGACCTGACGCTGATGCTGGCGCTCGTCTTCGTCCTGGCGCGCAACATCCTGAAGCTGGTGGTCGAGCGGCGGCGGGCGCTGCCGTTCGCCCGCTTCCGCGCCAAGCTGGTGGCGGCGCTGCTCGGCCTGACGCTCATCCCGGCGGTGCTGGTGCTGCTGGTCGGCAGCGAACTCATTCGCAACGCCGCCAGCCGGTGGTTCTCACCGCCGATCGACACGGTGATCAGCTCGGCCCGTGAGATCGCCAGCGACTATTACGCCGAGCGGACGCGCGCCGTCACCGCGCATGCGACGGGGCTGGCGAAGGCGCTCTCGACCGTCGATCTCACCTCGAGCGATCTGACGACGATCCGCAGCATCCTCGGGACCGAGCTGGGCCAGCGCCAGTTGAGCCTGGTCGAGGTCTACCGCGTCACCGGGCGGGAGACGCCGCCGGTGGCGGCGGTGGTCGAGGCCGCGGCGCCGAGCCTGCCGCCCGGTTTCGCGCCGGCGTTCGTGCTCGCCTCGCGCACGGCCTCGGGCGGTCAGAACTGGTCCCTCGAGGGGCTGCCGTCCGGTGGCGAGCTGCTCCGCGGCTCGGCGCCGATCCGGTCGTCGCCGGACGCGCCGCCGACCGGCGTGGTCATCGCCAGCGTCTACCTGACCGACGAGCTCGCGCGGCATTCCGCCCGCATCGTCGAAGCGTACGAGGACTACACGCAGCTCCACGTGCTGCGCCAGCCGCTCGAAGGCGTCTACCTGTCGTTCTTCCTCGGCCTGACGCTGCTGATCCTGATCAGCGCGACCTGGATGGGCCTGTTCCTGGCCAAGCGGATCACCCGGCCGGTGCAGCGGCTCGCCGCCGGCGCCCGGGAGATCGGCGCCGGGCATCTCGACCACCGCATCGAGCCCGACACGCACGACGAGTTCGGCGCGCTCGTCGAGGCGTTCAACACGATGGCGAGCGAGCTCGCCTCGAGCCAGCAGCGGCTCGATCGCTCGCGCCTCGACCTGGAGCGGAAGAGCCTCGAGGCCGACGCGCGGCGGCGCTATCTCGAGACCATCCTCGAGCGCATCGCCACCGGCGTCGTCTGCTTCGACGCGCAGGGCCACGTCAGCGTCGTCAACCCGGTGGCCCGGCGGCTGCTCGCGCTCGACGCCGACGCGCTCGGCAGGCCTGCGGCGACGGTGTTCGGCCGCGATGACCTGCGTCCGCTCGCCGCGCTGGCGAGCGCGCGTCCAGCGGCCCGGGCCGAGCGGGCCGGTCTGGCGGGGCGGGCAGCCGGGCACGCCGGTAACGGCGGCGTGGCGCTGGCGGATCCACCCGACACCGCGGCGCAGCACGAGGTGACGCTGGTCCGCGATGGCCACGAGCGGCACCTGCTCGCCGCGACGACCACGCTCGGCGGCGACGGCGGCGCGCTCGAGAGCGTCCTGGTCGTCGACGACGTGACGCCGCTGGTCCGGGCGCAGAAGGTCGCCGCCTGGCGCGACGTGGCGCGCCGGCTCGCGCACGAGATCAAGAACCCGCTGACCCCGATCCAGCTCTCGGCCGAGCGCCTGAAGCGGCATTTCACCGACGCTCCCGAGCCGACGCGTCGGCTGGTCGACGAGTGCGCGCGCGCCATCGTCGCCGAGGTCGAGTCGCTCAAGTCGCTGGTCGACGAGTTCTCGCAGTTCGCGCGCATGCCGGCGCCGAAGGCGGTGCCCACCGACCTCAACGCGCTGCTCGCGGACGCCCTGGCGCTCTACGCCGGCCTGCTGACGCACGCGACGATCGAGCTGGCGACCGCGCCCGATTTGCCGCCGGTCCGGCTCGATCCCGAGCAGGTGCGGCGCGTCGTCATCAACCTCGTCGACAACGCCATCGAGGCGCTGAGCGAAGCCCGCGAGACGGGCCGGATGAGCCAGGACGCCCCCGGCGTGATTGCCATCGACACCGCCTACCACCCGGAGCACGGGGTGGTGCGCCTGCGCGTCGCCGACAACGGCCCCGGCCTGCCCGCCGGCGATCGCAGCAAGCTCTTCATGCCGTATTATTCGACCAAGGGACGGGGCAGCGGTCTGGGCCTCGCCATCGTCCGCCGGATCATCGCCGAGCACGGCGGCAGCATCGAAGCCGCCGACAATACCCCGCACGGCACGTGCTTCACCATCGAACTCCCCGTCTGAGCGTCATTCGAGCCGCATGAAAGCCTCCGTTCTCGTCGTGGACGACGAAGCCGGCGTCCGCGCCGCGCTGACCGGCGTGCTCAAGGACGAAGGGTACGACGTCGAGACCGCGCCGAGCGGCGAGGCCTGTCTCGAGGCCACTTCGCGCCGGGCCTACGACGCCATCCTGCTCGACGTCTGGCTGCCCGGTATGGACGGGCTCGACACGCTGGCCGCGCTGCGCCAGCGCCGGGTCGATGCCGAGGTCATCGTCATCTCCGGCCACGGCAACATCGAGTCGGCGGTGCGCGCCATCAAGATGGGCGCCTTCGACTTCGTCGAGAAGCCGTTGTCGCTCGACAAGACGATGCTCGTCGTGCGCAACGCGCTGCGGCAGCGTCATCTCGAGGCCGAGAACCGCGCCCTGCGCGCCACCGCCGATCGCCGGCTGGTGATGGTGGGCGAGAGCCACAGCATGCGCGAGCTGCGCGAGCAGATCGCGATGGCCGCGCCGACCAACGGCCGCGTCCTGATCTACGGCGAGAACGGCACCGGCAAGGAACTGGTGGCGCGCAGCGTCCACGCCCTGTCGCGCCGGCGCAGCGGGCCGTTCGTCGAGGTGAACTGCGCCGCGATTCCCGAAGAGCTGATCGAGAGCGAGCTGTTCGGGCACATCAAGGGCGCCTTCACCGGGGCGGTCAGCGACCGGCGCGGCCGCTTCGAGGCCGCCGACGGCGGCACGATCTTCCTCGACGAGATCGCGGACATGAGCCTGAAGACGCAGGCCAAGGTGCTGCGCGCGCTGCAGGAGCAGGTCATCGATCCGGTCGGCGGCGCCAACAGCGTCCGCGTCGACGTGCGCGTGATCGCGGCCACCAACAAGGACCTGCCGACCGAGATCCGCGCCAACCGGTTCCGTGAGGATCTGTACTTCCGCCTCAACGTCATCCCGGTGTTCGTGCCGCCGCTGCGCGACCGCGACGAGGACGTGCCGCGGCTCGCGTCGCACTTCATGGGCGAGCTCTCGCGCGAGTACGGCCGGCGTCCGAAGGCGTGGGATCCGGGCGCGCTGGCCGCCTTGCGCAGCTACGGCTGGCCGGGCAACGTGCGCGAGCTGCGCAACGTGATCGAGCGCCTGCTGATCATGGTGCCCGGCGACACCATCTCGATCGAGCACCTGACGTTCCTCGATGGTGTCGTCCGCGCCGGCGAGCTGGCCGGGACCAACGGGCCCGTCCTGCCGCTGCACGAGGCGCGCGAGCGCTTCGAGCGCGACTACATCCTGCGCACGCTGGCCGAGCAGCAGGGCAACATCTCGCGCACCGCCGAGGTGCTCGACGTCGAACGCAGCAATCTCTACCGGAAGATGCGCGCCTTCGGCATCGCGCCGGCGAGACGCGGCGGCGAAAGCCCGGCCGACGACGCGCCCTAGCCGGCCGCTGCTACGTGCTGCCGCTGAGGGTGTCGTAGAAGCTCAGGCCGAACAGGAGCAGCAGCACGAGCAGGGGCAGGGCCAGCACGAGGCACACCACCAAGAGCAGGCCCTCGACTTCATGCGCGCCTGGCCGGACCTTCGCTCACATCGAGCCGAAGGTCAGCGCGCCGACCGCGTTGGCGAGGAGGTTCCGGCCGACGATCGCCACAGGCGGAGGGGCCGAGGCACGTCCGTCACGGATGGGCGTTCGCCGGACCGACCGCTGGCAACCCACGCGCGGCGAGTCGATCCTCGAGCACCTGCTCGCCGTGACGCGCCGCGATGGCCGGCGCCACGACCGCGAGATCCGCGAGCGCGGCCCGCGGCACCAGGCCGATGATTTCGCTGTCCGCGATGGCCGCACCCGCGTCTCGCGCCGCGGCTTCGACCGCACGGAAGACGTCGGCCATCGACGTCGTGCGATAGTCGGTCAGGTTCATCGACACCTGCACCTGGCCGGTGTGCTCGAGCGCCAGGCCGAGCGCCTTGAGGTGGGGGAGTCCGCCGCCCGAGGCGCGGATGGTGCGCGCGATGTGCCGGGCCAGCGGCAGGTCGGCGCGATCGAGCACGAGGTTCCAGGCCACCAGCGGACCTCGCGCACCGATCGCCATCGCTCCGGCCGTCGGGTGCAGCGTGGCCGGGCCATAGTCCGGCCGCCACGCCCGCTCGCGCAGACGAGCGGCGAGGCCGGCGAGCCCGCCGCGCCGCAGCGCTTCGAGCGGACGCCGCTCCGCCGAGCGCGCCGCGGCTTCGTAGAGGAACACCGGCACGTGCAGCGTCTCGGCGATGGCGCGGCCGACGGCGTGGGCGATGGCCACCGCCTCGTCCATCGACGCCGAGCCGAGCGGCACGAACGGCAGCACGTCGAGTGCGCCGATGCGTGGGTGCACCCCCGCGTGCGTGGTGAGGTCGATCTCGGCAATGGCGGCCGCGGCGAGCGCGGCTGCGGCGCGCTCGAGGTGCGCGCGGTCGGCCGCGAAGGTGAAGACGGCGCGATGATGCGACCAGTCGGCGGTGCGATCGAGCAGCGTGGCGCCGCCACCCGCGATGGCGGCCCCGAAGCGATCGAGGCGGGCCGCATCGCGTCCCTCGCTGACGTTGGGAATCGCTTCGATCAGCGCCGGACTCATGTGCCGGCGAGCATAACGCGACGCCTCGACGGCGTGGCGAGCTTCGTTCACCGTCCTTGCGCGGGTCCCCGAAGTCACCGATAATCGCGGCGGGTCGCGACCCCACATGTCCGACGACGAGCCTTCGCCGACCGCCACGCCGCCTGCGCCGTCGTCCACCCCGGACGATCAGGCCGCGCGCATCGATCAGCTGCTCACGGCCGGGCTCGACGAGTACTTCGCCGGCCGCTACGACGGCGCGGTGCAGGTGTGGTCGCGCGTCTTCTTCCTCGATCGCGCCAACGCTCGCGCCCGGGCCTACATCGAACGGGCGCGGAGCGCGGTCGCCGAACGGCAACGCGTCGCCGAGGCCACCGCGGCCGCCGCCGCCGACGTGCATCGCGGCTGGGCCGACGAGGCCCGGCCGGCCGAGGCGCGACTGATTGCGGATCCGGGCGTGCTCGTCGTCAGCGGCGCGCTCGCGGCCCGGCTGGCTCCGCCGCAAACGGCGCCCGAGGCCGATCCCGCCGATCGCGGCGACGTGGGGCCGACCGCCGCCACGCGGCGCGCGAAGGTGGCGCACGGGCTGCTCGTCGCCGCCGCCGGCGTGCTGCTCTTCGTGGCCGGCTACACGGTCGCCGCACGCGATCGGATCTTCGAGATCGTCAGCGGCGTGTCGTCCCGCCGCGCCCCGGCCGCGAACGCCCGCGCGTCCGAGGTCGCGTTACACGACGCGCGGCAGGCCTTCGACGCCCGCCGCTACGACGACGCGCGCCGCGCCCTCGCGCGCATTCCCGCCGGCGATCCGCTCCGGCCGGCGGCCGACGTGCTGGTGGCGCAGATCCAGCGCACGTGGCCGATCGTCTCGCCGATGCTCGCGCCCGACGCGCCGGTGACGGGAGCCGGTTCGCCATGAAGTGTCCGAAGTGCCAGTACATCGGCTTCGATGGCCACACGCGGTGCCGCCATTGCGGCTACGACCTGTCGCTGGCGGCGACGGCCGAGGAGGTGACGCCGGCCGGCACGGACATGCCATTCGACGCCGCCCCGGACGTGCCCGACGCGATCTACCGGCCGGAGTCCTCGGCGCGGGCCCAGGCCCGGGCCGCCATCCAGAAGCGCGCCGCGTCGCGCACGCCCCAGCCCGAGTCCTTCGACCTGCCCTTGTTTGCCACGCCCGGCGTCGACGATCGCCCGGCGCTGCCGGCGTCCCGCCCGCCCTTGTCGGTGCGCCGTGCCGCCGATCCGCCGCGCGTCCGGGCGGCGGCGGCCTCCGCCTTTGCTCCGGCGCCGGTGCCAGAGCCCATCGCATCGGCGGCGTCCGAGGCGATCGGTCCGGCCGCCGGGAGCGGGACGTCGACGGCCGATGCCGATACCGAGCCCCGCCTCGAAGCCCGGCTCGAGTTCGACGCCCTATCGCTGGCGCCGCAGCCCGATCCGGATCCGGATCCCGATCTGTCGCTGACCTTCGATGGCACTCCACTGGGCGGCGACGTGCGCGCCGGCGGCGGTGCGCTGATCCTGCCCGGCCGCGAGGCGTCCGGGTCGGTCTCGGCCGGGTTCGCGCGGGTGCGTCTCGACGCGCCGGCCGACACCGACGCCGGGCCTGAACCCGAAATGGCGAGTCTCGTGACGGGCGAGGCTGCGCTGCCGCAGGCCGATGCCATGCCCGAGGCGCCGGCGGTCGAACCGCCCGGCTCGGCCGCCCCGCTCGGTCCTCGCATCCTCGCCGGCCTCGTCGACGTCGCGGTCCTCGCCGCCGTGGACGCGGCCGTCGTCCTCGCGACCTTGCGCGCGACCGGCGTCGAGTGGTCGCAGGCGGGCCGGCTCCCGCTGGCGCCGCTCGGCGTGTTCCTCGTGCTGCTCGCGATCGGCTATCTCGCGCTGTGCACCGTGCTCGCCGGGCGCACCTTCGGCAAGGCCGCGTTCGGCCTCGCCGTCGTCGAGACCGGCGGCCGGCCGGTCCGGCTGGCGCCGGCGGTCGTGCGCGCGCTGATCCAGGTGCTCACCGTTCCCGCCGCCGGCATCGGCTTCCTGCCGGCGCTGCTGGGCGCCGACCGCCGCTCGCTCTACGACCGGCTCGCCGGCACCGACGTGGTGCGCGACCGGCGAGCCGCCGAGGACACCCGCCCCGAATGAACGTGCCTGTCGACGGCAGCTCGCGCCCAGGCGGCGCGGCGCCGCATCGCCCGATGTCCCTGCCCGTGGTCGTCGCGACCGTCGCGGGCATCGGCTTCGTGCCATTCGCTCCCGGCACGTTCGGCTCGATTCCCGGTGTGGCGCTGGCGCTGGGCCTGCGGCAGGTCGGGCCGTGGTGGGCCGAGGGCGCCGCCCTGGTGCTGCTGTTCGTGGCCGGCGTCTGGGCCGCGAACGCCGCCGAGACCCATTTCGGCCGCATCGATCCCGGGCCGGTGGTGATCGACGAAGTGGTCGGGATGCTGATCACCACGCTGTTCCTGCCGCTGACGTGGACCGGCTGGCTGGTCGCGTTCGTGGTCTTCCGCGTCTGCGACGTCATCAAGCCGTTCCCGGCCGGACGGGCCGAGCGGCTGCCTGGCGGATTCGGCGTGATGTGCGACGACGTCCTCGCTGGCGTGTGGGGCTACGCGATCATGCGCGGCCTGCTCTGGGCGTTCCTCCGGTTGTTGTGGCTGTGATCCTGCCGCCGCTCGCCACGGCGGAGATCGTGGCGGTCGGCAGCGAGCTGCTGGTCCCGCCGCGTCTCGACACCAACTCGCTGACGGTCACCGACGGCCTGGCCGGGCTCGGCATCCGCGTCGGCGCCAAGCACATCGTCGGCGATCGCGTCGATGCGCTGGCCCGCGTCATCGCGGACGCGCTGACGCGCGCCGACCTGATCGTCCTGACCGGCGGTCTGGGCCCGACCGACGATGACGTGACGCGCGAGGCCGTCGCCCGCGTGGTCGGCCGGCCGTTGATCGAGGACCCCGCCATCATCGCCAGACTCGAAGCCCGCTTCGCGGCCCGCGGCATCCCGATGCCGGCGATCAACCGGCGGCAGGCGCTCGTCGTCGAGCACGGCGTGGTGCTCGACAACGTCAACGGCACCGCGCCGGGGCAGTGGGTCGAGCATGGGGCGAAGGTGCTGATCCTGCTGCCCGGGCCGCCGCGCGAGCTCAAGCCGATGCTCGAGACGCTGCTCCAGGGCCCCCTCGCGGCACGGGCGCCGGCCACACGCGTGCACATGCGCACGGTGCTGGTCGCCGGCCTCGGCGAGTCGCACGCCGAGGAGCGCCTGCAGCCGCTCTATCGCGCCTGGGCCGAGCGCGACGTGCCGATCGAAGCGACGATCCTGGCGTCCGCCGGGCAGCTCGAGCTGCAACTCTACGCTCGCGCCGATGCCGCCCCCGCGGCGACGGCGTTGCAGCGCGGCGTCGACGAAGTGGCCGGCGTGCTCGGCCCGCACGTGATCAGCACCGACGGGCGATCGATCGAAGCCGTGGTCGGCGACCTGCTCGCGGCCCGCGGCTGGAAGATCGCGGTGGCCGAGTCGTGCACCGGCGGGCTCGTCACGTCGCGGCTGACCGACATCCCCGGCAGCTCGGCGTGGGTCGAGCGTGCCGTCGTCGCCTACAGCAACGCCGCCAAGGTGGCGCTGCTCGGCGTGGCCGAGTCCGACATCGCCGCCCACGGCGCCGTGAGCGAAGTGGTCGCGGTGGCGATGGCCGAAGGCGTGCGCCGTCTCGCCGGCGTCGAGGTCGGCGTCGGCATCACCGGGATCGCCGGGCCGACGGGCGGCAGCGCGACCAAGCCGGTCGGGACCGTCTGCCTCGCCGTGGCCCATCCGGCCGGACCCGCGGTGGTGAAGACGAACCGCTATCCTGGCGAGCGGACCTACGTGAAGACGTTCGCCAGCCTCGGCGCCATCGACCTGGTGCGCCGCACGCTGGCCGAATCCGGTGCCGCGACCGACGCCACGCCCGGCACGTGGGAACAGGCGGGACGAAGTCCTGGCAACGTGATCTACGACAATTCCCGGGCGGGCATCCGCGGGCGGTGCCTCCCTCACATTTCCCGATATGCTCGGTCGTCGCGCCTGGCCGGCCGGGCGCCGCGCTTCGGGACTTGTCCCAGCTCTCACGTTCCAGGGACGGCAGGCGATGACATGCTGACTGACGCTGTCGCGATCCTGCGCACCTCGGCTCGATCCCGATCGCGTGGCTCGTCGTGCGCCGCTCGGCGCACCTCGACCTGCGGCGCGTCGGCAGCGGCAACGTCGGCGCCACCAACGCGCTGCGCGCGACGACGCCGGCCATCGGCTTGCTGGTGGCGCTCGCGGACGCGGCGAAGGGCGCCGTCGCCGTCTGGCTGGCGCGGCGGACGCACGCCAGCGACGGCGCGGTCGCGCTGGCCGCAGTGGCCTCGGTGGTCGGCCACGTCGCGCCGATCTGGCTGCGCTTCCGCGGCGGCAAGGGCGTCGCCACCGCGAGCGGCGCGTTCGCGGTGCTCGCCCCGATCGCCGCGGCGGCGGCGATCGTCGTGTTCATCGTCGTGGTGTGGAGCACGCGGATCGTCTCGCTCGGCTCGCTGGCGGCGACGCTGGCGCTGGTCGGCGCGGCGGCGTGGCACGAGCCGGCGCTCGTCACGGAAGCAGCGGCGGCGGTCGCCGCGGTCATCGTGCTCAAGCACCACGCCAACATCACGCGGCTGCGCGCCGGCACCGAGCCCTCGCTCGCGATCTCAGTCGTCATGCACACCATCGCCGTTCTCGGGGCAGGCAGCTGGGGCACGGCGCTGGCCGTGCATCTGGGGCGCCTCGGGCACGACGTGCGCCTGTGGGGCCGGGACGCCGCGCTGGTCGCCCGTCTCGCCGAGGCGCGCGAGAACGCCGACTATCTGCCCGGCGTCGCCGCTCGTCGATGGCGTCCGTCCCACGGCCTCGATCGAGGACGCGGTCGGCGCCGCCACGCTGGTGGTCGTCGCGGTGCCGTCGCAGGGCCTGCGGGCGGTGGTCCATCGGCCGTCGCGATCGCGCCGGCCGGCGTGCCGTTCGTCAGCGCCGCCAAGGGCCTCGAGCACGGCACGCTGTTCCCGATGTCGCAGGTGATCGCCGACGAGGCCGGCCCGTCCCGGCCGGTTGCCGTGCTGTCGGGACCGACGTTCGCGGCCGAGGTTGCGGCGGGGCTGCCGACGGCTGTCGTGGTGGCGTCGCCGTCCGCCGAGGCGTGCCGCCTCGTCCAGCAGGAGTTCCGCGGACCGTCGCTGCGGTTGTATGCGACGGACGACGTCGCCGGCGTCGAGATCGGCGGCGCGCTCAAGAACGTCGTCGCGATTGCCGCGGGCGTCGTCGAGAGCCTCGGCCTCGGGCACAACGCGATGGCCGCGCTCATCACGCGCGGCCTGGTCGAGATCTCGCGGCTGGCCACGGCGATGGGCGGCCGGCCCGATACGCTGGCCGGCCTCAGCGGGCTCGGCGATCTCGTGCTGACCTGCACCGGCCATCGCAGCCGCAACCGCCAGGCCGGCATCGAGCTCGGCCGCGGCCGCTCCGCTCGAGGACATCCTGCGCGGGCAGCGCATGGTCGCCGAAGGCGCTGCGCACCGCCCAGGCCGCGCTCGACCTCGGCGCGCGCCACGGCGTCGAGCTGCCCATCACCGAGCAGATGCAGGCCGTGATCGACGGCGTCCGCACGCCGCAGGCCGCCCTCGCCGAGCTGATGCTGCGGCCACAGAAGAGCGAAGCCGATGTCCGCCGCGGTTGACGCGAGGCGCCGCCTGTCCGCGCGCCAGCCGGCGCGCCCAGCGCCGGCTGAATCGCTGCGCGGACCGCAAACGGCGGCCCGCGCCGGCGCTGCGAGCGCCGGCGCCACTGGCAGCGAATTGATGTTGCGGCCGCAGAAGAGCGAAGCCGATGCCCGCAGGAGCTGACATGCGACGCATCGGGACCATCCTCGCGGAACGCCGGCTGGCCGAGCAGGTCACCGGCAAGGTCGTGCGTGTCTCGCTGGGTGCGCCACGACCGCGTACGGAAGACGCGGACTGGGAATGCCCGTTCCGCATCCACGGCGCGGGCATCTCACGCGTCGAGTTCGGCTATGGCGATCGACTCGATGCAGGCGCTCACCACCGCGCTGGACGGCATTCGCGTGCTGCTCGACGAGTCGGGCCTCGCGCTCGGCTGGAAGGTAGGCGCCGGCCGGCACGACATCTGGCACGACGAGACCGGGTTCGCCCGATCGATCCCGATCACGCTGGGTGCTGCGTTGAGCAGACGTCTGGAGCGCCTGTTCTTCCGCGAAATCCGTCTGGAGACGCAGCGTCTGGAGCGCCGGTCGAAGCGGAAGTCAAAACCAAAGCCCCGTAAGGCGGAAGGCCCGCTGATATGATCGGGGCGTGGGTTTTTTCTCGCTTCTGCCTGACCGATAGCCTCAAGCGCACCAAGGATCAGCTCTTCCAGCGGTTCGAGGAGGTCGTCCAGCAGGCCGACGCGCCCGAGGCGCGCACCAAGCCGAGCATCGAGATCGACACGCTCGACGCGCTCGAGGAGGTGCTGATCTCGGCCGACGTCGGCGTCGGCGCGACGCAGGCGATCGTGAAAGCCGTCGGCGCTCGAGCCCGGCGCGGCGAGAGCCTGCGCTCGCTGGTGAAGGACGAGATCACGACGATCCTCGACGCCGCGGCGCGGCCGCAGCCGGCCGTGGCGCCGCCCCGGGTCGTGATGATCGTCGGCGTCAACGGCACCGGCAAGACGACGACGGTGGGGAAGCTGGCGCGCGCGCTTAAGTCACAGGGCCAGGATCCGCTGGTGTGCGCGGCCGACACCTTCCGCGCTGCGGCCGTCGAGCAGCTCGAAATATGGGCGCACCGGGCCGGCGTCGACATGATCCGCGCGAAGAGCGGCTCCGATCCGGCCGCCGTGGTCTTCGATGCGCTCCAGGCCGGGCGCGCCCGCGGCCGCGATCCGATCCTGATCGACACCGCCGGACGCCTGCACACGCGCACCAATCTGATGGGCGAGCTCGAGAAGATCCGCCGCATCGCGTCGCGCGAGATCCCGGGCGCGCCGCACGAGACGCTGCTCGTGCTCGACGCGACGGTGGGGCAGAACGGCGTCACCCAGGCGCGCGAGTTCACCGCCTCCGCGGGCGTGACCGGCATCGTGCTGACCAAGCTCGATGGCACCGCCAAGGGCGGCGTCGCGGTGGCGATCGCCCACGATCTCAAGCTGCCCATCCGGTGGGTCGGCACTGGTGAGAGCATCGAGGATCTGGTGCCGTTCTCGACCGGCGAGTACGTGGACGCGCTGTTCGAAGCCTCATGGTGATCGCGTGACGGACCGCGGGCGCGACGAGGCGCACATGGCGACGGCGCTGGCCCTCGCCGAGCGCGGCCGCGGCCGCACGAGCCCGAACCCGCTGGTCGGCGCCGTCATCGTCGACGACTCCGGAGTCGTCGTGGGGACCGGTTTCCACGAGCGGGCGGGCGAGGCGCACGCTGAGGTACACGCGCTGCGCGCGGCCGGTGCCCGTGCCCGGGGCGCCACGCTCTATTGCACGCTCGAGCCGTGCAGCCACACCGGCCGCACGGGACCGTGCGCGGTTGCGGTGGCCGACGCCGGCATCCGCCGCGTCGTCGCGGCGATGCAGGATCCGTATCCGGAAGTCGCCGGCCGCGGCTTCGCCTACCTGCGCGACCACGGCGTCGACGTCGAGGTCGGCGTCCGCGAGGCCGAAGCACAGCGCCTGAACGAGGTGTTCGTGACCAACGTCGTGGCCCGCCGGCCCTTCGTCGTCGCCAAGATCGCGATCAGCCTCGACAACGCCGTCGCGGCGGCGCCCGGCGCGCGCACGACCGTCAGCGGCGCGGCGTCACAGCGGCACGCGCAACGCGTCCGGGCCGAAGTCGCGGCCATCGGCATCGGATCGGGGACGCTCCTCGCCGACGATCCCGTGCTGACGGCGCGCGACGTGTGGCGGGCGCGGCCGCTGATCCGCGTCGTGTTCGATCGCCGGCTGCGCATGCCGCCCGAGGCCCGCCTCTGCGACACCCTCGATCGCGGGCCCGTCCTGCTGGTCACGACCCGCGCCGCGACGGACGCGCAGCCCGATCGGGCGCATGCCCTGGCCGGGCGCGGCGTGACGATCCTCGCCCGCGACGACGACGCGCTGGCGCCGGCGATCGCCGACCTGCTCGGCTACGGCGTCACCTCGCTGCTCCTCGAAGGCGGGCCGGCGCTGCACGCCGCGGCATGGACGGCGGGTGTCGTCGATCGCGTCCGCTGCTACGTTTCGCCGGTGACGTTCGGCCCGGACGGCGTTCCGTGGGCCATGCCGCCGTCGTTCGGGTTCACCGCCCTCGGACCGCCGCGCGCCGAACCGCTCGGCGACGACGTCTTGATTGAAGCCGATGTTCACAGGACTCATTGAAGCCACCGGCACGGTGCACGCCCTCGCCCGCCAGGCTGGCGGCGCCGTGCTCGAGCTCCACACCGCGCTCGGCCCGGAGCTGGCCCTGGGCGACAGCCTGTCCACCAATGGCGTCTGCCTGACGGTAACCCGGCGCGACGGGCCGCACGTGGCGATGGACGTGTCCCCGGAGACCCTGCGGGTGACCGCCCTGGGGCGGCTGACGCCCGGCCGGCCGGTCAACCTGGAACGGCCCCTGCGCGTCGACGCGCGGCTGGGCGGGCACGTCGTCCAGGGCCACGTGGACGGCGTCGGCGCCCTGGTTTCGATCGCCGACGAAGGCGAGTTCCGCCGCCTGCGCGTGGGCTTTCCGGCCGATCTGGCGCCCTGGATGGTCCTCAAGGGCTCGATTGCCGTGGACGGCATCAGCCTGACGATCGCCGCGCTCGACGACGAGTGGTTCGACGTCCAAGTCATTCCGCACACCTGGGAGCACACGGCCCTCTCGGCCGCCAAGGTCGGCGACGCCCTGAACCTCGAGTGCGACCTTGTGGGAAAATACGTCGTCCGCCTGGCGATGCTCGAACGCCGGGGACGGCTGCCGCAGACCCTATGAGAACCAAGTCACCGTCGCCGAAGCGGGGAGCCTCGTCCAAGCCGGTGCCAGCGAAGGCGGGACCGCGGCCCGTTCGCCGGCCGCCGTTCTCGTCGATCGACGAGGCGCTGGCGGCGATCCGCGCCGGCGGGATGATCGTCGTCGTCGACGACGAGGAGCGCGAGAACGAAGGCGACCTGACGATGGCGGCGGACCGGGTGACCCCCGAGGCCGTCAACTTCATGATCACGCACGCCCGCGGGCTGCTCTGTCTGGCGATGACGCCGGACCGGCTCGACGCCCTCGAGATCCCGCTGGCCGTCGCCGACAACTCGTCGCGGCGCGAGACCCCGATGTGCGTCCCGATCGACGCCCGGCAGGTGGCGACCGGCGTTTCGGCCCCCGAGCGCGCGATGACGATTCGCGCCGCCATCGATCCGGCGACGACGGCGCGCGACCTGGTCAAGCCGGGCCACGTCTTCCCGCTGCGGGCGCGCGAGGGCGGCACCCTCGTCCGGGCCGGCCACACCGAGGCGGCGGTCGACCTGGCCCGGATCGCCGGCCTGGCCCCGGCCGGCGTGATCTGCGAGATCACCAGGAAAGACGGGACGATGGCGCGGGTGCCCGACCTGATGACGTTCGCCCGCAAGCACAAGCTGCCGATCATCACCATCGCCGACCTGATCCGCTACCGCATGCGGACGGAGCGGATGGTGACGAAGGTGGCGACGGCGCGGATGCCCACCGCCCACGGCGAGTTCGCCGTGCACGCCTATCAGAGCCAGCTCGATGGCGAGACCCACATTGCGCTCGTCAGGGGCGACCTCGGCTCCGGGGAGAAGGTGCTGCTGCGGGTGCACTCGAAGTGCCTGACGGGCGACGTCTTCCACTCGGCGCGCTGCGACTGCGGCGAGCAGCTCCACACCGCGATGGAGCGCATCGCCCGCGAAGGACGCGGCGTGCTCCTGTACCTGAACCAGGAGGGGCGGGGCATCGGCCTGGCCAACAAGATCCGGGCCTACCAGCTGCAGGACCAGGGGCTCGACACGGTCGAGGCCAACGAGCAGCTCGGGTTCAAGGCGGATCAGCGGGACTATGGCATCGGCGCCCAGATCCTCCGGGACCTGGGGGTCCGGTCGATGCGGCTGCTGACGAACAATCCGCGAAAGTTCGTCGGCCTGGAGGGCTACGGCCTCTCGGTCGTCGAGTCCCTCCCCATCGAAATCGAGCCGTCCGAGCACACCCGGGGCTACCTGAAGACCAAGAAGGACAAGCTCGGTCACAAGCTCTCGGCCGTCTAGCCGCTGCCGCCCCGGCCCCGCAGGACGGCGGTCCGCCGGCCGGGCGCCAGAGGCCGACCAGCCAAGGAAATTGACCAGCGCGGCTAACCGCTGCTAGGATAACCGTTTGCGTCCGTGCGTCCCGGAGCCGTCGTGGCTCCACCAGCACGGCAGACGGCCATGTTCGAATCCCTCAGCGATCGCCTCCAGGACGTCTTCCGCCAGATCCGCGGCGACGCCCGTCTCACCGAGCAGTCGGTCGAAACGGCGCTGCGCGAGATCCGGATGGCGCTGCTCGAGGCGGACGTCAACTTCAAGGTCGTCAAGGCTTTCATCGATCGCGTCCGCGACCGCGCGGTGGGCGAGGACGTCCTCAAGAGCCTGACGCCGGCCCAGCAGGTCGTCGCCATCGTGCGCGACGAGATGCTGGCGCTGTTCGGCGACGCCAAGGGCGGCCTGCCGCCATCCTCGGCCTCGCCGCGCGTGATTCTCCTCCTGGGCCTGCAGGGTTCGGGCAAGACCACCACCAGCGCCAAGCTCGCCCGGCTCCTGACCCGCGAGGGGCGGCACCCGATCATGGTGTCGACCGACGTCCGCCGCCCGGCCGCGATCAAGCAGCTCGGCGTCCTCGGCGATCAGCTCAAGGTCCGGGTCCACGATCCGGTCGGCGACCTCGATCCCGTGTCGCGCGCCAGCGGCGCGATGGCCGCGGCGAAGAACCTCGGCTTCGACACCGTCATCGTCGATACCGCCGGCCGCCTGCACATCGACGACGAGCTGATGATCGAGCTGGCGGCGATCAAGGCCGCGGTCGACCCGACCGACCTGCTCTACGTCGCCGACGCGATGACCGGGCAGGACGCGATCAAGAGCGCCGGCGAGTTCAACCGCCGCATCGGCCTGACCGGCGTCGTGCTGTCGAAGATGGACGGCGACGCGCGCGGCGGCGCCGCGCTGTCGGTGATCTCGGTGGTCGGCGTCCCGATCGCCTTCGTCGGCAGCGGCGAGCGCCTCGAGAACCTCGAGCCCTTCCACCCCGATCGCGTCGTCTCGCGCATCCTCGGCATGGGCGACATGCTCACGCTGATCGAGAAGGCCGAGCAGGTCGTCGATCGCGAGGACGCGGCCCGGCTCGAAGCGAAGCTGCGCAAGAACGAGTTCTCGCTCGGCGACTTCCGCGATCAGCTCCGCACCATCCGCAAGATGGGGCCGCTCGAGTCGATCATCGGCATGCTGCCGGGCATGGGGCAGTTGAAGGGCGCGATGGGCGCGGTCGACGAGAAGGAGATGGATCGCGTCGAGGCGATCATCAACTCGATGACCCCCGGCGAGCGCGACGATCACACCAAGATGAACGGCAGCCGGCGCAAGCGCATCGCGCGCGGCAGCGGAACGTCGGTCGAGGACGTCAACCGGCTCCTCAAGCAGTTCATCCAGATGAAGAAGATGCTGAAGGTCGTCGGCGGCCTCGGCGAGGGCGGCGGCGGCAAGGCCGCGATGCGGAAGAAGATGGGCGCGCTGAAGCAGATGATGCAGCAGCACGGCCGGTAGCAACGTTCAAGAAGGTAGCGATGGTCACAATCCGTTTGACTCGTGTCGGCTCGAAGAAGCGTCCGTTCTTCCGCATCGTGGTGGTCGAGGGCCGGACGCCCCTCGCGGGCGCCGTGGTCGAGAGCGTCGGGCTCTACGATCCGCGCCGCTCGCCGGAGTTCTTCCAGCTCGATCGCGATCGGTTCGCGCACTGGGTGTCGAAGGGCGCCAAGGCGTCGAGCACGCTGAAGACGCTGGTGGCGCGGAACCCGGCGCCGCCGGCTGCCGACACCGCCGCGCCGGCCGCGTCGTGAGCGGAGCGGACGCCGTGCCGGGCACGCCGAACCTGGCGGCGCTCGTCGAGGTCATCGGCCGCGCGCTGGCCGACGAGCCCGAACTGGTGCGCGCCACCGAGGCGCAGCATCGCGGCGTCGCGGTCGTCGAGCTGTTCATGGCGCCCGGCGACATCGGTCGCGTGATCGGGCGCCAGGGCCGGACCGCGCAGGCGGTGCGGGGCCTGGTGTCGCTGGCGGCGGAGAAGATCGGCGGCAAGGCGCAGGTCGAGTTCCGCGAGCAGCGGTAGCACGGAGCGGAACCGACGTGGCGGGTATGGACGCATCGGCTCCGGACGATCTGGTGCTGGTCGGGACGATCGAACGGCCGCACGGGCTGCGCGGTGAGGTGGTGGTGAACCCTCTCACCGACTTCGGCGGCGAGCGCTTCGTGCCGGGCGCGACGCTGACGACGGCGCGGGCCGGGCAGACGCCGGACGGCTCGACGTCGCTGCGGATCGAGGACGTCCGCTGGCACAAGGGTCGGCCGCTGGTGCTGTTCGACGGCGTCGAGTCGGTCGAGGCCGCCGACGCGCTGCGCGGCCTGGGATTGTGGATTGTGGCGTCGGCGCGGCCGGCGCTCGAGCCCGGGCTGTTCTACGAGACCGATCTCGTGGGCTGCCGGGTGGAGACCGTGGGCGGACCGGACGCACCGGGGACGACCGTCGGCACCGTGCTGCGCGTCGACGGCGCGCCGGGCGCCTCGGTCCTGGTGCTCGAGACGCCGCAGGGCGAGGTGCTGGTGCCCCTCGCCGACGCCATCTGCCGGGTCATCGACCCGGACGCGCGGCGGATCGTGATCGACCCGCCGGCAGGGTTGCTCGAGCTGAACGCGCCCCCGGCGACGCCGCGGGCGCTGAAGCGCGGGAAGGGCCGGTCGCCGCAGTAGCGGGAAACCGGTTCGGGGAACGCTGTTCGGGAAGGGCTGGACGATCGTCATGCGCGTCGACATCGTCACGATCTTCCCCGACATGGTACGGGGGTTCGCGCGCGAGGGCATCGTGGCCCGGGCGCACGAGCGCGGTGTCGTCGACCTCGCGGTCCACGACCTGCGCGATTTCACGACGGACAAGCACCGCGTCGTGGACGACACGCCGTTCGGCGGCGGGCCCGGGATGGTGCTGAAGCCGGAGCCGTTCTTCCGCGCGATGGCCCACATCCGGGCGACGCGCGGGGAGCCGTCGGCGGTGATCGTGCCGAGCCCGCAGGGCCGGCGCTTCACCCACGACGCGGCGGTGGCGTGGAGCCGCGCGGGGCACATCGTGCTCCTGTGCGGGCGGTACGAGGGCATCGACGAGCGCGTCGTCGAGGGCCTGGCGACCGACGAGGTGTCGATCGGCGACTACGTGCTGTCGGGCGGTGAGCTCGCGGCGATGGTGGTGGCCGATGCGGTGGTGCGGCAGGTGCCGGGGGTCGTGGGCGATGCCCGATCGGTCAGCGAGGATTCTTTCGCGCGGCCGTGGCTCGACCACCCTCACTACACCCGCCCCGCCGAGTGGGAAGGACGGCGGGTGCCGGACGTGCTGCTCTCGGGGCATCACGGCCAGGTGGCGCGCTGGCGGCTGCGGACGGCGCTCGAGCGGACGCTCGATCGCCGGCCGGATCTGCTCGAGGGGCCCGGCTTTCCGGGGGAAGACGGCGCCGACGCCGAGCGGACGTTGAACGAGATCAGGGCCGAGCGGCAGGGGAGCCGGCCCGGGCGGCAGGAAAGGAAGCAGGAGTCATGAATCTCATCGAAGACGTGGTGGAGAAGGCGCAGCTGGTCCAGCGCCCGGCGATGAAGTCGGGCGACACGGTTCGCGTCCACGTGAAGGTGCGCGAGGGCGACAAGGAGCGCATCCAGGTGTTCGAAGGCATGGTCATCGGCATGCACCGGGGCGGCGTCCGCGCCTCCTTCACGGTGCGCAAGGTGTCGTTCGGCCAGGGCGTCGAGCGCATCTTCCCGCTGCACTCGCCGACGATCGACAAGGTCGAGCTCGTCCGCTCGGCCCAGGTCCGCCGCGCCAAGCTGAACTTCCTGCGGAACCTGCGCGGCAAGGCCGCCCGCATGAAGGAACAGAAGCGTACGGCCTGATCCGCGCCGCTTCGACCAGGTCGGTTCCACGTCAGGACCAGGTCAGCCGGCACGGGCCATGCCCCCCCGCGCGACGCGCTCCGTCGAGAACAGCTTCCATCGCCTCGGCTACCCTCGGGTGGCCGGGGTCGACGAAGTCGGGCGCGGCTGCCTGGCCGGGCCGGTGGCCGTCGGGGTCGTCGTGCTCGATCCGCGTCGGCCGGTGCCCGGCCTCCGCGATTCGAAGCTGCTGACGGCGGAGGCCCGCGAGCGGCTGAGCGTCCGCATCCAGCGCGACGCGCTCGCCTGGGCCGTCGGCTGGGCCGAGCCGGACGAGATCGACACCGTCAACATCCACCAGGCGTCTCTCAGGGCGATGGCGCGCGCCGTCATGGCCCTCGATCCGCTGCCGTCGGCCGTCCTCGTCGACGGGTTCGCCATCCCCGGTCTGCCTCTTCCGCAGCGCGCGATCATCGGCGGCGACCGGCAGTGTGCGGCCATCGCCGCGGCGTCGATTGTGGCGAAGGTCGCTCGGGACCGATTAATGGAATCGTTGCACGACGCCGATCCTCGGTATGGGTTCGACCGGCACAAGGGCTACGCGACTCCCGAACACCTGGCGGCCGTCTCTCGGCACGGGTACTCGCCTGTTCATCGGCGTTCGTTCCTGTGCCGCGCGTTTCACACGCCGACACTGTTTGATACCATCGAGTGACCGGCACCTGAACCAGGGCGGCTGAGGGACGAGTGGCCATCGATCGAGACGACGCGCTTCGCAAAGCCGAGAAGCTGCTCCGACAGGGGCGGCTCGATGGCGCGATCGCGGAATACGAACACGTCGTCGACGCGTATCCCGACGACATCGCCACGGCCTCGGCCCTGGGCGACCTCTACGGGCGGGCCGGCAAGGCGCCGCAGGCCGTCGCGCAGTTCATGCGCCTCGGCGACCACTTCCTCACGCAAGGCGTCCAGGCCAAGGCGGCGGCGAACTACCGCAAGGTCCTCAAGCTCGATCCCGCTCACGAGGGCGCGCTCCTCCAGATGGTCGAGGCCTGCGCGCAGCAGGGCCAGCTGGCCGACGCCAAGACGCACCTCCAGGCGGCGATCGACAAGCGCAAGGCGCGGGGCGATCAGGACGGCGCCGACACGCTCGCCATCCGCCTCGCCGAGCTCGACCCGAACGACTTCGAAGCGCGGCTGCAGGCAGCCTCGATCCGGGTGCGGACCGGCAAGGTGGTCACCGCCGACCTGCTGGCCCTGGCCAAGGAGCTCGACTCGCGCCAGCGCGTCAGCGAGGCCGAGGCGCTGCTCGAGGAAGTCGTCAAGCGTGATCCCGGCGCCACCGAGGTGTCGCTCCGCCTGGCGAAGGCCGCACTGGGCCGCGACGAGGTCGCGCGCGCCAAGCGCTTCCTGCCCGACACGAGCACGACCAAGGATCCGGAGCTGCTGCTCACCGGCGGCAAGATCCTGCTCAAACTCGACAATGTTGACGCCGCCCGCGACCACCTCGTGCGCTTCCTCGCCGCGGCGCCCAAGGCGGTGGAGGAAGTCGCCACGCTCGCCGAGCATCTCGCGTCGCCCAACGCGCGCTACGCCATCGTCGACCTCCTGGTCGACCACGCTGCCGCGTCCGGCGACTTCGGCAAGGCGGCGCGCCGGCTGCAGGGCTTCCTGGAGAAGACGCCGCGCCACCTCGCGGCGCTGCTCCGGCTGGTCGAGGTCTGCGTCGACGGCGATCTCGACGCGGCGTTGACCGCCGCGCAGCAGGAGCTCGCCGAGGGTTACCTCGACGGTGGGGAAGCGGAGAAGGCGCGGGTCATCGCCGAGGATCTGCTCCTGCGCAATCCGCGTTCGTCCACGCACAAGGATCGCCTGCGCCGCGTGCTCGTCACGCTCGGCGAGAAGGACCCGGACGGCATCATCGCCGAGCGGCTCTCGATGCTCGACGAGGACGCCTTCGCGTCGGAGGACTCCGCTTCGCTCGGAGGATTCCGCGCCGTCCGCCACGGCGCCAGCTGCGCCGCCGATGGCCGCCGCGCCGCCGCCCGCGGCGACCTCGAATCACGCCGAGGTCGCGTTCCAGTCGATCAGCGGGATCACGGCCGATACGCTGGCGGGCCTGCCCGAGATGGATGGGGACGAAGAGGTCGTCGAGTTCGAAGCCAGCGATGCCGGCGATTGGAGCGACGCGCCGCCGGCGATGGCGATTCCGGACCCCGATCCCGAACCCGAGGCCGAGCCCGGGATCGAGCCTGATGCGGCCGCCGCCGACGGCGCCGGGCAGCTCGACGTCGTGTTCTCCGGGATGCGCGGCAAGGCGCTGCAGGACACCTCGGAGCTGCCGCCGGGCGATCACGCCGCGCGCAACTTCCGCGTCGGCCAGACCTATGCGGCCGCGGCGATGCTCAAGGAGGCCGCCGACGCGTTCGAGAAGGCGGCGCGCGACCCGCGCTACCGGTTCCGCTCGGCGCAGTCGCTGGGACGCCTCTACCGGAAGCACGGCATGCTCACCGAGGCGGTCGAGTGGCTCGACATCGCGTCCGAGGCGCCCGCGCCGAAGATCGACGAGCACCGCTCCACGCTCTACGAGCTGGCCGACGCGCTCGAGACTACTGGCGAGCACACGCGGGCCCTGTCCGTGCTGCTCGACCTGGTCGCCGAGCAAGGCGACTATCGTGACGCCCGCGCCCGAATCGAGCGCCTGTCGCGTGTCAAGGCGTAACGAGTAGCGGCGCCGGTGCTGAGACAGCTCCTGTTCGTTGCTTATCTGGTCGAAGCGGGGCTGGTCCTCCTGATCGTGCCCTGGTCGGGGCTCTGGGAGCGCAACGCGTTCATCCAGATGGCAGCGACCTGGATCGTCGACATCGCGCGATCCGGCTGGGCCCGCGGCGCCGTCTCGGGCATCGGGCTGATGCTGGTCGGCGCCGGGCTGGCCGAGGCCGTGTCCATCCGCACACCGAGCCGCTCCGCGCCGTCCGGTCCGGTGGACGGCCGATCGTGACGCTGCCGCGGCCGTGCATCTGCCTGGTCACGGATCGCAGCCGCCTCCCGCCCCCGTCGCCTGACGCCGTCACCGATTCCCCGGCGCTCGGGCCGCTCGTCGAGCGGCTGACCCTGGCCGGCCAGTCCGGCGTCGACCTGCTGCAGATTCGTGAACCGGATCTGTCCGCCGCCGAGCTGGGCGCGCTGGTGCGCGAGGTGCGGACGCGGCTCGCGGACGCGGGTGCGGACGCGGGCGCCCGCATCGTCGTCAACGAGCGTGTCGACGTCGCGCTCGCCGCCGAGGCGGACGGCGTTCACCTCAAGTCGGATTCGATTCCGACGGCGCTGGTGCGCCGTCACGTGCCAGCCGCGTTCCTGGTGGGCCGTTCCGTGCACTCCGTCGACGAAGCGCGGGCCGCCGAAGGGGACGGAGCCGACTACGTGATCTTCGGCACCGTCTTTCCGTCCGGCTCGAAGCCGCGCGGCCACCGGACGGCCGGCCTCGACGCGCTGGCGAGCGTCGTGCAGGCCGTTCGGGTGCCCGTCCTGGCCATCGGCGGCATCTCGTTGAACACGGTTGCGGCGGCCGCCGACGCTGGCGCCGCCGGAGTCGCGGCGATCGGACTGTTTTTCGACGCGGCGGGGCCGATGGAGGATCTGCGGGGGCGGCTCATCCAGACGGTGGCCGGGCTCCGCCTTGCCTTCGATCGTCCCTGAGCCAGGAACCCAGACCCATGGCCGCCATGCCGCTCCTCGAGTGCTTCATCCGGGGCGACGTCGATCCCGAAGTGTCCATGCTCGCCGCTCAGGGCGCCCTCGCCCCCCGGGCCGATGAACAGCTCGCGATCCTCGTCTACCTCGTCACCCACGACGAGACCCACGTCGCCACCGTCGCCAACCAGACCATCGCGTCCCTGCCGGTCGAGGCCGTCGCCGGCCTGCTCGCGCGCCCGGACACCAGCGAGAAGGTGCTGGCGTTCTTCGCCGCCCGTGGCATCGTGCCGGGGAAGGTCGCGACCGAGGACACCGACGCGCCGCTCGTCGACACCGGCGACGAGGTTGCGGTCGAGGCCGAGCCGGAGAAGGTGATTACGCTGCTGCAGGCGATGACCGTGCCGCAGCGCCTCAAGCTGGCGATGAAGGGATCGCGCGAGCAGCGCGCCGTGCTCGTCCGCGATCCGAACCGGATGATCGCCGCCGCCGTGCTGAGCAGCCCGAAGCTGGCCCAGACCGAGGTCGAGGCGTTCGCGCGCATGGCCAACGTCTCCGAGGAGGTGCTGCGCACCATCTCGATGAACCGGTCGTGGATGCGCAAACTGGCGGTCGCGGCGGCCCTGGTGAAGAACCCGAAGACGCCGGCCGCGATCTCGCTCCACCTGCTGCCGCGCATCCCCCAGCGCGACGTCAAGCTACTCGCCATCGACCGCAACGTGCCCGAGGCGCTCCGCCTCAACGCCAAGAAGATGATCCAGCGGCAGCAGGATCGGCAGAAATAGCCATCGTCGTCGGGAGTGACTCCCGACGACGGTCTCAGCGGCGCTTGGGCTTCTTCGGACCGCGGCCCTTCGACCCTGAGGCGCTCCGCCACTCCTGCCGCATCTCGGCCAGGCCCTCCATGTAAACGGCGGCGCGCTGGCGCTCGTCGTCGCTCGGCAGCGTCTTGAGCAGGTCGATGGCCTCGTCGAAGTTGTGCTCGATCGTCGCCTGCGTCGTCTCGAAGTAGAGGGCCTTCAGGCGGGCCAGCGTCTCGTCGACGGTCACTGCGCCCGTCCCGTCTCGGAGCCCGCGGTGAAAGGGTCACTGCATTCGACGGGCGATGCATCCCGCCGCTCGGCGTTGCTCGTCGGTCGCATATTCCCGATATGCTCCCTCCTCGCGCCTGGATCGGCGGGCGCCTCGTCCGTCTCGATGCGACGCGCCCCTTTCACCGCGGGCTCCTTGCGGCGGCCGGGCGGCGATGCCGGCGCAGGCCGTTGCGGAAGGCGTCGACGTCGCGGGTGTTCCAGACGTCGGCGGGTTCCAGCCACGCCCGCCTCGCCGTCAGCACGCCCCAGCGCAGCAGGCCGAGCTCGGTGGTCGAGTGCGCGTCGCTGTCGATCAGCAGTCCGACGCCCTGCGCCTTGGCCCGCCGCGCGTGCACGTCGGAGAGGTCGAGGCGGTGGTAGTTGCTGTTGATCTCGAGGGCGATGCCGTAGAGCCCGGCCGCCTCGATCAGCGCCTCGATGTCGATCCGGTGCGGCTCGCGGCGCAGGATTTTGCGTCCGGTCGGGTGGCCGATGGCGTCGACGAACGGGCAGGCCATCGCGGTGAGGACCCGCACCGTCATCGCTTCCGCGGTCTGGTCGAAGGCCGAGTGGACGGAGGCGACGACGAAGTCGAGCGCCGCGAGCGTCGATTCCTCCAGGTCGAGGCGGCCATCGGCGAGGATGTCCACCTCGATGCCGGCGAGGATCGTGATGCCGTCGATCCGGGCGTTGGCCTCGCGGATGCGGGCGGCGTGCGCCAGGGCCCGCGCGTCGTCGAGGCCATTGGCCATCGCCAGCGACTGCGAGTGGTCGGTGATGCAGACGTACGACCGGCCGGCGTCGCGCGCCGCGATCGCCATCGTCTCGATGTCGTGGCGGCCGTCCGACGCGGTGGTGTGCATGTGCACGTCGCCCTGCAGGTCCTCCAGGGTCACCAGGCGGGGGAGCGTCCCGGCCTCGGCGGCGTCGATCTCGCCGCGCGCCTCGCGCAGCGTCGGATCGATGCACGGCAGGCCGAGCGCCGCGTAGATGCCGTCCTCCGTCTCGCCGGCGATGCGGACCCCGGTGGCGGCGTCGGCCAGGGCGTACTCGTTCAGCGTGTAGCCGCGCGACAGCGCGCGCTGCCGCAGCGCGATGTTGTGCGCCTTCGATCCGGTGAAGTACTGCAGCGCCGCACCGCGCGACTCGGCCGGCACCAGCCGCAGATCGGCCTGCATCTGGCTGGTCAGCAGGATGCTCGCCTTGGTGTCGCCGAGGCCGAGCACCCGCTCGACCTGGCGGAAGCGGGTGAAGTGGCCGAGCACCTCGGGGGGCGCGTTGGTGGCCAGGATGTCGATGTCGCCGCTGGTCTCGGCGCCGCGGCGCAGGCTGCCGACGATGTCGTAGGTGGCGTCCGGCGCCGCCTCGCGGAGCCACGCGACCAGCGTCTCCGCCGTCTCGCAGGCATGGCCGATCAGGTGACGTCCGGCATGCCGACGCCGCTCGGCGATGGCGGTCAGAATCAGGGATTCCTTCTTCGCGCCCATGCCCTTGATGCCGCGGATCGCGCCCGCCTTGGCGGCGGCTTCGAGGTCGTCGAGTGAGCGGATGTTCAGGGTGTGGTAGAGCAGCGCCACCGTCTTGGGTCCGATGCCCTGCAGGCGCATCACCTCGAGGATCGTGGCCGGGAACACCTGCAGCAGCTCGTCGCGCAGCCCGGTGGTGCCGGTTGTGGCGATGTCGCGGATGCGCGCGGCGAGGTCCTTGCCGATGCCGTCGATCGCCAGCAGCGCCGGCACGTCGAGATCGGCGACACGCGCGGGGGAGTCGGCGACGACCTGCGCTCCCGTCCGGTAGGCGCGCACCCGGAAGACGTTCTCGCCCTTCAGCTCGAGCAGGTCGGCGATCTCGTTGAGCACGCGGGCGACGCTCGGGTTCTCCACGGAGGAATCGTACCGCAGTTGGCCCGGCGCGCAAGTCGGGCGGCGTGAGCGGCCGCCATTCTGCGCGATAATCACCACGCATGTCGCTGCGAGACATCCGTGCCCACGTCGGCGAGCTGCTGATCAGCGGCTTCGACGGGCTGACCCTGCCGCCGGAGATGCGCGAGATCGCACGCGCATTCGATCTCGGCGGGCTGATCATCTTCTCGCGCAACGTCGAGGCGCCGGCGCAGGTGGCCGAGCTCGCGCTCGCCGGCGAGTCGCTGCGCAAGGAGACGCCGCTCTGGTTCAGCGTCGACCAGGAAGGCGGCCGCGTCCAGCGGCTGAAGGAGCCGTTCACGCGCTGGCCGCCGATGATCACGCTGGGCCGGGCCAAGGACGCGGCGCTCGCCGCGCGCTTCGCCAGGGCGATGGCCGCGGAGCTCCTCGCGGTCGGTGTCACGCTGGACTTCGCGCCGGTCCTCGACGTCCTGACCAACGCGAAGAACCCGGCCATCGGCGACCGCGCCCTCTCGGAGCACGTCGAGGACGTCGCCACGCTGGGGCGGACGCTGATCGAGGCGCTCCAGGGCGCCGGCCTCGCCGCGGCGGGCAAACACTTCCCCGGGCACGGCGACACCAGCGTCGATTCGCACCTGGACCTGCCGATCTGCGAGCTGCCGCCGGATCGGCTGCGCGCCGTCGAGCTCGTGCCGTTCCGCGAGGCGGTCGCCGCCGACGTGGCCTGCATGCTCACCTGCCACGTGCTCTTCACCGAGATCGACGACGAGCACCCGGCGACGCTGTCGCCGCGCGATCGTGCAGGCGATGCTCAAGGACGAGCTCGGCTACCGCGGCGCGGTGATCACCGACGACCTCGACATGAAGGCGATCGCCAACCGCTACACGATCGAGGAGACGGTGGTGCGCTGCCTGCGCGCCGGCTGCGACGGCTTCCTCATCTGCAACGGCGACTACGACAAGAAGGTCCGCGCGCTCGAAGCGGTCATCCGCGAGGCCGAGGGCGACATGGGGTTCGCCAAGCGCGTCGAGGACGCCATGACGCGGATGCGCCGGCCGAAGGCGCGGTTCCTGGGCGGCCGCCGGCCGGCGATCGATCCCGAGCGGCTCGCGGCCCTGGCGCCATTCGAGCACCAGCTGGTCGCCGAGGAGATGCGGCAGTGGCTGTGAGCCGGCCCACCGGCCGGCCGCGACTGCTCAAGCCTGCCGCGCTGCGGCCCGGCGATCGGATCGCCATCGTGGCGCCGGCCAGCCCGTGCGCGCCGGAGGCCTTCGGACACGGCGTGCTCGAGCTCGAGAGCCAGGGCTTCGAGGTCACGGTGGACGATCGCGTCTGGGCGCAGGCCGGCGGCTATCTCGCCGGCGAGGCCGCGCTGCGTGCCGCGCACCTCCAGGAGGCGTTCGCGGATCCCGCCGTCGCTGGCATCGTCTGCGCCCGCGGCGGCTACGGCAGCGCCCAGATCCTGCCGCTGCTCGATGCCGCCGCGATCGCGGCGTCCCCCAAGGTGTTCGTCGGCTACAGCGACATCACGGCGGTCCACACGTGGCTGCTGCAGCGATGCGGCCTCGTGAGCTTCCACGGCCCGATGCTGGAAGGCCGCTTCGCCAATCGCGCCCGCTACGACCGTGACTCGTTCGTCCGCGCCGTCTCGGTCACCGAGCCGATGGGCGCGCTGGTGCCGCCCGGCCTCGAGATCTGGCGCGAGGGCGAGGCCTCGGGTGTGCTCGTCGGCGGCACCATCACCCAGCTCGCGGCCTCGCTCGGGACGCCGTTCGCGTTCGACCCGCCGCCCGGCTGCGTCCTGTTCTTCGACGAGGTGAACGAGCGGCCGTACCGGCTCGATCGGCTGCTGACGCAGCTGGTCCAGGCCGGCATCATCGGCCGCGCGGCGGCCATCGTCTTCAACGAGCTGCCGGGCTGCGACGAGCCGGGTGGGGAGGTGCGCGGCGCGGACGCGGTCCGCCGCGTGCTCGACGGCTTCGCCGGCCCGATGCTCGCGGGCTTTCCGTCGGGACATACGCCGGGCGCGACGATGACGCTGCCGTTCGGCGTCCACGCCACCGTCGTCGCGCGCGGCCGGCCGGCGCTCGTCATCGAGGAAGCCGCCGTCGGCGGGTGACCCTGGAGGCAGACAAGCTCGTGTCCAATCGCATTCATTTCATCGGGATCTGCGGCACCGCCATGGCGACGGTCGCGGCCATGCTCAAGGCGCGCGGCTGGGACGTCCGCGGCTCCGACCAGTCGGTCTATCCGCCGATGAGCACGTTCCTGCGCGAGCAGGGCATCGCGCCGCTGGACGGGTACCGTGACGAGCACATCACGCCGGACCTGAGCCTCGTCTGCGTCGGCAACGCCATCTCGCGCGGCAATCCCGAGCTGGAGGCGGTGCTCGACCGCAAGATCCGCTATTGCTCGCTGCCCGAGCTGGTGCGCGAGCAGTTCCTGTGGGCGGCGCGGTCGATCGTGGTGGCCGGCACGCACGGCAAGACGACCACGACGTCGCTGGTCGGCTGGCTGCTCACCGCCGCGGGACGCGATCCCAGCGTGCTGGTCGGCGGCATCGCGGCCAACTTCGGCGGCGGCTACCGTCTCGGCGGCGGCCGCGAGTTCGTCATCGAGGGCGACGAGTACGACAGCGCCTTCTTCGACAAGACGGCGAAGTTCCTCAAGTACCTGCCCGACATCGCCATCGTCAACAACATCGAGTTCGATCACGCCGACATCTATCCGGACGTTGCCGCGGTGGAACTGGCGTTCAAGCGGCTCGCCGTGCTGGTGCCGCGCAACGGCATGCTGCTGCTCGGATCCGACAGCCCGCGGGCGGCCGCGCTCGCGGCCCATGCGGCCAGCCCGGTCGAGACGTTCGGCGTCGCCGGCGACCCGACGTGGCGGGCCAGCGAGCTGTCGGTCGGGCCGGGCGGCACGCGGTTCAAGGTGCACCGGCACGGCACGCTGTTCGGCACCTTCGAGGTGCCGCTGCTCGGCGCGCACAACGTCCGCAACGCGCTCGCCGGCATCGCCGTCTGCGCGACGCTCGGCATCGGCAGCCGGCCGATCGCCGATGGGCTGAAGTCGTTCGCGGGCGTGAAGCGCCGCCTCGAGCTGCGCGGGTCGGTCGACGGCATCGAGGTCTACGACGACTTCGCCCACCATCCGACCGCCGTTGCCGAAACCATCGCCGCGCTGCGCCTCGCGCACCCGACCCGGCGCATCTGGGCGATCTTCGAGCCGCGCTCCGCGTCGTCGTGCCTGAAGGTGTTCCAGAGCGACTTCGTCGAGGCGTTCGAGGGCGCGGACCAGGTGGTCGTCGCGCCGGTCTTCCGCAGCAAGGTCGCGGAAGATCGCCGGCTGTCGCCGGAGGCGCTCGTTGCCGATCTGGTCGCCAAGGGCCGGCACGCGCGTGCCGCCGCGTCCACCGCCGACATCGTCGACACCGTCGCCCGCGAAGCCGCCTCGGGCGATCTCGTCGTCGTCATGTCGAACGGCGGCTTCGACGGCGTCCACGACAAGCTCCTCGATGCGCTCGGCGATCGCGGCAAGTGAGCGGCGTGTCCCGATCGACGGCAGGTGTAGCATCGGTGACGCCGTGGCCCACGATCACGCGATGACCGCGACCGCGCTCCAGGCGTGCGCCACCCAGCTCGAGGCACGCCTCGGCCCGGGCCGCGTGACGGTGGACGCGCCGCTCGCGCCGCTCACCACGTTCAAGGTCGGCGGCGCCGCCGACCTGCTGGTCGAGGCGCGGAGTGAGGACGAGCTGGTCGCCGTCGTCCGCATGGCCCGCGAGACGGGCCTGAGCGTCACGCCGCTCGGCGGCGGCTCGAACGTGCTGGTCGGCGACGGCGGTGTCCGTGGCGTCGTCGTGCTCGTCCGCGATCGCACGATCGGCCGCGAGGAGGCGACCGGCGTCCGCGCCGGCGCCGGGTTGACCATCAACGGCCTGGTGCGCTGGCTGGTGGGGCAGGGCCTCGCCGGCCTCGAGGCCTGGGCCGGCACGCCCGGCACGGTCGGTGGCGCGCTCCACGGCAATGCCCACTTCAAGGGCGTGAACATCGGGGATCTGGTGCGCGACGTCCGCGTCCTCGATCGCCGCGGCGATCTCCGCACGCTGGCCGCGGCCGAGATGGCGTTCGGCTACGACAGCAGCCGGCTGCAGACCTCGGGCGAGATCGCCGTGTCCGCCGTGTTCACCGTGGCGACCGGCGAGCCGGAGGCGCTGCGCGCGATCGCCCGCGCCTCGCTCGCCTACCGCAAGCGGACGCAGCCGCTCGACGTGCCCAGCGCCGGCTGCATCTTCCAGAACCCCGACCCGGCCCGCGACCGCGTGCCCGACGGCATCCCGTGGTCGGCTGGCGCGCTCGTCGACCGCGCCGGCCTCAAGGGCGCGCGGGAAGGCGGGGCGCAGGTGTCGCCGCTGCACGGCAACTTCATCGTCCGCGACGGCGCCGCCACGGCGCGTGACATCCGCGCCCTGGTCGAGCGCTGCCAGCAGGGCGTGGTCGAGCGCTTCGGCGTGCGGCTGCGCGAAGAGATCGTCTACCTCGGCGAGTTCGACTGATCCGGCGTCCGCACGGCCCCGACACCACCACCATGTCCACGCTCCTCATCGAAGGCGGCCGCCGACTGTCCGGCCGCATCACCGTCGACGGCAACAAGAACTCCGCGCTGCCGCTGGTCGCCGCCTGCCTGCTCAGCGACGAGACGTGCCGTCTCGAGAACGTGCCGCGCATCTCGGACATCCGCGTGATGGCCGATCTGCTCGACCGGCCTGGGCGCCCGGGTCAGCGGACTCGGGACGCCGACGCTCGAGATCTCGACGCCGACGGTGACGAGCGACACCCCCGACCCGAAGCTGGTCGGTCGCCTGCGCGGGTCGGTGCTCCTGATGGGCCCGCTGCTCGCCAGGACCGGCCGCGTGCGCCTGGCGCCGCCTGGCGGCGACTTCCCCACGCGGCGCACCATCGCGACGCACGTGCAGGCGCTGGTCGCGCTGGGGGCACGCGTCGTCTCCGATTCGGGCTACGAGCTGGATGCGCCCGACGGGCTGCGCGGGGCCTCGTTCTACCTCGACGAGGCGTCGGTCACCGGTACCGAGACAGCGCTGCTCGCCGCCGCCGCGGCCGAGGGCGTGACCGAGATCCGCCACGCCGCGACCGAGCCGCACGTCGTCGAGCTGTGCGAGTTCCTGCAGGCGATGGGCGTGCCGATCGAAGGCGCCGGCACATCGACGATCCGGATCCAGGGGCGGACGCACCGCAAGGGCGCCACGCACCGCCTGCACGGCGACTACATCGAAGCGGGCAGCTGGGCGGTGGTCGCGGCCATCACCGGCGGCGCCGTCGAGGTGCGCGGCGTGCGGCCCGTGGACATGGAGCCGATCACCGCCGTGCTCCAGCGCATGAAGCTGAACATCGAGCTCGCGGCCGATGGCTTCAACGTGCACGAGTCGCGCATCGAGGCCATCAGCCGGTTGACCACGGGCCTGTGGCCCGGCTTCCCGAGCGACATGGTCAGCCTGGTGACCGTGCTGGCGACGCAGGCCGAAGGCGAGACGCTGATCCACGACTGGATGTACGAGCTGCGTCTGTTCGCGCTGGAGCAGCTGTCCGGGATGCGCGCCGATCTCTTCCTGTGCGATCCGCACCGCATCGTCGTGTCGGGGCCGAACAAGCTGCGCGGCCGCGCCCTCGACAGCCGCGACCTGCGGTCGGGCATGGCCCTCATCGCCGCGGCGCTGGCGGCCGAAGGCCGAAGCACCCTCGGTCCGCTGGAGACGGTGGAGCGCGGCTACACGGACGTGGTCGAGCGCCTCAAGTCGCTCGGCGCAGCGGTTGAGGTCGCGCCGAGCTAGGTCCGTCCTGGACCCGCGTCACTGCGGCGGGCGCGTGGTCGGCGGCGTCGTGGGCGGCATCGCCGGCGGACGCGTGGTCGGCTGGTTGGTCGGAGGCTGGAATCTGGCCGGGAGGTCCGACCGGCGTCGACCCCGGCCGGAAGATGCCGCCTGGCGCGGCATCGTCGTCCTGCGGCGGGGCCGGGGGCGCCGGCGGCTGCTGCGCCGGCAGCGGCAGCTCGTAGACGCCGCCGCTGGAATCGCGGCCGACCCGGAACGGGCGCAGGTCGTCGACGCCGAGGTCGAGCACGCGGACGATCCGCGGCGTCAGCATCAGCACGATGTCGGTCTGCTTCGTCTCTTTCCGCGTATGGCCGAACAGTCGGCCGATGATCGGGAGGTCGCTCAGTCCGGCGATCCCTTCCAGCGACGTCCGTTCCTCGTCGCGGATCAGGCCGGCCAGCATGTTCGTCTCGCCGTCGCGCAGGCGGATGGTCGTCTCGATGTAGCGCGTGCCGAACGTCGGCAGGTTCTGGTACCCGACGCCCGACAGGTTGCTCACTTCGAGCTTCAGGCGCAGCGAGATGTCGTCGTCGTGGTGCATCCGCGGCGTGATCTCGATGTTGACCCCGATGGTGCGGTAGGTGAACGCGGTGATCGGCTGCTGGTTGACGCCGCCCGAGGCGATGGGCGCGAACGTGACGCTCGGCACTGGGACGTCCTCGCCGAAGCGGGCCGACGACGGCAGGCCGTCCGCCGTCCGCAGGTGCGGGTTGGCCAGCGTGCGGCTGGAGCCGTCGGTCTTGATCAGCCGGTAGTACAGGCCCGGCAGGCCGGTCACGAACACGTCGCTCGTCGTCAGCGCGCCCAGATCGCTCAACGTCATGTTGGGCCGGTTGGCGTCGACGCTGCCGCTGATGCCGGGCGACCCCGGCGAGGCGAGCTGCAGGCCGAATTCGTGCAGCTTGGCGCGGTCGACCTCGAGCAGCTCCACGTCGATGACCACTTCGGCCCGCGCCTTGTCGATGGCCCGGATGACGCGGCCGGCGGCGGCGATCTTGTCGGGTGTGTCCTTGATCGCGATGGCGTTGACGCCGGCCACCGGCGAGAGCCGCCGGTTGTCCACGACCAGGCGCAGCAGATCGAGCGTCTCCTTGACGTCGGCGTTGCTCAGGAAGAACGTGCGGATGATCTCGTCCTGGTACTCGCGGCGCTTGGCAGGCGTGTCGGGGATGACCGTGATCGTCTTCGCCGCCGAGATCTTGTAGAAGTTGCGGGTGCTGCTCGTGACCGCCTGGAGGGCGTCCTCGAGGGACGTCTTGCGCAGGTCGACCGTCACGGTCTGGTCGCGGAACTGCGGATCGAAGACCACGTTGATGTCGGCGAAGTGGCCGATCGCGGTGAGGATGTCGCGGACGCTGGCGTTGCGGAAGACGAGTGAGTCGGCCAGGATCACGCCCGTGGGCAGCTCGAGGCCGGCGGGCTGCAGTTCCGCCGCGCTTTCGACCAGAGCCTGGAGCCGCGTCTTGCCGTCGGTCCGGATGGCGAGCTTGGCCCGGAGCTGGCTGCGCAGGTCGCGCAGGCGCGTGTCGATGTCGCCGCTGGACGGGTTCAGCTCGGCCGCGATCTGCAGCTCGATCAGCGCCTCTTCGAGCTTGCCGGTACCGGCCAGGTGCCGGGCGCGCTGGTCGTGATACGCCGCCGCGCGGAGCTTGGCCCGTTGCAGCGACAGGCGCGCGGTCAGGTCGTCGGGCTTGGCCCGCAGCGCCTTCTCGTACTCGACGACGGCACGGTCGAAGTCCTCGGCCCGCTCGGCTTCGCGCCCGGCCTTCAGGCTGGAGGTCGACGCGCAGCCCGCCAGGCCGGCGACCAGCAGCGCGGCACCGGCCGCAGCGAAGACGCGGCGCAGGCAGGCCTCACTCCTGCGCGACAACATCCGCTCCCCGGGGAATCGTGAAGGCGAACTTGGAGTCGGCGAGGCCGACGTTCTCGCGCAGTTTGGTGAAGACGAACGTCGAGGTGCCGCCCTGGGCGTCGCGGGCGATCAGCATTCGCAAGCCGAGCGTCGCGCGATCGACCACCAGTGTCAGGCGATCGTAGTCGGGCACCGGCGTCTTGGGCACCAGCGCGAGGGCGACGCTGTCGGCCGGGGCACCCGTGATGGCGCCGGGCAGCGACGGCGTGAAGTCGCGCGCCAGCTGGCCGCGGCCGAGGAGGAACAGGATGGGCGTCGCCGGGGCGTCCCCGGACGGGAGCGCGCTGACCGTCACCTGCCGATCGGCCGGGACCCACGCGTACAGCTTGCGGCCGTCCGCGACGAACAGCTTCTCTTCCGGGGCCTGGTACTCCCACCGCATCCGGCCCGGCTTCTTGACCAGCAGCGTGCCGGATTCGGTGGTCTTGCGCCGCAGCACGCCGCCCTCGTAGGTCTGCGTGAAGTCGGCGGTGAAGTCCTTGATGGCGTCGTAGCGCGTTTGCAACCGCGCGGCCAGGGCGGCGGCGGATTCGGCCGGCGCCGCTGCCGGACCGGGGGCCTGGGCCCGGGTGTCGGCCCGGGGCGCCGCGACGGCGATCGCAACGGCCAGGCTGGTCGCCGCGATGGCGAGGCCGCGGCGGAACGGGCGGAGGCGGTCGAGGCTCATGCGATGTCTGGATACTACAGCAGCGACGTCGTGCCCGGATGCCTCCGGCTGATTCCCGGGCTAGCCGCGGCGCCGCTTGTCGGCGATGAAGGCGCGGACCTCCTCCAGGCTGCGGGCGTTGAGCACGTGCCGCGCTTCGACGCCGCCGCGCGCCGCGGTCCCCACGCCCATCCGCATCTGGCGGCCGAGCCGCTCGGCGAAGTGACCATCGCTGTCGATGACGACCGTCGCCCCTGTTTCGACGGCCTGGCGCGCCAGATGGCCGTCGAGGTCGAGGTGTCCCGGGGCGCCGTCCACCTCGACGGCCGTGCCGGTGTCACGCGCCGCCGCGAAGAAGCGATCCCACTGGAGGTCGTAGCCGTTGGCGCGTCCGGGTGTCCGGTTGGCCGGGTGGGTGACGATGCTGATCAGCGGATGCGCCATCGCCCCCAGGTAGCGCGCCAGCAGGCGATCGGGGGGCTGCCCGGCGGCATCGTGCAGCGAGGCGAGGACGATGTCGAGACCCGCCATGACCGATTCCGGCAGATCCAGGCTGCCGTCGGGCAGGATGTCGACCTCGCAGCCGTGCAGGATCGTCAGCTCGGGGTAGGCCGGGCGGAGCGCCTCGATTTCCTTCGCCTGCTTGACGATGCCCTCGATCGACAGGGACCGGCTCGCCTTCGACGTCGGCGAGTGATCGGTGATGGCGAGGTACCGGTAGCCGAGCGCCCGTGCCGAGCGGATCACCGTCTCGGTCGTGTCGCGGCCGTCGCTCCACAGCGTGTGCGTGTGCAGATCGCCCTGGATGTCGGTGACGGCGACGGGCGGCGGGAACGCGCCGCGTTCCGCGAGCGCGATTTCGTCGAGGCCGTGCCGCCGCTCCGGCGGGATCCACGGCAGATCGAGCGCGGCGTAGAGATCCGTTTCGGAAACGGCTGGCCGGACACGGCCGTCGGCGTCGACGAGGCCGGCCGGCGTCAGGCGCAGGCCGCGCGCCCGAGCACGCGCGGCGAGCTGCGACACGTGCTCGCGTGAGCCGGTGTAGTGCAGCAGCGCGGCGCCGAGCGCGTCTTCGGCCACGGCGCGCAGGGTGATTTCCTCGCCGTCCCAGACGAACGTGACGGCGTCGCGGCTGCGCCACCGGACGTCGGCGGCAGGGAAGCTGTCCGCCCAGGCGGCCACGGCGGATCGCGGATCGCCGCTGGCGGCGAGGACCAGCAGATCGCCGACGGTCGGCTCGAAGCGCCGCAGCGCACCGGCCGGATACATCGTCAGCGACGGCTGGGCCCGTCCCATCGCGTCGACGAGCAGGTCGACCGCGCCGAGCGCACGGCCGAGGAGCAGCCGCGACTGGCCGGAGCGCATCTCCGCCAGGAGCGCCGCTACGTCGCCCATCGGGCGCTCGTGCCACGCCGCCGCGAGATCGGCTGCCACGTGCACGCCGACCGCAGCGGCGAGGGGGTCGAGCTCGATGCCCGCGCGCGCGATCGCGGCGACGTCGCGCGGCAGCCTGCCCTCGGCGGCCCTGGCTGCGGCGGCCGGACCTTCGCGGGCGATGGTGGCGATGTGCGACGCGATCACGGGATCGAAGACGCGCGTGGGCTCGTCGAGCGCCGCCTTCAGCGCTTTCGGTTCGAGTGTCGCCGAGTGCCGGGCGGCGTCGGCGAGGGCGGCCGCGGCAGGCGCGTCGCCGCGCAGCGCGGCGATGCGGGAAAGCCGGCGCAGGGCGTCGGCCACGTCGTCGGGGGAGGGCAGTCGTTTCCTGAAAATCAGAGGGTCTCGCTTTCGTTGGCGGCCGCGCTCTCGCGCGCGGCCGCGGGCCGCCCCTTGGTCGTGCGTCCTGCTATTCGCGGCGCTGAGCGCGCCGCGGCGCCCGCACGCGGGCGGCATGTTTTGCGGCCGCGCTCTCGCGCGCGACCGCCGGGCCTTGGCGCGTTCGGTTGCTATTCGCCGCGCTGGGCCCACCTTCGCCAAGGCTACGGCGCGGGAACCGCGCAAGCGGCGTCCGCACGCGGGCGGAGGGACAGCTAGTTCATCGAGCAGGAACCCGCGCCGCGCGGATCGCCGCACGTGCCGCACGGGCCCGGCGCCGCGGACCGCATCGCGCTGGCACCGCCGGTGCTCACCGCGAAGGTCGAGAATTCGCGCGCCAGCGTCTGGCTGCCGCAGGTCGGACAGAACGGCGCCTCAGCGCCGCGGACCAGCGTCTCGAACCGGTGCTCGCACCCCTCACAGCGGGTACTCGTAGATCGGCATACGACCTAATTATAGCGGCCCATGCCGAATGCGCTGGTTCTGGCCAGGCGGCCGGTGAGAGGGCAGCGCGCCACCGCAGCCCCACGTTCGATGCCGGCGCGCGGCGGAGCGCGCCGAATAGCGTCGAACGTTGTGAGGGGCTGCTGCCGGCCGTCCTGAGGGGACGGCCGGTCAACATTTGGTGGACGGCACGAGGCTCGAACTCGTGACCTCAGCGTTGCGAACGCTGCGCTCTCCCAGCTGAGCTAGCCGCCCACGAAAGGGACATCGCGCGAGTCACAGGCCCGTGTGGGCTCCGTCACCGGCGTGACAAGACGGGCAGTGTAGCATCCGACCGACAATGTCCGCAACCCTCAGGAGGACAGACATTTCTGTCTGATCGGCCAAGGGTGGGCTACTACTTCGGATGCTATACTTCAGGTCGATTTCTTGAACACGACTTCCGCTATCGGTGTGCGCGGCGGAGCCCGAAGACACCTCACTATGAAAACGATTCGGCGTATCGGAGTACTCACCGGCGGCGGCGACGCCCCGGGGTTGAACGCGGTCATTCGCGCCGTGGTCAAGTCGGCCCACAACCACGGCATCGCCTGCCTCGGCCTCGAGGACAGCTTCGACGGCCTCATCGAGCCGAACCGGCACCGCGTCCTGATGCCGAAGGACGTCACCGGGATCCTGCGGGTCGGCGGCACGATCCTCGGCACGGTCAACCGCGGCAACCCGTTCCTCTACCCGATCGAGACGAGTGACGGCAAGCGCGACTACTCGCAGCGCTGCATCGACATGTTCCACCAGCTGGGTCTGGACGGCCTGGTGGTGATCGGCGGCGACGGCACCCTGGCCATCGCCCACGAGTTCGCCAAGCGCGGCATCCCGCTGGTCGGCGTGCCCAAGACCATCGACAACGACATCGTCGAGACCACCAACTGCTTCGGCTTCGACACCGCGGTCAGTTTCGCGACCGACGCCATCGATCGCCTGCACACCACCGCGGAAGCGCACCATCGCGTGATGGTCGCCGAGGTGATGGGCCGCTACGCCGGGTGGATCGCGCTGCACGCCGGCGTGGCCGGCGGCGCCGACGCCATCCTCATCCCCGAGATCCCGTACGACATCGAGCTCGTTGCCGAGCGCATCATGGCCCGCGAGAAGTGGGGCGCGAGCTTCTCGATCGTCGTGGTCGCCGAAGGCGCCACCCCGAAGGACGGCAAGCGTCACCTGATCCAGGAAGCGCACGGCGGCAACGTCGAGCGCCTGGGCGGCGCCGCGGCCGCGGTCTCGGCCCAGCTCGGCGCGCTCACCAAGAAGGAGACGCGCAGCGTGGTGCTCGGCCACCTGCAGCGCGGCGGCGCCCCGACCAGCTTCGATCGCGTCCTGGCGTCCCGCTTCGGCGGCAAGGCCGTGCAGCTGCTGATCGATGGCGACGTCGACAAGATGGTGGCGTTCCACCCGCCGGCGATCGTCGGCGTGCCGCTCGAGAGCATCGTCGGCAAGACCAAGAACGTGCCGCTCGACAGCGACCTCCTGCAGACTGCCCGCGCCCTCGGCGTCAGCTTCGGCGACAGCGTCGCGGTCTAGCCCGCGTGTGCCGGCGGTCCCCACGGGGCCGCCCGCACCCTGCCCTCAGGTCGTTTCAGCGAAAATCGCGGCAAGCTGCTCCGGGTCGCTCGTGCACGCGAGCGCGACCATCAGCACGTTGTTTGTGGCCGGCGGCGCCTCACGCCGCCGGCAGACGCGCTCCAGCCCTTCGCGCTATTCCGCCGGCCCTGGGCGGGCCGTCGGGCGCTTCGGGGCGCGTCACCGCTAGGTTGTCTCTGCGAAAATCGCGGCAAGCTGCTCCGGGTCGCTCGTGCACGCGAGCGCGACCATCAGCTTCATTCGCGCTTTGAGGCCGTTCAGGCGGCCGGCGAAGATCACGCCGAGCTGGGCGAGGTCGTGTCCGCCCCCGGCGTAGCCGTAGCGCTCCTGGACGCTGCCGGCGCCGTAGCGTGACGCCAGGACCACCGGGACGCCAGCGGCCGACGCGGCTTCGATGCCCGGCTTCATGGCCGGCGGCAGGTTGCCGCGGCCCATCGCCTCGATCACGATCCCGGTCGCGCCCGCCGCCAGGCTGCAGCGCAGGAAGCGATCGTCGGCGCCCGCCGCCGATTTCACCAGATCCACCGTCGTCTCGAGCCGCGCCACCCGCAGGCCGGTATCGGCGCCGGCGCCCGTCCAGCCGCCGTGCCGCGTCGCGCGACGGACGTAGAGCACCTTGCCGGCGTCGAGCACGCCGACGGGCCCGAACTCGGGGGAGGCGAACGACCCGGCCGATTCGGTGTGGATCTTCTGCGCTTCGGACGCGGTGAGGATCTGCTCGTTCATCACCACCAGCACGCCGCGTCCGGTCGACTCGGGGGCCGCGGCCACCCGGACGGCGGCGAGCAGGTTGGCGGGCCCGTCCCAGCCGGCCTCGGAGATCGTGCGGATGGCGCCGACGATCACCACCGGCTTCTCGGAGAGCAGCAGCAGGTCGAGGAGGTAGGCGGTTTCCTCGAGCGTGTCGGTCCCGTGGGTGACGACGAGGCCCTGGACGTCGGGGCGCTCCAGCCATGCCGCGGCGCGGCGGGCGAGCCGCCACATGTGCTCGGGGGTGACGTGCGGGCCGGGCAGGCGCGAGACGTCTTCGCCCTCGACTTCGGCGATCGCCGCGAGGCCCGGCACGTGGTCGAGGATCTCCTGGCCGGAGAGCGCCGGCACCGCGGCGCCCGTCGCCGGGTCGAGCCGCATCGAGATGGTGCCGCCGGTGAAGAGGATGGGGACCACGGAGATCTCCGGCACCTGGCTGGGCGGCGCCGGCCCCCGCGGGCGGGCAAGGCCGGCGCCGGCGGCGGCTACCGGTTGAGGAGCTCGCCGTCCTTCTTCTTCTGCATGTCGTCGACGGTGGCGACGTGCGCGTCGGTCGCCTTCTGGACGTCGTCGAGCGCGCGGCGCTCGTCGTCCTCCGAGATGGCGTGATCCTTCAGGAACTTCTTGAGGCGATCGTTGGCGTCGCGGCGCACCTGGCGGAGGCCGTTGCGGGCCTCCTCGGCGAACTTGTGCACCATCTTCGACATTTCCTTGCGCCGCTCCTCGGTGAGCGGCGGCAGGGGAATGCGGATCACCTTGCCGTCGTTGGCGGGATTCAGGCCGAGGTTGGCGGCGCGCACCGCCTTCTCGACGGCGCCCATCAGCGTCGGATCGAAGGGCTGCGCCACGATCAGCGTCGGCTCGGGCACCGACAGCGCCGCGACCTGGTTGAGCGGCACCATCGAGCCGTAGGCCTCGACCTGCACCGGGTCGAGCAGCGTCACCGACGCGCGGCCCGTGCGCACCCCACCCAGCTCGCGCTTGAGGTGCTCGAGCACCGTGTCCATGCGCTTCTTGACTTCGCTATGCAGGGCTTTGATGTCGGTGACGTCCATTGCGGCCGCGGCTCCTCGGCGAACGATCAGGCGGTGACGAGCGACCCGACCGGCTCGCCCATGACGGCGCGCACCAGGTTGCCCGGCTTCCGCAGGTTGAAGATGACGATGGGCAGCTTGTTGTCCATGCACAGCGAGATCGCCGTCGTGTCCATCACCTTCAGACCGCGCTCGAGCACCTTCAGGTAGGAGATGGTGTCGTAGCGCGTCGCCTCGGGATGGAGCATGGGGTCGGCGGTGTAGATGCCGTCGACCTTGGTGCCCTTCAGGATCACGTCGGCCTTGATCTCCATCGCGCGGAGCGCGGCCGCCGTGTCGGTCGTGAAGTAGGGATTGCCGGTGCCGGCGGCGAAGACCACCACCCGGCCCTTCTCGAGATGGCGGATGGCGCGCCGCCGGATGAACGGCTCGGCGACGGCGCGCATCTCGATGGCGGTCAGCACGCGGGTCGTGACGTTGAGCTGTTCGAGCGCGTCCTGCAGCGCCAGCGCGTTGATGACCGTCGCCAGCATGCCCATGTAGTCGGCGGTCGAGCGATCCATCCCCTTGGCGCTGGCGGCGATGCCACGGAAGATGTTGCCGCCACCGATGACGATGGCGGCCTGGATGCCCCGGCTCTGGATGTCCGCGATCTCGCTGGCGATCTGGTTGGCGACGGCCGGGTCGACGCCGAATTTCTGCTCGCCCATCAGGGCTTCGCCGGACAGCTTCAGGAGAACACGCTGATAAGCGGGCATGCGGTCGTTAGTATATCCAGTTCACAGGGTGAGACACGGCCCGCGCGACCGTACGGCGTACGGCTTTAGGCCGACTCGCCGACCTTGAAGCGCACGAAGCGGCTCACGCTCAGCGGCCCGCCGATGGCCTTGCCGGCCTCGGCGATGACCTGCGTGACCGTGGTCTTCGGATCGCGGATGCTCGGCTGGTCCGGCAGCACGGCGACGCCGTAGTAGCTGCCCAGCTTCCCCTCGACGATCTTCTCGATCACGTTGGCCGGCTTGCCGCTGCTCTCCATCTGGGCGCGGTAGATGTTCTTCTCCTGCTCGATGACGGAGGCGGGCACTTCCTCGCGCGTGGCGTAGGACGGGCTCGCCGCGGCGATCTGCATCGCGAGCTCGCGCACCAGCGTCTGCACGGCGTCCGAGGCGCGGGCCGCGGCGGGCACGCCCTGCAGCTCGACGAGCACGCCGATCTTCCCGCCGAGGTGCAGGTAGCTGCCGACCAGGCCGTCGCCCGTGAGGCGCGCCGCGCGCGTCACGGCCATGTTCTCGCCGGTCTTGGCGATCTTCTCGGCGACCTTCTGGCCGACGGCGCCGTCGGCGGCGGCGAGCGCCTGCGGATCCTCGGTCGAGGGCGCGGCGAGCAGGTCGGTGGTGACCGTGTCGACGAGCGCCTGGAACTCCGGGGTGCGCGCGACGAAATCGGTCTCGCAGTTCACTTCGGCGACGACGCCGTCGGTGGCGTCGGCGTTCAGGCGGACGCCGACGAGGCCCTCCTTCATCGCACGGCCGGCCTTCTTCGCCACCTGCGCCATGCCCTTCTTGCGCAGGATGGTGATCGCCTCGTCCATGTCGCCGTTCGCTTCCGTCAGCGCGGCCTTGCAGTCCATCATGCCGGCGCCGGTGCGGTCGCGCAGGGCCTTGACGTCAGTTGCGGTAATCGTCGCCATCGATGTCTCCACGTACATTCAACTCACGAACCTGATCCGAACACGATCGACAGAGGGCGTACACGGCAACGCCGGCCGAACGTGCATGGCCGGCGTCGACCGACACCCCGAATGGGCCTGGACTACGCGGGCGTCGTCGCCGTGGCCGCCGGTTCGCGACGCTGGCGGGCCACCGCGGCACCGCCGCCGGCGCCGCGGCGCGGCGCCTCGGCCGGTGCGTCACCACCCGACGGCGGCGCGTCGGCCGTCGCCGACTCGCGCATGCCGCGGCCTTCGCTGACCGCATCGGCGATCCGCGAGGTGAAGAGGCGGATGGCGCGCAGCGCGTCGTCGTTGCCGGGGATCACGTAATCGACCTGGTCGGGATCGCAGTTGGTGTCGACCACGCCGATGATCGGAATCTTCAGCTTGCGCGCCTCGTCGACGGCGATCTGCTCGTGCTTGGTGTCGACGACGAACAGCGCGTCGGGCAGCGACGACATGTGGCGGATGCCCTCGAGGTTCTTCTGCAGCTTCTTCTTCTCTTTTTCGAGCTTGGCGATTTCCTTCTTCGACAAGGAATCGTAGCGCCCGTCGGTGACCATCGCCTCGAGGTCACGCAGCCGCGCCAGGCTCTTCTGGATGGTCGTGAAGTTCGTCAGCAGGCCGCCGAGCCACCGCTCGTTGATGTAGAACATGCCGCAGCGCTGCGCGTCCTCGGAGACGGCGTCCTGGGCCTGCCGCTTGGTGCCGACGAACAGCACCGTGCGTCCCGCGGCGGCGAGCTGGCTCACGAACTGCTCGGCCTCCCGGAACAACTTTGCGGTCTTGCCCAGGTCGATGATGTAGATGCCGTTCCGCTCGCCGAAGATGAACGGCTTCATCTTCGGGTTCCAGCGCTTCGTCTGATGGCCGAAATGAACGCCGGCCTCCAGCAGGTCCTTCACAGCGATAGGGGTCAAGCTTCCTCCAACGTCTTTCTGTTTAGCGCTTGCTGAACTGGAAGCGCTTACGCGCGCCGGCCATGCCGTACTTCTTGCGTTCCTTGATGCGCGGGTCGCGCGTCAGGAGCCCGGCCTTCTTCAGGCGCGGCCGCAACTCGAGGTCGTAGGCGCAGAGCGCGCGGGCGATGCCGAGGCGGATGGCGCCGGCCTGGCCGGAGATGCCGCCGCCCGACGTGGTGCAGATCACGTCGAACTTGTCGGCGGTCTCGGTGAGGATCAGGGGAACCTTGACCACGCCCTGGAGCGTCTCGACCCTGAGGGCTTCGGTGAGCGGCCGCGCATTGATCTGAATCGCGCCCGAACCCGGCCGGAGGAACACGCGGGCCGCGGCGCTCTTGCGCCGGCCGGTGCCGTAATACTGGATCTGCGTCACTGCCACGTCTGGTGCCTCACTTCGGCGGAGCGATCGCGACCGGCTTCTGGGCCGCGTGCGGATGGTCCGCGCCTTCGTACACGTTCAACTTGCGGTACATCGCATCGCCCATCTTCGACTTGGGCAGCATGCCGCGCACGGCTTCCTCGACCAGGCGGCGCGGGTGCTTCGCGCGCACGTCCTTGGCGCGCTCTTCGCGCAGGCCGCCGTCGTAGCCGCTGTGGTAGCGGTACATCTTCTGTTCTTCCTTGCGGCCCGTCAGCTTCGTCTTGGCGGCGTTGACGACGACGACGTGATCCCCGGTATCGATGTACGGGGTGTAGATGCCTTTGTGCTTGCCCTGCAGCAGGTGCGCCGCGAGGCTGGCCACGCGCCCGACCGGGTGCTCAGCGGCATCAATGACATGCCACCGGCGGTCGATCCGGCCAGCGGTGGGGACGAACGTAGACATGGAACTCCCTCTCAAGGCCGCAGCTACCCTACGGCAAACAGAAAGGATAAACAGGTCTACTCGGCCTGTCAACGTCTTACGGGCCTGCGACGACGTCCACCAGCCCTGAATCCGGGGCTGGTCCAGGGCTCGTTCCGGGCTGGTTCCGGGCTGGTTCCGGGCCTGTTCCGGGCCCGCCTGGCCTGCCTGGCGGGGCGGCTTGGGCGGGCGCCCGTCGGGGTCGATGGGGCCCGGTCTGATGCCTCTCGAGGCAAGGCCTCGTCCAGGGCTCGGCCAGACCTCGTCTCCGGGGTGGCGGCGGCCTCGCTCGCTGACCCGCCGCGGCAGACCGGGTCCTGGCCTTGCCCGCGAAACCGTCCGCGCCACGATCGGGCGCGGAACGATCGGGCGCGGCACGACCCGGCGGCGCAACCAGGGTTGACAAACGCGCCCTTCCGGACTAGGCCGCCCAGGTCGCGCCTGCGTCGGTTTCCCGGCGGACGGTGTCAGGAATCTGCGCGCTTCGACGACGGCGCGCCGGTCCGGCCGCCGACACACCGTGATCGCGGCCCAGCGCCAGCCTGCGCACCAGCGTGCAAACGATTTCACCCTGAAAACACGGGAGATTTTCGTGATCGCTGACGTTTCTTGGCAGTTTTCCTAACAGATTCGTGATGTGGAGGCGTACGCGCGGGTCTCGTTACGAGGCGCGTGTGCCGTGTGCGGGCACGCAGAACCGCCAAATTCTGACGCAGTGACGAGCTTTGGCACCGCCCTTGCTCAGTGTCGGGTCCGTAAGGCGGAAGGCGCTGCGCGACGTGCGCAACGACGATCCGCGCGGATGGTCCGGGGCGCAGAAGGCGTCCCACACGGCCGGCCGGTGCCACGGTGTGAAGGGCATGCGGCGGCCACGCGAGGTCCAGAGTGTTCGGAAGATCACGCGCAGTCGTCGGCTTGGACATCGGCTCGAGCGCCGTCAAGGCCGTGGAGCTCAAGGGCTCGGGCAAGTCGTTCAAGGTCACCGCCTTCGGCATCGAGCCGGTGCCGCCTGACAGCATCGTCGACGGCGCCATCATCGATGGCGCGGCGGTCGCCGACGCGATCCGGCGCCTCTTCGAGTCGAAGAACATCCGCACGAAGGACGTCGCCGCCTCGCTCGCGGGCAACGCCGTCATCGTCAAGAAGATCACGCTCCCGAAGATGACCGAGCAGGAGCTCGCCGAGTCCATCTACTGGGAAGCGGAGCAGTACATCCCCTTCGACATCCAGGACGTCAACCTGGATTACCAGGTCGTCGGGCAGGGCAGCGGCGCCGCCGCGGGCACGATGGACGTCCTCCTCGTCGCCGCGAAGAAGGAGAAGATCGCCGACTACACCGGCGTCATCTCCCAGGCCGGGCGCTCGCCGGTCATCGTCGACGTCGACGCCTTCGCGCTGCAGAACGCCTACGAGGTCAACTACGGGCTCGACCCGAGCCTGGTGGTGGCGCTCGTCAACTTCGGCGCCAGCGCGGTCAACATCAACATCCTGAGCGGCGGCCAGTCGCTCTTCACGCGCGACATCTCGATCGGCGGCAACGCCTACACCGACGCGCTGCAGCGTGAGCTGAACGTCCCCTACGAGACGGCCGACGCGCTCAAGCGCGGGCTGCACGTCGAGGGCTACTCGATGGAGCTGGCGCGGCCGACCATCCGCGCGGTCACCGAGAACGTGCTCCTCGAGATCCAGAAGACGTTCGACTTCTTCCGCGGCACGACCGGCTCGGATCGCATCGACCGTCTCGTCGTCAGCGGCGGCGCCTCGCGCGTCGACGGCTTCGTCGACATGCTGGCCGAGCGCTTCGATTCACACGTCGAGCTGTTCGATCCGTTCAAGAAGGTGAGCTTCGACGCCGACAAGTTCGGCGTCATGTCGGCTGCCGACGTGCAGGCGACTTCCGCCGTGGCCGTGGGCCTGGCGCTCCGCAAGGTGGGCGACCGATGATTCGCATCAATCTCCTCAGCGTCGAGAAGCCGATCGCGGCGACCGCCTCCAGCGGTCCCAAGTTCTCGCTCAATCTCAGCGACAAGGCCGGCCCCGTCGCCGCGCTCTTCGTGCTCGCCGGCTGCGCCGGCTACATCGCGCTCGACTACCTGAACCTGCAGCGGCAGGACGCCGCGCTGCACCAGGAGCTGATCGCCGCGCGCGCCGAGAAGGCGCGGCTGCAGCCGATCCTGCGCGAGGTCGAGCGCTTCGAAGCCCAGAAGAAGGACCTGCAGCAGCGGGTCAACCTGATCGAGGAGCTGCGTCAGAACCAGGTCGGCCCGGTCCACCTGCTCGATCAGATCAGCCGCAGCATGCCGGACCGCCTGTGGCTGCTCGACATGAAGCAGACGGGCAGCGACGTCACGCTCGACGGCAAGACCAGCACGCTGTCGTCGCTGGCCGACTTCGTCGCCAATCTCGAGGCCTCGGGCTACTTCGTCAAGCCGGTCGAGATCACGAACAGCGAAGAAGAGAAGTCCAACCAGACCGACCTGATCAAGTTCACGGTGAAGGCGACGTTCGAGATGCCCGGCGCGAAGAAGCCGGCCGCTCCGGCGCCTGGCGGCGCCGCGGCCCGGCGCCTGGCGCAGTAGCCGACGCAGCGGATTTCGCGAGCAAAGGATCAGAACAATGCAGCTCGGACTCAACAAGCTTCCCTGGTACGGCGCGATGCTGGTCGCCCTCAGCATCGGCGGCGCCGGGATCGGCAGCTACCACTACCTCTACGCCGGCTTCCCGAAGGCCGTCTCGGAGATCCTGCCGATCGGCGAGAGCGAAGGCACGCTGCGCGCCAGGCTGGCCGACCAGGAGATGGAGCTCGCCCGCGAGCGTCAGGACATTCAGAGGGGCCTCGACGCCGAGAAGCGCCTCGTCGACTTCCGCGAGGAGCTGAAGACCCTGGAGCGGCAGTTCAACGACCTCAAGGTCGTGCTCCCCGACAAGCGCGACGTCGCCGACATGCTGCGCCGCATCCAGACGCTGGCGACGCAGTCCAGCCTGGTCGTCAAGGTGTTCCGTCCGCAGGCCGTCGTCAGCAAGCAGCTCCACCAGGAGTGGCCGATGGCGCTCGAGCTCGATGGCACGTATCACGACCTGGCCCGCTTCTTCGACCACGTCAGCAAGGTGCCGCGCATCATCAACGTCGGCAGCATCGCCATCAAGAGCAAGCCGGCGAAGGAGGTCGTCGCCGACGGCACGACGATCACCGCGCAGTGCACGGCGACCACGTTCGTGCTGCTCGACAAGGCGGCAATGCCCGCCGACAAGCCCGGCAAGGCCGGCAAGACTCAGCGTCCTGGCGCCGCCGCGCCGCGCGCACCCGCGACCGCACAGTAAGGGTGGTGGTGGTTCTCATGGGTAACGTCAGGAGGATGTCCGTGCTCGACTCACTGCCTCGGTCCTTTACGCTCGCGCTCGGTGCGACGCTCGCGTTGACGGCCATCGCCGTCATCCCGGCGACACTGCTCGCGCAGCAGGGCGCCGACGCCACGGCCACCGCCGCGGCGCCAGCGCCCACACCGCCGCGCATCGGCAGCGGTTACACCTATGACGCTGCCGGCCGCCGCGATCCGTTCCTGGCGATGGACCAGGCATCCGATCCGCGCGCCAACGGCGGCAAGACGACCGGCCTGGCCGGCCTGATGATCAACGAGGCCACCGTCAAGGGCGTCGTCAAGAGCCGCGGCCGGATGCTGGCGATGGTCCAGGCGCCGGACAACAAGACCTACATCGTTCGGGCAAGTGATCGTCTCCTGGACGGCGAAGTGCGCGCCGTCACAGCCGAAGCTGTCGTGTTCGTTCAGAACGTCAACGATCCGCTGAGCCCGGTACGCCAGCGGGAAATTCGCAAACCTCTGCGGATTGTCGAGGAGGGGAAGTAATGCGCGGGAGACGAGCGGTGGTTCCGCTCCTAACACTCATGCTCGCGACGCTCTTGGAGTTGAGCAGCGTCGCGGCCAAATCCTTCACGTTCGGCGAAGCCCAGGCCTCTCAGGCCCCGGCGGCCACCGAACTCACCGGCGTCGAGGTCGGCAGGAATGCCGACGGCGTGACCGTGACCCTCAGGGGCAACGGCAGGCTGGCGTACGGCACGCTCCAGGAGGCGGATCGCCCGCCCCTGCGGCTGGTCGTCGACTTCCCGGGCGTCCGTCCGAACGTGCCCCCGGCCACGCCTGGCCAGGGCGCGCTGCGGCGGGTCCGCGTGGCGCTCAACAATCCCAATCCGCTCGTCACGCGGGTGGTCCTCGACCTCGACGTCAAGGTCACCTACAGCGTGAAGTCGTCCCCGGACGGCCGTGAAGTGACGGTCGTGCTCGCCGGGCCGTCGGGCGAGCAGACGGCGGTCGAACCGGCGCGCTCCGCGCCGATGGCCGGTCGAAGCGGCCCCGGCCGCCGGCACCGGTGCCGTGGCCAACCGCCTGACCGGCATGGCGGTCGGGAGCGCGCCCGAGGGCGTGACCCTGACGCTGCGCGGCAACGGCAAGCTGCCAGCCGCCGAGGTCGAAGAAGCCAAGGACGGGCCGCCGCGCCTGGTGCTGTCGTTCGCGGGGGTCCGCCCGGCCACGAGCGCGCTGACCAACATCAAGAAGGGCCTCGTCGATCGCGTCCGCGTCGCCGCCAACGGCACGCCGGGCTCGACCCGCGTCGTCCTCGAGATGTCCAAGCAGTACGCCTACCGTGTGCAGCCGGACAACGTCAACGGGCGCAACGTCGTCGTCACCATCGGTGACCCGGCGGCGCTCGGCACGACGCCGGCCGACTTCACGCTGGCGAAGGCGTCGACCACGTCGGCCGCGCCGACCGCGACGGTGCGGACGCCGGCGGCGGCGGTGACGCGCACCGCGCGCACCGAACCGACCGTGGCGGAGCGCAAGGCCGGCGACATGACGCCGCGCCGCTTCACCGGTCACCCGATCAGCCTCGACTTCCAGGGCGTCGACCTCCGCGCGGTGCTCCGCACCTTCGCCGAGATCACCGGCCTCAACCTGGTCATCGATCCCGAGGTCAAGGGCGTGGTCGACGTCTCGCTGCACGAAGTGCCGTGGGACCACGCGCTCGACATCATCCTGCGCGCCAATCAGCTCGACTACACGGTCGAGGGGACGATCGTCCGCATCGCCCCGATCGAGACGCTGCGCACGGAAGGGGAATCGCGCCGCAAGCTGGCCGAGGAGCAGGCGCTCTCCGGCGAGCTGGTGACGGTGACCAAGACGCTGTCCTACGCGAAGGCGGCCGACCTGGCGCCGCTCCTCCTGCGCACGGCGCTGACCAAGCGCTCGTCGATTCAGGTGGACCCGCGCACGAACAACCTGATCATCACCGACCTGCAGGCCGGCATCGATCGCGCCGTGGCGCTGCTCGTCGACCTCGACGCGCCGCAGCCGCAGGTCGAGATCGAAGCGCGCATCGTCCGCACGACGAAGGACTTTGCCAAGGATCTCGGCATCCGTTGGGGCTTCGGGGGCGCTGCTGCCCCGGAACTGGGCAACACGACTCCGCTCGCCTTCCCGAACAGCATTCGCGCGGATGGCAAGGCGGGCTCGGTCGACGTCACGAATTCCGACTTCGGCCGTGTCAGTCTTGGCGCGCTCAACGGTGCCTTCCAGATCGATGCGGCGCTGTCGGCCCTGGAAACCGAGGGCAAGGTGCAGGTGCTGCTCAAGCCGCGCGTCGTGACCCAGAACAACATCAAGGCGACCATCACCCGCGGTGAGGAAATCCCCTATACGACGCTGACCGCCGCTCCCGCGGGGCGGCGACAACCTGCTCATCCAGCAGGTGCCGCAGGTGTCGTTCAAGATCGCCGCGCTGTCGCTGGCGGTGCTGCCGCGGATCTCGGCCTCGGGCACGGTCATCCTCGAGGTCGACGTCGACAACGGGTCGCGCGGGACGATTCAGCCCAACGGCAACATCTCGATCAACACGCAGCGTGTCCAGACGACGGTGCTGGTCAAGGACCTCGGCACGACCGTCATCGGCGGCATCTACGAGACGCTCGAGTCGAAGACCCAGGATCGGACGCCCGGCCTGTCGAGCGTGCCGTTCATCGGCAGCTTCTTCAAGCGCAACACGTCCAGCTCGAATGAAGGCGAATTGCTCGTGTTCATCACGCCGCGCATCCTCAAGAACGCCGAGGCGGTCGCGGCCCAGACCAATCCAGTCAACGGAGCCGGCAAGTAGGCGGGCGCGGAGCAGCGCCCCGCCTTCCGGCTGGGCAACTGCGGACGGCTCATCCCAAGAGAGGACGTAGGGAGGCAGTTGTGAACATCAAGAATTTCAGCATGCGTTGGGCGACGCGGAGCGTGCGCCCGGCGGCGGTGGCGGGCATGGCCCTGGCGGCACTCGGCGTCTCGGCCTGTGGCAGCGGGGACGCGCGCGAAGGGCAGGCAAGCTCCTACCTGATCGTGGAGCGGCTGGTCATGGCCGACGATCAGGCGGCGCGCCGTTCGAATCCGACGTATGTGAGTGACGACGGCATCTTCGAGGACGGCGCCGTGGCCACCCTGTCCGCCGCCATGCGCGACGTGACGAACCCCAACGGGCCGACGACGAACAACCGCATCACGATCAACCGCTATCGGGTGGACGTTCCGGCGCTCGGACGGCCGTAACACGCCGGGCGTGGACGTGCCCTATGCGTTCGACGGCGCGGTCACGGCCACCGTCGGACCCGGCGACAGCGTCACCATTCCGTTCGTCATGGTCCGCATCCAGGCCAAGCTCGAGGCGCCTCTCGCCGCGTTGCGGTTTCACGGCGGTGCGCTCGCGATCTCGACGATCGCCGACGTCACCTTCTACGGCCGGGACCAGGCGGGTCGCGAGGTCATGGTCACCGGATCGACCAGCGTGAACTTCGCCGACTGGGCCGGCTAGGCGCGGCGCACACGAAGCGCACTGGGACCAGAACTCGTTTTTCTTGCGCCGGCTAGAGGGCCGCGTTCGCAGACACAGGGCAGAGGCTATGCAGATCACACACGTACGCACGAATGACTCGCTGCGTCGAAGCCGGGCGCGCCGGGCCAGCCTTCTCGGCTGGCTGCCGGTGGCAGCGGCGGTCGCGCTCTCCGGCTGCACGGTCAAGAAGACCGAGGCGCCGGACATCACCGGTCCGTCGGAGCTCGGGCTGTCGCTCGAGCTGCGCGTGTCGCCGGACGTCCTCAACATGGACGGCGTCTCGCAGTCGACGCTGACCATCACCTCGCGGGATTCGAACGGCAAGGTCCAGCCGAACGTCGACCTCCGCGTCGAGGCCCTCGCCGGGGGCGAGATCGTCGACGTCTTCGGCCGCCTGTCGAACAAGAACGTCAAAACGGGCGGCGACGGCCGGGCGACGCTGACGTATACGGCGCCGAACAGCCCGCTCGAGCCAGAACAGCGACCCCGGCAACATCGGGGTGACGCTGGCGGCCATTCCGGCCGGCTACGACTACAGCAACGCGGTGGTCCGCACGGTCCAGATCCGGCTGGTGCCGCAGGGTGTCCTGCTGCCGCAGGCGTTCGCGCCGGTGGCACGGTTCACGATGTCGCCGACCAGCCCGGGTGAGCAGCAGGACGTGATCTTCGACGGCAGCGCGTCGATCGCGTCGTGTGTGCCGGATCCGGCGAATCCGAACGACGCGACGAAGTGCATCCCCCAGTCGGGAGCGATCACCTCCTATCAGTGGGACTTCGGCAACGGCCAGACCGGCAGCGGCGCGCGCGTCACCACGCGGTTCCCCGCTCCGGGCACCTTCAACGTCCGCCTGGTGGTCACGAACGACCGCGGCATGAGCAGCACCGTCACGCAGACGGTCACCGTCGGGGAGGTCGCCATTCCGACGGCGGTCTTCACGCTGTCGCCTGATGCGCCGGGTGTCAACCAGCAGCTGTTCGTCGACGCCAACGCGTCGGTGGCCGCTCCTGGCCGCACGATCAGCCGTTACGACTGGAACTTCGGCGACGGCGGGTTCGGCAGCGGCGTCACCGAGTCGCACCGCTACTCGAGCCCCGGTACCTTCACGATCACGCTTGACGGTCACGGACTCGGCGGGCAAGACGGGCACCGCGTCGCAGACGGTCACGGTCGGCGGCACCATCATTGCGCCGACGGCGGCGTTCACCATGTCGCCGCAGGCCATCGTGGTGAACCAGCCGGCGTTCTTCGACGGCACGGTGTCGACGGCCACGCCGGGGCGGACGATCACCCGCTACGAGTGGAACTTCGGCGACAATGTCCCGGTGGAGGGGCCGCGCGTCGAGCACGTGTTCGGCCGCGCCGGTGGCTACACCGTGACGCTGACGGTCACCGACAGCAACGGCGCCACCGACACCGAGACGAAGACGGTCACCGTCGCCCCCTAGGACCGGCGGACGAAGTTCGCATCATGGGCGAGACGACACGCCTCGAGGAGCTGAAGCGCCGGGTCGAAGCCGACCCGGCGTCCATCGCCTTCGCCTCGCTCGCCGAGGAATACCGGCGCGCCGCCCGCTTCGACGAAGCCGTCGAAGCGAGCCGCGCCGGCCTCCGGTTCCACCCCACTTACGTGTCCGCGCGCGTCACGCTCGGGCGCAGCCTGATGGAGCTCGGGCTCTACGATCAGGCCGAGCGCGAGCTGCACGTCGTCGCGCAGTCGACCCCCGACAACCTCGCGGCCCGGCGCGCGCTCGGCGACCTCTACTGGCGCCAGGCCGATCTGGTCCGCGCACTCGAGCAGCTCCGGCTGGCTGCGGGCCTCGCGCCCGGCGACGGCGAGCTGGCCGAGCTGGTGCGGGAGCTCGAGCTCGAGGTGGCGGCGTCGCAGCCGCCAGCCGAGGAGCCGGGCGCCGGCGACGACGCGGCCGCCGCGGCCGACGTCGAGCTTCCGGCGCAGGCGGCCATCGAGGCGCTCGAGCGGTTCTACCGCGCCATCGTGCGGCGTCGCGCGGCCGGCCAGCAGGCAGAAACGGCCGAGGTGGCGCCACAGCCACCGACGCGTCAGGACGCCGAGCCGACCGAGACCCGCCGGGCCAGCTAGGACCACCACAGTTGACAGGCGACCGGCGGCGGTGCCACGGTGCCGTCGTGACCCATCCGTTCTCCGCGCGTCATGCCCGGGTGGCCGAGACCCTCCGCACCGAGGGCGTCGACGCGCTCGTCGTCGTCAACTCGTCCAACATCAGGTACTTGACGGGGTTCGCCGGCACCGCCGGGGTGCTCGTCGTGACCGCCGGTTGCCTTTACTTGCTGGTCGACTTCCGCTACAGTTCCGCGGTCGCACGGCTGGTCCGGGACGGCGTCGCGCCGCCGGCGCTGGTGCCGGTGTCGCTCGAAGGCAGCGCCGGCTACGATCGCCGGCTCGCGGATCTGGTCGCCGCGGAGGGCTGGTCGCGCGTCGGCTTCGAGGACGCGCACGTAAGCGTCCAGCGGGCCCGGCAGTGGGGCGAGCTGTTCGCCGCGGCTGGCACGCAGGCCGCGCTCGTCGGCGTGACCGACGCGGTCGAACGGCCGCGCCTGGTGAAGGACGCCGGCGAGATTGAGACGCTGCGGGAGGCCGGCCGGTTGTTGTCGGCGGTCGCCGTGGACGTGCTCGAGCACGTGATCCGCGCGGGGCGGACCGAGCTGGAGATGGCCGCCGACATCGACTGGCGCGTGAAGCGCGCCGGGTTCGAGAAGCCGGCCTTCGATACGATCGTGGCGTCGGGGCCGAACAGCGCCCTGCCGCACGCGCGGCCGACGGCACGGCGCGCGGAAGCGGGCGAGCTCGTGGTCGTCGATTTCGGGGGCATGCTGCGCGGCTACGCCGTGGATCTGACGCGGACGGTGGGCTTGGGGCCGGTACCCGACGAGGCGCGGCGGATCTACGAGGCGGTGCTCGAAGCGCAACAGGCGGCGATTGCCGCCGCCGGGCGGCCCGAGGTGACGACCGGCGAGGTCGACGCCGCGGCCCGCGACACGCTGGCCCGGCACGGCCTCGACGGCGTGTTCGGCCACGGGACGGGACACGGACTGGGGCTCGACGTGCACGAGGCACCGCGTCTCAGCCGGCGGTCGGCGGAGGCGCCGGGCACGGACCGCTTGGAGGCGGGAATGGTCTTCACGATCGAGCCGGGCGCGTATGTGGACGGCACGGGCGGCGTGCGGATCGAGGACGACGTGGTCCGTCTCGATGGCGGCTGCGCCCTGCTCACCGACGTGCCGCGCGCCTGGCGGGTGATCCCCGCATGACGACATCCGGAGCGGCCGCCGGACGGACGCCCCAGCGGCGTCGCGGCGACAGCGGCGCCCACCGCGCGGCCGGCAGCGAGGCCGCTGGTCACGCCGACGAGCCATCCACCACCGATACGGAGCCGGACGATTCGATGAACGTAGACGCGATCAAGCAGATCCTCGACCTGGTGCGCGAGCACGAGCTGACCGAGTTCGAGCTCGAGCAGGGCGGCGTGAAGCTCCGCGTGAAGAAGCAGGGCGCGGCCCCGCCCGCTCCGGCGCCTGCGGCGCCGCAGCTGGCGCCGCTGCCGGCCCCGGCGCTGGCGCCCGTCGCCGCCGTGCCGGCCGCCGTCGCGGCCCCCGCCGCGGCCCCGGCCGAAGAGCCGCTGGAGCTGTCGGTCGTCACGTCGCCGATCGTCGGCACGTTCTACCGCTCACCCGATCCGTCGTCGCCGTCGTTCGTGGAAGTGGGGCAGCGCGTCAAGAAGGGCCAGACGCTCTGCATCATCGAAGCGATGAAGCTGATGAACGAGATCGAGTCCGAGTACGAAGGCGAAATCGTCAAGGTGTACGTCGAAAACGGCCAGCCCGTGCAGTACGGCGAGCGGCTCTTCGCGGTCAAGACCACCTAGACCGCGCCCCCGGCCAGCCACGACACGCCGATGTTCAAGAAAATCCTGATTGCCAACCGCGGAGAGATCGCGCTGCGTGTGATCTGCGCCTGCCGCGAGCTCGGCATCCAGACCGTCGCCGTCTATTCCGAGCCCGACGAGAACAGCCTGCACGTCCGATTCGCCGACGACGCCGTCTGCATCGGGCCGGCGGCGAGCCGCGACAGCTACCTGAACGTGCCGGCGATCATCAGCGCCGCCGAGATCACGGGCGCCGACGCCATCCATCCGGGCTACGGGTTCCTGTCCGAAAGCCCGTACATGGCCGAGGTCTGCGAGGCCTGCCACATCAAGTTCATCGGGCCGTCGGCGAACGTGATCCGGCTGCTCGGCGACAAGGCGCGCGCCCGCCGGGTGATGAAGAAGGCCGGCGTGCCGGTGCTGCCGGGCAGCGACGGCCCGGTCGACAGCGAGGAGCGCGGCCTCAAGATCGCCAAGGACATGGGCCTGCCGGTGATCATCAAGGCCGCGGCCGGCGGCGGCGGCCGCGGCATGCGCATCGTCCGCACGATGGACGAGCTCGGGCCGGCCCTCAAGACCGCGCAGCGCGAAGCCCAGGCGGCGTTCGGCGTCGGCGACGTCTACATCGAGAAGTACATCGACGCGCCGCGCCACATCGAGTTCCAGATCCTCGGCGACCACCACGGCAACGTCGTCCACCTCGGCGAGCGCGAGTGCTCGATCCAGCGCCGCCACCAGAAGCTGATCGAGGAGGCGCCGTCGATGGCGCTGTCCGAGAAGGTCCGGCGCAAGCTCGGGAACACGGTCGTCGACGCCGCCCGCGAGGTGCAATACACCAACGCCGGCACGTTCGAGTTCCTGATGGACGCCAGCGGCAACATCTTCTTCATCGAGGCCAACACGCGCCTGCAGGTGGAGCACGGCGTCACCGAGCTCGTCACCGGCCTCGACATCGTCAAGCTGCAGATTCGAGATCGCCGCCGGCCACAGGCTGCCGTTCAAGCAGAGCGACATCGTCATCCGCGGCCATGCGATGGAGTGCCGCATCAACGCCGAGCACCCCGAGACGTTCACGCCGAGCCCGGGCCAGATCCACGCCTTCTCGGTCGGCGGCGGCCCCGGCGTCCGCGTCGACACGTTCGCCCATTCCGAGTGCACGGTGTCGCCGTACTACGACTCGCTCGTCGCCAAGCTGATGGCGCACGGCAAGGACCGCGCCGAGGCGATCGCACGGATGCGCCGGGCGCTCGAGATGTCGGTGGTCGAAGGCATCAGGACCACGATCCCGCTCCACCTGAAGGTGCTCGCCGACGCCGACTACCAGGCCGGCCGCATCAACACGGCGTTCATGGAGCGCTACCAGCCGAAGGCGCCGCAGCAGCCGGACGACAAGCTCGCGAAAGTCGTCTAGCCCGTTGCCGCTGCCGTCGCTGCCGCCGCTCTACCCAATCGTCGACGAGGGCGCGGCCAACCTGTCCGGGCACACCGTCCCGGCGCTCGCCCAGGCCTTCCTCGAGGGCGGCGCCCGCCTCCTGCAGATTCGCGCCAAGCTGGCGCCCTCGGGCCGCTTCGTCGAGCAGGCCCTGGCGCGTCGCGGCGCTGGCCCATCCGGCCGGCGCGCTGGTCGTGATCAACGACCGCGTCGACGTGGCGCTCGCCGCCGGGCATCCGTGCCGTCCACGTCGGCCAGGACGACGTGCCGGTGGCCATGGTCCGGCGCTTCCTCGGGCCGGAAGGCATCATCGGGCTGTCGACGCACACGCGCGCCCAGGTCGACGCCGCGCTCTACGAGCCGATCGACTACCTCGCGGTCGGGCCGATCTTCGACACCACCAGCAAGGATCCGGGCTACGACGCGGTCGGCCTCGAGCTGATCGCCTACGCGGCGTCGAAGACGGAGCTGCCGATCGTGGCGATCGGCGGGATCACGCTGGAACGGGCGCGCCGCGTGCTGGACGCCGGCGCGCGCTCGGTCGCCGTCATCGGCGACCTGCTGCGCACCGGCGATCCGGCGGCCCGGGTGCGGGAATTCCTGCAGGCGCTGCAGGCCCGCTGAGGAGACCCGCCGCCACACGAACGCCGAGCCGCAAGGCGGAGGCGTCGTGAGGTTTGACGGCGCGGCCACGCGCCGTCAACAAACAAATCAGCGCGGAGCGGTCCCGGCAGCGAGCTGCCGCTGCAGCACGCTGTTGCGCACGCCCGTAGCCGAAGTAGATCGCGAAGCCGATGATCAGCCAGACGATCAGACGGAGCCAGGTGTCGCCCGGCAGCGTCATCATCAGGCCCAGGCAGCAGAGGATGCCCATGATCGGCACGAAGGGCATCAGCGGCGTCTTGAACGGCCGCTCCAGATCGGGCCGCGTGCTGCGCAGGATCCAGACGCCGGCGCAGACCAGCACGAACGCCAGCAGCGTGCCGATGTTGACCAGCTGCCCGAGCAGCTGCAGCGGCAGCACGCCGGTGGCGAGGCCGACGGCGACGCCAGTGAAGATCGTCGACAGGTACGGCGTCCGGAACTTCGGGTGCACGGCCGCGCCCCACTTGCCGATCAGGCCGTCGCGCGACATCGAGTAGAAGACCCGCGACTGGCCGAGCAGCATCACCATGATGACCGAGGCCAGGCCGAGGACGGCGCCGACGTCGATCAGGATCCGGATCCACGACGGCGCGCCGATCATCCGCATCGCGTCGGCGACCGGGGCGTCGCCCTTCAGCTCGGTGTAGGGGACGATGCCGGTCAACACCGCCGAGACGATGACGTAGAGGAAGGTGCAGATGGCCAGCGAGCCGAGGATGCCGATCGGCATGTCGCGCTGCGGGTTCTTGGCTTCCTGGGCCGCCGTCGAGACGGCGTCGAAGCCGATGTAGGCGAAGAACACCAGGCCGGCGGCGCGGAGGATGCCCGACGGCCCGAAGGTGCCCCATTCGCCGGTGTTGGGCGGAATCAGCGGCGTCCAGTTGGCGGTGTTGAGGTGGCCGAGGCCGACGCCGACGATGAGCAGGACGATCGCCACCTTCAGGATGACGATGAAGTTGTTGACCCGCGCCGATTCCTTGATCCCGATGACCAGGATCGTGCTCATCAGGGCGACGATGAAGACGGCGGGGAGGTTGACCGTCGCGCCGGTCATGTTGAGGCCGGCGTGGGCGCAGCCGGCCAGTGCCGACCTGCGACTCGGTGCACCACTGGGTCGGGGCGTTGGTCAGGTGCGGGGGCAGCACGATGCCGAGCTGCTGCAGCAGGCTGACCAGGTGTCCCGACCAGCCGACGCCGACGGTCGCGGCGCCGGCCGCGTACTCGAGCACGAGGTCCCAGCCGATGATCCAGGCGATCAGCTCGCCCATGGTGGCGTAGGCGTAGGTGTAGGCGCTGCCGGCGACCGGCACCGCGCTCGCCATCTCGGCGTAGCAGAGGCCGGCGAAGGCGCAGGCGATGCCGACGAGGATCATCGAAATCCAGACGGCCGGTCCGGCGTGCAGCGCCGCCGCCTGGCCGGTGAGGACGAAGATGCCGGCGCCGATGATCGCGCCGATCCCGAGGGTGACCAGGTTCAGGGGCCCAAGGGCCCGCTGCAGCGAGTGCTCTCCGGTTTCGTCCGCCTCCGCGCGCAGCGCGGTGATGGACTTCGTGGCCCACAGACTCATTGAGGCTCCCTTCGCTGCGGGACGAGGCGCGACGCCCGCACGTCGAATGGCCTGCACTCTAGGCTGTGCTGGTGCGAGGCGTCAAGGCGGCGCGGCCGCCGCGAGTGCCGGCGGCTGCGCAGGCCGACGCTATAATTGCCGCGAAATGGGTGACCTGCAGACGGCCCAGTGCCGCGTGCTCGACGGGGTGGTGGTCGGCAAGGCGATCCGCGACGACCTGGCCGGGCGCGTCGTCCGCGTCCAGCAGGCGCTCGGGCGTCCGCCGGCGCTCGGCATCGTGCTGGTCGGCGCGGATCCGGCGTCCGAGGTCTACGTTCGCAACAAGGTCCGCACCGGCGGCGAGTCCGGCCTGACGGTCGACCTGATCCGCCTGCCGGCGACCGCCTCGCTCGAGGACGTCCTCGGCGAGGTGCGGCGCCTGAACGCCAGCGCCGCGCACGACGGCATCCTGGTGCAGTCGCCGCTGCCGGCGGCGCTCGGGCCCGCACGCCGAGATGACCGTGTTCGAGACCATCGATCCGGACAAGGACGTCGACGGCTTCAGTCCGGTCAACGTCGGGCGGCTGGTCCAGAACCGCGCCACGCTGCGATCGTGCACGCCGGCGGGCGTGATGGAGATGCTGCGCCGCTCGGACATCCCGGTCGGCCGGCCGCCACGCCGTCGTGATCGGCCGCAGCGACATCGTCGGCAAGCCGATGGCGCTGATGCTCCTGCACGCCAACGCCACCGTCACGATCTGCCATTCGCGGACCGCCGACCTGCCGCGCGTCGCCGCCGCCGCCGACATCCTGGTGGTGGCGATCGGCCGCGCCGGCTTCGTCACGCCGGCGTTCGTCAAGCCGGGCGCGACGGTGATCGACGTCGGCATGAACACGATCGACGACGCGGCGACGGTCGAGGCCTGGTTCGCGCCCGACTCACCGCGCCGCGCCGAGTTCGCCAGGAAGGGCTCGCTCCTGGTCGGCGACGTGGATCCGCGGGTCGCGTCGGTCGCCGGCGCGCTGACCCCGGTCCCGCGAGGCGTGGGGCCGCTGACCATCGCGATGCTGATGAACAACACCGTCGTCGCGGCCGAGAGCCGGCTGGTCGAGATAGCCATCGGCTGCAGCGGGTCACCACCCGCGGGCGAGCGCAGGCCCTTCGGCCCGTCCGGCCTTCGCCGCATCGGCCTGCGCCTCCGCAAGGCGACCGACAAAGGCCAGCCCGGTGTCGGCCTCGACCAGCCCGTCGGCGACGAATCGGCGCCAGAGCGCCTCCTCCCGCCCGAACGCGGCTCGCTCGTCGAGGCCTTCGAGGTGGGCCATCTCGTGCCAGATCAGCGAGGCGAGGACCAGTCGATCGAAAGCGTGCCCGCGGGCGGCCCGCTGCAGCGTGTCTCCCTGACGGACGATCACGATGGTCTTCAGCCCCTGCAGCACGAACCCGTCGAGGCCACGGAGCTTGCGGCGAGTGCCTGCCGAGAGTGTGTCGATATCGAGCACCTCGATTCGTGCCGGACGGGCAGGCAGCACGGCCAGGACGCGAGCCCACATCACCGCGTCGGCGTCCCCGATGATCTCCGTGCGATCGACGACGACACGGGCGGGAGCGCCCCGCGCGTCGCTCGCGGGTGAGGCGCCAGCGGGGACGCCGAGGGCCAGGAGCGCAATGAGGACGGGGGAGCAGGTGCGTGTCGGCATGACGCGCACCATGCGCGCCGGCCGTCGCTACCTCAAGGAGCGGCCTCGCACCAGAACCTCACCGTGTGCGAACGCCGGGCGTCGTCGCCCAAACCCCTTTGATGACAACGAGGTCCAGCCCAGGGCGCTGCTCGTGCCGTGAGGTACTCGTGATGTCCCCTGGCGTTGCCGGTGGGCGTAGAATGCGCGGCATCGGACCATGGCGCAACCGGTGCTCTCGGCCCATCGCGTCCACGTCGGCGATTTCCAGGTCGATCTCCGATCCGGCGACGTCATCGGCGCCGGCAGGCGAGCACGGCTGCAGGTCCAGTCGCTCGAGCTGCTCAAGGCGCTGCTGGAGCAGCCCGGACGGATGGTCTCGCGCGACGAGCTGCGGCAGCGGCTGTGGCCGACCGACACCTTCGTCGACTTCGATCACGGCCTGAACGCCGCCGTGCGGCGCCTGCGCGAGACGCTCGGCGATTCGGCCGACGCTCCAAGGTTCATCGAGACGATCCCTCGCCGAGGCTATCGCCTGATCTCGACGACCGACCTGGCGCCGCCACCCGGCCCAGCGCCAGCCCCGCTCGTTTTCGCGTCGGCGTCGCCCGAACCCGTGAACGAACCGTCGGCCGCTGTCGAGGCGCCGCTGCCGATCGGCCCGCGCGCTCGAGTGTGGCGCTGGCTTCCCCTGATCTCAGCCGGAATGTGCGCGGCGATCCTCGCGGTGGGAGCATGGTTCGCAGGATCGAGGTCGCCGAGCGCCGCGCCGCTCATGGCGACCTTCGACGTGGACGTGCCCGCCGGATGGAGCATTCGCGACGGCGACCACCTCGCGGTCTCCCCTGACGGGCGATACCTGGCTTTCACCGCCGCGGACCGCGACGCGAAGCACCAGCTCTGGCTGCGCGCACTGAATGCTCCCGAGCCGCGAGCGGTCGCCGGCACCTCCGGCGCGCTGGCGCCGTTCTGGTCGCCCGACGGAACTCGGATCGGGTTCTTCGCCGGCGGCCAGCTGAAGGCCGCGACGCTCGCCGACTCGAGCGTGCGCGTGCTCGCGCTGAGCGCGCCGCCGCCAATCGTCGGCGGGGCTGCTGCGTGGCTGACCAGCGGAGACGTCCTGTTCATGCCGCTGGGCACGGGCCTCGGCACCGCGGTCCGCGCCGCCCGTCTTCGCCGCCTGGACGCTGCGACCGGGACGGCCACTCTCGTGACGCCAGGATCCACGAGGCCGTCTTCGGTGGTCGACTTCCTGGCGCCGGTCGCCGTGCCAGACCAGGCCGCCTTCTCATTCGTGCGCTGGGACCTCTCGACGCTGCAGATGAGCGCCCACGTCAGCGACGTCGGTGGATCGCGCATCGTCGATCTCGGTCGCACCAATTCCCGCGTCGTCGTGACGCCCTCAGGCCATGCCGTCTTCGTGAGGGACGGCACCTTGGTGGCACAGCCCTTCGACGTCAAGGCTTTCCGTCCGGTCGGACCGCCGTTCCCGATCGCCTCGGATGTCTCGGTGTCGCAGCCGATGCTGGGCCACTTCGCGGCGACCTCGGACGTCATCGTCTATCTGCCGACCGGCGCGTCGAGGGGGACACGCCTCACCGTCGTGGATCGCGGGGGCGTGCCGCGCCAGCAGGTCGGCGACGCCGCCGACTACAGCGGCGCCCGCGTGTCGCCGGATGGAAAGCGGTTGGCGGTCGCCCGCAGGGACCCGCTGTCGGGAACGCGCGACATCTGGATCCACGACCTCAACGGCCAGCCGCCGGTCCGCGTGACGTTCGATCGTCACGACGACATGGCCCCGGCGTGGGCCGCCGACGGTCGCAGCCTGCTGTTCACATCCGATCGGTCGGGTGAGCGGGACATCTACCGCAAGGATGTGACCGGATCGGGCCCGGAGGTGCCGGTCTTTGCGTCGGCCGACAGCAAGAGCCTCAACGCGTGGTCTCCAGACGGCCGCCTGTTCGTCTACGACACCGGGGCGCGCGGTTCGATCGACGCCAATGGGCATAACAACAAGGACCTGCTGGTCGTCTCGCTCGACGGGAGACCGATGGCCCGGCCGCTGGCTGCGACCCGGGCCGCCGAGACGAACGCGGACATCTCGCCGGACGGCAGGCTCGTCGCCTATCAGGTGACCGAAGGGACGCAGACCGATGTCATCGTCGAGAGCTTCCCCGGTGGTGGCGGGCGGTTCCAGGCGACCACCGCCGGTGGCAGCGAACCTATGTGGAGCGCCGACGGCGACGAGCTCTATTTCGTCTCGCCGGCGCGCGAGCTGCACGTCCTCGATGTCCGCGTCGAGGCTGGTGTGCCGCGGTTCGGGCCGCCGCGTCTGCTGTTCCGGCTGCCTCCAATGCCCGACGCGAGCCGTCACTACGCGCCCCTGCCGGGCGGCCGGGGATTCGTCGTCCTGGCCGACGAGCCGCCGGCGCCGCAGCGCCTGCGGGCGCTCTTGAACTGGCGCTCCGCGGCCCCGCGCTAGACGCCCGCGGTCGCGGGGTGAGCCGTTCAGCGTTCGGCCGCGGCGGCGAGCTCGAGCAGCTTCTCGACGACGCGATCGACCTGGCGATTCGTGTCGCCGAACGTCCCGCCGGTATCGATGACGAAGTCGGCTCGCTGCACCTTCTCGTCGGTGGGAAGCTGCGCGTCGATCCGGGCCTCGGCCTGAGCCGCGGTGAGGCCGTCGCGCTCGACGACGCGTGCCACCTGCTGGCTGCGCGGGCAGCTGGTCACGATCACCCGATCGAAGTCGCGATCGCGGCCCGTCTCGTAGAGCAGCGGGATGTCGACGACGGACAGGCTCTCGCCGGCGGCGGCGAGACGATCGAGCCACGTGCCGGTCGCCTCGCGGACGCGCGGATGGATGATCGCTTCGAGATCGGCGCGGGCCTGCGTGTCCCCGAACACCACGACGCCGAGGGCGCGGCGATCGAGGCCGCCGTCGGGCAGGAGGACGTCGGCCCCGAAGCGCTCGGCCACGGCCGCCAGGCCCGACGTGCCGGGCGCGACGGCGTCGCGCGCCAGCACGTCCGCGTCGAGGGTCGGGATGCCGTGCGCCGCCAGCCGCGTGCGGACATAGCTCTTGCCGGTTGCGATGCCTCCGGTGAGTGCCGCGCGCAGCAGGGCCACGCCGCTAGCCCTCCGCGCGCTCGCCGTCGTGGGCGGCGGCGAGCCGCTCCTCGACGAAGGTGTTCCACTCGTGGCAGTGCGGGCACTGCCAGAGCAGCTCGTTGCTGCGGTAGCGGCAGCGCAGGCAGATGTGCGGGTCGCGGTAGTAGACGGCCTCGCGGCTGACCGCCATGTAGCGGTCCACGTCGGCGCGGCCGACGCCGAGATCGACCAGCGTCTCCCAGGTCGCCTGGTGCAGGCTCACCGCGTGCGGGTTGTGGGCCAGCGAGTCGATCAGCAGCGTGAAGGCGCCGCGGGCGTCGCCGCGGGCGCGAAGGTGGGCGGCGAGGGCGAGACGGGCCCGCCAGTCCTGCGGCTGGGCATCGATCAGCCGCCGGCACAGCGCCTCGAAGCGGTCCGGCGTGCCGGCGGCGACGTGGGCGGCGCGCAGCCGCTCCAGCACCAGGTAGGCGCGCTCGGGCGAGGTCGCCGTCAGCGTCTCCCACATCGCGATGGCGCCGGCCGTATCGCCGGCCGCCAGCCGGAGGTCGCCGAGGTTGACGTAGGCGGGCGTCACCGCCGCGTCGATGTCGATGGCCGCGGCGAAGTGCGTGGCCGCAGCCGGGGTGTTGCCGGCCGCCAGGGCCTGCAGGCCGATCTGGTTCTCGAGGAAGGCCCGGATGGTCCGGTGGCGCGGCTGCCGGCCGGGGGCGACGCTGTCGGTGAGGCGCTCGCGGATCTGGGCCGCTTCGGTCCAGTTGTGCTGATCCTCGTAGAGCTTCTCGAGCTGCGCCAGCGCGTGCTCGTTGGTCGGGTCGAGCCGGAGCACCTCCTGGAACGCCTCGATGGCGCGATCGATGAACCCGCCGCGACGGTAGTCGAGGCCCAGGCAGAGCAGGACGTGCGTGTGCTCGAGGCGCCCCAGGCGCGGCCGCTGCAGCAGGTGCTGGTGGATCTGGACCGCGCGGCTGACCTGTCCCTTCTCGCGATACAGGTTGCCGAGGATCATGTGGATCTCGAGCGCGTCGGGGGCGAGCGCCGCCGCCTGTCCCATCTCGTCGATCGCCAGATCGAGCTGGTTGGTGACGAGGAAGTTGAGCCCCTGCATGTAGTGCGGCGACTCGCGGTTGCGGCGCCGGTCGATCCAGCGCCCCTCCTGCAGCTTGTAGCGCTCCCACGCCTTGCCGACGGCCAGACCGAGCAGGAGGGCGACCAGCGCCGCCAGGAACGGCGTCATCTCGCCTCCTGAACAGGAGACGACTCCGGAGTCGTCTCCTGATTAGGAGAAGACTCCGGAGTCGTGATGATGCCGTAGCGCTCGGCGATCGCGGCCCAGCGATCCTGGGCGTGCAGGACGCCCTCGATGAACTCGCGGACGGCGCCGCCGCCGCCGGGCTGCCGGCTGACGAAGTGCACGGAGGCGCGGACCGCGTCGGCGGCGTCGGCGGGCGCCGCCGAGACGCCGGCGAGGCGCAGCACCGGGAGGTCCATCAGGTCGTCGCCCATGTAGGCGACGTCGTCCGGGGCGAGCCCCTGCTCGGCGAGGATCTCGGCGAAGGCGGCGGCCTTGTCGGTCGCCTGCTGGCGCACGATCGCCATCCCGAGCTGCCGGGCCCGCTCGGCCGTTGCCGCGGCGGTCCGCGCCGACAGCACGCCCGTGAGCAGCCCGGCCTGGCGGGCCCACACCAGCGCGGTGCCGTCGCGGATCGAGAAGCGCTTGGACTCACGGCCCTCGGCGTCGAGGAGGATGGTGCCGTCGGTCAGCACGCCGTCGACGTCGAACAGCAGCAGGCGCAGCCGCCGCGCGCGGGCGGCGAGCTCGGGCGGGAACGCCGGGCCCGCGGCGCCGGGACGCTCGGGCGCCACCGGCGTCAAAACAGCTCCGTTCGCCACAGATCGTGCAGGTGCAGCACGCCGGCGACGCGCCCGTCGTCGACCACCACCAGCGACGAGATCCGGCGCTCCTCGAGGATCTTCAGCGCTTCGACGGCCAGGGTCAGCGGCCCGATCGTGACCGGCCCGGTGGTCATGATGTCGCGGGCGGTCCGCTCGAGCATCGGCTCGGGCGACGCGAGCTGCCGGCGGAGGTCACCGTCGGTGATGATGCCGGCGAGGCGGCCGCCGGCGTCGACGACGGTGGTCATCCCGAGCTTCTTGGCGCTCATCTCGGCGAGCACGTCGCGGACCCGCGCCTCCGGCGCGACGCTCGGCATGGCGTCGCCGGCGTGCATGAGGGCGTGCGCCCGCATCAGGCCCTTGCCGAGCGCGCCGCGCGGATGGAGGTGCGCGAAGTCTTCCTCGCGGAAGCCGCGTCGCACCAGCAGCGTCATCGCCAGCGCGTCGCCGAGCGCGAGCGCCGCGGTCGTGCTGGCGGTGGGCGCCAGGTTGAGCGGACAGGCCTCTTCGTCGACGTGGGTGTCGAGGACGACATCCGCGGTCTGGCCCAGCGTCGACTCGGCATGCCCCGTCAGCGCCACGAGCGTCGCGCCAATCCGCTTGATCGCCTCGATCACGCGCAGGACTTCGGGCGTCTCGCCGCTGTGCGAGAGGGCGATGACGACGTCCTCGGCGTGGATCACGCCGAGATCGCCGTGCACGGCCTCGGCGGGGTGGAGGAAGAAGGCTGGCGTCCCGGTGCTGGCGAGCGTCGCCGCGACCTTGCGGCAGATGATCCCCGACTTGCCGATGCCCGTGACGATGACCCGGCCACGGCAGCCGAGCAGCAGCTCGACGACCCGTTCGAAGCGATGGTCGAGCGTGGCCACCAGCCCGAGGATCGCCGCCGCCTCGGTCTCGAGGACGCGGCGCGCGAGGGCGAGGCCGTCGGTCGGGGGCGGCGAGGTGGCGGACGGCCGGACGGACATGGGTTCCTGGCGCGGGGCCGTTTCAGGCCCCCACGGGGGTCGGCTGCATGGGCCGGGCGATGGCGTCGAGCGCGACGAGGCGCGTCAGGATCGCCTTCAGGCGGTCGAGCTTCAGCGCGTTCTGGCCGTCGCTCTTCGCCCGCGATGGCTCTTCGTGCACTTCCATGAACACGCCGTCGACGCCGGCGGCGACCCCGGCGGACGCCAGCGGCTCGATGAACTCGGCCTGGCCGGCGGTGACGCCGTCGCCGGCGCCTGGCAGCTGCAGGCTGTGCGTCACGTCGAAGACGACCGGCACGCCGAGGCTGCGGATCATCGGGAACGCGCGCATGTCGACGACCAGGTTGTGGTACCCGAACGTGAAGCCGCGCTCCGTGACGAAGACGCGCGCGTTGCCCGAGTCGCGCACCTTGGCGATGGGGTGGCGCATGTCGAGCGGCGCCAGGAACTGGCCCTTCTTCACGTTGACGACCTTGCCCGTCTTCGCCGCCGCCACCAGCAGGTCGGTCTGTCGCGACAGGAAGGCGGGGATCTGCAGGACGTCGGCGACGGCGGCGACGGAAGCTGCCTGGGACGGCTCGTGGATGTCGGTGAGGATGGGGCAGCCGAGCTCGGCCTTCACCCGCTCGAGCGTGCGCAGGCCCTCGGCCAGTCCCGGCCCGCGATACGAGGTGATCGACGTCCGGTTGGCCTTGTCGAACGACGCCTTGAACACGTACGGCACCCCGACCTCGCGCGCGATCGCCTGGATCGCGCGGCCGAGGTCGAGGGCGTGCGACGGGCTCTCGATGACGCAGGGCCCGCCGATGAACAGCAGGGGCGCCGGGGCGCCGAGCGTCAGCGGGCCGATCGCGACCGGGGCGATGTTCACGCGCTGATTGTACTCGTTCCCCGCGCCGGTTCCGCCGAGGCGTCGCCGGCCGGTGACGCCTCCTTGTGGCGGAACGACGCCTCGACGAAGCCGGCGAACAGCGGGTGCGGCCGGCGCGGCTTGCTCTTGAACTCCGGATGGAACTGCACCGCCACGTACCAAGGGTGCGTGGGCAGCTCGACGATCTCGACGAACTTGCCGTCGAGCGAGCGGCCGACGATCTGCAGGCCCTTGTCGGTCAGCGTCTGCTCGTAGAGGCAGTTGAACTCGTAGCGGTGGCGGTGCCGCTCGTGGATCACGTCGGCGCCGTAGAGCCGCTGCGACAGCGACCCCTGTTTGAGCTGGCAGGCGTAGGAACCGAGGCGCATCGTGCCGCCCAGGTCGTCGACGCCGAGCAGGTCGCGGAGCTTGTAGATCACCTTGGTCGGCGTGTCGGGGGCGCACTCGGTCGAATCGGCGTCGATCATGCCGCAGACCTCCCGCGCGAACTCCACGGTCGCCCACTGGAAGCCGTAGCAGATGCCGAAGAACGGGATCTGCCGCGTCCGCGCGATGTGGGCGGCCCGCATCATGCCGCGGGTGCCGCGGTCGCCGAAGCCGCCCGGCACCAGGATGCCGTGCGCGCCATCGAGGAGGCCGTCGCCGCCCTCCTGCTCGAGCGCCTCGGCCTCGACCCACTTCACGTTGACCTTGACGCCGTGCTTGAAGCCGCCGTGGACGAGGGCCTCGTGCAGGCTCTTGTACGAGTCCTCGAGGCCGACGTACTTGCCGACGACGTGGATCGTCACCTCGCCCTGCGGCTGCCGGATGCGCTCGACGAGCGCGGCCCAGTCCTGCATGTCGGCGGACGTCGCCGGCAGGTGCAGGTGCTTGAGCACGATGCGATCGATGCCTTCCTGGCCGAGCACGATCGGGACTTCGTAGATGCTGGACACGTCCTTCGCCGTGATCACGGCCTCCTCGTCGACGTCGCAGAAGAGGGCGATCTTGCGTTTGATCTCCGGCGGCAGGAAGCGGTCGGTGCGGCAGAGCAGGAGATCCGGCTGGATGCCGATCGAGCGCAGGTCGCGGACGCTGTGCTGCGTCGGCTTGGTCTTGAGCTCGCCGGCGGTGCCGATGAACGGCACCAGCGTGAGGTGGATGTAGAGCGCGTTCTCGCGGCCGACGTCCTGGCGGAACTGGCGGATGGCCTCGAGGAACGGCAGGCTCTCGATGTCGCCGACGGTGCCGCCGATTTCCACGATCACCACGTCGACCCCGTCCGAGACGGCGCGGATCGAATCCTTGATGGTGTTGGTGATGTGCGGAATCACCTGCACCGTGGCCCCGAGGTAATCGCCGCGCCGCTCGCGCTGGATGACCGACAGGAAGATCTTGCCGGCGGTCCAGTTGTGGTTCCGGCTGGTCACCGTGTTGGTGAAGCGCTCGTAGTGGCCCAGGTCGAGGTCAGCCTCGCAGCCGTCGTCGGTGACGTAGACCTCGCCGTGCTGGTACGGGCTCATCGTCCCCGGATCGACGTTGATGTAGGGGTCGAACTTCTGGAGCGTCACCTTGTAGCCGTGTCCCTCCAGCAGACAGCCGATGGAGGCGGCGGCGAGGCCCTTGCCGAGCGACGAGACGACGCCGCCGGTGATGAAGATGTATTTGACGGGCTTGGACGAGGGGGCGCTAGGGCTGGGCATGATCGTGAACGGGTCGGGCATGGGAGACGGACGGTGACGCCGCGAGCAGCGCGCGCACGCGCGCTACGTCGGCGTCGGTGTCGACGCCAATCGAGTCGAGCTCGGTTTGGACGACCTTGATGCGGATGCCGTGCTCGAGCGCGCGCAGCTGCTCCAGCATCTCCGTCTCCTCGAGCGCCGTCGGCGGCAGCGCGGCGAGGCGCAAAACCGTGGCGCGGCGATACGCGTAGAGCCCGATGTGCTTGAACGCATGCACCGGGACCGCGGCGTGGGAGCCGGTCTGACCGGCCGTCCGGTCGAACGGGACGGCGGCCCGCGAGAAATACAGGGCGAAGCCGTCCTGGCCGACGACGGCCTTCACGACGTTCGGATTCAGGAACTCGTCCGCGTCGGTCAGCCGGCGGCAGAGCGTGGTCATCTCGACGTCCGGATCGCGCGAACGGCGCCAGCGCCGCCGCGATCATGGCCGGGTCGATGAGCGGCTCGTCGCCCTGGACGTTGACGATGACGTCGCAGGTCAGCGCCGCCGCGACTTCGGCGAGGCGATCGGTGCCGCTGCGATGGTCGGCGCGGGTCATGACGGCTACGCCGCCGTGGGCCTCGACCGCGTCGCGCACCCGGACGTCGTCGGTGGCCACGACGACGTCGGCAATCCCCGGCGTCCGCCGCGCCTGTTCGACGACACGGACGATCATCGGCAGGCCGCCCAGGTCGATGAGGGGTTTACCGGGCAGCCGGGTCGAGGCGTAACGGGCCGGGATGACGGCGACGGCCGTCGGTCGCGACGGCGCCGTCGAACCGGTCGTCGCAGGGGGGTGCACGACGCAGTTTACCGTACGTCGTTGCTGGTCTTGCGGCGGCGCTCTCACGCGCCGCCGCGGGCCGTCCCTTGGCGCGTTCGGCTGCTATTTGTCGACGCGCCTGCGCGCGTCGACCGGACGATGGCTCCGGACTGCGTCCTCGCCATTCGTCGCGCCGCGCTGGGCGCGCGGCGGCGCCTCACGCGGGACGGCGGTGGTGCCGGCCGCCCCGCCGGCCCAGTTCGGACCGTTCCTGGCGCCGGTTGATGTACTCTGAAGCCATCATGCGCGTGCGCGGACCGCTCCTCGCGCTCCTCGGCGTTGCCCTGCTGGCATGGGCGGCGTTCGCGACCCGGCCGGCGCCGCCGCCGCCGGCCTTGCCGCCGCCGTCGGGCCGCGGCCTCCGCGCCCGTCCTGCGAGAGATCGGCGATCTCGATCGCGCCTCCGCGCGCCTCGGCGACGGCCGCCGGCCGGGCCCGGTCGCGCTGGCCGCTCCGAACCGCAATCCGTTCGAGTTCGTCGTCGCCCGGCCCAAGCCGCTGCCGCCGCCCAAACCGGCGCAAGCCGCCGCCGCGCTGGCCGCGCTCGCGCCGCTGGTGCTGCCGCCGGCGTCGGTCTCGCTCGTCGGTCTGGTCGATCGGGAAGTCGACGGCCGCGTCGTGCGGATTGCCGTCCTGTCGTTCGGCGGGCGCCTGCACTACGTCGAAGCCGGCAGCCGCCTGGGTGCGGCCTACGAAGTGGTCGCGGTCGGCTCCAACGCCGTCGACCTGCTGGCGCTGGACACCAACACGCCGCGGCGCCTCGTTCAGCGCTGACGCGACCGCGCCGTCCGCGGGCGCGGCCACATCAGCTCGAGGAACACGCTCAGACTCGGATAAGCCGCGCGTCGCGGATCGCCGGGATCGCCGTCAGCGCGTCGAGGACCTTCTGGTCGATGCGCGCGGCGCCGCTCTCGTCGACGTTGACCACGCCAATCGCGCCCTGGGCATCGCGCCCCAGCGCGAAGTTGGCGATGTTGACGCCGTGCTTCCCGAGCACGGATCCCACCTCGCCGATGACGCCCGGCGTGTCCTGGTTGCGGATCACGATCAGCGCGCCGGCGAGCGGCGCTTCGATCGGGATGCCGTCCAGCAGCACCAGACGCGGCCCGCTCTGCTCGAAGATCGTCCCCTCGACCCACCGCTCGCCCTCGCTGGTGTGCAGCTTCAGCGACAGCAGGCTGGTGAAGCGGCGGGTGCGGGCGCTGCGCGTCTCGACGACGTCGATGCCGCGCTCGGCGGCCAGCCGCCGCGCGTTGACCAGCGTCACGCCGCCCGAGAGCACGTGGCGCGAGGAAGCCGACCAGCACCGAGCCGGCGATCAGCTCGTTGCCGCCTTCGGCCAGCCCGCCGTAGTAGCGGATGCCGATGCCGTCGGTGCGGCCCTGGGTCAGCTGCGCCGCGGCCTGGCCGAGACGCTCGCCGAGCACCATGAACGGGTGCAGGCGCTTGAACTCCTCGGCCGGGACCGAGGCGAAGTTGACCGCGTTGCGGACGACGCCGTGCTGCAGGTAGTCGCGGACGCCGGCGGCGACGTCGAGCCCGACGAGCTCCTGCGCTTCCGCCGTCGAGGCCGCGATGTGCGGCGTGGCGACCACGCGCGGGAAGGTCGCCAGCGCCCAGTCGGTCGGCGGCTCCTTCTGGAACACGTCGAGCCCGGCGCCGCCGACGTGGCCGCTCTGCAGCGCCGCCAGCAGCGCCTGCTCGTCGATCAGCTCGCCGCGCGCGGTGTTGATGATGCGCACGCCCTTCTTGCACTTGTTGAAGCGCTCGGCGTTGAACAGCCGGTTGGTCTGCTCGGTGTTGGGCAGGTGCAGCGAGATGTAGTCGGCGCGGCCGCACAGCGAGTCGAGGTCGGCGAGCTCGACGTCGAGATCGTCGGCGACGTGCGCGGCGATGAACGGATCGTGCGCGATGATCCGCATGCCGAAGGCGCGGGCGCGGTGGGCGAGGGCCTGGCCGATGCGGCCGAAGCCGACGACGCCCAGGGTCTTGTCGCGCAGCTCGGCGCCGAGCAGGCTCTTCTTCTCCCAGCGCTGCTGCTTCATGCACGCGTCGGCCGTCGCGACCGAGCGCGCCAGCGACAGCATCAGCGCGAAGGCGTGCTCGGCGACGCTGATGCTGTTGCCGCCGGGGGCGTTGGTGACGATGACGCCGCGGGCGCTGGCGGCCTCGAGATCGACGTTGTCGACACCCGATCCGGCGCGCGCGATGATCTTCAGCCTATTAGCGGCGTCGATGACATCTTTCGTCACCTTGGTGGCGCTGCGCACGAGAAGCGCGTCCGCGTCGGCGATGTCGTTGATGAGGTCGTTCTTTGGACGCCCGGAGCGGGCGTCCACCGTCCATCCGCTGACCTCTTGGAGCAGTGAGACGGCGGATGCCGGTAAATCGTCGGAGATGATGATCTTCATTGAAGGGGCAAGAGGTGTGCCAGCCGACCGTCTCGTGGCCGGCCCCTGTGAACGAGCAAGGGAACGAGCGTCGTGTCTCACCCGAGACGCGCGCGACGTTTGCATTATAATGGCGCGCGCCGCAGGGTCGAGCGTCCTCGAGAGCCCGCGTTCCGCGCACCACTGTGGTGCAAATCGCTGGATCCCCTCGATTCATTGGCAATCGCGCCCGCGACCGGGCAGTTTTTTCAACAGGGTTTTCCACAGAATCTGTGAACATCGTGCAACACCTCGGGGGGGCGTGACCTAAAGGACAGGTTCCCCTGCAGGAGGCGGCGCCGCGTGTGCGAGCCCGCAAGTTGAGTGACGGTTGGTCGGATCTGGAGACGTCCATGCAACAGTTCGTGCACCTCACGCCGCCCACCGAAGGCGCGGCGATCACTCGCCGCGGCGGTGAGCTCGTCGTCCCCGACGCGCCCATCGTCCCCTTCATCGAAGGCGACGGCACCGGCCCGGACATCTGGAAGGCCAGCGTCCGGGTGTTCGACGCCGCGGTCGCCAAGGCGTTCGGCGGCAAGAAGAAGATCGTCTGGTTCGAGGTGCCGGCCGGCGAGAAGGCCAAGGCGCAGTACGGCGAGTGGCTGCCGAACGACACCATCGAGGCGGTCAAGCAGTACAAGGTCGCCATCAAGGGCCCGCTGACCACGCCCGTGGGCGGCGGCATCCGCAGCCTGAACGTGACGCTGCGGCAGGTGCTCGACCTCTACGCGTGCGTGCGCCCGGTCCGCTACTTCGAGGGCACCCCGGCGCCGGTCAAGCGTCCCGACCTGATGAACGTCGTGATCTTCCGCGAGAACACCGAGGACGTCTACGCCGGCATCGAGTGGGCCCGCGGCACCCCGCAGGCGGAGCGCGTCATCGAGTTCCTCGAGAAGGAGATGGGCAAGCGCGTCCGGCCCGATTCGGGCATCGGCATCAAGCCGATCTCCGGAGTTCGGCACGAAGCGCCTGGTGCGCAAGGCGATCCAGTTCGCCATCGCCAACAAGCGCAAGACGGTGACGCTGGTCCACAAGGGCAACATCATGAAGTTCACGGAAGGCGCCTTCCGTGACTGGGGCTACGAGGTCGCCAAGGCGGAATTTCGCGACTTCATCGTGACCGAGGACGAAGTGACGGCGGGCGCATCGAAAGAGGGCAAGGTCGTCATCAACGACCGCATCGCCGACAGCGTCTTCCAGCAGGTGCTGACCCGCACCGCCGACTACGACGTGTTCGCCACGCCCAACCTGAACGGCGACTACCTCTCCGACGCCTGCGCCGCGCAGGTCGGCGGCCTGGGCATCGCGCCGGGCGCCAACATGAGCGACGACATCGGCTTCTTCGAGGCGACGCACGGCACCGCGCCGAAGTACGCGGGGAAGGACGTCATCAACCCCGGCTCGCGTGATCCTCTCGGGCGTGATGATGCTGCAGTACCTGGGCTGGAACGAGGCGGCGGATCTGGTGATCACCGGCCTCGAGAAGACCATCGCCCAGAAGAAGGTGACCTACGATCTGGCGCGCCAGATGGAAGGCGCGACCGAGCTCAAGACGTCGCAGTTCGCCGACGCCATCATCGCCAACATGTGAGGGCGTCAGCCCCATCTTCGAGAGCCACACGTATGAAGCGTAAAGTCACCGTCGTAGGCGGCGCCGGCAACGTCGGCATGACCGCGGCACGCGTCATCGCCGAGCGCAACCTCGCCGATGTCGTCATCATCGACATCGCGAAGGACAAGGCCGCGGGCGTCGCCCTGGACATCGCCCAGGCCTGCGCCGTCATCGGCTCGGACAGCAAGGTCGTCGGCGGCGACGACTACTCGATGAGCGCCGGCTCGGACGTCGTCGTCGTCACCTCCGGCATGCCGCGCAAGCCGGGCATGAGCCGCGACGACCTGGTCCAGACCAACTACAACATCATGAAGGCGGTGACCGAGCAGGTCGTCCGCTACTCGCCGGACTGCATCATCGTCCCGGTCGCCAACCCGCTCGACGCGATGTGCCAGGCGGTCTACCGCCTGAGCAAGTTCCCGCGCGAGCGCGTCATCGGCATGGCCGGCGTCCTCGACTCGGCGCGCATGCGCACGTTCCTGGCGATGGAGCTGAACGTGTCGGTCCAGGACGTCTCGGTGTTCGTCCTCGGCGGCCACGGCGACGAGATGGTGCCGCTGGCGCGCTACTCGACGATCGGCGGCGTGCCGCTCACCGAGATGCTGCCGGCGGATCGCATCGAGGCGATCTCGAAGCGCACGGCCGGCGGCGGCGGCGAGCTGACCAAGCTGATCGGCACCAGCGCGTGGGTGGCCCCGGGCACGTCGGCGGCCGAGATGGTCGAGTGCATCCTCAAGGACAAGAAGAAGATCCACCCCTGCTCGGTGTTCCTGCAGGGCGAGTACGGCATCAAAGACCTGTTCGTCGGCGTGCCGGTCAAGCTGGGCGCCAGCGGCGTCGAGCAGATCGTCCAGATCACGCTGACCCCGGCCGAGCAGGAGCTGCTGAACAAGTCGGCGGCGGCGGTGAAGTCCCTCACCGACGTCATCGGCGTCTAGCCAGGCATTCCAGGCGGCGGCCGGCCGCAAGAAGGTGACTCCGGGGTGGTGCCAGACCGCCCCGGGGCTCGTCTCTCACCTCTGTACTCCCGTCCTTCGTCGTCGTCGACTGTCCAGCGCGCTGGGTGGGCGCAGCTGCGCACGACTGCACGCCCCTGCATGTCCTCGCGCTCGCAGCGTCGCCAGCACGACCGCGGCGTCGCCCGCTTTCTCTGGATTCTTCCCGGGTTTTGCCGTTTTACCGAGGGAGAGTTGCCGCATGACTAGACACGTCTCCTCGAACCGGTTCCATGACGAAACGGGCGGCTATTCCATCGAGCTGATCGATGACGCCCCGGGAGTCGTCGAGGCCGCACCGGCACCGCGGATGTCCGCGCGCCGGCGCGGAGCGGCGCCGAGCCGCATTTCGGTGGCGCCTCCGCCGCCGGAAGGACACGGGCGGATTGGTGTGGGCCTGGCGCTTGCCGTGACACTTGGCGCGGCGCTGTCTGGCGTGATCTATTCGAGCGGCCGGTCCGCCAGCTCGCGTGTTCCAGCGCCGGTCGCAGCGGTCCCGGAGGGCGTGCCCGTGGCCGAGCATGCGACGGAGGCGGCCACGGAGCTGCCGCCCCCGAGCGAGGCGGAGCTGGCGGCCCTGGAGACCGGCACGCCTGGCGCGATGGGAGACGCGCTCCGGACGCTGGCGCAGCGCGGCGTGACCCCGCAAGGCCTGTACGCGGTGGACCTGGCCGCCCGCCGGACCACAGACGTGGAGCTCCTGCGCCGTATCACGTGCTATCGGGTCCGCGGCGGCGCTGCCCTCGATGGGGCGTTCTCGGCGCTGCCCGCGAGGCCTGTCGCCGACGCCGAGTGGGGCGGCGACGGTGCGGCGTGTCTGCTCGAGGCGATTGCCGCGCGGGCCAGCGAGATGCCAGGACCGTCGCTGCGGGTCCTGTCGGACCGCGCTCTCATCCAGGATACCGATGGCATCGTGGCGGGCCTCGCCCAGCTCGATCCCGAGCAGCTGCCCGGGCCGGTCGTCGCGGCGCTCGACGGCGGCGAGGACCACCGGACGCATCGTGCCGCCATCCGCATCGCCATCGCGCTCGGCGCGGCAGCGAAATGGCCGGAGCGGGTCGACTCCTGGCTCGAGGATCCGGATCGCGTGATCCGGCTGCACGCCAGCGCCGAGCTGTTGCGTCAACGCGACGAGGCCTCGCAGCGGCTGGCGGCCCGGGCGATCGCGGCCGATCCCGCCGACGAGGAACTGAGCCGCCGTGCGGTCGAGCAGATCGGCAGGGGCGATGGCTTCGACCGGCTCCTGGCGGCGGTCGCCGCCGACGCCTCGGCGCCGGCGGACGCACGCGCCCATGCCGCGGAGCTCGTCGGCAGACACGGTGGTGCAGACGCCGGGCGGGTCGTCATGGCCATTCCCACGGAACCGGCGCTTGGGCCCGCTCTGGCCGAGGCGCAGGCGCGCCTCGACCAGCGCTTCGGGTCGAGCGTCAAGACCCTCCTCGGCCATTGATGCGCCTCGGGCGAGAGCGCCGGGCTGATCCGCTTTCAGCTAACTAGTCGCCCGACGCCGCGGCCTTCTTGTCCCCGGCGCCGCTGAGGACGGCCTGCGTGTACTGGCGGTTCATCCGGGCGATGCCGGCGATCGAGATGCCCTTCGGGCACGTCGCCTCGCACTCGCCCTCGTTCGAGCAGGCGCCGAAGCCTTCCGCGTCCATCCGATCGACCATGGCACGGACGCGCGTCAGGCGCTCCGGCTGGCCCTGCGGCAGCAGCGCCAGGTGCGAGACCTTGGCGGCGGTGAACAGCGCCGCCGAGGCGTTCTTGCACGACGCCACGCAGGCGCCGCAGCCGATGCACTGCGCGTAGTCCATCGCCTCGTCGGACGCCGCCTTCGGGATCAGCAGGGCGTTGCCGTCCGGCGCCGAGCCGACGTTGATCGAGGTGTAGCCGCCGGCCTGGATGATGCGGTCGAAGGCGCTGCGATCGACGACCAGATCCTTGAGGATGGGGAAGGCCCGCGCCCGCCATGGCTCGATCACGATCGTGTCGCCGTCCTTGAAGCGCCGCATGTGCAGCTGGCAGACGGTCGTGCTCGCGTCGGGCCCGTGCGCCACCCCGTTGACCATGCAGCCGCAGGTGCCGCAGATGCCTTCGCGGCAGTCGGAGTCGAACGCGATGGGGTCCTGGCCGGCCTTGATCAGGCCTTCGTTGACGACGTCGAGCATCTCGAGGAACGACATGTCCGGCGAGATGTTGGCGGCCCTGTAGTCGACGAGGCGGCCCTGCGCCGATGGCGAGGCCTGCCGCCACACCCGGAGAGTCAGGTTCACTTGTAGCTCCGCTGCGTCGGGTGCACGTGCTCGAACTCCAGCGGCTCGACGTGGCGCACCGGCGCCTGATCGGGGCCGCGATACTCCCAGGCGGCGACGTGGGCAAACTGCTCGTCGTCCCGGCGGGCTTCGTTGTCGGGCGTCTGGTATTCCTCGCGGAAGTGGCCGCCGCACGACTCGCGCCGCTCCAGCGCGTCCATCGCCAGCACCTCGCCGAACTCCAGGTAGTCGGCGACGCGGCCGGCGTACTCGAGGTTCTTGTTGAGCGTGTTCGGCTCGTCCGGGATCGAGACGTTCTGCCAGAACTCCTCGCGCAGCTGCGGGATCTTGCCGAGGGCCGTCCGCAGGCCGGCGTCGGTGCGGGCCATGCCGACGTAGTCCCACAGGACGCGCCCGAGCTCGCGGTGCAGCTCACGGGCGGTCCGCTTGCCCTTGCTGGCCAGCATCCGCTCGATGCGTGTGCGCACCGAGGCGGTCGCCTCCTTGAACGCGTCGTGATCGGCCGTGACCTTGGGCAACGGCGTGCTGGCCAGGTAGTGCCCGATGGTCGCCGGGATGACGAAGTAGCCGTCGGCGAGGCCCTGCATGAGGGCGCTGGCGCCGAGGCGGTTGGCGCCGTGATCGGAGAAGTTGGCTTCGCCCAGGACGTGCAGGCCCGGGATCGGTGCTCATCAGGTTGTAGTCCACCCACAGGCCGCCCATCGTGTAGTGGACGGCGGGGTAGATCCGCATCGGCACCTTGTACGGATCCTCGTCGGTGATCTTCTCGTACATCTGGAAGAGGTTGCCGTAGCGCGCGCGCACGGTGTCCTCGCCGACCCGGCGGATCGCGTCGGCGAAATCCAGGTACACGGCCAGCTGCGTCTCGCCGACGCCGCGGCCCTCGTCGCAGACCGACTTGGCGGCGCGCGACGCGACGTCGCGGGGCACCAGGTTGCCGAAGCTCGGGTAGCGCCGCTCGAGGTAGTAGTCGCGCTCGGCTTCGGGGATCTGCTGCGGCGGCCGCGTGTCGCCGCCCGTCTTCGGCACCCAGACGCGCCCGTCGTTGCGCAGGCTCTCGCTCATCAGCGTGAGCTTGGACTGGTGATCGCCCGACACCGGGATGCAGGTCGGGTGGATCTGCGTGAAGCACGGGTTGGCGAACAGCGCGCCGCGCTTGTAGCAGCGCCAGGCGGCCGTGACGTTCGAGTTCACGGCGTTGGTCGAGAGGTAGTAGGCCGTGCCGTAGCCGCCGGTGGCGAGGCAGACGGCGTCGGCGACGTGCGACTCGAGCTCGCCGGTCAGCAGGTTGCGCACGATGATGCCGCGCGCCTTGCCGTCGACGAGCACGAGATCGAGCATCTCGCGGTTCGGGAACAGCGTCACCGGGCCGGCTTCGACCTGCCGCATCAGCGACTGGTAGGCGCCGATCAGCAGCTGCTGCCCGGTCTGGCCGCGGGCGTAGAAGGTGCGCGAGACCTGCGCGCCGCCGAACGAGCGGTTGTCGAGCACGCCGCCGTACTCGCGGGCGAACGGGACGCCCTGGGCGACCGCCTGGTCGATGATCTGGACGCTGGTCTGGGCCAGGCGATAGACGTTGGCCTCGCGCGCCCGGTAGTCGCCGCCCTTGACCGTGTCGTAGAACAGCCGCTCGACGCTGTCGCCGTCGTTGCGGTAGTTCTTGGCGGCGTTGATGCCGCCCTGGGCGGCGATGCTGTGGGCGCGGCGCGGCGAGTCGTGGATGCAGAACGCCTTGACGTTGTAGCCCAGCTCGCCGAGCGAGGCCGCCGCCGAGGCGCCGGCGAGGCCGGTGCCGACGACGATGATCGTGAACTTGCGCTTGTTGGCCGGGTTCACCAGCTTCATCTCGAAGCGGTGCCGGTCCCACTTGTCGGCGATGGCGCCGCCCGGAATCTTCGCGTCGAGCTTCACGGCCGCCCCCCGAAGTAGATGACCGCCGGGATCAGCGCGAAGCCGAGCGCCATCAGGATGGCGATGGCCAGCCCGGTGCCGCGGATGAGCCCGTTGTAGCGCGGGTGCTCGAGGCCCATCGACTGGAAGGCGCTCGACAGCCCCCACGACAGGTGCATGCCGACCACGCACCATGCTGAGGATGTAGAAGACGACGTGCAGCGGCTCGGCGTAGACCTCGTGCACCAGCCGCGCCAGGTCGCGCATGCCGTCCGGCGTGTCGTACCACGGCCCGAACTTGAACGTCTTCAGGTGGATGACGACGAAGAGCAGCAGCCAGACGCCGGTCACGATCATCGTCGACGACGCCAGCGACTTGCGGCTGGTGTGGCCGGCCCGCTTCTTGACCGCGTAGCCGCGCCCGCGCGCCTCGCGGTTGCGCAGCGTCACCATCACCGCCTTGAAGGCGTGGACGAGGAACAGCACCACCAGGCCCGCTTCCGCGATGTAGATCAGCGGATTCGAGATCAGCTTGTGCGAGTACGCGTTGTACCCGTGCGGGTCGACCAGGACGAGCAGGTTGGCGGCCAGGTGCGTCACGAGGAACGCGGCGAAGCCCAGGCCCGTCAGCGCCACCAGGATCTTGGTGCCGACGGACGACGAGAGAAAACGTGACAGTGAGGACATCACCAGGGAGTTGCGCCCGCGTAAAACAGGGGCCTGTCGGCGGGTATCCGATGCGGGCCGGACGCTGATTCTATCACCGACTTCCGCGGCCGGGCCGGCGCGCGGGCTTGATTGCCGGCCCCGTTCCCGACATCATCTGAGCCGACATGAAGATTCACGAGTATCAGGGCAAGGCGATTCTCGCGCCGTTCGGCGTTCCCGATCCCGCGCGGCGAGATGGCGACGACGGCGGCGGAGGCGGGCGCGATCGCGCGCAAGCTCGGTGGCGCCGGTCAGCGTCGTCAAGGCGCAGATCCACGCCGGGGGCCGCGGCAAGGGCGGCGGCGTCAAGGTGGTCAAGAGCGCGGAGGAGGCGGAGAAGGTCGCCGCGCAGATCCTCGGCATGCAGCTCGTCACGCACCAGACCGGCCCGGCCGGCCAGAAGGTGTCGCGGGTGCTCGTCGAGGAAGGGCTGGCGATCGTCCGCGAGCTCTACTTCGGCATGCTCATCGATCGCGCCACGCAGCGCACCGTGCTCATGGCGAGCTCGGCCGGCGGCATGGACATCGAGGAGGTCGCCGAGAAGACGCCGCACCTGATCCTCAAGGAGTACGTCGATCCCGGCATCGGCCTGCAGGCCTTCCAGGCGCGCAAGATCGCCTTCGGCCTCGGCCTCGAAGGCGCCCAGATCGGCCAGGCGGTCAAGCTGCTGCAGTCGCTCTACGGCGCGTTCATCGGCAGCGATGCCTCGCTCATCGAGATCAACCCGCTGATCGTCACCAAGGAGGGCAACCTGCTCGCGCTCGACGCGAAGGTGACCTTCGACGACAACGCGATGTTCCGGCACAAGGACTTCCCGGCGCTGCGCGACACCGACGAGGAGGACCCGCTCGAGGTCGAGGCGTCGAAGTACTCGCTGAACTACATCCGCCTCGACGGCACGATCGGCTGCATGGTCAACGGCGCCGGCCTGGCCATGGCGACGATGGACATCATCAAGCTGGCCGGCGGCGAGCCGGCCAACTTCCTCGACGTCGGCGGCGGCGCCAACGCCGAGCAGATCAAGAACGCCTTCCGCATCCTGATGGCGGACACCAACGTGAAGGGCGTCCTGATCAACATCTTCGGCGGCATCCTGCGCTGCGACGTCCTGGCCGAGGGCCTGATCGCCGCGGTCAAGGACCTGTCGGTGAAGGTGCCGATCGTCATCCGCATGGAAGGCACCAACGTCGAGCAGGGCAAGGCGATGCTCGCCGCCAGCGGACTCAATTTCACGACGGCCGACTCGATGGGCGAGGCCGCGCAACAGATCGTCGCCCTTTCGAAGTAGGCGTCGCACCATGGCCATTCTGATCACTCCAGAGACGCGTCTCCTCGTCCAGGGCCTGACCGGCCGCGAGGGTACGTTCCACGCGAAACAGGCTGCGGCCTATCACACGACCGTCGTCGGCGGCGTGACCCCCGGCAAGGGCGGCACGACGCACGAAGGCTGGCCGATCTTCAACTCGGTGGCGGAAGCGGTGGAGAAGACCGGCGCCAACGCGTCGGTGGTGTTCGTGCCGCCGCCGGGCGCGGCCGACGCGGTGATGGAAGCCGCCGACGCCGGCATCCCGCTCGTCGTCTGCATCACCGAGGGCATCCCGACGATCGACATGATGAAGGCGTTCGCCTTCCTGCAAGGGAAGCCCGACGCGGGTCATCGGGCCGAACTGCCCGGGCCTCATCTCGGCCGAGATCGGCAAGGCCGGCATCATTCCGGGCCACATCTGCAAGCGCGGCTCGATCGGCGTCGTGTCGAAGAGCGGCACCTTGACCTACGAGGCCATCCACCAGCTCTCGCGGGTGGGCCTCGGCCAGACGTCGTGCGTCGGGATCGGCGGCGACCCGCTCATCGGCACCTCGTTCATCGACACGCTGAAGCTGTTCGCGGACGACGCCGAGACCGAGGCGGTGATCATGATCGGCGAGATCGGCGGCAACGCCGAGCAGGACGCCGCCGACTGGATCAAGGGCCACTTCAAGAAGCCGGTCGTCGGGTTCATCGCCGGCCAGACCGCGCCCCCGGGCCGCCGCATGGGGCACGCCGGCGCGATCATCTCGGGCGGCAAGGGCACGGCCGCCGAGAAGATGGCCGCCCTCGAAGCGGCCGGGGTCAGCGTGGTGAAGAGCCCCGCCGACATGGGCGCCACGATCAAGACGCGTCTCGCCCGTTGACGTTTCTTCGCCTTCCTGCCAGCCGAACCCGGATGGGCGACCATCCGGGCCGGCCGAAGGCCCGTTCGGATGGCCCCGGTAGCCAAAATATATGATCGTGGCGTAACATTATCGGGATCTGCGGGCCCCTGGTGCGGTGCACTGGGTCGTCCCGCCCGAGGACCACCTATCTCATGAGTCCACAAGACGCTCTGGCCGAGGCCGGCCAGCCTGCCCACCAAAACGCGGGCGCCGTCGCCAACGACTTCAGCATCCAGGTCGCCACCGTCAACGGCTCGGGCAGCCAGACCGCCAACCTGGTGCTCCTCCGGTCCATCTTCCAGATGGGCATCCCGGTGTCGGGCAAGAACCTCTTCCCCTCGAACATCGCGGGGCTGCCCACCTGGTACACGATCCGGGCCAACCGGCACGGCTACATCGGGCGCAAGAAGGAAATCGACTTCCTCGTCGCGATGAACCCGGAGACGGCGCGCGAGGACGTGCTCTCGCTCGAGCCCGGCGCCTCGTGCGTCTACGACGAGCCGCTGCAGCTCAAGGCGCTGCGCACCGACATCACGTTCTTCCCGGTCCCGTTCGACAAGCTCGTCGCCGACGTCACGACCGACGCCAAGCTGCGCCGCCTCGTGCGCAACATGATCTACGACGGCATCCTCGCGTTCCTGCTCGAGATCGAGCTGGACGAGATGAAGAAGGCCCTCGGCAAGCAGCTCGGGAAGAAGCCCAAGGCGATGGCGCTGAACAGCGCCGCGCTCGACAAGGGCTTCGCCTACGCCGAGGCGACCTTCGGCAAGGCCGCGGTCAGGGTCGAGCGGATGAACAAGACGGCGGGCAAGGTGCTCATCGAGGGCAACGCCGCCGCCGCGCTCGGCTGTCTCTTCGCCGGCGTCACCGTCGTCGCCTGGTATCCGATCACGCCGTCGTCGTCGCTGTGCGAGACGCTGATCGACTACCTGCGCAAGTACCGCACCGACAAGGAGACCGGCAAGGCGAGCTTCGCCGTGGTCCAGGCCGAGGACGAGATCGCCGCGCTCGGCATGGTGATCGGCGCGTCGTGGGCCGGCGCCCGCTCGATGACCTCGACGGCCGGCCCGGGCATCTCGCTGATGGCCGAGTTCACCGGCCTGGCCTACTACGCCGAGCTGCCGGCGGTGATCTTCGACATCCAGCGCGTCGGCCCCTCGACCGGCCTGCCGACCCGCACCGCGCAGCAGGACATCGCGTTCGCCGCTGGCCTGTCGCACGGCGACTGCCGCCACGTCCTCCTGCTGCCGTCCTCCGTCGCCGAGTGCTACGAGATGGCGCAGGACGCCTTCGACCTCGCCGAGCGCCTGCAGACGCCCGTCTTCGTGATGAGCGATCTCGACCTCGGCATGAACACGTGGATGTCCGATCCGTTCGAGTACCCGACCAAGCCGCTCGACCGCGGCAAGGTGCTCGACGCCGAGACGCTGGCCCGCATCGGCGACTGGGGCCGCTACAAGGACGTCGACGGCGACGGCATTCCCTACCGGACGCTGCCCGGCACCGGCATGCCGGCCTACTTCACGCGCGGCACCGGCCACAACGAGAAGGCGCTCTACAGCGAGCGGCCGGACGACTTCGTCCACAACCTCGATCGCCTGACGCGCAAGTTCGACACGGCGCGGGAGTACGTGCCCGGGCCGGTCGCCGACGGGCCTGGCACCAAGGTCGGCCTCATCGCCTACGGCACGACGCACTGGGCGATCGAGGAGAGCCGCGATCAGCTGGTGCGCGAGGCCGGGCTCGAGACCGACTACCTCCGCCTGCGCGCCTATCCGTTCAACGACGCGGTCGGCGAGTTCATCGACGCCCACGATCGCGTCTACGTCATCGAGCAGAACCGCGACGCGCAGATGCTCGGCCTGCTGCGGCTGGAGCTGAGCGCCGATCGCATCGCCAAGCTGCGCAAGGTGCTGCACTACAACGGCCTGCCGCTCGACGCGCGGTCGCTGACCACCGACATCCTGGCGCAGGAAGGGCCGAACCCCGCCGTCCGCGCCGACGAGCGCGAGGCCGCAGGCGCCCTCGGCGGCGAATAGGACAGGATCACAGACATGGACGCCGTCACCCAGCCTCCCAAGAAGACCAACCGCATCGGCCTCGAGCTCGCCACCTACCGCGGCAGCAAGACCACGCTCTGCGCCGGCTGCGGGCACAACGCCATCTCCGAGCGCATCATCGACGCGTTCTACGAGCTGGGCACGGATCCGAAGCGGGTCATCAAGCTGTCCGGCATCGGCTGCTCGAGCAAGACGCCGGCCTACTTCCTCGGCGGCTCGCACGGCTTCAACGCCGTGCACGGCCGCATGCCGTCGGTCGCGACCGGCGCGCTGCTCGCCAACGCCAGCCTGCAGGGCATCGGCGTCAGCGGCGACGGCGACACCGGGGCCATCGGCATCGGCCAGTTCGTCCACCTGATGCGGCGCAACCTGCCGCTCGTCTACATCATCGAGGACAACGGCTGCTACGGCCTGACCAAGGGCCAGTTCTCGCCGACCGCCGACGTCGGGTCGAAGCTGAAGAACGGCGTCGTCAACGACCTGCCGCCGATCGACACCTGCGCGCTGGCCGTCGAGCTCGGCGCGACGTTCGTGGCGCGCTCGTTCTCGGGCGACAAGAAGCAGCTGCTGGCCATCCTCAAGGCGGCGCTCTGCCACCGCGGTACGGCGATGATCGACGTGATCTCGCCGTGCGTGACCTTCAACGATCACGAGGGCTCGACCAAGAGCTACTCCTACGTGAAGGAACACGACGAGCCGCTCGGCGAGATCAGCTTCGTGCCGTTCTTCGAGGACATCACCGTCGAGTACGACCCGGGCACGACCACCGAGGTCAAGATGCACGACGGCTCGCGGCTGCTGCTCAAGAAGCTCGGGACCGACTACAACCCGACCGACCGGATGCAGGCGCTGCACGTCCTGCACGAGACGCTGCGCCGCGGCGAGTTCGCCACCGGCGTCATCTACGTCGAGCCGGACAAGGACGACTTCATCACCCAGCTCAATCTCGTCGACACCCCGCTCGCGGCGCTGCCCATGGATCGGACGCGGCCCGGCAAGGCGGCCCTCGACGAAGTCATGGAGAGCCTCCGCTAATGGATCGGTACGTTCGCCATCATCAAGCCCGACGCCGTCGCCGCGAAGAAGGCGGGCGGCATCCTCGCCCGCATCGAGAAGGAAGGCTTCGCCGTCCGGGCGATGCGGCTGATGCACATGACCAAGGGCGAGGCCGAGGGCTTCTACGCCGTGCACAAGGCGCGGCCCTTCTTCGCCGCGCTGACCGACTTCATGTCGTCGGGCCCGTGCATCGTGATGGCCCTCGAGGCGCCGGACGCGATCGCCAAATGGCGCACGCTGATGGGCGCCACCGATCCGGCGAAGGCCGAAGCCGGCAGCCTGCGCAAGGAGTTCGGCGAGTCGATCGAGCGCAACGCCACGCACGGCTCCGACGCGCCCGAGACGGCCGCCTTCGAGCTCGGGTACTTCTTCCGCGGCCTGGAATTCTCCCGCTGAGAGGGGCCGGGCGGTGGGCCGCAGCCTGGTCATCCTCGGCCTCGTCATCGCCGGCATCGGGCTGGTGGTGATGGCCGGGGTTCCGCTCGGACGCCTCCCTGGGGATATCATCTGGCGGCGAGGCCAGACGACGGTCTACCTGCCGATCGTCACGTGTCTCGTGATCAGCGTCGTGCTGTCGCTGATCATGACGATCTTTCGCCGCTGACGCGGCCGCGCCGGGGAGAGCAGTCGCATGAGCGTGAAGTCGGATCGCTGGATCAAGCGCATGGCCGCCGAGCACGGCATGATCGCGCCGTTCGAGGCCAGCCAGGTGCGCAAGGGCGTCGTCTCCTACGGCGTGTCGTCGTACGGCTACGACATCCGGGTGGCGGACGAGTTCAAGATCTTCACGAACATCAACTCGACCCTCATCGACCCGAAGGACTTCGACCCGAAGTCGTTCGTCGATCTGAAGGCCGACGTCTGCATCGTGCCGCCGAACTCGTTCGCGCTGGCGCGCACGGTGGAGTACTTCCGGATCCCGCGCAACGTGATCACGCTGTGCCTGGGGAAGTCGACCTACGCCCGCTGCGGCATCATCGTCAACGTGACGCCGTTCGAGCCGGAGTGGGAGGGCACGGCGACGCTCGAGATCTCGAACACGACGCCGCTGCCGGCCAAGATCTACGCGAACGAAGGCATCGCCCAGGTGCTGTTTTTCGAGAGCGACGAGCCCTGCGAGATCTCCTACGGGGAGAAGAAGGGCAAGTACCAGTCGCAGCTCGAGGTTACGCTCCCTCGGATCTAGCTCCGATATTCAGGACCGGCCACCGGGCCGGCCCTCGCGTACCTGCTCAGCTACGCCTGCCCCCGTCCGGCAAGGTTCATGCAGAGGTCGTCCGCCGATGCTGCGGCCGTGGCACCGAAACGCCACGCCGCTGGCAAAGGAGGCGCGATGTTTGGCATTCTGGGCTGGATCGTATTCGGGCTGATCGTCGGCGTGATCGCCAAGCTCCTCATGCCGGGGCGGGACGGCGGCGGCATGATCGTGACCATCCTGCTGGGCATTGCCGGGTCGGTCGTCGGCGGGTTCCTCGGCCAGGCCACGGGCATGTACGGCGCGAACGACGTCGCCGGGATCTTCATGTCGATCCTGGGCGCCGTGGTGCTGCTGGTCATCTACCGGATGGTGCGGCCGCGCGCGGTCGCCTGACCGCGCAGGTCGCGTGACGCTAGGGGCGGGCTTCGGGATGACCGAGGCCCGCGGCCCGTCGCACCGCCGGCCGGTCGTCGCGGGCCTCGAGCAGCGCCTGCACGTTCAGCGGCCGCGTATACATCGCCAGCTCCCCGTTGGCGGTCCGCGGCCACGCTGCCTCCGGCCGGTCCCAATACAGCTCGACGCCGTTGTCGTCGGGATCGCGCAGGTAGAGCGCTTCGCTGACGCCGTGGTCGCTGGCCCCGTCGAGCGGGATGCCGGAGGCGATCAGCCGGTGGAGCGCGTCGGCGAGCGTGGCGCGCCTGGGGTACTTGATGGCGACGTGGTAGAGGCCGGTCGTGTGGCTCGGCGGCGGCGGCGCGCCGTGGCTCTCCCAGGTGTTCAGGCCGATGTGGTGGTGATAGCCGCCGGCCGAGATGAACGCCGCCGAGGTCCCGTAGCGTTGCACCAGCTCGAAGCCGAGGATGCCGCAGTAGAAGTCGAGCGCCCGCTCGAGATCCGCGACTTTCAGGTGCACGTGGCCGATCGTCGCGCCAGCGTCGATCGGGCCGTACCGAAGAGGAACCTCGCGCACGTCATCCTGGCTCATCCGGCGTCCTCCTGCTGCAACTCGCGAGGATAGCACCGCGCGGCGACACTTCGTCCCGGGCGTTCAGCGCCTGTCCGGCTCGGCGGCCGCCAGCACGTCCAGCACGGACGCCGGATCCACGCGCGTCGCTCCCACTCGCACCGACCAGTGGAGGTGCGGCGCCGTCGCCCGGCCTGTCGCCCCGACCGTGCCCAGACGCGCCCCCCGGGCGACGACCTGGCCTGCCCGGACCGACGTCCGCTGCATGTGCGCCAGGATCGAATGGACGCCGTAGCCGTGGTCGAGCACGACCGTGTTGCCGGTGAAGTAGAGCGGCGCCACCAGCGCGACGCGGCCGGCAGCCGGCGCCCGGATCACCGCGCCTGCCGGACTGGCGAAGTCGAGGCCGGCGTGGCGGTCGCGCGCCTGTCCGTTGAACACCGACCGCGACCCGAACGGCGAGCTCCGCCGGTGCGGCACCGGAGGCACGAACAGCCCAGGTGGACGCGCCATGGACACGGTGTCGTAAATCGCGCGCAGCCGCACCGCCTCGCGCTCGATGCGCGGCCGCTCCGACTCCGGCGGATCGACGAACCGCGGCGGCACGGTGAGGTGGCGCTCGGCGAACGCCGCCGGCAGCACGTCGAGCGTGACCGAGTGCGCCAACGGCGGGCCTTGGCTGGCTGTCGCAGTGACGGTGAGCACGAGCGGGCCCGGTGCCTGCTCGACGTCGAGTCCTGCGAGCCCACGCCACGTGGTCGGGGAGTCGCGCCAGAGCGGCACGTCGCGATCGCCCAGCGTCGTCGCGATTGCCGTCAGCGGTACCGCTCCGCGCACGGTGATCTCGAGGATTTCGCCGGGCTTCACGGCGCGGCTCCGTACCTCGACCGTCAACGCCTCCTGGGCGCCAGGTTGCGGCGCTGCGCCGACCGGTCCGATCGACACGAACGCCAACGCCGCGAGGAGCCACCGCATCGTCTGGACCCGATGCTACCGCTTCTCGCCTGCCTGCTCGCGACGTACATCAACCCGGGCGGCTGGGCTGGCCTGGGAGGCCGGCAGGCCTCCGGCCCATGGCGGGACGGCGCGGCCGGGCGGCCCGATCGACTATCCTTCGGCCGTCCGCCGCGCCTTCCTGCCTATGTCCACTGTCGCCGCCGCCCGTTCCGCCGTGAGGTTGCCGCGGCAGATCCCTTACATCATCGGCAACGAGGCCTGCGAGCGCTTCAGCTTCTACGGGATGCGCAACATCCTGACACCGTTCCTGGTGTCGACGTTGCTGCTGGACGCCCCCGCGGCGGAGCGCGCGGGGCTGGCCAAGGACGTCTTCCACAGCTTCGTCATCGGCGTGTACTTCTTCCCGCTGCTGGGCGGGTGGCTGTCGGATCGGTTCTTCGGCAAGTACAACACCGTGCTCTGGTTCTCGCTGATCTACTGCACGGGCCACGCGCTGCTGGCCGCCTTCGACGACGACCGGCGCGGCTTCTACGCCGGGTTGTTCCTGATCGCGCTCGGATCCGGCGGGATCAAGCCGCTGGTGGTGTCGTTCGTCGGCGACCAGTTCGACCGGTCCAGCAAGGGACTCGCCAAGGTCGTTTTCGACGCGTTCTACTGGTCGATCAACTTCGGCAGCTTCTTCGCGTCGCTGCTGATGCCGATTTTTCTTCGGGAGTACGGGCCCGCGGTGGCCTTCGGCATTCCCGGGATCCTGATGGGGATCGCGACGCTGGTCTTCTGGCTCGGACGGACGCAATACGTCCGGGTCCCTCCGACCCGCGGCCAGGATCCGCACTCCTTCTTCCATGTCGCCGCCACGGCGCTGTCCGCCCGCGCCGAGGGCAGGGGCCGGCCCGGGCTGGTCCTGGCGGCCTGTGGCGCCACGCTGGCGGCGGTGCTGCTCGTGTGCTGGGCGCTGAAGCCGGCGTTCTGGCCGGCGCAGTTCGAGTTCGTGATCACCTTCTGTCTCGCGCTCGGCGCGCTCATCGTCTTCGGCGGCGCCGGGACCGCGCTGCAGCTCGAACGCGCCCGCGGGTACCATCCGGACCAGGCGATCGACGACGTGAGGTCGGTGCTGCGGGTCCTCATCGTGTTCGGCCTCGTGACGCCGTTCTGGTCGCTCTTCGACCAGAAGGCGTCGACCTGGGTCCTTCAGGGCGGCGTGATGCGCGTGCCGCACGACGCGTGGTGGTGGCCCAGTTGGCTGGTTCGCGAAGCGGCGCAGATGCAGGCCATCAACCCGCTGCTCGTCATGCTGCTGATTCCTGTCAACAACCTGTTCCTGTTCCCGCTGCTGCGGCGGGCCGGGTACGAGCCGACGGCGCTGCGCCGCATGGGCTGGGGCATCGCGCTGTCGGGGCTCGCCTGGATCGGCGCCGGTGCCATTCAGCTGCACATCGACAGCGGTGCGCCGACGTCGCTGGCGTGGCAGATCTTCCCCTACCTGCTGCTGACGACCGGCGAGGTGCTCGTCTCGGCGACGGCGCTCGAGTTCGCCTACAGCCAGGCCACCACGGCGATGAAGGGGGTGATCATGGCGTTCTGGTACCTGTCGATCACCTTCGGCAACCTCTGGGTGCTGCTGACCAACGCCGCGGTGCGCAACGACGCCGTCACGGCGCACATCGCCGGCACCGGCTTCAGCGAGCCCGCCTTCCTGATGTTCTTCTTCGCGGTGTTCGCATTCGCCGCGGCCCTCGCCTTCGCGTTGTACGCCAGGCGCTACCCGCTGCAGGACCACTATCGGACCGCGTGAGGCCCAGGCGACGGCGTTTGGCGACGGGCGGCGGATCGCGCGGGTGGCGTACTGCTACGACTCGTGCAGCGAGACGCGCGGATCGCTGGCCGCAGCACGGCGCGCCGGGACGAGACAGGCCACCAGCGCGACCATGATCAGCATCGCCGAACTGGCCGCGAACGACGGTAGGTCCAGCGGCTCGATCCCGAAGAGCAGCGAGCGCATGAGCCAGGCCGCGCCGAGGGAGAGCGCCATGCCGAGCGCCAGGCCCGCGGTCGTCGCGGCGAGGCCCTGCCGCACGACGAGCCGCAGCAGATCGCTCCGGCTCGCGCCGAGCGCGGCCCGGATGCCGAGCTCACGCCGGCGCAGCGTCACCGTGTACGACAGCACGCCGTAGAGGCCGATCGCCGCGAGCGTCAGCGCCAGGCCGGCGAACACGGCGATGACGATGGCGAAGAAGCGCGGCGACGCGATCGACGTCGACAGGCGCCCGGCCAGCGTGCCGATCGCGTGCACGGCGGCGCCCCGATCCTCGGTGCGCACGATGTCGCGCAACGCCGGCACGATCTGCAGCGGATCGCCGTCGGTACGAATCACCAGCTGGATCGCGCCCGTGAGCGGTCGCTCCGGGCCGGCGAGCTCGTAGATTTCCGGGCGCGGTTCCGAGCGCGGGCCGGCCGGCCGGATGTCGCGCACCACGCCGGCGATCGTCGACGCCGGTGGCTGTCCCTCCTCGAGGACGACCGGGAAGGCGCGGCCTGCGACGGGCCGTCCATCGCCGAGGTAGCGGCGCACGAACGTTTCGTTGACCAGGACCGGTCCGCCGCGGACGGGATCGGCCGCCGTGAACGCGCGGCCCGCGACCAGGCGCAGCTGCAGCGCCTCCGCGAAGCCGGGCGTGACGACGTGCGAGTCGGCTTCCGCCTTCGCGTGCGCGCCACCGCCAGGCAGGTCGAACGATGCCAGCGCGATGCTGTCGCCGAAGGGCGCCATGTTCCCCGCGCCCGCGGCGCGGACGCCGGGCAGGCTGCGGATGCGGCGCAGCACGCCGTCGACGAGCGCGGCGCGGCGAGCCCCCGCACCCGGAGCCTCGGCGGGGCCGGACTACCTCGATGCGCGCGGTCAGCACGTTCGTGGCGTCGTAACCCGCATCGACGCGCTGCAGGCGATCGACGCTGCGGGCGAGCAGCAGCGCGCCCACGACCAGCACCAGCGCAAGCGCGGCTTCCACGACGAGCAGGGTGGTGCGCAGGCGGGCGCTGGTTTCGCCGGCCGAGCGCCCGTCGTCATCCTTGAGCGCTGCCGAGACCTGGCCGCGGCTGCCGCGCCATGCCGGCAGCAGCCCGGCGAGCAGGACGGCGACTGCCGCCGCGCCGCCGCTGGCGAGCATCACCCGTCCGGTGACGGCGACGCCGTCGAGGCGGGGGAACCCGGCCGGGGCCACGAGCGGCAGCGCGTCCACCAGCAGCGCCGCGATGAACCATCCGGCGCCGAGGCCGGCGGCGGCGAGCGCCGCGTGCTCGATCAGCATCAGGCGCAGCAGCTGCGCGCGGCTGGCGCCGAGCGCCGCGCGGACGGCCAGCTCGCGGCGGCGCGCCACGCCGGCGGCGAGCAGCAGGTTGGCGACGTTGGCGCAGGCGACGAGCAGCAGCAGCACGACGCCCGCCGACACCGCGACGAGCGCCGGCTTCACGGTGGACACGGCCTCGTCGAGCATCCGCACGAGCTGCACCTCCATCGGCCCGCCCTTGCCGAAGAGCAGATCGTCGATGAACGAGCGCGAGACGCCGCGCGCGGCCGCGGTCCCTTCCGCCGTCGCCTGCTCGATCGACGCGCCCGGCCGGAGCCGCGCGATGGCGGGGAAGACGCGCACTTCCGGCTTGTTCGGCGTGGGGACGAACCGGACCTGCGGCGTCCACAGGCGCGCCTCCGCGGTGGGGAAGGCGAAGCCGGGCGGCGTCACGCCGACGATCTCGTAGTCGCGGTCGTCGAGGCGCATGTGGGTGCCGATGGCGTCGGCGCGGCCGCCGAACCGCTCCATCCAGAAGCCGTGGCTCAGGATGACGACCCCGTCCTGGCCCGCTTCTTCCTCGGACTGGTGGAAGAACCGGCCGAGGAACGGCTGCACGCGCAGGATGGGCAGCACGCCGGGGCTGAGCTTGCCGCCGCTGACGCGATCGGCGCCGTCCGGCGTCGTCCAGAGATAGCCGCGGTTGCCGTAGGCGGCCGGCCCCTCGATCGTCCGGGATCCGCGCCAGGCGGCCACGGTAGCGGCGCTGACGATGCCGCCGATCCGGCTGCTGGCGCCCGGCCGGTGTTCGGAGACGAGCACCAGTTGTTCGGAGTCGGGATAGGGGAGCGGGCGCAGCAGCACGCCGTCGATGACGGCAATCAGCGCGGTCGTGAGGCCGAGACCGAGGGCGAGCGTCAGGAACGCCGCCGCGGTGCTGCTGCCGCCGTGCCGAAGGGAGCGGATCGCCTGTCGAAGCTCGGACTGGAGCGTGGCCATGGGCCGTCGACTTCGCAAGGACCGTGCCCAGCCCAGCTGCGTTGGTTGCGGCATTTGACGGACGACGGTCCGGCTGCTATAGTTCGTCTTCTGCACTGGCTGTGAGCGTTCGCCTCACAGCAACCTGTCGCGGGGTGGAGCAGCCTGGTAGCTCGTTGGGCTCATAACCCAAAGGTCGCGGGTTCAAATCCCGCCCCCGCAACCAATCCTCACTATCGTTCGTCTTGGTCGCGTGGGCGGTCTTGTGGGCAGCTCGCCCGAAGCCTGCGGCTTCGGCTCGCGGCGGCAAATCCCGCCCCCGCAACCAAATTTCCACGGTCACCAAGCCCGATGGTGACAAATTGGTGACAACGGCGCAGGCCGACATGGCTTGCTCGCCGCAGTCGCGTCTTCAGCTCCCCGCTGCGAGCCGAAGCGGTCGGCCCTTGTTGTTCCAGCTCACCTCCAGTCCTCTCCGCAGCTCCTCGTCGGTCACGTTCAGGTAGCGCTGCGTCTGCTGGATGCTCGCGTGTCCGAGCATCAGTTGGCTGGGTTCTGATAGGCTACATCGCCTTTATTAACGAGGTAGCGCGCTCCAGCTAGTAGCTCATTCGTTGGGGCGGCGCGAGAAAAGTCACCCCTGATGTCTACAAAATGACGCACGGCGCATCCCACAGCCCGACTTTCACCCGACTGCACCGGGGACCTCGGTCAACTCTGGCCCGCACGGCCCTTGCTGCCGCGGTCCTGCTGCTCTTTGTGCAGACGAGCGGTCGCGCGGCAGTCGCTGACGATTTGCCCTTCACCAAGGGCTTTCTCGTGACCGGCAACTACGTCGTGGGCAGCGTCGATCTGAACGAGCAGACCAACCCGATAGTCAATGGCTTCTCCACGGCCACGTTCTCGATGAGCGGCGTGCCCGCCGGCTCGGACATCCTCGCCGCGTACCTGTTCTGGGAAACCATCACGCTGGCGGCCGACGAGTCTGAGGCCAGCGGCGTGAAGTTCCGAGGGACGGAGATCAACCTTACGGATGTTGTGCGGGTCAGGAGAGCCTCCACGCCGAGCAATGGCCAGGACTCTCCGTGCTTTGGCACCGGCGTCCCAGTGACGACGCACATGTTTCGCGCTGACGTGCTCGGATTGTTGCCGATGCAGGTGGACAAGGACGATAAGGCGACGGGAAAGCGCCTGGTCAACGATGCGGATCTCGTCGCTCACGCGTTGCCACCGCACACCGTGACTCTGCCGGTTCGGAACGGCAACCATGTGCCTGAAAGCGCCGGCGCGAGCCTCGTCGTGGTCTATCGGGATTCGACGCAACCCCTGCGGAAGATCGTCATCTACAACGGCGACGCCCCACTCACGCTTGATGCTCCGCTGGAGCGGAGCCTTCAGGGATTCTACAAGTCGGCCTCGACCCCATCCGCCAAGATCACGTACTTCGTGGCCAGCGGTCAGCCGAACAGCAGCGACAACATCTCGTTCAACGACGTGCAGATCGCAGCTGATGCGTTTCCCTCTGGCAGCGCGTCGCAGCGAGCCTGGGCGAACGCGACCTACGACGTGAGCTCGTTGATGAATCTCGGCACCACGTCTGGCGTCTACGGAGAAACCGTCAGGACGAAGATCTACCATCAGCCGACCAACGGGGGTGAGGATTGCCTCAACTGGGGCGCCGTCATCTTCAGCACGGCGGTAGCGGATGTGGACCACGACGGCCTGCCGGACGGACTCGAAGATGCCAGCGCTGGGCTGAAGGATCCAGACGGCGAGGATCTTCCAAACCTCAACGCGATGGGCGCGAGCTCGCAGCATCCAGATATCTTCATCGAGTTCAATGCCATGCGGGCTCCGGCGGGGACGAGCTATGGGTCACCGAGCGCGCCGTTCAGTTCAACGACCCCGACAGTGACCGATACCGTCGGCCACCATCACATCCCGACACCCGAGGTCCTCAGGATGCTCGGGGACGCCTACGCCGCCAGGGGAATCACCCCGCATTTCGATGTGGGCGACATCACGAGCTATCACAGCCTCGGCGTGGTGCCGCACACCGATTGGGTGGACGACTACACATCCTTGGAAGCGGACCCGTATCTCGTGCCGTCGCACCTGGCGCGGGGCGGCGAGATCATCAGGGAAAGGGCATGTGTCCCCAGCGACACGGTCACCTGCCAGTTCCCGGCCTACCCCGGAACGGTGCGTTGGAGATTCGGGTTGCAGGTAAATCGGGACGGTCCGGTTGGTGATGATGGTGAAGAGCTAACGACTGATGAGGAGATAGCCGCCTGGGGGGCGGGCGAAACGCATCGTCGGCGCTTCGATCCTGTTCGTCGCGGCCTCTTCCATTACCTGCTGTACGCGCACTCCCGTGCCAAGCCCAAGTCTCCACTCCCATGTCTGCTAAACGGTGTGCCCGGGCCGTATGACAGCAACAACAACACGGCGTGCAACATCGACAATCCCGACTTCCACGTGCCTTCGAGCATGTCCGGCATTGCAGACCTGCCCGGCGGAAACGCTCTTGTCACCCTCGGCTTCTGGGGCGAGTTCGTCGGGAAACCGTTCGCCCGAGCGGCCACAACGTTCCATGAGCTTGGACACAACCTGGAGCTCTATCATGGCGGACTGCCGCCCATCTGGGGCAGCAGGGCTCTCAACACGGCGACCTATGTCGAGCCGAACTGCAAACCGAACTACCTCAGCTCCATGAGCTATCTCTTCCAGGTGCACGGGCTGTTCGACGATAACGACGAGATCCACCTGGATTACTCAGGGACGGTGCACAACGGGATCAACGAGCAGGCGACGCTGTTCGACGACGCACTGTTTCCGACGTCAAGCTATCAACCGGCCTGGTTTGCCCCTGCCGGTAGTGCGCTCGCTCTGTCCCTCGGTGTTTCCCCAGCGACGAGGTTCTGCGGTGGCGGGAGATTCGATCCGTTGGCTCCGCCGGCACCAACGGCTCGGGTACACGCCGCAAGCGCGTCCGCACCGATCGACTGGAATGGCGACAAGGTGTCGAACAGCCTGCCGTTCCAGGACTCGAACTTCGACAACACTCTGTCGGGTCCGCCACGGCAGCTCAATGGATTCGACGACTGGGCCAGCATCCGGCTGGATCAGATTGGCGCTGGAAGAGATGTGGGGACCGGATTCTTCCATGGCGGCGTCGCGGAGGGCGGCGTCCTGGAAATGGCCGAGGGCGGCGTTTTGGAACTTGCGGAGGGCGGCGTCCTGGAACTTGCGGAGGGTGGTGTTTTGGAACTGGCCGAAGGCGGCGTTCTGGAACTGGCCGAAGGCGGCGTTCTGGAACTGGCCGAGGGCGGCGTCTTGGAGCTTGCGGAAGGCCAGGACGAGATGAGCTACGCCCTGGCGAAGGGATTGACCATTGGTCGTCCGTATGGTCTGAGCGCGTGCGTCATCGGGAGAGATCCAGGTTGCCCGAGCGCGCCGCCGTTCGATTCCCTGTATCACCGGGTCGAGCTGCGCTTCAACGCGTCCACCGTCGGTGATCTCATCGCCTACCAGGCCCAGCGCAAGAGAGCCGGTGCCACGGACAATACCTACGCGACGGTCGGAACCTCACCCACGAACCGGCTTATCGACCCCACGGAGCTCGCCGATGGCGTTCAGTACCAGTATCGTGTGAGGGCGCAAACGGCCGAGGGCAATAGCCCTTGGTCGCGTTCCACGGTCATCACGGCGAGCAACAACACACCGGTTGCGGCCGCCAATGCTTACGGGACGACCAACAAGGAAACACTGACGGTCGCCGCCCCGGGCGTGCTTGCCAACGATGCGGACGGCGACAGCCTGACGGCGTTCACGGGGCGCAGAGCCCTGCTCTTGAGCGGCCCAGCCAATGGGACGCTGATACTGAACGCCAACGGGTCGTTCACTTACAAGAGCAAACCTGGCCTCGTAGGCGTGGACAGCTTCACTTACACGGCAGACGACGGCTTGTCGAGCGACAATCCCACGGTTCCGTTGAGTGGACAGTCACTGCCTGTGACGGTGACGATCACCGTGACCAAGAAATAAGCCCCCCTTTACCCAACCCTCTCCCCCGAAGCGGGGGAGAGGGCCGGGATGGGGGCGAGGCCCACATGAGATTGGATTAGTTGCCGATTCGCTTGCGGACCTCAGCCACCAGCGGGTCCTCGGTAGACCGGCCACGGATCCTGAGGGTACTCGCGATACGCGTCAGCAAAGCTGGCGGCGTTCAATTCTTCGCGAACCCGACCCTGGTAGTAATAGACCATCGGGAAGAAGCCGAAGGTAGGATCCTCATCTACCAGCGCGAGCGCCTCGCCGCGCCGCTGGACACAGCGGTCGAACTCGGAGTCTGCTTGTGGATACGCACGGGCCGCCAGATACGCGCGTCCGAGATCGAAGCGTCCCAGCCAGGTATCGAGAACGCCGTTGGCGTCGGTCAGAAGCTTGATAGCCTGTCGCGGATCTCCGGTCTTGAGGGCGATCCCACCTTCGAGAATCTTTCCGTAAGCCTGGGGCTCCGCCGGCAGTTCCGACAACAGTCCCGCGGCCAGCGTGCGGGCGCGCGCGACGGCCCCGGTCTCGACGAAGATTCGAGCCGTCAGGAATCGAATCGGCACCACGTTGCTGTGCTTCAATGCGGTTTCAGCGGCCGCCGCGGCAGGACCCTTCCGGCCCCTCGCAAGATGCGCGTGCGCCAGCGCCACAAACCTCATGGCAGCGGTGTCTGGACTCTTGGCCGCCCGAGCCGCCTCCGCGCTCTTCTCCAAAAGCGGCACTGCCTCCGAGAAGCGGCCTTCATACACCGCGAGGTCGCCGAGACCGGCCGAGGCAAAACCCGCGCCCCAGGCATTCATCGCGCTGAGTTCTCGGTACGTTTGGGCGGCCTCACGGACGAGGCCCTGACCGAGTTGGCTGAGGGCCAGGATTGACGTGGCATGAGGGCTTCGCTCATGCAACGTACGGAGCTCTTGCTCGGCCGCAGAGAACTCGCTGGCGTAATTCAACATGACCGCCAGATTCCCCCTCAAAACGAGATGGTTGGGCAGGATTTGCACCACCTTCCGCATTTCCTCGACGGCCCCGCGCATGTCTCGCAATCGCGTCAAACACAACGCGCGTTGGTTGTGCGCGACAATGTCAGCGGGGTATCGGGCGATCAGCTCACCGTATTCTTTGACGCATTGGGAATAATCGCCCGTTCGAATGTAGTAATTGGCGCGCGTCGCAAACCTCTCGCGCTCCGTCATCGCGTCCAGATACCGGAGGGCTTCTTTCGCGTACTTCTCCGCATCCTGGAGCCGGCCCAGGTTGCGGGACATCACGGCCATCCCCTGATAGCCGAGGCCGAACTTGGGATCGAGCTGCACGGCTTTCGAGAAGTTCTCCAGGGCCACATCGACCTTGCCCCTCGATTGCGCTTCTACGGCAGCCGCGTAGTGACTGGCCACGTCCAACGAAGTCGTGGAAAGGCTCTTCATCGCGAGCAGCTGGGCCGAATCCGACGTCTGGTCGCCGAGCGCCTTTCGAACGCCAGTCACCAGTCTGGCCACCGCGCCGAGAACCTGGTCCTTGCTCGACGCACGGCCTTTCACGGAGGCAATCACGTTTCCCGTCAGCGGCTGAGTGGCCTCCACCGAAATCTCGTAGCCGCTGCCTCGAGGGCCGACCGACCCGGCGAGGACGACGCCGAGACCCTGCTTGACGGCAAGCTCGCGCGCCGCCACGCGGTCGAACTTCTCCGGCGGCGCCACGCCAAACGTGGAGCGAATCCGGCTGCGGTCGATCGCGGTGATGAAGCTCGCATCCTCCAATGCGCGCCTCATTGTCTGTCCGACGGTGCTGCCGAAGGTCGGATCGTTCGTCGTGTTATGAAAATCGGCGATCACCACGGTGACCGGATCGTGCTCGATGGGCGGCGCCGACAGCCGTTTCGTCACGTAGAAAGTGCCGCCCAGAAGCAGCAACACGAGAATGGCCGCCGCCGCCATCGTGCGTCGCGTGAGGCGCCGGATGATGGGCAGCGGCTTTCCGTTTTTATCCAGCCGGTCCAGCGCCGCCTGCAACTCGGTGGTCGTCTGGAAGCGCTTGGCGGCGTCTGGCTCGAGACAGCGGAGCGTGATCGCGTCGATCGCCTCTGGGATCGCGTTGTCGACCGCGCGAGGAGCCGGGGGGGCTGCCCGCATCCGGCCCTGCAGCTCCGCAATGGCGCTCTCGGCGCGCTCCGAGCGGCGCCGGCCGACGAGCATGTCGTAGAAGATGAGCCCGAACGCGTAGATGTCGGCCCGTTGATCAGCGGGCTGCCCCCTGGCTTGCTCGGGCGCCATGTATTCGATGGTGCCGACGACGGTGCCCGCCATCGTTGCGCCGGCCAACAGCCCGGGGCGGCTCAAATCGACGGGCCCGATACTGGCGCCAGTCGCGACGCCCTGACCGTCCCGACCCGTCGAGCGCGCGATCCCGAAATCCATGATCGTCGGCTCGTCATCGTTGCCGACCATGATGTTGGCGGGCTTGAGGTCGCGGTGGACGACGCCCGCGTGATGGGCGGCGACGAGACCAGAGACGATACCCCGGGCGATGCGCAGCGCGCGGGGAACCTCCAGCCTGGTTTGCTGCTTGAGGACCGTGGCCAGATCCGAGCCGTCCACGAACGGCATCGTGATGTACTTGATGCCGTCGATTTCACCAAGGTCGTGAATCCGGACGACGTTCTTGTGCGTGACCTGGCGCGCGAGAAGCAGCTCCCGCTTGAAGCGGCGTTCGATCTCCTGCGCGGCGATCGGATCCGCGGCGATTTCGGGCCGAATGACCTTGACCGCCACCGCCACACCCAATTCGGCGTCCCAGGCCTGATAGACCGCACCCATGCCGCCAACGCCAAGGACCCTGATGATGTGGTACCTGGGTCCGAACGACTGACCGGTCTCGAGCGGCCCTGAAGCACCTCCCTGACCGTCCCGCGTCTGCTGATCCGTGGCGGTGCGCGCCACGCGACTCGGAGAGCGTCGGCTCACTGGTGTTGCCGGCTTGATGACTTCGAACTCGTGCGACGGCCGTAGGCCGGTCACCGCGTCACCGGCCGTAAAAGACGGGACTAGAGGTGTCCCGGCCGAATGCGGAGGCGACCCCATCCGGGTTTCGGAGTCGAGGGCGAAAAGTGGGGAGACGTGGGAAATCCCTGTGGCTTGGTCCGTCGGCTCGGCGCGGCGGGACTCGTGCAGGCGCGTTTCACCGTCTCCGGCGCCAGCATTCGTGGCAAATGGCTGCGGAGTGCGCACAGCCGCGGCGACAGCCACCGACCTTTCCATTGCTGGCCGACCACACGACGGACAGGACGTGGCTGTCGACGCGTGTGTGCCGCAATGAGCACAAATCATGGCTCGAGGTAGACGGTCCTTTCCGCCGTTCTCTCAACGCAGGCCTATGGCCACAGGACGAGATGGAGTGGCGCGGCGCCCGAGGCTCCTGAGTGTAAAGCTGTGCACAGGTTACCACGGTTGAGCCAGCGTGGACGGCCGGGTGATCAGTCAGGCCACGGTGGTCGCGGTGGGCGTCACCAGGACCGGCGAGCGCCAGGTCCTCGGCCTCGATGTCGGCCCGTCGGAAGATCGGGCCTTCTGGACGGCGTTCTTGCGGAGCCTGGTGAAGCGCGGCCTTGTCACACTCGCGGTTCGTCGGCTGTCGTCAGCCTCGATGAGTCGAGCGCCGTGCGAGGACGGGTCGCGGCCCTGCCTCCACAACTCGAAGGCACCGCTCGAAAGGCTCGGCAGTGCGCCACCTTCGACGCGGTCGCCGGTGAGAGCCCGAAGTGCCCGAGCAGCCGTTCGTACAGCTTGACCGACCGCTTGATCTGTCGGACGAGGGGATGATTGGCCTTGATGCGCCGGCGACGCTTGCCCGCAGCGTCCTGCCACTCGTCGACGATCACGGGCCGGAACCCGTCCTCGGCGAATGCGGCGGCCCGCACGCTCGTGACTCGCCAGGACGGTGCACAGCATGCCGAGGATCGCGCCATGGTTCGGCTGAGCACGCGCAGCCTCACCATCCCGGGCGTGATCTGCCGCCAGTGTCGTCGCGCCAGCGGATCGAGCTTGACCACAGCCAGCATCGGCGGCACACCGACGGCCCAGAGGCTGTGGCGTCCCCAACGGGACCCAACGCGATGTTGGACGTTGGCCCGATCGAGCTCCAAGGCTGGCGCGACGCCGCATGAGTGCGACGCCCAGCGCGACGGACCGGCGTCTCGCGGCGCCGGCAATGGGACGGTCGGATGCATGAAGCCTCTGCATCGGTTCGCCAGTATGTACGCATCGACGCACAACTGGGCGGTGGGACCTTCAGGTTGAGGACTGGCGCTGCCGCTTCAGGAGCGCACCTCTCGTGGGATCGATTCCGCAATAGTGACGATGCTGACGGTTGTAGAATCTCATCGGCTCGCCTCCTGCGCGAGTCGCGCATGTATCCCTGTGTCAGCTACTGGTAGTCAGTAGGTGCAGAGGAGGGCTGAACAAGCGCATGCAGCAGACGAAGGACGCATCTCACGAACACCGCGCAGGTCACCAAGCGCCAAACGAGTCTTGGCGGCTCCGGCCGGATTGGGCCGCGGGACGGGTACGCAGACGAGGCCGGCCAGTCCGTGGCCGGCATTTTTCTCGGCTGGACGTTTTGCATACTCTGGTTTGGTTTCATGGCCGTCTTCAACGCCGTGCTCCAATCCGCCGGCGCCGAGTATCTCGACCCCGAGTATCTCACCCTCGGCGGCTTCGCGGTGGCCGGCCTACTGCCTCTGGCCTTTGTTGTTCATTTGACCCGCCTTTACCTGCGGTTCCGCCGGTCCGTTTTCGTAATGGCTTCCGTGCCCGGTGTCGTCGGTGGACGGCTCGAAGGCGTGATCGAGCTTCCCGTCCACCTCGAGCCGGAATCGCGCGTGCGCCTCGGTCTCACGTGCTGGCGGCGCTCTCTCAGCCTCAAGTTCTCCCCACACGTGGTCTGGGACGCCGCCACGGTCGAGACGGCGGTTTCCGGGGGACCGCCCGCTCGCGTTCCGGTCGCGTTCGAGATCCCGTTCGAGTGCGCGGCGTCGGATGTAAGCTCCGCGCGCGGCGGCATCTTCTGGTACTTTCGCTCGAGGGACGGGAGAAGGCCCGCGGCATCGAGGGCCGTTTCGAGGTGCCGGTGTACGTGACGGAGGCGAGCCGTTCGGCACAGGACGGCGGACCCACAGTGCCCACGACGCTGCCCGCCTCATCCGGCGTCATCGCTGAGGCCTCTTCGCCGGGAGTCATCGACCTGCGCTTCCGGTTCGGGCCCATCGGATGGTTCCTCGTCGTCTTTTTGCCGTTCGCGCTGCCGATCGCCTTGATCGCCGCGCGCCAGGTCCGGTGGGGCGGCGAGCCGCTCGAGATCCCATGGACGGGGGCGATCATCGTCACCGTCCTCGTCGTTGCCTTCGCGGTCGTCGCAAACATCATGGAGCCGATGGGGGTGAAGTTCGGTGCCGGACAGGTGACCCTCCTCCGCGGCTACCGGGGTTGGTTCCCATCGCATCGCATACCCGAGTCCGACGTCATCGCCGTCAACCTCAGGGAATGCGTCAACTACCTCCAACAGGTAGTCCTGCAGACGCGGACGTCCGGGGAGGTGGAAGTGAGCCGGGTGACCACGGTCATGGAGGCGCGTTGGATCGCGCAGGAGGTCCGCCGCGCCATCTCCGAGGCCGAAGGCCAGATCGCGAATTTGAGCGGCCAATCCTCAACTGTCAACACCATACGAGCGCCAAGTGTCATCATGCCCGCGGCGCCCGCGCCTGAACGCTGGCGTGCGCGCCTGAGCGACGAAGAACTAGGCGCTTTCGATCGGCACTTGAAATATTCCGCAGCCGTGCTGGTTGTCTTGTGGCAGGCAATCACCATTCCACTTGCGGACCTGGGAGGGTCGATTCTTCTTGGACATGCTCTTCCTGGAGCATTCAGGTTCGCAGATTCCACTGGAGAGTCCTCAGCAGACTACTGGAAGATGGCAGCCGCAGTGGTCGTTCCGTTCGCGGCGTTTGCAGGTTTTCTGCTCTGTAAGTTGATCGCGATCTGGTCGCTCAAGTGGTACCTGATACCAAGATTCATGGCGACTCTCCGGATCTCGAGATCCGAAGCGAACGCCCTCACATGGAAGCTTGAGCAACACCGAATTGGTCTGGCTGTCGTGACCTTACCTGGGCTAATCGGGCTCGCAACAGGCGTCGGCGCTTGCATGGTGAGCTACTACATCGCATCAGCTGAAAGCGAGATACTCGGTGTCGACACAGGTACCGCGGCAAAGATGTTGGTCGACTGGGGACTGCCCTCCGCGTGGTTCAGTCGCGTCACCTCGCCAATAACCTTGAACGCGCTGCAGTTGTACCTCGTCGGTCTGTCTGTCATAGGCGTACACTACGTGCCGCTAGGACCAGCTCTTGGAGAATTGAAACAGCTGATACGACACCCGCGCAAGTCACACATCTCTTGAGGCGAGATCGCCGGTGCGGATTTCTTCACGACCGAAGTCTGGACGTGGCGCGGTTTGGTAACGTTCTATACGGTCTTTGTCATCGAGCTGGTGACGTCCCCCCGCCTTCAGTAGCGGATTCGTTTAGAGTCCGGCGGTTACTTTCGCCGTCTTCGTCGTCGCCGTCAATTGCCGCGCGTAGGCGGCGGGCGTCAGCCCGCCGAGCCCCTTCTTCGGCCGCTCTTCGTTGTACTCACGCCGCCAGGTCTCGATGACCGACCTGGGCATGCGCCACGCTCGTGAACCAGTGCTCGTTCAGGCACTCGTCGCGGAAGCGGCCATTGAACGATTCGATGTACGCGTTCTGCGTCGGCTTGCCCGGCTCGATCAGCCGCAGCGTCACGCCGCGTGCGTGCGCCCACGTCAGCATCGCGCGCCCGCAGAACTCCAAGCCGTTGTCGGTCCGCAGCACCTGCGGCAGGCCGCGCGTGATCGCCAGCGCATCGAGGACGCGCGTCACCGGCAGGCCGCCCAGCGCTCGCGCCGGCACCACGGCCACGGCTTCGGTCGTCGCGTCGTCGACGATCGTCAGACACTTCAACACGCGCCCTTCGGCGGTGCGATCGAAGACGAAGTCCGCCGACCACACCTCGTTCGGCGCCTGCGGCCGGGCCAGCGGCTGCCGATCGGCCAGCGGCACCTTCTTGCGGCGCCGGCGCCTGACCTGCAGCCGCGCCTCCGCGTAGAGCCGATCGACCCGCTTGTGATTGACCCGCCGGCCTTCCTGGCGCAGCTTCAGAGTAGATCATGCCGGCGCCGTACCGCCGGTGGCGGTGCGCCAACGCGACGATGCGGTCGCGCAGGCCGGGATCGGGATCCGGCCGCGGCACGTACCGAAGCGCGGCGGCGCTCATGTGCACGACGCGTCAACGCGCGCCGCTCGCTGAGCCCACCGCGTGACCATCTCCCGCACCACCTCGCGTCGAGCCGGTGCGGTCACCACTTTTTTCGCAGCACCTCACGGGTCACCTCGTTTTCCAAGAGCGACTCCGCGAGCAACTTCTTCAGGCGGGTGTTTTCGATCTCGAGCTCCTTCAAGCGCTTCGCGTCAGACACGCTCATGCCGCCGAACTTGCTCCGCCAGAGGTAGTAGCTGCGCCTCGGAGAACCCGTGCTTCCGGCAGAGGTCCTTGACCGGCATCCCCGCATCGGCCTCCCGCAGGAACCCCACGATCTGCGCTTCCGTGAACCGCTTCTTCATCGTCCGACCCTTTCGCTAGGCCGGACTCTAAACCGAAACGCTACTCAGAACCGGGGGGACGTCAATACCAGCACGCCTTCCGACAGCTTCACGGTGCGGACATTCTATTTTGAACATCCCCTAAGGCTAGCCGGGGGTGGCTGATCCGGGGCCCGGCGGCCACGCCGCCTGCCCGGTAGCGCGGCGCGACCACGCGACGGCTTCAGCGCGTGGCGTTCGGGTGTTCCCTATTGAACAGACACGTCACGCGCCAACGGTCACTCTTCCGCGCCTGGATCCGTTCGCCCGCTGGAGACGGCGCGTGCGAAACATCGACAGCCTTGGACATCTGGGAGGGCCTATGAAGATTCGGATTGGAGCTGTGGTCGTCGCCTCGATTTTCGCCGCTTACGGCTGCGGCTCTTCTTCGCCGACGTCACCTGCAACGCCCACGGCGACTCCGCCCACCCCTCCAGATTCCTCTGCCGCAACGGTGAGCACGCAGGCTCAACCCGCCGCCGTCCAGGTTAGCGTGAGTGTCTCACCGGGAACTCTTTCCAGTGATGGGGACTGGTGTACCGGCGGCCTGGAGGCCACGCTCACGGCGCACGTCGTCGCCTCTCAAAGCGAGGTGACCGAGGGTACGATTGTGTGGCAGGCATGCTCGGGTGGTCGACAGGGGGGCTTGCCCAAGGAGGCTTGCGACGGGCATGGTGGGGCCCGCTGGAGCGACCAGATGTTCAGCACTCTTTCTCCGGCTGACCCTACGCCATCCATCGACGGTGGGCCACTGCCGCTCCTGGGCTGGCGCTTGCTGTACCGTCCGGCCTCGGGCAGCGGCTTAAAGAGGGCAACCAGCGAGCCGTTTAATATCGACAAGACCTGTTCGCTGTAATTGACGAATCCGGCATCGGGTGGGGGCACACGCCCGCCCCCGCCCTGCTCTATATATCAACGATCTCCTGACTTGCAGGGGCACACGCGGGCCTGCCCGGATTCGGTGGCCGTCCGGCACACCAGGCGAAATCAGCGGGTTCGGTATCGCTCGCCGGAAACCGAGGGCCGAGCGACGACGGCGCGAAGCGCCGCCGGCCGAGAGAGACGGCGGTCGGCCCGGCCAGTCGTTGGTAGACCGCCACGTAGAGCGCACGCGGCGGTCGGTGTTTTTGGGAACGGGGGTACCGAACCATCCTGCCCGGCCAGCGTTAGGCCGCTCGACGGAGCCCGTCGACTTCGCGGAGCCACGAGAGCAATTGGTTCCAACTGCAATCGGTCTGGTCCACCATCTCCAAGCCGTTGATTCCAAACGGCGAAAAATCAGAACCAAACCCGGAGTTGGAACCACTCGCCCTTCGTGGTGCGATCCAGCCCTTCGCTAGTGCGGGGTTCGCATTCAAAACCGCAAGACCGAGAGCGTGAGCGCGACGCTTCCAGCGGTCGAGGGCCACGACCCTGGGCCCATCAACGAGCGGGTTCAGCGGCCGCCGCGAGCGTCCAGGACGCGACCCTGTTCCAGAAGTTGAGCTGTTCCCGAGATTCTTACTCGGTCCGGAGCGCGTCGGTCGGTGAGAGTCGAGTCCCGCGACGCGCGGGTGCGTAGCTGGCCGCCAGCGCCGTGAGCAGGAGGCCTGCCGCAACCAGGCCGAAACTGGTCAGGTCGCGCGGAGCCACGCCCGCGAGCAGCCCACTCAAGAACGGCGTCGTCGCCGCCGCAACGACAAGACCCGCCGTCACGCCGACGACGGCGATGACGAGGCCGTCGCGCAGCAGCAGGCGCATGACGCTAGAGGAAGTCGCACCGAGTGCGACGCGAAGGCCGATCTCCGGGATCCGGCGAGCCACCGAGTAGGCAACTAGGCCATAGACTCCGGCGACAGTCAGTGCCCAGCCGACCAGGCCGAGCGCCGCGAGCAGGATGGCCGCGACCTGCGCCGGGAACAGCGCGACGGCCATCACATCCTGAAGCGGCCGCACGCGGACACGGACGCGGGGATCGACCCCAGCCAGCACGCCTTGGAGGGCTCGAGCGAGCGCGCCCGCGTCGCCTTCGCTGCGCGCGTGGATCGTGATGGCCCCGATCTGCGGCCCCACCGGCCAGTAGACCTGAGGTTTGGTCTCCTCGCCGAGGGTCATGTAGCGGCTGTCGGCGACGACGCCGACAATCTCTGCCCACGGCTGCTCCTCGCCTGCCGGCGTGGGTCGGCGGACGCGACGCCCCAGGGCGCTCAAGCCGGGAAGAAGCTGTCTCGCGAACGTCTCGTTCACGATCACCGCCCGAGCGGGAGCCTGCGCGTCGGCGTCCTTGGAACTCCCGACCCGGTGCGCAACGGAATGCGCATCACCTGGAAGTATTCAGGGAGGATCCAATTCGTCCGTACGGTCGCGTTCCGCGACGCCTTCGAGGCCATCGAGCTGCAGGCTGTTGACATTGACCTCCAGACTCAAGGGCACGACCGCGGCGGCCGACACGGCGGTGACCTGCGGTGCAGTTTTCAAGCGGCGGATGGCGGCCCGATAGAAGGCATCCGCGTCCCCGGGGGACAACTGCGCGGAGCGTGTGTCGACCTCGACGGTGACTACGTGCTCCACGTCGAAGCCCGGATCGATCCGGCTCGCCACCCACAGGCTCCGGACGAACAGCGTCGTTCCGACCAGCAGCACCGTCGAGAGCGCGACCTGCACGCCGATGAGTACGCCTCGCGTCGACCAACGCCGGTGACCGAGAGCCCGGGGCGCCGTGCCGATACCGCCGACCACCGAGACGCGGAACGCCTGCAGCACCGGCGCGACGCCGACCACCACGGTCGACAGGCCGACGAGCGCCGCGAGGTAGCCGAGGAGATTGAGGTCGATCGGCACCTCCGCCTCGAACGGGACCGGAAAGGGCAGCGGCACCGCCACCAGCAGTCGCGCGATCCACAGGCTGCCGATCGCGCCAAGGCCGATGCCGGTCACGGCCAGCACAAGGCTCTCGGCCAGGAGCAGACGCGCCAGCCGCCAGCGGCCACAGCCGATGCTCACGCGCAGCGCGAACTCGCGCTGCCGGGCCGCGGCGCGCGCCACCAGCAAGCCGGCGACATTGACGCACGCCACGACCGCGAGCAGCAGGACGAGCACGACGACCACCGTCGCGAAGACCACGAGCACGCGCATCGCCTGATCGTTCGCGCTGATGAACAGCCCCAGCGGGTGGAAGGGGAACGTCTGGACCCGCCCCAGCGCCTTGTTGTCGATCGGATCGGCGCTCGCCAGCGCCAGACCGCGCGCCGCCACGCGCGCCCGGAACTCCGCCTCGGTCTGCCCGGGGGCCAACAGTCCCAGCAGCTCGTACTGGGCGTCTCCACGCCGTGTCGTCGGCGGCCGGGCCGACGACCCCGCCGGCAGGTAGATCGACGGCGCAACGCCCAGGCCCCACAGCGAACGGTACCCGCGCGGCAGCACGCCGATCACCGTGTAGCGATGACCATTCAGTACCAGCGTCCGCCCGATGGCGTTCGGGTCGTTCCCCAGCCGTCGTTCCCAGAAGGCGTGCGTCACGACCGCCGTGTCGCCCGCCTCGCGGACGCTCTCGGCCGTGAACACGCGTCCCTGCGCCGCCTCGACGCCCAGCGCAGCGAAGTAGTGCGCGCTCACCGACTGGCCGTGTATCCGCACCGGTTCGTCGCCGGCCTGCCAGGCGAGCTCGTCGATCCGATAGCCGAGGCAGGACACGCCCGGCGTCGCCTCGCACAGGTCGCGCAAATTCAACCAGGAGATCCGATTGCCATCGCCGATCCAGAAGCGGACCAGCGATGCCGGACGGGAGGCGCTCACAGGCTGCAGGACGACCGCGTTCACCACGCTGAAGAGCGCCGTGCCGAAACCGGTGCTGATGCCCAGCGACAGGCAGGAGACGACGAGCAGCGTCTTGCTGCGCATCAGGCCGCGACAGGCATAGCGCACATCCTGGACCGCGCCTTCGAGAGCGGCCGGCACCCAGACGTGGTGCGCCGCCTCGCGCGCCAGGGTCGCGTTCCCCATGCGGAAACTGGCCGCACGCCGCGCGTCCTCGGGCGGCAGGCCGGCGTCGACTTGGTCTTGCTCGGCAAGCGTGCGATGCCAGGCGATCTCGTCAGCGAGGTCCTGCTCGCGCCGCCGGCGATGCCACAGATACGAGAGCCGTCGAAGCAGCCGCACGGGGCTTCCTTCCGTCCGTCTAGGTCGTACGCAGGACGCGCTGGATGGCGGTGACGACGTAGTCGAACTCACGCGCCTGCGCTGTCAGGTGCTTCCGCCCGGCCGCGGTCAGCGTGTAGTAGCGGGCGCGCCGGTTGTTGTCCGAGGCGCCCCATTCGTCGCTGACCCACCCGTTCAGGAGCAGCCGTTGCAGTGCCGTGTAGAGCGAGCTCTCGCCGAGCTCGAGGACGTCGCCCGACGACGCACGGATCGCCTGCGCGATCGCGTAGCCGTGTCGCTTGCCGCCGGCGAGCGCCTTCAGAATCAGGAGGTCGACGGTGCCGTTCGGCAGCCCAGGCGGCAGGCGATCCTTCGTTCCCATCGTGACGTGATGGGAGCATGACCTACGACGAACAGTGAGTCAAGCCCCATCGTGGCACGAGGGGAGTCCGGCCGCGGTGGCGCGCGACCTCCTCTTCGACTCGCGGTCCGGTGGTCTGTCGGCAAGGCGTCGACCAGGACGGGTTTCCGATCCTCCCGCCGACCCTCCTCACGATCCACCGCACCTCGCCGCGCGACGAGCAGACGCGCCAGATTGTCTGCGCGCTCGACGGCAAGCGCTTCGGCCAGGTGCTCTTCGGGGAACGGCTGACGGTCGAGATCCTGCCGGGGCGTCACGCGCTCCGCATCCACAACACGCTCGTGTGGAAGACGGCGGAGTTTGGTGCCGAGCCTGGCGAGCATGTGCACTTCACGGTCTGGAACCGGGGGTGGGGCGAGGCCCACTACCTGCTGATCGTCTTCGTCGGATGGTCGCCGCTGGGCGTCGGCCTGGCGCGCGGGACGCCGGCCGACGTCGGACCTGGTGCCTGAAGCACGCACCGGCGCATCGGAGACGGTGTGTGGACGGGACGCGTCAGAGCCCGAGATGCACCACGGTATATGAGCGCGGCGGCAGCTTGAGCGTCATCCGATCGCCGGCGGCTGGCGCCGGCACGGCCTGCGGGACGACACGCCGTGGCGTGTCGAACGTGTTGAAGGCCTTCAGGTCGGTGCCCGTGAGGGTCTCACAGGCGAGGACCCGCTTCGGGACGACGTCGTCCCATTCCACCGTCAGCTCGCGTTCGTTGGACAGGTCGCGGTTGAGTACCAGGACCGCGGCCTGCCGTGCGGACTCGTCGAGCGTGGCCACCACGTCGACGAAGGGCACATCGCCGGCCCGTGCAAAGTCCGCCTGGAGGCCGGTCGGGGTGATCGGATACGTCTCGGACTCGACGCGCAGGTCGAGAACCCGACCCTTCGCATAGCGGAGCGCCCACGCGTAGGGGTAGTAGGTGCTCTGGCGCAGTACGCCCTGATCGTTGGTGACGAGCGGCGCGATCACGTTGACGAGCTGAGCGAGGCACGCGACGCGGACGCGGTCCGAGTTGCGCAACAGGGTGTTGACGAAGCCGCCGACCAGCAGCGCGTCCTCGAGGTTGTAGACCTCTTCGAGCAGCCGGGGCGCGGCGGTGCCTCGGCCGTCGGTCGCCTGCTCATCGCGCGCGCGATACCAGACGTTCCACTCGTCGAAGGACAACCACAAGCGCTTGCTGGAACGCTGCAGGCCCCGCACGTAGTCGCACACGGCCGCCACCTCGTGGATGTGCCGGTCCATGTCGAGGTTCATGGCGAGATAGCGCTCGGCGCTGTTGCCGGAGAGCTCCTTCGTATTGCCGTAGTAGGCGTGCAGGGAGAGCCCGTCCACCTGGTCGTAGCATTCCTCGAGGACTTCGCGATCCCAGGCGAGGTACGTCGGCATGAACGTGCCGCTCGATCCGCAGGCAATCAACTGCATGCGCCGGTCGATGACACGCATCTGCTTCGCGGCATCACGCGCCTTGCGCCCGTACTCGCGCGCCTGGAGCTGCCCGATCTGCCAGGGCCCGTCCATCTCGTTGCCGAGGCACCAGTACTTGACGCCGTGCGGCTGCTCGTAGCCGTGGGCGCGCCGCAGGTCGCTCCAGCGGGTGCCGCGCGGAAGGTTGCAGGTACTCGACGTAGGCCAGCGCGGACTCGACGCTGCCCGTGCCGAAGTTCATGCCGAGCAGCGGCTCCGCGCCGACCAGCCCGCACCAGTCGATGAACTCGTTGGTCCCGAACTGGTTGGACTCGAGCGTGTTCCATGCGCGATCCATGACCGTCGGACGCTTGGCCTTGGGGCCCACGCCGTCGAGCCAGTTGTAGCCCGACACGAAGTTCCCGCCCGGGTAGCGGACGATCGGCACGCCCAGCTCCTTGACCTCGCGAGCCACGTCCGTCCGGAACCCCTTGGGGTCGGCGAGCGGCGAGCCTGGCTGGTAGACGCCCGTGTAGACGGCCCGGCCGAGGTGCTCCAGGAACGAGCCAAGGACGCGACGATCGAAGTCGGTCCGGCCAGGAGCCGACCTGACGAACGCGCGGGCTGGCCCACGGGTCTGCGCGTAGCCGATGGCCTCGAGCCACGACCCCGTCGCCATCAACGCGCCGGCGCTGCCCAGGCCGGCCAGGAAGGCCCGGCGATCGACTGTCGCCTGGCCGTGCGATGTGCCTTCCGCGTGATGTGCGTGCCCGTGACGCCTGCTGTTCATCGAAGCCATCGATCACTCCAACGTGCCCACGTCCGTCTCGCCGTGTGTCAGCTCAAGAGGAGCTTGCGCGCTTCGCCATCCGGGTCGTCGACCATCCGGCAGGCGTCGTCGAAGACCATCGTCGCGCAGCGATCGGGCGTGAACGCCGTCCACGGCAGGCCGGGCTGGCTCGGATTGCCGGTGCGCGCGAAGTTGGCCCACGCCGTCGCCATCTTCTTCGCCAGCGCCTGCGCCTCCGGGCCGTTGCCGGTGCCCTGCGCGCAGCGGGCGGTGTTGTCGAAGCAGAAGGCGAGCTCGGCGGTGTGCCAGGCCCCGGCGTCCTCCAGCATCGGCGACTGCCACCTGAAGTACCACGCGAACACCGGCGCGCCCTTCTGTTCGGATTTCATCGTCGCCATGCGCGTGACGTTGTTCCGGATGCCGAGGCCGTTCAAGCCGCCGCCGCTGCACATGTAGGAGAGGGTGCGGACGCTCTTGTTCGGATACGCCCGCTTCAACGCGGCGACGATCGCCGCGGCCTTGGCGTCGCCGTAGCTCTTCGTCAGCGTCGCGACCCATTCGGCCTCGGTCGGGCGGGACGACATGCGGTTGCCCTCTTCGCTCACCGACCCGATCAGCATCGGCACGTCCCGCGAGATCGCCGGCGCCCCCTCGAAGAACGACCGCATCGTGACGACCCGGCCGTCGACGGTCGGTCCCCAGCCGACGCGCGGTGCCGATCCCGGCGGCGGTATCGGGCCCGCCGCCGCTCCCGGCGGTGGGTTCATGGCCGCGACCATGGCGTTGCCAGCGACGTTCAGCCGGGCCCAGTCCATCTTCTGCAGCGCGGCCATGTCCTTGACGCCGAGCTCGGCGACCAGCCGCTTCGTGAGCTCGCGCGACTGCTCGGCCGAGGGCGGATTGCCGCCGCCGCCCGACTGGGCGGACGCGCGATGGACCAACCCCTGGGCCGACGGCATGCCGAGCAGCGTCGTGACCTTCGAGCCGCCGCCGGACTGGCCGTAGATCATCACGCGGTCCGGGTCGCCGCCGAAGTTGGCGATGTTGTTGCGAACCCACTGGAGCGCCGCGACCAGGTCGGTCATCCCGACGTTGGCCGAGTCGGCGTAGGCGGGCCCGCCGAACTCGGACAGGTCGAGGAACCCGAGGACGTTGAGGCGATGGTTGACGGTCACGGAGACGACGTCGTGGTGCCGCGCCATCTGCGCCCCATCCTGGGACGCCAACTCGTAGGCCGACCCGAACGTGTAGCCGCCGCCGTGGATGTAGAACATCACGGGCCGCGAGCCGGTCAGGCTCGGCGTCCAGATGTTCACCTTCAGCATGTCCTCGCTCTGCCAGCCATCCGTCCACTGGTAGAGGAAGGTCTGCTCGGGGACCCAGTCGTGCAGGCGCTGCGGACAGTTGGCGCCGTAGATCAGGGCAGGAAGCTCGCCCTCCCAGGAGGCCGGGGGCTTCGCCGGCAGCCAGCGGTTCTCGCCCCCGGTCGAGGCGCCGTAAGGCACTCCCTTGAACGTCAGCACGCCGTCCTCGACGTAGCCGCGCACCCTGCCGTACTGCGTCTTCGCGACCGCTGTCCTCGGTGTGCTGCACGCGCCGGAGGGCGCGGCGGTGCGGGCCGCCGGGCGTGCTTGCGCCGCCCCCGCCGAGCGAGGCAGCGCGGCGCCCACTCCGGCCGCGGTCGAGAGCCGAAGTAGTTGTCGGCGATTCAGCGTCGAGCGTTCCCCACGTGTCGCGTCGGACATGCAATCCCCCGAGTCGGCGATGAAGCGCTTGCATCGCGCGGCCGCGAGCAGGTTCTCGGCCACGCAGCGAGGCTGCGATGATCGCCATGTAAGCGTGTGCAGGGAGTATACGGTCGGCGGGCAGAGCGCACGAGGGAATATCGCGCCCGGACGACATCGCCATAGTCGTCGCTGACCGCGCCGCAGGCCGAGGCCGGCCGTGAAAACGCGTACGTCGCACGCGATCCGGTGCCATCGCGCTCCAGTCGATCTGCCAGTTTTTTCAGAGCCGTCGCAGGCCGGCCTCCAACCAGCGCGTCGTTCCCTACCTGGTGATGCGCAGCAACCTCGATGTGGTGCTCGAGCGCCTGTCCGCCGACCACACGGGTGAAGTCGAGCACCCCGGCGCGCATAGATCCTGGTGACCCCGACGGGACACGACATGCCTCCGGCGCCGGCCGCGGTAGACTTCGGTCACTCGTCCAGGAGGTCCCGATGGTGACCAGGCGCTCCCGATGGAGCCGGCGTGCGACGCTCGTCACGGCGGTCGGCATCGTCGTTGTCGTCGCGCTCGACGCCGTGCGCGCGACGCCCGCGGCCCGCACCGATGCCCGGCCGAACGTCGTCGTCGTGCTCGTCGACGACATGGGCTGGTCCGACATCGGCCCATACGGTAGTGAGATTCCGACCCCGAACCTCGACGCGCTCGCAGGCTCGCGGCGTCAGGTTCACGCAGTTCTACGCCACGCCGCGCTGCTCGCCGACGCGCTCGAGCCTCCTGACCGGTCTGTACCCACATCAGGCGGGCATGGGCCACCTCGACAACGTCATCCGTCCGCACTCGTCGGGCACCACCGGACGGCTCAACGATCGCTCCGTCACGATTGCCGAGGTGTTGCGCGACGCCGGCTACTTCACCGCGATGTCCGGCAAGTGGCATCTGGGTCAGGACAACGGGTCGCCGCCCTGGCAGCGCGGGTTCGACCGCGTGCTCAGCCTGCGGGCCGGCGGCATGTACTTCCCCAACCAGAACTTTCGCGGCGGCGGCGATGCGCTGACCGCCCGGGCTCGAGAACCGCTTTACCTCGACGGCACGCCCACGCCGCGCGACGCGGCCGTCTTCGGCGACAACTGGTACGCGACGTACCTGTGGACCGACTTCGGCCTGAGGTTCATCGACGAGGCGCGCAAGGCCAACAAGCCGTTCTTCCTCTACCTGCCATACAACGCGCCGCACTTCCCGCTGATGGCGCCGGCGGACGTGATCGCCAGGCATCGGGGCAGGTACAAGGCCGGATGGGACAGGCTGCGTGAGGCGCGGTACCGCCGCCAGATCGCCATGGGCCTGATCGACCGCCGATGGCCGCTGAGCCCCCGCGACCCGGCGTCACCGGCCTGGGAATCGCTGAGCGACGACGCCAAGGACCGCTTCGACCATCTGATGGCCGTCTACGCCGCGATGATCGAAGCCATCGACACGAGCATCGGCAGGCTGGTGAAAGAGCTGGAAGTTCGAGGTGCCCTCGACAACACGCTGATCCTCTTCATGTCGGACAACGGCGCCAACGCCGAGACCGGTCCCGACGGGCGCTTCAACGGCGATCCGCCGGGCGGGCCGGACTCGAACCTGTATCTCGGCATGAACTGGGCCACGCTCGGCAGCACGCCCTTCCGCCGGTTCAAACACTTCACGCACGAAGGGGGCATTGCCGTGCCGCTGATCGCGCACTGGCCGCGGGGCATCCCCGCGCGCCGCCGCAATGCGCTCGTCCGCGAGCCGGCACACCTCGTCGACGTGATGCCGACGATTCTCGAGGTGGCCGGGGCGGCCTACCCGCGCGAGTTCCGAGGCCAGGCCATCCAGGCGATGGAGGGCGTCAGCCTGCGCCCGGCGCTTGCGGGCCGCGCGCTCGCCCGGACGCAACCGCTGTTCTGGGAGCACGAAGGCAATCGCGCGGTGCGATCGGGCAAGTGGAAGCTGGTCTCGGCGTATCCGAAGGAGTGGGAGCTCTACGACATGACCGCGGATCGCGTCGAACGCAACGATCTCGCCGCCAGCCGTCCCGATCTCGTCAGGACGCTCGCCACGGCATGGGACGCGTGGGCCGCGCGAGCCAACGTGGATCCGTGGCCCGGGCCAGCGCGGCTCCCGTGGGGCGACGACGCGCCGCCGTCCGATCGCTAGCGTCGACCTGTGAGGGTTACTTGAACAGCATCGGCGCAAGGTCGCGCAAGTAGCGACGCCACACGCGCCAATGGTGCGCGCCGTCGGTCTCGAGAAACGTGTGTTCGATGCCGGCCTTCTGAAGGGCCTCGTGCAGGGTCTTGGCGCCCTTCATCGCCGCGTCGTCCTTGCCGCAGGCGATCCACAGCAAGTCGATCTGCTTGTTGGCCTTGGCCGCGTCCGCAGCCAGCGCAGCGACCGGATCGGCGCCCGGGGCTGCAGCGGTTCCGCCGCCGCCCATGCCGGCGCTCATGATGCCAACGGTGCTGAAGGTCTCGAGATGGCGCAGGCCGTAGCGCCCTGCCTGTCCTCCGCCCATCGAGAAGCCGACGATGGCCCGGTGCTTCCGGTCGGCGATCGTCCGGTACCTGCCGTCGATCATCGGGATGATGTCCTCGAGCAGGTCGCGCTCGTAGAGTGCAGGATCGCCGCGCGAACGTGCCCGAGCCTTCGGGAGCGATGCCAGTCCCGTCGCCGTTGACTAGTGCGCCGCCGTAGCCGAGCGGCATCACGACGAGGAACGGTGAGAGCGAACCCTTTGCCAGCAGGTTGTCGAGGATGTCGTTGGCGCGCCCGTAGCGGTGCCACGAGTGGTGATCGTTGGCGAACCCGTGGAGCAGGTAGAGCACAGGGTAGCGCCGGCTGCGCGCCTGGTCGTAGCCGGGCGGCACGTAGACGTTCAGTTCGCGGGTCACGCCATTCGACGTGGACCGGTAGAGGAGCGTGCGAATCTCGCCATGTGGTACGTCCTGGACGTCGTAGAAGGCCGGTTGCGGGCCTGGAACCGTCAGCAGGCTGGTCGTGGTCGTGGTGACGTAGCCGATCTTCACCTGTGGGTTGTTCGGGTCGGTGAGCCGGACGCCGTCGACCGTGAAGAAATAGACGTACATCTCCGCATCGAGCGGGCCGATGGTCACGCTCCACACGCCGTCATCGCCTTTGCGCAGCTCGGTGTCGGGGCCGAAATCGCCGGAGACCGTCACCGTCTTCGCGTCCGGCGCCGGCAGGCGGAACGTGACACGGCGATCGGCCGCGACCTCCGGTGAGACGATCGCAGTGCCTGTGCGGCGCGCGCCGGGTTCCTGGGCGGCCGTGGGCGCTGCCGGCATTCCGGCCGTCACCACCGCTGCGAGCATCGCGATACGTATCCGGACTGACGAGCGTCGCGTCACTGAGCCCTCCTGTCGTCGCCGCATCACTGCAGTGGAGCCGCGCCAGTCGGCGTTAGCTGGCTGCGAGCATCCTCCAGGCGAGAAATTCTGAGAACGCGTACATTATTGCAAAGTTCGTGGCATCATGCGCCTCGCAACGGGCAGAGTGATTTTGATGGAAAGCGTGTACGCGGCCTCATCGAGGCCTGCGTGAGCGAGGTGCACTGTATGAAAACGCTCGGGATTGTCTTGGCGCTGCTCTCGGTGGCGGCGGTCTCGTCCGCGCAACAGCAGGCCGAATTCAAGCCGGCCGAGACCAACGTGTGGGGCGCAGAGTATCCGCGCGTCGACGCGACGGGCCGGGTCGAGATTCGCATCAAGGCGACCGACGCCGCCAAGGTCCGGGTCAACTTCTGGAGCGGGCCGAAGGTCGACATGGAGAAGCAGGCCGACGGATTCTGGACGGTCATCACGCCGCCTCTCGTGCCCGGCCTCCACTACTACACGATCATCGTGGACGGGGCGGAGTTCGCCGATCCGGGTAGCCATGCCTTCTTCGGCGGCAGCAAGCACGCCAGCGCGATCGAAGTCCCGGAAGCAGGCGCCGACTACTACGCCATCAAGGACGTACCGCACGGGCAGGTTCGCGAAGTCTGGTACTCGTCCAAGCCGACGGGGACGTGGCGGCACGCCCTGGTCTACCTGCCGCCCGGCTATGACACGCAGGCGAAGACGCGCTATCCGGTCCTCTACCTGCAGCATGGCGGCGGGGAAGACGAGACCGGCTGGATCCGGCAGGGGCGGGCGAACTTCATCCTGGATAATCTGATCGCCGAGGGCAAGGCCAAGCCGATGATCGTGGTGATGGCCTACGGCTACGCGCGCCGCGCCGGGCAGACCGCGGTGAACCCGCCGGGCGGGCCTGCCCCGGGAACGCCCGAGGCGCGCATGCGGACGATGCAGGAGATGGCGTCGACCTTCCAGGCCGATGTCACCGACGCCCTCATCCCATTCGTCGACTCGACGTTCCGGACGATCGCCCACCGCGAACAGCGCGCCATGGCCGGCCTCTCGATGGGCGGCTTCCAGACCTTCCAGATCACGTTGAACCGCCTGGACCTGTTCTCGCACATCGGCGGGTTCAGCGGCGCCGGCGGCCTCAACGGTCGCTCGCTGGATCCGAAGGCAGACTTCAACGGCGCCTTCGCCGATCCGAAGGCGTTCGCCAAGAAGGTGAAGCTGCTCTGGCTGGGCATCGGGACGGCGGAGCCCGAGCGGATGCGCGAGGGCATCCGCGGTTTCCACAAGTCACTCACCGACGCCGGAATCGAGCACGTGTACTACGAGTCGCCGGGCACGGACCACGAGTGGCAGACGTGGCGCCGGGACCTGCACGACTTCGTGCCGCGGCTGTTCCGCTGACCCGAATCAGCCCGAGACGACAGCGGCCGCGTCCGCTCGCTCGTGCGCGAGCGCCGCGGTGCGGGCGATATCCAGGCGCTGCAGCACGATGTTCAGGTTGCTGTTCATGACCGCATACGGCGCGACGACCTGCCGGAGCGGCATGGGCAGCACCCGCGTCTGCAGGTAGCGATACAGCAGCTGGATCGCTTCTGCCCCTGCGTCAGCGGCCGCTGGTACATGGTCGCGGCGACCTTGCCGCTGCGGATCCAGGGGAGCAACTCCGGTGAGAGGTCGGTGGCGACCACGGTGAGGTCCGTCAACCGGCCTTCGTGCCCCGCGGACCGGAGCACGGGCAAGGCATGGCTGGCGCTGATGTACAGGCCTTTGAGTCGTGGATGCGCGTGCAGCAGGTTGCGGACGCGCCGCTGCGTCTCCCGCTCGTCGGCGTGCGATTCGACCACCGCCGCCAGTTTCATGCGTGAGCTGAGCATCGAAAGACTCGTCCCGAAGCCGCGCACCTGATCGGCATGTGCGCGGCTGCCGAGCGACGGGCCGACGATGGCGACCTCGCCGCGGCCCGGTACAAAGCGTCCCATCAACTCGCCGGCCAGGGCGCCGACGCTGAAGGCGTCGGTGAACACCGACAGCACCCGGGGCTGTCGGGCAGGGCGTCGACGATCGAGGCCACCGGCAGGTTGTGTCGGGTGATCTCCTCGAGCCGCGCCGCGATTGTCGCCGAATCGCCCGGTACGACAATCAGCCCGGCGTTACCTCTCAGCGCGCCCGGCGACAGCAAGAGCACCTGCTCTTCGGCGGAGGCGTAGGTGCGGAACTCCAACCCCAGGGACGGGGCGAATGGCGCCGCGCCTTCGCGCATGCCGTCGCGCAGCGTCTGCGTGAACCACGAGTCGCCGTCGGGGAGATGCACCGCGATCCGTTGCTGCCGGCGGGACCGCAAGTAGCGCGCCGCGAGGTTGGGGCTGTAGCCGAGAGAATCGGCGGCCGCCAATACGCGGGTGCGCGTCTCCGGGTTGACGCCTGCCTTGTCGTGGAGCGCACGGTCCACCGTGCCGACCGAGACACCGAGCCGCAGGGCGATGTCCCTGATCCCTATTGGGGACCGAGGCCGTCGGCTCCCCGGATCGCTCGACATTGGCGTCTCGTCTCGACGCGCTGGGGAGGGGCGACGGCGCGTGGCGAGCATTCCAAACTGTATGCGCTTTCATTAAGTTCCGTCAACGTCGGGCGCGAAACGCTGCTTCGATGCTAAATTTGTTGGATCAAGCGTTTACATACTTTCTCGGCCACGTTGCCAGTGAAACTGTGCCCGGCCGCTAACACCCGTGGGCGGGGGTCTTCGCAGCGCGTCGAGACGCCGCCGGACCGCATGAGAAGATGGCCGGCATGACCTTGCGGGAGGTGGCGCGCCGCGCCGGCGTGTCGACTGCGACCGCCTCGCGCGTCCTGAACGACACCGCGGGCGTGAAAGGCTCGACCCGCAGCCGCGTCCTCAAGGCGGCCAGGGAGCTGAAGTACAGCCCCAACCTGCATGCGCGCGTGCTGGCCGGCGCTCGCAGCCGCAGCATCGGCGTCATCGTCTCCAACATCGAGAACCCCTTCTTTCTCGACGTCTACAAGGCGGTGGAGGCGACCGCTCGCGCCGGCGGTTACGACGTCATTCTGGCCAACACCGACTACAGCTCCGAGCGCCTAATCTCGAGCATCAGGCTGATGGCCGGCCACCGGCTGGCCGGGCTTGCCGCCATCGTGTCGGAGATGGACGCCGAGCTGGTGAAGGAGTTGAGCGGCCAGTCGGTTCCGGTCGTCTTCTACGGCATCGGCACCGCTCACCGCAACGTCACCAACATCCGGGTCGACTACCGCAGCGGGATGGAGAAGCTGGCGTCGTATCTCTACAGCCTTGGCCATCGCCGGATCGCCTGCGTCGGCCACCACGCTACGCTCGGGCCGATCCGTGAGCGGCTGCAGGCCGTCAGCAGCGCCGTCAGCCGCTACCCCGACCTGCAGGTGGTGACCGTCGCCGACGCCGACACGCTCGAGGGGGGCCGACGCGCGGCCCGTCTCGTGCTCGAGCGCCATCCGACGTCGACGGCGCTGGTGTGCGTGAACGACGTCATGGCGGTCGGCGCCCTGCGCGAGCTCCGCGGGCGCGGCCGCCGCGTCCCCGAAGATGTTTCCGTGACCGGCTTCGACAACGTGACGCTCTCGCAGTTCGCGGTGCCGGCGCTCACCACGATGCATGTTCCGCGCGACGAGATCGGGCGCACCATTTGCGAGTGCCTCATGTCGGAGGAGGTGCCGCCGACGCGCGAGTTCATCATCGAACCGGAACTCGTGGTCAGGGACTCCACCGGGCCGGTCTCCTGAGGTCCCGGGCCCGGCGGGTCTCAGGAACACTCAGCGCCGGCCGGCGGTCGACTGCCGAACCTGCAGCGTGGGGGCGAGCAGAACGGTCGTCGGCGGTCGGCGGCGCCGCGCGTTCAGCGCGGCCAGCGCCAGCTCGCCGGCTCTCGTGCCGATGACGTGCGGCTGCTGCGCGATGCTGGTCAGTGGAACGCGCAGGAACTTCGCATAGTGGACGTCGCCGCAGCCGACGATCGCGATGTCACCAGGGACGTCGAGGCCGGCCTCGAGGATGGCCTGCATGGCGCCCATCGCCGTGGGGTCGTTGTTGCAGAAGACGCCGTCCGGCCGTTTGCGCAGCCGCAGGAGCCGACGCATGGCCCGGTGGCCGCTGACATCGCCGAGGTCGTCGCCGTGGGCCCGCGCGACCGTGAGCTCCCGCGATGCCGGCAGGCCGTGCTGGATCAGCGTCTGCCGGTAGCCCTGCCAGCGATCGGTGGCGGTGCTGACCCCCGCGCCGCCGATGTGCGCGATGCGCCGGCACCCGACGGCAATGAGGTGCTCGGTGGCGAGCTGTCCGATACGTCGATCATCCATGCCCACGTAATGACCGGGCCATCCGGGGATCCGGCGGTCGACGAGGATGACGGGGCGATCGTTGGTCGACGCGGCGCGCAGGCCGCTCAGGCGCGTCTGCACCGACGCGATGAACAGCGCGTCGATGTCGCGCTCCAGCAAGGTCGCGATCTGCTGGCGCTCGGCCTCGGGTTCTTCTTCCGTCGACGCAATCACCAGGCTGTGCGTGCGGGCAAGCGCCGCCGACACGCCTTTGGCCAGCTCCGCGAAAAACGGGTGGACGAGGTCGGGCACGATCAGGGCTGCCAGCCGTCGAGGCCGGCTGGCGGACTCGCCGACTTTCACGCCGGCCACGATGCCGCTTCCTCGATGTCCTCCGCAACGCTCGCATCGGTAACGAGCCATTCGACTTCGACGATGCAGACGCAGTGCGTCTCGTCCCAGGTGACGTGAGTCGGCTTGAACACGCGCCGTTCTCCCTGGAACTGCAAGGCGATGCCGACGTCGGGACTGGCCAGCATCGGCGGCATCGACGTCCGCCGCACGAACGACGACACCAGCCGGGGTTCGCCGGTCGTTTCGTCGGCCGCCATCAAATGGAGCCTCAGGATGACGGCAGGCTGGTCGGGGCGGCCCTCGCCAAGCGATTCGAGTACGGACGAGAGGTCCATGATGATCCTGCCTTCGGAGAGGTCGCGGCGGTCAGACTGTATGCGCTTTCATTGCATGCGTCAATGAAGTAGGCTGGCCGTCTCATATATCCTTAAATTCCTGACAAGAACTTAGTGAAGTGCGCTTGCAGATCGAAGGTCTGAGGCGCCGCTGTCCGGGCGACGTGAGAGGATGCCGCGATGACGCTCGAAGAGGTCGCCCGCCGGGCGCGTGTGTCGACCGCCACCGTGTCCCGCGTGCTGAACAACGGCGCGTCGGTGAAGAGCTCGACGCGGGCGCGCGTGCTCAAAGTGATGCAGGAGCTGAAATACAGCCCGAACCTGCACGCGCAGAGCCTGGCCGGGGGGCGCAGCCGCACCATCGGTGTGATCGTCTCGAACATCGAGAACCCGTTCTTCCTCGACGTCTACAAGACGGTGGAAGCGGGCGCGCACGCCGCCGGCTACGAGCTGGTGATGGCGAACACCGACTACAGCCCGGAGCGGCTCGTCGCCAGCATCCGGCTGATGCTCGGCCGACGCCCGGCGGGGCTGGCGGCCATCGTGTCCGAAATGGACGCCACGCTCATCCACGAGCTGAGCGGCCATCCCATTCCGGTCGTCTTCTACGACGTCGGGACGCCGCGGCGCAACATCACCAACATCCGGGTCGACTACCGCAGCGGCATGGCCAAGCTGTCGTCCTATCTCTACAGCCTGGGCCACCGGCGCATCGGATATGTCGGCCACCACACGACCCTGGGTCCGATCAATGAGCGGGTGCAGGCGCTGCGCGATGCCACCGGCAAGCATCCGGGGTTGGAGATCGAGATCGCGACTGGCGAGGACTCACTCGAAGGCGGACGTCAGGCCGCACGGATGCTGTTGGCGCGGTCGCCGCGACCAACCGCGCTGGTGTGCGTGAACGACGTGATGGCAGTCGGAGCCTTGCGCGAGGTCCGGACTCGCGGTCTGCGCACGCCCGAGGACGTCTCGGTGACCGGGTTCGACAACGTGACGCTGGCGCAATTCTCCGTGCCGACGCTGACGACCGTGCACATCCCGCGAGACCAGATCGGGCGCGTGATCTGCGACTGCCTCATGGGGAGTAACGCACCGAGCGAGCAGGAGTTCGTGGTCGAACCAGAGCTCGTCGTCCGCGATTCGACCGGCCCCGCGCCCCGCTGACAGCCAAGGGCCGTGTCGGAGATACGGTCGTTGCTGTAAGCGATTGCGGTCACTGGCGTGCCGGATTGCGCTCTCAGCGTTGGGAATGTTGACGCCATGGCTTGAAAACGCATACGCTCTCGCCGTTTTCCATCAGAACGGCCGGTCGTGCCGCGGTATCGCCGATGGCCGCCGGCCAGGAGTGTCATCGATGTCCGTATCCGCCTCGTGGCGCTCCCGGCTGGCAGTCGGAAGCGTGGTCTCAATCGTCAGCATCAGCCTCGCTGGCCTTGTGTCCGTGGGCGCCGCGCCCGCGCAACTCGCCGCAGCCGCGGCGTGGGCCCCCAATCCGCAGGCGCCGCCCTTCTATCTGGACCTGCCGACGAAAGACGGCGCGCCGCGAGCCGACGTGCTCGCCCGGTTCGCCGCCAACGCGCCGCTCGCCTTCATCGACCAGTGGATCGGCAACCTGCGCCGCTACCGCGCCATCGCCATCGACGTCGGCGATCAGGACGGCCTCCGCGTGGATTCCGGCAAGCTGCACGAAGTGCTCGACCGCTACGGCATCGCCAACGCGTTCGAGATTTACCCGGGCACGCACACGAGCAAGATCGCCGATCGCTTCCAGAACCACGTGCTGCCGTTCTTCCATCGGACGCTCTGCGCCGCCAAGGGCTGCAAATGAGGGCGCCTGCCGGTGTTCTGGCACGCGCGGCCATCGCCGGCGCGCTGCTGCTGGCGGTATCGCCCGTCCTGGCCCTCGACGGCGAGGTGCGGATGCATGACCCGTCGACCGTCGTCCAGGCCGACGGCAAGTTCTACGTCTACGGCACCGGCAACGGGCTGCCGGCGTTCGTCTCGGACGACGGCTGGACGTGGCGACGCGCCGGACAGGTAATGCAGGCGGTGCCTGGCGGAAAACCCGGTCCCGAGGTCCTAGCCAAGGGGGGCAACAATACCTGGGCCCCGGACATCATCCGCAGCGGCGACCGCTACTTCCTCTACTATTCGGCCCCCGGCCCGCAACCGAAGTCGGCGATTGGGCTGCTGATCGGGAAGACGCTCGATCCCGCGTCGCCCGACTACAAGTGGGAGGACGCGGGGCCGGTCGTGTGGTCGGACGGCGTCGAGGACTGCAACGCGATCGATCCCGGCGTGTTCCGTGATCCCACCAACGGCACGCTCTGGCTCACCTACGGCTCGTATTTCGGTTACATCCGCCTCGTCGAGCTCGACCCGAGGACGGGCAGGCGGCTCCGGCCGGAACGCAAACCGTTCGACATCGCGATCAACTCCGAAGCATCGATCATGATCTTCCGGGACGGCTGGTACTACCTGCTCGTCACGCACGGATCGTGCTGTGCCGGGGCGAGCTCCACCTACAACATCCGCATGGGGCGGTCGCGGAAGGTCACCGGCCCCTTTCTCGACAACATGGGCATCGACATGCTGCAGGGCGGCGGCAAGCTCTTCGCTGGCTCGAACGGCCGCAACGTCGGGCCTGGGCATTTCGGCCTGATCGACCTCGGCGACGGTGTCGAGAAGTTCTCGCTCCACTACGAAGCCGACCTCGATCGCGGCGGCGTCAGCGTGCTCGACATCCGCCCGCTGCTCTGGCGCGAAGGCTGGCCCGTCGCCGGCGAAAATCTCATGGCCGGCACCTTCCAGATCGAGTCGGCGCGGACCGGGACCGTCCTCGAGATGGCGGTGCCGGGCGTGCCGGTCGGCGGGCCGCGACCGCGAGGCCCCGGGGGGCCCGGCGCCGCGGCGGCCCCACCGCCTCCGCCGATCCCGTCGCAGGAACCGGCGCACGTCGGCGATGGGTGGGCGAGTGGTGCCGTGGCCGTGCGAATGGCGCCGCACATGCTGCAGGCCCAGCAGAAGTGGACGATCACGCCGGCGCCGAATGCGGGCGGCTACGCCGGGTCGCCCTACTTCCGCATTGCGATCGCCGGCACGGACCGCGTGCTGGCGGCCACCTCGGACCGGGAACTGACCGTGCTCCCGGCCTTCACTGGCGGTCCCGAGCAGCTGTGGCGCATCGACCAGCTCGCCGATGGAACCTATCGCCTGATGCCGCGGGCGGTGCCGGGCCGGACCGATGCCGGCGGATTGGCGCTGTCGGCGGTCGGCAGCAGCTCGCCGACCCTGGCCACGTTCCGCGGCGACGGCGACCGCGAGCGATGGACCATCAAGACTCCGTGATCCGCCCTCCGCGAACGACATGATGAACTTGTGTTCCCCCCTGTCCGGCGCGGTGGCCGTCGCGTGGTTCGTCGGCGGCGGCATCGCCACGGTGGCCGGCGTCGCGCAGTCGCCCACCACGGCGCAGCAGCCGCCGACGCAGCAGGCCGCGTCGGCGCCGCCGGCACCACGTCCGCCGGCGGCATCGCTGTCGCGTCCCGATTCGCCGTCGAAGGCGCCCGATGCGGCTGGCTTCATCCGGCGATGGCTCGTCCTGGAGCCCGTCGCGGTGCCGCCACAGCTCGGCGAGCCCGCCGTTCAGAAACTGGTGAAGGACGCACGCTTCGCCGATCAGTTGAAGGCGACGCCGGCGGCGGGGCAGCGGGTGACGGTCGGCGAGCAGCAGCTCGCCTGGCACGCCGTCGACACGCTCGGCTACAACCTGAACTTGTTCCACTTCGCCTACGCGCTCGGCAAGCCGACCTCGAACGTGCTGTTCTGGGTCACGACGGTTGTCGACGCGCCACGCGACGTGCCCGGCATCCGGCTCGCCATCGGGTCGAATGCCGCGTCGGTCTGGTGGCTGAACGGCGACGAGGTCATCGGTCTCTACAACGATCGCCAGGCCGTCATCGATGACGGCGTCTCGAAGCGACTGACGTTGAAGAAGGGCGCGAACGTCATTCGTGCCGCGATCGTCAACGGCGGCGGCGCCACGGATTTCTGCGCCCGGTTCATCGACGAAGAGGGCCGGCCGGTCAAAGGGTTCACCGCACGGGTCACCGCTGAAGGGCTGGTCCGTTGAGGCGGCGTGCCGCCGTCATCGCGCTGGTCGCGACGAGCCTCGGCCTGCTCGGCGCCACGCCATTCGCACAGACACCCGGACCGCGCTTCGTCGGCGAAGCGCCGCCACCCGACACGGCCCTCAGCTTGTGGTACCGCGAGCCCGCCTCGGATCGCCCGCCGACGCCGCCGCTGACGGGCCGCGCGGCGGGGGCGGAGTGGGTGCGTGCGCTGCCCGTCGGCAACGGGCGTCTCGGGGCGATGGTCTTCGGCGGGGTGACCCACGAGCGCCTGCAGCTCAACGAGGCGACGCTGTGGGCCGGCCGTCCCTACGACCCGGTCAATCCCGACGCCAAGGCCGCGATCCCGGACGTGCGGCGCCTGCTGGGCGAGCGTCGCTACGCCGATGCGGCGGCACTGGCCGGCAAGAGCGTGATGGCGAAGCCGCTCGCGCAGATGCCGTACCAGACGCTCGGCGACCTGCACCTGACGTTCGACGCGGTCGATGCGGTCGAACGATATCGCCGCGATCTGAACCTGGCCACGGCGACGGCGCACGTGTCCTACACGGCAGGGGAGACGACGTTCACGCGGGAGGTGTTCGCCAGCGCGCCGGATCGCGTGATCGTCGTCCACCTCACGGCGAGCCGTCCCGGCCGGATCTCGTTCGAGGCGCGGCTGTCGACGCCGCAGCGCGCCACCGTCGAGGCGACGCCGGACGGCGATCTCGTGATGCGCGGCGTGAACGGCGACGGCCGCGGCACGACCGCGGACGGACAGCCGATGACCGGCGCGCTGCGCTTCGAAGGGCGCGTTCGCGTGCTGCCGCGCGGCGGCACCCGAGCGACGTCCGCTGATGCCGTCGTCGTGCGCGGCGCCGACTCGGTCACGCTGCTGATTGCGGCGGCGACGAGCTACAAGCGCTTCGACGACGTCGGCGGCGACCCGGCCGCGGCGGTCGCGGCTGCGCTCGATCGCGCCGCCGTCACGTCTGTCGACGCGTTGCGAGACGCCCACGTCCGGGACTATCGACGGCTCTTCGACCGCGTGACACTCGACCTCGGCCCGACGTCACGGGCGGCGATCCCCGTCGACCAGCGTGTCGAGGCGTTCGCGAAGGGCGGCGATCCGGCGCTCGCCTCGCTCTACTTCCAGTATGCGCGTTACCTGCTCATCGCCAGCTCCCGCCCGGGGTCGCAGCCGGCCAACCTGCAGGGGATCTGGAACGACAGCCTCTCGCCGCCGTGGGGTAGCAAGTACACGATCAACATCAACACCCAGATGAACTACTGGCCGGCGCTCTCCACGAATCTCGAGGAGACGTTGGATCCGCTCACGGCGCTGGTCCAGGATCTGGCTGTCACCGGGGCGCGAACGGCGCGCGAGATGTACGGGGCCGGCGGCTGGGTCGCGCATCACAACACCGACCTCTGGCGGGCGACGGCCCCGATCGATGGGCCGCAGTGGGGCCTGTGGCCAACCGGTGGCGCGTGGCTGTCGGTCGTACTCTTCGAGCGCTACGAGCACAACGGGGACCGCGCCTACCTGCAGACGATCTATCCGCTGCTCAAAGGATCGGCGCAGTTCTTCCTCGACACGCTGGTCGACGATCCGACCGGCCGGTGGCTGGTGACATCGCCGTCCTTGTCACCGGAGAACCCGCATCCGTTCGGGACGTCGCTGGCCATCGGGCCGACGATGGATCAGCAGATCCTCCGTGACCTCTTCGCCTGCGTTACCAGGGCCGCGCGCGCCCTCGGCGTCGATCGCGCGCTGCAGGGTCGCTGGACCGCGACTCGAGCCCGACTTGCCCCGATGCGGATCGGCGCCGCCGGTCAGCTGCAGGAGTGGCTCGAAGACTGGGACATGCAGGCGCCCGAGCGGCAGCACCGGCATGTGTCGCATCTCTATGGCCTGTATCCCGGGCGAGACATCGACGTCCGTCGCACGCCGGGGCTGGCGGCCGCGGTCAAGCGGTCGCTCGAGATCCGGGGCGATCAGGCGACGGGGTGGGCGACCGCCTGGCGGATCGCCCTGTGGGCGCGGCTCGGCGACGGCGATCACGCCTACGAGATCCTGAAGTTCCTCCTCAGTCCGGAACGCACCTACCCGAACCTGTTCGATGCGCATCCGCCGTTCCAGATCGACGGCAACTTCGGGGGAGCGGCCGGCATCGCCGAGATGCTGGTCCAGAGCGACGAGGACGAGATTCGGCTGTTACCGGCCCTGCCCTCGGCGTGGCCGTCCGGCCGCGTCACAGGCCTGCGCACCCGCGGGGGCTTTGAAATCGACCTGTCGTGGAAAGACGGCGCGGTAGACCGCGTCGCGGTCACGTCTGTGCGTGGTGGTGCGTTGCGCCTCCGCCGCGGCGAGACGCTCCGTACGGTGAAGAGCACTGAACGGGGTTCGGTGCACTCGTTCTCTGGCGACGCCTTGCGGTCTGGAGCCGCCGAGGCAGAAAAGCCTCAGTTGCGACAGGGCGAGCGGGGACGGGACTGAATCCCTGAAGGGGGCTGACGCCGTGTCCTCGCGACCCTGGCGATTACGCGTTCACCTGCCCTGACGATGGGCGAGCGTAGCGAGCTGCTATGACAATCTGGACGCGCGTTGTCTACTGCGAGGCTTCCCCTCAGGGCGACATGTTCACCTTGCTCGAGCGGGCGCAGGGGTCTCGGGCGATCCGGCGGTCAGCGGTCATGCACCTGACTGAGGAGGAGGCGCGCCGCGTGCTCGCCGAGATGGGCGAAACCGGGGCCACCATCGACGCGACGATTGCTCAGGCGCGCACCAGGAAGATGGAGGCGGTCGCACTCGTCGCACCCGCGGACAGCTCCCGTGGTGCCAGCGACGAGCGGCGGTAGGGGCACGGGCGGTTGCATACCCGCATCGAAGCGTGGCGCGAGGACTACAATCAGCGCCGTCCGCACCGCTCGCTTGGCCACCTGACGCCGAACGAGGTACGTCGCCAGACGGTGCCAAGGCTGGACCTCGGCATCCTATTACAGCGTGCGCCGTTCTGGACCCGTGATGGCGGCGCATTCCGCGGGTAGGCCCGTCGCCGCGTCGCCAGCCGAGGCTCGGAACGCGCGACCCCCACTTGTACCAGACCAAGAAGAACTCGACGGGCGCTGCGCGCCCGTCAGAGATCAGCAGATCGGCCATTCAGTGATCAGCACCTCGGCGTCGGCGGATCACCGGATGGGGGAGACACACACCACACGAAACCCGATGCCGAAGTTGCGAAAGTCGGGATCGCCGCGCACGCGATGCGCGGCGTGCGCGTAACCCCGAACGCTGCCCCAGCACCCGCCGCGAACCACCCGCCGCACCAGGGATGCGTCGTCTCCAGCCCCCGCCGACGCGGCCTCGTCTGGGACCTCGAGACGATCGGTGTACGGGCTTGAAGTCCAGTCCGAGCTATTGCCCGCGAGGTCGCTGATGCCGTCAGGCGTGTCACCCTCCGGGAAGACGCCGATGGGCGTCGTCCGCTTGAGCCGCGTCTCGGCCGTATTGCCCTTCGCAGGGTCGAACTGGCCGTCGTACGCATAGGGGCGGCGAGCCTGACCACGCGCCGCCGCCTCCCACTCGTGCTCGGTGGGCAGCCGGTAGGTCCGGTCCGTCTTGCGCCGAGAGCCACGCGCAGTAGGCGCGCGCCTCGTGCCAGCACACGCCCACGACCGGCTGTAGGGGTGCGTTGAATGCGCTGTCGTCAAAAAAAAGCGGGCGCGTGTAGCGCCCGCCCGGCTGACCGTGCGACACGAGCCAGGATTCAAGCCAGGATTCAAACGCCGCGTCGTCCATGGCGAGGATCATCGTCCACTCTTCAGCGTCTTCTTGCGTGAGTCGATCCGCCTCAAGCATATTCTGTGATCTGGGAATCCGGCCACGACCGGATGATCCGCCGACTCTCGCGCCATGCCCATCGCTGGCCTTCGTCGGTGCCCTGGCCATTGCGCCAAGCCCGCGCGGCGTCGCCCTCCCACCAGCGTTCGTCTTCATAGCCGCCGCCGTCCATGAAACACTGATACTCGGCGTTGGTCACCGCGAACTGCCCGATCGCGAAGGTCGGCAGCCGCACCTCGATCTCCTCGTGGGACTCCTGTGATGTGGCGGCGCCGATGCGATACGTCCCGCCCGCGACCGTGACCAACGGCGGCAGCAAGTAGCTTCCGAATGGCCCAGTGCGTCGCTCGAACCGCGGGTCGCCCAGCGGCCCGAGCGCCAGCGCCGCATCGATGCGCGCACGCAGGTCCGCCGCAGGGTCCCGCGACCGCGCCACCAGCGCCGCGCGCAGCTCGGCCCTGAGCGGGTCGCCCACCGTGACCCCCGGCGCCACCGCGCAGCGGCCCGCCAGCGGCAGGTTCGGCGCCATCAGATCGCGCACGAAGCCGTCCGCGTCCGGCGTCATCGCCGCCGCCACCTGCGTCGTCTCCTCCCAGCCCGTCGCCGGCAGCTCCGGCAGGCGCTCACCCCGACCCAGCGTGTCGAGCAGCGCGTGTACGCCCGGCGCGATCGCCGCTGCCCGCCACTCCACTTGGACCAGCTCCGGCTCCGGCCGTTCCGCCAGCACGCGGGCCGCGAAGAACTCCTGAAACAGCTGGTGAGAGAACTGCACGTCGGTGTCTCTGGCCCCCTGGATTGCCTCGAGCAGGTTGAGCTGCTGCGCGGCCCGGACGATGTCCGGGGCGCGCCGATGATCCAGCCGAGCCAGGACCTCTGCCTCGGGCGCCCGGACTTGCCGAGCGCTCTCGCGCGACTCGTCGTGCGGCCGGGCGGTGCTGCGCTGCATGGCGAAGGCCAGCGCGCTCAGCCGGCCGATGAGCGGACCGCGCGCCGGCAGTTCGTGGGGCGCCGTACCGCGTGGCGGGCGGTGCAGCCACGCCCGGTCGCGCTCCTGGAGCAGCGCGTCCGGCCCCTCCTCGACGAACAGCGACGACCGCGCCGTGATCTCGCGCTGGAGCGCAGCGCGGATGAACCCCGCAAACAGCGCGGCCCGACTCGCCGGGAGCGTCCCGTCCGGCCGAATCTGGCGCACCAGCAGGTCGAGGAAGAACGGCGTGTTGTACAGCGTGAGCTGACGCTCATCGGTGGTGATCCTGGCAAACGTGGCCTCCGCGTGCTCGGACGCGTAGTGCCTGAGGAACTCTCGGATCTGATCAGCGGAAAGCGGCTGCACCTCGGCCTGCGGCACCAGCACCTCCGGGCTGCTCAGACCGGCGCCGATGTCCAGCGTCCGGCAGGTGAACACCGCCCGGTTCCCGTCCCTGACGAAGGCGGGCAGCATGTCGCGCCACCGGTCGAGACGGGCGCCGAGGTCCCCGTGGTGGCCCACCTCGTTCAGCGCATCGGCCATCAGCAGCAGCCGACCCTCCCGCCGCACCGTGTCGAACGGCTCCAGCCCGTGCCCGTCCTCGGCCCAGCGCCCGCGCAACCACGTCAGCGGGTCGGGATCGTCGGCCGTGTACGCATTCAGCGCGACGAAGAACGGGATGGGCGCCGAGGGATCGGCCAGACACGCCCGCGCGGTCTCGGTCTGCAGTTGGCGCAGCAACATACTCTTGCCGGCGCCCGGCGCCCCCAACACCACCACCGCGTTCGCCGGCGCCCGGCGCGCCAACTGGGCCAGCAGATCCGGCAGGTCGCGCGCCTCGATGCCTGCATCGGCCCAGCGGCCCGCGTCCGCGTCACGACCCTGGTCGAGCAGCACCCGCATCCGCACGAACCGCTCGTCGATGCGATAGCGCTGGAGGCGCGGGTCGTCCAGCACGCGTTGGCAGTAGGCCCGCAGCCGCTCAGTCGGCGAGATGAGAGGAGGCGGGGGCGCGGTGCGCGTCGGGTGGACGACCCTCCGCGTGGCTGCTCCTTGCCTCCCTCGCCAGATCCTCGCGCAGCGCCTGCAGGTCGAGCAGCAGGTCCCTCATGCCCTGATAGCGCTCGTCCCGATCCTTGCGCAGCGCCTTGCCCACGATGCGCTGAAGCTCCGAGGGAACATCCGGGTCAAATCGCGCCAGCGGCGCGGGCTCCCGGTCGAGGATGGCCGCCATGACGTCGCTGCGGCTCTCGCCAGCGAACGGGCATCGCCCCGCGACCATCTCGTAGAGCATCACCCCCAGCGACCAGATGTCGGTCCGCTGGTCCACCTCGCGGCCACGGACCTGCTCGGGCGACATGTAGGCCACCGTTCCCAACACGGTGCCCGCGTCGGTGTGCACCATCGTGCGGGTCGCGGCCGCCACGTCGCTCGGCGAGGAGGCCACCAGTTTCGCAAGCCCGAAGTCCAACACTTTGATGAAGCCGTCGGGCCGGATCATCACGTTCTCGGGCTTGATGTCGCGATGAATGACGCCGACGGCATGGGCGGCGGTGAGTGCTGCGGCAACTTGCACGGCGAACCGGATCGCCTCCGGAAGTGGAAGATGGCCGCTGCGAAGCCGCGCACGGAGCGTCTCGCCCTCGACGAGTTCCATCGCGATGTACCGCTGGCCGTCCGCCGTCTGGCCCAAGGCGTAGATGTGAGCGACGTTTGGATGACTGAGGGCCGACGCCGCCCGGGCCTCTTGCTCAAATCGGCTGATCCGCGACGGGTCGCGCGTGACCTCTTCCGGCAAGAGCTTCAGGGCCACGCGTCGGCCGAGTGTCTGCTGGTGCGCGGCCCAAACCTCCCCCATCCCTCCCGCACCGAGTAAGGTGAGGAGCTGGTAGTCGCCGAGGGACTCGCCAGGACGCATTCAGTGGCTCCGTTTGGGCGCGCCATTATAACGGCGTCTCGAGTGCAGCAAGGGACCGTGCGGCCTTCGCTCGGCACGCCTCCAGCCTGTGGACCCCTATGCAGCCGCCCACTGAAACGCCCAGCACAGTCGGTTGCGTCCCCACGCAGCCAACTCGGAGTGCGCTGATTTCAAAGGGCTTCCGATGCTATCGGAGGCCCTTTTCCATTCCTCGGCGATCGGCGATTTGCCAGCAATTCATTCGGCTCACCAGTCCGCGCCTCCTGGTAAGGAGCGTGTGGTCGAGCCTGGAAGCCGCGCTGCGTCGCATACTCGCTGTGTGTGGTGATGATCTCAGGGCATCGCCAGCGCCTCGTAGAACTGGCAGTGACGCGCGAAGCCGAGCGACTGGTACAGATGCAGCGCCGTGGTCTACGCCTTGCGCGGGGACGCGACCTACCTCGTTCGCATCCTGCACGGGGCGCAGCAGTGGCCGTGATCGGACGAAGACTCCGGCGGCTGCAACCTCGGGATTCGAGACCACAGGTCTTTCCGCGCCCTGGAGGTTCCTACTCGGCTGGATCTGGAAACTGTGCCCGTTGGGACCAAACCCGTTGAGCGTCCCGCGAATGTCGGCCCTCGTGCCATTGATGACCG